>JAZSJZ010000005.1:0-274503 GCA_045534575.1 Christensenellaceae bacterium
TTGGCCTCCGACTTTTGAAAAGATTGCGCAAGAAATTTCTAACCTTCCGCAAGTTAAAAACGTTTATTTTATGAGTGGCGCGTATGATTTCGTAGTAACCCTAGAAGGCTCTACCATGCGTGACGTTGCAATGTTCATTGCTGAAAGGCTATCAACGCTAGAGAGCGTTGTTTCGGTTGCAACACACTTCATTTTGAAAAAATATAAGGAGGGCGGTGTTGAACTCGTTTCGTTTGACGAGCAAGATAAACGCCTTAAAATTCACGAATAATGGACTATTCTAAATACTTAAGTAAAAGCGCTAAAGAGATTAAGCCTTCCGGTATTAGAAAGTTTTTCGATATAGTTTCCGAAAAGAAAGGCGCAATTTCTCTAGGCGTTGGCGAACCCGATTTCGATACGCCTTGGAGCGGAAGAGATTTCGCTATGACGGCTATTAGAAAGGGTTACACTCACTATACCAGCAACTGGGGCTTGCCAAAACTTAGAGAACTTATTTCCAAATACTATAGCGAGCGTTTTGGCTTAAACTACAGCGATAAAGATCAAATCTTGGTAACGATTGGCGCATCCGAGGCGGTTGACTGCGCTATTCGCGCGCTCGTAAACCCGGGCGACGAAGTGCTTATTATCGACCCTTGCTATGTATCTTACGCACCTTGCGTAACGCTAGCGGGCGGTGTTCCCGTTTCTATTAAATGCGAGAGCGAAACGGAGTTTAAAGTAACGCCCGAAAATTTAAAGAAAGTTATCTCAAAAAAGACTAAGGCAATTCTTCTTTGCTACCCTAACAACCCGACGGGCGCAGTGATGGAAAAGGCTGATTATGAACTTATAGCCCCACTTATTGTCGAAAACGACCTTATAGTTATAAGCGATGAAATTTACGCAGAACTAACTTATGAAGGAAGTTACACTTCAATTGCCTCGCTTGATAATATGAAAGAGAGAACAATCGTTATTAATGGGTTTTCAAAGGCGTTCGCTATGACGGGTTGGCGCTTAGGCTATGCGCTTGCTCCTAGCGAGATAATGACGGCAATGTATAAGGTGCATCAATATGCGATTATGTGCGCGCCGACCATTTCTCAACACGCAGGTGTTGCGTGCCTTGAAGATTGTTTTGAAAACGATTTTTCAATCGTTACAGAAATGCGTGATGAATACGATAAGCGCAGAAGGTATATTCTTTCTCAGTTTGATGAAATGGGAATAGAGTGCGTTTATCCTAAAGGCGCGTTTTACGTTTTTGCGAGCGTTGAAAAATTCGGTATGACGGGCGAAGAGTTTGCTAATCGCTTGCTTGACGAGCAGTTAGTTGCAGTAGTTCCTGGCGATGCGTTCGGCGAGTGTGGAAAATATTTTATTAGAATTAGTTATGCTTATAGCCTAAGAGATTTGCAAAAAGCATTATCAAGAATTAGAAAATTCATAGAATCACTTAACTAAAAAAAGCAAAAAGCCTTAGCGAAATGCTAAGGCTTTTTCTATGTTAAAATAATAAAAAGTTAGGCTATAAGTCGATTAATTGATTATTTATGCGATAAAGACTTATCTTTTAATATGTTTAACGGCTTAATTAAAAAAAGTGATAGTGGCATATTAATCAAAAGATTTATGCCCGATGTTGGAAGTCTTGAAAGGGCAAAGATATACACAGTTGCGTAAGTTTTTCCGCTCGACCAATACATATAGTAGCAAGCAATGGTGTTTATCAAAATTGAACTAATTAAAACGCAAATAATATAAGATATGATTGCGTTTGGGTAAGGTCTTTTTTTGCTGTAGCAAAGCAAAACTCCCGGGAAAAATCCCCACAGCCCGCTTGCTATACCTATAAGCGGATTATAAACTCCAGCGGGGGTAATAATTCCTGCAATTAAATCGCCAACGAACCCAACTAAGAACCCGTTGATAGGCCCTAGCATTGTGCCAGCGATAAACCCAGCGGTTGGAACAAGGGAATATTTTGCGTCCATCGTGCCAACTGAAAGAGCATTCATAACAACGCAAAACGCTGTTAAAACGGCAATGGTGGCCGTCTTTTTTGTTTTGGTCGTGTTATAGACGTATTTTGGCTTAAATAAAATTGTGGCAATAAAAAATATTGCAATAACTAAAGCTAAAAAAGCGTATAAATGCCAATCGGTTAAAAGGTTGCCGAAAATTTCAACGACGTCAAAAGACTTTGGTGCGGTAAAAGCCAAAAGATTGTTCATAAAACTCCTTACGAGCCCCGATAAACAAAAAAGCTCTCTAAAAAAAGAGAGCCGAAATTGCAACGGACGCGGATAGATATCGCAGGCGAACCTTTCGTTTGCAAACAACATCCCGTTTTGCAACACTTAACGCATCTACCCTACTCTGCATTTTTTATTATATTAAAATATTAGAATACGAGAAGATAAAAGTCAAGCAAAATTTGTTAAATTAAGTATTTTTGTCTAAGTTTTTAACTGCCTTTATTTAACTTTTTTTCTAGTTGAAAACTTTTAATTCCGTCTAATGATAAAACGCCGAAAATAAAAAGAAGTAAAATAGAAAAAATTAGCGTCAGTGTGGTTGAGATTACGATTGTTAAAAAAGTCGTGGTAACGTTAAATAAAAGGTTAGATAGAAGTAGCGAGAGGGTTGCGCTAGGAATAATGGTTAAAAAACAAAACAGCAAAACTCTTTTATATTTAAAATTTCCGTCGCAACACTTGTTTAATAGCCTAACGTTTAAAAAACTTGTTAGCGTATAGTTCAAAAGATAGCCAACTATAAGCGACAAAATGCCAATATAAGCCGTCAAAAAGTAGATGCAAATAAGCATTAAAACTGCACTCAAAACGTAGTTTAAAAGGGTTAGCCGTTCTTTATTGATTGAATTTAAAAGGCTGTTTGTTATCATTGAAATGCTCATTGGAAGCATTATGATAGCCGATAGCGAAAGGTAAAGCCCCACGTTTTCGTTTGAATAAATAAAGAGGCAAATTTCTCTTCCCGAGCCAATGAATACGGGAATTATAAGAGCGGAAAAAATAATGCAACTAGAAAAAGTTTTTTGCGCGCTATTAGTTAACCTACTTTTATCGTTATTATAATAACTTTCGGAAATTTCAGGAACGATAACTAGCGCAATCGAGCCGATAACCGTTGAAGGGATAAAAAGAAGCGGTAGAGCCATTCCGCTAACTTCGCCAAAGGAAGAAAGTGCTTGGGAAGTCGTCATACCAAAGTCAACGAGCCTAATCGGCAAAATTATCGATATTAAAGACGAAAGGGCGGCGGTCATCGTGCGCATTGCCGTTATTGGCGAAGATGACTGAATAAGTGGTCTTAACTCTTTAACGGGGTTTGAAAGCCTTCCGTGTTTTAACACGAAAACTAAAGAAGAGAGCGTGAAAGAAATAGTATAGGAAACGAAAACTGCAGTGCCGGCTTTTTTAGCTCCGTCGAAAATGCTAGTTGCTTTGCTTATTAAAATAACGCCAACAACAGCCATTGCAATCTCTTCAATAAGTTCAATCAAAGAGTAGGCTAAATAATCACGATTGCCCCAAAAATAACCGCGTATAACTGCGTAAATCGAAGTTATCACAACTCCGGGAAGAATAATTATTAAAATATCATAAGCCCTAGGGTCTGCAAAAATAAAGGTTAAACTATCTTTAAAAAAGAAAAGTAAAAGCGTTATGGGAAGGCTAATTAGAAGGCTTGTTAAAATGCCTGCGGAAACAACGTCGTTTTCGGCGTTTTTGTTTTTTGAAGCCCGCCTTGCAATCATAAGCCGTGAAATGGTTATAGGAATTCCGCTAGATGTTAGCGTAACGATAACGCCAATAATAGAGAGCGCAATTTGATAAAGACCCAAGCCCTCCGCTCCGATAGAGTGCGAAAGATAAACTCTATATATAAACCCGATAAACCGCTCAACGCACGAAAAAATGGTAACGAGGGCAACAGTTTTGAATAATCCTTTAATTTTATCACCTCAAAGTTATATTTTATTGTTTGTATAAATATATTCCTAGTATGAAAAACTTATTATTACAAAATTTTATTTATACCGTAGAAGAAGATGAAAAAGTTGTTGACATTGCCCTAAAATTTATGGTTTCGCCCTATAAAATCATAAAAGACAATGAACTAAGAAAGGAAGTTAGAAGCGGTCAAAAAATTATAATTAATTTGCCTGAAAAATCGTTTCTGCTTTTACCTGATAGCGATAATTTATCGCGCGAGTTTTTTGAAAGTTTAGATAAATCTAACCCAATTTTTCCGTTTTTAGTCGTCGAGGAAGAGAAAATTTAATTAAAGGAGAGGAAAATTTAATATATTAATATATTATTTTAAAGTTATCGCAAAAAAGCGGTAACTTTTTTTAATTTTATTCTTGACAAAATCTATTTCGATATTTATAATAATAGATAGAATTTAATTCGATAAGTATAAAATTAAATTATGCAAGCAGAAGTTTTGTTAAAGGCTGTTGCCGATAAACAAAGGCTTAAAATTTTGGCTTCGTTAATTGAAGCGCCTAAGTTTGTTGAGCAACTGTCGCTAGAACTTAATATCAGCGTTTCCACAACGAGTTTTCACCTTGGAAAATTGCAATCAGCGGGGCTTGTTTCATCGAAAAAGGAGCAATATTATCAAACCTATTTCGTGAACGAAAAAGCCCTATCTTGCAGTTTGAAAGAACTCGTTTCTTTTGGCGTTGAAGAAAAATCAAACGCTTTTGAAAAGTCGGTTATAGAAACGTTTGTAAAAAAAGGAAGCCCAATAGCAAAACTTCCAGTGCAAATAAGGAAAAGAGAAATTATATTTAAAGAAATTTTAAAAGAGTTTTCTAAGAATAAAAAGTATTCACTAAAGGAAACTAATTTAATAATAGCAGAGTTCTGCGACGACTTTGCAACCTGCCGAAACGAGATGATAAGGCTAAAACTTCTAGACGAGGAGGACGGGCTTTATAAAAAACTCGAATAGCAAAAAGTTAGCCTATAAGGCGATTATCAAAGAAAAAAAATAAAAAATATATACGATTTTAACAGGAGGAATTATGGCAAATCAAGATTATAGGTCAGAGAACATTAAAATTCTTGAAGGGTTAGAGGCTGTGCGAGTAAGACCGGGTATGTATATCGGGTCAACGGGCGCAAAAGGGCTTCATCATATTTTATGGGAGATTATCGATAACGGCATTGACGAGGTTGCAAACGGCTTTGGTGATACTGTTACGGTAACCCTCTACCCAGATGGTAGCGCTTCAGTTGAAGATAACGGAAGAGGTATTCCAACCGATATTCACCCAACGGCAAAAGTTTCGGGCGTTGAAGTTGTTTTCACTCAACTCCACGCTGGCGGTAAATTTGGCGACGATAACTATCAATTCTCAGGCGGTCTTCACGGCGTTGGTCCTTCGGTTACGAACGCATTGTCCGAATGGCTAAAGGTTGAAGTTTATAATAAGACTATTTACCAAATGGAGTTTGCAAGTTGGGTTGATAAAAAGGGCAAAATTCATGCGGGTATTCCAAAAGCGCCGCTAATAAACACGGGTGAAAAAACTAAAAAGACGGGCACAATGGTTCGCTTCAAGCCCGATAAGACTATTTTCGATACCACCGAGTTTAACTTTGAAACAATTTCAAAGCGTCTTAACGAGTTTGCGTTCTTGAATAGCAACGTAACAATCGTTCTTATCGATAAGCGTCAAAAGGAAGTTGTTGAAAAGGTTTTCCACTATGACGGCGGTTTGGTTGACTACGTTCAATATCTTAATGAAGGAAAGGCTGTTGCATACGATAAGCCTATTCACATTAAAGAAACTAGAAATGGCGTGCAAGTTGAAATTGCTATTCAGCACAACGACGGCTATACTGACGGCGTTTTCTCGTTCGTAAACAACATTACAACGCCAGAGGGCGGTATGCATGAAACGGGCTTTAGGTCGGGCTGGACAAAGGCTTTAAACGATTACGCTCGAGCAAGAAATTTAATTAAAGAAAAAGACGCAAACTTCTTAGGCGACGATTTTAAAGAAGGTTTGACGGTTGTCGTTTCAATCAAGATGAAAAACGTTCAGTTCGAAGGTCAAACGAAATCTAAACTTGGTAACCCTGAGGTTAGACCTTTAGTTGAAAGCGTTACGATAGATGGCTTTAAGAAACTCGTTGACACTAAGAAATTCTTCACAACTTTCGATATTATCATAAAGAAGGCTATAACTGCGGCAAACGTAAGGCTTGCGGCTAAAAAAGCAAAAGATTTTGCTAGGGCTAAAAACGGCGCTGAAAGCGCAAAACTCGTTGGTAAACTTGCCGATTGTTCTACTAGAAAAGCGGCTCTTAACGAAGTGTTTATCGTAGAGGGTGATTCTGCAGGCGGAACGGCTAAGCAAGGCAGAGATAGGCAACATCAAGCAATATTGCCACTTCGTGGTAAGCCGTTAAATGCCGAGAAAAAGCGCATTGAAGAAGTTTTGAAAAACGACGAAATTCGCTCGCTAATAACTGCACTCGGCACGGGCTTTGGAAGTGATTTCAATATTGAAGATTTGCGTTACGATAAAGTTATTATTCTTTCCGATGCCGATCAAGACGGCGCGCACATTAGAGCAATTTTACTAACTTTCTTCTTTAGGTATATGCGTCAACTTATTCAAGAAGGGCACGTTTATATCGGTATGCCACCGCTTTATAAGGTGTTCAAGAAAGATGTTGTTGAATACGCTTATGACGACAAAGAACTAAAAGAAAAGATTGAAAAGGTTGGCAGAGGCTATTCAATTCAGCGCTATAAAGGTCTTGGTGAAATGAACGAATCACAACTTTGGGAAACGACCATGAACCCTCAAACGAGAGTTTTGATGAGGGTAACGCTAGAAGATGCTGCAGAGGCTGAAAGGTTAATCACTATCTTAATGGGCGAAGGTTCGGAAGAGAGAAAGAAATATATTCAAGCCCACGCCGACTTTAACAAGACTGACGATTTTGAAATCAAAAAACAAGATTAGTTAGCCTATAAGTCGATTAACAGCATAAAACGAGGTAAAAAAGATGGAAATAATTGAAAACAATAACAACATAATAAATAGTTCCTTAGAAGAGGTAATGAAAAACTCGATGATGCCGTTTGCGGAATACGTTATTCTAGATAGAGCGCTTCCTCGTGTTGAAGATGGATTAAAACCCGTTCAAAGAAGAATTATCTATTCTATGTATGAAAACGGAATTTTCCCTGACAAAGGCTATAAGAAGAGCGCAAGAGTTGTCGGCGATTGCTTAGGTAAATATCACCCTCACGGCGATACTTCCGTTTACGACGCTATGGTGCGCCTTGCTCAAGGCTACAATATGCGTATGACGCTCGTTGACGGACAAGGTAACTTTGGTTCAATCGACGGCGACCCACCTGCTGCTATGCGTTATACCGAAGTAAAAATGCGCCCGCTTGCTATGGAACTTGTTAGAGATATCGAAAAAGATACCGTGCGTTGGAAACCTAACTTTGACGATTCGCTAAAAGAGCCGGACCTTCTTCCTGCTAAATATCCAAACCTTTTGGTTAACGGCGCAACGGGCATTGCGGTAGGGCTTGCAACTAATATTCCAACCCACAACCTAGCCGAAGTTATCGACGGCGCAGTTGCTTATATTGAAAACCCAAAAATTACGCTTGACGAACTTATGAAAATCGTGCCCGGTCCGGATTTTCCAACGGGCGGTTATATTATTTCTAATGGCGAAATTAAAAACGCTTACGCAACGGGCAAGGGCAAAATTTATATTCGCGCTAAAGTTAACATTGAAAAGGGAGATGCGGGCAAGCAGTCTATCATCATCACCGAAATTCCTTACGGCGTGAACAAAGCAAAACTTTTAACTAAGATTGATACGCTTTGCGAAGACAAAAAAGAACTTTTTGCAGATATTCACTCTATTAACGACGAGTCGGATAGAAACGGTATGCGTGCGGTTATCAAACTCAAAAAGGATGCTAACGTTAAAAAGATTTTAGATGCGCTTTATAAGTATTCCGACCTTCAAGTATCGTTCTCAATCAACACGGTAGTTATTGCAGACGGCAAGCCTCAGCAACTTGGGCTTATCGATATTTATCGTTACTATACGGAATATCAAAGAACGGTTATCGTTCGTCGCACTAAGTATGACCTAGAAAGGGCAAAAGAGCGTGCACATATTTTGGAAGGCTTGATAATTGCCGTAACCAACATTGACGAGGTTATTAAAATTATTAAAACTTCGCCAGATACGGCTACCGCTCGCCAAAACTTGAGAAAGCGTTTTGACTTAACTGAACGTCAAGCCGTTGCAATTTTAGATTTAAGGCTTGCTAGACTTACTAAACTTGAAGTTAACAACCTAAAGCAAGAACTTGCAGAGCTAAAAGAGCGTATTAAATATTACGAATCGATTTTAGATAGCAAGCGACGTCAAATGCAGGTTGTTAAAGAAGAAATGCTCGCTATCAAGAAAAAATTCCGTGATGACCGCCGTTCAATTATCGTTGAAAACGGCGAAGAGATTGATATCAAGGCAAAAGAAGAAAAGAAAGTTGTTGAAACTTTCGTTATCGGCTATAACAAAAAAGGCAAGATTAGAAAAATTTCGCCGTCAACCTATAAGCGCATTTGCGATGATAAAGAGCCTATAACTCGTGATATTTTCTCGTTTGCAACCGTTGCGACCACCGAGCAAATGGTTTATGCGTTTACAAACCTTGGCAACTGTTATAAGATTGATACCGAAGTGTTGCCTGTTAGCAAGAACGCAATGATAGAAGGCGTAACCTTCCAATCGCTATTCAAGCAAGCAATTTCAACCGAAAGACCTATTGCGTTTATTTCAGTTAAAGAGGGCGAAGAACTTAAAGGCAAACTTCTATTCTTTACCAAGATGGGTATGGTTAAGAGAACTGATTTGAGTGAATATATGCTCATAAAATCAGTTTACCAAGCAATGAAGATTAGGGATGATGACGAACTTATCCATATCGAAATGGAAAAAGAAGGTCAAGACCTATTCTTTGTAACTAAGCGTGGTATGTGCCTAAGGGCTAGTAACGAAATTCCTGAACAAGGTAGAGTTGCTGGTGGCGTTAAGGGTATGGACGTTGACGATAAAGACGAAGTTATTTTGTCAACGCAAATTGATAAAGGCGCGGTATGCCTACTTGGCGCAACTAACGGCATGTTCAAAAAAGTTAGCCTTGATGTTATTTCAACGCTTGCTCGCGCAAGAAAAGGCGTTAAGATTTTTGAACTAGGCGACCAAGCGTTTGGCGAGAGCGTGCTTTCGGCAACTATCGTTGGTGAAGATAAAGTTGGAATTTATATTGAAGATAGATTTGGCACTGAGTACTTCTCTTCTAGCGATGAAGTTAGCGACGAAACTAGAGTTAGCAAGGGTAAGCCTTGCAAGAACGTGGGCTCGTGTCAACCAGCGTCAATCCACTTGTTTAAAAAACTTGTTTAAAAACTTGTGTGAAATGTAAAAATTTAAAAACCGTTTATTGCCAAGGCTGAAAAACGCTTTGGCAGTAAACGATAAATAATAAAAATAAGCAAATTTAAAGTTGACTTAACCGATAGTATTGTATATAATAATTAAAGTTTAATTATTTAACGAAATTTTGTGTTTTCGAGGGCTTAATGGAATTTAGAATATCGCTCGCGGGCGACCTTGGTAGTGGTAAATCTACCGTTGCAAACGCATTATCTAAAGAATTTAACGCTGAAATCGTATCTGCTGGCAAAATTCAGCGCGAGCTTGCCAAGAGTTTAAATCTAACCATTGAAGAGTTTAACCGCTTTATGGAAACTGATAAAAGTTACGATAAAAAACTCGACGATTTTTTAGTTTCTTATAACGATAAAAAAGGCTCGTTTATTTTTGATTCTAGAATGAGTTGGTATTTCGTGCCAACGGCTGTTAGCTTTTATTTAAAAGTTGCGCCAATGGAAGCGGCGAGAAGGATTATGCTTGCAAATAGAGCGGACGAAACTTATGAAAGTTTAGAAGATGCTTCTAAAAAACTTTTATCTAGAAGGGCGTCGGAAGCCAAAAGATACAAGGAATATTACGGGCAAGATATTAGCGATATGGCTAACTATAAATTCGTTATCGATACCACGAATTTAACTCCAGAAGAGGTTGCTAAAAAAATTGTTGAGTGTTACCTCTCGGTGGTTAAAAATTAAAAAAGTTAGCCTATAACTTCGTTAAACGCCAATTTTTAACAAAAAACATTATCTAATTTTAATAAAAAAGATTTAATTTTGAGGTGAATTATGCATTGGGCGGAAAAACTTGCTGAAGAATTAATTGCAAGAAACCCTAACAAAGAAGAATACGTTTGCGCTGCGGGAATAAGTCCTTCAGGCTCCGTTCACATTGGTAACTTTAGAGACGTTGCAACGAGTTTCTACGTTGTTCAAGCGCTTAGAAAGCGTGGCAAAAAAGCACGTCTTTTATTTTCGTGGGATGAGTTTGATAGGCTTAGAAAAGTTCCTTCAAACATCGCAAAGATAAGTGACGATTTCGATAAATATATCGGTATGCCATATGCTTTTATTCCTGACCCACACGGCAAGTTTTCGTCATATGCTGAATATAATGAAAAGGAGTTCGAAGCGTCGCTGAAAGAACTTTGTATTGACGTTGATTATCGTTATCAAGCAAAGGAATATACTTCCGGAAGATATGCTGACGGCATCATTTTTGCTCTAAAGCATAGGCTTGAGATTTACGATACGTTAATGAAATATAAAACCCAAGAGGCAAACGATACCGATAGAGAAAAATATTATCCACTCAACGTTTATTGCTCGGATTGTATGAAAGACTTTACCGAAGTTTTATCGGTTAGTGATGACTGCGAAGAAATAACTTTCCGTTGCAAAAAGTGTGGCGCAGAAAAAACCGTTAAAATTCGTGAGTATAATCTTATTAAACTAGTTTGGAAGGTTGACTGGCCTATGCGTTGGGGCGTTGAAGGCGTTGACTTTGAACCGGGCGGTATTGACCACGCTGCCTCTAGCGGTAGTTACGTTGTTGCGTGCGACATTGCTAAAAACATCCTAGGCGTAAACCCACCGCTTTTCCAAGGCTACGGCTGGCTTTCAATCGCAGGTCTTGGCGATATGCACTCGTCAACGGGAAACAACATAACCCCAGCAACCGTTTTAAAGGTTTACGAGCCTGATATGATTAGATGGCTCTTTGCTAAATACGAACCAAAAGCGCCGTTTACCTTTAACTTTGACGACACAATTATTCGCCACTATAGCGAATTTGACAAAGGCTTAGAGGCTTATAAAAAAGGCGAAGCAGACGAGTTTAACACCGCTGTTTATGATTTCTGCTTAATCAACGGCGAAAAATCAAGAAGCAAAGTTCCTTTTGGCGTTTTAGCGTCGGTTGCTACCGTTGTTGATTTTAACGCTGAACTTGTTAGAAAACTTTTAGCTAAAATTGATGTTGAGTTTACCGCTCAAGACGAAGAAAGGCTTTTAAGAGTTAAAAATTGGATTGTTGACCATCAACCAAGCAAAATGTATAAACTCTTGAAGGAAAAAAATACCGAATATTACGCTACTTTGAACGATGAACAAAAGTCGGCGGTAAAGAGTCTTCACGACTATTTGGCATCAGTTGATAAAATAACTGAAAAGGAAGTTCAAACTTTCATTTATTCAATCATAAACGATCCAAATTTAACGAAGAAAGAGAATATGGCTCGCCAACAATCGTTCTTTAAGGTGTTCTATAATCTTTTAATCGGCGTTGACGCTGGCCCAAGATTATACCTTTTCTTATCAGCAGTGGAAAGGAGTGAATACCTATTCTTATTTGAATTCTAAAGATATAAAAAACCGCCTATAAGTCGATTATTGCGGTTTTTTCTTTTATAAATTTTAAGTTTTGGAAAGTTATGGACGCTAATATTTTAATTCAAGCCCTATTATTAGGTGTTGGGCTAGCGATGGACGCTTGCGCCGTTTCAATGGCTAACGGCTTAAACCAACCCAAAATTAAGAAATTGAATATTGCGCTCGTTTGTTTGAGTTTTGCTCTTTTTCAAGCGATGATGCCAACTATTGGTTATTTTGTCGGCTCGGCATTTATAACCTATATTGAAAAATTTATTCCTTGGTTTGCGCTTATCATTTTAGGCTTTTTAGGCGGTAAGATGATTTATGATAACTTGAAGAACGTAGAAGGGGATGAAGGTGCTTCAAAACTAAAAGAACTAACGTTTCTATTAGTTTTAATTCAATCCTTCGCAACGTCGATAGATGCGTTAAGCGTTGGTCTTGCAATTTCAAATTATAGGCTAAAAGATGCTCTTTTTACGGCTTTAATTATTGCTGTTGAAACCTTTATTATTTGCTTGTTCGGCTTTTTCATCGGCAAAAAATTCGGCGATAAATTTGGTAAAAATGCTGAGATTTTCGGCGGAGTAATTTTAATTGCAATCGGCATAGAAATTTTCATATCGGCTTTCATTTAGTGTGGCTATAACTTCATAAACACAAATTTTTTGTAAAATTTTGGCGATTTTTGCTTTGACAAAATCGCCTTTTTTTATGCAAAAAAACAAAAAATTAAACTTAAATTTTAAGTTAAAATTTATCTATGGAAATATATATTGAATACGCAATTTTAGATAACCTTTTAATAGATTATCTTCTTCTTAAAGAAACGGCGGTGTTTTTAAAAGTGAAAACAAAAAAGTTAAAACTTATATTTTCAGCAATTTTAGGAACTATTGTTGCCGTCGTTTTACCGCTATTTAAAATTGAAAAAGTTTTCTTGTTCTTAATAAAAATTTTAACTGCTCTAATTATGGCAGTTTTTGCCGTTAATCATAAAAGCGCAAAATCCTATCTTCTATATTTCAACGTATTTTTGCTTGCTACCTTTTTACTGGGCGGGGCGTGCTTTGGCGTTTTAAGTATTTTTGGCATAAATTATTCGCTTGAGGCATATTATCAAGCAAAGATAATTCCTGTTGGTTTAACCATTTTTCTAGGCTATCTTTTTATCGTTTTAACAAAGCGGTTTGTAAAAGAAAATTTCAAAAGCGCAAAAATTGCAAAAACGCTTATAAAATGCAAAATCGTTGTTGATGGTTTAAACTTTCCATTTAACGCATTTTTCGATAGCGGTAATTTTTTAAAAGACGAAAAAACGGGGCTTCCTATCGTTATCGTTTACGATAGAGTTTTCAACAATTTAATAAGCAACGTTTTTCTAAAAGAAAGCGGAAACGTTATGGTTGCAACGGCAACGGGGTGTAGTTCGTTTAAAAGTTACTCGATTGATTTTATTGAGATAGATTTTAACGGAGAAAGAATAAAGCGCGATGCTAAAATTATAAAATGCAGTTTTAAACCTTTGTTTTGCGAGGAAGGCTTGCTTGGCGCTGAAATTTTATAAAAGCTAGGCAATAGGTCGGTTATTAATACTTTTTTGAGGTGAATATGAGAAGTTTTTTGCAAAAAATCGCTAACTTTTTAAAAAATTTATTTAAGCCTAGAACTAATTTTTTGTATCTTGGCGGGGCGGAAGCGCTACCAATTCCTTTAACGGCGGAAGAAGAAAAAGAAAGGCTTGAAAAATTATCTAACGGCGATGATAGCGTAAAGGCAGATCTTATCGAGCATAATTTAAGACTCGTTGTCTATATTGCAAGAAAATTCGATAACACGGGAATTGACCTTGACGATTTAATATCAATCGGCACGATTGGTCTTGTTAAGGCAATAAATTCATATAACTTGGAAAAAAATATAAAACTTGCCACTTTTGCTTCCCGTTGCATTGAAAATGAAATTTTAATGTATCTAAGAAAAGTATCTAAGCAAAAGAGCGAAGTTTCGTTTGACGAGCCGTTAAACGTTGACTGGGAAGGCAACGAACTTTTACTTTCCGATATTTTAGGCACGGATAGCGACATCGTATCTCGTGGCATTGAAAAGCAGACCGAAAAAGAAATTTTGTGGATGGCTCTTCAAAAATTATCTCGCAGAGAAATTCAAATCATTAATCTTCGTTTCGGGCTTGATGGAAATGACGCTCTCACTCAAAAAGAGGTTGCCTCGCTTCTTGGTATTTCGCAATCATACATATCTAGGCTAGAAAAGAGAATAGTCAAAAAACTTCGAAAAGATATCGATAAAGCCGTTAACGAATAAAGTTGACGGCTAAATTTATCTTGAGAAATTGTTCCAAACTTTAAAAGTTGTTAAAATCGTTTGCAAAATTTGTTCAATGGTGATAAAATGAAAGCGTATGAGCACGTATTATTTTATAATACGTCTTTATTAAATTTAGAAGGAATTGAGTTTATGCAAACGTTTTGTCCATATAGAATATGCCCTTTGGGCGCACATGTTGACCATCAACAAGGTTTTGTTTCAGGCTTTGCAATCGATAAGGGAATTACCTTTAATTTCGAGCCTATGCAAGACGGAAGGGTGCTACTTACGTCAAACGACTTTGACGGAATAGTTTCTTTCGACGTTGATGGTTTTTTAGATAAGAAAAAAGACTGGGGTAACTATATGCGTGGAGCAACCAAACTTCTTCGCGATAGTTTTAAGTTAAAACACGGCGTTCAAGGCAATTTCAAAGGCGAACTTCCTATCGGGGGGCTATCATCTAGCGCAGCGGTTACGCTTGCTTTTTTAAAGGCGCTTTGCATTGTTAACGATATTAAACTTTCTAACGAGCAATATATCGACTTTGCCTATAGAGCCGAAACGGAATTCGTTGGGCTAAAAATTGGTAAACTTGACCAATCTTGCGAGGTTTTGTGCAAGAAAAATCACTATCTTTTCTTAGACACGAAAGATATGAGTTATAGGCTTATTCCGGAAAATATTAACCACACGCCTTACGAGTTTTTAATCGTCTATTCAGGACAAGCTAGAAAGTTAGAAGACAGCGCCTACAACGTGCGAGTTGACGAGTGCAAATCTAGCGCTTACCTAACCTTAGCGCTTTTAGGCAAGGAATATGGCAAATACGCAACGACCTATCTTAGAGATATTTCTAAAGAGGAAGTTGAGTCTTGCAAAGATAAAATTCCTCAAAACTGGTATAAGCGTGCAATGCATTTCTTTACTGAAAACGAGAGAGTTATGCAAGGCGTTAAGGCTTGGCAAGAAGGTGATATGAAGCGTTTTGGTCAGCTTATAAGAGAGTCGGGCGAGTCGTCTATTAATCTTTACGAGGCGGGCTCGGTTTTGTTAAAAGACCTTAACAAAATTATGAACGAAACTGACGGCGTTTACGGCGGAAGGTTTATGGGTGGCGGGTTTAACGGTTGCTGTCTTGCGGTTATTGACCCAAAAAAGAGAAATGATATTATTGCAAACATTAGCGAAAAGTATTTAGCGCTTCACCCAGATAAAGAAGGTTGTTACGAAATTTTTGCTTGCACCTCTAGCGATGGCATTGGAGAATAGAAATGGATTGTGTTTTGCTTTGCGCGGGATACGCAACTAGAATGTATCCTTTAACTGAAAATTTTCCTAAACCTCTTTTAGAGATTAAGGGAAAACCTTTAATTGATTATCTTATTGACGATTTGAGTGATAACGGGCTTATAGACAGGTTTATTATCGTTTCTAATCATAAATTTATCGACCATTTTAATAAGTGGCAAAAAACGAGAAGCGAAGAAATTATCGTTTTAGATGACGGAACAACCACTAACGAAACAAGGCTTGGTGCAGTTAAAGATATTCAGTTTGCGATTGAAAACGCTAAAATTGAAGACGATATTTTAGTTCTTGCAGGCGATAATTTGTTGGAGTTTTCGCTAAAAGGCTTTGTAGAGTTTTTTAAAGAAAAAGGCGATAGTGCGGTTATGCGTTATTTTGAAAGCGACGAAACTAAACTTAAAAGAACGGGCGTTGCTGTAATTGATGAAAACGATTTAATCGTTGAAATGGAAGAAAAGCCTCAAAACCCAAAGTCAAATTGGGCGATCCCACCGTTTTATATTTTCAAAAAAGACGCGTTAAAAGAGATTAAAGCGGGCATTGATTTGGGTTGCAAAGTTGACGCGCCGGGTGGGTTTATCGAGTGGTTTTCAACTCGCAACAAGGTTTATGCGTATCTTATGCCAGCAGGCAGAATTGATATTGGTAACTTGGAACAATACTACAAAATGAAAGAGTAAAATATTATGAGCGTTTTTAGCTTTTTTGATGGTTTAAGATAAATCTTAAAACAACAAGAAAAACACGAAAAACGCACCTTCACTTGGAGCATAATATTTTGGATGAACAAAAATTAAATTTTAGAGAAATTATGGAAATAGTAAACGTTTGCAAACAATTTAAAATCGAAGGCGAGTTTGTTAAAGCTAAAATTTTAACGGCTGGCAACATAAACGCAACCTATAAAGTTACCTTTTCAAAAAACGGAAAGAACGAGCAATACGTAGTGCAAAAGATAAACAAGAACGTTTTCAAAAAACCCGAACAGGTTATGGAAAACATTATTGGAATATCAAATCACATTATCAAAAAACTTGAAAACCGCAATGAAGAGAGCGAAAGGTCTGTTCTTCACTATCTTTCTACTAAAGATAACGTTTCTTATTACGTTGACGAAACGGGCGAATATTGGCGTTGCTATAAGTTTATTTCTAACTCAACAACTTACGATTTAACAACCGACCTATTCGTTATCGAAGAAGCGGGAAAGGCTTTTGGTCAATTCCAAAAACTTCTTGCTGATTTCGATGCTTCAACGCTTTATGAGTCAATTCCAAACTTCCACAACACCAAGAAGAGGTTTGTTGACTTTGAAGATAGCGTTAAGCTCGATGTCGCTGAAAGAGCTAGCGAGTGCGAGGCTGAAATTAAATATCTTTTAGGGCAAAAGGAGTTTGCTTCTAGCCTTTGCGTTGACCTTGAAAACGGGCTTTTGCCACTTCGCGTAACGCATAACGACACCAAGTGCAACAACGTTTTATTTGATGAAAAAACGGGCGAAGCGCTCGCCGTTATCGATCTTGATACCGTTATGCCCGGTCTTGTTTGCTACGACTATGGCGACGCAATCCGCTCTATTGCTTCAACCTGCGCTGAGGACGAAGAAAATCTTGATTTAGTGAATATCGATTTAAATAAACTAAAAGCCTTCACTAAAGGTTTTGTTTCCAAGGTTGGAAAGAGCATAACTCAAAACGAGGTTGAATCGCTGTCAGTTGGAATTATCGTTATAACTTTAGAACTTGCTTCAAGGTTTTTGAAAGACTATCTTGACGGAGATACATATTTCAAGGTAACTAAGACTAAACATAATTTAATTAGAGCAAAGTGCCAAATCGCGCTTGCTAAAAAATTCCAAGAAAATTTTGAAACCATAAAGAAAATAATTGCTGAAAATCTTTAATTTAACTTGTAACTTAAGGCGAAAGGAGGGCATTATGAAAAACATTTTAGTAACTGGTGGCGCTGGCTATATTGGTTCTCACACGATTATTGAACTTATGAGCGCTGGCTATAACGCTATCGTCGTTGACGATTTATCAAACAGTAAATATGAAGCCATTGAGCGCGTCGAAAAAATCACGGGCAAAAAGATTAAGTTTTATAAGGTTAGCATTTTAGATAAAGAAGGGCTTTCTAAAGTTTTTGAAGAAAACGATATTTATGCCGTTATCAACTTTGCTGGCTTTAAGGCTGTTGGTGAATCGGTAAAAATGCCACTTGAATATTACCACAATAACGTAACAGGTATGTTAATTCTAGCTACGGTTATGAGAGAGTATAACTGCAAAAAACTTGTTTTCTCTTCTTCCGCTACCGTTTACGGCGATAAAAACCCTATTCCTTACGTTGAAGATATGCCACTTTCTGCAACTAATCCTTATGGCTATACTAAATTAGTTATAGAATATATTTTAAAGGACCTTTATAAGAGTGATAACTCGTGGGATATTGCTATTTTAAGATATTTTAACCCAATCGGTGCGCACCCATCTGGGCTTATTGGTGAAGACCCTAACGGAATTCCTAACAATCTTGCGCCGTATATTACAAAAGTTATAGTTGGAAAACTTCCTCACCTTAACGTTTTTGGCGATGATTATAACACTCCAGACGGCACAGGCGTTAGAGATTATATTCACGTTGTTGACCTTGCTAGAGGGCACGTGGCTGCGATCGATAATCTAAGTGGAAAAGGCTTGTTAGCCGTAAATCTAGGAACGGGAAGGGGGTATAGCGTTTTAGAAATTCTCCATTCTTTTGAAAAGGCGTGGGGCAAGAAAATTCCATATAAAATTGCACCAAGAAGAGATGGGGACATTGCTCAATGTTATGCTGATACAAGAAAAGCGAAAGAACTTTTAGGTTTTGAAACAAAACTTGGAATTGAACAAATGTGTAAAGACGCGCTTAACTTCCAACTTAAAAACCCTAACGGCTACGAAGACTAAAAAGTTGCGTTAACGGGCTTATAGGCTGGCTTTTTGAATAAATTTAATAAAATTTTTACTAAAGAATTAACCAAAAAACGCTTAATTTGAGCGTTTTTTTGTTGGAGAAAAATGATTAAAGCAAAAAGGAGGTAAAAGTTGTGAGATCGCACGCGCACGCAAAAGTGCACCATAGAGTGCATAATAATTTTAACGCGCTTCAAAAAACAAAAATTATAGAATTTTTGAAAAAGAACGTGGTTATGGAAATTGCGTTTTGCCTTGCGTTAATTTCTAGTTTTTTCGTGCCGATAGATAGCGAATATATAAACTATTTCGATTTCAAAACGCTAACTTGTTTATTTTGCACGCTAGCCGTAGTTTGTGCTCTAAAAAACGTTAGATTTTTCTATCTTTTAGCGCAAAAAACGGTAGCGATTTTCAAAAATTCAAGAGCGTGTATTCTTGCATTAACCTACGTTACGTTTATTGGCTCAATGCTTATTGCTAACGATATGGCGCTTTTAACTTTTCTTCCGCTTGGCTTTGTTGTTCTAAGTTCAACAAACAAGCAAAAATATATGGCGTTTACTTTTATTATGCAAAACGTTTCGGCAAACCTTGGTGGCATGCTAACGCCGTTTGGAAACCCTCAAAACTTATATCTATATTCGAAATTCAATATTCCAACTCTAGAGTTTATTAAAATTATGGCAATCCCGTTTGCCGTATCGATTGCGCTTTTAACGCTCTGCTGTTTTATTTTTGTAAAAAAGGAAGAACTTGAGTTTTTCGACGAGAAGATAAAACTCGAGCCAAAACGCACTGCGCTTTATATTGCTCTATTTGCTCTATCAATTATTATAGTTTTTAGGCTCGTTCATTATCTTATAGGTTTAGCGGTGATTTTTGCAGTGTTACTTTTCGTTGATAGGTCGGCGTTAAAAAAGGTTGACTATCCACTACTTCTAACTTTCCTGTTCTTCTTCATTTTTGCGGGAAACACGTCAAGAATTGAGGCGGTTAGAGAAGTTTTTACATATCTTTTGCAAAAAAACACGCTAATTTTTAGCATAATGTCTTGCCAAGTTATAAGCAACGTGCCGTCAGCCATATTATTATCGCAGTTTACAACTAACTATCAAGCACTTCTTCTTGGCGTAAACGTGGGCGGAGTTGGCACGATAATTTCATCTTTAGCAAGCCTTATAACGTTTAGAGAATATCTTTCGCACAACAAGGGAAAGGCGGTAAGTTATCTTTTAAAATTTTCGGCTTTTAACTTCTTCTTTTTAATTGTTTTAACCGCACTTTGTCTATTTATTGTATAACCTTAATATAATTTTTCATTTATTCGGTAAAAAAGCCCAATTTAAATTGAAAAAATAAAATAAATGATATATAATTATGAAAAATAAAATTAAATCTTAAGGAGAATTATGGACGTTCTTAATCTGCTTGCGTTTGACGTAATGAAAGATTTTATCGAGCCGATTTTCGGTAACTTTGCCAACTTCGATATTAGAATGATTGGTATGTGGATAATCGGCGCAATTCTAATTTTCTTGGCTATCAAGAAAGATATGGAGCCAGCGCTACTATTGCCTATGGGCTTTGGCGCAATTTTGGTTAACTTGCCACTCTCTGGCGCAATAACCCAAGGCTTAGAACACGGTCCGCTCTCGATTTTATTCGATGCGGGCGTATCAAACGAGTTATTCCCGCTTCTTCTTTTCATTGGTATTGGCGCTATGATTGACTTTGAACCGCTTTTAACCAATCCAAAACTTATGCTATTTGGCGCGGCGGCTCAGTTTGGTATTTTTATGACGCTCACCTTAGCGTCGTTGTTCTTCCCTATTAAAGACGCTGCTTCAATCGCTATTATCGGCGCGGCAGACGGTCCTACTTCTATCTACGTTGCAACGGTTTTCGGCTCAAAATATCTTCCTGCAATCATCGTTGCCGCTTATTCCTATATGGCTTTAGTTCCAATCGTTCAACCGCCTATTATCAAGGCTTTAACGACTAAGAAAGAACGCTTAATTAGGATGAATTACACTGGCAAAAAAGTTTCTAAACTTACTAAAATTTTGTTCCCAATCGTCGTTACTATTATCACGGGTATCATCTCGCCAAAATCTGTTGCGCTCATAGGCTTCTTGATGTTTGGTAACTTAATTAGAGAATGCGCGGTTTTAGATTCGCTTTCCGAAACGGCTCAAAAAACCTTGGCAAATCTTATCACCTTGCTTTTAGGTATAACGGTTGCTAGCCAAATGACTTATGACGCGTTCTTAAACTGGGAAACGCTTCTTATCTTAGCGTTAGGCCTATTAGCGTTCGTATTCGATACGGCAGGTGGCGTAATGTTTGCGAAGTTCTTAAACCTTTTCTCAAAGAAAAAGATAAACCCAATGATTGGCGCGGCTGGTATTTCAGCGTTCCCAATGTCTGCTAGAGTAATTCACAAAATGGGTTTAAAAGAAGACCCTCAAAACTATCTTTTAATGCACGCAGTAGGCGTAAACGTTTCAGGTCAAATCGCATCGATTATCGCTGGCGGTATGATTTTGAACTTCTTTGCGTAAGGAGGTAAATTATGAACTGGGATGCTTTTTTAGGTTCTTTTAAATATATGCTAGTTGGTATGCTCGGCATATTTATAGTTACCGCAATTATCATTTGTTGCATTTATCTTTTTAACTTCGCAATCTCTAAATTTACCGAAAAGAAAGACGAAGAAAACAAACAAGAATAAAATAAAACACCGATAGAAAATTCGTTTTCTATCGGTATTTTTTTGCATAAAACTAAATCGTTAAAAAATCAAAAACCGCCCGATAATGAACTTATAGGCGGTCTTTTGTTTGTTTTTTAGTTGTTTTTTATCAAGTTTTTAAGCGTAATTAAAGGTTGCGATTGAAATTATTAAAAGTAGAAGTATAATAACAGGCAAAACGTATTTAAAATAAACTCTCATCCACGACTTAACCTTCATGCCCTTGCCTTGGTTTGCTTCCGTAATGAAATTATCCCAGCCCCAGCCACGCTTAGAAGTGCAGAAAAGAACGAAGGTTAGCGAGCCTAGAGGTAAAATTACGTTGCTTAGAATAAAATCTTCTAAATCCATAACAGTTGAGCCTTGCCCGAAAGGCGTAAAGCCCGATAAAACGTTAAAGCCTAAAACGCACGGAATAGATAAAACGAAAATTCCAACGCCACAAATTAGGCTTATTTGCCAGCGTTTAAGTTTGCATAAATCTTCAATGCACGCAACCACGTTTTCAAACACGGCAAACATGGTAGAAAAAGCCGCAAAAGATAGGAAGATGAAAAAGAGTGTGCCCCAAAAATTCCCTAGTGGCATATTTGCAAAAATTTGCGGAAGCGTTTCAAAAATAAGAGGCGGTCCGCTTGCAACTTGACCATTATTATAGGTAAAGCACGCTGGGAAAATAATAAGTCCGGACATTACAGCCACTCCCGTATCTAAAAGCGCAATGTTAACGCTCTCGCCAAGAAGCGACCTATCTTTATTTATATAACTGCCAAAAATTGCCATCGAGCCAATGCCAAGGCTTAGCGTAAAGAACGCTTGACTCATAGCACCCGTTATGATTTTAAAAATGCCAACGCTCTCTAACGATTCAAAATTAGGAACAAGATAAAACTTAAGCCCTTCCGCTGAGTTTGACATAGTAAAGCCGTTAATTGCTAAAACTATCATAATAATAAGAAGGGTTAGCATCATAAACTTGCTTATTTTCTCTAGGCTGTTTTGAACGCCGAAAGAACACACCAGCGTGCAAAGTGCCATAACGATTAAAACTACTAAAATTTGAGGGGCGGGAGAGCCTATCATTTGCCCGAACGCTGAAGAAATTTGTAAAGAGCTTAAGCCGTTAAACTCGCCCGTTGCCATTTTAAATAAATACTGCAAAAGCCAGCCCGTAACCGATGAGTAAAAACACAAAAGCAAAATATTTGCAAAAAGTGCAACAAACCCGTGCCAGCGCCACCTAGTTTTTGGTGACTTTAGCGTTTGATAAAGTTTTACGGGGCTTTTTTGGCTAGCCCTTCCTAACGCAAATTCCATAGTTAGAACGGGAATACCTATCATCACGAGGAAAATAAGGTAAATCAAAACGAAAAGTCCACCCCCGTTTTGACCGACCATATAAGGAAACTTCCAAACGTTCCCAACGCCTATGGCGCAACCTGCGCTAAGAAGAATAAAACCAAGCCTAGAGCCTAATTTTTGTCTGTCCATAACAATTCCTTAGTTAAAAATTTAACCAAAACATTTTAGCATAACCAAAAAATATAGTCAAGCAATAAAATATTTAGATTAAAATTCTACGTTTTTGCGTTTTATTATTTGAAAATGGTAAAAAACAAATTAGAAAGAAAAAAGCAAAAAACAGCCCTATAAAAGGCTGTTTTGTTAATATTTTGTCTTAAAACAAAGTTCAAAAAAGCAAGTTTTAACCTACAGGCTCACCGTTTCTAAACGTGCCACGGAAAACGAGATGCCCATATCTATCGTAAAACGCACCTTGACCGCTCATTTGTCCGTAAGAAAAACTGCCGTCGTATTTCGCGCCGTCATAGAAGGTTAGAACGCCTCTGCCGTGCATATAACCGTTATAAAAATCACCGCTATATCTATCGCCGTCGGGAGAGAGGAAGGTGCCCTTTCCTTGTTTCATGCCGTTTTGCCAATCGCCGTCATAATAACCGCCTGCGCGATAGGTCATTTTGCCTTTGCCGTGTTGCTTGCCGTTTTGCCAATAACCTTCATACTTATCACCGCTAGGCGAAGAATATACGCCGTAGCCGTGAGGGAAGTTGCTAGAATTTAGAGCGCCGTCATAATAACCGCCGTTGAAATTTATTCTCATAAAATTTCTCCTTTTTGTTTGCTTTTTGGTTTAATAAAAATATTATAGCAAAGTTTTACGTTTTAGTCAAGTAAAGCCGAAAATTTGATAAAAATAACGTTTTTCTGCTGTTGATTTTTGCTTAATTTAGTGGTATAATAAGAAAAAACTTTTAGGAGAACTAAAATGATTGACGAAAAGAACAACAACAATATTGAAGATTTAGCTAATGACGATATCGTAACCTTGCGCTCGGCAACCGGCGAAGATATCGACTTCGTTGAAATTGCAGGCATTGCGCACGACGGCAATTTTTACGCTATTTTGCAACCCGTTGAACTTCTTGAAGGTATGAGTAGCGATGAGGCTTTAGTTTTCAAAGTAACTCGTGGCGAGGATGGCGAAGATAGGTTTGAAATTGAACTTGACGATGATATTATCGAAGCGGTTTTTGCTGAATATAATAGGCTTTGGGAAGAACAAAACAAAAACAATCAATAAAATTTTATTCAAAATTAAAAAATTTTAAAAAACTTGAAACAAAACAGACTAATTGTTCGTCTTATTAATTGAAAACACTTAAAATTTAAAGCTGGTTAGGAAGATATGAAGGAAAAAAGGTTTATTATTGCCATTTTAGCAATGCTAACAATATTTTTATTATCTTCGTGCCAAAATGTTTACGGTTCATTGCACGGTGGCAGGGATAATGCAAGCTCGTCGTCTTGCAAGAATAGTTTTGACGAACAATTTTTAGTTGAGTTTCAAGTTTTTAAGTTTAGAGATCGTTCTAACGGAAAAGGCATATTTGATAAGAGTGTTATTAACTCCTATGCTGAACTTTGTGAACTTAAAGAAATCTACGAAACTGACTCACAAGAATATTTGTTTTTAAACGATATTGTTGAAAGTGATTTAAACAACAAAACGATATTACTTTTGCACTTTTACGAAAATTCAGGTTCTATTCAAATAAACATTGAGAAGTTAAGCGTAAATGAAGGTTGCGTAGAAATTTACGTTAAAAAAACTATCCCGCTAATTGGCACTTGCGATATGTGTGCTTGGAATATTTTTATTGTTACAGATAAGGTTGAACTAATTAACAACTTTGAGTGCTATGTTGATACTCAATTTCTAAGTGAGTAATAAGAAATATTTTGTGATTGTTTTTTAAAAGTGCGCCTATAACTTCATTATCGGCAACTTTTAAAAAGTTTTTTAAATAAAGGGGGGTAAGTTATGAAGAAGTTAAAACTCGTAAGTTTACTAGTTTGTTTAGTGGTTGTGGCGGTTTTTAGTTTATCTGCATGCACAAAAACTGTTCAGGCGCAAGACTTAATGGAAGGCATTTTGCCAAACGAAGTTGAAACATTGCAAGATTTGCAAGAGGGGAACCAAAAAGCAACTGATTTTGCAGTTAGGCTTTTAAAAAATTGCAACGAAGATGGGAAAAACGTTTTACTCTCTCCGCTATCCGTTCTTTCGGCGCTTGGTATGACGATGAACGGCGCTAGTGGTGAAACGCTTTCGCAAATGGAAGCGACGCTTGGCTTTAACGCTAACGACCTTAATTCTTATCTTTATTCCTATTGCAAAAATTTGCCAAACGCTGAAAAATATAAACTAAGCCTTGCAAATTCAATTTGGTTTATCGATGACGATAAGTTTACCGTCGAGAAAAATTTCTTGCAAACCAACGCAGATTACTACGGCGCTAATTGCTACAAAACGCCGTTTAACAATCAAACGCTAAAAGATATCAATAACTGGGTGAAAAATAATACCGACGGGCTTATTCCTAAGGTGATAGACGAAATAGACAGAGATGCTGTAATGTATCTTATCAATACCGTTTTGTTTGATGCTGAATGGCCAGAATACTATTTGAAAGACGAAGTTAGAAAAGATACCTTCCACAAGGAAAACGGCGAAGAACAAACTTGTGATTTTATGTTTTCTACCGAATATAGATATTTAGAGGACCAAAACGCAACGGGCTTTATTAAAAACTATTTCGGCAATAAATACGCCTTTGTTGCGCTACTTCCAAACGAGGGCGTAAGTTTAGATGAATACGTTAACTCATTAGACGGCGAAACGCTTTGCGCTACTTTAGGTGGCAAAAAAGGAAATTATATAGTTCTTACTTCAATTCCAAAATTTAAAACTGAATATAGCGCATCGCTAAATAAAGTTTTACGTAGTATGGGTATGCAGAACGCCTTTAAGCCACTAGAAGCAGATTTTTCTAAATTGGGAAATTACGAATACGCTAATATTTATATTAACAACGTTATTCACAAAACCAAAATCGAAATGAGCGAAAAGGGAACTAAAGCAGGCGCTGTTACGGTTGTTGAAATGAACAAGAATGGAGCGGTGCAAGATCCTAACGAAAAAATAATTAAGCAAGTTTATTTAACTAGACCTTTCGTTTATATGCTAATAGATTGTGAAAATAACGTTCCGTTCTTTATTGGAACACTAGCATCAGTTTAGAAATTTAAAATGCACCTAAAAAGGTAAAAACTTTTTGTGGTGCATTTAGTTTTTATAAATTATTTCTTAAAAAAGTTGGGCTATAAGCCCGTTATCAGCCATTTTTTAGTAAAAATGAGCGGTTTTTAATAAGTTGCATAAACTAAACTTAGGTGGAATATGTTTGCTTTTGAAACTAACGTTCTTAAATTTTTTGAAGGGTTAAGAACAAATTTTTTAAACGCGCTTTTTGAAGGCGTAACGATGTTTGGCGAAGAAACGTTAATCGTTATTTTGATAGGTATTCTTTACTTTGCTATCGATAAAGACCTTGCTCAAAGAATTTTCTTCATAACGGTTTTTTCACAAGGCGTTAATAATGTTATAAAGAACTTTGCAAAGGTTGAAAGACCTTTTGCTAGCGGAAAGGTTTCGTGCGTCCGCCCAGAAACGGCAACGGGCTATTCCTTTCCTAGCGGGCATACGCAAAACTTTTCAACTTGGTCAATGACGGTTGCGCAAAAGTTGAAGAAGAAATTTTTAATAATTTTGTCGATTATTTTATCGCTTTTGGTTGCGCTATCTAGAGTGTATCTTGGTGCGCACTATCCTAGCGACGTTATCGTTGGCTTAACGCTTGGCTTTTTCTTTGCAACGGTTGGGAATATTATTTACGATAAGGTAGAAAATAAGAACAATCTTTATTTAATAGCAAATCTCATTTTAACGCCGTTCGTTATATTTTTTGTTTTTAGTTGCGACCCGCACTTTGCAGACCTTTTTAAAGTTTACGGAATGAGTTTAGGTTTTTGGTTTGCCATAAAACTTGAACAAAAATTTGCGCCAATCGATTTTTCGGTTGTTTGGTGGAAAAAGGCGATAAGGGTTGTTTTTGCAATTATAATTGCTCTGTTTTTTAAAGAGGTTTTAAAACTTTTATATTTTACCGATATTGTGCAAGTAACTCTTATTTTTGATATGCTAAGATACTTAGTTATGGTTTTTGCAGTTTTTGGGCTTTACCCAATTTTATTAAAGAAAATGAAATTCTAAACAAAAAACGCTACGAAAGATAGCGTTTTTATTTATGCAAGTATTGAAAAAAGAGTTGACAAATTTAATCGAAAATTGGTATAATAACTTAAAGTTTTATGATTTGGAGGGAATATGTTAAAAAAACTTTTAAGTTGTTTGCTAGTTTTAATTATGGCGCTAGCTGTTGTTGCGTGTGAAAATTCAAGCGAAAATTCACAGTCAGAAACTTCAAGTGAAAGCGGCGGAAGTTCGTCTATAAGCTCGTTATCGGCAAATTCGGGCTCTAATAGCGGTAGCGAAGAAGGGCGAAGCTCTAGCATAGAAAACGAAAACGCAAACTCAAGTATTGAGGGCTCGAATAGTTCAAGCATTGAGGGCTCGAATAGTTCAAGTAGTGAAGGCTCAAATAGTTCAAGTAGCGAAGGTTCTAGTTCTTCGTCAAATAAACCTATCGGTAGTTTCACTGCTCAGCAGCAAGAGCTTTTAACAAAAGCAAACAACGTAATCGATTGGCAACTAGATAACGGCGGTTGGGGCAAAAATTACGATACAACAACCACTTTTAATGGTTTTCCAAGTGATTATTGTTGGGCTGTTAAAGGTAGTTTCGTTGGAACTATCGATAATTCCGCAACTTACACCGAGATGAGGCTCTTAGCCGAGGCTTACGATATTAACCCAGAACAAAAATATAAAGATAGTTTCAACAAAGGCTTAGCATTTTTGAAAAATCTTCAATATCCAAGCGGTGGTTTTTCTCAAATATACCCTCATAACGGAAAATATAATGACTACGTAACCTTTAATGATGGTGCAATGGTTGCCGTTCTAAACCTTTTGCAAGATATTGCTCAAAACAAAACGCCGTTTAAAAATATCGTTGATGAAAGTGAACGTTCAACTTGCCAACAAATGATTGATAAGGCTGTTGATTATATTTTAAAAGCGCAAATCACGGTTAAAGGCGAAAAGGCTGCGTGGTGTGCGCAACACAACCCAACTACTTATGCTCCAGAGATGGCTCGTTCATACGAACTTCCGTCGGTTAGCGGAAGTGAAAGCGTTGGCGTTATAAAATTTCTTCTCACTCAAACGAACAATCAACAAGCGCTTCAAGCTGCAGAAAGTGCAAGGCTTTGGCTTAAAGCCCGTGCTATGGAAAATACTACCTATTCTAAGAAAAACGCACCAACTTTCTTTTCTACAAAATCTGGAAGTTATTGTTGGTTCCGCTTTTACGATTTAACTAACGGTGAAGGTTATTATTGTGATCGTGACGGAAACGTTTATACCGATATTGCGAAATTTTATGCCGCTGCTCCAGAGAGGGCTACCGGTTACGACTGGGCTGGAAATTGGCTTCAAAAAGCAGGGCTTTACTATTAAAGATTAAACAATTTAACGTAATTTAAAATCGCCACACAACTTGTGGCGATTTTTTCATGCAAAAATTTGGCTTAACATAAGGTTTTAAAGGAAAAAATCATGCAAAATCGCTGAATTTATGCTAAGTTTTGCGCCTTCAGCGAAAAAACTCGACAAATTTCGGTTTTTTTATTGAAAAAATAGTCGTTATGTGTTATCATTAAAAATATTTAATTATTATATAATTATTATTGATATCACAAAAACGTTTTTTTCGGGTTATTGACGGCAAAGGTTTATGGCAAAAATTTATAGGTTCACTTTAATATTGATAATTGCCACGGCGGTATTTTTAATACCGTCAACTTTTGCGTGGTACAACGAAGCCGGATCTATTCAAGGAGAACTTGAATATACCTTTGTTGAAAGGCAAACTAGTTCTTTTACTTTTGAAGCAAGCAGTTCTATTACAAGTTTCACAGGTTCTTCAACTTCTGGTAAACTTTTAGGGTGTATGAACGCATCTCAAACTTTTGGCGAAGTTCAATTATCGAAGTTAGATAAATTTGAATTAACGGCAAGCAAATGGGTTAATAGTTATTCTACTCAAAAACCGTCAGGCGCAACGCCTAATGCAATTACGTTAACTGGAATCTTTAATTGCTCTGAAAATAACGTTTATTGCACGGAAATTGAAATTACGCCGAAAAACGATTCTTCTTCTGCTGATATTGCTACCCAACAAGCAACTAATTACGTTATTTATAGCAATCCAAATGGTTCAACAGCCAAAACGCTCTTAGATAATAACGCTTTCTCTTATTACACCGGTTCAGAAATAAAACCAGCCGTTATAACTCAAGACGGTTATTTTGAAGGAGTGTCAGGAAAAACTTATAATATAACCGCAGTTATTTGGCTTGATGGTTTTGCTCCTGCTCTAGCTGAATGTGGCGCAGTTGATGTTAAAATAACATTGGGGAAAGTAAGTGACTTTTATGCGTCTGCAACAACAACTTCTAGTGGAGATGGTGTTTCCGATTTAAACATAACAACGAACGGTCAAGTTAAAAATCTTTTTAAGGACGTTGAGCATTTAAGAATTCCACCTGCTTATTATAAGGATAGCACACTTGTAGAAACGAAAATAGTTTACAATAATGCGTTCAAAGACAAAACGTGCTTAAAATACGTTTATATTCCTGATACGGTTACCGAAGTAAAAGAATATTCGTTTAGCGGTTGCACAAATCTTGAAAGCGTTAATTTTGGAAATAGCGTAACGAGAATAGGGTATAGTAGTTTTGTAAACAATTCGAGTTTAACTTCCGCAACTTTTAACAATCCGTATAATTGGAAAGTAAACAATAAAGAATGTTATATTGAAGCAAAAATTAGAACTCCGCAAGAAGTAGCGGGGTGGTTAATAGGACAAGGCAATTTAGATTATTCAAACGTTGGTGGCACGACTCAATGGGACTGGAAGGCGTCAGGTAGAACGGCTGAAGGTAGTTAAGAAATATTAATTCAGTAATAATATAGTTATGAAAAATAAACAAAGCGTGCAAAACTTAAAACGAAATTTAGTGGTTACGATAATCTCTTTAGTGATTACCGTATTTTCGCTTGTTTCAATTACGCTTTGTTGGTATTATGTTAACCTTTTCAATAATACTAAAGCGCAGGGCTTTGTTTCAGGCTCGGTGGCGGTTGGAACGATAGTTATTGGTGGTGGTGAAACTGGCGACCAAACTGAATTCGTTTGCGATAATTTAGTTTTTGCTAGACCAACGCTAACGGAGAGCGCCACGAAGATTTCTTCTACCGAGTGGAAAGTTCACACGCCTATAGGTCTTCAAACGATTGATCAATTACCTTGTTATTCGGCAAAAATTTCTATTCAAAGCGAAGGCGTTGCAGCCATAAAACTTACGGCGGAATGTAACGACGCGGTTGAGTTTGCTTTGGTTGATGTTGCTAATGGCTATAAAATTTTAGCCTGCTCTAACTTTAAATATCGCGAAAGTGATGAGAAGCAAGGTTTAACACAAACGGCAAAAGATACTTTCGATGCAATTAACGGTAACGTATATTTATACATTTGGATTGACGTTGACGGCTCGCAAGCCGTTAAAGATTCACAACAAGTTGTAAACCTTTTATTTACTATAGCCTAGAAGTTAGTTATGCAGAAACAAAAAATTAAGATTTGAAAGTTTTGAGATAAATTATGAAAAAATCATTTCTAATATCTATAGCGACGTTAGTTTTAATGATCATTTGCGTAATAACGGCAACGTTCGCTTGGTTTGTTAATACCGAACAATCAAGCGCTAACGCAATGGGAATTACTGCAAGCGTAGCGCCACAAATTAATATAACGACGGAAATTCGCTTAGATGAAAACAACGTGCCTGACGTTTATAGTGGGGCGGGCACTGGAATTATAAACTTTAATAAGGCGGACGGTTATTTTCCAACAGCGCCAACCAAACAGCTAACCTTTGAAAACTATAAACTTCAAGAAACTTGGGTTACAGGTTTTCTTTCAGGAACTACTATTCAATTTTCATATTCTAATAGCGAGATAATTTTCGGCTCAATAGTCGTTAAATATAATAATAATGAAGAAAGCGGTTCGATTAACGTTCCCGTAACAGTCGATGCAAAAATGAAAAATACGCAAGGTGTTTTTACTTCTAGTAATACAAAAATTAAATGCGTTTTGTTTTATGATGGCGCAGTAGTTGCTTCTAACTCGAGTTACAAATACGTTAGATGCGCCATTGGAACGCCCGTTACGGAGAGGTCTACAAATTATTCAACAATTTCAAAAAAGAGCAATGGAAGTGTAAACGTAACCGCAGGCGAACCAACTACTCTTTATTTCGTTATTTGGTTTGACGGTGAAAGCATGAAAAACACGGAAACCATCAACGACCAAGGTAAACAAGGCTTAGTAGATTTCTATTTTGGAAATAGCGGTCTATAACGAGAAAAAAACCGCTTTATGTGCGGAAAAATAAAAAATAAAAAATAAAATGAAAAATCATGTGTGGAGGAAAAACATGAAAAAATCACTTATTTTATCTGTTGTTATGACTTTAGTTTTAGTCATTTCAATGTCCACTGCAACTTTTGCTTGGTATACCAGCAACGACACTGCAACAATCACTGCAAACACGATTACTGCTCAATCAACTAGCGGTAACCTTCGTGTTAGCGTAACCCCTGATACCCCGGGCGACGTAGTTACGAATAGTAACGGTTCTCAAGCGTATTATACTGTTAGTGGTTTGTTTGAACCTGCTGCGCCTGTTGTAGATGGCAATATTTCGACTGCGTCAGATTGGGTTCACAATACAGACCCTAATAGCGTTGTGTTAAAGCCAATAAGTGGTTTTGACGGCTTTGTTGAAACTGGAATAATTGAAGTTGAAGACGACTCAATGAACGTTATTAATTTTAAGGTAGACATTGATATCGTTACTAGTTATACTAGCAATAAATCTGATGGCGACTTTGCTTGTATTATAACAAATGAAAGCAATGGTAAATTGGCTTGGACTTCTTATAATACAGCAACTAAATCAGGTGAAAATTATAGTGATACTGCTACAGGAATAAATGCTCAGACTGGAAGCGCTGATATTGCTATGAACGCAACAGGCGTAACGTTAAAATATTATATTTGGTTTAACGGAAAAACTATGTCTAACGCAGATGGTGGCATAAACTTTAGCGTAAAATTCACGTTTACTGATACTACGGCTGCTTAACAATTAATTTTAACTACTCTTTTACTTAGACTAACTTATGGAAAACGTAAAACAAAATAATCAACCAAATCAAAAAACAAAGTTGAAAAATACGCTGTTCATTATTGAGTGCGTGGTTATTTTGCTATGCGTAATTTTATCGGTTATCGTAATTTTGCAACCGGGGGAAGTTAGTAAAAAAGGCACTTCTAAATTCCTGCCCGTTCAAACCGACTCAATGAGCCCAACCATTAAAACGGGCGCCCTTGTCGTTACGAAAGACCCCTCTAGCGAAACTTACGATTTGGGAACTATCGTTACTTTTTTGGTAAACGCTAGCCCTTCGTATTTGAACACGCATAGAATCGTCGGTTATCGCTACGCCGACCAAAACGGCAAATTCCAAGTTGCTTACTACAAAAAGGGCGAAATGGAAACGGCTCAAGATTTTTACGAAAAGTATTCATCAAGTGGCTTTACCATTCACTCTTACGTTACGCGAGGCGATAAATATACAATAACGTATAGCGATATGGACGATTGTTCGGTTTTAACCGATTCAAGCGTAACCTATGCCGATATTGACGATTCAATTTATCTTTTTCATAATGAGGTCGTTAGGGTTTATTCGTGGCATATAGGTGGCGTTGGCGCGGTTATAACGTGGTTTATGCAACCTTTAAACTTCTTCTTAACGATTATAATTCCGCTCATTTTGCTTTTTGCATATAACGTTTACGGCGTTGTTAAAGCCGTTATTGCAATGAAGTTAGAAGGCGCGAAAGCGCAAGCCGTTTTAGATGAAGAAGCAATCAAGAAAAAAGCGATTGAAGAATATCTTGAGGCGCAAAAAAAGGCGAATAATGCCCCAAGTGGCGATGAAAACGATACCGAAAACACCTAAAAGGTGATAAGTTTTTGAAATTATGGCTGAATTTAATAAAGAACAACTAAATAAAATTGATACGAAGAAAACCATTTTCCGCCATATTAAATTTAGGATGGCGCTAGCAATTTTTGTTGCGCTAATTCTCCTTTTGGTTCTTTGGGCGGCGGTTTATACTGCTAGCGACGTTAATAGTTATAAAATCGTTGTATCGGGCAAGCGTGGTGGCTCGCTTTCCCTAAGTTTCGACCCTAATTTTAAAGGCGACGGCTTTTCAGTTTTAAAGTGCGTTGGCACGGAGAGCGCGAAAGACGGCGAGGGTATGAGTTATGGCGATAACGACGGAATTTCTAGTTACATTGAAAAGGTAGCGCTTGGCGAAATCGATATGGAAGTTACCCCTAACGGAAAGGAAGGCAAAGCAAAGCCTTTCGGTAACGACGAGTTTATCGTTAGCAAGTTCTATCTTAAGAATATGAACGAAACGTTGCCTACCAAATACAAAATGCAGATAAATATCGAGGCAAACCATAAAGACGTTTTGTCTTCAGCGCGGTTTTTAATTATCAGCGATACTGAAGGCGAGCAAGATAGAAAGGTTTACGCAAAACCAACCGAAAATGGCGAGCGGGAAAAGGTTTCCACCTTGCATAGGGTTGAGGGCGAATACGTGAAAGACCCTTCTAACCCTCAAGAGGACTGGCTTTGCGAGTCGTTATCTTGCGATGACGACGGGAATTGGTATTACGATTCTTTAGAAAATTCTATCGTGTTTGAGCTTGAGCCTAGCGAGGTTTTAGGCTACGTGGTTGCCGTGTGGTATGAAGGTAGCGACCCAGACCATAAAGATTCTATTTTGGGTGGCTATATGACGTTTAACGTTACTTTTTCTGCAATAGAAGATTGATTTAAAAGGTAAAATTTATGGCTGAAAAAACTAAAACGACGGCTGAAAAGCCTGTTAAAAAATCGGGCGCAACACAAGAGGTTGCAACCGAAACAACTAAAAAAACCACAAATAAAAAAGACGATAGCGTTGATAACGAAGCCAAAATTAAGCAATCTCAGCAAAGAGTTGCTAGAGGCACGAACAGACCTATCGAATATTACTTCATAGTTGGGCATTCTAAGATAAACACCATTGAATATATTGAAATTCAACAAGTTATTAACGATAAATTTTCAGGGCGTTTAACTCAGCCTCAATATTTCCCTGTTGCAGAGCAAACGAAGAGAATTTTCACGCTTAATAACATGCTTTTCGATAAGGTTCAAGATGAATCGATTATGAACGAGAAAATAAAGTTCTTAGTTCAAATTTCGGCTAAGTGGTTTGAATCGGAAAAGACGCTCGACGAGATTATGAAGCAAATTTCAAGTTTTGGCGAAAACGTTATTTTGTGCTTTGATTCGGTAACGCTCGTTCGCGCGGGCGAAACTGCAAAAGAGGCGCTTAAGAAAATTAGCAAAGACTATCGCTTTAAAATTCTTTTCGATAACGTAGAATTCCAAAACTTAAGCCTAATTATCGGCTATCATCCCGACTACGTAAGGCTAGACGCCCGCTTTATCGATATTAAAGACGAGCATTATACCGATGTTTTGAAGTTTATGAGAGAATATCTTAAAGTTCAAAAAATCAAAATGGCGGTAAGAAACGTTAAAGACGAAGCCCAAAAGAACTTTTTCCTCAATCTTGGGGCTGACGTTGTTGAAGGCAACGGAGTTTACACGCCTAAAAAACTCATTGCTTCTATTTTGAAAGATTATAAATTATAAGAGGTTATACTTATGGTTGTATGGCAATTTTTAGGCGAATTATTGTTAGAATTCGCTAAGGGTATATTAAATATCTTCTTTTCCGTTGAAGGTGAACTAGGTGGTATTTTCGACGGTGTGTTTAGAATTATCAACGTTGTTGAATACGCAAGAATTTTCGGCTCATATTCAGCAAGTTTTACCGTTGGTGATTGGATAATCGCAATACTTGGCATCTTGGTTCTTTTGGCGCTTATTGCGGGCTTGGTTTACGTTATCGTGCATTACGTTTCAAAGTTTATTCGCCGTTATTTCACAAGAAAACCGCTCAATGACGACCTTCTTGACGAGATTGCAAGATTGAACAGCGAACTTACCCGCGTTCAACGCTCACGTGAACGCATTTTAGGTATGCGTGCTGACGGTATTTTAGAAGGAAAGGCATTAGACGATGCTATCGCTGAAACAGAAAAAGATTCAGCCGTTGGCGTTGACCCTAGCGTTGCAAAAGAAGCAAGCGAACAGAAAAAGAACGAAACTTTAGGGGCTAGCCGTTACTATAAACTTATTGAAATTGATAATAAGTTTAACGGAGAAGAAGCGCCAACTTTCGAGTTCAATACTGACGTTACGCTAGAAGAAATTTGCGATAATATTCGCCACTGGGCGTGCAAAGAGCGCGGGCTTTACTACGAGCCTAGAATTATTAGGCTTTTCGTTTCGGCTCTAGCAACAACCCGTCTTATCATTTTGCAAGGTATTTCGGGAACGGGTAAAACTTCGCTTCCGTATGCAGTTGGACTATTCCTTGATAACCCTGCAACGATTGCGCCCGTTCAACCTTCGTGGCGTGATAGAACTGAAATTTTCGGTTACTTCAACGAATTTACTAAGCGTTATAACGAAACGGAAATTTTGCGCGCTATGTATGAAGCGCTTTATACCGATAACCTCTATTTAACGGTAATAGACGAGGCGAACATTTCTCGTATCGAATACTATTTTGCAGAACTTTTATCTGTTTACGAACTTCCTTCACGCGATAACTGGTGCGTTGACCTAACTTCCTCCGGTTGGGATAGCGACCCTAAGTTTATCAAAAAAGGAAGGATGAAACTTCCTGAGAATATGTGGTATATCGCAACTATCAACAACGACGATAGCACCTTCTCCGTTTCAGATAAGGTTTACGACCGCGCAATTCCTATCAATATTAACTCTAAAGGTATTCCTTTCGAGCCAGACGAAGAAAAGGCTGTTCACTATAGGCTTTCTTTCGAGCATATGGAAAAACTTTTCAAAGAGGCTCAAGCAAAATATAAAGTTTCTCAAGAAAACATCGATAAGTTCAATAAGATGGACGATTACGTAATCGAGCATTTCCGCTTGGCGTTTGGTAACCGTATCGTAAAACAACTCAACGAATTCGTTCCCGTTTACGTTGCTTGTGGCGGAACTGAAATCGACGGCTTAGACTACGTTCTTTGCAACAAGATTTTGCGTAAGTTCGAATCGCTCAACTTAAGTTATATTCGTGATGAAATCGATGGTTATATTGATTATCTCAACACGCATTTTGGCGAAGAAAATATGACCGAGAGTAAAGAATATTTATTAAGACTTAAAAAGTTATTCTAATTTGTTTTTCTAGCCGAACGGTTGTTTTTGCGACCTTTCGGCTAACCTTATTAACCTTATAATTTTGAATTGAGGCTTATTATGACTGATTACACTAAGCGTATCAATAAAGTTATTGATATGTTCAAAGACGACGATCTTTATAAAGCGTGTTTGGGCTTTGACGAAAGTTTAAGCGAGTGGCGAATTTTTAGAAAATATTCTCGCAAAGTTCTAGATACCACTTGGATTGAAGTTATAGAAGACGCGCTCGAGAGTTTAGATAAAATCGTTCGAAACCCTCGCCGTTTTATCGTTGTTGAAGAGGACTTAATTGATACTTCTCGCGCTAAAACTGTTAGCGAAGAGGCGGTTAAATATCTTGCTCAACACACTAACTATATTCACGGCTTTGACGGCGATATGGTTATTCCAAGCAAACTTTTAAACTCAACCAAGGAAGAAAGTTACGAAGTTTACGAAAACCGCTTCATTTTCACGCTTTTAAAAAGACTTTCCGCGTTCGTAAAAAAGCGTTATGACGCCGTTAAGCAAGCCGCTAAAAAGAACGAACAGATAGAACTTGTTATAGACCGTCCTCTAACGCTTGGCACGGCTAAAATTTCTATGCGCTTAGATAGCATTTTAAAAATGCCGTTTGAAGAGGCGTTGAAGTTGAACAGCGAAGAGTTAGGGCCTATTGAACGCCTTGCCAAAATTCACACAATAATTTCGGGCTTTATGTCAACGCCGTTTGCAAAAGAAATGGTGCACTGCGAGGCTGTTCGTCCGCCAATTCAAAGAACTAACGCTATTTTGAAAAACCCTGACCTTAGAAAGGCGTTGTCGCTTTGGGAATTTTTGCAAGATTACGACGACGACGGCTACGAAATTCGCGCCGAGATGATTAGCGAAGAAATGCCTGAGGCTTTGAAAAAGCAATATCGAGTAATCGTGTTTTTAAACAGCCTTTTTATGCAAAACTTAACGAGTGAAGACTTTAAGGTTAAAGGCACTAGAACCAAATACGAACAAGAAAACAACTTTAATGTTAACGATTTTCCAAAAAGCGATATCGGCGTTGAAGAAATTAAAACAATTTCCGTGCCTTCGCCTTACGACTCTTCATTAAAGGAAGTTGAAAGGGCAGAAATTGCCGCCGCTATTGATAGAGCGCTTGCGCAACATAAACTAAATTTAACTAATGAAGATAACGAACTTTATAATAAACGACTTGCAGCGCAAAGAAAGCGCGAAACGGAATATAAAGAGCGTATTTTAAGATTAAGAAAGAAAGAGCGTGAACTTTTGGCTAAAGAAGAAAAGGCAAAAGAGCGTGAAAGATTAAAAGCGGAGGGCGAGGCGCAAAAGGCTGAACTTGACCGCATTAAGAAGGAAAAGGCTGAAGAGCGTGAAGCGCAAAAGCAACAAAAAATTCTCGATAGGTTAGAAGTAGAAATGAAACGCCTTGATGAAGAGGCTGTTAATATGGTTATCAAAGAAACGAGAAACGAACAACTTGCCGCTAACCGCTCAAAAATAACGAGAGAAATTATTTATCTTAATAGTTTAAGAGCAAAACTCAAAGGCGAGTTTGGCAAGGTTATCGATAGCCAAATAGATGAACTTATTAAACTTGTTCCTAAAATTTTCAAAGTTAACGTATGAGCCAAGTAAAACAAAAAGGTAAGCGTGAAAAAATCGTTGATATCGTGTTTATCTCGCTATTTGCGCTTTTTGGCGTCGTGCTTATTAAAATTTTAATAACCATAATCGCTGGCGGAATTCCTTCGCTGTTTGGCTATTCGCTTTTGAACGTTAAAACTGAGAGTATGCACCCCAACATTGAAAAAGGGTCGGTTATCTTAGTTAAACTTGTTGACGAAAAAGGCGTTGAAAAGATAGAAGAGGGCGAAGTTATAGTTTATAATGCCACGATTAATGGCGTTAATACGACTATTACCCACCGCTTAATTGAAAACCACGCAAACGATGGCTTTGTTATAACTAAGGGCGATGCTAACGGCTTTAATGACGACCCCGTTTCAACCGATAGAGTGGTGGCGGTTGTTATTAAAGAAGTTAATTTTCTATCTTCGTTTTATGCTTTTTTATCAAACGGCTTTAGTTTTATTTTAATTATTATAGTTCCTTGTCTATTGCTTATTGCTATGCAAGTTGTTACAATTTTTAAAAACGCAAAAGCGTTGCAACAAGAAAAGCAAGAAAAGGAGTTAAACCAAAAAATTGAAGATATTAAAAAGCAAGCCGTTGAAGAATTCTTGAAGCAACAAGGCGATGAAGAAACGGCAAAACCTAGTGGCGAAGAAAATAACGAAGAATAACTAAAAAGTCGTTTAATCGACCTATAGCCACACTTTTTGTGAGATTTTTATAAAAAACAACAAAAACCTTCCCGAAAAATTTTTAAAAAGGAAGGTTTTTATGTTTTAAAAATTAGTAAAAGAAATTTAAAAAAAATATTGACAACACTGTTTTATTAGACTATAATGTTCATATCATAAAATAAATGCATATGGAGGATTAACATGCAAAAATTTATTAAAAAATTAAGCCTTTTTGTTTCTTTGTTACTTATCGTAACTATGGGCGCTGTTTATGCAACTTGGGTTTACTCTGAATCAACCGACGTTGCTGATATCACCGGCGCTAAGGCAATCACTATGACCGAAGCAACTTTCTCAGGAACTTACGGAACCTACACTGTTGATGTTAGTAGTTTATCTTTAGTAGTTGACCCTAAGGAAGGCACTTCACACACCACTGCTTTATATATCACTGGCGACCTTGTTATTACGTTTACTCCAAACACCTACGCACCAGTAGAAGTTAAAGATTCAGGCGTTGAATCTACTTGCCAATTTAGCTTAAGTAACAACGAATGGAAATATAATGGTGAATACATTATGACTATCGATTCTCAAGTTAAAGATATCGTTTGGGAAAAGGGCGACGACGGTGTTTTCACTTATACTATCACTGCTGCAGAACTTTCTAACATTATTACTTTAAAAGAATTCGTTTTAGATACTAAGGCTGATTACGATGCTTACGATGCAGTTCTTACAAACGGTCAAATTGTTGTTGCTGTAAGCGATGGTCAAACAACCACTCCACAAAACTAAAAGATTAAGAAATGGAGATAGAATTATCCCGCTTCCACGCGGGATAATTTTGTTATTTAGGTAATGTCTCAATTTGAAATTTACGTTTTCATACTATGCTTAATAGTTTTTGTGCTTTTAACGGCGTTATCGACGATAGCCGTCGTTACAATCGTAAAAATGAAGCTAAAACTAATTGTTAATGGTATTGAAGACGAAGTTATCAAAACTGAATATGAAAAGATGCGCAACTCAAATGATAAAAAGGGTGGTAAGTTAGACTGCTTAATTACCCTAATTTTTTGTTGCGTTCTTATTGCGTGCTTTGCTTTTTCTATCTATGCAAACGTTAGCACTAAAGTTCAGTTTGAAAACGTGCCGTCATTTTTCGTTGTAAAATCGGCGTCGATGGCGAAAAAACACGAGAACAATAAATATCTCGTTGAGAATGACCTAAACAACCAATTCCAAACGCACGACCTAATTTTAGTCTATAAAGCGCCTGACCAGTTCGATTTAAAACTTTATGATATCGTAGTTTATGAAGTTGACGATGTTTTAGTTATTCACAGAATAGTAAACATTGAAGAACCGAACGTAAATCACCCGAACGAAAGATATTTCCTCTGCCAAGGCGACGCTGTTCATAACCCTGACCGTTTCCCTGTAAAATACGAACAAATTCGAGGGATATATCGCGATGAAAAAGTGCCTTTTATTGGAAGTTTCGTTGGCTTTTTTCAATCGCCTGCGGGTTGGCTTTGTATTTTATTATTAGTAGCATCAACTATCTTCACGCCTTTAATCGAAAAGATTATCAAAAAGGCAAGTGATGCTCGCCTTGCTATTATTCTTCAAAAGGCAGAAACTTCTAGTGCTGTTGAGGGCAGTTTAGCAATTTCAAGCGCTAGAACAAGCGCTAGAACAAGGAATGTCGTTCCTTTCAGCGTTCGTTTCACTAAACTTAGCAAGCGCGATAAAGATTATTACTACAAAATGGTGGGCAAGCTCTCTAAAATTAGAGCGATTAAGGCTATCGATTGGCTTGGAACTGAAACTTATAAAGCGGGCGGTGTTCCTATTGCAAAGTTTGCCATAAAGCGAAGAAAACTCGAAGTTTATTTTGCAATAAAAAATAATTTATCTAGCACGAATTATATCGTTTCAGATACTGAAAAATATAAGATTTATCCAAAGTGCGTAAAAGTTTCGTCTGACCGTGCGTTAGAAAAGGCGCTAACTTATATCGACGTTGTTTGCGATAATAATTGTTTGGCTGTTTTGGAGGGCAAAAAATGAGAATTAAAAGCCTTTCAAGACTAGTTATGATAATAACGCTGTGCATTACGCTTCTAACCGTATCCGGCGTGTTTGCCACTTGGTATTACGTTTCTGATCCTACGCCTCAAGGTGTTCAAACTAATTTGTTGCTAACGGCAAACGAATTTTATTGGGAAGGCGCTGAAGAACTTCCCGAGAGCGATAAGGTTGGTGAAAACCACATTGCTCTTATTGAAAGAATAACGTTATCAGATCAAGGTTTAAATACGCCGTCTTCATCCTTGTCAAAATATATTAGTGATAGAATTGACGATAATAAGGATAATACTGCAAGCGTTGCGCCCGTTCCCGGTGGAAATTTAAAAAACATATTCAACACGCCTGAAATAGCACTTCTTGATTTTATGATTCACCACACACTTGATGAAAACGGCGAAATTATTGCTTGCGACGTTTATACTTTCGAAAGCGCTCTCACGGAAAAACAACAAATTGGCAAAACCATTTACCCTGTTTATAAAACCACTTTAAACTACGTTGACGGCATGTGGAAAGCCGTTTTAAGTAGAGTTGGCTCTGCTATGACTATGAAGTATGACGCGCAACAAGGCGGAACGAGAATTACTATTGACCCAAGTTCTTGGATTCATCTTCCAAACGGAATGCAAACAACTTAATATTAGTTTAAAAGCACGCAGTTAGCGTGCTTTAATTTTTGCAAAAAACTTAGTTTATCGACCTATAGCCACACTAATTTAATAAAATTGCCAAAAACTCCCTATTGACGAAAAGGTTTTTTACGATTAAAATTAACTTATGAAAAAGTTATTATCGTTTAGTTTGTGTTTATTGTTGCTACTAACCTTTGTTGGTTGCTCCAATAAAATTTTAAGTGAAAATTCCAATTTAATGGGTGGTTTAAATTCTAGTTCGAACTCTAGTTCAATTTCTAGTTCAAACTCTAGTTCAAGTTCTAGTTCAACTTCTTTTCCTTCGTCATCATTAGGGAATAATAGTTCGAGTAGTTTATCGTCAAGTGGGGCGGGGTTAGGCTCTGGAGCAAGTGGCAGTCAAGGCAGTTCTTCGCCTAGCCAAAACGAAATTCCAAAACCTATTGAGCCCGAAGTTTTAACAAAGACTTACATAATGTCAACCGTAGATAGTTTATGCGTTAGAAGTTCAAATTCAACTAGTTCTAGCGTTCTAGGGTATTTAGATAAAGGCGATATTTTAAGTTACATATCAAAAGTAGGCGATTTTTATAAAACCAAATTCAAAGAAAAAACGGCTTACGTTTCAGTAAAATATAGCAAAAAGGCCGAGTTTAATTTAGCGAGCGAGGAGGTTGAAAACACAATTTTATTTGCGTGCGATTTATTAGGCTATCCTTACGTTTACGGTAGTGAACGCTATCACTGGGGCAACGGAAAGTTAAACTCAAACTTTAAAAACGGCGAGTTCGATTGCTCTGCTTTAGTGCAATACGTTTATTTTAAGTCGTGCGGGGTGCTTTTAGATTTAACAAGCAGGGCTCAATCGTTAAACGGCAAAGAAGTGTTAAAAAAAGATTTAAGGCGTGGTGATTTAATGTTCTTTACCAACGATAGCCGAAAAAACAAAACAGGCATTGAAAGAATTGGGCACGTTGGCATTTACTTTGGCGGAAATTACATTTTGCACACCGCAAGCGACCACGCGGTTATTGAAGAAATCTCGCCTAAGCGCTGGTCTTATTATATAACGGCAAGGCGCGTTGTGTAAAAGCAAAAATACGCAGTTTCAAAGCAATATAAAGGGCGAACAAGATAATTTCTTGCTCGCCTTTTTAAGTGAAATATTATTAAAAGCTAATCATTAACAGCATTATTTGCCCTTTTGTTGTGCAGTTTATAATAGATAAAACTTAAAGCGTAAATAAAAAACAATAAAAATATCAACCAATAAAACGTGCCTATTTGCGGTGGCCAATTGCCTATAAAGCCGAACATCCCCACGTTAGATTTAAGATTCATAAAAAAGTAAGGAAAGTTTTCACCTCTGCCAAAATCTACGTTTAACAAACTTAAAATAGTTGAAAAAACAAAGTAGGTAGCGGGTGGAATTAACGAAAAGAAAGTGTGCTTAATTTTTAAAACTTCCAAAAAGTTACTTGCAAAAAAATCAATAATCGATAGCGCTGGAACTATAACGTGCGTTAAAATGCTAGAAAAAGTCCACACGTTAAAGTCCGCAAAAGGAGCTAAGAGCGTGCAAAATATTATTCCCGTTACCGTAATTGATACGGTGAACACGTATTTCAAAACAAAAACTAACTTCAGCGTTTTAGGTTTTGCGTTTGCTATTAGCGTTAATGCGTAAATTAAGCAGACAATGGCTATCCAAACGTTAGAAAGTTGCGTAAAATAAAGGAATCTTTTATGCCAACTTGAATAACCATCCCTTTGTGCGAAAAGGCAGGCAAAAAACACGCCGACTAACGCAAAAATGAATATTAGTAAGTTTAAAAATATAGTCGCAAAATTTTTGCTTTTTAATAAATTGTGAAATTTAATTTTTAAATTCTTTTCCATAACCGCTCCACTTAAATTATTGTATCACAATTTATTCTGTTTTGCAAACTTAGTGAGTTAGAATTTTCTTGGCATAAAAAGTTAACTAGAAATTTGAAACAAAAAAAGAGAGTTTATAAAACTCTCTCTCTTGTAATAAGTCAGGCTATAACTTCATTAAACGCTAAAATTGAATAAATTAAAGTCGCTTTAATTTTACTTTATTTCAACAGAATTTACTTCAACTTTAAACAAAAGAAAATGCTCTATGCCCGTTTTATCAAAAATTTCTTTCACGATAGGGCAATTTTCAAGCATTTTTTGTTTTAATTTCTCGTCATTGCATTCCTTAGAAATGCCTGTGATTCTAATCCATTCCATTGAGTTTTTCTTTTGCGCAACGATTTGAATTTTTTCGTTGGCTCTCATTTGCTTGTGCACTTCGTTCATATCGTTAGTGGCAAGGTAAAGGTCGTCTCCTTCCTCCATAACTGCACCAAAAGGTCTGCCAACGGGCGAATCGCCGTTCATTGTTATAACAACAAAAGAACCGCATTCTTGCAAAAATTCATACGCTTTACTCATTTTTTTTCTCCTTAATTTATAATGTTATAAGAGGCAATATAGGTTAAGTCATCACCATAAGCGACGTTTGGCTCTTCAACGGAAAAGGTTGTTTTTATGCCAAGTTCTTTAATTGCGAGGTCGAAATGGCATAGAGCGATGCCCATATCTATTCTTTGCATATCGAGTTTGTCGCTAGAAGCAAAGCCTTTACTGCGTTTTAAATAGAAATGAACAGCGTTTTTTGTAACTACAACACGCCACGGCTGTTTATTTACTGCTGACGGCGCCCATCTTACTATTTCTAGAGGATAAGCTAGCGCTCCCGCAGTTTTCTCTGTTAGAGGAACTTCGAGTGAGCCGTCAAAAAACAGTTCTTCAAAAGGCATTCTAGTATCCGCCTTGATTGCGCCACGCATCATCTTTTCTCTTAGCGACATTTTTTTTGCCTCATAACCTAGTGCGCTTGCGCAAGGCATAACATCTTCTTGGCTAATTTGCATTGCCGTCTCGAACGAAGGGCGATTCATAGTTCCGCCAAGCCAAACCGTTCCTATGCCGAGCGATTGAGCGTATAGCATGAACTTTTCGAAAGAATAGCCAAAAGCCTCAAAAGCATATTCCTCGCGCTTTATTTTGCCAGCTATAAACAAAGATGTTCCAACCACCACAGGGCATTTTAACCCGTGTTTTTCGGCATTTAAGAGCCTAAACTCAATTTTTTTGCCAAAAGGGTTTTCAATGTTTTCCATAAATTCGCACAGTTTTTTCGTATCGTTAGCCGAAAGTTCTCTTCCGTCATAGGTTCTTACGCTACGCCTATTTTTAACAAGTTCTTTAATATTTTCCATTATTTACGCCTCACTTTTTAGTAAAAAAAGTATAGCATAAAACTAAAAATTAATCAATGGTTTGCCGTTGTGTATCAGCGTTAATTTATATAACCAAATTCATAGAATTTGCATATCATCATTGCGAAAAAAATACAGCCTTCGGCTGATGATATACGCCAACGGCGATTATATACACGCTAAAGCGTGGTGATATACAGCCCTAAGGGCTGATGATATGCACCACACTTTTTGCGGTGATGATATGCCAAGCCTGCGACTTGGATAAACAAAAAGAGAACTTGGCAGACAAAAGTTCTCTTTTTGTTGCTAAAGAATAGTAAAAATGTGTGTGTTTTAAGTCGTGCATCCGCTCGACAAATTGGAATTTGTTGATTAGAATAATCCTCTGTTATATTTGAATTGTGCGTATAAGATAAGAGCTAATCCAATCAGAACACCTACACCTATTGCCAATCCGCTTGCCTCTAGGTTGCCTAACGCTTGTATAACGGCACCGGCGATTATTCCCGCGCCTACAATAAGTGTTCCAAGACCGACAAACATACAATACGCTTTTTGGTTCTCCTTAGTGACTTTACGGCGATTGTACCAATGGATTGTGCCGATATTTCCGCACATATTGAAGATACCAAGCAGTACAAAAATAACACCCAATCCTAATTGAACTAAACTCTCTCTCAGCGGTTCGATAAAGATGAACCCCAAGATAAACAGACCGATAGCACAACCTACTGCAAAAACGATAATGACCTTTTTCTGTTGGTCAATCGTTTTGTTCTTCGACACAAGGATTTCTTCATTGCTCTTGTTGGGGATCAGCTCGTCGATTGTGATGCCGAAATAGTCAGCTAACAGTTTGAGCGACTCGTCATTCGGCAATCCCAAGCCGTTCTCCCATTTTGCAACGGCAGATCTCGAGATATGTATATCGGCTGCGAGCTTTGCTTGCGAGATACCTTTTTCGCTTCGCAGTTCTTTTAATTTTTCGGAAAATTCCACAGAAACACCTCCGTTTTTTCTGAACATATTTTATCATATTTTCGGCTAAAAATCTACCCTTTGAGGTGTTACTTTGATGGGTTACACTGTTACTTTTATAAATAACAACAAATTCTTATTTATCGGTAAGTTTATTATATCACATTTTCGCAAATAAATCAAGGCTAGCCTTGCATATTGTCAATGATGCATTTGCTTCGCTCAAAATGGTGTTGCTCCACTGCGTTTTGCAATGATGCGATGTTTGCGATAAAATGTGGCGAAGCCACACATCATTAGACGTAGCCGTCATCACACTTCGTGCGGTGATGATATGCCAAGTCTGCAACTGATAAAAAAGCCGTATCCTATTGATACGACTTTTTTGGAGGGATAATGCCGTTTCCCTGAAAGGGAGCCCTCGGCATATTTCTTCGCGTTTTTTAAACGCTCAGGCACGCGAACCTGTGGGTTCGAGCAAACCTCCGCCTTCAAGCAACAAAAAAAGCACCCAGTTGGGTGCTTGTTTTGTTGGCGGAGGCGGAGGGATTCGAACCCCCGTGGGCGTGAACCCAAACGGTTTTCAAGACCGCCTCGTTATGACCGCTTCGATACGCCTCCATGCCATTTCATTTAATTGCTATGCTATTATATTACATTATTTTCAAAAAATCAAGAGTTTTTTTGCCATTATTTTAAATTTTTATAATAGTTCTTGCAAAAGATTTGTTTGTGTGCTAAAATATTGCTTGAACTAGGAGTTTTGTTCGGCTTTTTTGGAAAGAAAGCCAAGAAAAACACAATTTTCGTTTTTTAGGGGTAAAAATGTTGAAAGATAACGAAAAAAAATCTTATAGGACTAGTCAACTTAAGGTAATTAAAAAATCCAAGGGAGAGGCTAAGCCAAAATATCAAAAAGTAGGGGCTTATTACGAACTATCTTACACTAAAGATAGAAGTTTATTAGTTAAACAAGATTTTTCTTGTGAGAAAGAGTCCGTGCAAGAAATAGTTGAACCAAAGCCGTTCTTCCTCGATAGGCTCACCGCGCATTTCAATTCTTGCTGGATTTATTACATTGCACCAATCTTAATTTTTGCGCTTTTTATGGCGGTTTTATATTCCTTTAACATTTATCCGTTTTCGACGGATTGTATGTCGAACTACGACCTTTTAGCGCAAATTTGTCCGTTCATAGAACACTTTTACGACGTTTTTAACGGCAAGTCGAGTTTGTTTTATTCAACCGCAATAATGGGCGGGGCGGACGTTTTTGGAACGCTTGCTTATTGTTGCGTTTCGCCGTTTACGTTCTTGTTCTTATTGTTCGGTCAAGGCAACGTTTATTACGCAGTTAGTTTCGTTCTTCCGCTAAAACTATCGTGCGTTGCAATTTCGGCGATGTTCTTCTTGAGAAAAAGTTTCAAAAACATCCCTGACTACGTTGTTTTAATTGTTTCGCTTCTTTACGCTTACTGCGGATATATGTTCGTAGCCAACACTTATATTAACTGGGTAGATTTCTTAATCTATATGCCTTTCGTTGTGCTTGGTTTTAAGCGTTTAGTTAAAGAAAAGAAAATTCGTTATTTCTCTATTGCTTACGCGCTCATGGTTTACACGTGCTTTTCCATTTCGTCGTTTGCAATGATTTTAATCTTTTTAATCTTCGTGGCGTATGCGTTTATCGTGTGCGAAGGCGAAGAAAGGTGGGAAGTTTTAGCAAAATCGTGCATATCACTCGTGCTAGTCGTTGCAATCTGCTTGCCACTTATGGTTCCTGCGTTCGTTGCGTATGCAAAGTCTGGAAGAAACACGGGGCTTTTCGAGAATATGGCGAACGAACTTGACGCTACCCATCTTTACGCAAAGATGAGTTACATTTTCTCCGATACCCTTTGCCTATTTTGTTCTATCGTTTATTTTATTCGTTTCGGCGTTAAAGATAAGAAAAACAAATTCCTTCTTCTAACCGGCGTTTTGATAATGCTCCCGGTTTTAATTGACGAAGTTAACAACCTACTAAACGCAGGCTCATATATGAGTTACGCGCTCCGTTTTGGCTTCCTCAACGCAACCTATATGCTCTATCTAACCGGCGCGCTTTTAAATTCGCTCAAAGAAAGGGCGAAAAAGCCAACAATTTTAACCACCGTTTGCACCGTTTTGTTTGCTTCGCTTGCCGTTATTGCCGTTCTTTATATTATGACTTTCAATAGCGACATCTTAGAAGAAAACCTTTACGATTTCTCTTCAATCTTCGCTCACTCGGTAGGCGGGCTTGAGGTAATTGCAGTCGTTGCTGGTGTTATAGGCGGACTTCTTATTATCGGCTCGTTGCTTTACTATTTCAAATTAACGAGTTTGAAAGCTATAACTTACGTGCTTATTGCAGTGTTCTCGGTTCAAATTTCGTTCTATAATATTCACCTTGTTAAAGGTAATGCGTTCAACCCCGTTCGCTACGAGCAGTTCAACGCTATTTCCGATATTATTAAGGAAAATTATGAAAGCGAAGAGGACGGCTACTACTATAGAATAAAAGACTATGACGATGCCATAACTAACGTAGCGTCGTTCACAACGCACACCAACTGCTTTAGCGTTTTCTCGTCGGTTATCGATGCCGACAACTTCGTTGCTCCAATGTTCTTCGGCTATGACGGAAATAACGTAAACTGCATGAAAAGTTCGGGTGGTTTGTTCATAGGCGATAGCATATTAGGCTATAAGTATTACTATATTCACAACGATAGAAGCGAATATCACCGCTCAACAAGGCGCACCTATAACGAATTGCTTAAAGATACGCAACAATCATACTTCCAAGGCGTTAAAAACGAGATATGTTTCCCTAATGCCTACACGACGAAAAGCGGAGATTTAAAATTTAGCGGTTCTTATTACGATGACCTTCAAAAACTTTATAACTTCTTAGGTGGCGAAGGCGAACTTTTCGAAGATTACGAAATTTCTCCTTTCAAAATAACCTATAATGAAACAACAAAAGTTTACACTATAAAAGTTTACCTTGTGGCTGAAGGTCAATGGTATTTAACTCATGATTTCCCTGAAGAATACGATATATATTACGCTTATAGTAACTATAACGAATCTAACAGGTTTAAACTCGAGGAAGATACCGTTATCAACTTTAACTACCACGAAGAAGCACCTAATAGTTATTTCTATCTTTACGTTAAAGATTACGGCGACGACACTAGTCTAACTCAAGCAAAGATTGCCGAGTTTTGTAAAGGAAGACTTCTTCCGCTTGCCAAAATTGAAGAACTTAATGAACTTTTGCACTCTAGAGCCGCAAAATATAAAATCGAAAATGGTAACAAATACGTTGTTTCGGCTACGGCTGAAGATGACGAAACCTATCTTTTCATGAACTATGTTGCCATTGACGGCTTTGATATTAAAGTAAACGGCAAAGACGCTGAGTTTATAGATAATGACTTAAAGTTTATGCTCGTTAAGCTTGAAAAAGGTCGAAACGATGTTGTTATTCAATATAGTTCGCCATATATTAAATATGGTCTAGTAGGCGTTTGCCTTAGCGCAATTATTATCTTCTTGTTATGGCTAGGTGTTAAAAAATTTCCTAAAGTTTATAAGATGTTTAGAAACACTATTTGTGTTATGGCTGTGGCTTTAGCGTTTGCGATAACTGCGTTCTTTATAGTTTATCCGTCAACCTTATTCTTCTTTAAACTATTTAAACTTTTAATTTTCTAATCTTTAAAAAGCAAAAAAATAAAACCGCCTTACTGAACCCGATAAGGCGGTTTTTTTGTGTTAATCAACCTATTGGCTGGCTTTTTTATTAACTGCTAACCTTTCTAGCACTTCAAAAACGCCCGTTTTTGTGAGCGCAATGAAAGCAAAAAGCGTAATAATATAATCAGGAATAATGTAAACAATTTGATAAAGCGCTGAATATGCAAATGCGGTGGAAGCTGGAAGTTCTGCCCAAACTGCGCCTAGGTTGAAGTAAATTATTCCCGAGAAAAGATGGGAAACAAATCTAAATAGATACGCCATCGTAACGCCAAGAAATAGTTGCATTGTTTTTGAAAATTTCTTAATTTTAAAAAGCGGAACAATGCAAATGCAAGAAAAGGCTATAACGTAATCTAAAAGGAAGGTGGTCGGCGTTAAAACGTAAGGGTCTTGCACGAACTGCAAAAGCCCGTATGCTACGCCAACTAAAAGCGCTGGGAAGAACCCGTAGGCATAAGCAAAAAACATTATCGGCAAAAGGCTTGCAAGCGTAATTGAACCGCCGTAAGTTACCGGCGTTACCTTTATAAATGAAAGGCAAAACGAAAGCGCCGCCGTAACTCCCGCAAAAACAAGCGTCCTTGTGGGGAGTTTCTTGCTCATTATTGAAAGAAGCGCTAAGATGATTAAGATTGCAACAATTGTACCAATCGAAATCCAGGTGATTAGACTTTCTAAGTCCATTGTGTTTGTTAAAAGTGACATAAAAAAACTCCTTAATAAAAACTTATTAAGGGGTGCGGAAAATAAATCCCAGTCAAGCATTACCTTGTTAGGTTCAGCGGGTATAATCTCAGCCGTTAAGCACCCCGAAATATTCACTTCGATGGTGCTATTTTAGCAAAAAAGCCTATTCGTGTCAATGAATTTTTGCAAATTTAACAAAAAAGTCATAAATTATATTTTAAGGGCATAAAGTTGTGGTAGAGTTTGCTATTTTTATGGAGGAATTATGCAAAGTTTCGATATTTATAACGATATTGCCACAAGAACGGGTGGCGATATTTATATCGGCGTAGTAGGTCCTGTTAGGACGGGTAAATCAACGTTTATCACCAAACTTATGGAAGGGCTCGTTATTCCAAACATTTCGGGCAAGAACGATAAAAAAGTTGCAATCGACGAAATTCCGCAATCGGCGTCTGGTAAAACTATTATGACAACCGAGCCAAAGTTTGTGCCCGGCGAAGCCGTTATGGTTAAATTTGATAAGGCTAGCGCAAAGGTTAAACTTATCGACTGCGTTGGTTATTTAGTTGACGGAGCGTTGGGCGCTGAAGAAGAAGGAAAGCCAAGACTTGTTAAAACGCCGTGGAAGGAAGAGGAAATGCCTTTTATTGAAGCGGCAGAATTTGGAACGAAAAAGGTTATTGAAGAGCATTCGACAATCGGCATAGTAGTAACTTGCGACGGGTCTTTCACTGATATCTCTCGCGCTGACTACAAAAAGGCTGAAGATAGAGTCATAAAAGAACTAAAGTGCCTCAATAAGCCGTTTATCGTGCTTTTTAACACGTTAAATCCTAGTTCAAACGAAGTTAAAAAAGAGTGTTTAGAGCTTGAAAAGAAGCACGGCGTTACCGTTATTGCAAAGAACGTTCTAAACTTAACGAGCGAAGAAATTGAAGAAGTTATTTCTAAAGTTTTGTTAGAATTTCCTATGCGCTCGTTCGATATTAAACTTCCTAAATGGATGCAAGCGCTTCCGCACGATAACGAGGTTGTTGCAAGCGTTATCGATAACGTGTTAAATTGCTCAAAGTCGATTTGCAAAATGAAAAATTACGTTGAGGTTGAAAACGCTTTTTCCACTTGGAACGATTTTGAGGGCGTTTCTTCTTTATCGCTAGATATGGCAAAAGGCGTTGCTAGTTTTAACGTTTCGGCAACCAACGACCTTTTCTATAAAGTTCTAAGCGGTGAGTGCAAAGAGAAAATTTGCGACGAATATTCTTTAATTAGTTACGTTAAGGGCTTAACGCAAGCGAAAGAAGAATACGCAAAGTTGAAAAACGCGCTTGAGTGTTCTAGGTCGCAAGGCTACGGCATTACCGTTCCAACGGCAACAGAGGCTGAAATTTCTGAGCCTGAAATTGTTAAAAAGGGCGGGCAATATTGCGTAAGGGTAAAAGTTACTGTAAATAGCATGCACCTTATCGATACCTTTGCCGAAACGCCTGTTGATTTAATATGCGGTAGCGAAACACAATGCCAAAATTTTGTTGATATGTTAAACGATGAAAACGGCGATAGACTAAGCGTTGAAATTTTTGGAAAACCGCTCTATATGCTCGTTAACGACGCAATTTCGTCAAAATGCAACTCAATTAGCGATAACGTTAAGTCTAAAATTAGGCGGACTATTACTAGAGCCGTGAACGAGAAAAAGAATAATCTTCTTTGCATATTAATTTAAAAATTGGCGATAATATTCGAATAATATTTGCGTATTTTTCAATTAAAGTTGAAATTAAAAACAAAAATTTAAAAAACCAAGATGATAGATAGGTAGTTTATCACTTCGTTTTAGCCCACCGAGCAAATTTTAATTTGCAACTCGGTGGGTGTTTTTTTACAAAAATTTGTTAAAAAATACGTTAAAAACAACTTTTTTCGCTGTGGTTTGCTAAGAAAAATTTTATTTGGCGTTTTCAAGATTTTTTTCAAAAAAGTATTGCAATATTTTGGTTATTTTGATATTATATATATAATATTAAAAAATAAGATTAAAAACAAGGTGGTACTTATGAGCAAATTATTTGATTCATGCAAGTTAGGCGATAAGATTTCTGCTTTTTGCGATAGCAACAAGTTTGAAGTTTACGCTGATTCAGTAAACGCTATTGACGATAGCGCAGTGTTTATGATTAAAGAAGCTGATTGCGATAGTCTTATCGTTATCGGTTCTTGTGCGGACAAGTTTGAAGGCGAAGCATTAAGTTTTGACGGCGCAAAGGCTGTTAAGGCAACTTTAAACCGCGCAAACTCTCTCGCTTTGAAAGAATTATTCCCTTGGACTGCTCCTATCCGCGTTCTTGGCAAGAAGCGTTCTTTCGGTCTTGGTGATAGACTTGGTATTGCAACCCCTGGTCATATTAAACTTTTCAAAGAATACGACGCTTACCCTGTGTTTGCTCAACAATCTATTCGTGAACTTAACCTTACCAACAGAGGTTATGAAGATGTTTTAGCATCTGCAGTGTTCTATACCTTCCGTGATGGTTACAAAACTGGTTACGGTGCAGACGGCGACCACTTAAAGACTGAAGAAGATATTGAATACGCATTATCTTTAGGTTTTACTATGCTCACTCTTGATTGCAGTGAACACATTAAGACGGGCGTTGAAAATATGAGTGCTGAAGAACTTGATTCTAAAGTTACCTTAACCGATGACTACAAGGCTAAATACCTTGGCAAGAAGTTTGAGGTTGAAGATAGCGTTATTGAATTTAGCGAAGACGAATTAAAGAGAACCGTTCTTATTTATGAAGACGCTATCAAATACGCAACCCACATTTACAATAAATATTTAAGAAGTGGCAAGTATGATTGCGATTTCGAAATTTCTATCGACGAAACTGCAACCCCAACTTCTCCAACTCAACACTTCTTCGTATCTAACGAACTTATTTTAAACGACGTTAAGTTCCAAACGGTTGCTCCAAGATTCTGCGGTGAATTCCAAAAGGGCGTTGACTATATTGGCGATATTAACCAATTCGAAAAAGAACTTAAAGTTCACGCAAGTATCGCAAGATATTTTGGTTATAAGTTAAGTATCCACAGCGGTAGCGATAAGTTTGCAACTTTTGCTATTATCGGCAAATATACCGAGGGTAACTGGCACGTTAAAACTGCTGGAACTAACTGGCTTGAAGCAATGCGCGCAGTTGCTAAGGCTGACGCTAAGCTTTACCGCGAAGTTCATAAATACGCTTTAAAGATGTTCGACGCTGCATCTAAGTTCTACCACGTAACGACTGACCTTAACAAGATTCCTGATATCGACACTTTAAAAGACGAAGAACTTGAAGGCTTGTTTGAACTTAACGATGCTCGTCAACTTATCCACATTACTTACGGCTATATTTTAACCGATAAAGACGCTAACGGAAATTTCATTTTCAAAGATAGGCTTTATAAGTTTTGGAGAGAAAATGCTGACGTTTATGCGGACAGGCTTTATAACCACATCGGCAAGCACTTAAAGCTTTTATATAGCGGTTGCGATAAATAAGCGGTTAAAACTTTAGTTTTAAAAAAACAAAAACTTTAGCGGAAAAGTTTAGATAAGAGGCTGAACTTTTCCGCAAATAACATAAAAACCAACGCCAAATAAGGCGATAATAAATACGAAATAAAACACATAGAGAGGTTTAAATTATGAAGTTAAGAGAGAATTGCAAATATTCACTCATCGTTCCATCAAGCATGGGTGTTAGAATTACTCCTGCACAACGCCAACCTGTTCACACTAGCGATACTTTCAAAATGCAAGTAACTAGTGCTGAAACTAACGTTGCATCTATTTCTGCTGCATTAGGTTTACCTGTTAAAGTTTTAACAACTTTCGTTAAGGGTAGCCCTATCGCTGCTATGATCAAGGCAGATTTACGTCGCAGAAATATGGATTACGAAGGTGCTGAAGTTCCACAAGGCGGTCCTTGGGGATACCGTCACCAATTCAACATTGCTGATAGCGGTTTCGGTATGAGAGCGCCTAGAGTTTGCAACGACCGTGCTGGCGAAGTTGGTAGAACGCTCAACATCAAAGATTTTGACGTTGATAGAATTTTCGGTCAAGAAGGCGTTCAAATTCTTCACTTATCAGGTCTTATTGCTGCACTATCTCCAGATACTAGCAAATTCTGTTTAGAACTTGCTAGAGCGGCTAAAAAATACGGCACTTGCATCTCTTTTGACTTAAACTACCGTGCTTCTTTCTGGATTAACAGAGAAGAAGAACTTTCTGCAATCTTCAAAGAAATCGCTAGCGTTGCTGATATCTTAATCGGTAACGAAGAAGACTTCCAATTAGCGCTCGGCGTTAAAGGCCCTGAAGCTGGTGGTAAGAACATTGGCGATAAGATTGAAAACTTTAAAGCAATGGTTAAGAACGTTAAGGCTGAATATCCTCACGCTTCAATGTTCGCTACCACTTTGCGCCAAGTTATCTCTGCAAACGAACACTTATGGGGCGCAATTATGCTCTCTGGCGATAACTGGCAAGTTATCGAACCTAGACCTATCCAAGTTATCGACCGTATCGGCGGTGGCGACGGCTTCGTAGGCGGTATGCTCTACGGCGTATTGAAGGGCTGGGAAGATGAGAAGTGCGCTCAATTTGCTTGGGCAACCGGCGCATTAGTAACCACTTTAGTAAACGACTTCGGCGAACCAGCTGACGAAGACCAAGTTTGGGCTATTTGGCAAGGTAACGCAAGAGTTCAAAGATAATTTTAACAAAACCGTAGCGCATAATTTTATGTGCTACGGCTTTGCTGTATTTTAAAACATATTTAAATTAAATTAGGAGTTATATATTTATGAAAAAAGCAGACATTGGTTTAATTGGTCTCGCCGTTATGGGCGAAAATCTCGTTATGAACATGGAAAGAAACGGCTTCACCGTTGCTGTTTATAACAGAACTACTGAAAAAGTTACTAACTTCGTTGAAGGTAGAGCAAAAGGCAAAAACATTATCGGCACTTACTCTTTGCAAGAATTTATCGATTCACTCGCTAAACCTCGTAAAGTTATGATGATGGTTAAGGCTGGTAAGCCTGTTGACGATTTTATTGATACTTTAATCCCTTACCTTGAAGAAGGCGATATCATTATCGATGGTGGTAACTCACACTTCCCTGATACCGCTAGAAGAACAGCTTACGTTGAAAGCAAGGGCTTATTATATATTGGAACGGGCGTTTCAGGCGGTGAAGAAGGTGCTTTAAACGGTCCATCATTAATGCCTGGTGGTTCTAAGGCTGCATGGGAATCTGTAAAACCTATCTTCCAAGCAATCTGCGCTAAGGTAGAAGACGGCGCTCCTTGCTGTGATTGGGTTGGTGAAAACGGTGCTGGCCACTTCGTTAAGATGGTTCACAATGGTATTGAATACGGCGATATGCAACTTATCTGCGAAGCTTACCAAATTATGAGAGACCTTCTTGGTATGTCTGCTGACGAAATGCACGAAGTATTCGCTGAATGGAACAAGGGCGAACTCGATAGTTACCTTATCGAAATCACTAAAGACATTTTAGCATATAAAGATACTGACGGCGCTCCACTCGTTGACAAGATTTTAGACACTGCTGGTCAAAAGGGAACTGGTAAGTGGACTGGTATTGCTTCAATGGACGAAGGTGTTCCTCTAACTTTAATTGGTGAAGCAGTTTACGCTAGATGCTTATCTGCAATGAAGGAAGAAAGAGTAGTTGCTTCTAAGAAGTTTACTAAAGTTGCTCCTAAGTTCACCGGCGATAAGAAGGCTTTCATTGAAGATATCAAGAACGCACTTTACGCTGCAAAAATCGTTTCTTACGCTCAAGGCTATACCTTAATGCGCTCTGCTGCTAAGACTTACGGTTGGAACCTTAACTACGGCGGTATTGCTTTAATGTGGAGAGGTGGTTGCATTATCCGTTCTAAATTCTTAGGCAAGATTAAAGACGCTTACGATGCTAACCCAGAACTTTCGAACCTCTTACTTGACCCATTCTTCAAAGATACAATCGAAGGCTTAACTGAAAGTTGGAGAAGAGTTGTTAGCCAAGCAGTTCTCAACGGTATTCCTGTTGCTTGTATGGCATCTGCTCTTAACTACTTCGATGGTTACACTACTGAATGCTTACCTGCAAACTTATTGCAAGCTCAACGTGACTACTTCGGCGCACACACTTATGAAAGACTTGATAACGAAAGAGGCAAGTTCTTCCATACTAACTGGACTGGCCGTGGTGGTAACACTTCTGCAAGCGAATACAAAGTATAAAAAAGGCGAATAATCGACCTATAGACCCATATTTTTAAGGAGACATTACGAAAAATGAGTATTCATACACCTGATTTAAAAGGAAAAGTTGCAATCGTTACTGGTGGTAGTGGCGTATTGTGCAGTCAATTCTGCAAGATTTTAGCAAAATGTGGCGCAAAAGTTGTTGTTGCTGGTATCGACCAAGTTCTCGGTGATAAAGTTGTTAACGAAATCAAGGCTGAAGGCGGTGAAGCAATCAGCATGATTATGAACGTTCTCGATAAAGAAAACATCAAGGCTTGCCACGAAGAAATTTTAAAGGTTTACGGACCTTGCGATATTTTAATTAACGGCGCTGGCGGTAACAGCCCTAAGGCTTCAACCGATTGCGAATATCATGACGACGCTGTTATGAACGACCCTGACAAGAAGAGTTTCTTTGACCTCGATTCTCGCGGTTTTGATTTCGTGTTTGGTCTTAACTTCAACGGCACGTTGTTCCCAACTCAAGAATTTGCAAAAGATATGCTCGGTAGAGAAGGTTGCACAATCATCAACGTTTCTTCAATGAATGCCTTCACTCCGCTTACTAAAATTCCTGCATACTCTGCTGCAAAGGCTGCCATTTCTAACTTTACTAAATGGCTTGCTACTCACTTTGCAAAAAGTGGTATTAGAGTTAACGCAATCGCTCCGGGATTTTTCTCTACTGCACAAAACGCGGCGCTCTTATGGAACGCTGACGGCACTCCAACCGCTAGAACTAACAAGATTTTAAACAATACTCCAATGGGTAGATTTGGTGAAGCGCACGAACTTATCGGCACGTTAATGTGGCTTGTTGATAACGATATGTCTGGCTTTGTTACGGGCACGGTTATCCCTGTTGACGGTGGCTTCTCTGCTTACTCTGGCGTATAAAACACAAAAAATTTAGAAGGTATAAAATGCGAATTTTTCTCGAAGAAAAAACACCTGCTGGGCTTACTAACGAGGAAATTAAACAGGCGTTATTACAATCAATCGATGGCAAGGCTTTGAAAAAAGTCTTGCTAATCCCGCCTGATTTTACCCGTTTCCACTCAAACGCAGGTTTTATAACTAACGTATATTACAACGAACTTACTAAAAACGGTTGCGAAGTTGATATTTTGCCAGCGCTAGGCACGCATTTCCCTATGACGGAAGAAGAGTGCTTAAAAATGTTTGGCGATATTCCTTTCGATAGGTTTATCGAACACCGTTGGCGTGATGACGTGGTTACCGTAGGCACGGTTCCTGGCGAATATTTAAGCCAAGTTAGCGAAGGTATTTGGGATGCGCCTATTGAATGCCAAGTAAACAAACTTATCGTAAGTGGCGAGTATGACCTTATTATTTCTATCGGTCAAGTTGTTCCGCACGAAGTTGTTGGTATGGCTAACCACGGCAAGAACATATTCGTTGGCTGTGGCGGTAGCGAATTTATTAATAAGTCGCATATGCTAGGCGCAATGTATGGCATGGAAAGAATTATGGGTAAGGATCACACTCCTCCTAGAAAACTTTTCGACTACGGCGTTGAAAATTTCTTGAAAGACGTTCCACTTTTATTCGTTTTAACTGTAACCACAGCACCGGGTGGCGTTATTAACACTCACGGCGTGTTTATCAGCGAAGAGCGTATTGCTTTAGAAAAGGCCATTGCTATGGCTCAAAAAACTAACCTTGATATCGTTGAAAAGCCGTTCAAAAAGTGCGTAGTTTATCTTGATCCTACGGAATTTCGTTCAACTTGGCTTGGAAACAAGTCGGTTTATAGAACGAGAATGGCTATTGCCGACGGCGGTGAACTTATTGTTTTAGCACCGGGCGTTCAAATGTTCGGCGAAGACCCTAAGAACGATGCTTTCATTAGAAAGTATGGCTATATGGGCAGAGAAAAGGTTCTTGAAATGTTAAAAACTAATCAAGAAATGAAAGATAACATGGGCGCAGCCGCTCACCTTATCCACGGCTCTTCGGACGGCAGATTTTCTATAACCTACGCCGTTAAGAACATAACTAAGGAAGAAATTGCTTCCGTTCACTTCATCCCTGCTGATTACGATGAAATGATTAAGCGTTATGACCCTGAAAAACTTCAGTTTGGTTATAACACTATGCCAGACGGCGAAGAAATTTACTTTATTCCAAACCCAGCGCTAGGCTTATGGGTTGCAAAGGATAAACTTTAAGATTTTATGAACTATAAGTTAATTGCCGTTGATATCGACGGAACTTTATACAATTCACAAAGTCAGTTGACTGACCGCACGATAAGTGCGGTCAAGTCAGCAATAAAAAAAGGTTGCTATTTCGTTTTATCAACGGGCAGACCTTACGAAGGCGTTTCAAAAATCATAAAAGCACTCTCTTTAGAGAATATGCCTTATATTTTATATAACGGCGCAATGGTTATGATAGGCGGGGAGAAGATTTATTCTCTCACAATCGACCCAAGCGATGCTAAAAAAGTTGTTGATGAAGGTCATAAACGCGGTGCTACTATGATTTGTTGGTCAAACAACCAACTTTACGCAGAATTTTATAACGAAAAAATTGAATTTTATAAAAACATTTCAGGCGTTGAGCCGATTATTGTTGAGAGTTTGGCGGACGTTGCCGAGCAAGGCATAACCAAATTCGTTTGGTATGATACCGTTGAACTTACCAACAAAAACCACGCTGAACTTAAAGAAAAACTCGGCGCAACGTTAAACGTTCATCCTTCACGCGTTGATTTTTTAGAATTTGTTAATAAAGATTGCTCTAAGGCAAAGGCAATGGCAATCATAAATGAAAAACTTAATTTAAAGCGTGAAGAAACTGTAGCGATAGGCGATGGCTTTAACGATTTACCAATGCTTGAGTTTGCTGGGCTTGGCGTTGCAATGGCTAACGCTAATCAAGCTGTTAAAGATAGGTGCGGGCTGGTTACCGACTCTAACGATAACGACGGCGTTGCTACGTTTATCGAAAAATATATATTATAATAATTATGAAAATACAGAAAATTGATTTATATTCAATTTATTCTATAGATAGATTAGGGCTTAGCGGTGGTTTTTTAACCGAAATGATTGCCGATGAAACTGCAAAATCACTCGATAAGCCTAGAAAACGCCCCGCCGTTTTAGTAATTGCGGGCGGGGGCTATACAAAGGTTTCGCCAAGAGAGGCAGAGCCTATTGCCTTAGAGTTTTTATCTAAAGGCTATAACGCTTTTATTCTTGACTATTCCGTAAACGTAAAGTTTCCAAACCAACTCGTTGAAGCGTGCCTTGCTATGAGTTATATTCGCGATAACGCTGATAGCCTTAACGTAATAAAAGATAAGGTTGTTGCGATTGGTTTTTCAGCGGGCGGTCATTTAACAGGCTGTCTTTCGATTATTCCCGATGAGGATGAAGTTGTTAAAAGGCTTAGCCAAAATAAGAAATTTAGCAAAAAAACGCTTGCAAAACTTGTTCGCCCGAACGCGCAAATTTTGTGCTATCCGGTTATAACGGGCGATGAAAAACACGCTCATAAAGGCTCGTTTGAAGTTTTAACTTGTGGCGATAACGGGCTTATAGACCGACTTTCGCTTGAAAAACGGGTAAATTCTTCAGTTCCGCCAACGTTTATTTGGCATACCTTTACGGATCAATCGGTTCCTGTTTCGAACTCACTACTTTTAGCAAAAGCGCTTTATGACAATAACGTTTTAACCTCAGTTCATATTTTTCCAAAAGGTCCGCACGGCGTATCTTTGGGAAATGAGGTTGTAACAAACAAACCTTACGACTTATCGACGGGAACTTGCCGTTGGATAAGCGAGTGCTTTGAGTTTTTGGCTGATTTAGGTTTTTCAATTAAGCCAAATAAATAAAATTAACACTTTTAACGCTAATTTAACTAAAAGTTAACCTTCAAAAAACTTTTTTAAAAAAATGGTAATTTTTTGAGTTTTTACTATCAAGCAATATAGACAAAACGGATAATTCGTGTTATAATGATAAATGGTGCTGAATAATTCTATAAGAATTTTTATTTAGCGCACACCGCTTATATAGACAAAAAAGGGGTTTTTATGAACAGCATAAGTTACGTTGGTAAACAATTGCGCACGTATAACGTATCTGAACACACTCATAGCGAGTGGGAACTTATTTATTGCACTAGTGGTCAAGGCGAGTTTGTGTTTGACCAAGGCGAGTCTATAAAGTATAAGAAGGGGGACGTTATTGCAATCCCGCCGAACGTAAGGCATATTAACCATAGCGACGAAGGTTTTACTAACATTTACTTAAACCTAACCGACGCTACTATTCCTTACAAAACGCCAAGAAGAATTACGGACGAGGCTGAACGCCAAATCTATAGAAGTTTTTCGGAAGCAAGTTTCTATTTTAACTCTGATATTTTGAACAAAGAACTTGTTTTATCGGCGCTAGGTTCGTTGATTGTTAGTTACCTTATTGTTTACATTGGTAAAAACGGAACGAGTGAAGTGGTTGAAGAAATTCGAAAGAGCATTTTGAAAAATTTCTCTGACGTAAACTATAAACTCGATAACTACTTAAAGAGTTTGCCGTTTAGTTACGATTATTTAAGAAAACTTTTCAAAAAAGAAGTTGGCGTAACACCTCACGAATATTTAACTAGAACGAGAATGAACGCCGCTAAACTTTTACTCTCGGGAACGAGCCGTTTCGATTATTCTATTAACGAAACTAGCGAAATGTGCGGTTTTTCCGAGCCACTATATTTTTCAAGAGTGTTTAAAAAGCGTTTTGGTGTTTCGCCGTCTCAATTCGTTCATAAGCAATAATTATGCCCGTTTTGGGCTTTGTTGCTTTTGTTTTTAACAAATATTTATATGCGTATGCGCGTATATAAGCGCGCTCGCGCGCGTGCGTAAGTGCGGGTAAAAGAAGTAAGAAAATTAGATTGAGCAAAAAAATATAAGGCGCAAGCCTTTTTGATAATTGAAAATTTTAAATTTTAAGGAGATTTATTATGATACTTGACAAATTTAGTCTAGAAGGAAAAGTTGCAATCGTTACCGGTAGCGATACTGGTTTAGGACAAGGTTTTTGCCGTGCTTTCGCTGAAGCAGGCGCAAAGGTTATGGGCGTTAGTTACGTTCCAAGTGAAGATACTTTAAAGATTATCGGCGCTGATAAGTTTGCTTATATGACCGAAAACCTTCTTGAGATTGAACCAATCGAAAGAATTATTGCAAAAACTATCGAACTTTACGGAAGAGTTGATATTCTCGTAAACAACGCAGGTATCATTAAGAGAGAAGACGCTATTGATTTCTCCGTTAAGAACTGGGATGACGTTATGAACCTTAACGCTAAGACGGTATTCTTCTTCTCGCAAGCCGTTGCAAGACAATTCGTTAAGCAAGGTCAAGGCGGTAAGATTATCAACATTGCAAGTATGCTTTCTTACCAAGGCGGTATTAGAGTTCCTAGTTACACTGCTTCAAAGAGCGCTGTTAAGGGAATAACGATGTCAATGGCGAACGAGTGGGCTAAATATAACATTAACATCAACGCAATCGCTCCTGGCTATATGGCTACTAACAACACTAAGGCACTTCGTGCTGACGCTGAAAGAAGCGAAGCAATTTTAGATAGAATTCCTGCTGGTAGATGGGGCACTCCAGACGATATTATGGGTGCTGGCGTATTCCTAGCAAGTTCTGCTTCCGACTATGTTAACGGCTTCACGCTCGCAGTTGACGGCGGTTGGTTAGCAAGATAATTTCAAAATAATTTCAAAACAAAAAATATTCTAGAGGTTTAAAATGAAAGATATTACTACTGCTTTAAAAGAAACGGGTATTGTTCCTGTAATTGTTTTAGAAGAAATTGACCAAGCTGAAAACCTTGCAAGAGCGTTAATCGAAGGCGGTGTTAACTGTGCAGAAGTTACCTTCCGTGCTGAAGGTGCTGATAAGGTTATCGAAAAGATGACAAAAGCCTACCCAGATATGTTAGTTGGCGCTGGCACGGTTTTAACTATTGATCAATTAGAAAGGGCTAAAAATGCAGGCGCAAAGTTCTGCGTTGCTCCAGGTCTTAACCCAAAGGTTGTTAAGCGTGCTCAAGAAATCGGTATGCCGTTCGTTCCGGGCGTTGCAACCGCTACTGAAATTGAAGCGGCGTTAGACCTTGGCATTACCACCGTAAAATTCTTCCCAGCAGAACAAGCGGGCGGTCTTTCTTACATTAAGGCTGTTAGCGCACCATACCCAATGATGAGATTTATGCCAACCGGCGGTATTAGCGATAAGAACATTTTTGAATATCTTTCATTCCCAAAAGTAGTTGCTTGCGGTGGTAGCTGGATTGTTAAAGCATCACTTTTAAAAGAACACAATTGGGCTGAAGTAACCCGCCTTTGCCGTGAGGTTACTGATAATCTTAACAAATAATCGATGAAACTAGCAATTCGTGGGCACGATTTAGGTAAAAAGGGCGAGTTTGATATGTATGCTAGGCTAAAGGAATTTGGCTTTGACGGAGTTCAGCTCGTTCCCTATAAAACCTTTAACGACGTTCCTTATAATCCATCAATAACAAGTGAAAAGGCTAAAGAAATGGCTCGAGGCGTTAGGCTTTCGGGCGCGCAGACGATAATGCTCGGCGCATACTTTAACCCCGTTCACTCGGTTAAAGAAAAGGTGGAAAACGGAATAAAAACGTTTGAGCGTTACCTAGAATTAGCCAAAGACTTTGAGTGTGATACGGTTGGTAGCGAAACGGGTTCGTTTAATGACGATAAGTGGACCTATAACCCCGTAAACCGCACTGACGAAGCGTTAGAAGTAGTTGTAAAAACCTTTAAAAAGTTGACGAAAAAAGCCGAAGATTTAGGCGTTTTTGTTGCAATGGAAGGCGCAAGCGGGCACGTTTGCTATTCAGTTGAAAGGTTAAAGCAAGCCGCTGATGAAATTAACAGCAAAAACCTAAGATTTGTGTTTGACCTTTATAACTATCTTGACGATGGAAACTACGGCGACTATAAAGAAATTTTAGAAAACGGCTTAAAAACTTTCAACGGAAAGATTCATTGCTTCCATATGAAAGATTGTGCGCTTGTTGACGGCAAAGTTAAACAATGCGCAATAGGTAAAGGCTTTTTCGACTACGAGTGGTTCATTTCGACCATTAAAAAATACGATAAGGACGCAAACCTAATTCTCGAAGGCACTATGGGCGACGATATTTTGCCTAGCGTGAAACTTATTCGAGATATTTGGAAGAGCGTATAACAATAATATAGAAGGTGATAAATATGAGATTTGAAACAAGATACGCAAATCATCCAAACGATTCAAAAAATTACGATACTAAAACATTAAGAGAAAACTATCTTATAGAACAAGTTTTTATTCCAGACGAAATTAACTTGGTTTATTCTCACCAAGATAGAATTATCGCTGGTGGAGTTATGCCGATTAAAGGCGAACTCGTTTTAGGAACTACTAAAGAACTTGCTACAGCGTATTTCTTAGAAAGAAGAGAACTTGGTATTATCAACATAGGTTGCGCTGGCGAAGTTATTCTCGACGGCAAGGCATACCCTGTTGGTCATAAAGAAGGTATGTATGTTGGAATGGGCACTAAGGAAGTTGTTTTCAAATCGAACGACCCTGAAAATCCAGCAAAGTTCTATATCAACTCTGCTCCAGCACACAAGGCTTATGAAACAGTGCTTATCAACAAGGCTAACTGCAGAAAAGTTCCGCTTGGTGATAAAGAAAATATGAACAAGCGCGTTATCAATCAATTCGTTCACCCAGCAGTTTGCAAGTCTTGCCAACTCACAATGGGCATGACCGAACTTGAAGTTGGTAGCGGTTGGAACACAATGCCAAGCCACACTCACGAGAGAAGAATGGAAGTTTACTTCTATTTTGACTTAGGCGCAGAGGATGCTGTTTTCCACCTTATGGGAACAAAGGACGAAACACGCCACATCGTTATGCATAACGAACAAGCAGTTATTTCTCCAAGTTGGTCAATCCACTCTGGTATCGGCACTAGGAACTATACCTTCATTTGGGGTATGTGCGGTGAGAACCAAGAGTTCGACGATATGGACCACATTAAAACTAGTGAGTTAAAGTAATTTAAGAAAAACAAAAATTTAAAAAAGTAGGGCTATAAGCCCGTAAATAAAAGAAAATAGGTAGAAAAAATGTCAACTATAAAACTTAGAAACATCAATAAAGTTTATCCTAACGGTTTCCAAGCGGTTTACGATTTCAATCTTAAAATCGAGGACGGCGAGTTTATCGTTTTGGTAGGACCATCTGGTTGCGGTAAGTCAACAACGCTTAGAATGATAGCGGGGCTAGAAGATATTTCTGAAGGCGAACTTATCATAAACGGCAAGGTTTCGAACGCACTTGGCCCTATGCAAAGAGGAATTTCAATGGTATTCCAATCATATGCGTTGTATCCACATTTGACGGTTGCTGAAAATCTTGCGTTTGGTTTAAAGATGCAAGGTCTTAACGGTGAAGTTATTGATAAGCGCGTTGCAAGAATAGCAAAAATGTTAGGCTTGCAAGACTACCTTGAAAGATATCCAAGAGCATTGTCTGGCGGTCAACGTCAACGTGTTGCGGTAGGTAGATCTATTATAAGACAAGTTGAAGTGTTCCTCATGGACGAACCACTTTCTAACCTTGATGCTAAGCAAAGGGTTACAATGCGTAGTGAAATTACGAACATCCATAGAAAGATTGGTGCAACCACTATCTACGTAACTCACGACCAAACCGAAGCTATGACTATGGCTGACAGAATCGTAGTTATGAAAGATGGTCGTGTTCAACAAGTAGGAACGCCGTATGAACTATATTTCAATCCTGCTAATGAATTCGTTGCAGGGTTTATCGGCGAGCCACCAATGAACTTAAAGCCTTGCAAAGTTGATGGTGATAACGTTATTGTTGAAGAAGGCGTATCTTTTGAAATTGGTAACTTTGAAAAGCTTAAAGCTTTCGACCAAAAAGAAGTTACTATCGGCTTTAGACCTGAAGCAACTATCTTAGGTAAGGCTGATGACGCAATTTCTTTCAAAGCAAAGGTAACTCTAACCGAAATGCTTGGCGATAACGTTAACGTTTACGCAACGATTGGCGAAAAGGACGTTATTTTGAAAGTTTCGCCATACGATGAAGTTAATGCTGGTGACGAAATTGAATTTTCAATTCCAAGAAACAGCGTTTATTTCTTCAACCCTGCCGACGGCTCGGTTATTTAACAATATATAAAGGTGACTTTTATGAAAAATTTTCTCGATAAAGACTTTCTTTTAGAAACTGAAACCGCAAAGGTTTTGTATCACGAATATGCAGAAAACATGCCTATTTTCGACTATCACTGCCACATTCCGCCAAGAGATATTTTTGAAGATAGAAAATTTAGAAGCTTAACTCAAGTTTGGCTTGTTGACGGCCATTTTGGCGACCACTATAAGTGGAGAAGTATGCGCCAATCGGGTGTTAGTGAAGATTACATCACCGGAGATAAGAGTGATGAAGAAAAGTTTATGAAATATGCCGAAATGATTCCTTATGCAATCGGCAACCCACTCTATCACTGGACTCATTTAGAACTTAAAAAATACTTTGGCATTACCGATATTTTATCGCCAAAGACTGCTAAGAAAATTTACGATGAATGTAACGAAAAGTTGGAAAACTTAACGGCGAGAAAGTTCATCGAAATGAGCAACGTAAAAACTATTTGCACTACTGACGATCCTATCGATTCGCTAGAGTGGCACATCAAAATGAAAAACGACCCAACGATGAAGTTCACCGTTCTTCCAGCGTTTAGACCAGATAAAGGCGTAAACATTGAACTTGATTACTTCTTCATCCCTTGGGTAAAAGAACTTTCAAAAGTTGTTGGCTATGAAATTAGCGACCTTACCGCTTTTGAAAAGGCTTTTGAAGATAGAATTAAATTCTTCGACTCTGTTGGTTGCGTAGTTAGCGATAACGCGATTGACGTGTTTATGTATGAAGAGGCAACCAGAGAAGAAGTTGAAAAGATTTTCGTTAAAGGTTTGAACGGAGAAAAGCTCACCAATAGCGAAATCGAAAAATATAAGGGCTACATACTCTTATTCCTCGGCAGACTATACAACAAGTATGGTTGGGTTCAACAATACCACATCGGCGCGCTTAGAAACAACTCTTTAAGAGCGTTAAAGAAACTCGGTGCGGACATTGGTTTTGACGCTATCGAAGACCAACCATTTGCTGCAAAACTTGCAAAAGTTTTAGGCAACCTTGACGAAACTGACGAACTTCCTAAAACTATTCTTTATTGCTTAAACCCACGCGATAACGAAGTTTTAGCAACCATTATGAACTGCTTCCAACACGAAGGCATTTCAGGAAAGATTCAATTTGGTAGTGGTTGGTGGTTCAACGACCAAAAATACGGTATGGAAACGCAAATGGAATCGTTATCTTCCGTAGCGCTAATTTCTAAGTTCGTTGGTATGCTAACCGACTCTAGAAGCTTCTTGTCTTATCCAAGGCACGAATATTTTAGAAGAATTCTTTGCAATAAATTTGGTAATTTAATCGAGAACGGCGAATACCCTTGCGATATTGAATTCGTAGGAAAAATCGTTCAAGATATTTGTTATAATAACGCAGTTAACTACTTCAAAAAGTAAGATAACGGGCTTATAGACAGGTTTTTATGGCTTGGAAGCGTTATAGAATTATAGATTTATTGATACTTCTTATTTTGATGTGCGCCCTAGAGGTTTTAAGCTTGAGGCTTTTAGGAACGTCTAATCAAATATTTGTTTTATCACTAGTTATGCCAATTGCTTTAATTGCGTATATGCGCTGGAACGCTTTTGGTGTTATTTACGCATTGGTAGGCGGGGCGATAAACGTTATTTTAATAAACGCGTTTGACGGCGGTTTTTATTTAACAACGCATTGGCAACAACTAGTAGCTTATACGCTTGGGAACAGCGCTTCGATAATCGTCCTTTTATATTTTAGGAAAGGGCTCGAAGCCAAAGAGAAGTTAAGAAAATCTATACCACTCATTATTGCGTATGTTGCAACGAGTTTTTTGGCAGTTTGCTTATTTAGAAGCGTTCTAGGAAGCGTTTTGCAAAGCGCAAATTTCTTCGATTTGTTACTATCGCATTTAACAAGAGAAACTTTTAATTTTATTTTCACATTGCTCGTGATAATAGTAACGAGCAAACAAGATCAGGTTTTTGCGGATCAAAAAGATTATTTTGAAACGCACAACGTTAGGAGGTAATATGAAAGAGAAAGACCCTATTCCAATGAGTAGAGAGCGTCAACTAATTATTGACGATTTCGAAAGAAATTATTGGAAAAACATAGGTAAACAAGTTCTAAAAGACTGGCGTTTATACGTTATGCTTTTACCTTTATTCCTTTTGTTCTTGTTCTGGAGATATTTTCCAATGTATGACTTAACGGCAGCGTTTAAGGAATACAACACGAACAGAGAGTCAGTTGCTCAAATGGACTTCGTTGGTCTATATTGGTTTAAGCAGTTGTTATTTGGAAGTTATTCAAGTACTTTCTGGCCTGCATTTAGAAACACGTTTATGCTTAGTTTCTACGGCTTGCTATTTGGCTTCCCAACTCCAATTTTGCTAGCATTATTCTTTAGTGAAATTAAGTCAAACATAGTTCGAAGCGTATTGCAAATTGCAACTTATTTGCCAAAATTCGTTTCGCTAGTTGTTGTAACGTCGATTATTCACCTTGTTTTAAAGAATGGTTCTGTTGAAAATGGCGTTCAACCAGGTGTTATTTCACAAGCACTAGTTTCTATAGGTTTACTCGGTCAAGAAGAGGCAATGCTAGGTCTATTGAATACGCCTAAATATTTTAGAACCATTTATGAAGTATCTGGCGTATGGGCGGAAGCGGGTTATGGCTCTATCGTTTACTTTGCGGCAATTATCGGCATTTCGCCAACGAGTTACGAAGCTGCGCGTATGGACGGTGCTTCCAAAATGGCTCAAATTAAATACGTAGTGCTTCCGGGAATTTTGTCAACGGTAGTTATAATGCTTATTATGAAACTCGGTCACCTTATGACCATAGGTTACGAAAAAGTATTGTTATTACAAACCACAGGAACTTCGAATAACCTTGAAAAAGCAGAAACTATTTCTACTTACGTATTCCAGCTCGGTAGTTTGGCTGGAAGTAGTGCGAACATGGGCGATATTGGTAAATCAGTAGGTTCCGCCGCAGATATGATGAACGCGATAATTTCAATGTTACTAGTTATCGGCGCGAACACTATCAGTAAGAATGTTTCTGAAACTTCGCTTTATTAAGGAGAGATTATGGCTACAGTTAATAACGTTGTAAAAAAGAAAAAAAATGCAGGCGTTCGTTTGGAAATGAGCGAATTGATCTTTAAAATTTTGGCTTACTTATTTTGCGTGGTTTTTGCTCTTATGTGTTTGTATCCGTTCGTTTATACGATTTCGGCTGCAATTTCAGGCAAAGCGGAATATTTGGCTGGTGAAATTGTTTTATGGCCAAAGAACGTTCAATGGGAAGCATTTAAAGACGTAGTTTTTGATTCTAACTTCTGGGTTAGTTACGCAAACACTTTATTCATTACCTTCTTTGGAACGATTTGGTCGCTAATCACCGCTATTTTAGGTGCATACGCACTTTCTAAAAAGCGTTTGGTATTTAAGTCAGGCTTAAACTTCTTCCTTGTGTTCACAATGTGGTTCTCAGCGGGTCTTCTTCCTATGTATTTGAACTATATGGACACTAAAGATTTTTTCACAGACGTTCTTTTTATCACGGATATAAAATGGATGATAGTTATCACAATGGGTATGAACGCATTTGATACCGTTTTATTAAGAAACGCTTTCGATTCAGTTCCAAAGGAAATTGAAGAAGCCGCTATCGTTGATGGTGCAAGCGAGTTCAATCTTTTGTGGAATGTTTACGTTCCAATGAGTAAATCAGCAGTAGCTACGGTAGGCTTGTTCTTTGGTATTAGCCGTTGGAATGGTTACTTCTGGGCTTGGCAAGTTCTTGACGATGCAGGGCAATTCCCGCTTCAAGTTTACATTAAAGATACGTTAAAAGAAATAAACGTTGATGATGCGGTGCAAAGAAGTGATGTGTATGCAAACCAAGCAATAGTTTATAGCATGATAGTATTTGCTATCATTCCAATTATGGTAATTTACCCATACATTCAAAAATATTTCGCAACCGGCGTAAACCTTGGTGGCGTTAAAGAATAAAAAAATTTATATCACATATATTTGGAGGATTCTTATGAAAAAGAAAATATCTTTTCTTGCTGTTATTCTTGCAATCTTGATGGCTTTTACGTTAGTTGGCTGTAATAGAAACAGGGGTAATACATCTAGCGGGAATAAGCAACAAAAAGTTGACCTAGCTGGCGTTGTTAGTGATGGTGCAACTGTTAAAATGTCAGTTTTATACGAAGGTTTAGATACCCGTATGAAATACTTAAACTCTGACGGAACTGTTCCTTACTATCAATCTGATGTTGATAATAACTATTATGCTACCAACAGTTTTAAACCTGCTTGGAAACAACTTCAAACTAACCTTAATTTCAAGATTACCGACGTAACTCCTGAAAAGGCAACGAGCGTAAGTTCTGCGTTTGATACTTTCCAAGCAAACGAATTTAGAAACGTTGATATTATGTCAGGCCCGGTTACAAATATCGTAGATAAAGGCACAAACAACAACACTTTCGTTGACTTATCGTTATATCTTGACGAAATGCCTAATTTTAAGGCATACATCAACGAATACGGTATCGTTAAAAAGACTATAACCTCTAGCGGTGGCGAAATTTTCTACGCTCCTTACTTTGACGGTTTCAACGATATTGAAACAATGCTTATCGCTCGTATTGACTGGGTTGAAAAACTTCTCGACGAAGCAAATCCAACTTTCGATACTGATACTGAAATTGCTACCTACTATAATTCTTTCTACGACCAAATGGATACAACTTTTGAAGTTGCAAACGCAGATGCTTCAGCTAAGCAAACTATCAAGGTTCAATACGGCGCTGACCAAGGCATTATCGATATTCAAAACAGAGTTGAACATAAAAATGGTAAAGAATTAACCACTAAATTAAGAGAGTATATTGATGCTGTTTATATGTCTGGCGAAAACGCTGGCAAATTCTCTAAGCGCTCTGAAGTTTTCGTAGGACAAAACGCATGTTACAATGCTGACGAACTTATCGCATTATTAAGATGCGTAAAAACTAACCCTACTTATCTTTCAGGTAAGGCAACTGTTTATCCTTTCTACCCAAGAAGTAAAGATGGTAACAGAACTGCAGCCGTTATTCAACTTTCTCAAATCTGGGGTGTTCGTGGTTACGATAGTAGAAACTCTTATTTCTACATTGACAAAGACGGCAACCTTGCTGATGGTAGAACTTCTGCTGATATGATGGAAGCGTTGACTTTCCTCAACCAAATTTATAAAGAAGGTCTTATCCTTGCTGACTACGATATGGGTCTTGGTGATTACTCTGACTATAGAGATACTTTCAACCAACAAAACCAAGGCTTCTTAACTTATGACTATAACCAAACAACCACAATTTACAATGATATTTCAGGTAAATTAAATAAAGGTATGAACTTAAGCCCAATCTTATTCCCTGTTGCTGACTGGGATAACAAGGCAACTGCTTCAAACAACGGTTACCAAGTAACAGGCGCTAACACTTTATATCAATATACTGAAAGCTGGAGATCAATCAAGACTGAAGGCTGGGCAATTTTGAACTCTACTACTTCTAACAAGGCAGTATTCAAGAAATGTCTTGAAATTTTTGACTATATGTATAGCGCAGAAGGTCAACGCCTTATGACTTACGGACCTGACGCATGGATTAAGCACGACGCTGAAGGAAACATCGTAACAATGGAATACCGTGGCCGTCAAATTCCTGTAATTAGCGATAAGGCTCTTGCAGAACTTAAAGACAAAAACAAAGGTGGCGGTAACTACACTAACTACTATCGTAGATACGTTGGTGCAACGCTTCCTATCGGTTACGAAAAAGAACAAGGCATGGAATTCCAAACTGTTGACACTTTAGGCTTAGTTGGTCTTGACTATATTAATAAAGCAGTTGACCTTGGTACTTTAAAGCATGCAGACATCAACCTTAACAGCGAAAATATTATGAACTCACTCGTTCCAACCACTTTCGCATTAACCGATGCTCAAAACAGATATTTGTTACAATATTGTTCTGACCTTGGCAAAAAGTTCAATAACTCTTCTGCTGATGGTTACAATGAATTCCACCGTTATATCAAGTATGGTTTTAACAATACTTTTGGTGATATTACTACTTTGAAAAAGGCTGATTTTATTGCTCAAATTCAAGAAACTTGGGGTGGAACTGCTTTCTTAGAAACTTATGCTACCGCTTACAACAGAATGTATGGTAGATAAGAATTGAAATTTTACAAAAATTTGTTAATTAACACAACAACGCTTACGCCACGTAAGTTATGCGTGGCGTAAGAAACAAATTTAAAGGTGAAAGAAATGAAAATTACTCAAATGAAATTTCAAAAAATGGCTGTTACTTTTGCTTTAATTACGGCTATTTTAACCTTCGTTTACGCCTATGCAATCTTTTCAACGGATTTCTACCCAATGGCAATGTATCCAGACTATTTTTACTATTCTGAACAGTTGGTGTTTGGTGAATTGTTCTATTTCTTCGTCCAAGATTTTAATAGAACTCTTGCAACGCTTTCGTTGATATTTATTCTCGTTGCAGTATCGCTTTATCTTTTCCAAAATCAAAAAAGAAGAAGATATTATATCACTAATTACGTTACTACGGGTTTGTTCTGTTTGTATGCAATAGGCTATAGCGTATATGCTCTTATCAACCTCGTTCTATATAACTTAGACTACGCATCTATCGATTTCCAAGCGGTAATTGATAGTATTGGTAGTCCAACCATAAAACAAAACTTTATTGACAGCGTTCCAACGTCAACTGCTACGTTCATGATAGGCTATATTATATTTGCATTAGTATTAGCGGTTGCAGTGTTATTGATTATTAATGCTATTTGGAAATATAAGTCGATTAAAGCTGAAGATGCTCTCTACGCTGAAGAAGACGCTCAAATCCGTGCGCGTAAAGCAGAGAAAGAAAAAATGCTAGCGGAGGAGTTATAAGATGAAAGTTGAACTTATGAGATATAGGAACGATAGCATTCCTTTCTATATGAACATTTTAGCAATCGTTTTTAATGCTGTTTATATGATTTTGCTTTTATCTAACGACCTAGTTAAAGCAAATTTTGACGGAGCGTGGGCGCCAGGCGGTTATCTTGTTGGTGCAGACATTTTGTATAACATCGTATTTATGCTTTTTTGCTTCTTAGCAGCAGAAAAGACTAAGGCTTATCTTCCAAAATGGTTTATTTTGCCTGGAATTTTAGCCGTAACCCAAACGATTAGAATTTTTGCTTCAACGTTACAATTCCACAGTGCAGGTCAACTTATAAACGGCGCGTTTATCGCTTCAATGATCGTTCTAGTTTTATCGGTTGCTTGCTTAGTTGTTGGCTCTGTTGTAAGCTATATTAACAGCAGAAAATTGCGCGCTTACTTAAAATCGTTAGAGGAGGCTAAAGCATAATGGCTAAATTATCATTAAAAGACATTGATAAAATTTATGAAGATGGCTTTCAAGCCGTTTACGATTTTAACCTTGATATTAACGACGGCGAGTTTATCGTTTTAGTAGGCCCATCGGGCTGTGGTAAATCAACCACGCTTAGAATGATTGCAGGGCTTGAAGATATCACTTCCGGCACTTTCATTATTGACGATAAAAACGTAACCACTATGCCTCCAAAGGATAGAGATATCGCAATGGTTTTCCAAAACTACGCGCTCTACGCTCACCTTACCGTTTATCATAACATGGCTTTCTCGTTGGTTTTAAGAAAAGAAAAGCCTGAAGTTATTCACGAAAAGGTTATGGAAGCGGCAAGAATTTTGGAGCTTGAAACACAACTTAACAAAAAGCCTAAGCAACTTTCAGGTGGTCAACGCCAACGTGTTGCAGTAGGTAGAGCAATCGTTAGAAATCCTAAGGTTTTCTTGTTTGATGAACCGTTATCTAACCTCGACGCTAAACTTCGTGGTTCGATGAGAAGGGAATTAAAACTTTTGCATCAACAATTAAAAACTACGACAATCTACGTAACGCACGACCAAACTGAAGCGCTAACCTTAGCGGATAGAATTGTTTGCATGGATAAAGGTCGCGTTCAACAAATTGGTAAGCCGATTGAACTTTACGATAAGCCTAATAACTTATTCGTTGCAAGCTTTATCGGTCTTCCTCCAATGAACTTCTTCGACGTAAAAGTTGAAAACGGCAAACTTATTCATGAAGAATTTACCGTTGAATTATTAGATGAACAAAAGAATCTTTTATCTTCTTATGAAGGCAAAGAAATCGTTTTAGGTGTTCGTCCTGAAGATATCGATATCGGCGACGAAATCAATATGTTGGTTTCGGTAAACGAAAACCTTGGTATGAACACTCTCGTTCACGGTTATTTTGGTAAGAAGAAAGTCGTTTCTAAGATTAATTCTTGGTGTGATTATAAGCAAGGCGATAAAATTAAAGTTTCGTTCGTTAAGCAAAAAATGCACTTCTTTGATAAAGAAACGACTAACGCTATAAGATAGGGGTGATGAAATGAAAGAATATTTTAGAAAAAAATTGGTTGGGCTCAAACGCAGTCCTCAAATTATTCCATTGCTCGTTGTTATTATAGCATGCTGTATTTTTACTTTTGCTCTTGCAACCCACTCTACCGCAGCGTTAGGTGGTTTAGGTGCTCAAGATAAAGACGTTGCTATTCCGCTTCATCTTCGTTCACCTGGGCTTTACGTTTTCGTTCTTACTTTATGCTCTATTATGTCCGTTATAAGTTATTTAACTACTTATAAGAAGGGCAAATTAAGCGTATTAATGCTCACGGTAACCTTCGTGATGTTTGCAATAATTATCGCTTGCGATATTTTATATATTAAGTCAATCGAATATTTTGCAATTCAATTCCACATTGATGCTGGGCACAACCTTCCAGCTGACAAACTTGTTCTTGCGGAAGATGATTTAGCTGCAACGGCAAACGCAACGCTTCACGTTGTTTTCACGTCAATAAGCGCGGTGCTTGTGGCAATTCTTCCTGTGATTAGAAAGTTGCTCAATAAGATTAATACGTCTGTTGACGATGAATACGATAGGCTTATGGATCAAAAGTCTGACGAAGACATAATGATTGAAATCGATGAAGAGGCGTAATCTTGACGACATTGAATTTACCTCCGTTGAGGAAAATTCATCTAAAGAAAAACTTAAAAAAGGGACTTTTGAAGAAAACGGCAACGTTTACGACCCTTACGCAATGAGTAAAAGTTCCAAACTTCCCGTTTGGCTCAAAGCCTGCTTTACCAAATGGTGGGTAGCGGGTATGGTTTGGTATTTCCTATACTTTGGGACAGGTTATAATCCTGACTATGAACTTTTCGCTCTTATTTGCGGGCTTGCGCTCGGCGCTATAACTGACGTTTTCGTAAACGGTGCATTTAGGCAATTTTCGTCGGAAGGCAATGATTATAGAAAGTTTATGTTTTCGGGAAGGCAAAAATCTTTCGCAACGATTTTTATTAATATTTTATATTACATAGTCGTTTGTCTTATCGTGGTTGAGCTTATGAACTTGTTTCTTTATTTGATAGATACAGCCAACCCAAGTGCTAATTACGACGAGATTTTGTTCTATGCGGGCGCATTTGTTTTTGCGTTTATGGTTCTAGGGTTTGATATGCTTTTCACCTTCATTAGAAACGTTATTGAAAAAGTCGTTAAAAAACTCAAGAAAAAAGACGAAAATAACGATAAATAATTAAATGAAACACCGTAAATAACGGCGGACATCATAAAAGTATTAAACTTAAGCGTTGCCGTTATGGCAACGCTTATTTTATCTTTTAAAATTTAACTTAGAAAATTAGCCTTTTAAAGGCATAAAAACGCGCTAAAATTGGCGCAACAAAATATATTATAGGGGTAAAAAATGAAATTTGACCTAATTTACAAGTCGTCAGTATCGGCTTGTTTTGAACTTGATAACGATGCAATTTACTACTCACCTAAAACTTTTGACGTAATCGTAAACGGTGAAACGGTTGTTAAAGATAAAGATACTAACGTTTTCTCAATCTTTAATTTATCACCTAACACTGAATACGAGGTTAAAACTTCGCTTAGCGATTATTCGATAAAATTCAAAACCAATAAAGAAAGTTACGCTTTATCAGTTAAAACTTTCGGTGCTATGGGCGATGGCAAAACTGACGATACTTTAGCCGTTCAAACTGCTCTTGATTTATGCCCAATTAACGGCAGAATTGTTTTCGAAGAAGGCACTTATCTTCTTGGCCCTATTCGCTTTAAGAGCAACTCTACTATCGAAATTAAAAAAGGCGCAACCCTTTTAGCAACTACTGATGAAACAAAATATCCGCTAATTCCGGGCGAAGTTACCGATTTAAACGGAAAAGATATTCACTTTGCTAGTTGGGAAGGCACTCCAACCGTTTGCCACGAACCTTTCGTTGCTTGCTACTCAGTTGAAAACGTTCATATCGTAGGCGAAGGCGTGATTGACGGCAACGCTCAAAACGGCAAGTGGTGGATTGACCACAAGAAAAGAACGATTGGTCGCCCTAGATTATTCTTTACAAACTTCTCAAAGAATATTTTCTTGCACGGCATAACCGGTCAAAACTCTGCTAGCTGGAGTTTTCACCCATATTTCTCTGAAAACGTTAACTTCTTTAATACTAAGGTTAAAGCTCCTGCGGATTCTCCAAACACCGATGGTTTAGACCCAGAATCTTGCGACGGCGTAACTATCGTTGGTATGGAATTTGCCGTTGGCGACGATGCTATTGCAATCAAAGCTGGCAAATATTATATGGGCGATAAGTATAACACCCCAGCAATTAACCACACTATTAGAAACTGCAAAATGAGTTATGCTCACGGTGGCGTTGTTCTAGGCAGTGAAATGGCTGGTGGCGTAAAGCAATTAAAGGTTGAAAAATGCTTATTCGAAGGCACGGATAGAGGCTTAAGAATTAAAACCAGACGTGGTCGCGGTAAGAACGCTGTTATCGACGGCTTAGAATTTAAGAATATCAAAATGAAAGACGTTAGAGCGCCTTTCGTTATGAATATGTTCTATTTCTGCGACCCAGACGGCAAGACTGAATACGTATGGTGCAAAGATAAAGATAAATACCCTGTTGACGGTAGAACTCCATACCTTGGCAAGTTCTCGTTCAAGAACATTGATTGTGAAGATTCTCACTGGTGCGCTGGCTATTTCTACGGTCTTCCTGAACAACCAATCGAGAGCGTAAAACTTGAAAACGTTACCGTAACTTACAACAAGAACGCTCAAATTGGCAGACCTGCAATGATGACCGACGCAGAGGAATTAAAGAACGCAGGTTTCTACTTCCGCAATGTAAATAACGTATCTATAAAGAACGTAAAAATCGATGGTTGCGTTGGCCCTAAATACACCTTGTCTGACGTAAAGAAAGTGGATGGTATTGAAAATGTATAAGGCGGTTGATAGATATATTGACTCACTTTTAGCCTCTTCAACGCCTGAAAAGCCCGTTTGGAACATAGAACAAATCCGTCAAGGCAAGAAGCCTAGTTGGAACTATATCGACGGGTGCATGCTAATATCTCTTATCACGCTTTATAAAAAGACGGGCGACAAAAAGTATTTCGATTTCGTCAAAAAATTCGTTGATTTTTTCGTTGATGAAAACGGAAATATTGCATACTATAAGGAAGAAGAATATAACCTCGATAACATTAACGAGGGCAGAGTTTTATTCGACCTTTACGCTGAAACTAAAGAAGAAAAATATAAACTTGCCGCAAAAGTTTTATTCAAACAATTAGAAAATCAACCAAGAACTCCGCTAGGCAGTTTTTGGCACAAAAAGATTTATCCTAACCAAGTTTGGCTTGACGGCTTGTTTATGGCTCAAGTTTTTTCTTATCGCTACCAAGAAAATTTTGGCGATAAAGATTATAGCGACGTTATTAATCAGTTTAGAAACGTTGAAAAATATATGAAAGACAAAGATTGTGGGCTTTACTACCACGGCTTTGACGTTACTAAAAAAATGTTTTGGGCTGATGAAAACGGGCTTTCTAAAAACTTCTGGCTCCGTGCTACGGGCTGGTATTTTGCGGCGCTTTCCGACGTTTTATCTTATATGCAAGAAGGCGAGGTTAAAGAAGAGTTTAAGGGCTATTTAAAAAATGCCGTTGATAGCGTTTTAAAGTTTATCGATAAAGATTCTTCGCTTTTCTATCAAGTTGTTAATATGGGCGAAAAAGAGGGGAACTATCTCGAAACGAGCGGTTCAGCACTCATTGCTTACGCAATTTTAAAAGGCGTTAACGAAGGCAATTTAGATAAGTCTTACGCAAAAGTTGGCAAAGATATTTTCGACGGCATTTGCAAAAAGTATTTAAAAGAAGAAAACGGCACGCTATCTCTTGGCGGAATTTGCTTAGTTGCAGGTTTAGGCCCTGAAAATAAGCCAAAGCGCGATGGTTCTTTCGAATATTATATTAGCGAACCTATCGTAACGACGGACGCTAAAGGCGTTGCTCCGTTTATTCTTTGCTACGTTGAACTTACTAAATTTTTTGGCTGATAAGAAAAAATTTCGTTCAAACAGTTGTAAACTATTGGAAAATCATTTATAATTAAAAAGAAGCATAGAGTATTACAAGGGGGAATTCTGCCCTTTTGTAATCTTTATCGTTTATAAAAATAAGAAAGGCGAAAGTTCACCGAGTAGATTTGGTGAATGCCTTAACAAATGATAAAAATTTTTTAAAAATATATGGAGGAATTATGGCTAAATCAAAAAAGATTTCATTGTTAATCTTAGCAATCGTTTTCTGTCTTTCGTTAGCGTTTGCGTTTGTGCCAAAGATGTCAAGTCTTGTTTTAGCAGATACTTATGCGGACGAGCACTTTGATTTCTATTTCCACGCAAGCGAAATTCCAGATGGCGTTTCAAGGATTAACGAATCAACTGAATTTGGTGAATTCTACGTAAACGTAACCGATCAAAGATTTATGATGGTTGACGGTAACTCAAAAACCTCAATCGACGGTTCGTTAATATTCACTAAGAGATTGAAATCGCAAGACAAATCTGTTGGAACGGATAGAACAATTTCGTTCTACTTAGAACAAAAAGCTAAAATTACGATCTACGCAATGAGCGCAAGTTCTACAGGTGATGGCAGAACGATTTCGCTTATGAAGAACGGAACAGCACAACCTATCGATACAAGTGCTTCAGTTCCGCTCTCTGGTAACACGCTTGAGCCTATCACTTTCACGACTGAACTTGCTGGTGGTTACTACTTAAGTTTTAACAACGGTGGTATTAACATTTACTTTATCGGCGTTGAATACACTGGCGAAGCAGAACCAATTGAAAGAAACGATTGGGCTGAAGTTTCTACTCCTGCAATTAAGAGCGTAGTAGAAGATAGAGCTAATGGCAAAATCAACGTTGAATTCACTGGTGATATTGGTGATAACGGCGCTGACTTTATCAACGTTTTACTTTACCACGAAGATGATTTAGTTAACCCTTATATGAGAAGACGTTACTTTGCTTACGGCGATTTTACTGAGGCATCACCTGCGTCAGTAGAATTTGCTCCAACTAAGTCAGGTAACTATATCGTTAAGGCAGTTGCTGCTCGTCAAGGCGTGCAAGACGAAAAAACAAGCGCAGAAGAAAGCGTAGTTTTCGTATACACGATGTCAACTCCTTCAATGGCTGTTAGAACTACTTATGGTTCAACCACTGAAAAACTCACTTTAACAGTTACTATCAATCAAGTATCAGAAGCAAATAGTTACGCTATTTATGTTAAAAAAGATGCCGAAGACGAAACAGAAAACCTTGTTGAGGAAGTTCTTCTAGCGGACGCCTCTAGCGAAGTTTTAACTTACGTTGTTGCAGACGATGTTTTAGAAGTTAACTCTAAGTATGAAATCGGCGTTAAGGCTTTAAGAGAAGCTTTCTCTGTTGGTGGCGAAAATATTGATGCAACTGAAACGGAATATGCTATTGCATTAGCAACCGTTCGTAATGAACCTGAAAGAGAATGGAACTTCACTTTCTTTGGTAACTCTACTAGCGACCAAAGAAACGTTATGCTCGCTGGTAGCAACATTTATGACGGTGTTACTCTAAAGAGTTGTACTTACAACGAAGAAACACACGTTCTTTCACAAAAGGGCGGTAAATATACTAAGGGCGGTCACGACGGTATTTCTTTCTACTATACTAAGATTGACGCTGCTACTGAAGACTTCTTCTTAAAAGCAACAATCACTATTGACTATATTAACCCTGTAGTTGATGGTCAAGAAGGTTTTGCACTTTTAGTTAGAGACTCTCTTGGTGAACACAACAGCAACGCTGCTTACTACTATTCTAACTCCGCTGCTGCAATGTGTTCTAAGATTGACCCAGCTGATATGAAGGGCGTAAGCGATGGTATTGGCGCAAGATTCGTAACTGGTATTACCAGCACTACTGAAGCTCCAGATCCAAAAACTTTCGTTAACAAAGATTTATTCTTTGACCCAACAATCAAAGTTTCAACTGGCAATAAGTTTGTTTTTGGCCTTGAAAAGAAGAATAACTGCTACTATGCAAGATATTATGATTTAGAAACTGGTGAAATCTTATCAGAAAGAAAACTTTTCCACACTGTTGACGATGATCCAACTACTACTGAAGATGACTTAGCTTGCGACCCACTTTGCCAAATCGACAAAGAAAACGTTTACGTTGGTTTCTCGGTTGCTCGTGGTTGTAACGCAACGTTTAATGATATTGAATTCGTAGTTAGCGAAAAGAGCAATGATTATATTGAAATTGAACCAGATCCAGTAAACCCTGAATATTCAATTGCTTCTCCAACTACTACTTCAATTGCTCAATATAACTTCAAGTTCTATTCATCTGCAACTGGTAAGTTAAGTGCAAAGATGGTTTACGAAGTTGAAGAAAATGGTCAAATGGTAGAAAAAGAAGATGTTTTCATTACTGACCAAGAAATGGAAGCGTTCACATACTTTGCTAAACTCGTAACATTACCAGCTCGTGAAGTAACGTTTATTGCAACTTTTGACCCTCAAGGCGAAACGGATACAGACCCTGACGCTTATAGAACTCCTGACGGCGAACCTCTTAACTACTATGGCACAGTTGATACTGAAAGAATAGTAATATTAAAGTCTTACGGAACGGCTCAACAAGCGCTTATCGTTGCTCCAGTTGTTGATAATGCAAACCTCGGCGTTGTTGGTTCACCATCTGGTGATGGTTCTATGGCTAACCCATTAGATCTACAAACTGCTATCAACTACGTATTACCTGGTCAATCAATTTACATGCTTGAAGGTACCTACGAAATCACTGCTGGTAACGTAACTGTAGAAAAGGGTAACGACGGAACGGCTGACGCTATCAAGACTTTACGTTCTCACCCAGATAACAAAACTAGACCGGTTGTTGACTTCTTAGAAAAAGGAACTGGCTTCAAACTTTGGGGTAACTACTGGCACTACTACGGCTTTGACGTAACAAAGACCAAAGATAAGAACAAAGGTATTCAACTTGGCGGTCACTATTCAATTCTTGAAAACGTTAACGCATATAATAACGGCGATACCGGTATTCAAGTAAGTGGTAAGTCTGCTGACGCATATGAACTCTGGCCATCTAACAACCTCGTTTTAAACTGCACGTCATACTCTAACAGAGATAGTTCCGAAGAAGATGCCGACGGTTTTGGTGCTAAGCTTTATATCGGCGAAAACAACGTGTTTAGAGGTTGTTTAGCATACTGCAACATCGACGACGGTTGGGATTTATTCGCTAAGACTGAATCTGGTAAGATCGGTGCTGTAACCATTGAAGATTGCGTAACGTTCGGTAACGGTTTCTACCTAAACGACGTTGGCACTGTTTCAAAGGGTAATGGTAACGGCTTCAAGATGGGTGGCGAAGGCTTAACACCTGTTTCTGGTCAACACACTATTAGAAATTGTATCTCATTTGCTAACAAGGCAAAGGGTATTGATACTAACTCTTGTCCTAACAACGCGGTTTATAACTGCACTTCAGTTTACAACGGCGGTTCAAACGTAGCACTTTATAGTTACTTTGAAATTGTAACTGCTTACTCTGCTGAAGGTATTTTATCGTTATTAGGCGCATCTACTGATACAGTAACTGAATATCAACCAGTTGAATCAGTTAAGACTGAGAAGAACTTCTTCTGCTACGTTGCAGACGGCGTTCCAACAACTCGTAACACACTCGATCAAGTATTAACAACTTCTGTATTCAAAGATTGGGGAGATAAGACCGTATTCGAATACTTACAACTAGAAATGGCTTCTAAGTATATCGGTAAGGGTGACTTTAACTACGTTCTTTCTAAAATGACTCGTGATAGTGACGGTTCTCTTAACTTAAACGGCTTATTCGAACTTAATGAAACGGCTCCAGCAAACGTTGGTGCAGTTATTAGCAAAACTCCAGGTTCAACCGCAGGCGCAATTTCTTTTGCAGGCGTAAACTTTGCTGAAAACTTCAATGATGAAATTCAGTATATCGTTTCTAACGGCGACAATGGTGGCAATGGTGGCAATGGTGATAAGCCTGAAAAGGATAACACACTTCTCATCGTTCTACTTTGCGTAGGTGGTGCAGTAGTTCTTGCGGGCGCAGCAGTTGCAGTATTTTTCTTCCTTAAAAAGAAGAAAAACAATGTTGAAGAATAAGAACTTGTTTTAAAAGCCCAAAAAAATAAAGGGCGAACGAAACTTATTAAACTTAAACTGCCGAGCGGGCATTCCGCTCGCTCGGTGATTTAATTTTAAGATTTTAGAAAAAGTGAAAATTTTTTACTTTTACTATTGACAATTTTTGTAAAAAAGTGTATTATACACTTGTGCCTTGTCAAGAATTTCTTGAATTAAGGGCTTAAAATTTTATTAAATTAAAAAAAATAAACGCATTTTTATGCGAAAAAGGAGATTTTTTAAAATGAAAAAATTAGCACTTGTTTTAGCAATCGTATTAGTTGCTTGCATGCTAGTTGTAGGTTGCCAAAAGGTAGAAGACAACAGCGGTTCAAACAACAACAACGACCAAACTTCTTCTTCTGTTGATGCTGGTAACAACAACAACGGCGGTAACACTAACAACGGTGGCAACACTGACAATGGTGGTAACAACAACGGCGGTAACACTAACAATGGTGGTAACAACAACGGTGGTAACACTAACAATGGTTCAGCTGCTCACGCGTTCTATGATTTCTCTGTTTTACAACTTGCTAAAGATACGCCAATGGCTGAGTCTTATGACAATGGTTTCTACACTGCAACTGAAGGTTGTAAATACACCACTTCTACTGGTAAGACTGCAAAAGACGGTAACATGACTACTTTCATGGGCGCTTGCCAACTTGGTAAGAAAGGTTCTTTCGCTGCTAAGTCACTTCAATTCACTGTAAGTGGTGCTTGCACTGTTGAAGTTTACGCTAACCGTGGTTCATCTGGTGTTGATGCTGGTAACTTATCTTTAGTTTCTGCTAGCGGAACTATCGCAACTACTCAACCTGTTGCTGATATCTACGTTCAAACTTTCCAAATTTCTGCAGCTGGCACTTACGCTCTCTGCGTTCTTGACGAAGTTTCTTCAGTTAACGTTTGGGGTATTGAAATTAAGTAATTAATTTAAATCAATCTAAAGCCTTGCTAAAAGCAAGGCTTTTTTCTTGCAAAATTCTTGAAAAAATGTTGAAAAATATAATTGATTGTGCTAAAATTAAGCTATACTAAATTAAGGAGATAAAAATGAAAAAGTTTTCAGTTTTATTGTGCATTGTTTTATCACTAGTATTGCTACTTTGTGCATGCAATAACACAGGCGATAATACTTCTTCACAATCAAGTTCGTCACAAGAATCAAGTTCATCACAAGAATCAAGTTCTTCATCTTCACAACCTTCAAGCGTAGCTCCACAGGTTGTTGGCGTAACCTACGATTCTTCTAACGTTAGAAAAACTTATGTTACGGGTGAAACCTTTCAAAACACAGGCTTTGCTGCTCGCGCAGTTTTAGATAACGGAAAAACTAACTTCTTAGGCGCGAATGACTATCAATTTACAACTAACTTCGATTCAACAACTCCCGGCGTTTATAACGTTTCTGTTCAATATAAAGATTTTGAAACTCACCAATTTAGCGTTACGGTAGTTGAAAAACCCGTTGCAGAAGCTGGCAAAATTGATTTTATTGTTGACAAGGCTTATAGCGGTGTTGTTGGAGAAAAGTCAACCGATAATAAATATCAATATCCTTCAATCAAGCAAGTGGAAGAAGTTTTAGTTGGCGGCGCTTTTGAAGATGCAACAATCAAAAATGTTTATATTTCCGCTGGAACTTACGAAGAAAAGCTATCTTTCACAAACAAAATGAAAAATGTTCGCTTAATCGGCGATAAAACGGGCGATACCATTATTTCTTATGGCGACTATAATACCAAGATGAACGGCGGAACAGATTCAACCGCAACCGTTACCATTAAAGGCGAAAACTTTATGGCAAGCGATATCATCTTTGAAAACTCTTTCGACTATATCAATTCAGAAGTTGCCGGAAAGCAAGCGCTTGCGTGCCTTGTTGAAGCAGATATGTGTGTGTTTAACAACTGCCAATTCCTTGGTTATCAAGATACGCTTCAAGCAAAAAATGGTCGTCAATACTATAAAAATTGTGTAATTAAGGGAACAACTGACTTTATTTTCGGTAAAGCAGCCGTTGCTGTTTTTGAAAATTGCGAAATCGTTACCCGCTTCACTAAAGAAGGTGAGACTAACAATGGCTATATCACCGCGCACTCAGGTAAGCTTGAAAGACCAAACGAAGACGGTAGCCACGGTATGGTTTATGGTTACGTGTTCATTGGTTGCAGGTTAACTTGTGAAGAAGGCGTTTTAGATGGCTCTGTTTCACTTGGTCGTCCTTGGCGTTGTGATGCTACGGTTGCGTATATCAACTGCCAAATGGGCTCTCACATTGCAACCGCACCTTACGGTACTTCTGGCGTTTCAAAAACCCGCTATACTTCTATGGAAGGCGGAACAGATGCTAAAGGCAATAAGCTTAACAATATTCCAAGCGGTGCAAACTTTGTTGAATATGGCAACACAGGCGCGGGCGCAGTAACTGAAGATAGTGAAGATTTCACTATGCTCGATGCAACCACTGCCGCAAATTACACTGATTTTAGTAAAATTTTTGCAACCACAAACGGCACTTTAACGTTTGCAACCGAGTGGGATGCAGCCGCTGCTGTTGAAGCTTTTTTAGCAAAATAATAAAACAAAATTTAAGCCTTGCACATAGCAAGGCTTTTTTCTTGAAAAAGTGTTGAAAAATATAACTGATTGTGCTAAAATTAATTTATATTAAATTAAGGAGAATAATATGAAAAAACTTTTAGTTTTGTTATCTATCGTTCTATCGTTATCGCTAATGCTTTGTGCGTGCAATAACGGTGGCGATAACTCTTCTTCATCACAATCATCTTCTTCCCAAGAAGATAGTTCTTCCCCAAATGATAGTTCATCTCAAGAAGGCAATTCCTCTTCAGTTGTAACTTTAACGTCTGTTGGGATTGACGTATCTTCCGTAAAAAAGGTTTATACCGTTGGCGAAGAACTCGATTTAACTCCAGTTTTGATTTATGAAGCTTATTCAAACGAAACTTACGTGCAGAAAGCGCTTAGCGATTGCACAGTAACAAACCCGTTCAATCCGCAAGAAAAGGGCGCGTATGATATAAAAATTGAATACGATAGCCAAAACTTTGCCGAGTTTACCGCCTATGTTGTTGACGCACCTCAAAATAGCTACGTTTATGAAATTGTTGTTGATAGCAATTTTACGGGCACGATTGCAGAACTAGATAATAATTCTCGTCCACAATTCAAAACAATGACGCTCGCTATCGACTATTTAAAGGCAATGCCAAAAACAGCTCAAAAGAACGTTTATATTAAGCCGGGCACCTATAAAGAAAAACTTTATATGGGTGAAGAACTTGAAAACGTTTGTTTTATCGGTGAAGATGCCCAAACCACCAAATTAACGTATGACGACTGGTCTGGCATAAAGAGAGTTGACGGCACTGAGCTTGGAACTGACGGCTCTTCATCACTTTTTGTTTACGGTGATGGTTTTTCAGCTAAGAATATTTGGTTTGAAAACACCTTTGACTATATTGGTACAAACAATTCTCAAAAACAAGGTCTTGCAATTTTAGTTGATGCTGATAGGAGTGTGTTCGAAAAATGTATTTTCACAGGCTATCAAGATACCGTTGAAACAGCTCGCGGTAGGCATTATTTTTACGATTGCACAATAAAAGGCTGTGTTGACTTTATTTTTGGCTACAATCCAACCGCATTATTCGAAAATTGCGAAATCGTTTCAGTTGACCGCAAACAAACCAATGGTGGTTATATAACCGCAACTTTTGGTAACGACGGAACAACGGGTAGTGGTGTTGCAACTTATGGCTTTGTGTTTAAAGGTTGCACTTTAACGGCTGAAGAAGGTGTTGTTGAAGGTTCTGTTTCGCTTGGTCGTCCTTGGCGCGCAGATTCAACTGTTGCGTGGTTAAACTGCGAAATGGGTTCACATATTGGTGTTTTGGCGTTTGGTAAGGGCAAGGTTCGTTACGACTCAATGAGCGGTGGCGGTAGCAATAACTATCCATATCAAGCACACTTTGTGGAATATGGTAACACCGGTCCGGGTGCAACGAGCGAAGAGTTATATTGCCGAATTGCTTACCGTGAAAACAATCAAACATTCTTCCTTGAGCCAGACGTTCCTGACTTTAAGCATTTAACCGATTTAGAGGCTCAAGAATATACTATTGAAAATATTTTTGCAACGACTAACGGTCAAGTAATTTATGATACCGAGTTCGACGCTGCTTCAGCGCTCACGGCTTTAAGAGCAAGATAATATAACTCAATTTTAAAATTGGCGGTTTGTTTTTTCAAACCGCTTTTTTTGTTCAAAGCGTTGCTAAAACTAAATGTTTGTGCTAGAATAGTTTTAAAGAAACAAAAGGGGTTAAAAATGAAAAAGTTTTCTTTAGTTTTAGTTATTGTTTTATCGCTTGTAACCATTTTCACTGCTTGCGATAAAACACAAGGCGAAACATCTTCTAAAAATAGCTCGTCGAGCTCGTCTTATCAATCAAATTCATCTAATGAAGAGCAATCTCCATCTAGTTCTTCTAATTCGTCGAGCTCGTCAAGTTCGTCAAGTTCGTCTAGCGAAGAAAAATCTTCTTCTAGCGAAGGGCAATCTTCAAGCGAAAATAATAATTCTTCATCTTCTAGTTCTACAAAGCCAAGTTCAAGTTCGAGCTCAAGTTCAAATCCGCCGTCTAGCGGTGGGCAAGTAGTTGAAGGTTACGCTTTTTCGGTTAATCCGTCATATTCGGGAACAGCGGGCGCAGAAGATAGCAAAAACCGCAAACAATATAAAACTATCAGCGAGGTTATAGCGTATCTTAACAGCGCAAACCTTGAAGCAAATTCGATAAAAACTATTTATCTTGCTAGCGGAACTTATAAAGAAAAACTCAACTTCGGCGTAGAGCTTAAAAACGTTAGGCTAATAGGCGCTGGCAGAGATAACACTAAAATAACCTTCGGCGATTGCGCATCTACCACCGATGGAAATGGCGCTGAACTTGGCACTGATGGTTCTGCCACCGTTACAGTTCTTGGCGAAGGCTTTATGGCAAGAGATATTTGGTTTGAAAATTCTTTCAATTATCTATCTTCAAGTATGGCAAACAAACAAGCGCTTGCAATCTTGGTTAATGCTGATAAATGCATATTTGAAAAATGTGGTTTTTCCGGCTATCAAGACACTTTAGAAGCCGTTTCTGGTCGTCAATATTATCACGACTGCATAATCAAAGGCTGTGTTGACTTTATCTTCGGCAACAACGCCCCAGTGCTTTTTGAAAACTGCGAAATCGTTTCGGTTAGCAGAAATAGCGATAACGGTGGCTATATTACGGCAACAAAGGGCAATAACGGCGAAAACGGACAACAAGTTCCTAAGTATGGCTTCGTGTTTATGGGGTGCAATTTCACGGCGGAATCGGGCGTAAAATCGGGCTCTGTTGGTCTTGGCAGACCTTGGCGTGCTGATGCAACTGTTGCATTTTTAAACTGCCAAATGGGCGGGCATATTTCCAAAACTGACTATACCTCTCAATCAGGTAAAGTGCGCTATACTTTTATGAACGGTGGCGGGCTTAAGAACGAACCGCATAACGCTTATTATTATGAATATAACAACACGGGCGCGGGCGCAATTTCTCAAAGCGAATATAATGCTATGGCGTCAAACTCGTCAATTAAGTTAGATTTCACTATGCTCTCTTCCGACGAGGCTTCGACCTATAATTTGAATAAAATTTTTGGAAGATTGAACGGAAAGTTAATGTTTATTGATATGTTTTATGCTGATTCTTTGTTATTAGAGCTTAAAAGTATGTAAAAAAAACCAACGAGCGGGCGAACTTGCCCGCTCGTTTTGATAAAAAGAAAGAGCAGAGTAAAAGGAAACACAAAACCTTGTATTCTTGCTCTTTTTTTTCTGTCGATATATACACTTTCGTGAAATATCTTCACGAAAGATGAATTCGATATGCTTTCGCTACGCTCAAGCTCGATATATTGTCGCTACGCTCCAATTCGATATGAGATAAATCCCTATCGCTTTTGACATATCTCGCCTATGGCGAGGTATGTAAAGCATATCGAGTGCGTCAGCACATATCGAACGCCAAAGGCGTATATCGAAAATCCCGTAAGGGATTTATCTCGATGCGTGTTTCCTTTAAGGATAACACGCTATGCCGAAAGTTATCACATATAGTAAAGTTTATTAAGTTCTGCGTAGGCCATAAGGAAAGGCGCAGAGCCTTTTGCTTCGTTAGAAACGATTGCTGTTTTTTCAGTGTAATATTTAAATGACCCGTCTCTATCCCACGATAGCCCGGCAACTTGGCAAATTCCGCCAAGATTAACCGTATCGCCAGAGCCTTCAAGGTAAGTTTTGCAAATGCCGTTGAAGAGTTTTTTGCCTTCTAGTGCGTAACTTTCGTCAAGTGCGCCGTCGTTAACGGCTCTTAAAATTGCGTAAGCAATAAGCGCAGTTCCGCTCGTTTCAAGATAGTTTTTGCCAGTTGCTCCCTTATCAACAACTTGATAGAACATATTCGATTCTTCGTCAACAAAGTTTAAAAGGCTATCAACTGCGTGCTTAATGTAACCGGCAATTTCTGCCCTTGTTTCAGTGTCGCTTTGAGGCATATAGTGGTAGATATCGGCAAGCGCGCCCATATACCAACCGATTGACCTTCCCCAAAAACTTTGAGAAAGCCCCGTTGTTTTATTAGCCCAGTTTTGAACCTTTTTCTCGTCGTGGCCGTGATAATAAAGCCCCGTTACGCTATCTTTCATAGTCGTTTCAACGAAACGAACGTGGGTGAGAACGTCGTCGTAGTCAGTGTTTGTGAAAACGGAATTTCTAATCGAGAATACTTGGGACATAAAAATTCCATCAAGCCAAACTTGGTAGCTGTAGCTCTTTTTGTGGAACATACACCCAGCGTTTGTTCTAGGATGACCTTCAAACTGAGTTGCGATAAGTTCAATGCACATTTTGTAAACGTTTTTCTTGTCTTCATCCTCTTCAAGGTCGTATAGGTCGAATAAAACCCTTCCTTCGCAAATGCTGTCCGAGTTATAATCGCTAGCCCTATAACCGTCGATGGAAACGGAATCACCTTTATCGTTAATGCATTCGTCAACGAATTTTTTAGCTTGGGTTAAATATTTTTCTTCGCCCGTTACTTCATACATCGATAAAAGCGCCGTCATCATACAGCCGTCCATATAGTTCCAGCCTTCTTTTCCTTCGCTGTTCCAGAACCTATTAGAAGTTGCGGTAACAACCTTGTTAAGATAGTCTTCAACTTGTGAATAATCGTAGCCAAGAGCGTCTTTATGGTCGTAAGTCTCAGTGCCAACCTCACCGCACTCGCAAACGAAGAAAAGTTTTGCTGGAGTTTCCGCCGTTGCAACCTCTGCTAGGTAGGCGATATCGTCAATTTTTTGGTCGAATACGCAAACGTGCACGCTAGAAGATTGTTCCTCTTCGCTAGATGACGTTTCTTCGTTAGACGACGAAGTTTCCTCTATTGACGAAGATGATGAATTTTGAGAAGAGGAGGTTGAGCCCTCGTTTTTCTCGCAAGCAGTTGTTAAAACTAGCGAAAAAATGCTGATAATTGCAAGTAATAGTGATGCGATTTTTTTCATTTTTACCCCTAAAAAATTTTAGTATAAAATTTTATCTTTTTTTATTATACCACAGCCGTTAAAAATTTTCAAGCGTTTTAATTGATTTGACTTTTCCAATAAAAAACGAGCCCGAAGGCTCGCTTGTTTGCGAAAGGCTCGCTTAAATTTATTTGAGTGTTTTTCGTTTAACAAATTCTAGAAAAAATTGAAATTATTTTCTAACAAATCCGCTTTTTATTGCCGTTTCCTTAACCTTTTGGCTAACGGCTTTAACAACCCTTTCGTCGTTAAACTTTGGAACGATGTTCTCAGCAGATAGTTCGCTATCTTCAAGAACGTAAGCAAGGGCGAAGGATGCTGAAATTTTCATATCTTCAGTAATTTTGGTTGCTTTTGCGTCAAGCGCGCCTCTAAAAATTCCAGGGAAGGCTAGGCAGTTGTTAATTTGGTTAGGAAAATCGCTTCTTCCCGTGCCAACGATGAACGCACCGCCTTTTTTAGCCTCGTCAGGCGTAATTTCAGGGTTAGGATTAGCCATTGCGAAAATAACGGGCTTTTCGTTCATAGTCTTAACCATTTCACTCGTTACAAGATTAGGCGCAGAAACGCCGATAAAAACGTCCGCCCCGACTAAAATATCGGCAAGCGTTTTTTCTCCGTTCGTTGGCGAAGTGTAAACTCCGCTATCTAAAAGTTCTTTTATCAAGAAGTCGTAAGAATTGTAATTTTCGCTCGTTACAACGCCGTCAATATTATAAGCGTAAATAGTTTTTGCACCAAGCCTAATAAGGTGGCGAGCAATGCTAGAGCCAGCCGCGCCCGTGCCAGAAATTACGAATTTCATATCTTCAAGTTTTCTGCCCGTTAATCTGCAAACGTTTATGAGCGCAGAGCCAACTATTATAGCCGTGCCGTGCTGGTCGTCGTGGAAAACAGGGATATCAAGCGCGTCGATTAGTCGTCTTTCAATCTCAACACAGCGTGGCGCAGAAATATCTTCAAGGTTAATTGCTCCAAAGGTTGGGGAGATGAACTTGCAAGTTTTAATAACTTCTTCAACGTCTTGCGTGTCAAGGCAGAGGGGGAAGGAATCAATGCCGGCAAGTTCCTTCATTAAAATAGACTTTCCTTCCATAACGGGAAGGGCGGCGTGTGCACCAATGTTTCCTAGCCCTAAAACAGCGGAGCCGTCAGTCAAAACGCAAACGGTGTTTCCTTTGGTCGTATATTCATAAACTGCGTTCTTATCAGCCTTAATCTCAAGGCAAGGGGCTGCAACGCCGGGCGTGTAGGCAAGGGAAAGGTCAGTTGACGTTTTTACGGGCACTTTTGAAACAACTTCAAGTTTGCCTCTATTATCTTTATGCAGTTTTAGCGATTTTTCATACGTTGGGTTAGCCATTAAAAATATCTCCTTTATGCAAATCGTAAGCAACGGTTACGGGAAAATCTTTAACTTTTAATTCTTTTACCGATTCGCAACCTAAATTCTCGTATGCAACAACCTTTGCCGAAACGACGCTTGTTGATAATAAAGCGCCACAACCACCCGTTGCAATGAAGTAAATAATTTTATCACGATTAAAAATTTCTTTAACAAATTGCGCTCTTTCGCCTTTACCGATAACCGCTCTAACGCCAAGAGGTTTCATAACGTTTGCGTAAGAATCCATTCTAGAGCTTGTAGTAGGTCCAATCGAACCTATGACCTTATTCGGTGGTGTGTCGGTAGGGCCGGCGTAGTAAATTATGCCGTTAATGAAGTTATAGGCGGGTTTTTGGTTGTTTTCTAGGGCGAATTTTAACTCTTTATGCACAGCGTCTCTCGCAGTTAAAATAGTTCCCGATAATAAAACTCTATCGCCTTTTTTAAGATTTAAAAATTGTTCGTTAGATTTTTGAAGGTCGTCAAGATTGATTTTTATCATAGAACAATCTCCTTGTGCCTTGATGCGTGGCACATAATCGAAACGGCAACGGGGAGCGAGGCGATATGGCAAGGGTAGGTTTCAATCTTTACCGAGAGCGCTAAGGTCTTGCCTTTTAAGCCCATTGCGCCAATGCCGAGAGAATTTATTTTATCTAAAATATCTTTTTCAAGTTTGGCGATTTTTTCGTCGCTTGATAAATCGTTGCAAGGTCTTAAAAGGGCGCGCTTACTTAAAATTGCGCTCATTTCCATATCACCGCCAACGCCAACGCCAACGATAATAGGCGGGCAAGCCTTTCCGCCCGCGTGTTTAACAGTGTCAACAACGAACTCAACAATGCCCTCAACGCCGTCAGCGGGAGAGAGCATTTTAAGCCTTCCCATATTCTCACTGCCAGCGCCTTTTGGGCATAAAGTTATCTTTAAATAATCGCCGTTTGTTATGGTTGTGTGGATGATGGCTGGAGTGTTATCGTTAGTGTTAAGTCGGTCTATAGGCGATTTAACGACGCTTTTTCTCAAAAATTCAGCACTATAAGCACGGCGAATTCCGTCGTTTATCGCCTTTTCAAAATCGCCTTCAATTATAACTTTTGAGCCAACTTCACAAAAGGCGATAACAATGCCCGTATCTTGACAAACGGGAATATGGTTTTCTTTTGCAACTTGAACGTTTTGCAAAATATCAAAAAGCGCGTCTTTACAATATCCCGTTTCATTTTGGTAAGCGCATTTTAGGGCAGAGTGCACGCTTTCGTCAATTTCAAAACACATCTTCGATGCAATTTCGAAAACAGCATTTTCAATTTTTTCTTGCGTTAAAATTTTCATAGCACTATTTTATCACAAAATTAAAGTTTATTCAATTATTATTAAACTGTTCACAAAAAAACAACAAGCAAACGCTTGTTGTTTTTAAATGCTTTTTAAAAAGTCAAGTAAAAGTTTTTTTTGTTTCGGGGTAAGGTTGGATATTGCGGTGGAAAGTTCCTCAGCTTCATCGTTAACATTAAAAAAATCTTTAATGGTAATTTCTAAAGCATCACATATTAATTGTAAATAACCAATGGTAATATCTTGTTGATGAAGCTCAACACGTCGCAAGTGTGTTTGTGATACTCCAGCCTTTTCAGCAAGAGCATTTTGTGATAAACCTATTTTTTCTCTTAAAAATTTGATTCTGTTACCAATATCCATATTACACCTTTTTAGTCTTATAAGATATTTTAGCGCAATTATATTAAAATTATTAGTCTTTTAGTGTTGTTTAATTAGGCTTATAGTGCTATAATAGTAAACATAAAAGACTAAAAGGTGATGTTATATGTCAACAAACGTGTCAAAAGAAAAGCGTGAGAAACTCGTTGAAAAGATAAAGGCAATCAAAACGTATATTGCTACTGCCGAGCAGGACGAAAACACGGCACAATTACTTACGTATATTGCTAAAATTGAAAAGGAAATAAAAGGCAAAAAATACGGCTTAGTTTTTGAAGAACACCGTGAAAGCATTGACGAAACCTTAGAAAACAATCTTCCTGTTTTGGTTGAAGATGAAAGCCTTTTTATTGATAACGGCGGACAAATGAACTTTCTTATTGAAGGCGATAATTTGGCAAGCCTTAAACTCTTGGAAAAAACGCATAAAGGCAAAATTGATATTATTTATATAGACCCACCTTATAATACAGGCGCAAAAGATTGGAAGTATAATAATGACTATGTTGATGATAATGACACATTTAGGCACAGTAAATGGGCAAGCATGATGTGTGCGAGATTGTCAATTGCTAAAAATTTATTAACAGATAATGGTATATTAGTATGCGCTATTGACCATTACGAGTTATATCAAATTGGTATGATATTGGACACATTATTTGGTGAAGATAACCGTATCGGTATTTGCGCTGTTGTTCATAAACCGGAAGGTAGAAATCAAGAAAAATTTTTTGGAACAAGTCACGAATACGCATTATATTATGCTAAGAATAAAAGTTTAGCTAAGTTTAACAAAGTGATTTTAGATGAGGAGATGCAACAATCTTTTGATAGATATGATGAGCAAGGTGCTTATAAAAGAAAAAACTTTATACGTTTAGCGGATGGAAAATATGCTACAAGAGAAGCAAAACCAAATTTTTGGTATCCAATCTATATAAGCCCAGAATTAAACAACTTTTCTCTTGTAAAAAAAGAGGACTGGATTGAGATATTTCCTGTTATTAAAAGTGGAGTTGAAAGAACTTGGAAAACTTTGCCTGCTACATTTATGAAATTAGTGGCAGAAAATTCAATAGAAGCAGACTTGGTTGATGGACGAGTTGAAATATATGAAAAATTAAGAGAAAATCAAGTAATAAAGAGTCATTGGATAAAAAAAGAGTATCACGCTTATCATTTTGGTTCAAAGATTTTAAATGAAATATTAGGAACAAAAAAATTTGATTTTCCTAAATCGTTATTTTTAATGCGTGATATATTTAAGCTAATTTCACCAAGAAAAGCAACTATTCTTGACTTTTTTGCTGGTAGTGGAACGACGGGACACGCTGTTATGAAACTCAATGCGGAAGATGGTGGACAGCGTAAATTTATCCTTTGCACCAACAATGAAAATAATATCTGCCGTGACGTTACCTATGAACGTATTAAGCGTGTAATTGAAAAAGAAGATTATAGTGCAAGTCTTAAATATTTCAAAGTAGATTTTGTTCCTATTTCGGATAAGCTTTACTACGAATATGCCGACGAACTTTTGAAGCACGTAAAAGAACTTGTGGAACTTGAAAACGCTATCAATTTTAACGGCAACGATAAAATTGCAATTATTCTTACCGAAGAAGAACTTGACGGCTTTGCAAACGCTATTCCCGAAACTTGCAAAACGGTATATTTAGGACACGACGTTTTGCCGAGTGAAACGCAAGAAAAGATTTTTAAGAAAAACGGCATTACGATAAACGTTATTCCCGATTACTATTATAGGGATTTGGAGGCTTAACAATGACGATAAATTTAGCAAACTTTCAATTAAACGCTATAAAAAGTCTATTAGAAAGTATGGACGAGCCTTGCCGTGAAATTGTCCTTAAAAGTCCTACGGGAAGCGGTAAAACCATTATCCTTACGCATTTTATGGACGAATACATAAAAGGACACGCTAAAACGGTTTTTGTTTGGCTTACCCCCGGCAAGGGAAACTTGGAAGAACAAAGCAAGGCAAAAATGGATAAGTATATCCATAATGCGCAAACGAAATTACTTGCCGACGTTATGACAAGCGGTTTTCAAGAAAACGACTGCTGTTTTATAAATTGGGAAAAACTCACTAAAAAAGGCAACAACGCCTTGAAAGACAGCGAGCGCACCAACTTTTTAGAATGGATAGACAAGGCTTTTAATAATGGCATTACTTTTAAGATTATCATTGACGAAAGCCACCAAAATTTTACCGAAAAATCTGATGCGATTATCCAACTTTTCAAAACGGATAAAATTATACGCTGTTCGGCTACGCCCCTTGTAAGTAAAACGGCAAAACTTATCGAAGTTAGCGAAGAAGACGTTATTGCAGAAGGTCTTATTAAAAAACTGCTTGTAATCAACGAGAACTTCCCACAAGTAATTGAAACGGAAAATCAAACACATTATCTTTTAGAAAAGGCTTATGCAAAGCAACAAGAATTACGTTCCCTTTTCTTACAGCGTGAACTTGATATAAACCCTTTAATCGTTGTGCAGTTGCCGAATAATTCTGACAGCCTTTGTGAAACGGTTGAAAAATGGTTTGAAAGTAAAGGTGTAACGGTTGAAGCGGAAACGCTTGCTGTATGGCTTTCGGGTAGGCACGAAAACGTTGACGGAATTTCTAACAATAACGCCGAAAGCGTTGCCGTTATTATGAAACAAGCCGTTGCAACGGGTTGGGATTGTCCACGTGCACATATCCTTGTAAAACTGCGTGAAAATATGGACGAAACGTTTGAAGTTCAAACGATTGGTCGTATTCGCCGTATGCCCGAAGCTAAACACTATGAAAACGATTTGCTTGATAGTTGCTATCTTTACACGTTCGACAGCAAGTTCACGCAGGGCGTAAAAGCAAGTCTTGGCAAGTCGGCGTTAGAAGCAAAAACGCTGTTTTTGAAAAACGAATATAAGGCGTTTACACTTACTAAACAACAACGCACTATGATTACGGATTTACGTGATCCGCGCAAAGCGTTGACTGCTATTGCACAGTATATTAAAAAAGAATTTGCGCTCACGGGTAACAAAAAAGAAAGTAAAACTCGTTTAGAAAGTAAAGGTTTTGAATTTTCTGAAAATATTGTAAGATACACCCTTTCAGGTAGCGTGGTAGTTTTTGCGGAACTTTCTGAAAAGGACAAGTTAAACGCTATAAAAATTACCGAGCCTATTTCTACCACTACGCACGGACGTGAATATCATAACCGTGTTGGTCGTATTGGTTTAGAAATTGGTATGCCTTATAACTATATGAATACCATTATAGGTAAGCTGTTCGGTGAAAAGTTCGATTATCGTGAAAAGGTGCTTGCACTTGCGCCGAGAGAATTATACGCTTTTGTAATCAACAATTTCGACTATTTGCGCCGTATATGTCGTGAAGCAATGGCGGTGCAATTAAGTCAATTATCCCTTACGCTTGATATGGTATCTGAAAAGCCGTTTACAATTCCGCAGTCAACGTTGTTTACATACGACTTGCAAAGTAAAGTGCAAACTATTAGCGAAAAGAACGTTTACGGCGAATATTTAATGTCAGCCGAGCCACGTTCTTCGTCTGAAAAGAAGTTTGAAAAATTCTGCGAAAGTTGCTTGGCTGTCGATTCGATATACAAAAATGGTGATAAAGGCGACGAATATTTTTCTATCGTTTATCTCGATAACGCTAACCGTCAAAAACTTTTCTATCCCGACTATATTGTATCGGTAAAAGGCGAAGTTTGGATTATCGAAACAAAAGGCGGTTTTGATAAAACGGGCGCAAGCGAAGACATTGATATTTTCTCGCCGAAGAAGTTTGACGTATTGAAAGAGTATCTTACAAAATACAGGCTTAAAGGCGGTTTCGTCCGATACGATAAGCAAAGCGAAGAACTTTGTATCTGCACCGATAATTATAACGAAGATATACACTCAGACGATTGGAAAATCTTAAGTGAAGTATTCAAGTAAAGCAAAAAGCCGAGATTTAATTCTCGGCTTTTAATATTCCACGATATATTGTTTGAAATTCATTATTATAACACAATATATTGTGTAATCTACTTGACATTCAGCCCTAATGTTGTATATTATTGGTAATAAAATAAAAAATAATTACAGTAGGAAATGAACAATGAAAAACAATAATCAAGAAATTTTGAAAAATATAAGTGAAGCACTATCCCTTTTTAGCGAACAAATCATTTCGGCAATCAGTACAGCCACAAAAGTTATTAAGGAAAAAACAATATCATATTTACAAGCATTATTCGAAGAAATACCTAATTTATCGCCTGAAAGAAAATTAGAATTAGAACAATTTTGCGAAACTTTATTAGGGTATGGATGGATACTGTTTGATTTTTTACCTATGGATATATATCACGAAACCTTTGATTCTGTAGATGCAGCAGACAAATATATGGAAGAATATTGTACACCCGAAAACATAAAAAAAATCTTTGAAACATTATCAAGCAATTCATATATTTCACACGAAGATATTGCTAATATTAAAAAGTGTTTTAATGTAGGGGCGTACAAAGCGTGTTGTAGTTTAATTATGACAAACCTGGAACACTACATATTAAGCGATTATGATATATCCGACAATGCACTATTAAAACAACCAGCAATTCAAAAAATCAAAGAACTAAACAAAGAAATAAACGATAGCAAATTTACAATTTTTACATATTTGCATAACTACAGTTTGTATTTGGGGCTTAACGAAGTGTTTAGTGATATAAAAGATATAAAAAATGTTGACGACACTAACTTTGTGATTCCCAGTCGGCATTGTCTTCAACACGGATATAGTAAAAGGCGATATACAAAAAAAGATTGTTTGTTCTTATTGCTTTTATTATTTGGTTTTATTCAACAAAAATGTTATATTATAAAGAAAAAAGCCAAAGATTAACTTCGGCTTTTAAGTATTAGATATTTATTTTAGCTTAACAATTAAGCCGAAAAAAGTTTTGAAACATTTATGTTGAACAAGTTCACCGCCAAAAATTGAAAAACTGTTTAATGAAATCGTGCTAAGCACGATGAAATCCAAACTGTGCTTGGATGAAATCTACAGCCTTCGGCTATAGATGAAATTAAATCCGCTTATCTTTCAGCGTAAGCTGAATTTCATCACGAAGTGATTTCATCCACTTTGGTGGATTTAACCCGCTTTAGCGGATTTAGTTGAAAAAGACGATGACATCGTCATCGTCTTTTTCTGGTGCGGATGAGAGGAATCGCAAATATTTTGGAAAACGCAAAATGCGTTTTAGGTTGAACATTGTTCAACGCCAAAAATTGAAAAACTGTTTAATGAAATCGTGCTGTGCACGATGAAATCCAAGTCGAGCTTGGATGAAATCTACAGCCTTGGGCTATAGATGAAATTAAATCCGCTTATCTCTCAGCGTAAGCTGAATTTCATCACGAAGTGATTTCATCCACTTTGGTGGATTTAACTCGCTTTAGCGGATTTAGTTGAAAAAGACGATGACATCGTCATCGTCTTTTTCTGGTGCGGATGAGAGGAATCGAACCCCCACGTCGAGGACATAAGATCCTAAGTCTTACGCGTCTGCCAGTTTCGCCACATCCGCAAATATTAAGATGAATTTCCCTGCCTAGCGTGTGCTTTAGGCAGGGCGATGGTGCACCTCCAGGGACTCGAACCCTGGACCCACTGATTAAGAGTCAGTTGCTCTACCAACTGAGCTAGAGGTGCGCTTTGGTGATCTATCGGGGACTCGAACCCCGGACACCGTGATTAAAAGTCACGTGCTCTACCGCCTGAGCTAATAGACCAAACCGTTGGCTGGGGTAGCAGGATTTGAACCTGCGGATGCGGGAATCAAAATCCCGTGCCTTACCGCTTGGCGATACCCCAATATTAAATTTTCAAAAAAGAATGGGGCGAGAGATGGGATTCGAACCCACGACCTCCAGGACCACAATCTGGCGCTCTAACCAACTGGGCGACTCCCGCCATTTCTTTTTTGTTTGGCGCGCCTGAAGGGATTCGAACCCCTGACACACGGCTTAGAAGGCCGTTGCTCTATCCTACTGAGCTACAGGCGCATTCGTTTGTGCGCGGACTTCCCAAGTTCGAATCAAATGGAGCGGGTGATGGGAATCGGACCCACGCAACCAGCTTGGAAGGCTGGTGTTCTACCATTGAACTACACCCGCGCTTCACACAATGCCTAAAGATTATAACAAACAACATTAAAGTTGTCAAACGTTTAAAATCTTTTTTTGCAAAAATTTACAATAATTTTCAATTATTTTTATTTATTTTTTAAGAGCCTCGTTTAATTTCATTAATGCTCTATATCTATGCGAAACAGAGTCTTTTTCTTTTGCTGAAACTTCACCGAAACACTTTTGCAAATCATCGCTAAAAAATAGTGGGTCGTAGCCAAAACCGCCGTTTCCAACTTCTTCTTCTAAAATAGAGCCTTTGGTTTCGCCAAACGTCTGTAAAATTTTTCCGTTCTCGTCAATAAATGTGATAACGCAAACGAACTTTGCTGATCTATTTTCAACGCCTTTTAATTTCTCTAAAAGATACGCGTTATTTTTCTTTGAGTCGTGATCGCCAGCGTAGCGCGCGCTATAAACTCCGGGCTCTCCGTTTAAATAATCAACCATAAGCCCGCTATCGTCCGCAATTACGGGAAGGTGACAAAAATCAAAAACAGCCTTGGCTTTTATTAGTGAATTTTCATAAAAGGTTGAGCCTGTTTCCTCTATTTCGCAAGTATAACCGACTGAAGCCATAGGCACGATTTCAAACCTTCCTTCAAAAATTGAGGCAACTTCTTTTATTTTAGATTTATTATTCGATGCAAATACTAATTTTTTCATTTTATGCGTTTAACGGGCTTATAGGCTAGTTTTTTAGTGTTTTTCTTATTATTCAACGTCCACAATTAACATTTTTGACGTTGCGTTTTGTTCAACTTGCTTAGATAGTTCTAAAATGTTATCAACTGCATTTTGGCGCCTTACTTGTGAGATTGTGAAAATGCTAGTATCAATAGCCTTGTTTGCTAAAATGTTAATAGCAGAATCAATATTTCCGTAAGCGTTAGTAACGCAAGTGAAGTTTAGTTGCTTAGTTAAAGCCGTGTTAAAGTTTACTTTGATAGAAGGCGTTGCAAACCCAGAAAAACAAACAGTTGCGTTATGCCCTGCAAGTTTTAACGCGATATCGGTGTTAAGGTTAGAACCCGTCATATAAACGACTTTAGTCGATAGTCTTGCGCCTGTGATATCAATAACGTTTTTCTCTACCTTGTTGTCGGAAAAAATGGTGTAATAAATGCCGGCGTTTTTGGCTAAAATAATATTGTTTTCGTTGTTGTCAACGATAATTGGAACGCCTTGATAATAAACGACAAGTTGCGCCAAGATAATTCCCAAAACGTCAGCGCCAACGATAATAACGTGGTCGCCTTTTTGGAAGTTTAGAGCATCAATAACGTTAATGCAAAGTGAAATGTGGTTGATAAAAAGCGCGTCGTAATCGTTTACGCTGTTAGGTAAAATCGAAACGTCATCTTTAGACAAAATTGCAAAATCACGCAAAAATCCGTCAGTGGTTTTTCCAGCAACGAGTAGCGACGAGCAATGCGTTTCGTCGTTTTTAGAGCAAGCCGAGCAAACCCCGCAAGAAATTTCAGGGTGAGGGAACACTCTAGCTCCACGCTCAAAACCAAGCGTTTCTTCACCGCTAAGTTCCGTTATTTTACCTATTCCAACTCTTCCGGGGATAATAGGTAAATTAACTTGAGCATCGCCAAGTAGAGTGTGAAAATCTTCTTGCGTGAACAAAACTTTAGTCATTTTTAGCTTAACGCTATTAACGCTATCGAAAATTTCCTTTTTAGTTATAAGTTCAAGCTTGTTTTTGCTCGAGATTTGAATTCCGTCCATAAATCACCTTAAATTTGTATTGATTATATTATAAAACTAAAAAATTGGCAAGTGTTTGGGTTAATATTTTGTTTTTTTGGCGTGAAATGGCGTGAAAATCGTTTGACATATCACTTTAACTATAATATAATAGTTAAGGCATCGAAAAAAACCGATGTAACAATTTTGAGAGGTGTTAGATATGAAGGAAGCTATTCATCCTAATTATAAGATAGTTAAGGTGCAATGCGCTTGCGGTGAAACTTTTGAAACTGGCACAACTAAAGACGTAGATGTAATCAAAGTAGATATCTGCTCAAAGTGCCATCCTTTCTTTACCGGTAAGCAAAAACTTATTGATGCGGGCGGTCGTGTTGATAAGTTCAAAAAGAGATACGGTATTTAGTCTTTTGAAATCCAACTCTAAGGTGTGCCTTAGAGTTCTTTTTCTATTTGAAACTTTCGCTATCAAAGTATAGGCTGAAAAGTTAAAATCTTTTTGGCTAGGTTATTTTAAGGCTCAAAATGAAAAAGTTGAAAAAACCAAACAAATGCAATATTGGCGGTCAAGCCGTATTAGAAGGCGTTATGATGCGTGGCGCAACCTCGGTTGCTACAGCCGTTAGGGACGAGGAAGGTGTTATAAGACTCGAAACTGATAGAATTAAGCCCGCAAAAGAGAAGAACGCTATTTTTCGCGTGCCTATTATTCGTGGCGCGGTAAATTTTTTCTCGTCAATGGTAACGGGAACGAAAATTTTATTGCGCTCTGCCGAAGTTTACGGCGAAGAAGAGCCTTCAAAGTTTGAAAAATTCCTTTCCGAAAAATTTAAACTCAATCTTTTCGACGTTATGATGGCTGTCGCTGTAATTTTAGCAATTGCGCTGTCGGTTTTTCTTTTCATAGCATGCCCGCAATATTTAACCAACTTCGTTACAAGTTTTACTGCTATTGAGCAAACAAGTTTTTGGTTTAACCTAATCGAGGGCGGGGTGAGAATTTTAATCTTTGTCGGTTATATTCTTTTAACTTCGCTTATGAAAGATATTAAAAGAACGTATATGTATCACGGGGCGGAGCATAAAACCATTTCGTGCTACGAGGCGGGGCTAGAACTTACCGTTGAAAACGTGAGAAAATGCTCTAGGCTTCACGATAGATGCGGAACGACGTTTATGTTCCTAGTTATGGTGATAAGTATTTTGGTTTTCTCGGTTGCTAACTCTTTCGTGTTTGGAGCAACGGGAATTTTAAGACTTGTTATCAAAATTGCGCTTTTACCGGTTATCGCAGGCATTTCTTACGAGATTTTGAAACTTTTAGCAAAAACTGAAAGCAAAATCGTGTTCATTTTTAAAGCGCCCGGTCTTGCTCTTCAAAAGATAACGACTAAAGAGCCGACCGACGATATGATTGAGGTTGCAATCACTGCCTTTAAAACCGTTCTTGAAATGGACGCTAACCCTGAAATTAAACCGCAAAAGTTTATAACGCCAATGGAAGTTTGTAAACTCTTAGATATGGTTAAGGCAAAGTTAAAAGACGGCGGTATTGACGAGGTTGACGGCGACTGGATAGTTTGCCACGTTTCTAATATTGCCCGCAGTGAACTTGAAAATAACAAAACTAAACTTTTAGCCTCGCAAGTGGAAAAGGCGCTTAAAATCACCGAAGAGCGTTTAACGTTTAAACCGCTTTGGTATATCTTAGGTAGCGTTGATTTTTACGGCTATGAGTTTAAAATTGACGAGCGTGCGCTTATTCCAAGACCAGAAACTGAAGAACTTGTGATGCATGCGCTAGAAGTTATTGATAAAGAAAAATCCGTTTTGGATTTATGCACGGGAAGCGGTGCTATCGCTATTACTATTCAAAAGAAAACGGGCGCGTGCGTTGATGCGGTTGATGTTAAAGACGAGGCTTTATCGTTAGCGAAAGAAAACGCTGAAATGCTAGAGGCGGACGTTAATTTTATTAAAAGCGATATGTTCCAATCGGTAGATAAAGTGTATGACGTAATCATATCTAACCCGCCTTATATTAAGACGGAAGATATAAAATCGCTTCAAAAAGAAGTAACTTTCGAACCGATTTCCGCGCTAGACGGTGGCGCCGACGGGCTTGAATTTTATAGGCAAATCGCAACTAAATCTTTAGAGCATTTAAAAGACGGCGGAGTGCTAATTATGGAGTGCGGGTTTGACCAAAAAGATGCGATAATCGAGTTATTGGCGGGCTTTTCGTCAGTAAAAAGCATAAAAGACTTGAACGGAATTGATAGGATAATAAAGGCGGTAAAATAATTATGCTACAAAAATTAGAAGCAATAGAAAAGCGGTTTGAAACTTTAACTGAACTTACCGCAGACCCGAAAGTTATTGCTAATATGGACGAGTGGAAGGCTTACGCTAAAGAGCGTGCCGATATGGAAGAAACCGTTCTAAAATATCAAGAATATAAAAAGGTTTTAAACGACAAAACATCAGCGGAAGAGTTAGTTGCAATCGAAACCGATAAAGAAATGAAAGACCTTTTAGAAGAGGAAATTCGTGATTGCAAGAAAAAACTCGAAACTATTCACGAAGAACTTAAAATCTTGCTTATTCCAAAAGACCCTAACGACGATAAGAACGTTATTTTGGAAATTAGAGCGGGTGCGGGCGGTGAAGAAGCGGCTCTATTTGCATATGAACTATATAGAATGTATGTAAAATACGCAGAAAAAAATCGTTTCAAAACCGAAGAAATTGACTCTAACGAAACGGAAATTGGCGGAATTAAGGAAGTTGTGTTCTCCGTATCGGGCAAAGGTTGCTATTCAAAGTTAAAATTCGAAAGTGGCGTTCACAGAGTTCAAAGAGTTCCAGAAACCGAATCTCAAGGCAGAATTCACACCTCAACCGCAACGGTTGCCGTTTTGCCAGAGGCTGAAGATATTGAAGTTCATATCGACGAAAAAGATTTAATCATTGAAACTTGCAGAAGTTCGGGTGCTGGCGGTCAGCACGTAAATAAAACGGAATCTTGCATAAGAATGGTGCATATTCCAACGGGAATAGTCGTAAACTGTCAAGACGAGCGTTCGCAAATCAAAAACAGAGAAAAGGCTATGAAGGTTATGAAGAGTAGGCTTTTCGATTATTATAATTCGCAATATCAAAGCGAGTATTCGGAAAATAGAAAAAGCCAAGTTGGAACGGGCGATAGGTCGGAGCGAATTAGAACCTATAACTTCCCTCAAGGAAGGGTTACCGATCACAGAATTAACAAAACAATGTATAACCTCGAAGAGTTCATTATGGGTGATATTGAAGAGATGGTTGAAGCATTGCAAATTGCCGATAGAGAGGCAAAACTCATTGGCGAACAAGACTAAAATTTGTCGATAATCGACTTATAGACGCATTTTTACGTATTTTATGGGAGAAAATTTTATGAAATTATCTAAATTATCTTTAAGCATACCTGCATCAATGACCTTAGCAATTTCAGCAAAGGCAAAAGAATTAAAAAAGGAAGGCAAATCAATCGTGGCGTTCACCGCTGGTGAGCCTGATTTTGACACGCCCGATTTTATTAAAGACGAAGCAAGAACTGCTTTAGATAAAGGTATTACCAAATATACACCAGCGTCAGGCACGCTCGAGTTAAAGAAGGCTATTTGCGAAAAACTTCTTAAAGATAACGGGTTAAATTATCAACCTGAAAACATCGTTATTTCAACGGGCGCAAAAAGTTCGTTATACCACGCGCTTTTAGCACTTGTTGACGAAGGCGATGAAGTTATTATTCCAGCGCCATATTGGCTAACTTATCCAGAACAAGTTAAACTTGTTGGCGGAAAAGCCGTTATCGTTGATACGAGAGAAGTTGGGCATAAAATCACCAAAGAACTTTTAGAAAAGGCAATCACGCCAAAAACTAAGTGCGTTATAATAAACAGCCCTAACAACCCAACCGGCGCAGTTTACACTAAAGAAGAACTTCAAGGCATTGCAGACGTTTGCGTTAAGAACGATATTTACGTTATTTCCGACGAAATTTATGAAAAACTTTGCTATGAGGTTGAGTTTGTTTCCATTGCTTCACTTGGCGAAGAAATTAAGAAAAGAACAATCGTTATTAACGGTATGAGTAAGTCATACGCGATGACGGGTTGGAGAATAGGTTATCTTGCTTGTGAAAAAGAGTGCGCAAAAGCTATCTCGAACGTTCAAAGCCACACTACGGCAAACCCTTGCTCAATCTCGCAATACGCTTCGGTTAAAGCGCTAATAGAGGGCGACCAGTTCTGCCACGATTCAAAAAAGATTTTTGCCGCAAGAAGACTTCTAATGATTGAATTTGTTAAAAATCTTCCTAACACTACATATATTGAACCACAAGGTGCGTTCTATCTTATGATTAACGTTTCTGCATACTACGGCAAGAAATATGGCGAAAAGGTAATCAACGGCAGTTTAGATTTTGCCGAAGCGCTTCTTGACGAGGGCGTTGCGCTTATTCCTTGCTTGCCTTTTGGTGATGATAATTCAGTAAGATTATCTTACGCTGTTTCCGAAACTGATATCGTTAAAGGTTTTGAAAGACTTAAAAAGTTCCTTTTAAAACTTAAATAAGTCTTAAAAATTTAAAATTTTGACGAAAATTTGCAAAAAAACGTTAGCAAAAGTTTAATTAAAAGATAAACAAAACGTTAAAAAATAAAAATTGTAAAAATTTTCAAAAAACTATTGAAAATTGAACAAAAATAAGTTATTATATATGTAAGAAAAAACAAACGGCTACGGAGGTAAAATATGATTCGTTTGATTTGTGGTCCAAAGGGCACTGGCAAAACTAAAATTATTCTTGAAGAGGTTAACAAATCTACAGATTGCGCTAAAGGCGACGTTGTTTTTATTACCGATACGAAACTTAACGCTCGTTTAAACTTTAACGTTAGAGTGCTTTACGCTAACGAGTTTGACGTTAATTGCAAATGCTGTTTCTCTGGCTTTGTAAAAGGGCTTATGGCAGGCAATGCAGATATTGAATATTTGTTCATCGACGGTTTATCAAGAATTATCGGCACTGATGATGAAGATATTGAAAAATTCCTTCTTGACCTTAAGAAAATCGAAGAAGCTTACGGCATTAAGGCAATAGTAACCATTAGTAAGGAAAAGAGCCAACTTCCTCTTTTTGCGCAAGAATTTGCTTGCTAATAACGTTTAAAAAATTCGGTAGGCGCTCATGCCTACCGTTTTGTTTGAAAAAGAAGGGCGATTTTGCCCTAAAATGTTAATAAAAAATAATAAATTTGCTAAATTTTGGAGATAAAAATGAGTAAAACGATGTTTAGTGCCGTTCAGCCAAGCGGTGTTCCTACCATTGGCAATTTCGTTGGCGCTATTAAAAACTGGGTTGACTTTCAAGACGACTATAATTGCATTTATTCCATTGCCGACCTTCACACTTTAACGGTAAAGCAAGAGCCTGCAGTTCTTCGCGCAAGAACGCTAGAACTTTTAGCGCTTTATATCGCTTGCGGAATCGACCCTAATAAGTGTATCGTATTTGCTCAATCGCACGTTCCTCAGCACGCGGAGCTAACGTGGGTTTTAAACACCATAACCTACGCCGGCGAAATGCAGAGGATGACGCAATTTAAAGATAAGTCCTCAAGGCACGCTGAAAACGTTAATATGGGTTTGATGGACTACCCCGTTCTAATGGCGGCGGATATTTTGCTTTATGGAACCGACCTTGTTCCAATCGGCGCAGACCAAAAGCAACACCTTGAAATTGCAAGAGATTTGGCGATAAGATTTAACTCGCGCTATAGCGAAACTTTTACCGTTCCAGAGCCTCTTATTCCAAAGCAAGGCGCAAAGATAATGAGTTTGCAAGAGCCACTAAAGAAAATGTCTAAAAGCGATGAGAATGTGAATGCGTTCATTTCTATGAACGACTCTAGCGACGATATTATTCGCAAGTTCAAACGTGCCGTTACCGATAGCGATAATATGATTTGCTATGACGAAGAAAATAAGCCTGGAATTTCAAACCTTCTAACTATTTATTCTCTCTTTAGCGGTGAAACCATTGCCGACGCTGAGAGAACGTTTGAAGGAAAGGGTTATGGCGATTTTAAGTTAAAAGTTGGCGAAGCCGTTGCCGAAAGGTTAAAACCTATAACCGAGAAAAAGAACGAACTTTTAGCAAACAAAGATTATCTTTTTGAGGTTTTGAAGAACGGAAAGGAGCAAGCGGAAAGACTTGCCTTTAAGATGATGCGCAAGGTTTACAAGAAAGTAGGCTTGTTGCAAATTTAATAAAAAGTGGGGCTATAAGCCCGTTATTAAGAGTTTTTGCTTAATTTGGTGAAAAATGTTTGGGTATATTAAGGTTGACGAGCCGTATCTTTATATGAAAGATGATACGCTTTATAAAAGTTTATATTGTGGGGTATGCAAAGCGATAGGCTCTTGCTCTTCTCAAGTTGCTCGCTTTACTTTAACTTACGATATTGCATTTTTATCGTGTTTTGCGCACAACCTTATGGGGGAAGACGTAACAATAAAAAAAGAGCGTTGCGTAGCGCACCCACTCAAAAAACGCCCAATCGCTTCACGAGATGCTCTTACTGAAAAACTTGCCGCAATAAACGTTATCTTGGCAAAAAATAAAGTTATGGACGACGTTTACGATAGCGGAAAAGGAAAGTTTAAAAGCGCAATTTTAAACGGCGGGTATAAAAAAGCCGTTAAAAAATATCCAGAAATTGATAAAATCGTTAAAGATAGATACCAAGAATTGACGGCTTTAGAGAAAAACCAAACGGCGAGTGTTGATATGGTTAGCGACCCGTTTTCAATAATGCTTAAAGAAATTTCTAACAACGTTTTTGGCGATTTTGCAACCGAACAAACCGAAAAACTTTACTACTACGTTGGCAAATGGATTTATCTAGCGGATGCGCTTGACGATTACGATAAAGATATTAAAAAGAAAGAATATAACGTATTTTTCGTAAGTTACGGCGCAAAAAGCGCAAAAGAACTTTTTGAGAAAAACGGGCAAGAAATTTGTTTTATTTTCAACGATATTTTTAGCGGTATTAGCGAAAATTTGGCAAATATCAAATTTAAGTTTAATAGTGATTTAATTAAGAACATATTATTAAGGGGTATTCCTTCAACTTTTAATAAAATTGTTGGAAAAATAATGAAAAATGAAAAATAATTACAAAATTTTAGGCGTTAGCGAAACCGCAACCGATATCGAAATTAAAGAAGCGTATAGAACGCTTCGCACAAAATATCAAGAAGATAGGTTTTTAGACGGCGAGGCTGGAAACAATGCCGCTAGAAAACTTACTGAACTTGATAGAGCCTATGAAGAGATTATGACCTTCCGCAAAGAAGAAAGCAGCGGAGATGAGTCTAGCCATTTTGCCGAAATTGATAACGCAATTAAAAACGGCGATTTGAAAAAAGCACAAGAAATTTTAGACGGCTTTAATCAAAGAACGGCAGAGTGGCACTATATGCAAGCGGTTGTTTTTTATCAAAAAGGCTGGGCTAACGAGAGCAAAAAACAACTTGAGATTGCTTTATCTATGGATCAAAACAATCAAAAATATAAAGATACTTACGACCGCCTAGTTAATAAGATTAACTCTAGCCATGCGCAAGCGGGCGCTTGGGATCGTTCGCAAACAACGGGTGGAACAAATGGACACCAAACCTATTCTTCCCAAAGCGAGCCTCAAATGGGTGGCGACGGATGCTTAGATTATTGTTGCCGCTTAGCAATTTGCAACATTTGCTTAAACTGTTTCTGCAACGGTTGTTGCCACTAAAATGAAAAAAAGTAAAGTCATAGCTTTGTCCGCGCTGACAACGGCTATCTGCACAATATTTTTAGTGGTTGGCGAATTTGTTGCCGTGTTTGCGCTATCGGGCGCGTTTCTAGCAAGCGTTGTAATGATGCTACCGCTTGCTAAAAAATCATATCTCGGCGCAATACTTGCGCTTATTGCGTCAGTTTTGTTATCGCTATTGTTATCTTCTTTTAGGTTTGAGGCAATTTTGCCGTTCGCAATCTTTTTCGGTCCGTATCCAATAGTAAATGCGTTTTTAGAAGATAAAAAGTTCAATAAAATAATTTCTTTAATATTGAAAGGAATTTGGTTTATCGGCGCAATTTTGGCAACTTACTATTTAACAACCATAGTTATTGGCGACAATCAGTTCATAAAAGAACACATTTTACCAATTTTAATAATAGGCGGAGCGGTGCTATTTTTGCCGTTTGATTACTTTATGCGAAGTTTTCAAACCCAAACAAATAAATTAATAGAACGCTTAAAGTTATAATTATGCAAAAGAACGAAATTTTAACAGCAACCGTTGATAGTTTAGGCTATAACGGCGAAGGAATATTGCACGTGGATGGCACAACGGTGTTTGTGCCATTTAGTTTACCTTGCGAAAAAATCGAGTTTAAGGTGCTAAAAGTTAAAGGTAGCGTCGCTTTTGGAAAACTAGAAAAAGTGCTAGAGCCTTCAAAAAACAGAGTAGAGCCAAAATGCCCTTATTTTTATAAATGCGGAGGCTGTCAACTCCAGCACCTAAAATATAGCGAGCAAGTAAAATTAAAAAAAGAAATAGTAGAAGGCTGTTTCCAAAAAATTGCGGGAATTAAGGTTGAAGTTGATAAAGCGTTTGCGTCCCCCAATGAATATGAATATAGGAACAAACTTCAACTTCCTATCCGTGAAGAAAACGGGCAAAAAAAGATTGGCTTTTTTAGAGAAAACAGCCACGACGTTATTGATATTTCGTCTTGCGCAATTCACCCGAATTGGGTTGAAAAAATTATTCAAATTATTCGAAATTACATAAAGTATAACGGCATTTCTTGCTATAGCGAAAAAACTAAAAAAGGTAAGTTAAAACACGTTGTCGTTAGAGAAATTAACGGCGAACTCATAGTCGTTTTAGTTGCTAATGCAAGAAAACTTTTTGGCGTTAACGGGCTTATAGCGCGACTTATTGCCGAATTTAAGAACGTTTCGCTTTATTTAAACGTAAACTTAAACGATAATAACGTTGTTTTGGGAGATGAGTTTATTTTGCTTTACGGCAGAGAAAAAATAAGGCTTGAAGAGTTTGGAATATCTTATGAGATTGGTCCTAATTCTTTCTTCCAAGTAAACACGTCAGTAAAGCATGAAATCTATAACGACTTAATTGAAAAAACAAACGTTTTAGAAAATTCTACCGTTATTGACGCTTATAGTGGCGCCGGCGTTTTAACTGCAATGCTAGCAAAGAAAGCAAAAAAGGCAATCGGCATTGAAATAATTCAAGAAGCCGTTGATTCGGCAATAAAACTTGCTGAAGAAAACAATCTTTCTAACACGCAGTTTATCTGTGCTCCTTGCGAAGAAGTTCTGCCAAAAATTCTAACTGAAATTAGCCAAGAAGGCGAAAATTCTATTTTGGTTTTTGACCCTCCACGAAAAGGTGTTGACTATAAAATTTTAGAAAAAACACTCGAAGTTATGCCAAAACAAATTGCCTATATTTCTTGCAGTCCGCAAACGTTAGCGAGAGATATTGGAATTTTAATGGGTAGCTTAAAATATGAAAATGGTCAGTTAATCAACCTATCGGCAGACTTTTTACCAAAGTACGAAATAAAATTCATCGCAACCTATGATATGTTTTGCCAGTCGCGCCACGTTGAAACTTTAGTTTGCCTAACGAAAAAATGAGAAAAAATTAAAATACAATTTACGGCGGTAATGATTAACACATTGAAAGCAATCTGCATCATGAAGATGTTTTCAATGTAAAAAATAAAGCGATTTCTTGCACTGTGAATCAAATACAAAATTAACAATGTTACATTACAATAAAGATATTAAGGAGTCAAAAGTAATGAAAAAATCACCATTGGAAAAAATTCATCAAAAAAAGAAAGGCTTCAACTTTTATGCTTTTATATTAGGATTGGTTCAGCATTATAATCATAAAAAATATTGGAAAATGCGTCAAGAAGTAGTAAATCCTAAATCTAAAAAAAATAAGCTTATACGTCTTTGGTATTTGTATCGCATAAAGCGCTCTGATGCATTCGGTAACGCCTCAATGGGTACGAACCTAAACAGTGGAGCTAAATTTGCTACTCCACCGAATCTGCCGCACCATCTTAATGGAATAATAATTTCTCATTATGCGAAAATCGGAAAAAATTGTACGATATATCAACAGGTTACAATTGCACAGGATGGTGAAAACAAATCTGCAACTATAGGCGACAATGTGTTTATTGGCGCGGGTGCAAAAATTATAGGAAACGTCAAAATAGGGGATAATGTAAAAATTGGTGCAAATGCGGTAGTTATCAAGGATGTTCCTTCGAATTCAACAGCAGTTGGTGTGCCCGCAAGAATCATCCCCCACAACACTGAGATTTCACACGAGAACTGATATTATTTCGGATATGTGATGCAGTGTGTCTTACGAGAAAACGAGTAAAACTTCACTACGAGCGAAAGCGAGGAACTTCACTTTTGTTTTGCAAAAAACTTCACCAACTATAAAGGACAAAAGGAGTTATTATGATTTACATAAAAATTTATCTTGAAAAAGACGAAAACGGCGAGGATACGCTCGTTTTCGATTCTGTGAAGCAGGACACTCCCGACTATCACTACTTCACAGTAGCGGGCGAGAAAAAGATGAGAAGCTTCGGCTCGGATAATTATTATACCCGTCTTGAGAAAAAAACGAAAGTCGTTGGAGTGGAGCAGGTTGCGATAAGCCCCCAAGCGAAGGAGTTTTTCCTCTCGCTTTTGAATGACGAAAGCACGCACGAAAAAATGCCCTATGGCCATAGCGGTGATTTTGCTATGCGAGGTTGCTACGATACAGAATACGGATGGGACAGCGGTGAATTTGCCTATTGCCCGCCCAAAATCAAAAATGGCGACACGAGAAAAACGCTACGCCGCGGAGACCGCTTCACGGTAGAGTGCATTTTTTCGCAAAGACCGTTAGATTATATGACGCCTTGCCTCAACGAAACGCTCAAAAGTCTAGACCTTACCGCTCCCGCAGACGAAAATCCCCTGCTTGACGCTTACTATGCGGAAATGCGCGCGGGAGGCGAGGAGCTTGGGTGCGATGTGGACACCATACACAAAACTCCGCTTCGCTATCTGACAGAAGAGCAAAAGGAAGTGATAAGGGCGGAGTATCGCACAATGGTAGCCTCATACGATAGCCAAGAATGGAACCAGAGCCGAGATTACGATCACGCCGCTATGCTTGAAGCTAAAATAAGAGAAACTATAATTAAAAAATATGGAAAGTTTATTAGCGATTGACAAAATCATCGGCTAAATGTCTAACGCAGATGTTAATATAAAGTTAAAAGTATCGGTTTTGCCGAGCATATCGCGTGAGAGATGCGAACTAAATATTTACATTAGGAGAAAAATTTGTATGAAAGATTATTATTTTCCGTTTGGGCAAAAGTTGCGTCCGTTAGCGCAAGAAGATAGAACGCCTAAGAAAGTGTTTGTTCTAGGCGTATATGCAAGCGCCGTTCACGCTAGGTGGAAAAAGGATGGAAAAATATATTGTCAAGCGCTAGCGGTAGCAAGCGAGCCAAGAATTTTTTGGAACGGAGAAGGCGCAGAAGAAATAATTTCACAAATAAACATTCCTAAGGAACTTGGCGTTTTAGAGCCAGCGGGTAAAAACCTAAACGGACCTTCTGCTAAAGTTCTAGACGAAAACATTCTTGCACCACTCGGTTTTAAAGATAGGAAAGATGCGTGGCTTTGTGATTTGTTGCCAGAAACTAGGCTAAACCCAAGCCAAGTTGAAGTGATACAAAAAAAATATGATAAAGATGCTAAGAAATACTCGTTAAACGAGGTTACAATTCCTAAGCGCCCGTCAACGTTTTGCGATGAACAAAGAAGCAAAGAAATAACGGCTGAACTTTTTGAATCGCAAGCACAGCTTTTAGTTCTTTTAGGCGATATTCCTATCGCTCAATACTTGAAAAAAGTTGCAGAAATTCCATATTCATCACTTGGCGAATACGTTGATATGTTCGGCTATGGCACAATAACGAGCGTTTCGATAATGGGCAAAACCATAAACGTTTTACCGCTTGCACATCCTCGCCAAATAGGCGGGCTTGGCGCTCATAATCAAAAATGGAATAAAATGCATAAAGAGTGGGAGCAAAATAGGCAATAGTTTTGAAATAGCAAGATAGATTAGAGGTGTTTTAACGGCGAGGAACAGAAAATAAAAGAATAAAAATTAGGGGAATTATGAATAGTTGTTTAATCACGGTTTTGAAAAAAGTTGAGCATTTAGACCTTATTGAGAAATACGAAAACCCTATAAAAAATCATTGCGATATGCAAGAGGGGATGAGTTTTGTGTCAACGGATGCAAAAATTCCACAAGGCTTTTGCGAAAGCGCGTGGCTAAATATTTATCCTTACGTTTTTGCCCTAACTTACGGCGCAAAAGATTTTTTTAACGGCTGGATGAAAAACGAAAACCAAGCAATCATCTCTTGCAATGATGGTTTTAGACCTGTTAGTTTTTTAATTGAAAAAATCTAAAAAATGGGTTTAATCGACCTATAGCCACACTTTTTATTAAAAACAACTTAATTTTTATTGTTTTTTCAACAAAAAGCGATAAAAGACTGAAAAATAATTAGGCAAGTTAAAAATTTGTAAAAATTTTTTCCAAAAAAAGGTAAAATTAAGAAAAAATACCCAAAAGCAAGCAAAAAAACGCTTGCTTTTTATCATTTTTGCAAAAAATTGTTTTAATTGTGTTGCTTTTGTGAAAAAATATGTTAAAATAATTATACTAACTAATAGACGAATTGTTTAAGTAATTTATGAAAGCGGGAACTAAACTTGGAAAAACGCTAATTGCGTTATATTTAATCGTAATCGTTGCAACGATTATTCTTGCGGCGGGGTTTAGAATTTCGGTTAAAGAGGACGGCGAATATTATTCAAAAGAAGAGGTTTCGCTTTATCTTTATTCGTTCAAAAAACTGCCAAAAAATTTCATTTTATCAAGCGAGGTTGAAAACGCAGAATTTCGCCCTAACGATTTTAATCTTTTAATCGGTGGCGATAAATTTGAATATGCTGGAGAGATAGTGAAATACACCAAAAACCAAAATCTTCTGCAAGCCGATATTTACGATATATACAACAAGTCGCTATCGCGTGGGGAAATGAGGCTAGTTTATAGCGCAGACTATACCGAAGTTTTCTTTACCGAAGATAATTTTTTGTCTTTCAAAGCGATAAAACAAAAAGATATTAACAACCTAAGCGACGGGCTTTGGATAACTTTCGGCGTGATTATGGGCGTGTTCATAATTTCAATGATTATCTGCTATAACATTGAAAAACTAAAAACTTGGAAAAATGATTTTCAACAAGTTTTCGGCGCGATTTACATTTTCTTAATCAGCATAATAATGGTTCCAATGTATTTCATTTTTAGAGTGCTAAGAGCCTTAAAAACCATAATAGTAGGTCAGTAAATGAAAGTAACGTTATTAGTTGACGATAAAAAGTGCGAAAGTCCGTTAGTTTGCGAACACGGGCTTTCTATTTATATTGAAACGGATAGTAATAAAATATTGTTTGATTTAGGAAGTAGCGATGCGTTTTTGAAAAACGCCAAAACGCTTGGAATTAGTTTAGAAAAGGTTGATACTTTTGTTTTAAGCCACTCTCACTACGATCACGCTGGCGGTTTAAGCGTTTTCGATAAAGTAAACAAAACGGCGAAAAAGTATGTATCAAAAAACTATAAAGTTTTACCTTTTAGCCAAAAAGAAGATGGGTTAAAGTTCATAGGAATAAGCGAAAATGTTGATTTTAGCGACAAATTTTTATGTGAAAATTTTTGTGAAATTTCAAAAAATTTATTTGTTATATCTTTAAAAGAATACAAAAAACAACTTTCGTTTTCAAACGCTAATCTATTCAAAAAGTCGGTCAATAACTTCATTAACGATGATTTTTGCCACGAACAAAGCCTAATATTAAAAGAAAATGACGAACTTATTTTAATCGTTGGTTGCTCACATTGTGGCGTTTTAGAAATTATGAACGCAGTTAAAGAAAAGTTTAATAAATTTCCAACAAAAGTTATCGGCGGGTTTCATACGGTAAAGGCGGAATATAAAAAAAGCGAGTTGGAAGAAATAAAAGAACTAGCCGAAAAGTTAAATGAAACAAACGCAAAGTTTTTCACGTGCCACTGCACGGGAGATATCGCTTTTGAAATTTTTAAACAAATTTTGCAAGACAAAATTGAATATTTTACTTTAGGAAAAACGCTTATTTTTTAGCACGCCACTAAGGCGTGTTTTTAATTGTTTTTCAATCGAAATCCGCTTTAATATTGCCAAATTTTAACAATTTTAACCGCTTTATTTGCTCATATTTGCATTTGTTAAAATGACCGAATTTTGAATATTAAATGCTGAAAAATCAATAAATTTTAATTATTTTATTAAAAATAAAATAAATTCCAGCACATTTTCTTTTTCTTAGCATTAAATTACTTGACTTTCGGCTGCGCTATGTTTAAAATACTAAAATATTATATATTTTATGTGCTAATCGTTTTTGCTTTTTAAAAACAAAACTTTAAGCCCAAATCAAGGAGATAATTTATGAAAACAATAAGGATTTGCGACGTTACGTTACAAAACAGCATGAAGAAAGCAATTAAGTTGTCTTTTAAAGACAAACTAACAATTGTTCGCTTGCTAAACGAACTAAAAGTTGACGTGATTAAGCTAGGCGCACTATCGGCTGAAAAAGAAGACCTTGTTTTCGTAAAATCGATAGCAGATTTGGCTACTAACTCAACGCTTTGTTGCGATATGGGAAAAGACGAGGAATCGTTAAAAAGAGCGGTTGAAGCGTTGAAAGGCGCAAAAAACAGCGTTCTTTGTTTAACCTTGCCCGTTTCACCTGTTCAAATGGAATATAAACTTTCCAAAAAGCCTGCAAAAGTTTTAGACTATATGTCCGATATGATAAAGAAGGCAAAAGAACTTGGCGCAGAGGTTGAAGTTTGCTTTGAAGACGTTTGCGGTAGCGAAAAAGAGTTTTTGCTATCAGCGATTAACACGGCAACCGACCTTGGCGTTAAGGCTGTTACTATCAGTGATATTGAAGGCGCGCTTTTGCCTGACGAGTTTGCAACTTTCGTTAAAGAAATTAAGGACGAAATAAAAGGCGACGTTAAACTTTCAATCGCTTGCAAAAACGCATATAACTTAGCGACTTCTAGTCTTATCTTAGGCGTATTTAGCGGGGCTTGCGGTGTTGAAGTTGGGCTTGGCGATAATGAACTTGCGAGCCTTGAAGAATTTGTTAAAATCGTTAGCGCAATAGGGCTTAAGAAAAAAATTCAAACAAACCTTGTTACCACTGCATCGTTTAGAATTGCCGGCGAGATTAAAAAATGTTTCCAAGTAGAGGAAAAGGATGCGAAAAAAGTTTTCGTAGCGCCTGAATATGAAGACGTTTCTATCTCTAGCGAAATAAGCGATAAAGACTTAAAGAAAATGATTAAGAAAATGGGTTACGACCTATCTAGCGAGGACCACGGCAAAGTGTTTGACGCTTTTAAACTAATCGCTAAAAAGAGAACTAACGTTAGCGTTAAGGAACTCGATTTGATTATCGCTAACACGGCTCAACAAGCGCCGTCAACCTATTCTCTTGTGAATTACGTAATAAACTCGGGCAACGAAATGATTTCAACCGCCTCTATCACTTTAAAGAAGGGAAGCGAGGTTCTTTACGGCTTATCTAAGGGCGACGGACCTATTGACGCATCTTTTCTAGCAATTGAATCGACCATTGGTCATCACTTTGAACTTGACGAGTTTAAGGTTGAAGCAATCACCGAAGGCAAAGATGCAGCGGGCGAGGCTATCGTTAAACTTCGCCATAACGGCACGGTTTACGTAGGAAGCGGAATTTCAACCGACATTGTTGGTGCAAGTATTCGCGCATACGTAAACGCGCTTAATAAAATTGCTTACGCGGAGGAAATTTAATGAAACTTTCCTTTTCGACTAACGGTTGGAAGTTTTCTTTCAACGACCTTATAAAACTTGCGTGCGAAAACAAATTGACGGCTATCGAGGCTCACGCGCCTAACGCAATTTGCGGAAACGAAAAGCCGTTCGATAAATCAAACCTTAAAAAGACCGTTCGCACGCTTAGAGAAAATCTTTTAGAACTTTCTTGCATTGACGCTGTTGAAAATCTTTCTTCGCCGTCGTATTCGGCAAAAGACCAAGAAAATATTTTCAATCTCATAAATTTAGCAAAGAGCGTTGATTGCAAATATATCCGCCTCCACGCTTATAAACTTGACGGGCAAACCGACGCCGAGTGCGACACGCTTGTTAGGCAAAGGCTTCCAATGCTTATTGAGGAAGCGAAAAAAGCGGGCGTAATTTTGCTACTTGAATCAATGGGTGTTTACGCAAAGTCTTCTACCCTTAAAGAGATTTTAGAGGACTTTGCCGACGATAATTTGTGCGCGCTTTGGGATATGCACCACACCGTTCGTTTTGGCAACGAAAACCCCGAAGAAACTATCAAAAACCTTGGCGCATACGTTCGCCACGTGCATTTAAAAGATAGCGATTTAGGCAAAAACGGCGAACTTAAATATTGCTTAATGGGCGAAGGAACGCTTCCTATTGACGCTTGTATTCGTTCGCTTCGTTCGATAAATTACGATGGCTATATCTCGCTCGAACTTCAACCGAACTGGGTAGAAGAGGTTGGCTCGAAAGATATCGTTTTCCCACAATTCGTAAGTTTTATGGAAAGGTTCGAAAAAGTGCCCGAGTGGAAAAAATCGCTTTACTATAACAAGGCGAAAACGGGTAGATACGTTTGGAAAAAAGACGTTCTTATCGACTACACTTTCTCACAAGTTCTCGATAAAATGTGCGAGGAATTTCCCGACCAAATCGCTTTCAAATACACTACTTTAGATTATACTAGAACCTATCGTGAATTCCGTGAAGACGTTGACAATTTTGCAAGAACGCTTATTGCTTTAGGCGTTAAAGCGGGTGATAAGGTTGCCGTTTGGATGACTAACGTTCCCGAGTGGTATATTGCGTTTTGGGCAACGACCAAAATCGGCGCAATTTTAGTAACGGTAAACACGGCGTATAAAGTTCACGAGGCAGAATATTTATTCCGCCAATCAGATACGCACACTCTACTTTTAATAGAAGGCTGGCGTGATTCTAACTATAAGCAAATCGTTCAAGAAATTTGCCCAGAACTTCAAAAAACCAAGAAAGGCGAAAAACTCCACGCAAAACGCTTGCCGTTCCTTAGAAACGTTATCACCGTTGGCTTTACTATGCCGGGCGCTATGACGTTTGAAGAGAGTTTATGCTATAAAGACAGCGTTTCGGTGGACGAAGTTAAAAGAAGAGCCTCAGCCGTAAAACCTGACGATTGTTGCAACATGCAATACACTTCCGGCACGACGGGGTTCCCTAAAGGCGTAATGCTAACGCACTATAACGTTGTGAACAACGGCAAGTGCATAGGCGATAGAATGGATTTATCAACGGCGGATAGGATGATGGTTCAAGTGCCAATGTTCCACTGCTTTGGTATGGTTCTATCAATGACGGCTACGATGACTCACGGCGGAACTCTTTGCCCACTTCCATATTTTTCGCCAAAGCCAGCGCTAGCGTGCATTAACAGCGAAAAGATAACTGCGTTTAACGGCGTTCCAACGATGTTTATTGCGCTCCTTGCTCACGAAGACTTTGCTAAAACCGATTTCTCTTATATGAGAACGGGCATAATGGCGGGAAGCCCATGCCCACCAAAGGTAATGCAAGAAGTTTTAGAGAAAATGCATATGACCGAAATAACTATCGTTTACGGTCAAACCGAAGCGTCACCGGGTTGCACAATGAGTAGTGCTGACGATTCTATCGATACCCGCGTTAACACGGTAGGAAGGGCGCTTCCTAACATTGAGTGCAAAATCGTTGACCCAGCAACAAACGAAGAACTTCCGGATAATGAAATAGGCGAGTTCGTTGCTCGTGGCTATAACCTTATGAAAGGCTACTACAAAATGCCTGCTGAAACGGCGGCGGCTATTGATGAAAACGGCTGGCTTCACACGGGCGACCTTGCGCTTAGACAGCCCGACGGAAATTTCCGCATAACGGGAAGATTAAAAGATATGATTATCCGTGGCGGTGAAAATCTTTACCCTAAAGAAATTGAAGATTTCATTTACAAAATTCCAGCCGTTAGCGACGTTCAAGTCGTTGGCGTTTCGGATGAAAAATACGGCGAAGAGGCTTATGCTTATATCATTTTAAAAGAGGGCGCAACGGCGACTGAGGAAGAACTCCGCGCCTATATGGTAGAGCGAATTGCAAAGCATAAAGTTCCTAGATATATCGAAATTACCACGAGTTTTCCTATGAACGCTGCGGGTAAAATTTTGAAATATAAAATGCGTGAAAACGCTGAAGCAAAACTTAAGGCAAATAAAAAATAAGTTACGATACGGAGATATTAAAATGGAAATTTTAGTTACGAAAAACACTTGTCCAAAGCAAAAACCCGACCAAACTAAGTTAGGCTTTGGTAAGTTCTTTACCGACCATATGTTCATTATGGATCACAGCAAAGAACAAGGCTGGCATAACGCAAGAATTATTCCGTTCGGTGAAATTCCTATTCACCCAGCGTCAACCGTTTTGCACTACGGCGCAGAAATTTTCGAGGGTATGAAGGCTTACCGCACCGAAGATGGTAGCGTTCAACTTTTCCGCCCGTTAGAAAACATTAGAAGAATGAACAATTCCGCTGAAAGATTGTGCTTACCTCAACTTGACGAAGAGTTCACGCTAAAGGCAATAACTGAACTTATCAAACTCGACGAGGACTGGGTTCCTTCAAACGAAGGCACTTCTCTTTATATTCGTCCGTTTATGTTCGGTAACGAGCCACACCTTGGCGTTCACGCTGTTGACGATGCGATGTTCGTTATCATTTTATCGCCTGTTGGCGCTTACTACGCTGAAGGTATTAACCCCGTTAGAATTGCAATCGAAAGTGAAGACGTTAGAGCCGTTCGTGGTGGCACGGGCTACGCTAAATGCGGTGGTAACTACGCTGCAAGTTTAAGAGCGGGCGCAAGGGCTGCAAAGAAAGGCTTTACCCAAGTTTTATGGCTTGACGGCGTTAATAGAAAATATATCGAAGAAGTTGGTAGCATGAACGTTATGTTCAAAATCAACGGCGAGATTATCACTCCGCTTTTATCTGGTTCGGTTTTACCTGGCGTTACGAGAAAATCTTGCATAGAACTTTTAAGAAGTTGGGGCTATACCGTAACCGAAAGATTGTTCTCTGTTGACGAACTTTTCGAAGCGGCTAAAAACGGCACTCTCGAAGAGGCTTGGGGCACTGGCACGGCGGCGGTTGTTTCACCTATCGGCAAACTTTGCTATAAAGACGAAGAATATACCGTATCTAACAACCTTATCGGCGAGGTTACTCAAAAACTTTACGATAACTTAACGGGCATTCAATGGGGTAAACTCGAAGATACGTTCGGCTGGACTTATAAAATTAAGTAAACGTATCAAAAAATAAAAAAACGAAAATTGGAGTTTAATAAACTTTAAATTTTATGGAAACTTTACCTATTAAAAGAATAACCTTGTTTCTGGGGCACTACGGTAGCGGAAAAACCAACGTTGCGGTAAATTATGCAATGTATCTTAAAGATACGGGCTATAAAACGGCTATTTACGACCTAGACGTGGTTAATCCATATTTTAGAACGCTTGACGGAAAGAGTATGCTCGAAGAAAAGGGCGTTAGATTAGTTGCCTCAACTTTTGCAAACTCAAACGTTGAAGTGCCGTCAATCCCGGCGGATAATTACGCTATTATCGATAGGCTAGACGAGCACGCCGTCGTTGACGTTGGCGGAGATGATACCGGCGCTTTAGCGCTTGGCAGATACTCTCAAAAAATCCAAGAAGAAAACGACTATCAAGCGCTTTTGGTAATAAATAAGTTTAGGTTTTTAACCAAAGAGCCTAAAGACGTGGTTGAATACCTTCACGAAATCGAGCAAGCGTCGTCGCTAAAAATAACGGGGCTTGTGAACAATTCCAACCTCGGCGAAGAAACGACGGAAGAAGATATTTTATCGAGCATTGCTTACGCTAACGAGGTTGAAAAGCTAACCGGCTTAAAGGTTGTGTTCACGGCGATTAAAAAACCAATCGCTGATAACCTTAAAGATAAATTTAACAAAATTTTACCGCTTCAAATGATTAAATACGGCGAGTGGTAATAGAAAAAGACAACTTATGTTGATTTGGAGGATATATGTCAAAAGTTACTTTTAACGAGGATAAGTGCAAGGGCTGTGGTCTTTGCGTAATCGCTTGTCCTAAAAAGATTGTTGAACTCAACAAATCAAAAATCAACGGAAAAGGCTATCATCCAGCAATGATAACCGACCAGTCAGCGTGCATTGCGTGTGCGTTCTGCGCTACTATGTGTCCAGATGCGGTTATTACCGTTGAGAAGTGAGGTGAATTATGAGCGACAAAGTTTTAATGAAAGGAAATGAAGCATTAGCAGAAGCGGCAATCATGGCAGGTTGCAGGCACTATTTTGGTTACCCAATCACGCCACAAACCGAAGTTGCCGCATATATGGCAAAGCGTATGCCAAAAATTGGCGGAACGTTTTTGCAAGCAGAGAGCGAAATCGCCGCTATCAATATGGTTCTTGGCGTAGCATCTACTGGTAAGAGAACTATGACAAGTAGTTCAAGCCCCGGAATTTCTTTAAAGAGCGAAGGTATTTCATACCTTGCTGGTTGCGACCTTCCAGCGCTTATCGTAAACGTTCAACGTGGTGGTCCGGGACTTGGTGGTATTCAACCATCTCAATCGGACTATTTCCAAGCAACCCGCTCTATCGGGCACGGCGACTTTAGACTTATCGTTTTAGCGCCTGCTTCCGTTCAAGAAATGGTTGATTTAACGTTCAAGGGCTTTGACCTTGCCGATAAGTATAGAATGCAAACTATGCTTCTTGCTGACGGCACAATCGGTCAAATGATGGAACCTGTTTCAATCGAGGCAAGAGAAACACTTGCTATCGAAAAGCCTTGGGCTGTTACGGGAACTAAGGGCGAAAGAAAGCCTAACGTTATAAACTCGTTGAGCCTAAACGCTGAACAACTCGAGCAATGGAACTTCGAACGCTTCAAAAAGTATGAACAAATTGAAGAAAACGAAGTAATGTTCGAGGAATATTTAATGGACGACGCTGAGTATTGCATCGTTGCGTTTGGTATTGCTTCTAGAGTTGCAAGAAACGCAATTTCTATGGCAAGAGAGCAAGGCATTAAAGTTGGTATGATTCGTCCTATCACGCTTTGGCCGTTCCCTAAAAAAGCATTAAAGAAGGCAAGCGAAAAGGTTAAAGCCTTCATTTCTTGCGAACTTAATATGGGTCAAATGATTGAAGATATCAAACTTTCAATCGAGTGTTCAAAGCCTGTTTACTTATGCAACAGAACAGGCGGTATGATTGTTTCGCCACAAGAAGTTTTAGATAAAATTATCGAAGTTAAAGGAGGAAAAGAGTAATGATAGTATTCGAAAAGACTAAAGGCTTAACCGACGTTCCTTTCCACTATTGCCCAGGTTGCACTCACGGTATTATTCATAGGCTCGTTGCCGAATGCTTAGAAGAGTTAGGCGTTTTAGGTAACACTATCGGCGTTGCTCCCGTTGGTTGCTCGGTTTTTGCTTATAACTACTTTAACTGCGATATGATTGAAGCCGCTCACGGGCGTGCTCCAGCCGTTGCAACGGGCGTTAAAAGAGCAGACCCATCTAAGGTTGTTTTCACTTACCAAGGCGACGGCGACCTTGCTGCAATCGGCACGGCTGAAACCGTTCACAGTGCGGCAAGAGGCGAAAACATCACCGTAATTTTCGTTAATAACGCAATTTATGGTATGACGGGCGGTCAAATGGCTCCAACCACTTTACCTAACCAAGTAACTCAAACCTCGCCTTACGGCAGAGATACTTCTTGCGTAGGTTACCCTGTTAAGGTTTGCGAAATGTTATCGCAAGTAGATGGCGCAACCTATCTTGAAAGAGTTGCCGTAAACTCGGTTAAGAATATTAGGCTTGCTAAAAAGGCAATCAAAAAAGCCTTCCAAAACCAAATCGAAGGCAAAGGCTTTTCGCTCGTTGAAGTTTTATCAACCTGCCCAACCAACTGGGGCTTAGCGCCAGATAAAGCGTTAGAGTGGTTAGAACAAAATATGATTCCTTACTATCCGCTCGGCGTTTATAAGGATAAGGACGTAAAGTAAGGAGGCTAGTATGAAAACTTGTGAAATTTTAATTGCAGGCTTTGGTGGGCAAGGCGTATTGTTCACTGGTAAACTTTTAGCATACGCAGGTTTGGTTTCGGGCAAGAACGTTTCTTGGCTTCCGTCTTACGGTCCTGAAATGCGTGGTGGCACGGCAAGTTGTAGCGTAATTGTTAGCGACGGGCAAGTTGGCTCGCCAATCGTTTCTAACCCCGATTTATTGGTTGCTTTCAACCGCCCTTCTTTTGAAAAATATGAAAGTGCGGTAAAGGCTGGCGGTGTTTTGGTTTACGACGGCACTTTGATTGACGTTGAACCTTCAAGAACCGATATCACTTATTATAACCTTCCAGCAACTAGCCTATCAAACGAAAAGGGCTATCAAGGCTTGGCTAATATGATTGTTTTAGGAAAGGCGTTAAAGGCAATGCAAGCCTTTAGCGATAGCGATATCGAAAACGCCGTAAACAAGGTTGTTCCGCCAAAGAAAGCGCACCTTATCGTTAAAAACCTTGAAGCAATCAAAATTGGCTACGATTATTAAACCATATTAGAATTTAAGAGGATTTTTTATGCTTAATAACCAAATAAAAGAAGTGGGCGAAAGATTAAAAGAACTTCGCGAAATTAAGGGAATTTCTGCCGCCCAAGTTAGTGAAAGTTTAAATATTAGCGAAAAAGAATACTTAGAATATGAGGCTGGCAATAAAGACTTTTCTTTTAGCGTGATGTATCGCATTGCCAACGTTTTAGGCGTTGATATCGTTAGCATCATAAGCGGTAATTCTCCAAGGCTTAACTGTTGCTCGGTTGTAAGGCGTGGCAAGGGTATGAAGGTTACTAAGCACGAGTCTGAGTTTTATTATCACCTTGCTTATACGTTTACGAACAAAAAGGCAGAACCAATGCTTTTCACTATTAACCCTAACGACCGTGAAGTTTTAATGCACTCACACAAAGGTCAAGAGTTTAACTACGTTTTAGAAGGCACTCTCAACTTCCAAATCGGCGACCTATCTTACGAATTGGAAGCGGGCGATAGCGTTTACTTCGATTCAGGCATTCCTCACCTTGAAAAATGCGCAAACGATAAACCGGTAGTATTTCTCGCTATCGTAATTAAAGAATAGTTTTGTGAAAAAAGGTTACAAAGATTTTGTTAAGTATCAAAATGAGTTCGGCAAAAACCGAACTCATTTTTCTTTGGCGCTTTAGCGTTAAACGACCTATTGACAAACTTTTTAAAAAAAGATATAATTACTTTAACGGAACGGAAAACATTTCTGCAACGTTTATCGGCAATTTCAACCCTATTCGTTTTCCTGAATTTATGGGAGAGATAAAATGAATAAAAAAGTTATTAAATACTTATCAAATAAACATAATTATACTTTTTTAGATAAAATATTATTATTTTATTTAAATGCACAATTAGAAAAATTGTTAATTGATAACAATGCAACGGATATAGAAATTTATCCTTCTATTAAAAAAGAAAAGTCTATTCAAATATATTTTAAATATTATAACATGTTTGTTATTTTTGATTTTAAAGAAAATTATTATGAGTATTGTAAATACGATTCTAACTGTTCTCCTAGAGAATTAGAACAAAGCATAGTAAAAACACAATATCATGATGAGTTTGCAATTAATAATTTTATTAAAGAATTTATCAAACTTATTGAACAAGACGAAAGATTAAATAAGTCTAAAATTTTGAAAAAAAGTAAAAAAAAATTATATAGCGTTTTATCGGTTATCTCTTTAATATTTCCCTGGATTCTTCTCGGCATTATATTATTATGCTCATATTTAATAAAAAAAGAGCTAAAATTAGGTGTGTGGTTTGGTATTATTATAATACTCTCAGTAACTGCTTGGTTTATATTTGACAACAAATCAAAAAAATAATTAAACTTTAATAACAAATAAACCGTAGTATTTAGATGCTAGCCACCTTGTTGATGTTACTCAACAAGGTGGCTTTTTCTTGTCTTAATATTGTTGTTGACAACGGCGAAATCATATTGTATAAGTACGATGATAATTACCTTGGCGTTTCATATTCAGGTGGGAAAGGTGGGGGGTCACAGTAAAAACCGCTGCTGGAAAAACTTAACAATAGAATATCTAAAATAGAAAAACCTGCCTATAACCCCGTTATCGGCAGATTTTTGTTTTAAAATCAATTTTTCTAAAGCGCTATTGACAAACTTTTTAAAAAAAGTTATACTTAATTTACAGAAAGATAAAAATTAATTATTAAAGGAGAAGGGCCTAATGAAAAGAATACTTGCTTTAATATTTTTGCCTTTGTTGATGTTAGTAGGCTTAACTGGATGTACTTATCCAGGGTATTCAGGTGATTTTCCAGATTTATACACGGTAGCTATAAATAGCGTGTTATGGAATAACGGTCATTCATTCGGTGCCGAAAGGTATATAAATTCGCAAATAGAAATAATTGATGAAGATATTTATGGTAGAATAATGTTTACCTATTATGAAAAATATTACGCGGGTGCAGATATATCGTTTTCAACATTGGTCATTTGCCAACATACAAACGAAAATGAAGTGTTTTACTATGAGGACAAAAATTTTATTGTTAAAGAACAAACGCTCTATGAACAAAACATTAAAGATTTTAACAATGATGAAATTGAGCAATTAAAGGCAGAAAATGATTGGAACAAAAATATTAATTTGGGTAAATGCATAAAAAAAGAAATAACAGAGCATAAACCAACCATACCTTATGAAAATGAGGTCAAAAGTAAAATAATCGAAGAATTTAATTTGGATAACGAGAGATATAGTTTATTTGTAAACTTTTTAACGAGTGATTCAAACAATGATAATTTTATAATATATGGATATATAAGAAAGAGTAATGGAGATGACGTGTATTTTATCGGCTTAGTCGAAAAAGGACAAGAATTATTTGAAAAAATAAACTTTCTTGTTCCGTTAAATGTGTTCGATTATAAAACAGAGTTTATAGAATTTAAAAAAATAAATAATTGGATTTAAACTTCTTCAATTTTGTGTAATTTTTTGTCAAATTTTTTTTGAGGTGGCTTGGTGAAATTTTGTTTTAAAAATTTTTTCATAACATTTGTTATTACAACGATACTATCTTTCGTGCGTTTGGCTATTAGCTATATTTTTCCGCAATATCTTTTTAACGTCTTTAGACCGTTTGCAGAAGTAATAGATATTATTTTATACGATGCATTGCTTGTCATAATTCCGGTAATTGGTGTTAGCGTATTAGCAGGTTTTTCTAAAAATATCATTACAAAAGTAATTTGTTCCATCTTGGCTTTTATTACTTGTTTTTGGGGGTTTTTCAGTTTTGACACTACGGATTTTTTTGGTCATTATGGATATAGCGAAACGACTTTAATTGAAAATTATTTTGTTTTAGATAATGAAGACTCTACGAAAAACGATGTTTCTCACTTCCCTAAAAAAGAGGAATTTGAAAACGCTATAAACGCTGAATATTATTATCTTTTTGATATGCTTCAAAAAGAAAATAGTATTATATTAACGCTTTCTTATGATGAAGAAACTTATTTGGTTGAAAAGCAAAAGGTTTTAGATGAGTTTAGCGATAATGAACAAGTTCTTGAAAATGGTAAGTTGAAAATTGTTATTTATTATTATGTTAATACCGAACCAGATGCAGTGAGGAAGTTTGGAGATGCAAACATTTCTTTAAACGATAATGAAAAAACAATTCGTTATTATGTTTATGAAGAATGGGGGTTCTAGCAAATTATAATTTTACAAGGTGGGCGAGAAATCGTCCACCTAAATTTTTTCAAATTAAGCGTTAAACGACCTATTGACAAACTTTTTAAAAAAAGTTATACTAATTTCAAAGGGTTGGAATAACTTTTGGAGTTTTAATTTGTTATGAAAAGTAAAAATGGAACAATTAAGTTTTTTGCTTATGATGATACGAAAATTCTACCAATTTTTTTGATTGTGCTTCCGCTGCGTTTGCTTGCTTGATAGTTTTCGTCAAGGATGAGATTATTATGGTTTTCCTTTGCTTTTTAATTGCGTTCACGTCGTTGTTTGGCTCGGTTATGGTTCTTCTTGCGGGTATTCATTGCAATTTTAAGAGAAGAAAGATAACCATAGTTGATTATTATTGGGTGCGAAGAATAAAGTTAAATGAAATTAAATTTGTAACGTTCAAAGAAATTGAGAAAAAAAGGAAAAAATGCTTAATTCCGCTTCTTAGTGAAGCACCAACTGCAAGATGGTTTTATGAGCCTAGCAACGTTTATAATAACGGCGCAGTTTTTGTTATTGAGTTTCATCTTAAAAATGGAACGATTGAAAAATCAAATTATACTTGGCTGTTTCAAGCAAAGTCAAAGATAAGAGTTGAAAGGCAAAAAGAAAAACTAAAAAAATTTGTTGCTTTTTTAAACGAAAAATTTGTGATTAGCAGAGCTTATGTAGGGGAGAGTAAGACTTTACAATCAAGGAGTATCTATAATGACAAGAAAAAAATGGATTTATCATTTTTGCCGTAAATATTTGACTAGAATTTTTCTAATTTGCGCTATTCCGTCCATTGTTATATTTTTAATTTTTTTAGCCATTGGATTAATCTATAATAACTCAAATGATCCTGCAATATTTGTTCCGCTATACGTAGGTGTGGCTATCTTTGTTATTTGTTCGTTACCTGTATTTTTCTTTGTTCGCAATGCAAAGCAAGAAGAAAAAATTGCGAATAATGTGTTTATTCCTAAAAACGTTGAGAAATTTAGTGGTATGCTGTATTTAAGTGATAATTGGATCGTTATATGCGGTAGAAGGGTAATTCATAGAAGTAATTTGATTAAAATTACGAGAGATAATAGAAAAAACGGAAAGGGTTTTGAGTATTTTTACATAAACTTTTATACGAAAAATAACAAAAAGCCAATAAGTTATAGCATAAATATAGTAAGAAAACGCAAGGAAACTATTGATTTAACAAGCCACTTATATGCCTATGCTAGAAAAATTAATTGCCCACTAGAACAAGAAAAATTTAAGACAGACTATTTAGAAGATATGATAAAGTAGATTGTTCATCAAAACAAATTTTCACAAGGGTGTGTCTATCGTAAGGAAGGCACACTTTTTGCGTTAAACGACCTATTGACAAACTTTTTAAAAAAGGTTATAATTATTTATAGGTAACAAGTGCTAAGCCTAGGCGGAATAGGAAAAAGATGATTGATAATAATATAGTTATTACTGGAACACTAAAATATGGTCGTTTATTAAATAAATTTCAAAAGAACATGTTTAAAGGTTCAATAATTGTTTCGTTATTGCTTATACTTATTTCTTTATTGATGTTTATTTGCTTTGATAATTTATTAGATTGGATAATCTGCGTTATATTATCAGGTGTTTTTGCGTTTATCTTAATGTTCTTTTCATGTTTAGAATTAAGATATGACAAAGAAAATAGAGATTTAATTTCTTATTCAATGCCTGATATGGTTGTTTTACAAGCAACTTTAAAAGTGATTCGAAAAGATTGGAACGGAAGTAAAAAAATACGAGTTTCATTTAGGCATGAACAAAAAAGAGTTGTGTTAGATTCAAATAAATATATTAAACTTAACAACAGTTTAGATGGTAAAATTAATATCTTATATAGCGAGAATATGAATTCAATAATGTTTTTCACACATAAATAAAAACGTCAATTCTAACCAACAAGGCGAGTGAATATAAAAGGAAATTTTTATGATAAAATTTTGTGGAGAAAGATAAAATAATAAAAAAATAGTTGTTTTAAAAATAAGACAAAAAAACAAAACCTGCCGATAACGAAGTTATAGGCAGGTTTTTTGCTGTTCTTTAGTTGTTTTAAATTAGTTTGGCGTTATGCTAAACTCATAAATATAGGCTTGTGAAGCAGTGTAAGCGCCGGATGGAATATCGGTAAAAATTCTATATTCGCCAGCCGAAACGTTTTCTAAAGTTATCGTTTGAATAGTAGAATCGCTGGTGTAGAAGTAAGAAACTTCGCTTTCAACTGAGTTTGTTGCCTCGTCAATAGATAAAATCTTATAAAGTTTGAACGCAGCAGGACCGTTGTTAGAATTTAAAACAATGGTAATGGTTGAGTTTGCAAAAACTTCAAACATTAAGCACTTGCTACCCTTGTTACCGTAGCCAGAGAGGTAAACGGCTTTAGTGTAAGTATTGCCACCAAAAGATGCCGAAACGTTGTTAATATCTGTGCTAACGCCAATTTTAATTCCGCCAATTTGAGTAATTTCACTTTTTCTACCCGTCGAAACGTTAGTTAAATCCATTTTGATTGACGAATTTGAAAGGCTGTTAAACTTCTCCATAACGGCGTTAAATTTTTGCATTTTGGTAGAGTTAACCAAGGCTTTTTGAGCGTCGCTCAAATCATTAAATGCATTGCTTGCTTGCGTTATTTTGTCTTTATCGGCAAGCGTTGTGCTAGATGCTGAAGGAAGCGCATCAACCAATTTTTCAAATGCTTCGCTAGCAATGAGGTTGGTTGAAGAAACGTAGGCTTGTTGCAACTCGGCGTATTTTAACGCTTGCTTATCGCTAGCTACTTCGTAAAGGTTAAGTAAGCGAACGATTTTATCATAGTCGCTAGAAGTTGCGTTTGAAAGCGAACTAACTTGCGCGTTGAAAAGCGTTGTGAAATTGCTATCGAAATATTGCTTTTTCTCGGCTAAGGTCGATTTTTGAGTAAGTTTATCGGTAAGAAGAGTTGGTAGCGTTTGCGATAAGTTATAAAGTTCGTAGCAAAGCGTTGCGTTTTCGTCAAACGCGCCCGATTTATTAACCGAGTTAATTTTAGAATCCATATCGCTAGCGTAAAGCGTAAAGTAAGAGTTGATATAGCCTTCTAAAACCGAAAGTTTTTCAAGTTTAGCAATGGTCTCGTTAGATGCAAATAAAATTGCTTTTGCGTGGTAAGTAAGTTTTTGTGCTGTTGCGCTACTAAGTGAAATCGTTCCAATCTCGCTAATTCCTCTATCAATAATAAGGTTGGCGTCAATAACGTATTGGTCGTAAGATACTGGGTTTGCCATTGCAACGGCAACGTCAACCTTGTTAGGACCAACCGTTGAATTTAGGTAAGTTTTAAGGTTTGAAGTTTGGTCAACCGTATAGCGATAAGAAGGGGTGAAAGAACAAGTGTCGGTTGGGTCTTGGTTAGGTGAAGAGTTAGTATAAACGTTGTTTTCAGCGTTATAGAAACCGTTAATTGAATCTTCCGCCGAAATGATAGGCTTTTTAGCGTTCTCAAAAATATTATTTTCAACATACATTAAGCACTCAATTCTCGAGTTTGCGGAAGAAGATAAAATATTTTTGTAATAGTTGTTGTAAATATGCGCTCTACCACTTCTAACGGCTGGAACTCTTGAGTTGCAGTTTTCAAAAATATTGTGGTGGTAGGTGATAGTTCTATCCGCCCATAAATCATCAGGACCGCTACCAACAAGGCTAGTTTTCCAAGCGTCGTGCAAGTAGTTGTAAGAAATGGTTACGTGGCTACTTTGGTTTTTAACGTCAATAAGCCCGTCGTAATAGTCCTTTTCGCCAGAAGATGAAGGGTAATCATTATAAAATTCGCAGTGGTCAACCCAAACATAGTTGCATTGATTGAACTCAAGGCAGTCCTTTTCGTTAAGTTGACTCCTTGAAGGGTGGTGAATTGTAAGGTTTTGAACGATAACGTTATCGGTTGACTTAAAGTTTACGCCAACCCCATCAAAAATAGCGTTAGAGTTTGCGCCGATAAGCAATAGGTTATGCGTGTTGTTGAAAACAATTTGCGTTGCGCCCGTGTTTGCTTCGGTAATTTTTGCCGTAACCTTAATAATCGATTTTGTGCTAGGGTCAACGTTAAGTTTTGAGCGAATGCTCTCTATTGCAGATAAAATTTCATAACCTGTTGCGCACTCGTAAACGTTATCGGCTGATGCGCCACGTCCGCCAACCGTTCCTTCGCCGTAACCCTCAGGATACGTTTCAAAAGTTCCTGTCGTTCTTGAAACTTTGGAAGAAAAGCCCATGCTTGAGTCAGTGCCTAAGTAACTATCGTCAAGTTCTACCATTTGGTAAATGGCGTTAAGTATTGGGAATGAACTTATTGCTTCGGCGTTAGGGTTTTCGGGAACGTAAATAGAAGAAGATGAAGGCGAATAGTTAAAACTATAAGAATAATCGTTCTTGCTAGAAGAAGAATTGCCTTGCGAATTAGAAGACGACGAGCCTTGATGTGTGTTTGAATTCTCGCCGTTTTGCGAATTTCCACCGTTTTGTGAATTTCCGCCAACGTAAGACGACGTGCTTTGAGAATTTGAATTTTCACCCGTGTTGTTATTGCAACCAACGAGCAAGGTGAAAATTAAAACTAATGACATTAAAATTAAAACTATTTTTTTCATAATTTCCCCTTAGCCAAACGGCTAAAATTAAGATTTTATTAATTATAGCATATAATATTAAGAAATAAAAGAGTTTTTAGCAAAAAATAATAATCGCCTTCGACCATTAAAAACTTATTGCAAAAAACTGAAAATTGTGTTATTATATTAAAGATAGCAAAACAGACTGATTAAGCCACAAAACTTTGGCTAAAAAAGGAATTGTTTTTATGAAAATAATCGATTTGGAAACTTGGAACAGAAAACAACTTTACGAAAATTTCGGCTCGTTCACAAACCCTTGCGTAGCCGTTGACGTTCGGCTTGACGTTACTAAACTCGTTCGCTTAAAGAAAAAAACGGGCGGTTTTTTCGTTCCGTTTTTATATATTTTAATGAGAGCAGTCAACGAAACAAAAGAAGCGCGCCTTCGTGTTAAGGGCGAAAACGTTATCGAACTTGACCGCACCGACCCAAGTTTTACCGTTCTTTTTGAAGATAACAATTTTGGTTTTTGCTACTCGGTTTTTGACTATGATTATTCCGTTTTTGCTAAGAACACAACTTCTGCAATAAATGAAACGATCGAAAATTACAAAAAGGGAATAGTAAACCAAACAAACCATGAAGATTCATACCAAAAAACTTATATTTCTTGCACGCCGTGGTATGATATTTTGTCTGTTTCAAACCCAATACCTTACGAGAGCAAAGAACTTCTATCAATCCCACGCCTTAATTGGGGAAAATACGTAAAGGAAGGCTTTAAATATAAGATGACGCTATCTCTAACTTTTTCTCACGCGCTTATTGACGGGTATCAAATAGGGCTTGTTATAAAGAGCATAGAGAAGATGCTGAAAGAGCCGTCAAAATATCTAAAAGTATAGCTATAAGTCGATTATCGGGTGTTTTATTATGAGAGGAAACGTTTTTTTAGGCTGGAATATGAAGCCTGACCTAGCCTTTAAGGTTAAGGAAAAACTTAAAAAATATGACTTTAACGGAGTGGTGGGCGGTAAGTCGTCTGGCAACTCTGTTGAACACGGCGTTGGGGCTACAATTATTAGTCAAATGAGAACTTGTTGTAGCGCTATAATGCTTTTTTCTGCGCGCCCAATTGAAGTTTCGGTGGAGGGTTGTGAAAATAAAGGCGTTTTCGAATCCTTAAGCCCAAATATGCTTTTTGAACTCGGCTTTTTAATAGGTTCGCTTAGAAAAAACAGAGTTTTCACAGTTTATCTAGATAACGCCGTAAACCTTGTTCCTAGCGACCTTAAAGGCATGTGGGACTTGGAGATTTCAACAAAAGGCAAGTCTTTAGACGAGGTTGCCGACGAAATTGTTAATATTTTCGTTTCCGAGCAAACCGATGATATCGGCAAGAACAAAACCTTCCTTATGACCGACCTTTATTGGTTAAAATCTACCATTTTAGATCATATTGAGAGCCCAATTTATTACCACACCGAAATGGCTCAACTCGTTTTGACTTATTGCCAAGCAACCTATATGTTCAACGATATGGATAACGCTTGCGAAGTTTTGAAAGAGGTGTTGCACTCGGGTATTGAAAACGAGATGCTTCTTCTTGCGCTCAATGCTTCCATTGATTATTATACGGTTTGCGAGCATCTTGAAAACGATGAAGATACGGGCAAAATGTATTTGCCACGAAAATATTACACTAAGGCGCTTGGCAATTTCCAAAGATACATAGAAGATGCGCTTGAACTTCCAGATTGCGAATTTAAGAGTTTCTTTTTAATGGTCGTTTACGATTATTTCACGTTTATTAACATGATGTATTACCAAGAGCCTGATTTTGACGAAGAAACTATGCAGTTTAGAGAAAATTCGGCTCTAAAGTCGATTAAATACGCAGAAGAATTCCGCAATTATAACAACAAAGAAAACGACGAAATTGCGTTTTTATACGAGGCTTATACCTATCGAAACATTGCTCTTTTTTACCGCATGCATAACTTAAACGAAAAGGCTCAACAAGCGTTTGAAGATTCTAAGGTTTGTAGATATAAACTTTTTAAATTCTTCTTAAATAACGACCTTGATTCTAACATTACCGAGCAAATCAAGATGGAATATTATTTAGGTCTTTCCGATAACCTCGAGGAGGTTGACCCTCTTGAGCAAAGAAAGAGAATTAGAGAAATTGAAATTTATCTTCAAGAGGCTAAAAACATTTCTTACGATAGAGATTTCTTGAACCGTATGATTGAAGATAAGTTAAATCTAGTTAAGCAAAAGAAAAAAACTGAAGCGGTATGAAAACTAAGTTCGTAGTTTATTCTGCGCTATCCACGTGTTTTATAGTGGTCTGTTCGCTGATTGCAATTCCAGCCGTTGTGCCGATAACTTTACAAACTTTTGCAATTTTTCTAATCGCTTTAACGTTTAATCTAAAAGTTTCGCTAATTTCACTTTCAGCCTATCTTATTTTAGGGATAATCGGGCTTCCTGTTTTTTCTAACTTTTCTGCGGGCTTTCAAGCGATAGTAGGTCCAACGGGTGGCTATCTTTTAGGGTTTTATCTTCTTGTTTTTAGCGTTGCGCTATTTAAGAAAATTATTTCAAAAAAATACGTTAACGGGCTTATAGGCGGGCTTTTTGGTTTAGTTTTGCTTTATTTGTTTGGAACAGCGTGGTATTTATTAATCTATTTGAGAAGTAGTTTAGCGTCTTTTTTATCTGCTCTTTACGTTTGCGTTTTGCCGTTTATTGTTGGAGATATTTTAAAACTTTTGCTAGCTGTAGCAATTTGCGAAAGGTTAAAGAAAATTATAAAAATTTAGTAATATTATTTTAAGTATTTTAAAGAAGGCTTAGTCATATATTAGGTATATGAAAAAGCCCTCTTTTTTTATTTGTTTGATTTTAACTATTGTTATAGTTTTTATAACCGTTTTTGCGTTAAACGATAAGACCAACAACAAAGATAATTTGGAATTTAATACGATAGAAATTTGGCAAGTAGATACGTTCGAAGGCGGAATTGGTTCAAGAGCTAGTTTTCTAAAAAGCGTTGCAAAAGAATACGAAAAGAAAAATAAAATGGTTTTGTTTTCAGTTCGGCAAATGACTTTGGAAGGAACAATAAAAGCATTAAAAGATGGTAGCGTTCCAGATATTATCTCTTATGGCGTTGGGCTTAGCGAAATTAAACCTTACTTAAAAGAGATAACGGCTAAAATAGAGTCGCCGTTTACTGAGAGCGAAGAAGGAAAAGTTTTAGCCGTTGGCTGGGCGTATGGGTTGTATGTAAAAATTGATAAAAAGGGGCAAAAGGGAGAAAAACTAATCGTTTCTCAAAATACTTTTACACAGCCACTTTTTAGCTACTATTATAATAATTTAGAGTATGACGAAATTGAGGTTTTACCGCCAAAAGATGCGTATTCAAAGTTTAATTTGTCAAAAAATTGTTCGCTACTTGGCACTCAAAGAGATTTATTTAGGCTAAGCCAAAAAAGCGTTGAGATTGATTTTGAGCCCCTAGGCGGTTTTTCCGACCTTATTCAATACGTAAGCATTTTATCAAAAGAGACGAAAAAGTTAAAAATTTTGAATGAATTTGTCGAACTATTATTTGGCGAAATTCAAGAAAAAATCCCGTCGTCAATCGGGCTTATTCCTGTTTCGAATTTATCGAAAATTGTCGATAATGAAGTTATAGGCACACTTATTGGCGTTAAAATAGATAAAACCATTAGCGTTTTTACAAAAAACGAAGCGCTTTTTTCACTGCAGAGGGATGCTTTTTATAATATTAAAAACAACGAGTTTTTAAAAGTTATTGCAAAAAGCAACGTTAAATTATTGAAATAAAATTATTATTGTTGTAAAATATAAGGAGATAAAAATTGTATCAAGCGTTTTTAGATGAGTTTAAAGGCTTAACCATTATAAAGGGTGCATCGCTTAAAAAATACAACTCTTTTAGAGTTGGCGGTAGAGCCGACCTTTTAGTTTTTCCATCCACCATTGAAGATTTTCAAAACGTCTTAAAGTTTATAAAAGGCAAGTTTAATTACTATATTTTAGGTGCAGGTAGCAACGTTCTTGTTAGCGAAAACGGCTTTCACGGCATTGTAATTTCGACCGAGAATTTAAGAAGAATTTCTCTTAATGGTAGCATTGTTTGTTGCGAGTGCGGGGCGAAAATGGCTGACGTTATTAAACTTTGCCAAGATAATAGTTTTGGTGGGCTTGAGTTTTTGGTTGGAATTCCCGGGAGTGTTGGCGGAATGGTAGCCATGAACGCTGGCTGTTTTAATAAAAGCGTGAGCGATCTTATTTGCTATGTTGTTGGCGAGAACGGAGTTTATAACAAAAAAACTTGTTGCTTTGATTATCGTTCATCTCGTTTTTTAGATGGTGAGGCAGTTTTTAAGGTGGCGTTTAAACTTAAAGTTAGCGAGCAAGAAACCATTGAATATAAAATTTCAAAATTTTTGCAAACAAGGCGCAAAACTCAGCCAAAAGGTCGGTCGTTAGGTTCGTGTTTTTTAAACGAAGGATTTTTTGCTGGCAAAGTCATTGATAGTTGCAACCTTAAAGGCTATAGAATAGGCGGGGCGTTCGTGTCAAACGAGCACGCTAACTTCATAATAAGCGATAACGCAACTGCTGACGATATTTTTAAACTTATTAATCACATAAAAAAAGTTGTTTTTGAAACGACTGGAATAGTTTTGCACGAAGAAATAAAATACATAGGCGAATTTTAATGAAAATTAACTTTGATTACCACACCCATACTAAATTTAGCCACGGCAAGGGCACGATTTTAGAAAATGCCCTTTCCGCAAAAGAAAAGGGCTTAAAAGGCATAACCATTTCAGACCATGGTTTTTCTCACCCTGCTTTCGGGATGAGAAGGTGGCGTCTTGATAAGATGAAAAGTCAATGTTTAGAAGCGGAAAGGCAAACGGGAATCAAAGTTAATTTAGGAATTGAATCGAACATTTTAGGCGAAAGAGGCAGAATTGACGTAAAAGAAAAAGATTACGAAAAGTTAGATATGATTTTAGCCGGCGTTCATAGGATGATTTTCTTTGATACCGTTGCAGATTTTTGCAAGTTGCACTTATCTAACATTTTCTGTTCTACTTTTAAGCAAAAACCGGCAAAATGGCTAATTGATTATAACACTAAAGCCTACGTAAATGCCATAAAGAACAACCCAATCGATATTTTAACGCATATGAATTATCTCGTTTACGCTGACGCAAAGACGGTTGCCAAGGCGTGTGCTGACTATGGAACGTATATCGAGATAAACACCAAAAAAATCCACCTGTCTTTAGAAGAGTGGCAAGACGTGATTGATACGGGCGTAAACTTTGTTATCGACTCGGATGCGCACTCGCCTTCAAGAATAGGTGATACCAAACTTTTTGAATCTCAAAGCGAATATATTAATTTTCCGCTTGATAGGATTCACAACGTGGGGGACAAGAGTCCTAGCTTTAGATTTAAAGCGTTTAAGGAAAAATTATGAATTTCTCATCGGTAGTTAAGAACGAAATCGTTCAAGGAAAAATTAAAAAGCCTTGTTGCCAAAAAGCCGCGCTTTCTGCCTTCATTAGAACGGTAGGAAGCATTGAAACTAAGGGCTCTATGGTTGGTTTTTCGCTTAACGCCGATTTGAATATTTTGGAATTTTTTGCAAAGATAATTGAAAAACGTTACTTGTTGTCGCCGAAAATTATCGTCGATAAAAAGAGAAAAGAGCACGGCAAACTCGTTCTTTTATCTAATGAAAGTTTGCAAGTTTTAACCGATTTAAAAATTGTGGAACTTGAAAAAGGGGAACTAAAACTAAACCTTAACGTAAACAACGAGTTAACAAAAGACGATTGTTGCAAAACGGGCTTTATCAAAGGCGCTTTTTTAGGTTCGGGAAACGTAACGATTCCTAAGAGAGAAGGCAAATCCTCAACGGGCTATCACCTAGAATTTGTTTTTTCAAAATACGTAACGGCAAACACTTTTTGTGAAATTTTGAGCCAAAAAGGCTTGATGCCAAAGCAAGTTGAGAGAAAGGAAAATTTTGTTGTTTACTTTAAAAGTAGCGAAGAAATTTGTGACGTGATTGCTGTTTGTGGCGCAAATGAAGCGTATCTTTCGCTTAACGATTTAGTGATTGAAAAAACCGTTCGAAACGACGCAAACAGAGCAAGGAACTGCGTTCTTTACAACATAAAAAAAGCCTTGTATGCTTCGGAAAAATCACGAAAAGAAATTGAACTTATCGACCAAACGATAGGTCTTTCTTCTCTTGATATCGACCTTCAAGCCGTTGCCATTGCAAGGGTTGAAAATCCAGAGGCGTCGCTTATGGAACTTGCTAGCATTTTAAAGGTAACGAAAAGTTACTTGTCAAGAAGAATTAAGAAACTAAGCGACATAGCGAAATTATTATAATTAGCCGATAACGGGCTTATAGGCGGGGTTTTATGAAGATTTCAATAGTAGGTTCAGGTAGATGGGGCAGTTTTATTGCATGGTATTTGAACCGTTTAGGAAACGATATCACCGTTTACGGAAGAGAAAACTCTTCCGCATTTTCGCTTCTTCAAAAAGAAAGAAAAAACCAATTTGTTACCTTGCCAAATAGCATAAAACTTACCACCAATTTAACTTCTTCACTAAATGATGCTGAAGTTATTGTAATATCGATAAGCGCGCAAAAACTAAGAGATTTTTTATCTTTAGTAGATAAAGAAATTTTACAAACCAAAACCTTCGTTTTGTGTATGAAAGGCTTGGAGTGCCAAACGGGAGAGAGATTAACTCAAGTTGCGGTTGAGTGTGGAGTTTGCAAAGATAATCTTGCCGTTTGGGTAGGGCCTGGGCATATTCAAGAATTTGTTCAAGGCAATCCTAACTGCATGCTTATAGATTCTTCAAATTCGTCTTTAACAAAAACTCTTGCAGACGCATTTAAAAGCGACCTTATTCGTTTTTACTATGGAAACGATTTAATCGGCAGTGAAATTGGCTCGGCTTCAAAAAACGTAATGGGTGTTGTTGCAGGTATGCTTGACGGCTTAGGGCTTCAAACGCTAAAAGGCGCGCTTATGTCAAGGGGCGCAAGAGAAGTTGCTAGGCTCATTAAGGCAATGGGCGGAAACGAACTATCTGCTTATGGTTTATGCCACCTTGGGGATTACGAAACGACCCTTTTTTCAAAATATTCTAACAACCGAGCATACGGCGAAGCGTTTATTAAGGGCGAGAAGTTTGAGAAACTAGCCGAAGGCGTTATGACGGCAAAGGCGATGAAACTTCTTGGCGAAAAATATGGTGTTGAACTTCCTATCACCAACGCTCTTTGCGCTGTTTTGTTTGAAAATAAAAAAGGTGCTGACGAACTTTTGAAACTTTTTTCAAGGGCTCTTAGAACGGAGTTTTAATATGACGTTTCTCGAAACTATTTTAATAATAATATTGTGTGTTATAATAGCCGTAATCGTAGGCGTAATTTTTTTAATTAAGCCAGTTGCGATGATGCTAACTAAGCAAGTTGTTCACTATGAAGTTTTGAACGAATTTGCGCCAAAAGAGCCAATTGTGTTTTTGGGAGATTCGCTAACGGCACTCTACCCTATTCACGAGTTTTTTCACGACGACAGAATTTTAAATCGAGGAATTTCTGGCGAAACGACTTTTGACGTTAAAAAAAGGCTTCAAACCATAATTGATTTAAAGCCTAGAGCCGTTTTTTTATTAATCGGCATAAACGATTTTATAAAAGAGGGCAAGACGAGCAAGCCTTTTGAAGTTGCAAAAAGGGTTGTTGAAATTGCTGACGAATTATCTTCCGTTTGCAAAGATATAAGAATTGTTTCAATTTTGCCTGTTAGCAGAAACCGCAGAAAAATTACAAGGTTTTATCTAAAAACTCCAACCAACGCTAAAATTTTGCTAACAAATAGTTTAATTGATAAAGCGTGCATTGAAAAGGGTTATAAGTTTTTAGATTATCATGATTATTTAATCAATTCTAAAGGTGAACTTGCCAACGAATATACTATTGAAGGTTTACATTTAACGTTAGAAGGCTATGCTAAACTTTCACCTTTTGTTTTGAAGGAACTAGAAGAAATTGAATAAATAAAAATTGTTCAAAATAATAAAAAGACCGCCTATAAGTCGATTAGCGGTCTTTTTTGTTGTGTTTTAAGCGATAATATTAACAAGCCTATTTGGAATAACGATAACTTTTTTAACGTTTTGAGTGTTAACGATTGCTTTAATTTCGTCAAGATTTAAAACGGCTTGTTCAATTTCTTCTTTTGATAGCGATTTAGATAAAACTACTTTAGTTTTCATCTTGCTATTTACTTGAACTGCATATTCAACTTCGTCTTTAACAAGATATTTTTCTTCAAAAGTTGGATAATCTTGAGTAAAGATTGAAGTCGTGTTGCCAAGGATTGACCAAAGTTCTTCAGCGTAGTGAGGAACGCAAGGCGCTAAAAGTAAAATCATTTTAGAAACAGCGTCTTTCAAAACTTTGCTGTTCACGTTGCCGAGCGCTTCGTATTTGTTCATTGCGTTCAAAAGTTCCATAAGTCTAGCGATAGCAGTGTTGAACGAGAAAGTGTTCATATCTCTATCAACGCTCTTAATTGCGTTGTTGAGAACGAATAAAAGTTCCTTCTCTTCCGCTCCGATTTTATCTTCGTTTTGGCTAGGCATATCTTTAACCTTATAGAAAAGCCTTTCAAATCTATCAAGGAATTTAGAAACCGACTTAATACCGTCATCGTTCCAAGGACCGCCTTCGGTATAGTTAAAGCCGAATAATAAGTAAAGCCTAAACACGTCAGAGCCGTATTCGCTAACGTAAGGGTCTGGAGAAACGACGTTGCCTAAAGACTTACTCATTTTGTTTCCGTCTGGTCCTAAAATAACGCCTTGGTGGGTGAGCGAGGTGAAAGGTTCGTCAAACTTTAAGTAGCCCATATCACGAAGCGCCTTGGTGAAGAAACGCGCGTAAAGAAGGTGCATGCACGCGTGTTCTGCGCCACCAACGTATTTATCAACTGGAAGCATCTTGTTGATAATTTCAGGGTCGAAAGGCATATCGGCGTTGTGAGCGTCAGGATATCTTAAGTAATACCAACTTGAACAAACGAAGGTATCAAGCGTGTCAGGGTCGCGCTTAGCGTCGTGCCCGCACTTAGGGCATTTAACGTTCATAAAGCCTTCGTGCTTAGCGAGTGGCGACTTTCCATCTGGCTTGAACTCAACGTCGTAAGGAAGTTCAACAGGTAAGTTTTCGTAAGGAACGGCAACGTCACCGCAGATAGGGCAATGAATAATAGGAATAGGCGCACCCCAATAGCGTTGACGAGAAACGAGCCAATCCCTCAAGCGATAGTTTATTTTAAATTCAGCGTTATTGCTTAAATTTAGTTTGTTAACGATGGCTTCTCTTGCTTTTTCGCCAAAGAGCCCGTCAAACTCACCGCTGTTAACAAGATAGCCGTCTTCAACATAAGGAAGGGTAGCGTTACCTTCTTTATTAGTTATAACTTGATTGATAGGCAAACCGTATTTGTTAGCGAAAGCAAAATCTCTCTCATCGTGAGAAGGAACGCCCATAACCGCACCCGTGCCGTAACTATAAAGAACGTAGTCAGCGGCGTAGATAGGCACTTTCTTGCCGTTTGCTGGGTTGATAGCGTAAGCGCCGGTGAACACGCCCGTCTTTTCTCTGTCGGATGATAGGCGGTCAATTTCGTTTGCTTTTGCCGTTTCTTGAACGTAAGCGTCAACGAGCGATTTTTGCTCAGGTGTGGTTAGTTTTTGAACGAGAGGGTGCTCAGGCGCTAAAACAACGTAAGATACGCCGAAAATTGTATCAATTCTCGTTGTGAAAACTCTAAACTCATCACCGCTTTCGGTAACGAACTTAACTTCTGCGCCTAAAGACTTGCCAATCCAGTTTTTTTGCATAAGTTTTGTCTTTTCAGGCCAATCAAGCCCGTCAAGACAAGATAAAAGTTCTTCAGCGTATTTAGTGATTTTAAAGAACCATTGCGTTAAGTTTTTCTTAACAACGGTTGAACCGCATCTTTCGCACTCACCGCCTAAAACTTGCTCGTTAGCAAGAACGGTGTTGCAGGTAGGGCACCAGTTAACAGGCGCTTCTTTGCGGTATGCAAGCCCGTTTTCGTAAAGTTTTAAGAAAATCCATTGCGTCCACTTGTAATAGTCGGGCATGCAAGTTTTAATTTCTTTATTCCAATCGAACATTGCGCCGATGTTTTTAAGTTGCGTTTCCATCGTTTCGATGTTCTTAAGGGTGGAATCTTTTGGGTGAATACCAGTCTTTATTGCATAGTTTTCAGCAGGAAGCCCAAACGCGTCAAAGCCCATTGGTTGGAAAACGTTAAAGCCCTTCATCTTTTTGTAACGAGCAAAACTATCGGTCAAGCCGTAGTTATACCAGTGACCGATATGAAGGTTTGCGCCTGATGGGTATGAAAACATTTCAAGGCAATAAAATTTCTTTTCGGGGTTAGACTCATCGTAATCGTTGAGTTTATTTTCTTCCCAAAACTTTTGCCACTTCTTTTCAACTTCAATCATGTTCATAAGAAAAACTCCAAATTGTTGTAAAAATTAATAAACATTATATCACTTAAAGTATAAAATTCCTAACGATTTTCTACATTTTTTAATAATTAAATTATTAACTGCGCTATATTTGATATGGAAGAGGGGAAATTTTGTAGGCTTATTGTATTAAAAGTTTAATATTTTGCTATGTGTGCGCCGTTTTAAATGCGTAATAACTTGCCCAAAAAATTAATATAAATAAACGAGAAATTTTTTAATTTTGAGGCGTTTATGAACTTGTTAAACGAAATATTAAAATCAATAGGCGGTGAAAATTTGGGCGCTGTGGGGCTATCATTTTTCGTGCAGGAGGGCTTAGGCGCGTATTTTCAAGGCGTTGAAAAAATAGTTGACATTTCATCGCAAAAGGTTGTCTTAAAAACAAAGAAGGGTGAAATTTTAGTTGAAGGCAAAAACTTAAAATTATCGTCGTATTTCGATAAAGATTTGTCAATTATAGGTAGCGTTTCTAAGGTGGAGGTGAAAGGTGGGAACAGTTGAAATTTTAGTTGAGGGAAGAAACCAAAACCTTCTAATAGAGCGGTTAAAACGAAAGAAAATTGCCATATTAAGCGCTAAAAAAGTAAGCGATAAAGAAATATATATAACTATAAAATATAAAGATATTAAAAAAGCCTTTACTATTTTTGGCAATATGTGGTATAATAAAGCGATAAAATATCGCGGTTTTGCAAAAATTATAAATAGCGCGCGCAAAAACATTGCTATTATCTTAGCCGTTTTTGTGTTTGCCGTGTCAGTAATATTATCGAACAACTTAATTTTTAGCGTAAACATTGATAATCTTCCTTCGGTTTGCCGTAGCCAAGCGAGAAAAATTTTAAACGAGTTAGGTTATTTTGAAACTGTAAATTTTGGTTACGATAGCCAAAAAATAACTTCCGCGCTTTTTGAAAATATTCCGTCTTTAGATATGGTTACTGTCAAAAAGTCGGGCTATACGCTCGTTATCAGCGGTTTTTCTAAACAAGAAGAGCAAACAACGGGTAAAAATCACGAGGCAATTTTCTCTAAACACTCAGGCGTTGTTAAGCAAATAATCGTTTATAGTGGGATTGCGAAAGTCAGTGTTGGCGATAGCGTTCAAGCGGGCGATAAACTAGTTGAAGGTATTGTTAAAAACGAGCAAAACCAAAAGGATTTTTTTGCCGTTGCCGATGTTTTTATTGAGTGTGAAACTTCTCAAGAGTTTATAACCGATGAAACTAGCACTCAAAAAATAAACGAACTTATTTTGCTTGCTCAATTTTTAGTTGGTGAATATGATTTTTCGAAAAAGGTTGAAATTGAGCCTTTGGGAGATAGGTTTTTAGTAAAAATAACGCTTAATTATCTTGTGAAAGAGGATGGTAATTAGTTTGGATAAATTTTCAAAAGAAATAAAAATTGCAGATGCCGAAACGCTTAGCAAACTACTTGGCGTTTTTGACGAAAATTTAACGCTTCTTATGAAGGAAACCGAAACTGAGATTTACGCTAACGGCGAAACGCTCATAATTTCGGGCGACAAAGATAACGTTAGCCTTGCCGAAGTGGTTATTGATAAACTATTAACCATAATCGAAGCGGGCGAAGGGGTGGACAAGTCCACCGTAACCTATTGCGTTGAACTTGCTAAAGAAGGCTCTAGTGAAGACGTTGGAAAACTATTATCTGGCGTTGTTGCTATAACTTCAAGGGGCAAGCCCATAAAATGCAAAACGGTAGGTCAAAAAATTTACGTTAACGAAATCAAGAAAAACACAATCGTTTTCGGCGTAGGCCCTGCTGGCACGGGTAAAACCTACTTGGCGGTTGCAATGGCTGTTACGGCTTACAAAAACAAGGAAGTTGAAAAAATTATTTTAACCCGCCCAGCCGTTGAAGCGGGAGAGAGACTTGGTTATCTTCCGGGCGACTTGCAATCTAAGGTTGACCCGTATTTAAGACCGTTATACGATGCGCTTCAAGAAATGTTTGGGCTTGAAACATATCACAAGTTAATCGAGCGAGGCGTTATCGAAATTGCGCCTTTAGCCTATATGCGTGGTCGCACGCTTAATAATGCCTTCATTATTTTGGACGAGGCTCAAAACACCACCAAAGAGCAGATGAAAATGTTCTTAACGAGAATGGGTGAAGGTAGCCGTATGCTAATTACGGGCGACGTAACGCAGATTGACCTTCCTGAGGGCAAAGCGAGCGGTTTAAAACACGCAACCAACATTTTAAAGGGTGTTGAGGGCATATCAATCGTTAATTTAACTTATAAAGACGTAGTTCGTCATCCATTGGTTATGCAAATAATCAAGGCTTATAATAAAGACGAACAGAAGAAAAAATAATTCGTTTGGAAAATTCAAACGAGAAATTAAACAAGTTTTAACTAAAGGATAGTTTGAGGTGATATATGTTTGCTCAATCTAAAAAAGTTCAGGAGTGGACGAGAAAAGATTACATTTTTTCCATTTTGCAATTTTTCTTGCATAGTTTAGTAATTTTTGGGCTAATGCTGTGCTTAATACTTTTAAACTTAAAAGGTGATATTGAAGCGTTCGTTGAATATATGAAAGACCAACAAAACGTGGTAAATTTCATTTGCGTCGTTGTTATGACGCTTTTTATCGTGTTCTCAGTGTTTTTGTATCTTTACTCGGAAGCAAGAGATTTTATGCTTTCGGCAAAAAACATTGCTCTGTTGTTCGTGGTAATTGACGTATCGTTCATAGCGTCGTTTATAACTTCCACTTTTTCCGGTATATACGCGCGCTCGGTAGCGCTTTGCGCTCTGCTTATCTTGCTTCTTATTAACAAAAGAACGGCGATTTTTATAAGTTTTATCTTTTCGCTTTTGATATTCGTAACCGATATTTTTGTTAATCAAGCAATCAGCGTTGAGCAAGCAACGGCATCGCTTATAATAAGTTTCGTAACGAGTATTGTGGCAATCTTCTTAGTTGACGGCTACCCATCAAGAGTTAAAGTGTTTGCTAAAGGGCTTTTAATTGCCATCCCTATTATCGTTTGCGCTATATGCTTTGAGGTGTGTTTTTCTAAATCTTTCGATAGGGTTTTAATCTGCGTGTGGCAAGGCTTGGTTGGTGGCATAATTTCGGTTGCTATTATGATGGCAACCCTTCCTATTTTTGAATGGATGTTCAACGCTTTAACTAACTACCGCTTAGCAGAAATAACCGACGAAAAATCAAAACTTATCAAAAAACTTAAAAAAGATGCGGAAGGGACTTTTACTCACTCAACCTCGCTTGCCCTTTTGGCTGAAACATGCGCAACGGCTATAGGTGAAAATCCAATTTTAGCAAGGGCGTGCGCTTATTATCACGACGTTGGTAAAATAAAACAACCTATTTACTTTACTGAGAACCAAGCTGATTTTAGCCCGCACGACGATTTAACTCCAGAACTATCAACCGAAATTATTCGTTCGCACGCCAAAGATGGCTATGAACTTATTATCAAATATCACTTGCCGATAATTTTGGCGGACGTTGCTTTAGAGCATCACGGCACGATGCCAATCAAATTTTTCTACGCAAAAGCGTTAAAGTTTACAGACGACGAGGTTGATATCAAAGATTATTCATATCACGGACCTAAGCCAAGGAGCAAAATTGCTGCAATCATTATGATTGCCGATAGTTGCGAGGCAACCGTTCGTTCAATGACAAATAGGTCTAGGGATAATATTGAAAAGGTAGTAAAAGACGCTATTGACGAGCGTTTAAGAAACAATCAATTTAGTGATTGCGATATTACTATGGCAGAAATAGAAATTATCAAAGAAACGCTTATCGATGCGTTATCTAGCACTCATCACAAAAGAATTAAATACCCTTCTCTGCCAGATCAAAACAAAAATTTCTTTGCTACAAAAGACTATTAAAATTGAAAAAGATAAAAGGTTTTTATGGGAAAATTGAAAATTTACGGAGACGTTGTTCCAAAATCTTTGGAAACTGCAGCCGATGCTGTTTATAGTGAATTAGGGCAGAAAATCAACCTATACGCAGACTTTTCTGTTTTAAGCGAAGAAGAAATTAGGGAGTTAAACAACCAAACTCGCTCGGTTGACGCTGTTACCGACGTTTTATCATATCCTATGCTAGAGGGCATATTCGGCGTCGTTTTAAAAAAGAAAGATTTTCCGCTTGACTACGATAAAGATGAAAAGGCTTTGTTTTTAGGATCTATCGCAATTTGTGAAAAAAGAGCAATAGAACAGGCTGAAAGTTTTGGGCATAGCGTTGAGCGAGAAATGACTTATCTTTTCGTGCATGGGCTTTTGCATTTGTTTGGCTATGACCATATGACGGATGAAGATAAAAAACTTATGCGCGAAAAAGAAGAAAAAATTATGACTAAGTTAGGTGTTTTAAGGTGAAAAGTGGAATAATAGCAGTGGTTGGTAGAGCCAACGCTGGAAAATCAACTCTTATAAACGTTCTCGTTGGAGAAAAGGTTGCGATTGTATCGCCAAAGCCTCAAACCACAAGAGATAGAATTTTAGGGGTTTTAACAACTCAAGATTATCAAATTGTTTTCGAAGATACGCCAGGTATTTATAAAGCCGATTCGCTTTTAAACCAAAGAATGCAAAAATCGACTGAACTTGCCGCACGCGACGTTGACGCAATTTTGTTCGTTATCGACGCGCACGATAGTTTAAAAGACGAAGACTTGCAAAACCTCAAAAAATATGCTACGGGGCAAGTTCCCGTTATCGTTGCACTTTCTAAAACGGATATTATGCCGAAAGAAAAAATTCCTGAAACGGTTGCAAGGTTTAGCGAAATAGAAAATTTAACTAAGGTTATTTCTCTATCAGCAAGGCGCGGTAAAAACGTTAAAAAACTTTTAGAAGAGATTTTGAAAGTTTTACCAGAAGGCGAGCCAATTTTTAAAGAAGATATCGTTTCGAATAAATCTTCTCGCTTTATGATTGCCGAAATTATGCGTGAAAAGATGCTTTTAAAATACGATAAAGAAATTCCGCACGGCATAGCCATTGTTATAAACACTTTTGAAATGCAACCTAACGGCGTTTACGATATTAACCTTGATATCGTTTGTGAAAAGCAAAATCACAAGGCGATAATCATTGGCAAGCAAGGCAAAGCGTTAAAAGAAGTAAGTTCGTTTGCCCGCATGGCAATGGAAAAATTCTTAGAGGCTAAAGTTTTTCTCACGGTTTATGTAAAAGTTAAAAACGATTGGCGAAATAATCCGTCGCGCTTAAAAGAATACGGCTATAGCGACGAAGAATTGTATTAAAAAAATATTGTTTTAGAGATATCAAAAAGTAATAATAAAATTAGTTTTGCACAAACTATTTTTATGAGAGAAGACCCAGCAAAAATCGCATGGCATATGTTTGAAAAAACAGGGCAAATAGGCTACTATTATCTGTATCAAAAATTAAAAGGCGAAGAAAAATGAAGGAAAAGTTCAATGCAGTCTGCATAAGGTCAACGCAATATCGCGATAACGACAAAATGTTATCGCTTTTTTCCTTGGAAAAGGGCGTGGTTGACTGTGTGGTTAGGGGCGTTAGAAGTCCTAAATCCAAGTTAAGATTTGCAAGTGAACTTTTTTGTTTTGCCGAATACGTGGTTGACGAGAGAAACGGCAAAAAAACGGTGGTTGAAGCAAACGAGATTGATAGTTTTTTTAATATTCGAGCCGACATCGGTAAATATTATTCAGCCCTTGCTGTTTTAGAATTTATTCGCTTAACTATGCTAGAGAGTATTAAATCTTACGAAACTTTTTCGCTCTTTATAAAAACTTTGAAGGTTATCGAAGAGGGCGAGCATCCTAAACTTGCGCTTATCTCGTTTTATCTATCTGCGCTAAAAGAACTTGGCGTTGGGATTAATCTTGGTAGGTGTGAAGGTTGTAAAAGCGCGATAGAAGGTAAAGTTTTTTTTGAGTTAGATACATCTTCCTTTTTTTGCGAAAACTGCAAAAGCGTAACTTCTTTTGAAATGCGAATTGCAACTTTTAACTTGTTAAACGAAGTCTTTTCTCATCCTATCGAAATTTTCAAAAATAGCGATTTATCGACCTATAGCCCCACTTTTTTAGATGAAAATAGCATATTTTTCGCTATAAAGTTCCTCGATTATTACATAGAAGAAAAACTAGATATCGTCGTAAAAACCAATCTTTCAATCTTAGAAATGTTTTCAAATTTATAACCGCTTAAAGAGCGGTTTTTTCTTTGTTTGGTGAAATGTTTATATTTGTTATACTTGACAAGCGTTTAACTATATAATAAAATAATATAGTTAAATTTAAAAATTTTTAAGTTTAGGAGAACAAATGCAAAGAAAATTATCCGCTGATAGAATTGCAAAAATTTCAATTTTTTCGGCTATGAGTTTTATTCTTTATTTTATAAAAACTCCGCTTTCGTTTATGTTTCCGTCATGGCTAGAAATTCACGTTTCTGATATTCCAGCTCTTATCGGTGGTTTTTCTCTAGGTCCAATAAGCGGTATTGTTATTGTTGCGATAAAATGCTTGTTAAAATTGCCCGCTTCTTCAACAGGCATTGTTGGCGAGCTTGCCGATTTTTTAGTAGGCGCTGCGTTCGTTTTGCCAGCGTCGTTGTTCTATAAATTTCACAAAACTAAAAAAGGTGCTATGATTTCTTTAGTAATCGGTAGCGCGTGTTCAATAGTTTTTTCAGTTTTTACCAACGTTTTTATCAGTATTCCAACCTATATGGCAGTTCTTGGCGTAACCATTGACGACCTTGTTAAAATGAGCGCCGTTATTCCCAATATTTCAGTAGATAATTTCTACTTGTATTATTCAATTTTTGCAGTAATTCCGTTCAATGCGCTTCGTTGCCTATTATCGTCAATACTAACTATGCTAATCTATAAAAGGCTAACGGGGTTCATTAACAAAATGGGTAATTAAAATATGAAAACGGTTATAACAAATAGCGAAAAAGAAACGTTTGAATTAGGCGTTGAGTTTTCCAAAACGCTAAAGAAAAACAGTGTTGTTTTATTAAAGGGTGATATGGGTGCGGGCAAAACGGCTTTTACAAAAGGCATTGCTAAAGGGCTTGGAATTGATGAGCCTATCACCAGCCCGACTTATGCTTATATGAACGACTATGACGGCGTTTTGTATCATTACGATTGTTATAGGCTTTTAAGCGGTGAACACGCCGAGTCGCTTGGGCTTACCGATTATTTTGACGCAGGTGGAATTTGCGTTATCGAGTGGAGTGAAAATATCGCTTCCGTTCTTCCAAAAGAAGTAATAGTAGTTGAAATTAAAATTTTGAGCCAAAACAAAAGGAGCATAACGCTGTGAAATATCTTGCAGTTGACACGAGTGGCGAATATTTAACCATTGTTTTATCTAACGGTCAAAAAACATCGTCGTTTTTCTCTAGCGACGATAAGGTTAAACATTCTTTAACGCTTATGCCAAACGTTGAAAAGTTAATAGATAGTCTTAATTTCAGCCTTAGTCAATGCGACTTTTTTTGTGCCGTTGTAGGGCCGGGGTCGTTCACGGGTATTAGAATAGGCGTTTCCACCATAAAGGCTTTTTGCGACGCTTTTAATAAACCTTCTCTTGCAGTAACCGCGTTTGACGTTTTGGCATATAATAACCTTGAAGGAAAAATTCTTGCTGTTATTGACGCAAAGCATAATAATTATTACGTTTGTGGCTATGAAAACGGCAAAATAATCTTCGAGCCTAAGTTTATTAGTGAAGAAGAACTAAACGTTTTAGAAAAAGACTTTAAACTTGTTTCGTCTAGCAAAATAGAAAATCACCAAACAACTATCGTTAGCGTTGAAGAAGGGCTTAAAAACGCAGTTTTACTAAAGAAAAGCGAAACGCAAGACGCAAACAATCTTAAACCTTTCTATTTAAGGCTTTCTCAAGCCGAAGAGGGAAGACCATAATGGAAATTTGCGTTTGGGAAAAGTGTGATAACGAGGCTATCGAAGTTATTGAAAAGGAATGTTTTATTGCTCCGTGGTCAAGGCAAATGTTAGATAGTTGTTTCGATTTTGAAAACTTTTTCGGGCTTGTTGCAAAAGATAATGGAAAAATCGTTGGCTATATCGGCACGGCTTCAAACGATTGGGATTGTGAAATTTTAAACGTTGCCGTAACCAAAGAATACCGAAGACGTGGCATTGCAAACGCCCTTTTAACTGCCGTTATTGAAAAGATGAAGTCTTTAAATAAGGAAAACGTTTTTTTGGAAGTTAGAAGGTCAAATCTATCGGCTCAAGCGCTTTATTTTAAACTTGGGTTTATTAAGATAGGTGTTAGGGCAAAATATTATCAAAACACAGAAGATGCGTTAATTTTAGGGCTTAAGTTATAGTTAAAAATATTGTTGAAATTGCTGGGCTTGAAACCATAGTTTGCGGAGAGGGGAAACCTTTAGTGTTTCTTCACGGCTATCTTTCCTCAAAAGAGGCGTTCACTTATCAAATTGATTATTTTTCTAAGCGTTTCAAGGTTTTTGCGCCTGATTTTTCAGGTTTTAGAAGGCTCGATTTAACTAAAGCTTATTCCGTTTTAGACTATGCTTGTGAGATAGAACTTTTCTTAAACGAAATAGGCGAAAGGGTGGATTTAGTTGCGCACTCTTTTGGAACAAGAGTTCTATTAAAACTTCTGCCAAACGATAAAATAGATAGAATAATAATAACGGGCGGAGCGGGGCTAAAAACCAAGCAGTCTTTTAAGACGAAATTCAAAAAGTTGGTCTATAAGTTCGTTAAACGCGTTTTTCATAAAGAAATTAAGCGCTTCGAATCTAAAGATTTAAAAATGCTTCCGCCAATTATGAAGGAAAGTTTTAAAAAAATAGTTAACGAAACGTTTGACGAAAAACTTAGTTTTATCGAAAATAAAACGCTTATAATTTACGGCGAAAACGATTTAGAAACGCCAAAATATTTGGCTGAAAAATTTAATAAAGGCATAAAAAACTCCCAACTAGTTTTTATAAAAGATGCTGGGCATTTTGCTTTTATTGATAAACCTCAAGAATTTAACGTTATCGTAAAGGAATTTTTAAATGATGTTTAATTTTTCATCGCTTACCGCACTTGCGGAAGTTTTTCAAACTGAATATCTTTTGGCTTCAGCGGTAATTGCCATAATGAACCTTATTTTAATTCTTCCTGTAACGAGAAAGTTTATGCAAATCGTTCAACAGTCGGGCTACGTTTGCAAGGAATATTTTAGGTGGCTTTATCGACGGGAAAATATTTATTTCACACGACTCGTTATGATAGTTATGCTTTCAGTTTTAGCATATTTTATCGTATCAATTTCACTCTCGTTCATATGGCCTCAACTTATCGTGTGGATTGCTTTTCTTTTATATGCATTGTTTATTTATCTTTATGTGAAAGGCGATTTTAAAAGAAAAGAGAAAAGCCCGCTTGTTTTCACGGCTCGAATAATTAGGCAATATCTAACCTTTGCGCTTTTATTCTTTGCTATCACTTTCACGCTAGTTTTATTATCTAACGTTTTCGCTTTTTTTGTTAAAGACAAGGAACTTTTAATAATTTTACGGCTTATAATCGTGTGCGTAACACCGCTTCTCGTTCCTGTTTTAGTTCCGCTCGCAACGCTTATTAATAAGCCTATGGAAAATGCGAACAATCAAAAATACGTTAAAAAGTGCAAGCAAAAACTAGCGGAAAATAAAAATCTTATAAAAATCGGCATTACGGGCAGTTACGGCAAAACGTCGGTTAAAGAAATTTTAAAAGTTATGCTTTGTGAGAAGTATTCCGTTTTATCAACGCCGGCTTCGTATAACACGCCAATGGGAATTTGCAAAACGGTAAAACACCTTAACGATAGTTACGATATTTTTATTGCCGAAATGGGTGCGCGCCACGAAGGCGACATAAAAGAACTGTGCGACATTGTTCCGCTAGACTATGGTATTATTTCGGGCATAGTTGAACACCATATGGAAACGTTTTTGTCGCTAAACCAAATTAAAAAGACTAAGTTTGAACTTGTTGGCGGAATAAAGAAAGCCGGTGCGGTTATTATCACTAGCGATAATGAAAACACCTTGTCTATGAAAGGAAGTTGTGGCGACGTTGAAGTGGTAACTGCGGGCATTGACTTAACTAAAAACCCTGACGTTTACGCAACAGATATTTCAGTTTCACCATCTGGCACTTCTTTCAATCTTTGCATAAACGGCGAAGTCGTTCCCGTTCACACCGTGCTTTTAGGCTCGCATAGCGTATCAAACGTATGCCTTGCAGCCGCGCTTTGCCTAAAACTTGGGTTAACGGTTGAAGAAATTTGCGCTGGCATTTCTAGAATTAGGCCGGTTAAACATAGGCTTGAAACGTTCGTAAACGATAGGGGAATAACCATTATTGACGATAGTTATAATTCCAACGTTTACGGCACAAAATCGGCTTTAGAAGTTTTTCAAGTTTTTAGCGGTAGAAAAATTATTTTAACGCCAGGTATGGTTGAACTTGGCAGAATTGAAGATTTCGAGAACACTGAGCTTGGCAAAAGATTAGCAAAGGTCGTTGATTATGCAATTTTAATCGGCTCATTTGGGGCGTATAAAATTCGAGACGGAATGCTATCTTGTGGATTTGAATTAGATAACATTTTTATGGCTAAAGATTTAGACGAAGCATCAGCGCATCTTGCTAAAATTTCTAAGCCTGGCGACGTTGTTTTGTTTGAGAACGACCTACCTGATAAATTTTCGTAAAAATTAAGTTAATCGACTTATAGCGGCACTTATGAAGAAATTTAAGTGCCGTTTTTTGTTTAAAAAACTAAAGATAATGAAATATTATGGTGAATTTTGAGAAAGATTTTAATCGTTTTTGGCGGAGATTCTTTAGAGCACGATATTTCCGTTATTACAGGTGTTTTAATATCAAATTCTATCGATAAAGAAAAGTTTGAACCGATTCCTTGCTTCATTGATAAAAACGGCTTTTGGTATATCGGTAAAAACCTTTTTGACATTGGTTATTTTAAAATCTTAAACGTTAAAGATTTGCAAAGAGTAACCCTTCTTGGCGGTGAAAAGAATTTATTTTCGGTTGAAAAAAATCAAATAAAAAAATTGTTTGAAATTTTTTGCATTGTGAACTGCGTGCATGGGCGAATGGGCGAAGATGGGGTTGTTCCTGCTATGGCTCAACTTTCAAATATTCCAATCGTTTCGCCAAGTATTTTATCTTCCGCATTAACAATTGATAAAGATTTTTGCAAGAAGGTATTAAACGCATTTGGCGTTTTAACGGTAGAGGGCCTAACCTTTAATAGTCGTAAATATTTTAAAAAACCTAATTGCTGTATGGAAGAAGTTGAAAAAACGTTAGGCTACCCTTGCATAATTAAGCCGTGTTTTGGTGGTTCAAGCATCGGCGTTTCGGTTGCAAACGATAGAAAGGAATTATCGGCTTGCTTGTGCAAAGCGTTTTCTTTTGACGATAAAATTTTGGTAGAAAAGTTTTTAGAGGGTGCAAAAGAGGTTAACTGCGCAATTTATAAAAAAGGCGAAAATTTAATTGTTTCAAGGTGTTTAGAGCCTAGTTTTTCTAGCAAATTTTTCACCTTTAACGAAAAATATTTAAACTCTCTAAAAGATGACTTTGACGAAAAGCCAAAGAGCATTGATAGTTTGTTAGAGGAAAAAATTAAGCAAATAACTAAAAAGGTTTATGATGATTTGGAGCTTAATTGCGTTGTTAGAATAGACTATTTATGCAAAGATGGCAAGGTTTATTTAAACGAAATAAATTCAGTTCCGGGCTCGTTTGCCTTCTATGCCTTTGATGATAGAATTTCGTCGATAACGGGCTTATTGACCGACTTAATTGAAGAAGCGTTGTCAAATTTTAGGAGAAAAAATAACGTATTTAAAAGTTTTTCATCGTCGGTTCTAAACCAAAAAAATTTAAAGAGCAAAAAATAGATAACATTTAACTAGACAAAGTTTTATTAAAGTGATAAAATAAAAAAGTGAGTTGGCTGTGCGACTGCGTGAAATAACGAGGAAAGTCCGAGCTTCACAAAGCAGGGTGACGGATAACGTCCGCCGAAGGCAACTTTAGGGAAAGTGCAACAGAAAATTACCGCCATTTTGGTAAGGTTGAAAAGGCGAGGTAAGAGCTCACCGACTGCTTGGTAACAAGCGGTGCAATGTAAACCCCACCCGAAGCAAGATAGGAGCATTTCGAATATGGTCGCTTGCCATGAAATGCTTATAAAACGTCGCTTGAGGTTGTTGGTAACAGCAATCCTAGATAGATAGTCGCACTCGACAGAACTCGGCTTATAGGCCAACTCATTTTTTGGTTAATTTAGGAAGGTTTTTTGCCTTCCTATTTTTAATCTTTTTAGTTTTTTGGGAAAAGTTTACACTTGATTAAAAAACTTTAATAATTAAAGTTTTCATATTATCTTGACACTTTTTGTTTTAAAATGTTATAATCTAGTTGAAAAGAAAGAATTTGTCAAAATTTTAATTTTGAATTATAAAAAAGAAAGGGGGAGATGAGCGTGAAAAGAGATAAAATTTTAACTTTAATTCTAGCCGTATTTATGCTTGCAAGCGTAATGATTTTATCTTCTTGCAACAAAAATCAAGGCTCGGTGAATAGTTCGTCAAGCGATAACTCGTCGTCAAGCTCGTCGTCTAGCGTTGAAATAAATCCCGAAAGGGAAGATAGGTCGCAATACGAAAATGGCGATATTATTGCAGAGTTTTTCAATATGACCTTGCTTGAGGTTAAAAGGCTAAACCAAACTGATGGTTTTCAGTCAAAACTTGAGGGTTATCTTGTTGGCGATTTGTTTTCTGGGCTTATAAATAGGGCTCAAGGCGGTGATGACCTTATTGACTATTCATATTTCGGCTATTCTCGCTATACCAACAATTACTGGTATTCCAACCGCTATGAAAAGAAAGTTCACTACGTTCTAAACGCTATTTTAAACTATAATCTAGACGGCGAAGAGCCAATAAATTTAACTCAAGACGATATAAACACCTACGGTGAGTCGCAAATAATTGATATTATGGGCTATCGCAACGATAATCTTATGACGAGCATTTATTCGTTAAATCCAATAACGAAGTCGCTAGTCAATTCAAAGGTTAAAGACCTTGTGAAAATGTGCAATAGCGATACTGATTTAGTTGTTGAGGGCGCAAAAGAAGTGTTTAGAGAAAACACCTTGCAAGAAATCGGCTCAGCTTTTGGCTTTGATGTTCCAAGCGATAAAAAAGATATGACCGTTCCTGAGTTTATTAACAGATATCAAGGCTTAAAGAAAGAAAACGCCGAAGCCATTGAAAACCAATTCAAAGCAGAATCTTTCTTAACTTCTATCTCAACTTTCTTGCAAAAAGAGGTTATCGTAATTAGCGATAGCATAAGCTTTGACGTTAGCGATATTTTGGAACTAGAGTCAACTTATAGCACGATAACTTCAATGAACTTAACCTTTGTTAAGGAACTTCTTTTAAACGCTCTTTTAGGAACGCTTGATATAGAGCAATCGCAAAAAGATATTATTGCCGATATTCTTATGAACGATAGGCTTAAGTATTTTGTTTCGGTGTATTCAAGCGTGAAAAATAATGAGATAATAGAAGGTTATTCGCTAGGTCAAATCGTTTCGAATTTTAGCAATAATTTAACCAAACAGCAAATGGCTCAAAAACTCGAGAGCGAAAAGGAAAAATTTGTAACTGATAGTGCTTATGCTAAAACTGTTGCTCAAAACAGCGATAAACTTTTAAGCAATTTTGCAAAAGCGTCTATCGAACAGAACGAACTTGAAACCACCTTAATTAATGGCAAGAACTTTAATAATAGCGATATTAAGTCTTTCTATAACGATAGTTTAGTTCCTCAAGAAACAATGCAAATTTTCGAGCCTGCGTTAGTTGTGCTTGCGATGAAGCAAAATTTTGAAGTTTTTGGCGGAACTGAAATAGCGTATGAAGATAACAAAATCGTATCTTCGCTAGAAAAATTCCTTGACGATACTTTAACTTACTACATAACACTTAGCACCACGAACGAAGGCTATGTTGCAATTTGCGATAGTTTTTACGATTCTTTAACTGTTGGTGACCTTGTTAGGTTAACCGCTATTATGGCATAAATAAAGTTTTACAAAAGATGAAAAAACGGCAAGAAATTCTTGCCGTTTTTAAAGTGATATAAATTATTAAAAATTGTCAAATTATGGCGATAATCGACCTATAGGAAGGCTTTTAATCGTTCTTCGTAACCTTCTTCAAGTGCTTGAAGTTCTCTAATCAACTCTTTTATTGGCTCGCAAAGTTGGTTTTCTCCACGACTTAAAAGTTGAATAAGTTCGGTTGTTCCCATAACAGTGCCTTTAATCATCATATCGGCAATGTGCGAGGTTGAATCGTCAGTTAAGGTGTTCATTTTAATGCTAGTCCAAAGCATTGCCTTTTTCATAACGTTCACGTCTTTAGGCTCAAGGTTGTGTTCACGCATAAAAGAAGCAACTTTAGAAATGAACTTTTCATAGCCTTCATATTCGTCTTGAAGTTCACGCCTAAACTCGTTGTTTTTAACTTCTTCCAAAACGTTGGAGATAGACTGAAGGGCGATGTGCGCGTTCTTATAAACGTTGTTTATGCTTTCAATTTCGATTTCACTAAGTCTCATTTTTACCTCTCTAAAAAATAAAAGTTTTTATAAGATAATTGTTTGCAAAAATGCGTAAATTTATGCGCAAACGTTTGACAAAGTGTTATTTTTCTGCTAAATTATATGGGAACCGCTCGAGAAGGGCTCTTTTAAGCACGCAAAATAAGCGTCGCCTGTGATTCGGCGAGATTGGTCAGGGAGGTAAATTAATATGTATGCTATTATCGAAAACGGCAGTAAGCAATACAAAGTTTGTGAAGGCGACGTTGTAAAGTTCGAAAAGCTCAGCGCTGAAGTAGGCGGCAAGGTTGAATTCAAAGTATTGTTAGTATCTGACGAAAACGGTATTAAAGTTGGCAGTGATGTTGAATCTTTTAAGGCTATCGGCGAAGTAATTGCGCAAGATAAGTTTAAAAAGGTTATCGTTTACAAATACAAAGCGAAAAAGAACATTAGAAAGAAACAAGGCCACAGACAACCGTTCACCGCAGTTAAAATCGAAAAGATTTCTGCACAATAATTAAATAGGAGGAAAAATAATTATGTTTTTATTCAAATTATTTGCTCATAAAAAGGGTGTTGGCTCCTCGAAGAACGGTCGTGACAGTGCTGCAAAGCGCTTAGGTCCAAAGCGTTCTGACGGTCAATTCGTTTTAGCTGGTAACATTCTCGTTCGTCAACGTGGAACTAAATTCCACCCAGGCAAGAACGTTGGTATCGGTAAAGACGACACTTTATACGCTTTAATCGACGGCGTTGTAAAATTCGAAAGATTGGGCAAAGACAAAAAGCAAGTTAGCATTATTGCTAAAGCAAACTAACAAATTACCATCGCCAAAAGCGATGGTTTTTTTATCTTATGATTAAATTTTCGGCAAAATATTTAAACTTTAAAGACACGCTTTCATGCGGACAAGTTTTTCGCTTTAAGCCCTATAAAAAAGGATATCTCATAAACGCAAAAAACTCTTGCGCATACGTTTATAACGAAAACGGCTTTGCCTATATTTTAGGCGACGAGAGTTTTCACGATTATTTCGATTTAGATAGAGATTACGCAAAAATTATTGAAGATATCAAAAAAATAGGCAACGAAAAACTTAGTTTTGCGTGCCAAAAATATTCTGGGATTAGAATTTTAAAGCAAGACTATTTTGAAACGCTAATTTCGTTTATAATATCGCAAAACAACAATATTCCAAGAATAAAATCGTCAATAGAAAAACTTTGCCAAACCTTTGGCGAAAAGTTTATTTTTTTAGACGTTGAAACCTATTCCTTTCCAACTTCTCAAGCGCTTGCAAATTCACCGCTAGAGAAGTTAAAGGAACTAGGTTTAGGCTATCGCGCTGAATACGTAAAAGAAACGGCAAACTTGGTTGAAAAGGGTTGTTTAGACTTAGAAAAATTAGCATTGCTCGATACTTCAAGTTTAAAAACTGAACTTTTAAAATTAAAGGGCGTTGGCGAAAAAGTTTGCAACTGCGTAATGCTGTTCGGCTTTTCTAAAACCGATTCCTTCCCTGTTGATACTTGGGTAGAAAAAGTTTACTATCAAGACTTTTTAGGCAAAAAAGCAACCCGCCAACAAATAACCAAATTCTTTATTGATTTGTTTAAAGATAACTCTGGTTTTGTTCAACAATATTTATTCCACGCAAAACGTATGAACGATTTTTAAAAAACTTAATATAACAAAAAACCTGCCTATAACTTGATTAAAGGCAGGTTTTGTTTATTTTTGTTTTAGTTTTTCTTATAAAGAACGAACTTTAATAACGCCGTCGATAGAAGAGATTTGGTCAATAATTGCTTGTGATAAAGCCTCGTCGCTATCAATAAGCATTGCGCCAAAATCTTTTTTCATACCGCAAGTTGTTTGAGTTGGCAATGTAGAGATAACTTTAATAATTTTTGCTTGTGTTTCTTCCTTAGCAAAGAGAACAACCGTTCTTGCAGCGCCTTTTTCAGCGGTAAGTCTAGGGAAGTTTACAGAGTTAACAATGTTACCATTTTCAATATAATCAACCATTTGGCTAGCAGCCATAACAGCGCAGTTATCTTCAGCTTCTTCGCTAGATGCTCCAAGGTGAGGAATACAAATAATATTCTTCTTGTTAACGATTGTTGCGTTAGGGAAGTCAGTTGCGTAAGCAGAAACTTTGCCCGATTCGCAAGCTGAGATAATATCTTCATTGTTAACGAGTTCACCGCGTGAGCAGTTTACGATCTTAACGCCGTTTTTCATAAGAGCGAGCGATTGAGCGTTAACAAGGTTCTTAGTTTCGCTAGTGAGTGGAACGTGGAAGGTGATATAATCACATAAACCGAATAACTCTTCTTTGCTATCAACAATCTTTACGTTAGTAAAAGAAGATTTTGCGCTTTCAGGAAGGTAAGGGTCGTAACCAACGATAGTCATACCGAGAGCAAAAGCAGCGTCAGCAACCTTTCTGCCGATAGCGCCAAGCCCGTAAACGCCTAAAACCTTGCCAGAAATTTCATTTCCACCAAAAGCCTTTTTGCCCTTTTCAACTTGTTCAGCAACCGTCTTATCGCCGTCAGTCAAGCCGTTAGCCCAAGTGATGCCTTGGCTTACTTTTCTAGCGCAAAGAAGAAGCGCTAAAATAACTAATTCCTTAACAGCATTTGCGTTAGCACCGGGAGTGTTGAAAACAACAACGCCTTTTTTAGCATATTCTTCAACAGGAATATTGTTAGTGCCAGCGCCTGCTCTACCAACGCATAGAACAGATGGGTTAGGAGTGTATTCGTGCATATTGAAACTTCTAACCATAATACCTAAAGCATTAGAAGAAGATTCAACGAGTTCATACTTATCAGCGAAAACGTTTTTAACGAGTGGGCTGATTTCATTAAGTTTAATAATATCTACCATAATTACTTATTTTCAACCTCAAATTTCTTCATAAAGTCGATAAGCGCTTGAACGCCTTCAACAGGCATAGCGTTATAAATGCTTGCGCGCATACCGCCAACAAGACGGTGACCTTTAAGCGAGCATAGACCGTTAGCAGTTGCTTCTTTAATGAACTTAGCGTCAAGGTCAGCGTCGCCAGTGATGAAAGGAACGTTCATAATAGAACGGTCTTCTTTATTAACAGTTGATTTGAAAAGTGAAGAAGAATCAATGAAGTCGTAAAGCATTTGAGCCTTTGCAACGTTGATTTTTTCCATTTCTTTAACGCCACCTAGTTGAACTAAACGGCGGAAAACTAAAAGCGCCATATAAATGCTAAAGCAAGGTGGGGTGTTGTATAAACTACCTTCTTTTGCTTGAGTTGACCACTTAAGCATAGTAGGCGTGCAGTCAAGAACGTTTGCGCTATCGTCAACAACGCTCTTTTTAGCAATTACGATAGTAACACCCGCTGGAGCGATGTTCTTTTGTGCGCCAGCATAGATAACGCCGAACTTCGAAACGTCAATCTCTCTAGATAAAATTTCGCTAGACATATCAGAAACGAGCATTACGTCAGTTTTAGGGAATTCTTTAAATCTCGTGCCGAAAATGGTGTTGTTAGAAGTGAAGTGAAGGTATGCTGCGTCGCTTCTAATATCGAGATTTTTTGGAACGAACGTATAAGTGTCAGCCTTAGAAGAGCCGGCAACGTGAATATCGCCGTAAAGGCACGCTTCTTGATAAGCCTTGTTCGCAAAGTTACCGCTAACGATATAGTCTGCTTTTTTGTTCTTTCCAAGAAGATTCATTGGAACGGCTGCAAATTGTTGGCTTGCACCACCTTGAACGAATAAAACGTAGTAATCGTCAGGGATGTTCATGAGTTTTCTAAGAAGCGCTTCGGCTTCTTCAACAACTGCCATGAACGGCTTTGAGCGGTGGCTCATTTCGGTTATGCTCATACCGGTGTTGTTAAAGTTGAGCATATCTTGTTGCGCTTCTTTAAGAACGTCGATAGGGAGCATTGATGGACCTGCAGAAAAATTGTAAACTCTCATAATTCCTCTTTCTCCCATTTTTAACTGGCTGTTAAAAACGAGATAATTTTTTTTAGTTCCACTCCATTTTAGACCAATTTCGCCAAAAAAGCAACAATAAAATTAACCAAAACAAAATTTATTCAATAATTTATATATAAATTATCAACCAAACTGCACGAAGTGGCGTCAATATGGATTTTTCGGCACTTTTACCTAAGGTAAACTTAAGCGTAAAATGTTCGTTTCTTAGTTTTAGTTAAATTCAGTCATATGTTTTCGATATCTTCTTGGTAGTTGATTATCTTGCAGTTTAGTGTTTTTGCGCTCGGCAATGTTGACCGAATTAAAATAAGTTTTCCAAAGCGTTTTAAAATTAAATTCCTCGCTCGATAGATAAACGGTGAGAGAGGTATCGAGCGTGGCTTTCAAAATGTTAACCCCGTCACAGCACACGATAAGGTTTCTTTTCACGTCGTGAATAATAAACTTTTCACCTAAAAACCGAGCCTTGAAAAACGGCGCGATAAGATCTATAACGTCGTTGTCGGGCTCAACGTGCGAATACCATCCGCCACTTTCAACTTCTTCAAACCGCAAAATTCCTTTTAGTCGATGAACTTCACTGCTTATTTTTTTGGTTAGGTCAAATAGAAGTAGCACGTCAGGGTCGGCGAAGTTATCAGTTAAATTTTTTTTAGCCTTCAAACACTTTTTAAGCACGTTAAACATAACCGTTTCCTTAATGTCTTCACACGAGCGAAAACAATAAAAAACCGTTGATAACAGGCTTATACCGCAACTTTTTTTAATTCCGTTCCGCACTCTTAAGGCGATTTCTTCGTCAGTTTCAATTAAAATAACTTGAGTGTTAAATGAGGGTTGAAAGGAAGAAGAAAACACTGCGATTGGCTCTTCTTTTTTTGAAAAGGCACGGAACAAACAGCACAAAAGCCCGCTTTTTGTTCCGTCAAATTGATAACAAATCATAATTGACCTATAATAGTTGATAAAGATATTTCGGGTGAGGAAAACATGCTCAGTTGCTCGTATGAACCGCTTTTATCTGCAAGCGCTAAAAGATTTCTAACGGCTTCAATTTTTTCTTGCCCGAAGAATTTGCCGTTGCATGTGATAAAATGCACGGCTCGCTTTATTACCACTCGCATTTTTTGCAAGTCTTTAAAATCTAGTTTGCCATATTTTCTCGCTTGGCAAATTTTATATGCGCTTTTAAACCCAATGCCGGGAACTCTTATTAACTTTTCGGCTGGAGCGGTGTTAATCTCAACGGGGAAAAACCACGGATTTTTGAGCGCCCACGAACATTTTGGGTCAACTTCCAAATCAAGATTTTCATCCTCGTTTAAAATTTCTTGCGATGAAAAACCATAAAACCGAAGTAGCCAATCGGCTTGATAAAGCCTATGCTCCCTTAAAAGCCCAACGGGCGTGGTTGGAAGAAGGCTAGACGAAAAATTGGTTGGAATATAAGACGAATAATAAACACGCTTTAGCTTATAGTTATTGTAAAGCCCTTCGGCAAGGCGAACGATGTGTCCGTCGGTTTCGGGCGACGCTCCAACTATCATTTGCGTGGTTTGCCCAGCTGGAAGAAACGTGCCGTTATGCTCTTTCTTTGCAATAATATATTCTTCCGCCATACTTCTCATCGGCGTTATTATGTTCTTTTTATTCTTTTGCGGTGCTAAAAGTTTAAGGCTTTTTTCAGTGGGAAGTTCAATGTTAAAACTAATTCTATCTACGTATTGCCCAGCCCGTTGCATCATCAATACGTCAGCCCCGGGTATGCCTTTTAAGTGAATATATCCGTTAAACCCATAAAGTTTTCTAAGCCGAATAACAGTTTCGAGCAAAAGTTCCATCGTGTGGTTAGGGCTTTTATCAACGGCGGAAGATAAAAACAGACCTTCAATATAGTTTCGCTTATAAAAACTCATAACAAGTTGACAAATCTCGTCGGGCGAGGCGGATGCTCGAGGCACATCGTTACTGCGCCGATTAACGCAGTAAAGGCAATCGAAAACACACCTATTTGACAGCAAAATTTTAAGAAGCGAAACACATCTGCCGTCTTGAGTCCAGGAGTGGCAAATGCCTGCGTTAAAAGCGTTTCCAATTCCGCCAATAGTATTTTTTCTGTTCGAGCCAGAGGACGAGCAAGAAACGTCGTATCTGGCGCTCTCGGTCAAAATTTTTAGTCTTTTCTCATCAATCATAAAAAACTCCAAATCCTTTTTTATCATTATATATGATAATAAGGTCAAAGTCAAACAAATGTTCTAATTTGATTTTGGAAATTTTTTACAATTTGAAAAAATTGAAAGCGCAAAATTTTTAAAAATTGCAAAAACAGCAACATATTGATAAAAAATATGGTAAAAATAGCATATATAGATAAAAAATGTTAAATTTAATATTGACTTTAATTTTATTTAATGGTAAAATTAACAAAGGTATTGAAAATGTTGCGAGAAAATGCAGTTTATTTAATAACTAATAGCGCCCAAAGGTTTTATTTTACCCATTTTTATAGCACCGAAGGTTTTGTTATAATAAATGGTGAAAATAAGTTTTTCGTTGTCGATTCAAGGTATTATTTTTCTGCCGTGAAGAAAGTAAAAAACGGCTTTAAGGTGATAAACGGCGGTTTTGAAAAAACTCTTGAAATTTTGAAAAGTTTTTCAAAAAAAGAACTACTTGTAAGTTATGAAAAAACCTCTTTAAAGCTTGCTAAGCTTTTAGAAGGCGAGGGCTTTTGCCTTAGCGATTGCGACGAAGATTTAAAGGCTTTACGAAGGGTTAAAAGCAACCAAGAAATAAGGCTTATTAAAAAGGCGTGCCAAATAACTGAAACTGCACTAAAAAGGGTAATTCCTCTAATTAAAGAGGGCGTGAAAGAAGTTGAAATTGCAAAGGAGCTTGAACGGCAGTTTAAGGCTTTGGGTGCGGAAGGTCCTTCATTTGAAACAATCGTTGCCTTTTCGAAAAACTCGGCAATACCTCATCATAAAACTTCAAATAAGAGGCTAGAGAAAAATTCGGCTGTTTTAATTGACTTTGGTTGTTTGTATAAAGGCTACGTAGCCGATATGACAAGAACTTTCTATTTTGGAGAGCCGTCAAAAGAGTTTAAGTCCGCCTATAAGTCGGTTATCAAGGCTTTTTCTAAAGCAGAAGAGGGCATAACGGCGGGGCTTGAAGCAAAAAAAGCAGACGAGATTGCAAGAAAATCTTTTGAAGAAGACGGGTTTGAAAAGTTCTTTACTCACTCGCTAGGGCACGGGGTAGGCGTTGAAATTCACGAAGCGCCAACGCTATCAAAAAGGTCAAATGAAGTTTTAGAAAACAATCAAGTTTTCACCATTGAGCCGGGGCTTTACTTTAACGATAAGTTTGGCATAAGGGTTGAAAACACCGTTGTTTTAGAAAACGGCAAAGTTAAGAGTTTGATTAAAACGAGCAAAAAACTCGTAGTAATAAAGCCGTAAGGCAAAAGCAAAAAAATTTATTTCACATATAGGAGAATTTTTATGGTTCAAGCAGGCGATTTTAGAAAGGGTGTTACTATCGAATACGAAGGCAATATCTATACGGTAGTAGAATTCCAACACGTAAAACCTGGTAAAGGTGCAGCGTTCGTAAGAACGAAACTTAAAAACGTTGTAACTGGTGCGGTTTTAGAAAAAACTTTCAACCCAACTGAAAAGGTTGAAAATGCAGTTATCGAAACTAAGAAAATGCAATATTCTTATAATGATGACGGTCTTTACTATTTTATGGATGAAGACTTCAATCTCGTTCCATTAAACTACGACCAAGTTGAAGACGCTTTGGCATACATTAAGGAAAACGACTTCGTTATGGTTAAGTTCTACAAGGGCGTTGCTTTCTCAGTTGAATGTGAAAACTTCGTTGAACTTTTAGTTGTTGAATCTGAACCAGGCGTTGCTGGCAACACTGCTACAAACGCAACTAAGAACGCTAAACTTGAAACGGGCATCAACATCCAAGTTCCAATGTTCGTTAACGAAGGTGACGTTATTAGAATTGACACTAGAACCGGTGAATACATGGAGCGTGTTAAAAAGTAATTTCTTCGGCCCGACGTTTTTCGTTGGGTCGATTTTTTATTTTTTAAAAAATGTGAATTTAAACGGCGAAGAAAGGGCAAAATTTTAGCCAAAAATTAATCTTAAAAAGGTGTTAATATGAAGATTGCGTTAGTAACAGGCGGGGCAAAGGGAATAGGTAAAGCCATCTCGAAAGAACTCAATAAGTTGGGCTATAAGGTGGTTATCAACTATTTTTCGTCAAAATTCGAGGCTGAAAATTTGGCAAAAGAAATAAAAGGCGTTGCAATAAAATGTGACGTTAAAAACTATGAAGAAGTTTTAAAAATGTTTGACGAAATTAACAAAAGTTTAGGCAAGGTTGAACTTTTGGTAAATAACGCGGGCGTATGCTTAAAGCAAAACGTAATTTCAAGCGTTACGGAAGAAGAATTTAACGAAGTGTTTAACACAAACGTAAAAGGCGCGTTCAACTGCTCTAAGCGTGCCGTTAGCGATATGCTTTTTTTAGGCTACGGCAAAATTATAAACGTTTCTTCAATTTGGGGTGATGTTGGTGCTTCGTGCGAGGTTGTTTACTCTGCTTCAAAGGGTGCAATCAATGCAATGACCAAGGCTTTAGCAAAAGAACTAGCCCCGTCAAACATAACGGTCAACGCAGTAGCGCCGGGCTTTATTGAAACTGATATGAATAAGCACTTATCAAAAGAAGAGGTTGAACTTTTTTGTGAAAATATCGCTCTTTCAAGAGTTGGAAAGCCTCAAGACGTTGCAAAAGCCGTTGCCTATTTGGTAAATGCCGACTACGTAACGGGTGAAATTTTAAAAGTTGACGGGGGTTTTTAGTCGAAAAATATCGTTTTTTTTGCAAAAACTTTGTTTTTGAAAAAAAGTTGTGAAAATTTACATAAATTTACAAAAAAGTCTTGAAATTTATTTATTTTAAGTTATAATATATATATTAAAAGAGCGCAAAGTTCACAAACAACTGAATTTTGTGCTTTTATTTTTTAAAGGGGGCGCTATGAACGATTTACCTATCTATCTTTTTCATCAAGGCACGAACTACCACGCGCAAGATTTTTTAGGCTCGCACAAAACTCAAATAGACGGTGAATCGGCTATAGTTTTTAGAGTGTGGGCTCCAAATGCAAAAGAAGTATCCGTTGTTGGCGATTTTAACGATTGGAAAGTAGGGGCTAATCCTATGACCAAAATCAGCGTTCAAGGCGTATGGGAAACAACCGTAAAAGGGCTTAAAAATTTCGACGCTTACAAATACGCAATCACTAACCAAAGAACGATTCTAAAGGCTGACCCTTTTGCTTTCCACTTTGAAACAGCGCCAAAAACCGCCTCGAAAATTTATGATTTATCGGGCTACAAATGGCGCTCGGTTGATTACGATAAAAAGAAACAAAAATATAATCCATACACTTCGCCAATTAATATTTACGAAGTAAATCTTCTATCTTGGAAAAGGGAAGAAAACGGCGATTATTATTCCTACCGCAAACTTGCAGAAGAACTTGTGCCTTACGTAAAGGAAATGGGCTATACCCACGTTGAGTTTATGCCTATTACCGAATTTCCGTTTGACGGGTCTTGGGGGTATCAAGTAACGGGGTATTTCGGCGTTACCTCAAGGCTAGGCACGCCTCACGATTTTATGCGCTTAATTGACGAGTTCCACCTAGCGGGAATTGGCGTTATTCTCGATTGGGTTCCGGCACATTTTCCAAAGGACGAGTATGGGTTTTATGAGTTTGACGGAACTTGCCAATTTGAAGACTCTAACCCTTATAGAATGGAGCATAAAAATTGGGGCACTAGAATTTTCGATCACGGCAAAACCGAAGTTCAGTCGTTTTTAATATCGTCGGCGTTATTTTTCTTTGAAAAATACAAGATTGACGGTTTAAGAGTTGATGCAGTTGCTTCAATGCTCTATCTTGATTACGAGAGAGATGATGGAACGTGGCAACCAAACAACCTTGGCACGAACATTAATTTAGAGTCGGTAGCGTTCTTTAAGAAGTTAAACAGCGTTATATTTTCAAAATTTCCAAACGCTTTAATGATAGCAGAAGAGTCAACGGCGTTTCCGCTAGTTACCGCGCCCGTTGATAAAGGCGGGCTTGGTTTTAACTTCAAGTGGAATATGGGCTGGATGAACGATACCATTTCATATATCAATAGAACGCCAATCGATAGAGGGTATAACCACAACGAGTTAACGTTCTCTATGACCTACGCTTTTTCGGAAAATTACGTTCTTCCTATCTCGCACGACGAGGTTGTTCACGGCAAAGGCTCGCTCATCAATAAATGCCCGCTAGACTATAACGAAAAGTTCGATTCGTTGCGTGCGTTTGCGGGTTATATGATGGCTCATCCGGGTAAAAAATTGCTGTTTATGGGGCAAGAGTTTGGTCAGTTTAAAGAGTGGGCTTATAAAGAAGGCTTGGAATTTTTCTTGCTAGACTATCAAAAGCACGCTTGCACCAAGCGGTTTTTTACCGATTTAAACCGATTTTATCGTGAGCACGATGCTCTCTATTCTATTGAGCGTTCGTGGGAAGGTTTTGAGTGGGCTGTTCCAGACGATAAGTATAACAACGTTATAGCGTTTGAAAGAAAAGGTCTATCAGGCGAAGAAATCATTGCCGTTATCAACTTTTCGGGCATAACGCACCGAGATTATAAAATCGGCGTTGACGGATTAACTTACGAACTTGCCTTTTCTTCCGACGATAAGCTCTACGGCGGAAAGGGGCGGTTTAGAAAGAAGATTTTCAGTTCCATAAAGCGTTCGTCGCACAACAAAAAAAGAGCGTTAAAAGTTGATATTCAGCCTTTCTCGTTCATATATTTCATAAGGCAAAAATAAGTTCAAAAAACTTAGCAAAAAGGTTAAAAAACTCAGCAAAAATACAAATTTAAAATAATAAAACAATTTTAAAGAGAGGTTCAATATGGCACGAAGAAAAGAATGCGTTGCGATGTTACTCGCAGGTGGTCAAGGCAGTAGGCTCTTTGCTTTGACAAGTAAAATGGCAAAACCAGCGGTTACCTTTGGCGGAAAGTATCGTATTATCGACTTTCCACTTTCAAACTGCGTAAATTCCGATATTGACACCGTAGGCGTATTAACGCAATACCAACCACTTCTGCTTAATGAATATATCGGCAACGGTCAACCATGGGATCTTGATAGGTCGTTTGGTGGCGTGCATATTTTGTCGCCATATCAAGCAAAAACGGGAAGTGCGTGGTATAAAGGCACGGCAAACGCCATTTATCAAAACCTTTCTTTTATAAAAATGTATGACCCGCAATACGTTCTAATTTTGTCGGGCGACCACATTTACAAAATGGACTATGCTAAAATGCTTTTAGAGCATAAAAGGCAAGGCGCAGATTGCACAATTGCCGCTATCAACGTGCCTATTGAAGAGGCTTCTCGCTTTGGTATTTTGAACACCAACGAAGATGGCTCTATTTACGAATTTGAAGAAAAGCCTAAAAAGCCAAAGAGCACGCTCGCTTCTATGGGTATTTATATTTTCACGGCTGAAAAACTTTATAAATATTTAGAACTTGACGAAAACAACGAAAATTCTTCTAAAGACTTTGGTAAAGACGTTTTGCCTGCAATGTTAAACGCTGGCGAAAAGATGTGTGCTTATAGTTTCGAGGGCTATTGGAAAGACGTTGGAACAATCGACTCTTTATACGACGCTAATATGGATTTACTTGGCGCAAACCCTGAGTTTGATATTACCGACACTACTTGGAGACTTCACTCCCGCCACCCTATCGCTCCGCCACATTTCATTGGTGAAAAGGGAAGGGTTATCAATAGTTTGGTTTCTTTAGGTTGCCAAATCGAAGGCGAGGTAGAAAACAGCATTTTGTCAAACAACGTTATCGTAAAGAAGGGCGCTGTTGTTAAGAATAGTATTATCTTTAACGACGCCGTTATTGAAGAAGGCTCGGTTATAGAAACGGCTATCATTGACGAAAACGTTAAGATAGGTAAAAACGCAAAGGTCGGCAAACTTTTCAAAGACGACGAAAAAAGGCTCATCACCGTTGTTGGTCGTGATTATAAACTTAGCGATAAGGGCGTTATCAAGCCCGGCGAAATCGTAGAAATTTAAGGAGGAATAGAATATGAACGCATTGGGTATTATTTTTTCAAACATCCACGATAATAACGTTCCAGAACTTACCGCTCACAGAACTATGGCGGCTATTCCTTTTTGCGGAAGATATCGTCTTATAGACTTTCCGCTATCGAGCATGGTAAACTCGGGCGTAACGCACGTTGGCGTTGTAACAAAGAGTAACTATCGCTCGCTTATGGATCACGTTGGAAGCGGTAAAGAGTGGGATTTAGCCCGTCGCAACGGCGGTTTCGTGTTGTTGCCTCCTTTTGGCGAACAAAACAATAACACGCTCTATAACACAAGGCTCGAAGCATTAAAGAACATTTTAGGCTTTATTATGAGATGCAAGGAAGAATACGTCGTTATGACCGACTCTAACTCGGTTTATTCTATCGACTATTCTAAAATGCTAGAATTTCACGAATCTAAAATGGCAGATATCACTATGCTTTACGTTAATAAAGACAGCAAGCAAATCGCTGGTTCTAATCACGTAATTTTCAAAACCGATGAAGATAGCCGTGTGGTTGATATGATGCTTGACCCTAAAATGACGGGAAAGGTAAAGCTTTATGGCGACGTTCTAATCATCAAGCGTTCGCTTTTGATAAACTTTGTTAGCGACGCTATTTCTCGTGGCAAAACCCACTTCTTAGCTGATATTTTAATGAAAAATATCAAGCGTTATAAGATTATGGGCTATAAGCACGAAGGCTACTTTGAAGAGATTTCTTCGCTTAAGCGTTACTATGAGGTAACGTTAGAGCTTATCAAGCCTGAGGTGTATCAAAAGCTTTTCGGCGAAAGCCAAATCTATACTAAGATTAAAGACTCAGCTCCAACCGTTTACGGCGCAAACGCAATAGTTAAAAACTCGCTCATTGCAGACGGTTGCGTTATCGAGGGCGAGGTTTATAACAGCGTGCTTTCTCGTGGCGTAAAGGTAGGCAGAGGCACGGTTATAAAAGATAGTATTATTATGAAAAACACGATAACGGGCGAGAATGTTGTTCTCAACTCAATTATCACTGATAAGAGCGTTGTCGTTAGAGATAAAACCGTTCTATCGGGTGCAAAATCACATCCGTTCTACGTTCCTAAAGAAAACATTATTTAATTAAGATAAACTAAAGTTAAAATTTAATCGAGATAAACTAAAGTTAAAAAAATTGAAAGTTTATAGGAGATGAAATTATGGCACAAACAAAAACTAAAAAAACCGTTTCAACCAAAAAGGTGGTTGAAGCCGTTAAAGATACAAAAACCGTTGAGGTGGAAAGTAACCCTATAGCTGAAAACGTAAGCGTGGAATATAAACGCTCGGTTTTATTCGTTGCAACTGAGGCAAATCCGTTCATTGCAACCGGCGGTCTTGCCGACGTTATCGGCTCGCTTCCGCTATCTTTAGCAAAAAGAGATAACTATGACGTTAGAGTTATTCTTCCGCTTTACGGCACTATGGAGGAAGGCTATAGAAATCACCTAACATATCTAGGCAATTTCAACGTTCCCGTTGGTTGGCGCAATCAGTATTGCGGGCTTTTCTCTTACAAGAGAAAGGGCGTAACCTTCTATTTTATTGATAACGAATACTATTTTAAGCGTTCCACGCTCTACGGGCATTTTGACGATGGCGAAAGGTTTGCTTTCTATTCTAGAGCCGTTCTTGAGGCAATGCAATACCTTAACTATTATCCTAACGTTATGCACTGCCACGATTGGCAAACTGCGCTTTCAGTAGTTTATTTAAAGACTATCTACTCTAACAAATTTGGCTTTAAGAACATTAGAGCAATTTTCACTATTCATAACATAGAATATCAAGGCAAATACGATAAGTCTATTTTAGAAGACGTTTTCGGGCTTCCCGAGTTTGCTATGCCCGTTTTGGAATACGACGGCGCTCTAAATCTTATGAAAGGCGCAATTCAACTTGCCGACTTTGTTACAACGGTTAGTAGAACGTATGCTGAAGAGATTAAAAACGAGTTTTTTGCGCACGGGCTTCAATATATCATTAACGCCGTTCCCGAAAAGTTGAAAGGCGTTCTCAACGGTATTGACGTTGACCTTTATAACCCAGAAAACGATAAGCATCTTTTTGAAAACTTCTCGGCTAAAGATAAGAGCGGAAAGGCTGTATGTAAAAGCGAACTTCAAAAAATGTTAGGGCTTCCCGTTCGTGATGACGTGCCTATTATCGCAATAATTTCAAGGCTTGTTTCGCACAAAGGCTTAGACCTTGTTAAAGCCGTTTTAGAAGAACTTTTAGCAGAAGACGTGCAAGTTGTTATCTTAGGCAAGGGCGAGGCTTACTACGAAGGGCATTTTGCTTACGTTGCCGAAAACTATTCGGGTAAATGCAAAACCATTATCGCTTATAACAAAGACTTATCTTCGAAGATTTATTCGGGCGCAGATATTTTCTTAATGCCGTCAAAACAAGAGCCGTGCGGGCTTTCGCAAATGATTGCTTGTCGCTATGGAACGATACCAGTTGTTAGAAAAACGGGCGGGCTTAACGATAGCATAACCCCGTTCAATGAAACACGCTCGGGCGGAAACGGCTTTAGCTTTGCTAACTATAACGCTCACGAAATGCTCTACGTTATTAAAGACGCAATCTTTACCTTTGGCGATAAAAAGACTTGGGCTGGCTTAATGGATAGAGCAATGACCACCGATTTTTCTTGGAATAAGTCGGCGATAGAGTATGAAAAACTTTACGACTTATACAAATAAAAACAAAACAAATTAGGCTAATATTACACAAAATTTTGGAGAGATAAATGAACAATTTTACTAAAAAAGAAGCAAAAGAAGTAATCGAAACCAAACTTTCTAGGTTCTTCGGCGTAGGCGTTGCCGATTGCACTAAGGAACAACTTTATAAAGCAGTGGTAATGGCTGTTCGCGATATTCTTTTGGAAAAACGCAATAAGTATCACAATATGACCAAAAAAGCGCAAGCAAAGAAGGTTTATTATCTTTGCATGGAATTCTTGCTTGGAAGGTCGCTAAAGAACAACGTTTATAATCTTGGTATAGAAGATGCGCTAAAAGGCGCTTTAAAAAGTTTTAACGTTACGCTAGACGATTTATACGAACTCGAGCCCGACGCTGGTCTTGGTAACGGCGGTTTAGGAAGACTTGCCGCTTGCTATATGGACGGCTTAGCATCGCAAAACTACCCAACTTACGGTTTTTCTATCCGCTACGAGTATGGTCTATTCAAGCAAAAACTCGTTGACGGCTGGCAAATGGAACTTCCAGACGAGTGGCTTCCGGGCGGTGAAGTTTGGTTAACCCAAAGAAGCGATAGGGCTTTCAAGGTTAAATTTGACGGCAGAATTATCGAAGAGTGGACTGATAAAGGCGTAAAAGTAAACCACGTTGACGCAGTTGAAGTCGAAGCCGTGCCTTACGATATGATGATATCTGGTAAAGATAGCGAAGCCGTTTCCGTTTTAAGATTGTGGGCGGCTCGCTCTACTAAGACTTTCGATATGCATATGTTCTCGCAAGGTGATTATCAACGTTGTATGAAGGAAAGCACCGAAGCCGAGCTTATTTCTAAGGTTTTATACCCGTCTGATAACCACTTCGAGGGCAAGGCTTTAAGGCTTAAACAGCAATACTTGTTGGTTTCTGCGTCCCTTCAAAATATTTTATACGACCATTATTATAGATATCACACGTTTGATAATCTTGCCGAAAAGGTTGCAATCCATATTAACGATACGCACCCAGCGCTTTCAGTTCCTGAACTTATGCGTCTTTTGATGGACGAAAACGGCTATTCGTGGGATAAGGCTTGGGAGATTACGACTAAGACCATTGCTTACACTAACCACACCGTTTTAGCAGAAGCCTTAGAAGTTTGGAGTGAGGACTTAATCGAAAGAAGACTTCCAAGAATTCACGCAATCATCAAAGAAATTAACCAACGTTTCTGCGCTGATTTATGGAATATTTGCCCGGGCGATTGGGATAAAATTGAAAGAATGTCAATTATCTCTCACGGAAGAGTAAGGATGGCAAACCTTTCAGTTGTCGGCTCGCACCAAGTAAACGGCGTATCTGCTCTTCATAGCGATATTATTAAAGATAGCATTTTCAAAGATTTTGCCGATATCACTCCGCAAAAATTCACCAACGTAACAAACGGCATTGCGCATAGACGTTGGCTTTGCCAAGCGAACAAGGAACTTACTTCGCTTTTGACCGATTGCATTGGCGACGGCTTTGTGTTAGACGCTGAAAAACTTGCCGATTTTAAGAAGTTCGATAGCGATGAGTCCGTTTGCAAAAAACTTTTAGAAATTAAAGACTTAAAGAAACGCCAGCTCGCTGATTATATTAAAAAGCACAACGGCATTGATATCAACCCTAATTCCTTCTTTGACGTTCAAGCAAAGCGTATGCACGAATATAAGCGTCAACTTCTTATGACGATGTATATTATCGACCTTTTCGAAGAGTTAAAGCAAAACCCTGATAAACAAATGCAACCAAAAACGTTTATTTTCGGGGCGAAAGCAGCGCCGGGCTACTTTGTTGCAAAGCAAATCATTAAGCTTATTTGCTGTCTTGCAGAAGAAATTAACAACTACCCAGACGCTAGAATTAGAGAAAAGATAAAAGTCGTTTATCTTGAAAACTATTCTGTAACGGTGGCGGAACTTCTAATGCCAGCAACCGAACTTTCGGAACAAATTTCTCTTGCTGGTAAAGAGGCAAGCGGGACGGGCAATATGAAGTTTATGATAAACGGCGCATTAACCGTTGGCACGATGGACGGCGCTAACGTTGAAATGTGCGAAAAGGTAGGCGAAGAAAATATTTATATCTTCGGTTTAAGAGCGCACGAGGTTGAAAATCTTTGGAAACAAGGCTATAACGCAACCGCATATTATAACTCTAACCCAAGGCTTAGAAGAATTATCGAAAGTCTTAAAAAAGGCTATAACGGCGTAAGTTTTGAGTTCTTTGCTAACTACCTTATCACTAACTCACCTGTTGCAGACCCTTATATGTGCATGGCGGATTTCTATTCATACTTTGAAACAAAGAATAGAATTGACGTTGACTATCAAGATAAGAAGAAATGGTCGGCAATGAGCGTTAGAAATATCGCTTCTAGCGGTTTCTTCGCAGCAGATAGAGCAATTAAGGAATATGCCGATAGAATTTGGGGCTTAAAAGTTATTAAATAGCCAAATCTATCAAATAAAATATTTAAGTAAACTCACCAAAAGAGCAAGTTTTCTTGCTAAACTAAAGTTGTAAAAATAGTATGCAGTTTCATTTCAACGCGCTCGATACGCATTTTAAAAGCGTTATCGGCGCAGTAAAACAAGATCAAACGATAAATTTTAGAGTAAACTCGGTAGGCTTTGGCGAATGTATTTTATACGTTCGCCAAGACCAATGCGAGCATTTTGAAGCATACCCAATGCAAAAGGCAGAGGGTGGCTTTTTTGTGTCTTTAAAATTTAACGAGTGCGGTCTTTTCTGGTATTATTTTGCTTGCGACGGCGTGCGTTTTGGTAAGAATTTCGACCAAACTGCAAAACCCTACTTAGAAGATAATTTCCAACTTAGCGTTTATTCTAAAGACTATGAAACGCCTGAATTTTTAAAGGGTGGAACAATTTATCAAATTTTTCCCGATAGATTTAATAAAGTGGGCGATTTTGAGGTGGAAAAAGGCAAGGTTAAGCGAGAAGATTGGGGCGGACTTCCTATCTTTAGGAATAGCCAAGGCTTGGTTTTAAACAACGAATTTTTTGGCGGAAATTTTAAAGGCATTGAAGAAAAACTTGAGTTTTTAAAAGAACTTGGAGTGAACGCAGTTTATCTTAACCCTATTAACAAGGCTTATTCCTCTCACCGCTACGATACGGGCGACTATTTGCAGGTCGATAGCGTTTTAGGGACTGAGGAAGATTTAAAAAGCTTGCTAAAAAAGGCAAAAACGCTTGGAATTAACTTTATTTTCGACGGCGTTTATAACCACGTTGGTAGCGATAGCGTTTATTTTAATAGGCAAAAAACTTACGATAGTGTAGGTGCGTATCAGTCGAAGAATAGCCCTTATTATCCTTGGTTTGACTTTGTCGAACACCCTAACAAATATCGAAGTTGGTGGGATTTTGAAACGCTTCCTAGCATAAACAAAAAATCAAAGCCTTTCCAAAAATTTATTTGTGAAAGGGTTATTAAAAAATATATGCAACTTGGCTTTATGGGCGTTCGGCTTGACGTTGTTGACGAGCTTGACGACGATTTTGTAAAAGCCATAAGAAAGGCAGTTAAAGAAGTTAATAAAGACGGGGTTGTTATTGGCGAAGTGTGGGAAGATGCAACCAATAAAATTGCGTATGGCAAAAGGCGAACGTATTTTTTGGGCGACGAGTTAGATTCGGTTATGAACTATCCGCTAAAAGATAGCATTATTAACTACTTGTTATCAGGGAATACTTTTGAGCTTAAAAAAACTATGCTCGAGCAAGTTAACAACTATCCAAAAGACGCGCTAAATACCCTTATGAACGTTCTATCAACTCACGATACGCCACGAATTATAACCGTTCTAGGCAGAGATAACGTTTTGACCGATAAAGACAAAATGGCTTTCGAAGTTTTAACTGAAAGGGAATATAAAAAGGGCGTAAAACTTGCGAAAATGGCTTACGGGATTGTATTCACTTTCTTAGGTGCTCCTTCAATTTATTATGGCGACGAGGCTGGCGTCTGGGGCAATCTCGACCCGTATAACCGAAAGTGTTACCCTTGGGGCAAAGAAGATATGGGCCTTTTAAATTTCATAAAAACGCTTGGCAAAATTCGAAAAGAAAATTCTGTGTTTAAAGAAGGCTTATTTAGAATTTTGTTTTGCGATGATAAAACGATTGTCTATGAAAGGTATTCAAAATTAGATAGCGTTATCGTTGCGCTAACTATGGCAAATCTTCCTGTTAAAATTTCGTTTGAAAGCGAAAAAGTTAACCTTCTAAATTTAAAAGAAGAAGGCAAAAGTTTTGAACTTAAGCCTTCAACCATTGCAATCTTTAAAAACAAAAAATAGCGGTTAATCGACCTATAGACCGACTTTTTTATAAAAAATCACTAAAATTGAGGCGAATTATGGATATTATTCAAAGAATTACTGATGAGTTTAACTTACGAAAAGACCACGTTTTAAACGTTGTTAACCTTTTAGACGAAGGCAACACAATTCCTTTCATTGCTCGTTATAGAAAGGAAATGACCGGGCATATTGACGACCAAGTTCTAAGAGATTTTGCCGATAGATTAAACTATCTTAGAAACTTAGAAAAAAGAAAAGAAGAAGTTAAAAAATCTATCGAAGAGCAAGGAAAATTAACTGACGAAATCGTTAACGCTCTTGCTGTTTGCGAAACCTTAACCGAGGTTGAAGACGTTTACCGCCCATACAAGCAAAAGAGAAAAACAAGGGCAACCATTGCAATTGCTAAGGGTTTAGAACCGCTTGCAGATATCTTGCTCGCTCAAGATATTAAAGAGGGCAATATTGAAGACGTTGCAAAACCTTTCGTTGACGAAGAAAAGGGCGTTACTGACGTTCAAGATGCGTTAAACGGCGCAATGGATATTATTGCCGAGCGTGTTAGCGACGACGCCGAACTTAGAAAGAAACTCCGTAGAATAATGTATCGCAACGGCGAAATTGTTGTTAAAACTTCTAAAAACGCAAAGGAAGAAAACGCAAAAACCTACGAAATGTATGCCGACTATAGTGAAGCAATTTGCGAAATTAAAGAGCATAGAATTCTTGCTATCAATCGTGGTGAAAAGGAAGATTGCTTAAAAGTTAAACTTGAACTTGACAAAGACTTTGCTCACAGAGTTTGCTCGGCAAGTTTTGTTAAAGAAGGTAGCATTACCACCGAATACGTTCAAAGAGCAGTAATCGATGCGTATGAAAGATTAATTTTCCCATCTGTTGAGCGTGAAATTAGAAGCGAACTTACCGATAAAGCAAGTGAGCAAGCAATTAAGATGTTCGAAGTTAACCTTGAACCGCTTTTAATGCAACCGCCTATTAAAGATAAGGTTACAATGGGCTTTGACCCAGCGTATAGAACGGGTTGCAAAATTGCAGTCGTTGACGAAACGGGTAAGGTTCTAGATAAAACCGTTGTTTACCCAACTCCTCCTCAATCAAAAGTCGAAGAGGCTAAAAAGGTTCTCATAGCTCTTATCAATAAATATAAGGTTGACGTTATTTCAATCGGTAACGGCACAGCGTCTAAAGAATCGGAAATTTTCGTTTCCGAACTAATTAAAGATAGTTCAATCAAAAACCCTGTTAGTTATATCGTAGTAAGCGAGGCGGGCGCGTCCGTTTATTCGGCTTCAAAACTTGGCGCAGAAGAATTCCCTGATTACGACGTTTCCGAGCGTTCGGCTGTATCTATCGCAAGAAGACTTCAAGACCCGCTTGCAGAACTTATTAAAATAGACCCAAAATCAATCGGCGTTGGTCAATATCAACACGATATGCCTCAAGCCCGTCTTGACGAAGTTTTAAAAGGCGTTTTGGAAGATTGCGTTAACAAAGTTGGCGTAAACTTAAACACTGCAAGCCCATCTTTATTATCTTACGTTTCAGGTCTTAACAGCGCAATCGTAAAAAACATTGTTAAATACCGCGAAGATAACGGCAAATTCAAATCAAGGCGTGAACTTCTAAAAGTTTCAAAACTTGGCGAAAAGGCTTTCGAACAATGCGCGGGCTTTTTAAGAATACCTGATTCTAAAACCGTTTTAGATAACACGGGCGTTCACCCAGAAAGTTACGAATCAACCCTAAAACTTCTTAACCTTTTCGGTTATAGCGAAAAAGACGTTGCTCAAGGCAACATTAAAGATATCTTAGAAAAGGTAAAAGCCTTTGGCGAAACTAAAGTTGCAGAATATTGTGGGCTAGGCGTTTTAACAATGCGCGATATTATCGCAGAACTTTTAAAGCCGGGTAGAGACGTTCGTGATTCTCTTCCAAAGCCAATGCTCCGCTCCGATATTATGGATATCAACGACCTAGTTGTTGGTATGAAAATAACGGGCACGGTAAGAAACGTAACCGACTTTGGCGCTTTCGTTGATATCGGCGTTCACCAAGACGGCTTAGTTCACGTATCACAACTTTCAGATAATTTCGTTAAGCACCCGTCTGAAGCGGTAAAAGTAGGCGAAGTGGTAACTGTAACGGTTATCGGTGTTGACGTTAAGAAAAACAGAATTTCCCTTTCAATGAAAAAAATGCCTATTGAGTCAAATTAGGTCTTGACATATCTTTTTAAATTTGATATAATCTAAAAAACAGGAGGAATTTATTATGACTTTTGAAAAACTTGCAGGTCTTTTAGCTGACCAACTTAATATCGACGTTGCTTCTATTAAAGAAGATTCAAACATCTTTGATGATTTAGGTGCAGACTCTATTGACACTCTAGAGCTTGTAATGCTTTTGGAAGAAGAACACGGTGTTACTATTCCAGAGGATGAAATTAACAACGTTAAAACCGTTAAAGATATTTTGAATTTATTCAACAAATAGGTCGATAACGGGCTTATAGGCGGGCTTTTTGTTAAAAACCGCAAATAAAATTTAATAAAATAACAAAATTTCGCGCTTTAAAAGGCTTGTCTTTTAGGGCGCGGTTTTTTATGCGAATTTTGTTAAAATTTAGCCGAAAAAATCAAAAGATAATTTTCACAAAATTTTTACAATTTAATTGTAAAAAAGTATTCATTTTTTCGATGATGTATGTTATAATAGTTTAAATTATAATAATAACTTAAGGGGTGCATTGTTTTGTCAAAGGGTGTAAAGAGTAAAGCACAAGAGAAAACTACTTCGTTCGCAAAAGAAATTATCGGTATGGCTACCGTTTTGTTTTGCGTGCTTTGCTTTTTGTGCGTTGTTACGGGAGACTCGCTTTTTTATACTCTTGGCAAAGGTGTGCAATCCTTTTTTCTTGGCATTTTTGGCGTTTATTCGCTAATTGCGTTAGTTCATATTGCTGAGTTTGGTCTTAGATTGGTGCTAGGAAAATCTATCGTTCCAGATGATAAAAAACTCGTCGTTTTTGCAATAAGAACGGCAGTTGTTTGCTTGTTTGCAATCGTGCACCTTGCTCTAAATTATAACAGCGCAGAAATTGTTTGGGATAGCGTTTCTCGCGCGTATGGTTTAGGTGGAGGCGGTTTTTCGTCCGTTACTCCGTATGGCGCGGTAGGTGCGCTTATGACTATTCCTCTTGCTAAAATAGCGTCAATTGTCGGCGTGTATCTTATCTATTCGGTGGTTTTATTTATTTCACTTTTCTTCATATTCAAAAAGCACTTAATTAAAATGGCTGAATCTGTTCAGCCGACTGAAAAAGAAAGAAAAGCTAAAAAAGTTAAACAAAACGCTCAACCAACGGCAACACAAGCTAGTGCGGAAGTTCCTCAAACCTTTATGGGCGAAACAAACGATTTCGGGCAAGAGGCGGAAACTCCACAAACAAGAAGTGGCTTTTTCTTCAACGAAACGCCGTTTGCTTTAAAAACAAAAAAAGAACTTGCTAGCGGTATGAAAAACACTTACCTCTTCCCAAGTGAGCAAAACGATTTGGAGTCAAAACAAAGAAAGCCTTACGTTGTTTCGTCTCAAGGCTCGCAGTCTGCTTATCAAAGCACACCACCAACTCAAAGAACAGTAGTTATAGATAAAACTAGAAAGGTTGACTTATCGGAAATCGGTCAATCACCAATTCACGTTACCGAGCCCGTTCAAAGACCCGTTCGCCAAGAAAAAAATCTTTACGATACTTCTTCTCAAGGCAAGGAAGTTTATACTATTAAAACCCCTTCAATGGGTATGGCGCAAAATCAACCGCAATCACAAACTCAGGCAACAGAAAGAGTTGTTAGAGAGAGTACAGTCCCAACCGAAAGGCGTGGGCTTTTTGACGATACTAGCGTAATGCGTGAGCGTGCAAAACAAGCGCAAAATGACGCATTTTCTAGCCAAAGCGCAAGTGTGCAAAAGCCAAAAATAGAGCCCGTTGAAACTTCAACTAGCGAGCAATCTAGCGGTGATAAGTTAGCGCCAACAAATATTCCTTTTGCTTCAATGAATTCAACCAAAACTGAAGTTAGGGAATTTGCAAGAGGTTTAACTGAAGAGCAATCTGCGCCTAAAGCCCCTTCGCAAACGACTGCTAAAAGAACGCCTTCGCAAACGGAATTTACTCAAATTTCGCTTGACGGAGAAGACGAAAAACTAGAGTCAACAAGGGTAAGAGGCGCAAGGCAAACGGTTGCTCAGCCTCAAGTTGAACGCCCTCGTGGTATGGAAACGGTTTTCCAAAGCCAAAAACCTAAATATACCATGCCAGACGATGGTAGCGACGATATTTCTAATATGCCTGCGCACTATCGATATAAAGCGCCACCTTTATCGCTACTAAAAGTTTACGAGCAAGATAAAGAGGCTTTGTGGCAAGAGCGTGAAAGGCAAAAATGGTGCGCTGAAAAAATCGTTTCGGTTATTAAAAACAAGAGTAAAATTGACGTTGAGGTTGTTAACATCGTTTCGGGACCCGCTATTACCCGTTACGATATTAAAGTGCCAGAAGACGTTATGACGAGCGAAATTTTCAGTTGCAAAAACGAACTGTCTTTCCGTTTGGAAACGGGTGGTGAACTTAGGATGTATAACATCCCGTTCACTTCACTTATCGGCATTGAAGTTGCTAACAGAAACAAGCGCATTGTCGGTATGAAAGAGGTTATCACTTCTAAGGCATACGTAGAAACTAAGGACAAGAAGGGCTATCACTTCATTTTTGGTCAAGACGTTCTTGGTAATTCCATTTTCTTTGACCTTGCTAGCCTTCCGCACCTTCTCGTTTGCGGAACGACGGGTTCAGGAAAGAGCGTGTGCTTAAACACGTTGCTCGTAAGTTTAATGTATCGCTACTCGCCAGAGCAGTTAAGGATGATAATCATCGACCCTAAGCGTCTTGATTTCACTAGATACAAAGGCTCTCCGCACCTTGTTTTTAACGATATTCTCGCAGCGGATGATAGAGCGCTTCTCGCTCTTGACTGGGTTGTTTCGGAAATGGAACGCCGTTACGAAATGCTTTCAAGTTTAATGTTCGGCGACCTTGCAAGTTATAACAAATACGCAATCGAAAAGGGCGAAAAACCGCTACCATATCTTTTAGTTATGATAGACGAGTTTGCCGACCTTATGCAAGCCGCTCCGCAAAACGCTAAAAAAGTTGAACACTGCGTTGGTCGTATCGCTCAAAAAGCAAGGGCGGCGGGTATTTCGTTAGTTTTAGCAACGCAACGACCTGACGTAAAGACGATTAGCGGTTCAATAAAGGTTAACTTTGCGTCTCGTTTCTGCTTTAAAGTAGCAAGCGGTATTGACTCTAGAGTTATCATCAACGAAGACGGCGCTGAAAAACTTCTCGGCAATGGTGACGCGCTTTACGTAACCTCGAAAGATAGTATTTTAAAGCGTGCTCAAGGCGCATATTTAAGCAATGAAGAACTTGACGAAATTTTGAGATATATCAAAGAGAATAACAAGTGCTATTTCGATAAAGGCTTGCTTGAAACAATCAATGCAAAAGCAAACGGCGAAGCGGAAGAAGAAACAAACTCTAATGGTTCTTCTTCACCACGTGGGCCTATTCAGCCTAGCGAAGCCGACGAAGATTATAAAAGAGCAATCCGCTTAGCAATAGTTCGCCAAGAAGTTTCCAACTCAATGCTAAGAACTTACTTGCGTTTTGGTTATAATAAAGCGGCAACAATCGTTATTTGGATGGAAAGAATGGGTTACGTATCGCCTGCGCTTGATAACAAGGCGAGAAAAGTTTTTATAACCCAAGAGCAATACGAAGAAATCTTTGGCGAATTCGTTAAAGATTGGTAAAGATAAAAAGGTAAATTTAGTTTGTTTAGGTTAAAGTTTGGGTGATTTTATGGCATCAAAGAAAAATTCTAACGACCAAAAGTTCGATGTAAACTTTCAAAAATTCGTAATAGACGGACAAGAAATGTCATTTGAAGAATATTCAAAATGGCTGCTCGGTATTTTTGGCATAGACGATCCAAATACGTTGAAATTCAACGAAACTTCTCAAGCAAAATCAACGAAACAAGAGCCTAAACAAAGTAAAGATACGGCTACTAAAAAATCTAACACAAAAACGGCTTCAACCGCAAAAACTTCCAAAAAGCCAAGTGAAAAGAAATCTAAAAAGAACATTTTCGGTATGACGGAGGAAGAGGCTAAATCAACGCGTGAGTTTTTTGATACTTTCTTTGGCGGTTCGTTTGAAAGTTCGCCAAGTGCCACAACGCCTATACAAAAGAGCAAAACCGAAACGGCGAAAAAGGTTGAAAAAGTTAGTTCTCAAGCAACTCAAAAAACCTCAAATAAGCCGTCGCAAAATAAGTCTGCTGGCGTTAGCAAAACTTATCAAAAATCAACTCCGTTTAGCAAAGTTTTAAATTGTTCCCAAAATTCTAAAAGCGATGTTGGGGCGTTCAATTTCACTTTTGGCGAAACGGCTCAAAAACCAGAAGTTTTCGATATTTCAAGCTTTCCTCATATAGTCATTGAAGGTAGATCTGGCTCGGGAAAAAGTGCAATCGTGAAAATGATTCTTCTATCGCTTATGAAGAATTATTCGCAAGAAGAGTTAAATCTAACGATTTTAGAAGAAAAACTCTACGATAGCCAAGGTGAGTATAAAGAATATAGCGAATTTTTAGATTTGCCTCACGTTATTTTAGCCAACGTGCTAAATCTTAGCGGTTGGGCGTTAAATCAACTTTCGTTTATTGATACGGAACTAGAAAACCGCAAACAAATGTTTTTGGAAGCAAACGTTGGCGATTTTAACGAGTTTAATTCTCGTGCTAGAGAAAACGGCGAGCAAATTTTGCCATATCTTGTTGCTGTTATTGACGAATTTAATTTAAGCGAGAAACTAACGGAAGCGAGAAAACAAAAAGAACTCGTAAACAAAATTTTAACTGAGGCTAAAGGCTTTGGTATTTCGCTTATCATCGTGTCGCAATCGGTTTCATATAATGGTTGTTTTGATGTGCTTTCGCTAAAATCTAACGCTATGATAATTAGTTGCGATAGTGATTTGGTTGAAAGATTTGACCTTTTAGGCGATAGTAATGGCGATTTTAGGCAAGTTTTTTGCCAAAAACCGAAAAAACACGAGGCTGTGATTTTGCAAACGGCAGAACTAAAAAATGAAGACGCGTTGAAAGAAATAAATTCTTTAAGTCAAGTTTACGGTGCGCCAAGCGTAAAACTTTCTAGCATTAAAAAAGGCGAAATTGCAAAACTTTACGGCGACGTTTTAGAATATGCAATTTCAAGAAAATTCTTATCCGCATCAATGCTCCGCTCCGAAAAGGGCGTTTCGTATATCGAATCAAAAAGAGCAATAGAAATTTTTGAAAAATTAGGCGTTATCGCTCCGTCGATAGAATATAGACCGCACGATACGCTTATCACTGAAAAACAACTAAAAGAACTACTTAAAAACAAATAAACCAGTATGCAAAACAAAAAGATAAAAATTGGCTTAATTTCGCTCGGTTGCGATAAAAACCGCGTCGATAGCGAAAAACTTTTGTTTAAATGCCAAGAAAAATATGAGATTTGCCCTAATATTCAAGAGGTCAACGTTCTCATCATAAACACGTGCGCATTTTTGCAATCGGCAAGAGAAGAAGCCATAGAAACGGTTTTTGAATACGCAAGTTTGAAAAAGACGGGCGTTTTGAAAAAGATAATTTTAACGGGCTGTCTTCCTCAAAAGTTTATCGACGAACTTTTTGACGATTTTACCGAAGTTGACGGCTTTATCGGCACTTACGATGGTAGCGTTATTTTAGAAGTAATTGAAAGAACGCTGAAAGGCGAAAGGGTAAACCTCGTTGGGAGTGGCAAGGAACTTGGTTGCGGTAGAGTTGTTACCACTCCCGACCATTTTGCATATTTAAAGATTGCTGACGGCTGTTTAAACCATTGCACCTATTGTTTAATTCCTAAAATTCGCGGGAAATATTTTTCTAAGCCTATGGAAGATATTATCGCTGAGGCTAAGACTTTGGGCGAGAGGGAAGAGGTCGTTTTGGTTGCGCAAGACGTAACTAGTTACGGCGTTGATTTATACGGCGAGAAGAAAATCGTTGAACTTATAAAGCGGCTTTCGCAAATTGACGAAATTAAGCGCATCCGTTTGCTATACTGTTATCCTGAACAGATAACAGACGAATTAATTTTGGAGCTAAAAACAAACCCAAAGCTTGTTAAATATATTGACGTTCCCTTCCAGCACGCAAGCGATAGAATTTTAAAACTAATGAACAGAAAAGGAACTTTTTCAAGTAACCTTGCGCTCGTTCAAAAACTCAAAGATAGCGTTGAGGGCATAACAATTCGCTCAACGTTTATTGCGGGCTTTCCAACCGAAACGGAAGAAGATTTTAATGTTTTGTGCGATTTTATTAAAAAAGCCGAACTTGAAAACGTTGGTTTCTTTGCTTATTCCAAAGAAGAGGGAACGCCTGCTTATAACATAAAAGGGCATATTCACCACAAAACCAAACAAAGGCGAGTAAAAACGCTGTATGCCATTCAGCAAGGCATTATGAATAGTATAATGCAAAAAAGAGTTGGGAAAACTTTTACCGTCGTTTGCGACGGGGTCAACCTAAATAAGCAAGCCTTCTATGGCAGAGCTTATTTTCAAGCGCCCGATATCGATAGCGTGATTTACCTATCGAGCGATGATATTATCGAGCAAAGCAAAACTTACTTAGTTAAAATAACTAGCGTTCAAGATTTAGATTATTACGGAGAGATTATCAATGAACTTACCTAACAAACTTTCAGTTTTAAGACTTGTTTTAATACCCGTTTTTATGGCGGTGTTCTATATCAACTTTCCTTTTCACTATTTCGTAGCAGCAGGCGTTTTTGCGCTCGCCGCTTTTACCGACTTTTTAGACGGATACATTGCTAGAAAGTATGATCTCATAACCGACCTAGGAAAGTTCTTAGATTCTAGCGCCGATAAAGTTTTGGTTTTGGTTGCGCTAGTTTTACTTGTTGACGTTTCAATTTTGCCAAGCATTTTTGGTGGCGTTTGCGTTTCGATAGTTTTGGCAAGAGAAATTTTAATTTCTTGCTTAAGAATGGTTGCCGCTTCAAAGGGAATAGTAATGCAGGCTGATAAACTCGGTAAAATTAAAACGCTGTTGCAAGATTTTGCTATCATTTTCCTAATTATCGCAGGTGCGTTTGAAGCGTTTAGTCTTATTTTCTGGGTAGGCGCTGGTGTTCTAGCGTTCTCGGTTGTTATGGCTTTAGTTTCAGCAATTCACTACGTTTACGTTAACAGAATGGCTTTAGAAGAGGAAAAACAAGCAAAACAAGAGGCTTTAGAAGAGGAAAAACAAGAGGCTTTAGAAAATGATAAAGCCGAATAGTTGGTTAATTTGATAAACAATGAAAACGTATATTTTTTCGTTTCAAAATAGGTTTTCTAACTCAAGTTTAAACTTAGAAGAAAACCTTATAAAACTTCTTAACTCATCGGCAACGTTCGTCGATAAAATCGAGATTTTTTCTTGTGAAGATGAGTTTGGTTTTTCTACCGCGCTTGAAAAAAATGATTTCGACTGCTTGTTTATTCTAAACAAAGATAGCGCAAAATTTGACGTTGCTCAAAAAATAAAATCAATTTTGAATCTAGATTTTGATGCTGATGGTTTTTTAGTAGGCGATAAATTTATCTCGCTCGTTCAAAATTTAACGGCGGACTTTAGCGAAAAATTAATAAAAAAACTCGGCGAATTTTTCGGCGTTACTATCGGCAAAATGACGTTTAAACTCTTCGGCATATCTAAAGAAGATATCGACAAAGAACTCGACCAAATTTCAGCCGTTTGCCCTAACGTTTTCTTTAACGTAATAGTAAGTTCTGGCGATGGTAAAATCGACCTTTTCTATACCGATAAATCAACCAAAATGGAAGTTGATAAGGCTGTTAAAGAAGTGATTTTTACCTTTAAAAACTTCATTTACGCCGAAGATGATTTTAGCCTTTATCAAAGGTTTTTCGACGCTATGAAATTAAGAAAACGCACTGTTTGCACGGCTGAGTCTATGACGGGTGGAAAAATTGCGTCTAAAATAATATCCGTTGAAGGTGCGAGCGAAATTTTTTACGAGGGGCTAGTCGTTTATAACGAACTTGCTAAAGAGAGGCGTTTAAACGTAAACCACGCTACGATTTTGCAAGAAGGCGTGGTAAGTTCCGCCGTTGCTTACGAGATGGCAAAAGGCCTTTTAGAGAGCGGAAACTGCGACGTTGCTATAACTATCACGGGCTATGCTGGTAGCGAAACAGTGAAAACCGAAAATTCGGGGCTATGCTATATCGGCATAGGCGTTGAAGATAAGGTTGAAGTTTTTAAATACGTTTTTGAAGGCAAGCGTAGCGAGGTGATAGAGTCTGCCTCAAATACGGCAATTTATCTTGCTTTTAAGTCGGTTATCGACTTTGATTAATTAAAAGTTAAGTGGGAATTTAATTATTTAGAAAAAATTTATAGTTAATATATAGGAGAAAACAATGGAAGACAAAAAGAAAGCGTTAGAACTTGCTATTTCGCAAATTGAAAAGCAATACGGAAAAGGCTCAATTATGCAACTTGGCGAGGACGCTCGCGATATGCAAATCGAAGTAATATCAACGGGCTGTATCACGTTAGACGTTGCTTTAGGCGTTGGCGGTTTGCCAAAGGGTAGAATTATCGAAATTTACGGGCCTGAATCTTCTGGTAAAACGACGGTTGCTTTGCACGTTATTGCCGAAACCCAAAAAGCGGGTGGAATTGCCGCTTTTATCGACGCTGAACATGCGCTCGATCCAACTTATGCTTCAAATCTAGGCGTTGACCTTGATAATTTATACGTATCTCAACCCGATAGCGGTGAACAAGCGCTTGATATCACTGAAAGTTTGGTAAAAAGTGGCGCTATTGACCTTATCGTTGTTGACTCTGTTGCCGCGCTCACTCCAAAGGCGGAAATTGAAGGCGATATGGGTGATTCTCACGTTGGTTTGCAAGCAAGGCTTATGTCGCAAGCGTTAAGAAAACTAACGGCTATCACGAACAAGTCCAAAACGTGCGTAATTTTCATCAACCAACTTCGTGAAAAGGTTGGCATTATGTTTGGTAACCCTGAAACAACCCCGGGCGGAAAGGCGTTGAAATTCTACGCAAGCGTTAGAATTGACGTAAGAAAGGCAGACGCTATCAAAGATACCACCGGTATGATTGGCAATAGAACGAAGGCGAAAATTGTTAAAAACAAGGTTGCTCCTCCGTTTAGAACGGCTGAATTTGATATTATTTACGGTCAAGGCATTTCTCAAACGGGATGCTTACTTGACGTTGGTGTTGACCTTGGTTTTATCGAAAAGAGCGGTTCTTGGTTCTCGATAAACGGCGAAAAAATTGCTCAAGGCAGAGAAAAGGCTCGCGACTATCTTGCTGAACACGAAGAAGTTGCCTCTAGCATTGAAAAGCAAATCCGCGAACAATTATTAAACGGCGCAAAGGATAATGACTAATTATTTTGATAACCTTATCGGGCACACCCCGCTTGTTAGGCTTGAAGAAATTGAAAAAGAGTTTTCGCTAAAAGTTAAACTTTTTGCAAAGTTAGAAAGCGTTAATTTAACGGGCAGTGTTAAAGATAGACCTGCCCTTGAAATCGTTCTCTCTGCTATAAGGGAAGGCAAACTTTCTTACGATAAGCCGTTAATTGAAGCAACGAGCGGGAATATGGGCATATCTTTTTCGGCAATATGCCAAAAACTTGGCTATAAGTCGATTATCGTTATGCCGGAGAATATGTCTAACGAGCGAAAAACTATAATAAAATCGTATGGCGCAACGCTTGTTGAAACAAAAAAAGAGTTAGGTATGGCTGGCGCCGTTGAAGAGGCTGAAAAGATTGCTAAAACAACGGGCGGATTTTTGGCACGGCAGTTTGAAAATTATAACGGCGTTTTAGCGCATTATAAAACTACCGCTCCCGAAATTTTTAACGAACTTAACGGCAAGGTTGACGTTTTTGTTGCTGGCATTGGCTCAGGCGGAACGATAACGGGCTCGGCAAAATATTTTAAAGAGCAAAATAAAAACGTTAAAATAGTGGGCGTTGAGCCAAAGTCTAGTCCGCTTTTAACTGAAGGAAAATTTGGTAGCCACGCTATTCAGGGCGTAGGCGCGAACTTTATTCCAAAAATTCTAGATTTATCGCTTATTGATAGCGTAGTGGCGGTAAATGATGAAGATGCTTTTAAGTTTTCAAAAAAACTAGCCTTATCACAAGCGCTTTTGTGTGGCATAAGCTCGGGCGCAGCACTTTTTGGAGCAGTAAAATTTGCTCTAGATAATAATCTAGAAAATAAAAACGTTGTTTTAGTTTTGCCTGATAGTGGTTTGAAATATCTTTCAACCAACTTATTTAACTAAAAAACTTATTGAGGTTTACTATGGAACAAAACGTAAAAAACTCAATTAACGAAGTTATAGACGCACTTTTTGAATCGAAAGACCATTTTTTAAGTGAAGGCAGTATTAAAGATTTGCCTTCGATTGAAAAGGTTGTTGAAATCGTTGAAGACGTTAAAAATATTCTTTATCCTAACTATTTTTGTAAAAATTACGAAAAGAGTTATTACGTTGATTTAACAAAAGCGCTTTATGAAAAACTTTATAAGCAAATAGAACTTGCTTTTGGTTACGAGTGCGAAATTTCTAAAAAGGAAATTAATTCAAACGAGATTGACCAAAAGGCGAAGGAAATTTCTCTAAACTTTATAAAAGCGTTGCCAAGTGTTTTTGAAACGTTAAGTTACGATATTAAAGCAACGCTCGATGGCGACCCAGCGGCAGTTAGTCCCGACTTAATTTTAATGACGTATCCGGGGATTGAGGCGGTGTTTATTTATCGTCTTGCGCACGTTTTGTTTAAGAGTGAAGTTCCGCTTATTCCTCGCATAATGACCGAATACGCTCACTCAAAAACGGGTATTGATATTCACCCCGGTGCAACGATTGGTAAATCTTTCGTTATTGACCACGGCACGGGCATCGTTATCGGTGAAACGACGGAAATTGGCGAACACGTTAACATTTATCAAGGCGTAACGCTAGGCGCTGTTTCACTAAAAAATGCTCGCTCGCTAGTTGGTAAAAAGCGCCACCCAACCATTAAAGATAACGTTACCATTTATTCGGGCGCAACTATCTTAGGCGGTGAAACGATTATTGGCGAAGGCGCTGTTATTGGAAGTTCAGTGTTCATAACAAAGAGCGTAGAGGCGGGCGTAACCGTTGCGATTGAAAAGCCAAAACTTAGACTTTACTCTAACAATCCGCTTGCTGAAACCGTTAAAAAGTAGGGCTATAAGCCCGTTATCAATAAAAACCGCAAAAATTTGCGGTTTTTTTATATCTTTTATTCTAAAGTTTTTAAAACAATTTTAAAAAGATAAAAAATAGTCGAAAATTTTATTAACAATATCTTAGATATAATTTATATATATTTTATTCTAATACTTGACATATAACGATATGTAGTGTATAATTTTACCATATAAAACTATATAGTGTGTCTTTAATGTTGGTTTATCTAGCAAAATCAACGATTTTAAGGCATTAGATATACTTTTATAATTCTAAATTCCAGGAGGTTTGTTATGTTTAACAACGCAAGCTCCCTGTTCTTAATGGCTGATGGGTTATCTATCGGTTTGATAGTAGCGGCTGCAGTTATATTTGCGGTTGCAGGTTATTTTATAGGCGCATTTATTTCCGAAAAGAATCGTTCGAAGAAAATTGGCGCTGTTGAAACCGTTATTGCTCGCATGAAAGAAGAAGCAGAACAGGAGTGCAAGGCTTTAAAGAAAGAAGCCATACTTGAAGCTAAAGAAGAAGATTTAAGGCTTCGCAACAATTTTGAGCGTGAATCAAAAGAAAAACGCTTGGAATTGCAAAAAATTGAGCAACGTCTTAACCAAAAAGACGAAGTTCTCAACAAAAAAGATATTAACTTATTGAAACGAAACGAAGAAGTTGAACAGTTTAAGCGTGAACTAGACGCTAAGCAAGTCGAACTTCAAAAAGGCAAAGAAAAACTTGATAGTCAACTCGAACTTATGATGCAAGAACTTCAAAAAGTTGCGCAATTAACGAGAGAAGAGGCTAGAAAACAAGTTATCGAGTCTATCATTGAAGAGGCTAGAAAAGATTCTGCCGTAACGGTAAGAAACATTGAAGCCGAAGCAAAAGAAGAAGCGGACAAAAAGGCAAAAGATATTATTAGCCTTGCAATTCAACGTTGCTGTGCCGACCACACTTCTGAAATCACTATAACGACCATTGCTCTTCCTAACGACGATATGAAGGCTCGTATTATCGGTAGAGAAGGTAGAAATATCCGTGCGATTGAAAACGCAACGGGCATTGAACTTATCATCGACGATACGCCTGAAGTTGTTATCGCATCGGGCTTTGATCCTGTTCGCCGTGAAGTTGCAAGACTATCTCTTGAAAAACTCATTGCAGATGGCAGAATTCACCCTGCTAGAATTGAAGAAACGGTTGAAAAGGTTAAGAAGGAACTTGATAGTCAAATCAAACAAAACGGCGAAAACGCAATGTTTGAAGTTGGGCTATTTGGCGTTCACCCAGAACTTATCAAACTTTTGGGTAGGTTAAAATATAGAACGAGTTACGGTCAAAACGTTTTAAAACACTCAATCGAAGTTGCTCACCTTGCAGGATTAATGGCTCAAGAACTTGGGGTTGACGTAAACCTTGCTAAGCGTGGCGGTCTTCTCCACGATATCGGTAAAGCGGTTGACCACGAAGTTGAAGGCACTCACATTTCTATCGGTGTTGACCTTGCTAAGAAATATAAAGAAAGCAAGAACGTTGTAAACTGTATTCAAGCGCACCACGGCGACGTTGAGCCAAGAACGATTGAAGCAGTTTTAGTTCAAGCGGCTGACGCAATTTCAAGCGCAAGACCGGGCGCTAGACGTGAAACTACCACAAACTACGTAAAACGTCTTGAACAACTCGAGGCAATCGCTAACGATTTCCACGGCGTTGACAAGTGCTACGCAATTCAAGCGGGTAGAGAAATTCGCGTTCTCGTTAAACCTGAACAAATTGACGATAATCAAGCAATGTTCCTTGCTAAAGATATTGCAAAGAAGATTGAAAGCGAACTTGAATATCCTGGTCAAATTAAGGTAAACGTAATTAGAGAGTGGCGTGCCGTTGAATTTGCAAAATAATTAAATTTTTAAAGGGGCGAATTCGTCCCTTTCTTGTTTTAATGAATAAGGTTATTGAAGAAAAAATTAAATTGTTGCCCGAAAGCCCCGGCGTTTACGTTATGCTAAATAGCGATAACCAAGTAATTTACGTTGGCAAGGCAAAAGTCTTAAAAAACCGAGTAAAGCAGTATTTTTACTCGGGCGTTAAGACTGAAAAAGTTATGGCAATGGTTCAAAACATCGTCGATTTTTATTATGTTATCACTAAAAGTGAAATCGACGCGCTTTCTCTTGAAAACAACCTTATCAAGAAATATAAACCTAAATATAACATCCTTTTAAAGGACGATAAGACTTATCCTTATTTAAAAATTAACTTAAAAAAGCCTTTCCCGCGTTTTGAAATTACGAGAAAGGTTAAAAATGATGGTAGTAAATATTTTGGCCCGTTTATGGGCGGTGTTTCCGTTAAAGACGTTTTAGAAATCGTAAACCATAGTTATCTTTTGCGCTCGTGTTCGCAAGACCTTCCAACAAAGAGCGTAAAAAGAGAGTGCTTAAACTATCACATAGAGCGTTGCACTGCGCCGTGTGTTCAAAAAATTAGCCAAAAAGAATATAGAGAACTTGTCGAAAAGGCGGTTGATTTTTTATCGGGCAATGATGACGAGGCTCAAAAGATTATCACCGAAAGGATGCAACGCCTTGCTGAAATGGGCAAGTTTGAACTTGCAATCAGCCTTCGTGATAAGCTTTCTATGCTTGAAAAGATTAGGCAAAAGAAAATCACTTCAATTAACCGCTTTATAAACATTGACGTTATCGCCGTCGCAACAGACGGAATTTATTCATCGGTTAACGTTTTAATAACGAGAAACGGCAGAATGCAAGGTGCGAAAAATTTTCACGTTTCAACGCTATCTAGCCTTACGAAAAACACGCTTTCGGAGTTTTTGCTTCGCTATTATACTGATGGGCAAGAAATCCCAGACGAAATAGTTGTGGGCGAAGAATTGGAAGATAGCGGTGTTATAGAGGAGTTTTTGTTCAAAAACTTTGGTAAAAGAGTTAGTGTTTTAGTTCCTAAAATCGGGGTAAGGCGTCAACTTTACGATATGGCTTTATCTAACGCAAAAGACTATCTTGAAAAAACCGTAAACAAGATTTTGCATAAAGAAGATATGACCACCACCGCTTGCGAAAGGCTTAAAAATATTTTAAATCTTTCACGCTATCCTAAGCGCATGGAGTGCTACGATATTTCTAACGTTAGCGGGGTTGATAAGGTTGGCTCAATGGTTGTTTTTGTTGACGGCGAAAAAGATTTAAACAGTTACCGCCGTTTTACCATTAAAACGGTTGAGGGTGCGAACGACTATGCATCGCTTCAAGAAGTTCTAGAAAGACGGCTTAAAAAACTTGAAACCGATGAAGACAATTTTCCTAAGCCCGATCTTATCATAATAGACGGGGGCAAGGGGCAACTTTCCGCCGTTAAAGAGGTGTTTGATAGGCTCAATATTAACGATATTGACTTAATTTCACTAGCAGAGAAAGACGAAGAAATTTTCACGTTGTTTTCTAGCGAGTCAGTGAAACTTCCAAAAAGCGACTACGTTTTAAGAATGCTCCAACGAATAAGGGACGAAGCGCACCGCTTTGCTATAACCTATTTCCATAAAAAGCATATAAAACGCAATCTGTTATCGGCGCTTGACCAAATAAAGGGCATTGGCAAGGTTAAAAAGAAGGCGCTTTTAGATAAGTTTGGCACGGTTGAAAACCTAAAAAAGGCAACGATTGAAGAAATAAAATCGGTTGATGGTTTTGGCGAGGCTAACGCAAAAATTGTTTTTGAATTTTTCAATAATGGGGACGAGAACTAATAAATGAGAATTATTGGCGGTAAGAATAAAGGCAGAAAACTTTTATCGTTCGAAGGTGAAGAAATTCGCCCAACCAGCGATAGGGCAAAAGAAGCCTTGTTCAACATTTTTCAAGACAAAATTGGGGGTTCAGCCTTTCTCGACGGCTTTTGCGGTAGCGGTAGCGTGGGGATTGAGGCTATTTCTCGTGGTGCGAAAAAGGTTGTTTTTACCGATATTTCTAAAAAAAGCGTTGAACTAACAAAAAAGAATTTGGCTCTTATTAAAGAAGATGCTAGCGTTTATTTAACGAGCGCCGAAAGTTATCTAAAATCAACTAGCGAAAAGTTTGATATCATCTTTTTAGACCCTCCGTATGCGTTAAATTGTGGCGAAGAGGCGATAGAAATTATTGCAAGCAGGCAAATTTTAAACAAAGGCGGTTTCGTTATTTTGGAAAAAGATATCGAAATTGAAACCAAATTTTTAGGCTTAGAAAAGCAAAGAACTAGAAAATACGGCAAGGCTTATTTTAATATTTATAAGGCAGAATAACTATGTTTAATAAAAAATGTGTTTACGCAGGCTCTTTCGACCCCGTTACAAACGGACATTTAGATATTATCGGCAAATGCGCAATGATGTTTGAAGAGGTGATAGTGGCTGTTGGCAAAAACGCCGAAAAACATAATACGTTTCCACTAGAAACGCGCCTTGAAATGCTTAAAAGTTGTTGTGCTAAATATTCGGGCGTAACGGTTAAAGCGTTTGACGGGCTTTTGGTTGATTTTTTAAAACAAGAAGGCACTACTTTTTACGTTCGTGGCGTAAGAGATGAGGTTGACGAAGACTACGAAACTAGAACTTTTAATTTCAATAGCGAAAGATTTGAAGATATTCAAACTATTTTTATTCCCGCAAGCAAAGAAACAAAAAAAATAAGTTCAACGTTTGTTAAAAAACTTATAAACGAAGGTAAAGACGTTTCAAAATACGTTCCAATCGAGTGCTTAAAGTTTTTAAATAAAAATAAGCGATAGCAAAAAGCAAACCAAAAAACTTATTATCGTTTGCAAAATTTTGCCAAGCATAAAAATTTTAATATTAACTTTTGCTTTTGTCAAAAATGCAATCGATTGAAACCAAATAGAAATTCCACCAAAAGATATAATTGCGGAAGCTAAACTTACTGAAACGTTAGAAATTCCGCACTTTGCAAGTTGCAAACAACCCGTTGTTGATTCAATTAAACCCATAGTAATTCCATAAGATAATTGGCTGCCAAAAATTAAAGATAGTGGCTTTTGAATAAAAAACAAAAGATTAAAATCTAATAAAATTTGTGAGAGGGTGTAAAAAACCGCAATGAACCCACCAACCACTAAAACTGACGAAACTGCCGACCAAATGCAGTCGTATAAAATATTATCGATATCATTATTTTTGTGTAAAAGTGGGGCTATAGGTTGATTATCGCCATAATTTCTAAACAAAACGCCTAGAATTATCGAAGATAAATAGTGCGAGACTAAAAGCAATAAGCCAACAGTTTTGTTTTTGAACATTGCAACGCCAACACTTCCAACGATAAAAAGCGGGCCTGAGGTTGATGAAATTATCGAAAGTTTAGTTGCTGTTTTTGAAGAGATAATATTGTTTTGATATAGGTCGGCGATAATTTTTGCGCCAACGGGATAGCCCGATAGAAAACTCATAATCTGCGTCCAAAAACTAACGCCCGATTCGTTGTATAAAAACTTAGTTACGGGCGAGGCTGTTTTAATAATTTTTTTCACAACGCCAAGGTAAGTTAAAAGCGACGTCAAAAAGAAAAACGGAAGAAGCGACGGCGCTACCGTCAGCGCCCAAACTATAATTCCCGTTTTAGTCGTTTCAACGTAAGTTTCGGGTTTGGTTATTAAAATTAGCATAACAAAAACGATGAATATGCTAAGAAGAATTTTGAGAAATTTATTTTTGTTCACAAAACATTATATTTTAAGATAAAAGCATTTAGTATTTATAGGTAAATTATGTTTGATTTATTTGACGAATTGAATTATAAAAAGGAAAACGAACCGCTTGCCGAGCGTATGCGCCCAAGAACGCTAAAAGAATTTTTAGGGCAAAACCATATTGCTGAAGAAGGCTCGCTTTTGCGTAGGGCAATTTCTCTAGATAAACTTGGAAGTTGCATTTTCTACGGCCCACCGGGCTCTGGAAAAACAACCCTTGCAAACATTATTGCAAATTCAACTAATGCAAACTTTGAGAAGTTGAACGCCGTATCTAGTGGCGTTGCAGACGTTAAAAAAGTTGTTGAAAAAGCCAGCCAAGACTTAAAGCAGTTCGGCAAAAGAACTTATCTATTTTTAGACGAGTGCCATCGCTTTAATAAAACGCAGTCGGATTCGCTTCTTCCCGCAATCGAAACGGGAACAATAATTTTTATAGGCTCAACAACTGAAAACCCTTTTGCCTCGATGACGCCCGCGCTCGTTTCTCGTTGTAGAGTGTTTGAACTTAGACGATTAACCGATGAAGTTATCAAAAAAGCCCTCTATAACGCGATTAACGATAAAAAACGTGGTTTTCCTAACCTTGATTTAGTCGTTGATGACGAGGCTGTTTCGCACATAGCGATAACGGCTGGCGGAGATATGCGAATTGCCTATAACGCATTAGAACTTGCCGTTTTAACCACTCCGCCTGATGAGAACGGCAAAGTGCATGTAACACTAAAAGACGCAGAACAATCTATTCAAAAAAAGTCGCTCTCATACGATGAAGATATGTTTTACGACCTTTTAAGTGCTTTTTGTAAATCGCTAAGAGGAAGTTCGGCTGACGCTGCTTTATATTATGCTAACCGCTTAATAAGCGGTGGGTGCGACCCGCTAATCGTGGCAAGAAGGCTTATCGTTCACTCTGCTGAAGATGTTGGTATGGCAGACCCAAATGCGCTTGTTATTTCCGTTTCGGCGCTAACTGCACTACAAAATTTAGGGCTTCCAGAAGGTTTGATACCGCTAAGCGAAGCGATAATTTACGTGTGCGAGGCAGAAAAATCAAACACGGTTGTAGAAGCTATGAATCTTGCTAAAGCCGATGCTGAAAACGTTCGTGACGATTTTGTTCCAACAAATCTTAGAAACACGCCGTATATGGCTAAAGAGCAGTTAAAAGAAAAAGTGCCTTATAAATATCCACACGATTACGGCGGTTACGTTGAACAACAATACCTGCCCGATAGGCTTTTAGGCAAGGTTTACTACAAGCCGAAAGACAACGGCTACGAGAAAACCGTTAAAGAAATTAGAAAAAGAAAAGGCGTAAAAACCTCAAATTAGTTGTTTTTTGATTAGAAAATCACAATTATTGCTTTTAACTAGATTATTTTTTATTAATTTTGCTTTTATTTATTGCAAATAAATTTTTAATGTGTTATCATTAAAGAGTGTTTAAAGTATTTACTTTAATTTTCACGACGAAAAACATTCATAGGAGAGTATTATGGACGAGAATATTCAACAAATGAACGAAAGTTCTGGTATTAGTTTTGCTGAACTTTGGTTGATCTTCAAAAGATTTTTTCTTCAAATCGTCATTATAACGGTTTTCTTCACGTTAGTTGCTGGCGTTTTCTTTAAACTTGCCATCAAAACTGATTATACGGCATCAGCAAAAATTATCGTAAACCCTGCCAACCTTGATTTAGGTTCAAGCTCGGGTGCTTACGAAGAGAGAAACAAAGTTGAGTTAGCAAAAGAAATGCTTCCAACTATTTCCGAGCTTGTTACTAACACAAACGCTGTTACCGATAGAGTTAATGAAAACTCACAAAATTTAGCAAATCTAGACAAGAACGTAAAAAGTTCTTCTATTAAATTCTCTTATGCAGAAGATAGTGTTATCTTCACTATATCTTACACAACTGAAACGTCCGCAACGGCGGCTGTTGTTACGGTTAAAGAAATTGCAAGAGTTTTAGTTGATGAAGTATCTAGCGTAAAGAACGAAAATGGTTTATACGTTTACTTCTTTGCAAACGCTCTAGATTGTATCCAATACCCAGAAAGAGCAAGTTCTTCTAACAAGTGGTTTACTTACACTTTAATCGTAGCAATTTTAGCAGTTGTTTTATCGTATGTGCTTTTCCTTCTTTTATCGATTTTCGACGATACGATTAAGTCAAAAAGCGAGATTGAACGTATTTCTGGCTTTAACTTGATAGCGTTCATTGAAGATATTAACGCTCCGCACAGTTCTCGCTATGCAGCAAAGCGCAAAAAGTCGAAAGATTCGAATAAGGTTGCTAAGGTTTAAGGAGAAAGATTATGGCTGAAAATAAGAAAAAGAAAAAAGGTTTGTTTTTTGTTCCGTTTTTCAAAACCAGAAAGCGTGAAGATATCAGTCGCGACGAGGCTATCGTAGTAACTAACGAAATAAATTCTATCAACGAGTGTTACAACACGCTAAAAGACAATATTTTATTTATGACTGACGTTGAGAAGAATAAGGTTATTCAAATCGAATCGTCAGTATCGGGCGAGGGAAAAACTACCCTTGCTTGTAACCTTGCTGTTTCGTTCTCGTTTAACCAAAAGAAAGTTCTCGTTATGGACCTTGACTTTAGAAAACCTAGAGTAAATCGTCTTTTCAAGGTAGTAAACGAAAATGGTTTGGTTGACTATATTTCTGACAAAGCATCACTTGAACAAATAATCAAAAAGACTGCATACGAAGGTGTTGACGTTATCACTCGCGGTTCGGCAATATATAATCCATCATTTTTATTGACTAGCGATAAATTTGCTGAATTGATGCAAACACTTCGCGGTATGTATGATTTTATTATTCTTGATGCTCCACCTGTTCTTCAAATTTCGGAATACACGCATATTTCTAAAGTGTCTGACGGCGTTATATTCGCTGTTTGCTTTGGAAAAACAAGGAAGAGCCAGCTAAGAGATGCTGCAGACCTTCTTAAGAAAAGCAATATTAGAGTTATTGGTAGCGTGTTAACATCTGTTGATAATGCTGACCCATATTCTTACTATTACGGAAGTTATAGGTCGCGTTACGGCTACGACCAAATCGAACAAAAATAAAATGATTGATATCCATTCCCACGTTCTACCCCTCGTAGATGATGGCAGTAAAAGTTTAGAGCATTCTTTAGAAATGCTAAAGTCGGCTGCAAACGACGGCACAACAGATATAGTCTGCACACCTCATTATCGAAAAGGCTCGTTTATGGCAAGTGCGGAAGAAATTGAATCAAATTTTTTAAAGTTTAAAGAAAGCTCAAAAGATATTCCTATCAACATTTATTTAGGTCACGAAATTGCGTATTCTAAAGAAATGTTTTCAATGCTTAAAGAAGGTAAATTTAAGACCTTAAACAATTCTAATTACGTTCTTTTAGAGTTTCGCTATACCGAATACGTTGACATTGAGGGAGTAATCTTTGAGAGCAAAATGCACGGCTATAAGCCCGTTATTGCGCATATTGAACGCTACGAATACGTTGACGTGAAAGACGTTGAAAAGTTTGTAAACGTGGGCGGAATAATTCAATTAAACGCTGATAGTTTAGTTTTAAAAAGGGGAAAGGCGTATAAATCGTTCGCAAATAAACTTTTATCTCGCGGGCTCGTTCACGTGATTGCCAACGATATGCATTACGGCAGAGAATACTGCATGAAAAAGGCGTATAAATACGTTGCTAAAAAATACGGTGAAGATGTTGCCGAGCAGTTGTTCGTAATAAACCCTAAGAAAATTTTAGGAATTTAAGTTAAAAATAAATAACGGCGCATATTGCGCCGTCTTTTTTTTGTGAAAAAAAGCACGCTTAGAGCGTGCCCTTAAAATTAAATTAAAACTGACCGTTTTCTGGAGAGCCGTTAGGCACAAACATAAAAACTTCGCTGGCAATGGTTTTCCATGCACCATTCAAAACGTAGGTTGCGCCAGATAAAATATCAAGAACACGTATTGCGCTCGTTTCTTTTAAAAGTGAGCAGTCAACGATAACGGTTTTACCAACTTTAAGAAGATCTAAAAGCGCATAAAGGTCGCTAAAAGAGGTTGGTTTAAAAGTGTCAGGTGCGTTGTTGTTCATTGCTTGACTAAACCCAAAACTTTGCTCGTGTGATTGTATTGTTTTTCTAGATGAACTTGAATCGGTTTTAGTAAAAAAATCAAAAAAAGCCATATTATTTCACCTCATAATTTCGCTTGCCAAAAATCTTTTCGCCAACTCTTATCATATTGCTACCGCACTCGATAGCAATTTGATAGTCGCTTGACATACCCATCGATAAAATGGAAAAGTTTTTATCTTCTTTTTTAATTATATCATAAAGTTCACGTGTTTGTAAACACAATTTGTATAAAGTTTTTTCATCCACGTCAAAAGGCATAACGCTCATAAGCCCTTTAACCACAATATTAGGAAGCATCTTAATTTCTAAAAGCCTTGCTATAACTTCGTTAACTTTAAATCCGCCCTTATTTTCTTCACCTTGGTTAACTTCTAAAAGTATGTTAGTGGTAACGCCAAGTTTTTGCGAAAAAGAAGAAATTTCTTTGGCAAGTTCAACGCTATCAACCGATTGAATTAGATAGCACTTGCCAACTAAATACTTAATCTTATTTTTTTGAAGCCTACCAAAAAAGTGATAATTGCAAGGCAAAACAAGAGGAAATTTATCTCTAAATTCTTGTGCTTTATTTTCGCCAATATCTTTTAACCCGCAAGATAGAGCCTCGTTGATTTCTTCAACCGAGCGAGTTTTCGTTGCTCCAACTAAAACAACCTCTTCGCCAAACGGATTGGTTTTAGGAATAGTGTTAATTAAGTTTAAAAGATTTTCTTTAATCATAACAATATTATTATATAACCTTTTATAAAAAAGTCAATAATAAATGTTACAAAATCTTTACCGCGCATTGCTTATTCTTAATTGACAAATTTTGGCATGCAATATATAATATAGTAAAGGAAAAATAAACACATTTTCAATTATAATATTAGGGGTGATAATTATTAAAAAATTCAAGGTTTTACTAGCCGTAACGCTAACGGCGATAATTGCGCTATTTTTCACAGGTTGCGCGCTAAGAGGTGCTTCGGCTTACGAGATTGCTGTTAGAAACGGCTTTTCTGGCACTGAACAAGAGTGGTTAGAAAGTTTAAAAGGTGCTGACGGCGCTACTGGAAAAGATGGAAAAGACGGGCAAGACTTCCACGTTGATTACACTGCTTACGAACTTTTTGAGGAAATGAAACAAAACGGCGAGTTTGAAGGCACTTTTGAGGAGTTTGTTCAAGAATATTTTGCTGGAAGTTCCTCAAGCACTATTGAAACTGCAAACGCAACGGTGTTTTCATCTGTTTCCTTAATTGCTACGTTTACAACAGAAGATTCTTTTGTTCCAACGTCTTACGGTGGTTCTGGCGTTTTTTATTCGGTAGATAGAGATAACGGCAATGCGATAATTATCACCAATTATCACGTTGTTTATAACGATAAAGCCACAACCAAAAACAAAATTTCGAGTAACATCACGGCATATCTTTACGGCTCGGAGTTAGATAGACACGCAATCACTTGCACGTTTATAGGTGGTTCGGCTAAAAACGATATTGCTCTTTTAGAAGTAAAAAACAGCAATGTTATTAAGCAAAGTTATGCTGAAGCCATAGCCTTTGGCGATAGCGATAAAATTGCGGTTGGTGAAACGGTTATCGCAATAGGAAGTTCTAGAGGTGAAGGCCTTTCGGTTACTCGTGGCATCGTCAGCGTTGATTCGGAATATATCAACCTTACTGATTCTTTCAACGAAATGACAACTTTTAGAGTTCTCCGTCACGATGCGGACGTAAATAACGGCAACTCAGGCGGTGGGCTTTTCAACGAAAACGGCGAACTAATAGGCATAGTAAATGCAAAAACAACCAGCGAATATACTGACGGTATGAACTACGCTATTCCTTCTAACGTGGTAAAAGGCGTTGTTGAAAAAATTATGACCTATTGCTATAATAAATCGGCAGAAACTTTTTATAAACCGCTAATAGGCATAACTATTCAAACTACAACATCATCCGCAGTTTTTAACCAAGCCGAAAATAGGGTTGAAATTGTTGAAACAATTTTAATAACTTCAGTTGAAACTAGCTCTAAAGTTTATGAAAAATTGCTCGTTGGAGATATTGTAATTTCGGTTGACTATAAAGGCAAAAACTATCCAATAACTCGCCGTCATATGATAATTGATTTAATTATGCAAATGGACGTTGGCGAAACTTTCACAACAAACGTTAATAGAGATGGGCAAAACGTTTCCGTTTCAATGACGATAACTCAAGATATTATGACCGAAGTTTTATAAAAAACAAAAAGCAAGGCAATTAAGCCTTGTTTTTTTATGTAAATTTTAGATATTATCAAAACTTTTCGAGATTTTTTAACAAAAAATTCAATTATTTTTGTTTTTGATAGAAAAACACTTGTGTTTATCTCGTTAACATACTATAATATTGTGGTATAGGAGGGCATTATGCTTAATTCAACTAGAAGTAAAGTTCAAATTTCACCGTCAAACGCAGTAGTTAAGGGCATTTCTAACGACGGCGGTTTGTTTATTTTAAACGATTTTTCAGGTTTTAAATTTGACGAGAGTTTAGTTTTGTTATCTTATCAAGACCTAGCAAAAATGGTTTTGAAGTTTGTTTTTAGCGATTTTAACGAAACGGATATTGATAGAATTGTAGATAATGCGTATTCGGCTAACAATTTTGATGTTCCTGTTGCAATTAAAACCTTCGATAAGGATTCGTATTTAGAACTTTGGCATGGCCCAACTTGTGCGTTTAAAGATATGGCGCTCACAATTTTAGGCGGGCTTTTAGCACAGGCTAAGAAAAACATCGGCGATAATAACAAAACGGTAATTTTAACGGCTACTAGTGGCGATACGGGTAGCGCAACGCTATCGGGCTTTATTGGAAGCGATATCGACGTTTACGTTCTATACCCTAACGGCGGTGTTAGCCCCGTTCAAGAAGCGCAAATGCAAAAGTTTGCGATAAACGGCTCGAAGGCGATATCTGTTAGCGAAAATTTCGATTTTTGCCAAACGCTCGTTAAAAAGATTTTTACAGATAAAGAATTTAAGCCAAGCGTTGAACTATCTTCAGCAAATTCAATCAACATAGGAAGGCTTGTTCCTCAAATCGTTTACTATATGTTCACTTATCTCTCTTTAGTTAAAGAGGGTAAAATAACGTTTGGCGAAAAGATTGTTTTCTCCGTTCCAACGGGCAATTTCGGCAATATTTTGGCGGGATTTATTGCAAAAAAACTTGGTGTTCCCGTTGAGAAATTTATTTGCGCATCTAACGCTAACGACGTTTTAACCGATTTTTTCAAAACGGGCGTTTACGATAGAAAAAGACCTTTCTTCAAAACAATTTCCCCATCGATGGATATTTTAGTTTCGTCAAATCTTGAAAGGCTTTTATACATTTTATCGGGTAATGACTACGAATATTGCAACGAACTTATGACTTCGCTTAACAAAACGGGCAAATATGAAGTTAACGAAAAAATTAAGCAAGGTTTTAAAGATTTCTATGCGTTCTGCCTAGATGATAACGGCACGGCGAAAGAAATTAAGCGTGTTTTTGAAAAGCAAGGCTATCTTATCGACCCACACACAGCGGTTGCTTCGAGTGCGCTTGAAGATTATAGAAAAACAACGGGCTATAGTGGCTACGGCGTTGTGGTTTCAACCGCCAGCCCTTATAAATTCCCTATTCCTGTTGCCGAGGCTCTTAATATTGAGTGCGGAAATGACGTTTTCCAAACGATTGAAAAGGTAGAAAAATTCACTTCAAGCGTTGCTCCAAAGGCAATAAAGTCGCTTAACGGCTTTAAGTTTGATAGAGTGATTTGGTCGGGCTATAACGCTGAAGAAAATCTTAAAAACCTTATTGGTGAATAGTATGTTTAAAGTTAAAGTGTGCGCGTCAAGTGCCAACCTAGGTAGCGGGTTTGACGTTTTAGGTTTAGCGCTTGATATGTTCAACGAATTTGAGTTTTCAAAAGACGATAGCTTTATTTTTGAAGGCTTTGACGAGTGGCACTCAAACGTTGAAAAAAACTTAATAGCCTCGTCTTATATAAAGGCGTTTGAGCGCATAGGCAAAGAAGCCGTTCCGGTAAAAATTCGCCAAGTCGTGAATAATATTCCACGGGCAGGTGGGCTAGGAAGTAGCGCAAGTTGCATTGTTGCGGGCGTTAAAGCGATGGCTCATTTTTCGGGTGAAAACTTGAGCGATAACGAACTTTTCAATATCGCTTGCGAGATAGAAACTCATCCAGATAACGTTGCTCCTTGCTACTATGGTGGATTAAACGCTTGCTATAAAGTAAATGGCAAATATTACCGCGAAGGCTACGATGTTAGCGATAAACTTTTCTTTATGATAGCCTATCCAAACTTTTCCGTATCAACGGCAAAAGCAAGAAAAGCGCTCCCAAGCGTTTTAGAATATGGAAAAATTATTGAAAACACTTCAAGAATTGTCAACCTTCCAAGAGCCTTTGAAAGCGGGAACTTTGAACTTTTAAAGGAATGTGTGAAAGATAATCTTCACGAGCCTTATAGAATTAAATTGATTGACGGCGCTGAAAATTTTAGAGCCGTTGCAAATGATAACGGCGTTATTTGTTTAATTTCAGGCTCGGGCGCAACGCTACTATTCATTGCTAAAAACGAGCAAGATTTCGAGTGCGTTAAGAAGCACGCAAAAGCCAATAAGTGGGCGTATAGGTCGGTTAAACCCTATTTTTTAAAGGAGGAAAGTTTATGAACGACGATTATTTGATAATCTATAAATCTATCCTTCCCGACTATTTTGAACTAGTTTTAAAAGCGAAAGCGCTCGTTGAAGACGAGAAAAAAAGCGTAAGTGATGCGTGCAAAGAAGTTGGCATTAGCCGTTCAACTTTCTATAAATATAAAGACAAAATTTTTAAAGCCTCATCAAGTTATGGTAAGAAATCTATCATATCTTTAAAAACGGCTGACACTAAAGGCGTTTTGAGCGCGGTGCTTGGCGAAATTTATTCGTTTGGTGCAAACGTTATAACTATAAATCAAGCAATGCCAATAAAAAACGTTGCTTTTATCACTCTTGCAATCGATATTAGCGAAGCAAGCGCAGATATCGTTGAACTTATTAACAAATTAAAGACAATCGACAGCGTAAAAAGCGTAAGCGTTATTGCTATCGAATAACTATTGAGAGGAAACAAAACTATGAAAATTGCAGTATTAGGATGCGGAACGGTAGGCGGTGGCGTCGTTAAAATTTTGCTTGACGGCGTTAAAGGCTTAGAACTTGTTAAAATCCTTGACTTAAAAGAAAAATTCGACCCAAATAGACTTGAACTTTATACCGATGACCCAAAAACCATTTTCAACGACCCTGAAATTGATACTGTCGTTGAAGTTATGGGTGGGCACGATTTTAGTTATTATTGCATTAAAAATGCACTTGTTTCGGGCAAAAACGTTGTAACGGCGAACAAAGAAGTTATTGCACTTCATTTAAAGGAATTGACCGAAATTGCTAACGAAAAGGGCGTTTATCTTATGTATGAAGCGTCAGCGGGCGGTGGAATTCCTGTAATTAAACCTATTAGCAACCTTGCAAAACTCAACCAAACAAGCCAAATTTTCGGTATTTTGAACGGAACGACCAACTTTATCTTAACCAAAATGCAAGATGACGGTATGGACTATGAAACGGCGCTTGCTGAAGCTAAGAGGCTTGGCTTTGCCGAAGCAAACCCTACTGCCGACGTTGAAGGCTTTGATATGATGAGAAAAATTTGTATTCTCTCAATGCTTTGCTACAAGCAAGAAATTTCTATTACTGACATTTATCATTTTGGCATAACCAACGTAAGCTACGAATTTATTAAATTTGTAAACGATAAAGGCTATGACCTAAAATATATGTGTTTTTCCGAAAACAAAGAAAACAATATCAACATTGGCGTTGAGCCCGTTTTGGTTAAGAAAGGCAGTGTTTACGCAAGCGTTAAATACGAAACCAACTTCGTTTGCGTAAAAATGAACCCTAACGACGAACTTTTATTCGTTGGAAAGGGCGCTGGCAGAATGCCAACGGCTGCGGCAGTTGTTGCAGATATCGTTACCATTAGAGATAAGGGCGAGAAGATGCTCTTTGAAAACGTTTTCAATAAGTCTATCGGCTTAGACGATGCACCAATCTCGGCTGTCGTTGACGACGGAAAAGAAATTAAACTTATTGAAAATGTTAACGCAAGTGAAATAAGAAACAAAAATTATAAATTTTACGCTAGAATTTTGGAGAATTAATTATGATAAAAATTGTTAAATTTGGTGGCTCGTCAGTAGCGAGCAGTGAAATGTTTGCAAAAATTAAAGATATCGTTAATAGCGATAAGAAAAGAAAGGTAGTCGTTGTTTCTGCTCTTGGCAAAAGAACTTCTGCAGACTATAAAATAACCGACCTATTGCTTTTATTAAACGCACACATCCGTTACGGCGTTGATTATTCTTCAATTTTCAATCTAATAAAAGACCGTTACGTTCAAATTAGAGATGAATTAAAGTTAAAAGTTGATATCGAGGCTGAGTTTGATAAAATCGAGGCGGATATTAAAGAAGGCTTTGGCGAAGAATACATAGTTTCTCGTGGTGAATACCTTTGCGCAAAACTTATGGCAGATTACCTTGGCTATAAGTTCGTTGACGCAAAAGATTTATTCTTCTTTGATTTTTACGGCAAGATTGACGATGAAAAGTCAGACAAAGCGGTTAGCGAAAACTATTGCGACAAAGGAATCGTAGTTCCGGGCTTTTACGGCGCATACCCTAACGGTCAAATCAAACTTTTCTCAAGAGGCGGTAGCGACATCACGGGTTCTCTTTTAGCAAGGGGGCTTAACGCTTCGCTTTACGAAAACTGGACTGACGTTTCTGGTATTATGATGGCAGACCCTAGAATTATCGACAATCCTAAACGCATAAAAGAAATAACTTACGAAGAACTCCACGAACTATCTTATATGGGCGCGAAAGTTCTTCACGAAGAAACCATTTTCCCAATCAAGGGCTTGAATATTCCTGTAAGAATTCTCAACACTAACCGCCCTCAAGACGAAGGAACTTTAATTAAGAGAGAGTGCACTTCAACGGAAGACCTTATCACGGGAATTTCTGGCAAAAAAGATTTCGTTTCAATCACCATTGAGTGCGCTAAGGGCTATAAAAAGAGCGATATGCTCAAAGAGTGCCTCAAAGTTTTAAATAACTATAGGCTTGATATCGAGCATATCACCACCAGCATTAACTCAATTTCTTTAATTATGGAAAAGAGTTTGCTTGGCAAAAATCTTTACGAACTTGCGGGAAGTTTTAATAAATTAGAAAGCGTAAGAAAGGTTGACCTTGATGAAGATATCGCGCTCGTTGCAGTTGTTGGAAGAAACATGGCGTTAAAGCCGGGCGTTAGCGGAAGAATTTTTGCAGTGTTTGGCGAGGCTAATATCAACATTAAAGTTATTGTTCAAGGTAGCCAAGAATTATCTATTTTAGTTGGCGTTTCTAATAAAGATTTGAACAAATCAATCGAAGCAGTTTACAATAAATTTTCAAAGTAAAAACAGCGAATAATGAACTTATAGGCGGACTTATTTCAAATTAAGTCCGCTTAAAATATTGAAAAAATATTGAAAAAAATAAAAAATGCAAGGCGAAAAAACCTTGCATTTAATTTCAAAACACTGTGCATTCCCCGTTGACAATAAGCACCGAAGCGATAATAAAACAGGTGGCTCTTTTAAAGCGACCTTATGGCACACGAGCAAAATTGTTTAGTGCTGCTATATCCCTATCCTGACACGGTTCGCAACCGCTCGTTGCACAAGACTTTAACGTCAACGCTCCTTATTTTACCCTGCCAACCATACCCAAAGCCGAAGGGGACGATTCTGCCCTGCTATAGCGGATTGCAGGTTCAGGGCACCGCTAGCTCCCCACATAGCACAGTGATAGTATTTTAATCTAAAACCTCAAAAAAAGCAAGTGTTTTTAAAGTTCTTTTAAATAATTGCTTTACAACTTTTGTGAAATTTGGTAAAATATGTGCGTATTAAACAAATTTTTGTTTAATATTAACTTAATTTTGCGTTTAAACGGAAACAAGTTCAATTAGCGGGCGCTAAAAGCGAGCAGAGGTGGTGAGAGTCTGCAGAATGCTACTAATTTGGGTATCCTTCCGCGAGCAACCTCTTGAAGGCGTGATTTATTTGGGCGAAATAAAGGGGCGTTAAAGATTTTCGATAAAATCTATCGAGCGCGCAAAGAATTTTTGCGAATTAGAGTGGTAACACGGTTAGAATAATCGTCTCTATTAAGAGGCGGTTTTTATTTTTTGAAAAATATTTTTTGGAGAAATTTTATGTATAAAAAAGTTGACACAAACCTTAATTTTCTTGACAGAGAAAAGGAAATTGCAAAGTTTTGGGAAGACGAACACGTTTTCGAAGAGAGTATAAAGAAAACGGAAGGCGGAGAGGAGTTCACTTTTTACGACGGACCTCCAACCGCAAACGGCAAGCCACACATCGGGCACGTTTTAACGCGTGTTATGAAAGATATAATTCCAAGATATCAAACGATGAAAGGCAAGCACGTTTTAAGAAAAGCCGGCTGGGATACTCATGGTCTTCCGGTTGAGCTTGAAATTGAGAAAAAATTAGGGCTTGACGGTAAGCAAGATATCGAAAAATTCGGTATTGAGCCGTTTATTGCCGAGTGCAAAAAAAGCGTTTGGAAATATTCTAACGACTGGAAAGAAATGAGCGAACGCCTTGCTTATTGGGTAGATATGGAAAACCCATACGTTACCTATCACGATAACTACATCGAGTCAGTTTGGTGGGCAATCAAGCAAATTTCGGAAAAGGGCTTGTTATATAAAGGCTATAAAATCGTTCCATACTGCCCAAGATGTGGAACGGCTTTAGCAAGCCACGAAGTTGCTCAAGGCTATAAAGACGTTAAGGAAAAATCTGTTTTCGTTAAGTTCAAATTAAAGGGCGAAATTAACAAATTCTTCCTTGCTTGGACGACTACGCCTTGGTCTCTTCCTTCTAACGTTGCGCTTTGTATGAACGCTAATGAAGATTACGCTGAAATTAAAGTAGGCGAAGAAATTTTCATTATGGCAGAAGCGCTTATTCCAACCTTATTTGAGGAATACGAAAAAATATCCGTTAAAAAGGGTAGCGAATTCGTAGGCATTGAATACGAGCCTTTATACGACTGCGCCGTTGGTACTTTTAGGCAAAAGGCTTTCTATATCGTAAACGACGATTACGTAACGTTGACCGACGGCACGGGTATTGTTCACATTGCACCTGCTTTTGGTGTTGACGATGGTCGTGTTGGTCAACAATATAACCTTCCTTTCGTTCAAATGGTTGACGATAGGGGTAGGTTTAAAGACGAACTCACGCTTTATAAAGGTATGTTCGTAAAAGATGCAGATAAGCTCATCATCAAAGAACTTGCAGAGCGTGGCGCGCTTTTGAAAGACGTGTTATACGAGCACTCTTATCCGTTCTGCTGGCGTTGCAACACACCGCTTCTATACTATGCTAGGTCGAGTTGGTTTGTAAAAACAACCGCTGTTAAAGATGCGCTTATTCGTTCGAATAACTCAGTTAATTGGATGCCTGAAACAATCAAAACGGGTAGAATGGGTAACTTCCTTGAAAACGTTGTTGATTGGGGCTTATCAAGAGAGCGTTATTGGGGCACTCCGCTTCCTGTTTGGGAATGTAAAGAATGCGGTCATTTCCACGTAATCGGGTCAAGAGAAGAACTTCGCGAACTTTGCGGGTTAGATAAAGATATCGAACTTCACCGTCCTTTCGTTGACGACGTTTCGATGACTTGCCCTAAATGTGGAAAAAAGATGTTCCGTGTTAAAGAGGTTATCGACTGCTGGTTCGACTCTGGCTCAATGCCTTTTGCGCAATATCACTATCCGTTTGAAAACAAAGAACTTTTCGAAAAACACTTCCCTGCTGACTTTATCAGCGAGGCGATTGACCAAACTCGTGGCTGGTTCTACGTTCTTTTGGCAATTTCAACTCTACTTTTCGATAAAGCGCCGTTTAAAAACTGCATAGTTTTAGGGCACGTAAACGATGAAAAGGGCTTGAAGATGAGTAAACACTTAGGCAACGTCGTTGACCCGTGGGCTATTTTAAACAAACAAGGCTCTGACGCCGTTAGATGGTATTTCTATACCTCATCTGCGCCATGGCTTCCATCTCGTTTCTACGAAAAGGCGGTTAGCGAGTGCCAAGCAAAATATATGGGCACGCTTTGGAACGCATACGCTTTCTTCGTGCTTTATGCTGATATCGATGAATACGACCCATCAAAATACGATATTAAAGACTGCAAACTTTCAATCATCGATAAATGGCTTTTATCTAAACTAAACAGTTTGGTTAAAACGGTTGACGAAAACCTTAAAGAATATAAGATTTTCGAAAGCGCAAGACTTATGCAATCTTTTGTTGACGAACTTTCTAACTGGTATATCCGCCGTTCGAGAGAGCGTTTCTGGGGTAACGGCTTAACTGACGATAAGATTGCAGCCTATACCACTCTTTACACAACTTTAGTAACCTTATCGAAATTAACTGCACCTTTCACTCCGTTCATTGCAGAGAGCATTTATCGCAACCTTGTTCCTCAGTTTTATAAAGACGCTCCAATTTCAGTTCATCTTTGCTCGTTCCCAAAAGCAGACGAAGCGTTTATCGATAAAAAACTCGAAGAAGATATGGAAGAGGTTGAAAACATCGTAGTTTTGGGAAGATCTGCAAGAAATTCTTCACAAATTAAGAACCGTCAACCGCTTTCTAAACTTTACTTCTCGGTAGGTAGGGGAGTTGCGTTAAGCGACGAATTCTATGAAATTGCAAGAGATGAACTCAACGTTAAAGAATTTGAAGTTTTAACCGATTCAAGCGATTTCATTAACTATAAGTTAAAACCACAACTCAAAACTTTAGGTCCTAAATACGGCAAACTTTTGGGCGCAATTAGAAACTTCTTCGAAACTTGCAACGCAAAAGAAATTGTTAAAACTGTAAGAGCTGGTCAAAAATATTCAGTAGAACTTCAAGGCGAAACGGTTGAGTTTAGCGAAGACGATTTGCTAATTTCAACCGAAAGTAAAGAAGGCTTCGTTTCTGCTAGTGAAAACGGAAATACCGTTGTTCTAGACGTAAATTTAACTGAAGAACTTATCGACGAGGGCTTGGAAAGAGAATTAGTTTCAAGAATTCAAACGATGAGAAAAGAGGCTGGCTTTAACGTTACCGATAGAATAAATTTATACTTCGTTGCAACGGGTAAAATTCAATCAATCTTGCAAACAAGAAAAGATTCTATTCAAAAATCAGTTTTAGCAAAGAGCCTTATCGAAGGTAAACTTTGTGGCTTTGAAAAGGCTTGGTCAATTAATGACGAAGACTTTACTCTCGCCGTTGAAAAAATCTAAAAACGGCGTTTAATCGGCTTATAGGCAGACTTTTTTTAGAAACAGAATAAAAATAAAACTAATTTTAAGGAAAAATTATGTTAGTTGCAGATAAATGGAAAGACTATTCCGTTATCGCCACGGGTGATGGTTATAAACTTGAAAAATGGGGAGATATCGTTCTTCTTCGCCCAGACCCTCAAGTTATTTGGAAATCTCAAACCGACCTTAACCAATACGATATTCACGCCAAATATATTCGCTCTGAAAAGGGTGGTGGAAAATGGGAATATATCAAAAAAGTTCCCGACGAATGGCAAATATCTTACGGCGAACTAAAATTTAAAATTAAGCCTATGGGTTTTAAGCACACGGGGCTTTTTCCAGAGCAAGCATGCAACTGGGAAAAGATGATGGCACTTATCAAAAATGCCAATCGCCCTATTAGCGTTCTTAACCTTTTTGCTTACACGGGCGGAGCGACTTGCGCGTGCTTATCAGCGGGCGCATCCGTTTGCCACGTTGATGCATCAAAAGGTATGGTAGAGCGTGCGGGCGAAAACGTGAGATTATCGGGCTTAGGCGAAAAGCCTGTTAGGTTTATCGTTGACGACTGCGTTAAATTCGTAAAACGAGAAATAAGGCGTGGAAGAAGATACGATGCAATTATAATGGACCCGCCAAGTTACGGCAGAGGCCCTAACGGCGAAATGTGGAAAATCGAAGAGCAACTTTTCGACCTCGTTTCACTATGCGGTGAAGTTTTGAGCGATAATCCGTTGTTTTTTCTAATCAATAGTTACACGACGGGGCTTCAACCACAAGTTCTTAAAAACATTTTAACCTTAACCGTTCAAAAAGGGCGGGGCAGAGTTGAAGCATACGAAGTAGGCTTACCAACGAGCGAGGGCATAAGCCTTCCATGCGGTGCTGGAGGAATTTTCATAAATGAATAAAGAAGATTTAATCGTTTTATACGAAGATAACCACGTTATCGTCGTTCTAAAACCACAAAACGTTCCTTGCTGTGAAGACGTTACTAAAGATACGGACCTTTTAACTATCATAAAAGAGCATATCAAGGAAAAAGAAAATAAGCCCGGCAACGTTTACGTTGGTTTAGTGCATAGGCTTGATAGAGTAACGGGTGGCGTTATGGTTTACGCAAAGAGTTCAAAGGCAGCCTCAAGACTATCTGACGAAATGCGAGAGGGTGGTTTTGAAAAGAAATATTTGACTGTTTTGTGCGGAAAACTTGCTCAAAAAGAAGGCGTTTTATCCGATCACATTAAGAAAAACCCAGTAAACAATATGGTTTACGTTTGTCCTCCGAGCGTTGAAGGGGCAAAATTTGCTGAACTTGACTATAAAGTTTTGCAAGAAGAAAAAGAATTATCGCTTGTTAGGGTAAGGCTTCACACGGGCAGATCTCACCAAATAAGAGTGCAAATGGCTTATAGAAACGCACCGATTTACGGCGATATGCGTTACGGCAAGGAAAAAGCCGTAAAAGGTAAAATTGCACTTTGGGCAACGTCGCTTGCGTTTACGCACCCCGTTTCTAAAGAGCGTTTAGTGTTCAAAATTGAACCGCCAAAAGACCAAAAGCCTTGGAGTGCGTTCACAATTGACGATAACATTTTAATTTACGACTAATTGAAAAACATAATCGAAAAAATGCGCTTTTATTAGCTTTTATTATATTTTAGTAAAAAAAATAATAAATAAGTGCAAACAATGTATTGACAAAAACTTTTATCAAGTGTAAAATTATAAAGATTAAAGATTGTTTTGGCGTTTTTGCGTCTTTCATATAAGGAGTTATTCATGAAAAGCAAAAGAATTTTCGGCTGGATGTTAGCGATGTGCTTAGTGTTCGCATTATGTTTTACCTCTGCACCTATGCTTGCAAAGGCAAAAACCTTAGAGATTGAAAAAATCACGGGTTATTCCTATTCGTTAGATTATCTTTTAGAAGAAGCAGGCTACGAGGCTTTAACCGAAGGCAAGAAGGTTTCTGAAGGAAGAGAAGTAAGTTACGTTGAAAAAGGTTCTTCAAGCGAGCCAACAAAGGCAACCTCTACCGTTGAATTTTTTAAAGCAGGAACTTACGAGTTCACCGTAACCAAAACTGAAGGTAGCGTTCAAGAAGGCACTTTCGAGGTTGTTGCCGTATCTTCCATTGAAGATTCTGGCTTAAAGTATAACCTTACTAATGCTGACGAACTTGTTAAAATTCAACAAGATATTAACAAGTTTGTTAAAGATTTCAAGGGTGGGGACACTTTTGATATCACCAAAATTGACGATACATCTTCTTTAAAGAATATCGTTGAATGCGAATATTTTTCTTATGACGATTTATCAGTAACCTTATATTACTGCACTCCTGGCTCTACTGCATACACTTCTACTTCATCAAAAACTTTCAAAGTATCAAACGCGGGCATTTATAGTTTTTACGTAACTTATAAAACTCCACTTGGCGATTCTATTGACGTTTCTAACCTCGTTGAAGGCCCTAACGGCTTATACGAAGAAGATGAAAATGGCGAAAGAGTGGGTGACGTTATTGTTCCTATTTTCACTTTCGAAATTTCTGATAACAAAGCGCCAGAGATTGCAATCGGCGCAAGTGAAGATGCATACCTTAACCTTGAATACGAAGTTGAGTGTTTCACTATCACAGCAAACGATTATAGCGCAGTTTACGAATTATTATTCAGCCAAACTTACGTAGATAAAGAGGCATATGCAACTGATAGCGAATATATTTCAGCGGTTGAAGCATTAAACCCAAGCGACGTAACCGAAGATATTTTCGATACTGACGCTTTAACCTTCACTCCAACCGAAAAAGGTTACTACTACGTAAAACTTAAAGTTGTTGATGGTAACAATATGAGTGAAGTGGTAATCTCTAGAGCAATCGCTTGTCAAGACGAATTCATCGAAATTAAGCCTGTTAAGCAATTCATTAAGTATAACTTAACTACGATAATTTGCTTAGGCATTTCGGCGGCTTGCTTAATTGCAATAATCGTAATTGCGTTTATTAAGCCAAAGGAAAAAGAAGTAGTTTTAGAAACCAAATAATAAATTAGCGCACCTTAAAAGTTTTGTCTTGAAAGGTGCGTTTTTTATTGAAGATAAATATTTCCTTGCAAAAAAAAGAAATAAATGTTATAATCAATATAATAATAAAATAGTTAGGAGGCTAAAATATGTATATTAAAAATTCGTTTAAAATACTTTCAAATAACCTAAACCTAACTTTTAAAGCAATGTTCTTTAGGTTTGTAGTAATAATAGCCGAACTTCTTTTAATTTTCGTTGTGTTAAGAAGTGGTTTCACCAAAGTTATCGAAAGCGTTGAAATGGCTAACTTTGTTGAGAGTATAAAGGAAACGATAGTATCGTTACTGCACGGCAATTTTGCGCTCACAACCGATATTTCTCAAACGTTTAGCGAGTTAACCAAACTAATTTACGCAAATCTTGGCTCAATAATCGGTTCGCTTATTGGTGTTGTAGTAGTTCTATATTTTTCATCTGTTCTTCTTGGCGTGTGTAACTTTACGTCTTTGGCGATAATAAATTCATATATGTCGTCAATATCTAAAGTTCCGTTTATGCACAGCCTTTTTGCAAACCTAAAAAAATCAATAGTGTTCGAGGCTATTTACGCGCTCGTAAAAGGCGTTGTATTCCTTATAATAATAACAGGCGCATTTCTCTTCGTTGTTTTCACTATAGAATTTTTATCGGTAATATCGCTTTTTATTGCGATGTGGATGATAGTTCTTTTAATAGCGTTGTTCTTTACTGTAACTGCAATGTTTAGACCGAGCGTAGCCAACGGAAGGTCGATAAAAGAAGCGTTTTATGTAAAAGTAGATAAAGACGAATATTTGCTGTTTTTCGCATCTTACGTTTTTGCGTTATTCATTGCAATTTTCTTAAACGTAGCAATGTTTTTAGCAACGTTTGGCGCGGGATTTACCGTTTCAATGTCAGTAACGCACGTTTTCTTTGTATGCATGCAACTTATAATGTTCTACGTTGCGCACGATAAAAAGTATTATATTGATTTCAATAATATAATAATCCCTAAAAACGCCCGAATTGACGATAGTAAGTTCATCGACGATAGAGATATTTAAAAAATACAAATTGAAAAAATTAAAAATTGGCAAAACAAAAATCACGGAAATTTTCCGTGATTTTTTTGTGAATTAATATAAATTTAAGCGTTTTAAGCCTTTAAACTTTCTTTATAGTTTAGTAGGGCGGTTGCTAATTGGTCTGGGCAAGAAGTGTTACCTTTGCAACGAATACCTTTCAAGAGCGAAATAACCTCGTCAATATGCCGTCCTTCGCATAGTTTAGAAACGCCTTGAAGATTTCCAAGACAGCCCCCAATAAATTTAACCGATGATAAAATGCCATCATCACTAACGTCAAAGTAAATAAGTTTTGAGCAAGTTCCTTTGGTGTAATAAGTTTTCATAATTTACCTCTCAATCAATAATATTTTCGTAAATAAGCGAAAAAATAGTTTCCGCTTTATTTTCCCACTTTTTATAAATGTTTTTAGCAATAGGCTTTGACGGAACAGAAAGTTTTAATTCAAGTTGCGGGCCAACGGGTTCAATGATTTTAAGATAAACGGTATAGGTTCCGTTTTTATTCATATAGTAGTCGGCAACGTATTCTTGTTTTCTTCTATACCTTGTTTTGTTTTTCTTAACGAAAAGGGAAATGTTTTCTCTTAAAGAAGTTGGAATTTTAATAAAAAACTCAGCAAGGCAAACTCTTCCGTTAGCAGTTAAAGAATAAAGTGGCTCAGCGTTTTGCGTATCGATTTTATAAACAAAATCGTCATCAAGAAGTTTAGAAAGGGTGGGGTTGCAATCCATATAGTTAAGCCAATCGTTAGATTGGCAACACATATCTTCAATAGTTGAGAGCGAAAGTGGCACTTCCATCTTATCAAAAACGAATAATAATATTAACTTGTTTAAAACGGGCGTGCCTTGAACGGACATAAAAACCTCAAAAACTTTTGTTAAAACTTCTTTAGCCTTAAAGTTCTATTATTATATAAATATTTACTCAAAAAGTCAACAGTTTTCTAAAATTTATATTGTAAAGATAAACTTTTTATGTTACAATAGTAATAAGTTACAAGTTGCACCACAATATTTTGGGGGTAGATATGATAACACAAGAACAATCGCTTGAAGCATTTATCAAAAATATTGACGAGATAATTTCCACTCGCTACGTTTTATCTCAATTAAAAATTAGCAATTTGCTAAAATGCATAGCGCAGTCGAAAATGCTGTGCGAACTTTTCGCACATTGTAACGACGGGTTTGACTTTGATGAAACGTATGCAAATTGTTTTGTTATGTCTAAAAATTTAATAGACGGAAAATTCATTTTGCCATCTTCATCTAGAGATATTATCGCTCTTGGGTTTATCATTTTGTTTAAAATTGATACAAAAGAGATTAACTTTATGAAACTTCTAGGCGATTTTTTCCATAAAGAGGAATTAGAAGATTCGTATCAATATTTTTGCAAGACCTTCCTTGAGCCTTTTAAAGACGAAGTTCTCTACGCTTTAAAGGCTATGATAACTGGCTCAACCGAAGAGCCAAAAACAAAGGCGGTAAGATCTGTAAAAAACTCGCTTCCCGAAGCACAAATTAGGCTCGTTAAAGACATTTTGACCGCAACCAAAAGTTTAATTTTGCAGTATAAAATGGACGATAGTTACAAAGCCGAACTTATGCTTTTATACGATAATTTAGTTAATTCTTTGTATGAAAATGATTTAGAACGCATAAAAATTGCATTTTTAGCGTATAAATATTCAACACTTTTCCATAGAAAAAATGATTCTAGCGTAGAAAAAATCGAAAAGATTTTAATCGATGGCGGAGTTTTAAATGCTCACTGAAGAAAAGATAGTTAAAACTGAAAATTTATATAGCGGAAAGATTTTGAACTTAAAAAAATTCACCGTAGAACTATCTAACGGTGAAAAGGCTTTAAGAGAAGAAATCGAGCACACGGGTGGTTCTTGTGTTTTGGCGGTTAAAGATGGTTTTTTATATCTTGTTAGCCAGTTTAGACTATCCGTTCAAAGAGATACACTAGAACTTCCAGCGGGCAAGAAAAACGAAGGTGAAGACGAACAGGTTACGGCAATTCGAGAACTTAAAGAAGAAGTTGGTCTAAAGGCTAAAAATCTAACGAAAATCGCATCAATTTTGCCAACGCCGGGCTATTCTAACGAGGTTATTCATATTTACTATTGCGATGAGTTCGAAGCGGGCGAATCTTCCCTTGACGAAGGCGAGTTTTTAAACGTTCATAAAATAAAAGTTGAAGAAGCCTTTTCGCTGTTAGAAAGCGGAAAAATTCAAGACGCAAAAACCGTAATCGCACTGCTATATTTAAGGAATAAACTTAAAAAGTAGCGTGTTCAAGAGGCCTTCTTGCGCGGGAATTATAATACCGAAATTATTAAGAAAAAGATTGATTATAATATAAACGTTAACTGCAATCAAAACGGGCATAATAGTCATTAAAAATAGGCTTTGCAAGCGATATTTATAAATAAACATTGAAACGTAAATTCCAAGTGCGCCACCTAAAATTCCCGTTATGAAAAATTTTCCGTCGTAGCTTTTATCTTCATCGTCTTCATCGTTTTTAGTTTTAACAAGGAAAAAGGCATAAACGTTGACGGCAATAAGATAAACAGCCAAAATGATTTTAAAAAATAGTAACATAATCGTATTATGCGCAAGAAAACTTAAAATTTGCCATAATTTTAATAAAAAAACGTAAAAATTTAAAAAATGCTTGCAAAATTTTATTATTGTGATAAAATAATATTATAAGTATAAGGGGTAAAAGAATACAATGAAGTGTATGTATTGCGGTTGCAAAGAAAGCAAGGTAATCGACTCTAGAGCAACTGAAGACGGCGAAACTATAAGAAGAAGGCGTGAGTGCATAAATTGTGGAAAGCGTTTCACCACTTACGAAACGGTGGAAACAACGCCAATTTTAGTAATAAAGTCAAACGGAACGAGGCAAGTTTTCGATATCAACAAAGTTAAAAACGGCATAATCAAAGCGTGCGAAAAGCGTCCGGTTGCTATGTATAGAATAGAAAAACTTTGCGAAGATATAAAGCGCGAAGTTTATAATTGTATGGATCAAGAAATTTCATCAAAGCAAATTGGCGAAATGGTTATGAAAGGGCTTATGGAAATTGACGAAGTTGCATACGTTCGCTTTGCTTCAGTTTATCGTTCGTTCAAAGATATTTCAACCTTTATGACCGAACTTAAAAAACTCACGGAGAATAAATAGAAAAATTATGAAAACATTAAAAAAATTAATTTGTGCATTAACCATTTTAGCAACGTTATCGCTTTCAGCGTGCTCAGCGTATTCTTCTTCTTGGAAGATTGTTCGAAAAACGAGCGAAGCGGGCGATTTTTTGCAATACTATTCAATTTTAAACCTAGAAGGAACTCAAAAAATTAGTTCAGTTTGGGTCAACGTTAGTGGTTTAAAGGAAGAAAATGCCGTTATTAAACTTAATTTTGGGCACGAGGCAAAATCTGTTGACTATAAACTTCAAACCATAACTATTGACAAAAACGTTTTAAAGAAATCAAAAGGCTGGGTAAGGCTATATGGTGGCGATGCAATATCTTACGCTTACCTAAAAATAACTACTGATAACACGATGGATATCGGTGAATTAATCGTAGTTGGTGAAAACGGAAACGTTCTCGGTGCAGATATTTCTTATTCGGGTTACAAAGCGCCAAACGGCTCTTCTAAGAAGGAGTTTACAAAAACTGAACTTGAAGTTGAAGGCGAAAAGAATAGCGCACTTTGCCTTGTTGACGAGCAAGATAGTTTTGATTTAGAAGAAGTTACCGCTCTTTTTGAAAACGCTCAACAAGAACAAGCAGAATAGAAAAATTAACGCAACGAAAGTTGCGTTTTTTCTTGCGGTTTTTTATGCTTTTAAAAGAACAAAGTTATTTTTTCTATCTAGTGATAATATGTTATCATAGATAGGTGAAATAATGGAATTTTATAAGGAAAAAGCCGATAATATCATAAAGAATTTTAACAGCGATAAAACGCTTGGCTTAACGGAAGAAAAAGTGAGAATTAACCGAGAAAAGTTCGGTTCTAACACTTTATCAAAAAAGCGCAAAAAATCTCTTGTTGCAAGAATTTTTGATGCGCTTGTTGAACCGATGATGCTCATATTAGTGTTTGCGTTAATCATAACTTTAGGCGTTAACGTTGGTAAGGCAATAAAGGGTGGCGACGGCAATTTTTTTGAATGCCTAGGCATTTTGATTGCAATCACAATTTCAACGGCTCTAACCGTTATTATGGAAGGAAAGAGCGAAAAAGCCTTCGAAACGCTTTCAAAACTTAGTAACAGTGCGGTAACTAAGGTTTTAAGAAACGGAAATAAAATAATAATTCCGTCGAGCGAAATCGTCGTTGGCGATATCGTTTTTTTAGAAGCGGGCGATAAAGTTTCGTTTGACGCGCGCCTTATATCTTGTCAAGATTTAAAGGTTGACGAATCTTCGTTAACGGGCGAAAGCCACGCCGTTAAAAAAGATGAAAAGTGGCAAACTATTAAAGATATGACCTTAAGCGAACAACAAAATATGCTTTTTTCTGGCTCCTTCATAACCGAAGGTTTAGCGTCGGCAATAGTAACAGCGGTTGGCGATAACGCTGAAATTGGAAAACTCGCTAGCGATGTTGCCTCAAATTCCACAATTTCAGCACCGCTTAACGAAAAGTTGCAAAGGCTAGGCAAAACCGTTTCGGTGTTTGGGCTTGTTTGCGCAGGTTTTGTTTTTGTGTTATCGCTTGTAAGGCTAATCGTATTAAACGAAGTATCTTTCGATAGCGTGCAAAATATCTTCATAGAATCAATAGTTTTAATCGTTGCCGCAGTGCCAGAGGGCTTGCCTACAACCGTTGCAATTTCGCTCACCTTAAACGTCGTTAGGCTATCAAAACAAAACGTTTTAATCAAAAAACTCGTTGCGACCGAAACGGTGGGCGCGGTCAGTGTTATTTGTTCGGATAAAACGGGCACTCTTACGAAAAACCAAATGTCGGTTGAAAAACTCGTAATAAAAGGCAAAAACATAGCGCTAAATAAGTTAAATTATGAACCTTTTATAATAAATTCAGCAATCAATTCAACCGCCGAACTAAAGGGTGAAAAGGTTCTTGGCTCGGCAACCGAAGGCGCGCTTTTGCTTGCTCTAAAAAAGTCAAATATTGACTATAACAAATATAGAAAACAAGCAAAAATTCTAAAAGTTACGCCGTTTTCTAGCGCGATAAAGTTTATGGAAACTAAAGCCCTTGTTGGAGCGGAAGAAATTTCTTACTTTAAAGGTGCGCCTGAAGTCATAATTGAAAAGTGCAAAATTGAACTAAAAACCGCAAAGAAAATTCTTGCTGAAATCGAGGTTGAGCAAAGACGAGGCGCAAGAGCCATAGCCTTTGCGCATAAAATAGGCGAAAGCGTTTATTTTGACGGCTACGCGCTACTTGCCGATAGTTTAAGAGAAGACGTAATCGAAGCCGTTTCCTCTTGCAAAGAAGCAGGGGTAAAAATCAAAATTTTAACGGGCGATAATAAGCAAACGGCAAAGTTCATTGCCGATAGGCTAGAAATAACTTCGGGTGAAAATTCGGTAGTTTTAGCCGAAGATATTGAAAATTTAACCGATGAAGAACTTAAAAAGGTGTTGCCAAATATTAGCGTTATTGCTAGAAGTTTACCTAAAACAAAATTAAGAGTTGTAAAACTATTGCAAGAACTTGGCGAGGTCGTTGCCGTTACTGGCGACGGCGTTAACGACGCCCCTGCTATAAAACACGCCGATATCGGCATTTGCATGGGCAACGGCTCGGAAATAACCAAAAAAGCAAGCGACGTTGTGCTAATAGATAATAGTTTTTCAACCATTGTTAAAGCCATAAGTTTTGGTCGCAATATCTACTCTAATTTTCAACGCTTTATAACCTTCCAACTAACGGTAAATTTAGCATCAATTAGCATAATTATTGCATATTTATTGCTAGGTTTAGAAAGCCCGTTTTCAAGCACGTGTTTGCTTTGGTTAAATGTGATAATGGATGGTCCACTAGCCTTATCTTTAGGCTTAGAAAACCGAAAATTATCGCTCAAAAACACACATCCCGTTCGGCGAGATTCCAACATTTTAACTAATAAAATGCTACTAAGAATAGTAATTCACTCGTTGTTTATGTGTGCAATCGTTGCAATGCAAGAACTTCATAATTTTTTAAACGTTGCCGTTTTGCAAGAGCGCACGGTGGTTATAACTATGTTCGTGTTTTTCCAACTTTTTAATGCCATAAACTGCCGAGAAGTGGTGGCGGAGAGCGCTTTAAAGGGCATTTTTAGAAACAAACTTTTGTGCGTTATGCTATTTTTAACGCTTTTTATTCATATTTCGCTCGTGGAATTTGTTCCCGCATTTTTCGAAAGCGTTCACCTAGAGCCTATTTTATGGCTGAAAATAATAGGCGTATGCTCGTCGGTATTAATCTTTAGCGAATGCTACAAAATTATCTACCGTAGCGCAAAAAAGTTACCGTTTTTGACAAAATTTGCTATCATTAAAAAGCCCGAACTTACGTAAACTATTTTAGATATGAATTTTGTTGTGAGCGACGCGGATTTTCGCGCGTTAAATATAAAATATTTAAAAGACACGCTTTTTGATATTATTGAAACCTTCAGAGGCGAGGTAAAAATCGAAAGTGGCGAAGATAGGTGCAATTTTTTCGTGGAAATTCCAAACGAGTGCGCAAACGTTTTTAGAATATCTTTAGAAGATAAAATTGCCGATATCATTGCCGTCAACTATAAATATGAATTTTTCAAAAAACACATTAGGGTAACGGGGCTATCTTCAATCGAATTTGAACTTTTGCTCACAGCCTTAATTTCGGCTGATATCGAAGAAGACAAACGCTACGCAATCTCAAAACTTAATAAAAGCCCTTATTCAATAGACGGCTCATTCAATTTTTTAATGAAACCGCTTCTTAGTAAGTGGACTGAGATAGTAACCTTTATTCCTTCGTATTTTAAAAGCGAGCAGTTGAAAGATTTTGTTTCATACGTAATTTTAGAAAAGAAGAACAAAAAAACTTTTGTAATTGACGGTATGGTTTTTGATAGAAATTATAACAAATTACTTCGAGCCGACCTCGTTTTAGGAGGCGAAGCAAGGGTTGTGAAAGAAATTTTGCTATCTTCTTCATGCGAGGTCGAGTTAAACTCAAAAATTCCAAAGATTGATGAATTTTATCTCAAAGAATTTTTCGGCGATAAAATATTTTTTAAAAAGGGCTATTTTTGTTGACAAAACTTTTCTTTAGTATATAATTGAATATACAAAACGAAAGACTTCTTAATGGTAAGACAAGTAGCATAGGTCAACTTTACCCAGAGAGTCGTGCCTTAGGCTGTGAGCACGATTAAAGCCCGAAAGCAAAACCACTTTCCAGAAGCGAGTGCGCTATCGTTTAGCGCAAAACTGAGGCGGATATTCCGTAAATTAAGGTGGAACCACGATTTTTAAGTCGTCCTTATGCGTAGCATAGGGGCGTTTTTCGTTTTAATAAAAGATTGAGGTAAAATTTATGAAAATCACTTTAAAAAACGATAACATTTTAGAATTTGATACTGGCATTTCTCTTTACGAAATAGCAAAATCAATTTCGGAAGGTCTAGCAAGAGAGGCTGTTGTTGCTAAAGTTGACGGCGTTTTAACCGATATGACGGCAGTTGTTGATAACGATTGCAAAGTTGAATTTTTAACGCTTAAAGATGCCGAAGGTCTTGACGTTTATCGCCACACTTGTTCGCATATTTTAGCGCAAGCAGTAAAATCAATTTACCCAACTTGTAGTTTGGCAATCGGCCCAACTATTGAGAACGGCTTTTATTACGATTTCGACTTCAAAACCCCAATAACTCAAGAAGATTTTGCAAAAATTGAAGACGAAATGAAGAAAATTATCAAATCAAACCTTCCTATTTCTCGTTTCGAACTTCCTAAAAAAGAAGCAATCAAACTAATGAAAGGCTTTGGTGAAACTTATAAGGTTGAACTTATCAAAGATTTACCAGAAGGCGAGAAAATTTCTTTCTATAAGCAAGGCGATTTTGTTGATTTATGCCGTGGGCCACACCTTTTCTCAACGGGCAAAATTAAAGCGTTTAAACTTTTAAGTTTAACGGGCGCTTATTGGCGTGGAAACGAAAAGAACAAAATGCTCACTAGAATTTACGCAACGGCTTTTGAGAAAAAATCAGAACTTGAAGAATATATTCAAAAACTAGAAGAAGCAAAAAGTCGTGATCATAACAAAATCGGCAGAGAACTCGGCTTTTTTATGACGAGTGAAGTCGTTGGTCAAGGTTTGCCACTTTTAACGCCTAAGGGCACGAAAGTTATGCAAACGATGATAAGATTCGTTGAAGACGAAGAAGAACGCCGTGGCTTTATGCTAACAAGAACGCCTTCAATGGCAAAGAGCGACCTTTATAAAATTTCAGGGCACTGGTATCACTATCGTGATAAAATGTTCGTAATAGGCGACGAGGAAGACGAAAACGAAGTTCTTGCAATGCGCCCGATGACTTGTCCTTTCCAATACCAAATTTATAAAAGCGGTTTAAAAAGCTATAGAGATTTACCTTACCGCTTTGCTGAAACTGCAACTCTATTTAGAAAGGAAGCTTCTGGCGAAATGCACGGGCTTATAAGAGTTCGTCAGTTCACGCTATCTGACGGGCATATTATTTGCACTCCAGAACAAATCGAGGGCGAATTTAAAAAGTGCTTAGACCTTAGCCTTTATTTCTTAAAGTGCTTAGGCATGGAAGACGACGTAACCTACCGCTTCTCAAAGCGTGGTAACAATAAAGAAAAATATATCGATAACGATAAGGCTTGGGAAGAAACTCAAGCGCTTATGAAGCAAATTCTCGATAATTTAGGGCTTGACTACGTTGAAGCTGACGACGAAGCCGCTTTCTACGGCCCTAAGCTCGACGTTCAAATTAAGAACGTTTACGGCAAGGAAGATACACTCATCACCTTGCAACTCGACTTTGCCGCTGGGCATAGTTTCGATATGAGTTATATCGACGCAAACAACGAAAAGAAAACTCCGTTTGTTATTCATAGAAGTTCTATCGGTTGCTATGAAAGAGTTTTCGCAATGCTCATTGAAAAATATGCTGGAGCTTTCCCACTATGGCTTGCTCCTTGCCAAGTAAAGGTAATTCCTGTTACCGATAGGGCTAACGATTACGCTCAAAAAATCGTTGAAGATATGAAAGCGCAAGGTCTTAGAGTTGAGTGCGACTATCGCAACGAAAAGGTTGGCAAAAAGATAAGAGATGCTCAGCTTGACAAATCGCCATATATGCTTATTTTAGGCGATAAAGAGGTGGAAGACGGCACAATCGTATCTGCAAGGTCAAGAAGAGCGGGCGATTTAGGTCAAATGAAAACTGAAGACTTTATCGCAATGCTAGTTAAAGAAGATAAAGAAAAAATCGTTTACAAAAACTAAAAAATAACCAAAAAACCATTAAATTTTGGTTGACAAAAGATTGAAAGGGTGTTATTATACTTATGCTTTAAGTAGAAGCTAGCCCTTCTCGCCACAAGCAAAGTAAAGTGGCACATACTTTTTTCTATCTCTATATAGGTGAAAACTGTGTATTTATCGGGCTATTCTATTTAGCCCGATTTTTTTGTATATTTTATTAGGGGGAAACAACCATTAAAATCCAAAATAACGTCAACGAAATGATAAAACACGCCCAAGTTCGTTTAATCGGCGAAGACGGAGCACAACTTGGCATCGTAAGTTCACAAGAAGCACTTGAAATGGCGTATAACGCTAATTTAGACCTTGTTGAAATTTCGCCAAACTCTAATCCGCCTGTTTGCAAAATTATGGACTACGGCAAATTCCGTTTCGAAACGATGAAAAAGCAAAAAGAGGCGAAGAAGAACCAAAAAGTTGTTGAGTTTAAAGAAATTTGGCTTTCAATGACTATCGATATTGGCGATTTAAACGTAAAGGCAAAACAAACTATTAAGTTTTTATCGCAAGGTAACAAAGTTAAGGTATCAATCCGCCTAAAGGGTAGGCAAAACGCGCACTCGTCAATCGGGATTGACGTTATGAACAAGTTCTACGAAATGGTTAAAGAGAGCGCCGTTTTAGAAAAGAAACCGCTTTTAGAGGGTAGAAACATTTTAATGATTTTAGCCCCACTTAGCGAACAAACTAAAAAATAATCGCAATGCGATTTAAAATTGCAATGCGATTTAAAATTTAAGAAAAAATAAAAATAATATATAATTGGAGGTAATTCCTATGCCTAAAATGAAAACACATAGCGGTTCAAAAAAGCGTTTTAAAGTTACCGCTTCAGGCAAAGTAAAGAGAGCTCACGAAGGGCACAGCCACATCTTAAGTAAAAAAACTACTAAGAGAAAGAGAAGATTAAGACAAGGTTCTTACGTTGCAACAACGCAAGAAAAGACTATCAAGAATCTCATTCCATACAAGGGTTAATAGGGGGTAAATATTATGCGTATTAAAAGAGCGGTAAACGCTGTTAAAAAGCGTAGAAAAATATTAAAACTTGCTAAAGGTTACTTTGGCGCAAAGAGCAAACTTTATAGAGTAGCACGTCAAGCGGTTATGAAATCACTTTCTTACGCTTACGTAGGAAGAAAGGCTAAAAAGCGTGATTTTAGAAAACTCTGGATTGCTCGTATCAACGCAGGTTGCCGTCAAAACGGTTTAAGTTACTCAAAGTTTATGCACGGTCTTAAACTTTTAGATATCAGCCTTAACAGAAAAGTTTTATCTGATATGGCTATCAACGACGCTCAAGGCTTTAGCGCACTTTGCGAACAAGTAAAGGCAAAAATTGCTTAATTAACTTAATGGACCGCTTTAAATTTGCGGTCCTTTTTTGCATTAGTATTGTATGATAACTTCAAGGCAAAACGCGCTCGTAAAAAAGATGCGTTCATTAAAAGATAAGAAGGAAAGGCTTTCTCGGCTAGAATATTTAGTTGAGGGCGAAAAGCAGGTTAAAGACGCTTTTTTGTCTGGTCAAGAAATTTCTTGCATTATGGGAACGGCTGAACTTATAGTCGGCTATAAAACTAGCGGTTTAGAAGTCGTTGAAGTCAGTAAAGAAATTGCTTCCTACGTGTGCGATTCCGTTACTCCGCAAGGCATTTGCGCCTCAGTAAAAATTCCTCAAAACGCTAGATTTTCTGCGGAAAAATCGTGCGTTTTGTTAGACGGCGTTAAAGACCCTGGTAACGTTGGAACAATCATTAGAACTTGCGCCGCTGTTGGAATAGAAAACATAATTTTAATCGATTCTTGCGATGCATTTTCTCCAAAATGCGTTCGTGCCACTATGGGTGGAATTTATCATGTAAACGTGTTTGAAAAAACGTATGAACAAGCACTAGAAATGATTAAAAATATGCACGTTATCGTTTGCGATATGGGTGGTGAGAACGTTTTTTCTTTTGAAAGCCCTAAAACTTTTTGCCTATGCGTGGGGAGCGAATCTCACGGCGTCAGCAAAACGATGATAGAGCGCGCTAACAGCACCGTAAAACTTGAAATGAAGCCTTGTATGGAAAGTTTGAACGCAGGCGTTGCGCTTTCCGTTATACTTTACAAATTAACACAAAATTAAGGAGAAAAATTATGTCAGGACATAGTAAATGGCACAATATACAAGCAAAAAAAGGTAAGGCAGACGCAGCAAGAGGCAAAATTTTTACCAAAATCGGTAGAGAAATTGCCGTTGCAGCAAAACTTGGCACTGACCCTAACTTAAACAGCAAACTTGCCGATGCTATCGCAAAAGCAAAGGCTGCAAATATGCCTAACGATAACATCAAAAGAAGTATTGCAAAGGCTGCGGGAGAACTTGGCAACGTAAACTACGAAAATCTAGTTTACGAAGGCTATGGCATTGGCGGTAGTGCAGTTATCGTAAAAACCCTTACCGACAACAAGAACAGAACTGTAGGCGACGTTCGTCATATCTTCGATAAATTTGGCGGAAGTTTAGGAACAACGGGTAGCGTTCAATTTATGTTTGAAAATATGGGTGTTATCGTTATTGAAAGAACGCCAGAACTAGATGAAGACGCTATGATGGAATACACTTTAGATTCTGGTGCAGACGATTGTATCACTTTAGACGACGTTTACGAAATTAGAACAGCGCCTAGCGCATTTTCGTCAGTTAGAGCATATTTTGAACAAAAGCAAATTGCCTTCGTTGAAGCCGATATTATGATGGTTCCAAACGATAAAATCACATTGACCGACGAACAACTTGTAACTTTCAACAAAATGCTCGACGCTTTCGACGATAACGACGACGTTCAAGATATCTATCACAACGTTGAACTTCCTGAAGAAGAGGACGAAGATTAATTTTTTTAAGTTTTTTAGTATATATTCTAAAAAACGTGGCATATTATTTTTGTAACGGTTGAAAAAGATACTTTTTAGCGAAAGTTAATTAGTTATTTTTCAAGAAAAAGCCGTTTAAAATATAGTCTGCCAAAAGTTTAGCAAAAAATAGTTTCTGCCGAACTTTATCGGCAGGACCGCAAGGAATTAATTTTCTTTGCGGTATTTTTTTGCAAAAAAACTCTAAAGTCCTTGATAATGACGAGCATTTAATATATAATATTAAAGTAAGGTGGAATTATGAAAAATAAAATTCTTTCAATTTTAATTGCGTTTACGCTCTCTATAATGCTTTTATCTGGTTGCACGGGTGATAGGAATGAAGGTGGAAGTTATTCTTCTCAGTCAAACCAATCAACAAACAGCGCAACTTACGAGCGTTTTGACGTGAACATTAACATTATCGGTGGCAACGAAAGTTCATCATCAAACTCACAAAGTGGTTCAACAAGTGGGGCTATAAGCGGTTCTTCGGGCGAAAACGAGGGTGAAGGCAGTGCGGATGAGGGTGATCAACCATCTGTTCAAAAGCCGTTAAAAGACGTTTTGAAAACTATTCGCTCATCGGTTGTTGAAGTTTACGCTACCATTTCTCAAAATAAAACTTTAGTAGGTTCGGGCGTTGTAATCGCTTTAACCGACCAAGGCGACAAAACGAGAAGTTGCATCGTTACTTGCTATCACGCACTAGAAACAGCCGAAGCCGTTTCAATAAGAACGGTTGACGGCGTTGAATACGACGCAACCTTCGTCGGTGCCGACCCTGACACAGACTTATGCGTTATGATGGTTGATACTAAACTACAATGTGTCAATCTCTACGATTCAAGCCTTTTGGAAGTAGGTGAAAGCGTTGTTGCAATAGGCAATCCTTATGGGCTTGTTGGTGGCTCTGTAACAAGCGGAATTGTTAGCGCACTTTGCCCAAGCACCGTGATTGACGGCAAGTCTTTAGACCTTCTTCAAACAAACGCTGTCGTAAACAATAACGATTCTGGTGCAGGTCTTTTTACGACGACGGGCTATCTAATCGGTATGGTCGATACGCTTTACGCTCAAAAACTCGACGCAAGCGTTGAAGGCTTAAATTTCGTTATTCCGTCTTCCACGATAGTAGATATCACAACCCAACTTATCTCTACCTATACGGGCGAAAAACCGGGCTACATTGCTGGAAAATACTTGCTCGGTTGCTCGGTTGCAAACAAATATCTAAACGCCTGGATGAGCCAAAGTTACGTTTACGTAACTAAGATTGACACCACTGGCAGTATGTATAAAGGTGGCTTAAGAGAAGGCGATAGGCTTGTTAGTTACTATTGGGATAGAGAAACCGTAACTATCACTACCGCCGATAAATTCGTTGAAGATATAAATTCAATCAACTTTAAAATCGGCGACGTTATTGAACTTAATATTATCCGCAACGAAGTTAATATGAATTTAAAAATTGAAATTAGGCAATATATTTGCGGTGAAGAGTAAAAATTTTTAGCGTGTTCTTGTTTGAGAGCACGCTAAAACTAAGTTTACCCATATGTGCAAGTGAAGTTCACTTTGTGAGTGAAGTTATCTTCGATAGTGAAGTTCACTTCGTGAGTGAAGTTTTGTTGCGCGCGTTTAAGAATATTATATTCTTTTAAATAATGCGCGCTTTTATTTTGCTTATTAGTCTTGACTTTTTCTTAAAAAAAGTGTATTATTTTGCTATAGGCTAAAATAGGGGAAGTTTATGATAATTTTAGGCATTGACCCGGGACTCGCTACCATTGGCTACGGCGTTATTTCAAGTGAAAACGGCAAGGTTACCGCCATTGACTACGGCGTTATTTTAACGCCTAAGGACGAAACCTTTCCAAATCGTCTTTTAATGATTGAAAAAAGCGTTCAAAAACTTATCGATAAATTTCAGCCCGACGAAATTGCGCTTGAAGAACTATTCTTCAACAACAACGCAAAAACGGCGATAAACGTAGCGCAGGCAAGAGGCGTAACCTTAGTTACTTGCGTTAAAAATTGCAAAAATCTTTACGAATATACGCCCCTTCAAATAAAGCAAGCCTTAACGGGTTATGGTAGAGCCGATAAAAATCAAATCCAACAAATGGTAACAAGGCTACTAAACCTTAAAAAAGTTCCCAAGCCCGATGACGCCGCCGATGCCTTAGCGGTTGCGCTCACGCATTCGAACACAAAAAGATTTTCTTCAAGTTTTGGCATAAAATAGGTGAAATATGATTGCATACTTAAAAGGAAAAGTGTTATCTGCAAGCGATAGCACGGTAATTTTAGAAAATAACGGCGTTGGCTTTGAAATAACTTGTTCAACCACCGCTTACGTAGATTTAGCAACCAAAGGCGAGGGTGAAGTTTGGGTTTACACTTCCGTTCGTGAAGACGGCATTTCTCTTTTCGGCTTTTCCTCGCTTGCTGAAAAGAGTATGTTTTTAAAACTTATTTCAGTATCTGGAATAGGTCCAAAAATGGGTATAACGGTGCTATCTGGTATGAGTTTGAACGACCTTGCATTTTCCATTGCTTCAAGCGATATTAAAACGCTATCTAAAATAAAAGGTTTGGGCAAGAAAACGGCTGAAAGAATTGTTGTTGAACTTCGTGAAGCAATGCAAAGCGAAGGCGAAGTTATCACAAAAAAAGCCCCTACCATTTCTCAAAAACTCTCAGCCGACGGCGAAAATGCTATTTTAGCGCTTCAAAGTTTGGGTTATTCTCGCCAAGTGGCAACCAATTGCGTTGAAGAAGTTATGAATTTGGGTGTTTCCGGGCTTGAAAATATCATTAAAGAATCATTAAAAAGGTTTGCATAGATTATGTTTGAAAACGACGATTTTATAAAATCGGCAATGGATGACGATAGCGAAGAGCGAATCGTCAACACTGCAAAAACTTATGGCGACGAAGTGGAAAACGTTCTACGACCAAAAACTATGGACGGCTACGTTGGTCAAGATAAGGTTAAAGAAAATTTATCAGTCTTTATCGAGGCTGCAAAAATGCGTGGCGAGGCGCTCGACCACGTTCTTTTGTATGGCCCGCCGGGGCTTGGTAAAACGACGCTAGCGCATATTATCGCAAACCAAATGGGCGGTCAAATTAAGGTAACGAGCGGTCCTGCAATTGAAAAATCTGGTGATCTTGCCGCTATTTTAACAAACCTTAACGACGGCGACGTTTTGTTTATCGACGAAATTCATCGCCTAAATAGAAACGTTGAAGAAATTTTATACCCCGCTATGGAAGACTTCTCGCTCGATTTCATTATCGGCAAAGGTCCGTCAGCCCAAAGCGTTCAAATTCCGCTCAAGCGTTTCACCCTAGTTGGCGCAACCACAAGAGCGGGGCTTTTATCTTCTCCACTTCGTGATAGATTTGGCGTTATGTGTAGGCTAGAGATGTATTCAAAGGAAGAACTTGCCGAAATTGTTCGCCGTTCTTCAATCGTTTTAAATTCTCAAATATCAAAAGAAGGCGCGTTCGAAATCGGCTCAAGGTCGAGAGGGACGCCTAGAATTGCCAATAGACTTCTTAGGCGAGTTCGTGATTTCTCGCTAGTTTTAGGGCATAGCGAAATAACTTTAGACGATGCTAAAACTGCGCTTGAGCGCCTTGAAATAGACGAACTTGGGCTTGATAACGTCGATATAAGACTTTTAACTTCAATGGCTCAAAAGTTTGGCGGTGGGCCAGTTGGGCTTGATACGCTCGCTGCAACAATCAATGAAGACGCAACCACCATTGAAGACGTTTACGAGCCGTATTTATTGCAACTAGGCTTTGTTGCAAGAACGCCACGAGGCAGAGTTTTAACTAGACAAGCCTATAAGCACTTGCACATAAAAATGCCATTAAAGGCGCAAGTTTCTATTTTTGAGGATGATGATGCTAAAAACTAGTGATTTCGACTACTATCTTCCCGAAGAGCAAATAGCGCAAACTCCGCTAGAGCCGAGAGATTCGTCTAGGCTTCTTCACTACGATAGAAAAACAAAACAAGTAGAGCATAAAATCTTTAGAGATATTCTCGATATTTTAACCGAAAACGACCTTTTGGTTATCAACACAACTAAAGTTTATCCCGCAAGAATTTTTGCAAAAACGCTAAACGGCGGAAAGGTTGAAGTTCTTTTACTAAAGCGCATAAATCTTACCGATTGGGAAGTTTTGGTAAAGCCGGGCAAGAAAGCGAGAGAGGGCGCAAAACTTATCGTAAACGAAGAACTATCACTAGAAATTTTATCTAGAACGGAAACGGGCGGAAGAATTATTCGCTTTATTTTCGACGGCGTTTTCGAGGAGATTTTAGAGCGTGTTGGCGAAATGCCACTTCCACCCTATATTAAAGAAAAATTGCAAGATAAAGCCCGCTATCAAACGGTTTATTGCAAAAACGAGGGAAGTTCCGCAGCGCCAACGGCTGGGCTTCACTTCACGAAAGAACTCATTGAAAATTTAAAGAAAAAGGGCGTTTCGTTTGCTGAAGTTGAACTAAACGTTGGCTTAGGCACTTTTAGACCGGTTAAGGCGGAAAACCTTGAAAACCACGATATGCACTCGGAGTTTTATTCAATCGACGAGAAAAACGCACAAATCATAAACAACGCTAAGAAAAACGGCAAAAGAATTATCGCCGTTGGAACAACTAGTGTTAGAACGCTAGAAACGGTGGCGGATGAAAACGGATTTGTGAAAGCGTGTTCTGGGAACACTAAAATTTTTATTTACCCGCCTTATAAGTTTAAATGCGTTGATGGACTAATAACTAACTTTCACTTGCCTCAATCAACCTTAATTATGCTCGTTTCAGCCTTCTGTGGAAGGCAAGAAACACTAGAATTTTATAACCTAGCAGTTAAGGAAGGGTATAGGTTTTTTAGTTTTGGCGACGCTTGTCTGCTTTTATAAACTTCGTTATACTTCGTTTACTGTCCGCGCTGTGGACTTCAAGACCTAAAAGGTCTATCTCACACAACAGCTTGCCGAGCCTTGCCTAACTCGTTTCAATAAATAACGATTTTTTAGCGTTTTTTAGGCTAGTTTAACGCAAAATTAACTAATTTTTACTATAATTTTATTGCAATTTATGGAAAATTTCTCATTTGAACTAATTAAACAAGATGCGAAAACGGGCGCAAGAGCGGGAATTTTGCACACACCGCACGGCGATATTCCAACGCCAATCTATATGCCCGTTGGCACGCAAGCAACCGTAAAAGGTGTTTTTCCTAGAGACCTTGAGGAAATGGACGCTAAAATCATTTTAGCCAACACTTACCACCTTTTTATGCGCCCGGGCGACGAAGTCGTTAAAAAAGCGGGTGGCTTGCATAAATTTATGAATTGGAACAGACCAATTCTTACCGATAGCGGTGGCTTTCAAATTTTTTCGCTTGCTAAACTTAACGATATTAAAGACGAGGGCGTAACCTTTAGGTCTAACGTTGACGGAAGCAAGCACTTCATAACGCCAGAGCGTGCAATCGATATTGAGAACAATCTCGGCGCAGATATTATTATGGCTTTTGACGAGTGCACGGCTTACGGCACTGATAAAAACAAGGCAGAGCGCGCGGTAAAAAGAACGCTTTCGTGGCTAGATAGGTGCTATAATCACCATAAAAACCCCGAACAAGCACTTTTTCCTATCGTTCAAGGCAATATGTTTAAAGACTTGCGCCTAAAAAGCCTTGCCGAAACTATTCCTTACGCAAAGCACGGAATTGCTATCGGCGGTTTGTCGGTAGGCGAGCCTAAGGACGTTATGTATGACATTTTGGATACTATGTATCCACACTACCCCGTAAACGTTCCAAGATACCTTATGGGCGTAGGTTCTCCCGATTGCCTAATCGAGGGCGTTCTTCGTGGAATTGATATGTTTGACTGTGTTTTAGCAACGAGAATTGCTCGAAACGGCACTGCAATGACTTCGCAAGGAAAGGTTGTTGTTAGAAACGGAATGTATAAAGAAGATTTCACTCCGCTTGACCCTGAGTGCGATTGTTATTGTTGCAAAAACTATTCTAAAGCATACCTTCGCCATATGATAAACGTTGGCGAGATGATGGGCGGAATGCTCCTAAGCCTTCACAACACGCATTTCTTAGTAAATCTTATGAAGAACTTGAGAAATGCCATAATTGGAGATTATTTGTCGGATTTTGTAGCTGAATTTTACGCAAAATACGGGTTAACTAATAATTAACCGCAGTTTTGTTGATTATTTTAATAAAATTTGATAAAATAATTTCTATGCTAGATTTTATTTGCGAGGTTTTATGGAAAGGCTTTTTCAAATAGTAGTTGATTCCGGCTGTGATATGACGGATGAATATATTAAAAATAATCAAATAGAACAAATAATAATGGGCTTTTCGATGGACGGCGAGGAGTTTGGCGGAGAAGACGGAAAAATTCTTGATAGAAAAGAGTTTTTCGAACGTGTTGCAAAAGGCTCTATGCCAAAAACCTATCAAGTAACTAGCGAAGTTGCAAAAATTCATATCGAGCCCTATTTAAAGCAAGGTAAAGACGTGCTTTTGGTTGGTTTTTCGTCGGGGCTTTCGGGAACGTTTTCTTGTTACGAAAGAGCGAGAGATGAACTTTTGAAAGATTATCCCGAAAGAAAAATTTGCCTTGTAGATTCGCTTTCGGGTTCTTTAGGCGAGGGCTTAGTTTTAGATTACGTTGTTCGTAAGGCAAACGAAGGCGCAAGCATTGAAGAGGTTTGCGAATACGGCAATAAAATTGCAAAAAGCGTGAAAAGCATTTTTACTGTTGATAATCTTTTCCACCTAAAGCGTGGCGGAAGAATATCTTCTGCAACGGCGATTGTTGGCTCTGCTTTAAAGATTAAACCTATAATTCAAGCCGATAAAGATGGTAAACTTGAAACTTTAGGCAAGGTTATTGGTAGAAAACACTCGCTAACCGAACTTGTTAAAAGGCTGTTTGGTTTTAGAAAAAGCGACGATAAGCGAATTTTTATCTGCCATGGCAACTGCGAAGAAGATGCGCTCTTTGTTAAAAAACTTATCTTAGAAAAACTTCCCGACGCTGAAGTTATGATTGAGTTTGAAGGCACTGTTTTAGGTTCTCACTCGGGCCCGGGAACGGTTGCTTTATTTATGAAATGTTTAGATGTTTAAGCGTTGCTTAAATATTCTTTGAATATTTATTTTGAAAAATATTGGAGGAAAATTATGTTATTAAACCTTTTAGAATCTAACGTTAGTGGCAATGGAAACGCTACGCAAACTTATATCATCATTGCGGTTTTTGCATTGGTGCTTATAGGTTATATGGTTTTAAGTTCTCGTCAACGCAAAAAACAAGCGGATGAAGCCGAACAAAAACTTAAATCAATCGCCGTTGGTGATACCATTTTAACTATCGGTATGATTAGTGGCGAAATCGTTGAAGTTATTGATGACGGCGCTTATTACGTTATTAAAACGGGTAGCGAAGAAAACTTTGGCTTTTTGAAAATTGACGCTCGCGCAATTTACCAAATCTATAAGCCAGAAGATTTACTAAAGGCTCAAGAAGAAACGGCTGAAACTTCTAATCAAGACGATCTTCCAACCGAACTTCCTGAACAAATTCAAGAAGACGTTAATGCAGAAGAAAAAGAACCTGTTTTTGAAGAGTTAACAACTAACGAAGAAAAAGCTGAAACTGAAGAAGTTAAGGCTGAAGAAAATCAAGTTGAAGAAGTTAAGGCTGAAGAAGACAAGAAAGACGAATAAAAATTCAATTCATTAAAATAAATTTCTCCGCATATTATTTATTGTTATGCGGAGATTTTTTATGGAAAGAAAAGAAAATTTATTTTTCACGTTCACGGCGCTAGCGATATCTATTGCAACGGCTGTCGTTTTGGTGCTAGTTTTTGCAATTTTAATAAGCGCTTTTTCAATTCCGTCAAGTGCAATCAAACCTGTTAATATCGTAATAAAAATAATAGCGTTGTCGCTCGGCGTGTTTTTTGGCGTTAAGGAAGAAAAGGGGGCGCTCAAAGGCTGTCTATTTGGGCTTTTGTTCGCTGTTTTTTCAAACCTTCTTTTTTTAGTTCCAGTTAAAGAATTTCATTTTGACTTATGGCTTTTGCTTGATATTGTTTTTTGCTCGGTTTTCGGCGCAATTTTAGGTGTTATTAAGTTGAACTTAATAAAATAACGATTAAAAGACGAAGTTTAAACACTTAACAATCATTTGACAAATAAAATTGAATAAGTTATAATAAATTTAAGTTGCTTGAAAATATCAAAGCAACTTATTTTTAAGTGATTTCTTAGGAGATTTATGAAAAAGTTTTTAATTTTATTTTTAACGCTAGTATTATTGCTTTCTTTTGTTGCCTGCAACAACCAAAACGCTTCAAATGAAAGTTCTTCAAATACTGAAAATTCTTCTTCTCAAGGCGGTGGGGAAAGCCCAAACTCTCAAAACGGTCAAGGGAATTCTCAAAACGGACAAAATAACCAATCTCAAAACGGACAAAATCCGTCTCAAGGAGGAAACCCTTCGTCTGGAGTAAATTCGGGCGTTAATAACGGCTCTGTATCTAAAGAGGGCGATGTTAAGGTTCTTTCGGTAAAAGGTGGTTTAGAAACTGCCTGCGTAACTTGGGAAATTAATTCTTACGGTTATGAGGTTTACTATAAGGGTGAGAACGTTACCGACTATAAAAAGATTGATAACGAACTTATACGCCGTTATACTGACTATTTCCGTGCCGATCTAATCGGTTTAAAGGCTGGTAGTTACGATATTAAAATCGTGCCTGTAATAAATGGCAATGCTGACCAATCAAAGGCAACCGAAACCAAAGTTGAGGTTAGCGCTCACGCTCGTGAAGGCTTTGCTTTTTCGCATAGTTCTCCATATAAAACTGGTTCGGGCGCTTATAATGACGACGGAACTTTAAAAGACGGCGCAACCGTTCTTTACGTAACCAAAGATAACGCCGATTCTATCACCTACACGGGCGTTGTTGATAGTAAGGGCAAAACCTCTACCGCAACGGGCTTAGTTAACATTATGGCTTTAAGGCAAAAAGGTTATGATAAAACACCTTTAGCCGTTAGGTTTATCGGTCTTATTCCCGATTCTTCAATCACTGGTTTAAACTCTAGTGGCTACGTGCAAGTTAAGGGTTGCTATAACGTTACTATGGAAGGCGTTGGAAGCGATGCAACTTGCTACGGCTGGTCGTTCCTCGTTCGTGCTGCGAGCAACGTTGAAATTAGAAACTTCGGCTTTATGATGTTCGTTGACGACGGCGTTTCAATGGATACCGATAACAACAACATTTGGATTCACAACAACGATTTCTTCTATGGAAAGCCTGGTAGCGATAGCGACCAAGTTAAGGGCGATGGCTCTTGTGATAACAAGAAAACGAGTTACATTACCGTATCATATAACCATTTCTGGGATTCGGGCAAAGCAATTTTGTGCGGTATGGGCGATACTAACGAATATTTCGCATCTTTCCACCACAACTGGTTCGACCACTCCGATTCTCGTCACCCAAGAATAAGGGTAGGCACAATTCACGTTTATAATAACTATTACGATTGCGTTTCAAAATACGGAATTGGCGTAACAACGGGTTCTTCGTGCTTTGCTGAAAACAACTATTTCAAGAACAGCAAAAAGCCTATGCTATCGTCCCTTCAAGGCACGGATGCTCAAGGCTCTGGCACTTTCTCTGGTGAAACGGGCGGAATTATTAAATCGTTTGGCAACCACTATGAAGGTTCGGCTAAGCCAATCACTTATCAAACTAATGCAACTAGTTTTGATATTTACGAGGCTTCTTCGCGCAATGAAGTTGTTCCATCTAGCGTAAAAACTTTGTCTGGTGGCACAACCTATAACAACTTTGACACGGCTTCATCAATGTATTCTTATTCTCCAACCGCTGTTTTAGACGTTCCAAACGCTGTAATGAATAACGCTGGAAGATATTTTGGCGGAGATTTTACTTTTACTTGGACTGCCGCAGATACCGCAAGTTACGACGTTAACACTCAAATGCAATCTCAAGTTACTAATTATAAGTCAAAACTCGTGTCAATAGGTGGAGTATAAACTAAAAAGTATATTCGTGTTGAATAAAAGGAATTTATAATAACGAAAGGGCGAGCGCTAAACTCGCTCTTTCTTTATTTAGCCAAATTTTTTTGGTTATATATAATAAATATATATAAAATCGCAAAAAAAGCATTGACTTTATGGTTGGTAAAATGTATAATTAACGAGTATAAATAATTATTAGGCAAACTATGCCCATTTTAGTTAGTTAGACTTACCTTATTTTACAGGAGGCAGTAATGAGTAAAGCAAAATCAATCGTCACTTTAATATTCACTGCGATTGTCGTAGGCGTATTGGCGGTTTTATGTTTTTGTTCGGTTTCATTTGGTATTAAATATACCACGCCACTTGGTGAACTAATCGGCAAGGGTATTGACCTTTCCGGTGGTTACTACGTTGTGTTAACGCCAAAGGAAGAAGTTTCAGTTGGCGCAGAATCTGAAATCGACGATTTGGAAAGAGCGATGAATATTCTTCGCGAACGTCTTGATAAGAAGGGTTACACTGAAGCAACCATTTCCGTTCAAGATAGTAACAAAATTAGAGTTGAAGTGCCTGAAGTTGATAACGCACAAAAAGTTTTAGAAGTTATCGGCTCGTCGGGTGAAATTTCGTTTAGAGATTCGGCTGGTAACGTGCTTGTTAAAGCAGAGCATATCAAATCTGCCTACGCTTCTTACGATGCTACCAACGGTTACGTTTGCGTGTTGAACTTTACCGACGTTGGAACTGCAAGATTTAGCGAAGCAACCAAAGCCGTTTTAAATTCGGACGACCCAACGCTCTATATTTACCTTGGCGACGAAATTGTATCTCAACCATCGGTTAACGAGCAGTTGACTACTAATAGCGCAATCATCACGGGCTACGAAACTTTAGACGAGGCTGACGCTGTTGCATCAGTTATCGAGAGCGGTCGCTTACCTATCGAATTTGAAGTTAGCGAATCTAGAAGCGTATCGGCTCGTCTTGGCGAAACGGCTATCACGAATAGTTTAATCGCAGCCGCTATCGGTATTGCTATTATCTTTATCATTATGATAGTTTTCTATCGTGGTTTAGGTATTGCCGCAAGCATTGCTTTAGCGCTTTATAGTCTTTGCTATATCGCACTTTTAGCGCTTGTTCCAAATATTCAATTAACGCTCCCTGGTATTGCAGGTATTATTCTTTCAATCGGTATGGCAGTCGATGCGAACGTCGTAATTTTCGAAAGAATTAAGCATGAGTTCGGCTTAGGCAAAACCGTTTTATCGTCTATCGATACGGGCTTTAAACGCGCAATAATCACGGTTATTGACTCAAACGTTACCACGATTTTATCTTCAATCGTTCTTTGGATATTGTGTCCGGGCACGATTAAGGGCTTTGCGATTACGCTTCTTATCGGTATCGTTCTTTCAATGCTCACCTCTATCTTCGTAACTAGGTGGTATATTAAAGTGCTTATGCCACTTGGTAAAGATAAAGAGAAATTTTTAAGTTTAAGAAGAAAGGGGGATGCTTTAAATGCCTAATTCGTCTAAAAACTTTAAACTTGTAGAAAAGTTCAAATATCTCGTTATCATAAGTTTAGTTGTTATTCTCGCAGGCGCTGCAATGATGATTTTCAAAGGAATCAACATTGGTATTGACTTCACTGGCGGAACTAAACTCGAAGTTGATTTAGGTTCGTTTGCTAACGAGGGCGATAATAAACAAATTATCGAAGATAAAATTTTGCAAGTTATCGCTGATAATCAATGCGAAGTAACAGGAGCAGTTCAAGTTTCTACCGCAAACGACGGTGGCGCAACTTTTGAAATTCGTTTAAGTTACTATCACGGCAAAAAACTTACTACTAAAGAAGAAGAAACAGAATTTATCGGGTTCGTTCAAGGTAATGAAGGTGAAGAAGGTCTTTGCCAAATCATCCAAGCAGAACTAGAAACTTTGTTTGAAGAAAACCAAACTTTGAAAAACGCAGGTGCTTATATCGACGATGATTCCGTTTATGCTTACACTGTTGGCGCAACCGCATCTTCTTCGCTTTTAAAAAGCGCAATCTTAGCGCTCTTAGTTGCAATAGTTGTAATGCTTATCTATATCGTTATAAGATTTACCTTCTCGTCTGCGCTCGCCGCAGTAGTTGCGCTCGTTCACGACGTTTTGATTATGATTGCGTTAACAACGCTATTCCAAGTAGAAGTAAACTCAACGTTTATCGCAGCGGTAATCACAATCGTAGGTTACTCAATCAACGCGACGATTATTATCTTTGACCGCGTTCGTGAAATGACTAAATCTACCGCGCACGCAGATAGCACTGACGCTGAAATTGCTAACCAAGCGATTAAAGAAACGTTAGTTAGAACGATTTTAACAACAATCACAACTTTAGTTATGGTTGTTGCGCTTGCAGTTCTATCAGTTTCAACTATTCAAGAATTTATTTTCCCAATCATCTTCGGCTTGCTCGCAGGAACGTTCTCGTCAATTATTCTTGCGCCTTCGTTCTGGGTAATCTTTAGAAAAATTGGTAAAAACGTTAAAGCAAAAAAATCCACTGCTAAAAACTAAATTATTAAAACTTAAGGCGGGCGGTAAATAAAAAACCGCGCGCCTTTTTTACTAAAGGATATTATGGTTATCACAAGTTCGCCAAAAACTGAACAAGAAAAAATGATTATCAACGACATAGCCCGCTCTTTCGGGCTTTATCGTGATACGGCGGAAATCTTGTATAATCGTGGTATCAAAACCGAAAAAGACGTTGAATATTTCCTAAACCCGGGCAAAGAACATTTTAAAAACCCGTTTGATTTATCGGGTATGCGAGAAACGGTTGAAAGGCTAAACCAAGCCAAAGAAAACGACGAAACGGTTATCGTTTACGGCGACTATGACGTTGACGGCATTTGCGCAACAACTATTTTATACCTTGCGCTTACCGAATACGGCATAAAAGCCGTTCCGTTCGTTCCCGAGCGTTCTACGGGCTATGGGCTTAACAAAGTCAACGTTGATAAACTCATTGAAGAGCATTTTCCTGACCTCATAATTACCGTTGACTGCGGTATTAGTTGCTATAACGAGGTGGAATATATTAAAAGTTTGGGTGTTGACGTAATCGTAACAGATCATCACGAACTTCCAACCACTTTGCCAGATTGCGTTATAGTAAACTGCAAAATTCCTTCAAGTTACGGCTTTGATAATTTGTGCGGGGCGGGTGTTGCGTTCAAGGTTGCAACTGCGCTTATTAAAGAAAACGCAAATAAGTTCTTAGACCTTGCGGGAATAGCAACGGTAGCAGATAGCATGCCACTTATAAACGAAAATAGAGATATCGTTTACGAGGGCTTAAAACTTATTAAGAACGGCTATGCTTCTAAAGCCGTGCAAGAACTAGTTGCAATTAGCAACATAAAGGACGTAACTTCAACGTCTTTAGCGTTTACTATTGCGCCTAGAATAAACGCCGCGGGAAGAATGGGCGAAGCGTCGTCAGCATTGCAACTTTTACTTTCTACCGATAGCGAAACGATAACGAGGCTTGCTGCAAAACTTAACGTTTTAAATCAAATGCGTCAGCAAGAGTGTGAAACGCTTTATAAAAGCGCGCGCGAAAAACTAATAAAAACTTGTTACGATAAAAAAATTATTATCCTTGCCGACGATGATTGGAACAACGGCTTAGTCGGCATAATTGCGGCAAGATTAGTTGAAGAATTTTCTCGCCCTGTAATTTTGTTTGTTAATAACGATGGTCATCTTCACGGCTCGGCTCGCTCAATCGATAAGGTGAACATTTTCGAGGCAATTTCTTCTTGCCAAGAATATTTAACCGATTTTGGGGGGCACGCTCAAGCAGCAGGTGTTTCAATAGATATTGAAAATTTTGAAAAATTTAAACGTGATATGGAAAAATTCATTGATGAAAAGTATCCTATCGACTGTTTTAAACCGGTAAAAACAGCAGAAATGTTCGTTGATAAGCCGTTTTCCTTAAATTTTGCCAAAGAACTTCAAAGGCTTGAGCCGTTTGGAATAGGCAACAAAAAACCGCTTTTCGTAACTAATGTTACTAGTGTTATGGTAGCGCCAATAAGGTTTGGCTCAAACCACTTGTCGATAAAAACGCCTGTTTTAGAAATGCTTTATTTTAACGGCATTTCAAAACTAGACTTATTGTCAACTGACACTTTAAAGCAAATCATTTTCGAACCAAACATCTCGTATTTTAACCACGAGGAATCGCTTCGTGGCTATGTGAAGGATGTTGATTTTATAATTCGACCAACAAAGAGGTTGGAACTTGAATCTTATAGGCTAAGCCTTCTTACCGCTCTTCACGATAACGACGATTTTACATATGCATCAAGTAGCGTAATAAACAAACTCATAGAAGATGCCAATTCTCAAACTTTTGGCACGATTTTTGCAGTTTTCAATCCCGATACTATTGATGATTTTAAGTCAATTTCGCTCTTAGAACGCTCGCTCGGCGTAACAAATTGCAGAAATTTAGTAAACAACGTGGTAATAGCGCCAACCGAGAATAGAATCGTTGGCTATAAGCGAATAATCTATCTTGATAGACCGCTTGGGAACGTATCTTATTTTGACGCGATAACCGAAACTTATATTAACCGCGAAAAACGCGCTTTTGACTATTTAAGGTTAGATACGAGCAAAGAAACATTTGCTGATATTTTCAAAAGATTAAAAAGCACTAGTCAAATAAAAGGTTCAACTAGTGTTGATATTGCGCTAACCAACGATTTTGGTTATTCCAACGAACAAGTGGTTTTCGTTCTTGAAGTTTTCTTGGAACTAGGCTTTTTCTGTTTCCAAAAAGGCTATTTGAGAATAAATTCTAACGTTAAAAGCAGTCTTTCAGCATCTAAAATTTACGAAGAAGTGGAAAAATTAAAAGTATAATATGTATGAAATTTTAGAAACAATTAATAAAGTATATTCTAAACAAGACGCCGCAAAAATAACAAAAGCCTATTATTTTGCGCAAACGGCGCACGAAGGGCAGAAAAGAGCGTCCGGCGAGGACTACTTTATTCATCCGTGCAGAGTTTCTCAAATTTTAATTGATTTAGGGCTAGACGTTAGCACAATCTGCGCAGCCTTCTTGCACGACACTATTGAAGACACCTCCGTTTCGGAAGGTGATGTTTTGCGTGAGTTCGGCGAGGAGGTTTTGCAACTCGTTCAAGGCGTTACTAAACTAGAATCTTTAGAGTTTAAGTCTAAAAAAGAAGAGCAAGCCGAGAATTTTAAGAAAATTTTCGTATCAATGGCGAAAGATATCCGTGTTATTATCATAAAACTAGCGGATAGGCTTCACAATATGCGCTCGCTCAATTTCCTATCAAAAACCCGCCAACTTGCTATTGCTAACGAAACGCTTGATATTTACGCGCCACTAGCGGGAAGGCTTGGTATTTCGCAAATTAAATGCGAACTTGAAGATTTATGCTTAAAATACGTAAAGCCTGAAGTTTATGAATATCTTCAAGAAAATATTAACACGCAACTTTCTGAGCGCAAACTTTTCATAAGTTCGGTTTGTGAAGAAATTAAAACAATTTTAGCCGAATCTAACATAAAAGGCGACGTTTTTGGCAGACCAAAGCACTTCTATTCTATTTATAGAAAGATGATTTCTCGCGATAAAACGCTTGACCAAATTTACGATTTATCTGCCGTTAGAGTTATCGTTGAATCAATCGACGAGTGCTACGAAATTCTAGGTAAAATCCATAAAAAATGGGTTCCAGTTCCTGGCAGAATTAAAGATTATATCGCAATTCCAAAGCCAAATATGTATCAAAGTTTGCACACGACCGTTGTAACAACATTTGGTCAAACTTTTGAAATTCAAATTAGAACCTTCGATATGCACAAAACTGCGGAATATGGTATCGCAGCGCATTGGAAATATAAAGAAAGCAAGGGCGAGGCTGATAACTTCGATAAGCGCCTATCTTGGATTAGAGAAGTTATGGAGTGGCAAGGCAGTTTAACTTCAACTGACTTTGTTGAATCTTTAAAAGGCGACGTTTATAGCCAAGAAGTTTTAGTTTTTACGCCTAAGGGCGAAGTTATAAGTCTTGCAAAAGACGCAACTCCAATCGATTACGCTTATAGAATTCACACCGAAGTTGGTAACAAATGCACGGGCGCAAAGGTTAATGGGAAAATCGTTCCGCTAAGTTATAAACTCTCCACTGGCGATATCGTTGAGATTATTACGAACAAAAGTTCAAAAGGGCCATCGTGGGACTGGCTAAAAATTGCTTCAACGCCTTCGGCTAGAGCCAAAATTAAGCAGTTTTTCAAGCGTTCTATGGGCGATGAGCATATAAAACTTGGTAAATCAATGCTAGAGAGCCAAGCAAAACTCAAAGGCTACTCGTTCTCGTCGCTAAACACGAGCGCTAACTTTGATAGAGTTAGTGAAAAACTTAGTTTTAACACGCAAGAAGAAATGTTTTCGGCTGTTGGCGCTGGCGCTGTTTCGGCTCAACAAGTCGTTTATAAATTTCTCGAAATTTACAAGAAAGAAAAGCCAGTTTCAACCGAGCAAACGGGTGTCGTTCAAGACCATATCAAGAAAACGCACTCCGCTGGCGACGTTATAATTAAAGGCGTTGACGGCTTGCTTATAAGATATGCTGGGTGTTGTAACCCAGTTCCGGGCGACAATATCGTAGGTTTTGTTTCAAGAGGTAGGGGCGTTACCGTTCATAGAGTTGGTTGCCCTAACATTGCAAAGGAAGATCAAGAGAGAATTCTTCCCGCTGAGTGGACTGATAAAGGCAAAGATAGTTACGTTGTTAGTCTTAAAATCAAAGGCACTGAACAAGCGCCACTTCTATCAATTATTTCGCAAGCGTGTTCTTCGTTTGGCTTATTCTGCTTATCGTTTAACGGAAGAATTGACGTGAAAAAACATCAATCCGTTGCAGACATAACCGTTAGACTTAACAAAAAAGAAGACCTTGATAAACTTATCAAAAAGATTTTAGACGATAGCGAAATTATCGAAGTGTTTAGGACTATCGTATGATAAAAGTTATTTCAATTCCGCTAGGTGTTCTTCAAGCAAATACCCATATCGTCTATGACGACCAAACTAAAAAAGCGTTGATAATCGACCTCGGCGCGGACTTTTCTAAAATTCAAAGCGTTTTATCTATCCATAATCTTAAGGCTCAAGCGCTTCTTTTAACGCACGGGCATTTTGACCACACGCTTGGCGCAAGTTCGGCAAATAAGAAAGGCTTAAAAGTTTATATTTCTAAAAACGATAGCCAAATGTTAACTGATACGAGTGAAAATTTAAGTTATCATTTTGGCGTTTCGTTTGAAGCGTTAAACGAGTTTGAAACGCTTTTCGAGGGCGACTACGAAATTGGTGGTTTTTCGGTCAAAGTTATCGAAACGAAGGGGCACACTAAAGGCTCGTGCTGTTTTATTATAGGAGACTATCTTTTTTCGGGCGATACGCTTTTTAAAGATTCTTTTGGAAGATACGATTTTGAAGGCGGAAGTTTTATAGAGTTAAAAACTTCGCTCAATAAACTTTTTGCGCTAAAAAATTATCAAGTTTTCACTGGGCACGGCGAGAACACCACTATTCAATACGAAAAAGAGAACAACCCAATCTTATGTTATTAACTAATCTTGAAAAATACGTAAGTGAATTTAACGAATTATTAAATGAGTTTGGTAGCGATTTTACCAAACTCATATTAACGTGCCAAGAAAAGGAAAATAAACTTGAAATAAAAGTCGAAGTTGAAGACGTTACCTTCCTTTACGATTATGATTTTATTTATAGTAGCGAACTTGAAAGAAAGCGCTATGAAAAACGCTACGCTAAACTTTCTCTTTATAAAGCCGTTTCAACCTATCTTAACGTTTCTCTTCCGTGGGGTGCGTTAACGGGAATTCGCCCTAGTAAACTTGCCTATACTGAAGGCGAAAAGTGGAAAGATTTCTTTCTTAAAACTATGCACGTTAGTTCGCCTAAGGCGGACGTTATTGAAAAAATATTGAACGCACAAAAGCCTTATATGGTAGAAGCTGGCAGTGTTTACGACCTTTTCGTTTCAATTCCGTTTTGCCCATCAAGGTGCGCTTACTGCTCGTTTATCTCTTGCGAAATTGGCAAAGAAAAGTTGATTAACGAATATATAGACGCACTTGTTAGTGAAATTAACCACGCTAAATCGTTAAATAAAAAGTTTAGGTCAATCTACGTGGGCGGGGGAACTCCCGTGTCGATTTCGAACGAGCATTTTGAAAGGGTGTTAGATGCGATAGGTTGTTCGTCTGTGGAATACACGATAGAAGCGGGCAGACCCGATTGCATAACTGAAGATAAACTCAAAATTATGAAAGAGCATAACGTAACGAGGCTATGCGTAAACCCGCAAACCTTTAACGATAAAACGCTTGAACTTATTGGAAGAAAGCACACCGCAAAAGACATCTTAGAAAAATTTGAACTTGTTAAAAAGTATGGCTTTGATATTAACATGGATTTAATTGCTGGGCTTTACGGCGAAACGTTTGAAGATTTTAAATATTCTTTAGATAAAACCATTTCACTAGACCCTGAAAATATCACCGTTCACACGCTATCTTTGAAGAAAGGCTCAAAGCTGAAAGAAACTACCGAGCGTTTAACCACAAAAGATATTGAAAAAATGGTTGACTATTCTCATAACACTTTGCAAACTGCCGGCTACAATCCATACTATCTTTACCGCCAAAAATATATGGCGGGCAATTTAGAAAACACTGGGTATTCAAAGCCGAACAAAGAGTGCGTTTACAATATTGACATAATGGAAGAAATAGGTCAAATCGTGGCGTGTGGGGCAAACGCCGTTTCGAAAGTTATTTTCGGCAATGAAAATCGCATAGAGCGTGTGGGCGCGCCTAAAGATATTGCCTCATATTTGTTAAAATTTAATAAAATTATCGAAGAAAAAGATAAATTTTTCAAATAATTGGTAAAAATCGTTGGACAATGCACTAATTATTTGATATTATATTAACGCTACTTAATGCTTAGTCTTTCTATTTTAGGAGGCTCAGTTTTAAGCGAATAATTCAAAAAGGAGAATTGGAAATGGAAAAACAAGTAAAGAGCAACATCATTGAAAACTTTAGAACCCACGAAACTGATACCGGTTCTGTTGAAGTTCAAGTTGCGTTATTAACTGAGCGCATTAACCATTTGAACGAGCATCTTGCTTCAAACAAGCACGATAACCACTCAAGACGTGGTCTTTTAAAAATGGTTGGTCGCAGAAAAGGTTTACTTGACTATCTTAAGCAAAAGGATATCGCTAAATACAGAGAACTTATCCAAAGACTTAACCTTAGAAAGTAATCGAAAAAGGGGGGTGTTTTTTTGCACCCCCTTTATTATTTATTTTTGAAATTTTTATTGCGGAATTTGCAATTTTTTGATATAATTTACGAGTGATAACTTTAGTTTTGGCAATACTAAAAATAGATTAAAATTTGAAAATAGCAAAAAAACGGGTGTTTTTTTGTTTCTATAAAAAATTAGAGTAATAAGGAGAAAAAATGTTAGAAAATCACAAAATTTTTGAAACCGAAATCGGCGGAAGAAAAGTTACCGTTGACGTAGGCAAGTACGCACAGCAAGCAAACGGCTCGTGTATCGTTCGTTGTGGCGAAACGGTCGTTATGGTAAACGCAACTATGGCTGAAAAGCCAAGAGATGGCATGGATTTCTTCCCACTTAGCGTTGACTATGAAGAAAAAATGTATGCCGTAGGCAAAATTCCAGGAAGTTTTAAAAGAAGAGAAGGCAGAGCAAGCGATAAGGCTATTTTAACTTCTCGTCTTATCGATAGACCAATCCGTCCGCTTTTTCCAAAGGGCTTTTTCAATGACGTAACCGTTGTTGCAACTGCTTTATCGGTTGACCCTGATATTTCACCAGAACCATTTGCAATGCTAGGAAGCTCAATCGCTTTGTCAATTTCGGATATTCCTTTTGCGGGCCCTACGGGTTCGGTAGTTGTTGGCATTGTTGACGGACAATATATTATCAACCCAACCCAAGAACAAAAAGAAAAATCAACCCTTCAACTCAACCTATCTGGCACGAAGGATGCTATTATGATGGTTGAAGCAGGCGCAAAAGAGATTGACGACGAGCAAATGATTGGCGCAATTCTTTTTGGCCACGAAGAAATTAAAAAGCAATGCGCTTTCATTGAAGAAATGGTTGCCGTTTGCGGAAAGCCTAAGCGTGAAATGGAATTTTATCACGTAAACGAAGTTCTCGACCAAAAAGTTAGAGCATTTGCTAGCGAAAAACTCGACTGGGCTTTAGATACTTTTGATAGAGAAGTCCGTCAAGATAGACAAGACCAAGTTGAAAAAGAATGCATTGAATATTTCACTCAAGAAGATTATACTGAACTTGATGAATTAGAACTTTCTTTAGGCGATTTAATTCGTCAAATCAAAGATTCTCTTTACTATATCACAAAAGAAAAAGTTCGTGCTAAAATCACGCACAAGGGCATCCGTCCTGACGGCAGATCGTTAACCGAAATTAGACCAATTTGGTGCGAAAACGGCTTATTGCCAAGAGTTCACGGCTCGGGCGTGTTCACTAGAGGTCAAACCCAAGTTATGACCACTTGCACACTCGGCACTATCGGCGATATTCAAAAACTCGAAGGCTTAGACGACGAAGTTCAAAAACGCTATATGCACCACTACAATATGCCGGGCTACGCTTCGGGCGAGGCAAAGCCAATGAGAGGACCAGGAAGACGTGAAATCGGTCACGGTGCGCTCGCTGAAAGATCTCTAGAGCCTGTTATTCCTTCACTTGAAGAATTCCCATACAGTATTAGACTTGTTAGCGAAGTTTTATCTTCAAACGGCTCAACTTCTCAAGGCTCTGTTTGTGGTTCAACCTTAGCGTTAATGGATGCAGGCGTTCCAATCAAGAGCCCTGTTGCGGGTATTGCAATGGGACTTATAAAGGACGTTGAAACGGGCAAAGTTTCTGTTATGAGCGATATTCAAGGCTTAGAAGACTTCCTTGGCGATATGGACTTTAAGGTAGCAGGAACGGTAAACGGCATAACTGCTATTCAAATGGATATCAAGATTAAAGGTATTAGCGAAGAGATTTTACGCCAAGCAATTAAGCAAGCAAACGAAGGCAGACAACACATTTTAAACAAAATGCTTGAAGTTATCCCTGAGCCTAAGGCTGAACTTTCTAAGTATGCTCCTAAGATTTTAGTATTCACAATCAACCCAGAAAAGATTAAAGACGTTATTGGAAGCGGTGGCAAGACCATCAATAAGATTATCGACGAAACGGGCGCTAAGATTGATATTATGGAAGATGGCAAGGTATTCGTTGCGTCTTACGAAGAAACAATCGCTCCAGCTCAAAGGGCTAAAGATATTATTATGGCTATCGCGCGCGACCTTGAAGTTGGTGATATGTTCATAACTGAAGTTGCTAGAATTTTACCAAAAGTTGGCGCGTTCTGCGAATTAACACCAGGTAAAGACGGTATGATTCACATCTCTAAACTCAACGCTGGAAGAAAGGTTGACTCTGTTGAAGAAGTTCTATCTATCGGCGATAGGGTTAAGGTTGAAATTATTAAAATCGGCGAAAAGGGAATTGACTTAAAACTTTTAGAAAAAGTTACCGATTAGTAAATAAATTAAAGCGGTTTTGCAAACTTGCAAAACCGCTTTTTTATATAAATTTTAAATTTTTTGCGAAATTTAAAGAACAAAAAATCACTCTTCAAATAAAGAATTAAACATTTTAAGTTTTGATTTTTTTAATATTTTCGCAACAAGGCGAGGAAAGGTTTTTGGAAAGAGTTTATAGAAAAAATTCATAAGCTTAGCGTCGCAACCCAAAACAGCGATTTTCTTGCGTTTTTTAATGCATTTAACGATTTTTTTCGCCATATTTTGAGGCTTTGATGAAACCAAGTTTAAAAGTTTTTGGTCTTTTTGGCTTAAAGAAAATTTATCAAAAATAGGCGTTTTGCAAAAGCCGGGAATAATTAGCGAAACGTGGCAATCTTTTTCTTCTAAAATAAGCGTTTCAGTCCACGCTTTTAAGGCGGATTTTGACGCTGAATAAGCCGATTGCCCAATAACCGTGCAAACTGAAGAAGAACTTGAAACGTTAACAAAACACGCTTTTTCGCTGTTTTTCAAAATAGGTAAAATATGCTTTGCCGAGTAAACGCACGAGAAAAAGTTTGTTTGAAAGGTTTTTGATAACTCTTCAACCGAAACGTTTATCGTTTTATCAAAAGGTGGCAAAACACCAGCGTTGTTAATCAAAACGTCGCATTGAAGTTTTGTTTTTGATAAAAAATCGGCAAGCCTTTGCCACTCGCTCTCTATTGATACGTCCATTTTAAACGGAATAAAACTCTCGCCAAGCGTTTTTCTAGTTTGAAAGAGTTTTTCTTCATTTCTTGCTAAGCCAAGAACGGTTGCGTTATAATTTTCAATCAAAATTTTGGCAATTTCAAAGCCAATGCCAGACGATGCGCCACTTAAAATAACGAAGGAAGATTGTAATTGGAAATTTTTCATATAAATATATTATCATTTCTTACTTGATTTAACAATTATTTTGTGCTACAATATTTTCTACCGCATAAAATTTTGCGGTTTGAGGTTTATATGGACGAAAATATGAAGACTAAAAAATACCCCGTTCTTGTTTTAAGGGGCAAGGTAATGTTTCCAAATATTTCTACGAGTATCGGCGTTGGCAGACCACGCTCGCTTTACGCAGTTGAAAAAGCCGTTACGGATAACGGCGAAATTTTTCTCGTTGCGCAAAAAAATTCTTTGGAAGATAATCCCCAAATAAAAGATATTTACCGCGTTGGCGTTGTTTGCAGAGTAAAGAAAATCGTCAACATTTCAAAAACTAACGTAAGGCTTCAAATCGAGGGGCTATACCGCGCAATAGCCGTTGAAATGGCAGACGCTGGCGAATATTATACCGCCGAAGTTTACGAAGAGCCAGACGAGGTTTTGTTGCCATTTGAGCAAAACGCTTATTTTTCGGTTGCTCGTGAAAAGTTTAAAGACTACGTTTCGGTAAACAAGAATTTTTCTAAAGATTTAGCAGATTCGCTTTTCGGCGTTGACGACGCAACGGAATTTGTAAACATTTTAGCGTATAATCTATCTATTAGCGAAACTAAAAAGCAAGAAATTTTATCAATCACAAAAACGACGGAAAGGCTCGAAACCTTATCGAAGGAATTAAACGTCTTGATTTTTAATCAAGAAATCGAAAAACAAATAAACGAGCGTGTTCGTGAAAGCGTTGATAAAAGCCAAAAAGAATATTATCTTAGAGAGCAATTAAAGGCGATAAACAAAGAACTTGGCAACGACGAAAACGAAATTTTAGAACTTCGTGAGAAAATTCTCGCTAAAGGCATGCCTCAAGACGATGAAGAAAAGGTTTTAAAAGAACTTGACAGGATGTCAAGGATGAGTTCGTCCTCTCCAGATTTTACCGTAATTCGCAACTACATTGATTGGATTTTAGATATTCCTTTCACCGAATTTACGGCGGATAGAAGTAATTTTGCAGAAGCCATTGAAATTTTAGAAGCCGACCATTTCGGGCTTGAAAAGGTTAAAGATAGAATAATAGAATATCTTGCCGTTATGAAACAAACGGGCAAGGCTGGCGCATCTATTATCTGCTTGCAAGGTCCTCCTGGGGTAGGTAAAACTTCGGTTGCAACGTCGATTGCAAGGGCTCTTGATAGAAAATTCGTGCGTTTAAGCCTTGGCGGATTAAAAGACGAGGCTGAAATTAGAGGTCATAGAAAAACCTATATCGGCGCGATGCCCGGCAGAATTATTTACGCCTTAAAAGACGCAAAAGCGCTAAATCCTGTAATTTTGCTTGACGAAATTGATAAACTCTCTTCGGACCTTCGTGGCGATCCAGCAAGCGCGCTTTTAGAGGTTTTAGACCCAGAGCAAAACAAGTCCTTTAGAGATAGATACGTTGAAATTCCCGTTGATTTATCAAACGTTTTATTCATAACAACTGCTAACAGCCTTGATACTATTCCAGCCCCACTTTTAGATAGGATGGAAGTTATCTCGCTCGACGGCTACACTCAAGAAGAAAAGTTAGAAATTGCCAAGCGCTATCTAATTCCAAAACGCATGAAAATGAACGGCTTGGATGAAAACAAGGTTGAGTTTACAAGCGAGGCTATCGTTGATATCATTAAGGGCTACACCAAAGAGGCGGGCGTTAGAAATTTAGAACGCCAAATTGATAAAATCATAAGAAAAATCGTTAAAAACTACCTAATTTCGGGCAAAATGCGTAAGCAAACCATAACGCCAAAACGCTTGAAAGATTTCTTAGGCTCTGCAAGATTTTTAGAATCAAAAGCCGTAATAAAAGACGAGGTCGGCGTTGCGAACGGGCTTGCGTGGACGGCTTTCGGCGGAACGACTTTAAACGTTGAAGTGTGCGCTGTTGAAGGCGGAAAAGGCGAAATTTTATTAACCGGCAAACTTGGCGACGTTATGAAGGAATCTGCAAGAACGGCATTAAGTTTCGTTCGCGCAAACGCTAAAAAATTCGGCATTAAAGACGACTTTTTCACGTCTAACGACTTCCATATTCACGTTCCCGAGGGCGCAACTCCAAAGGACGGGCCAAGCGCTGGCATAACATTAGCAACTGCAATGCTTTCTGCTTTCACGGGCAAAAAGGTGCGCGCTGACGTTTCAATGACGGGTGAAATTACGCTCCGCGGAAAGGTTCTTGCTATTGGCGGGTTAAAGGAAAAGGCTCTTGCTTCATTTAGAGCGGGCATCACCGAAATAATTATTCCAAAAGAAAACTTGAAAGACGTTGAAGATATTCCTTCGCTTGTTAGTGAAAAACTTACTTTCCACGCGGTTGATAACGCTCTAGACGTTTTCAAGATTGCATTAAGGGGTTAAAATGAAAATAACAAACGCTACGTTTATAAAATCTGCAGCAGATAAATCGGGCTTTTTGCAAACTGAAAAGCCTATTATTTGCGTGTGCGGAAAGTCAAACGTAGGCAAAAGTTCGCTAATAAATATGCTCGCTGGGCAGAAAAAACTTGCGAAAACTTCTAACACGCCGGGAAGAACGAGGCTTGTGAACTATTTTGATTTCGGCGAGTTTATTCTTGCCGATTTGCCCGGTTACGGCTATGCAAAGGTATCTAAAGGCGAGAAAGAAAAGTGGGCGAAAACTTTAGACGATTTTTTTGCGCTGACCGATATTTGCCACGTTTTTGCGCTTGTTGATATACGCCACGACCCAACTCAAGACGATATTTCAATGATAAAATATCTTTATGCAACCATTATGCCGTTCACCGTTATTGCAACGAAGGCAGATAAAATTGCAAAAACAAAGGTAAAACAGCAAGCGAAATACGTTGCCTCAAAGTTGTCGCTTGGCGCAAGCGATATAATTGCAACTTCCGCCGAAACTAGGTATGGCAAAGATGAGGTTTTAGATAAGTTTGAAAGCGTTATTAAAATTTATTTAGAGAATAAGAACGCCGAAGATTCTCAAGACGATGACGGCGAAGGTGAAACCGAAGAAAACTAAATTTTTATAAAATTAAAAGTAAAATAAGCAAAAACGCCCGAAAAAAGGGCGTTTTTTTGTGATAATTATAAGGTTGTAGTGGTTGTTTGAGTGGTTGTGAAGGTGTTTTGATTGTAGTTATCGCAATAGCAATAAGTGGTGGAAAGAAGTGCTAAAAGAAGCAAAAGTTGCGTGCATGATATGTTGCCGTAACTAAATAATAGGAACAAAAGCGCAATTAAAACGATATTTTGTGATGACATTTTAAACCTCTAACGCCTTTCGGCATAATTCGACTTTAGTTATCATTATGCGCTAATTTTTGAATATATGAACAAATTGACAACTATTACAAATATAAATTACAATAAAATTACGAAATTTTAGAGGTGGTTTATGAATTTGTTATTGTTAGATAAAAGAACTCAAGGCTTAGTTGAAAATTACGTGCCTAGCGAAGAAATGCTAGGCGAACTTGTTAAATTTTTCTCAATCTTTTCCGACGTTACTAGGCTAAAAATGCTCTCTGCTTTAGCCATTAGCGAGATGTGCGTTACCGATATTTCAAAAGTTCTTATGTTAAATCAAACTACTGTTAGCCATCAACTTAGGCTTTTGAAAAACTTGGGAGCGGTGTCAACCAGAAGGCAAGGCAAGGTGATTTTTTATTCGCTAAAGAATGAACTTCTAAACGACGTTCTTTTAAAAGGCGTTGAATTTTTAGGTTATTAAATTTTAAGTTAAAAGATAAAAAACTCTCAACGAAAATTGGCTATCGCAAAATTTTGCGATAGCCTTTTTCAAGATTTTATGTAAGAATTTTAAAAGATTATATCTTATTTGCAACCGCAACCAAAGTTGCCATAGCCTTTATCTTTTTTGCAAAGGCATAACAAAATTAAAACGATAGGAATAAGGTAAGAGCATTCGCAAATCTTATCGAAAATCGAGCAAACGTTGCCACAACACAAGAGCGCAACGATGATTAAAAGATATAAATAGCAATTATTGTTATTGCTAAAGCAGTTCATCATAAAAATTTCCTCCAAAAATTTTCGGCTTATCTGCCGTCAATATATTGTATGGTTAGGCGATAAAATTTGTTACATACTAATTTTGGGCTTTTAATTGTTGATTATTTTGTTTAAAAGTTATATAATATGAGAAGAAAATTTAATATCGTATAATTTTAAAATCGTATAATTTTATAACAGATATTCGCAATAGCGAAATCTGATTGGAGGTTTATATGAAAGAAAGTTTATCAAACAGAGGTATTAAAAATTCATTTTTTAATACAAAAAACATTGCTTATTTAGCGGTTTTAACTGCGCTGATTTTAGTTCTGCAACTAACGGGCGCTGCTATTACTATCACCCCTGTTACTAAATTAAGTTTTGTGCTTTTGCCGATTGTTTTAGGAGCGATGATTTTAGGTCCGCTTGCTGGTGCTTTGCTTGGCTTTGTTTTTGGTCTAATAGTCTTAATACAAGGTATTGTTGGCGTAGATGGTTTCACGTTTATTTTATTTAGTGACCACCCAATAATAACTTCATTACTTTGTTTGGTAAAGGGGACTGCTGCTGGGTTTGGCTCGGGCTTGATTTATAAAGCTTTTAAGCAAAAAGAAGGAAAAGTTAAGACTGTAGGGGCTTTTATTGCGTCAGGTTCAGCGCCAATTATCAACACGGGTTTATTTATTCTTGGCGCATTGTTAATGAGCGATACGCTTTCCTCAAACTTTGTTGGTGAAGGTGAAACTGTAATTTACTTTTTAGTTATAGGCTGTGCAGGGTTCAACTTTATTGTTGAGTTTGCGTTTAATCTTATCTTTGCTCCTGCAATTTTGCGTATTACTAACATAATAGAAAAGAACTTTAGAAGGTAAGAAACATGATTTTTGTTATAGATATTGGTAACACTAATATAAAATACGGCGTTTTTTCGGGCGATGAACTTGTTGCAAGTTTTAGAGTTGCTTCGAAAAAAAGTTCTACGGCTGATGAATACGGCATAGTTGTTAGAGACCTTTTAGCAACTTGCAAAATTAAAAAGAGTGAAATTGAAGGCGTAATAATGTCGTCGGTAATTCCTCAGCTTAACTACACTTTAGAGCATATGTGCGAGTTTTACCTTGGTAAAAAGCCTATTTTGGTTGGACCGGGGATTAAAACGGGTTTAAACGTTAAGGTTGATAACCCAAGAGAGGTGGGAACTGATAGAATAGTTAATTCCGTTTCCGCTTTTAAAAAGTATGGCGGAAAAGCGCCTATTATTTGCATTGACTTCGGCACTGCAACGACCTTCAACGTCGTTAGCGAAAAGGGCGAACTTCTAGGTGGCGTAATAGCGCCGGGAATTAAAGGCTCGCTAGATAGCCTTGTTAACGGCACGGCAAAACTTCCTAACATAGAACTATCTATGCCAAAAAGCATTATCGCAAAGAACACCGTAACCAATATGCAAGCAGGGCTTTTATACGGCTTTGCGGGCTTAGTTGAATATATCGTTTCAAAGACCAAAAAAGAACTTCAAAGAGAAGACGCAATCGTTGTTGTAACGGGAGGCTTAGGCGATACCATTGCAAAAGAAGTTTCTTGCATTGACCATATTGATAGAACTCTAACCCTAGACGGGCTTAGAATTTTATATGAAATGAACGAAGGCGAAAATGAGTAAAAAAGTTATCGTAGGCAACCAAATAATAGGTGGCGGAGAGCGTGTTAAAATCCAAACGATGGCAGACATAAAAACCGCTAAAATCGCAGAGATTATCAAACAAATTGAGCAAGTTTATGATCTTGGATGCGATATTTTTCGCGTTGCCGTAAAAGACGAGGCTGATGCTTTTGCCATAAAAGAGATAAAGAAATTTTCTCCAATTCCCCTCGTTGCCGATATTCATTTCGACTATAAACTTGCGCTTTTGTCTATCGAAAACGGCGTTGATAAAATTCGCATAAACCCCGGCAACATAGGTAGCGACGAAAAGGTTGAAGCCGTTGCTAAAGCCTTAAAGGAAAATGGCGTTGCAGTTAGGGTTGGTTCAAACACTGGAAGCGTTGAAAAGGTCTTTCTCGAAAAATATGGTAAGAACGAAATTTCACTTGCTGAAAGCGCATTGCAAAAGGTTCAAATTCTAGAGAAATTCGGCGTTGAAAATATCGTAATTTCTGCAAAAGCCTCTTCAGTTCCGCTAATGGTTAAAACCTATAGATATCTTTCAAAAAAGACGGATTATCCGCTCCACCTTGGCGTAACCGAGGCTGGCACTTTAGATATGGGCGTTGTTAAAAACAGCGTTGGCATTGGCTCGCTTTTATTAGACGGCATTGGCGATACGCTAAGAGTATCTTTAACCGCTCCAATCACTGAAGAGGTTTTAAGCGCAAAAAGAATTTTAAGAAGCGTAGGGCTAGAGAACGACTTTGTTGAAATCGTGTCTTGCCCAACTTGCGGAAGAACGGGCTACGACCTCGTTTCTTTAGCAAAAGCCGTTGAAAAGGCAACTTCTTCTATTAAAAAGCCGTTAAAAGTGGCTGTTATGGGCTGTGTTGTAAATGGTCCTGGCGAAGCAAAAGATTGCGACCTTGGCATTGCTGGTGGCGAAGGAAAGTGCGTAATTTTTAAAAAGGGCGAAGTTTTCCGCACTGTTTTAATGGAAGAGGCGGAAGAAGAGTTCATTAAAGAAATCAAAAAGGCGATTGAAGGCTAGTATGAATAAAGAACTTTTAGCAAAAATAAATAGCGTTTACGGCGCGCCGACAAAGTTAAGATACGTCGGCGCAGTTTTATCTAAAAAAGATATGTCTATAACGCTAAATTTTATTGCTCCCGTTGCGGTTGAAAAAGAAGTGGAAGAAGATATTGCAAAAGTTGTTAAAAGTTATCTTCCGCAAAGTTTTAGGAGCGTAAAAGTTGAGATAAATAAAATAGTTACGGTTGATTCGTTCGTTAAAAGCGCAGTCGTTAAATACCTTCAAGAAACGCATCACATTGCGTGTTCGGGGGTAAAAACCGATGACATTAATATTGAAAAGAAGAACGAAGATTTTTCAATTACGTTAAGTCTTGAAACAACGGTCTATGATTTTTGCGTTTACAAAAAGGTTGACGTTGAACTTTTAGAGCATTTAAAAACTAAGTTCGTTGACGAATTTCAAATAACCTTTAAAAATAGAGGCAAGGAAGCCGTTGACGAGAGCGTTTTCAAATTAAAAACTAGAGAAGTTACAGGCTTTTTTAGAAGGCAACTTCAGGTTAGCGACGTAACTAAGTTTTTTGACGACGATTTAACTGACCACGCAACTTACATAGCCGACACCAAAGATATGCTCGGCGAAGTTTATTTAGCAGGCGTAATTTCAAATATTAAGTGTGGCACGACAAAGAACGATAAAGAATATTTCATTATTGATTTTTCGGATAGAACGGGCACTGCGTCTGGGATGCTTTTCCCTAACAAAGATAAGCTTCCAAAGGCTAAAAAGCTCGATAAGGGCGTTTCAATTATTTGTAGGTGCGAATATCAAATGCGAGGAGAATATCGAAATTTGCGCATTTTAAGCGTGAATTTGTGTGTTTTTCCTGAAAATTTCGTTCCCGTTCCAAGACCTAAAAAACCCGTTCCTAAGGAATATTTCTTAATCTCGCCTAAACCTTTGCAAATGGAAACGCAAGATAATTTCTTGGTTGAAAAAGAAATTCCTAAGGCGTTTATTGGGCGTGAATTCGTCGTTTTCGACTTTGAAACAACTGGCACTGACCTTGATGACAAAATAACTGAAATTGGCGCTGTTAAGATTAAAGACGGCGTTATTTGCGAAAGTTTTTCAACGCTAGTAAACCCTAAAAAGCATATTCCGGCAAACGTTGTTGAAATAACGGGCATAGATGACGAAATGGTAAAAGACGCTCCGCTTTTTGAAGACGTTTGCGCTGATTTTTATAAATTTTGCTACGGCGCAACTTTAGTTGCTCACAACGCCGAATTTGACTCTAGGTTTTTAAGAAACCAGTCAAGACCGCTCGATTATGATTTTGATAATCCGCTTCTAGATACTTTGGCGCTAGGAAGGGAAGTGGTTGTTGGCGTTGCGAACTATAAACTCAACACGCTTTGTGATAAGTTTGGAATAGTTTTCCGTCATCATAGAGCGCTCTCCGATGCTCAAGCCACGGCGGAATTATTGATTGAACTTATTAGAATTAGAAAAGAATTTCCATAAAAATTAAACTATTTTGCCTAAAAAGATTTATTTTTATAAAATAAATGCTTGCAAAACAAAAAGTTTTGTGGTAAGATATAGTTGCTTGAATAGTAATTCACGATTGAGAGTGGCTCGCCACTCTCAAATTTTTATATCGGGGGCGGAAATGCAGTTCAAACCAGTTAGCGAAATTAAAGAATTTTTGCAAGCCTTTGCAGATAGAGAAGGCGTTGAAATTGTTGACGTTGAAGTAAAAATAGGCAAAGAACCAACGCTAACCGTTTTTATCGAAACCGAAACTGGGGTTGACCTTGACACTTTAGAGCGTTTCCATAACGCAATAAACGACCCGCTAGACGATTTTGACCCGTCTTTTGACGCGCCCTATACCTTAAACGTTTCAAGCCCGGGGTTAGATAGAGCCTTTAAAACCGATAGAGATTTTGAACGAAATATCGGCAAAGAGGTTGAGATTAAACTTTACGCGCCGATTAAGGGCGAGAAGTTTATAGAGGGCGAACTTGTATCTTACGACGGCAAGAATATCGTCGTAAAAACCAAAAAAGAAGAAATGAAACTTGAACTTAATCGTATTGCTAAAATCAATAAAGCAATCAAGTTCGAGTAGTTTAGATAAATTTATTTACCAAATTTAACAGTTTACGGCAAAGAAAAGCCGTTTTGGAGGATATCATGGGAAAAGAAGATTTCTTTTTAGCTATTGAAGATCTTGAAAGAGAAAAAGGCATAAGCAAGGAACTTTTGATTGAAACGTTGCAAAACGCTTTAGTTTCCGCTTATAGAAAACACACGGGCGATACCGTTGCAAACGTTAAAATTAAAATTAACGAAGAAAAGTTTAACGCTAAATACTATATCGTTAAAACCGTCGTTGCGGAAGTTAGCGACCCAACCACTGAAATTAGTCTTGAAGAGGCTCGCACTTTCAAGAAATCTTATAAGCTTGGCGATACCTTTGAAAAGGAATTCGCTCCTTTAAAATTCGGTAGAATTGCCGCTCAAACGGCAAAACAAGTCGTTACGCAAAAACTTCGCGAGGCTGAGCGTGATAGCACTATCGCTGAGTTTGAAGATAAAGAAAACGAAATTCAAAACTGCATAATTCGCCGTATTGAAAATAACAACGTTTACGTTGAAATCGGTGGCGGTCAAATTGAAGGTATTATGCTTCCACAAGACCAAGTTCCAACCGAAACTTATACGGTAAACAGCAAAATCAAGGTTTACGTTAAGAAGGTTAGAAACAACGGCAGAAACGCCCAAGTTTTAGTTTCTAGAACTTCTCAAGGGCTTGTTAGACGTTTGTTTGAAAACGAAGTGCCTGAAATTAAGCAAGGCATTATTGAAATAAAAGCCGTATCACGCGATCCCGGTCAAAGAACTAAAATCGCAATTTATTCTAACGACCCAACAATCGACCCTGTTGGCGCTTGCGTTGGTTTAAGAGGCGCTAGAGTAAACGCTGTTGTTAGCGAACTTAACGGCGAAAAGATTGATATCATTTTATGGAGTGAAGATCCGCTTGAATATATTGCAAAGTCGTTATCGCCAGCAAAGGTATTGAAAGTTTCTGCAATTGAAGGCGAAAAGGTTGCAAGAGTTGTCGTTCCAGACGATAAACTATCTTTAGCCATTGGTAGAGATGGTCAAAACGCGCGCCTTGCCGCTAAACTTACAGGCTGGAAGATTGACGTTAAGAGCGCGTCAAGAGCGCAACTTGAGGATGGGTTTATTCCACAAACTGAAGAGGAATAATTATGCAAGAAAAGCATATTCCCGAACGCACTTGCGTGTGTTGCAGAAAAAAACTCGAAAAAAACTCAATGCTAAGGGTTGTCAAAACGGCTGACGGCTTTTATATCGACGAAACGGGCAAAAAGAACGGGCGTGGCGCATATATTTGCAAAGACGAGGCTTGCGCTAAAAAACTCGTTAAATCTCGTGGGCTTGATAAAAGTTTTAAAACAGCCGTGCCTATTGAGTTTTATCAAGAAATTTTAGAATATTTGAAAAACAACTAATAAAATTTATCAAAATTTTAACAAAAACTATTTTGGAGAGGTTATGCCTGACAAAATATTATCTTATATCGGCTTTGCGATTAAAGCAAGAAAAGCAAAAACCGGCGTCAACACGATTGAAATGACTAAGGGTAAAATCCCGCTTATTATCGTGTGTGAAACTGCTAGCGATAACACTAAAAAAGATGCTCAAAAACTTGCAAAAAAGCATTTTTCTAAGTTAGTTGTTAGCAAAGAATATAAACTTGAAGATATCTTCAACAAACAAAACTGCAAGGTATGCGCAATTTGCGATAATTCACTTGCATCGGCAATATTAAATAATCTTAACGAGAAATTCGTTATTTGGGAGGCTTAATAATAATGGCAGAAAAAAAGGAAGCAACTAACGTTTATATTAAAAAATTGAGAGAATCTGCTGACAGTTTAGCTGAATTATTATCAAACGTAAAATCAGCGCGCCAATCGGTGGTTGACGTTACGAAAATGCTTTCAACAAAAGAAGGCAATTTGAAGAAACAACGCGAATTAGAGAATATCGCGAAGGATTCTTCACAAACTGAAAATGAGGCGGTTAACGCTATTAGTGATAGAAAGGAAGAGCCTATCACTCAAAAGCCTACCAAAAAATCGGCAAAACAAGCCGAAAAAGCCGACGAACAACCAGAAAAAGTAGAAAAAGCCGAAAAAGAAGTTAAACTTGAGGCTGAAAAAGTTGAGGTTATTAAGGAAACTAAGCCTGAAAAAGAAGAAAAAGTTGAAAAAACTGAAAAGGCTGAAGCCCCTCAAGTTAAAGAATTCGTGCCTAAAGATACGGGCATTAAAATCGTTAAAAAGGCTGACCTTCCTCAAAGACCAGAACGCCCTAAGGGTGTTGTTGGCGTAATGTATCCGGGAAGAGATAAGTCGCAAAATAGGCAAGAAAACAAGGGCGCTCAAGGCGGGCAAAAACGCCAAGATAATAACAAAAGCCAAGCGGGAGCGCAAGAGCGTCGTCCTCAACGCCCACAAACTGCGCCTCAAGAAATTGCTTATATTCCTAAGGACAATAACAAGGGCGGTTTCAAGAAGAAAAACGACGGCAAGAGTTACGACGATAAGCGCGTTATCAATAAAAAGAGCGCAATGAAAGGTCAAGTTTCTATCGACGATTTCGACGAGAACAAGACTGGCTATAGAAAGGTTAGAAACAAAAAGAACAAAGCCGAAGCCCAAGAACAAAGAATTAAGATTGAAAAGGCTGTAATCTCCAAAGAGATTATTCCTTTAAAAGAACTAAGCGAAAAGATTGGTGTTTCCGCCGTAGAAATTTCTAAACTTTTATTTAAAGAAGGCATCATAAAGACCATTAACGATTCTATCGATTTCGATACCGCTGCTTATATTTCAGCAGGGCTTGGAATCGAACTTGAACTTAAACTTGAAAAAACCGCTGAAGACGTTTTAAGCGACGTATTTAACGAAGGCGCTGACGATCCAACTAAATACGTAACCCGTCCGCCAATCGTAACCGTTATGGGGCACGTTGACCACGGTAAAACCTCGCTTTTAGACTATATTCGTTCAACTAAGGTAACCGAAGGCGAAGCAGGCGGTATTACCCAACACATCGGTGCTTATTCTGTTAACGTTAGAAACAGCGCAATCACCTTTATTGATACGCCGGGGCACGCAGCGTTCACTTCAATGAGAGCGCGTGGCGCGCAAGCAACCGATATTGCCGTTATCGTTATCGCTGCGGATGACGGTATTATGCCACAAACGGTTGAAGCCATTAACCACGCAAAAGCCGCTGACGTTTCAATCATTATCGCAGCAAATAAAATTGATAAGCCACAATCTAACATCGATAGAGTTCGTCAACAACTATCCGAAAGAGATATTTTAGTTGAAGAATGGGGTGGCGACGTTATCATGGTTCCCGTTTCTGCAAAAACAGGCGAAGGCGTTGACAAGTTGTTAGACACAATCCTTCTCGTTGCGGAAATGCGCGAACTTAAAGCAAACCCTCAGTCAAAGGCAAAGGGTATTGTTATTGAAGCAAAACTCGATAAGGGTAAAGGCCCTGTTGCATCAATCCTCGTTCAAAACGGAACGCTCAAGCAAGGCGACTATATCGTTGCGGGCACTTCTACCGGTAAGGTTAGAGGTATGTTTGACGATAAGGGAAGAATGGTTAAAGAGGCTGGGCCATCTATTGCCGTTTCTATTATCGGTCTTGAAGAAGTTCCAAACGCCGGCGATATGATTTACGCCGTTGAACAAGAAAAACTCTCTAAACTCGTTGCAGCAGAGCGTAAGAATAAAGAAAGAGAAGAGATGATTCGCCGTAGCGAAAAGGTTACATTGGACGAATTATTCTCTAAAATTAGCGGTGGTAGCCTAACTAACCTTAATATTATCATTAAAGGCGACGTTCAAGGCTCGGTTGAAGCCGTAAAACAATCGCTAACGGAACTTTCGAACGACGAAGTTAAAATCCACGTTGTTCACTCGGCTGTTGGCGCAATAAACGAAACCGACGTTATGCTTGCCGATTCTTCTAACTCGATTATTATCGGCTTTAACGTTCGTCCTGACGCAAAGGCAAAAGCGCTTGCTGAAAGGTCAAAAATTGATATTAAGCTTTATAGAATTATCTACGAGGCAATCGAAGATATTAAGAAGGCTATGAAAGGTATGCTCGCGCCTAAGTTTGAAGATATTTATCTTGGCAAGGCAGAGGTTAGAGAAACGTTCAAGATTTCAAGCGTTGGCACCGTTGCCGGTTGCTACGTTGTTGACGGAAAGATTTCTAGAAACGCAAAGCTTAGAATTTACCGTGAAGACGTTATGATTTGCGAAGGCAATGTTTTACAGCTTAAGCGCTTCAAAGACGACGTTAAGGAAGTTAGCCAAGGCTTCGAGTGCGGTATGTCTATCGAAAACTTTAACGATATTAAAGTGGGCGACTTTATCGAGTGCTATATCGTAGAAGAGAAAAAGGACTAAAATGAAAGAAAAACGAGAAAAAAGGCTTGAAAAGGAATTTCAAAAGATAATTTATGAAATCATAACGCTAAGGCTCAAAAACCCTGAAATTAGCGAAATGTTTTCAATATCTTCCGTGGAAGTTACTAGTGATTTGGAAAACGCAAACGTTTACGTGAGCGTTTTTTCATCTAGCAATGCTTTGGCGGATAGAACCTTTTCAGCAATTCAATCGTCTAGCGGAGAAATAAGAAAAATTTTATCTAAAGAAATGAGAATTAGAACAGTTCCTAAACTTCATTTCTTAAAAGATACTTCCGCTGAATACGGCGACAGAATTGATAAAATCATCAGTAGTTTTACTTACGGAGAAAACAATGACGATAATTGAAATCGCAAAACAAATTAAAACGTTAACAAGCGCATTGATATTTTGCCACCAGAACCCAGACGGCGACACTTTATCGTGCGCTTTTTCTTTGCAATATGCGCTAAAAAAACTTGGAATTTCAAGCGATATTATCTGCCCCGACCAAGTTCCCGATAAGTTCTTAAAAACGGGCATGTATTCTAAGGTTTTGCAAAATGCTACAAAGCCATATGACGGCTATATTGCAGTTGATTGCGCTAGCGAAACGCAAGTAGGCTTGCCTTACGAGATTTTTGCTAGGCAGAAAAAGACTTTTTGCATAGACCACCACATCACAAATTCTAAATATGCAAAGAGTTATTTTGTTAAAGATTGCGCTTCTTGCACTATGCTTATTGCCGACCTTATTGAAGCTCTTGGCGTAAAAACTGATAAAACGCTTGCTACCTACTATTATCTTGGGCTTATGACCGATACGGGCAATTTCGCGCACTCTAACACCGATAAGGATGCCTTTTCGTTTGCGTCAAAGTGCATGGAATATGAAATTGATACCGTTGCAATCTACAACTCAATGTATAAAGCAAACCCTAAAAATTGGCTCCTTATGCACGCCGAAATTATGTCTAAGGCAAGATTTTTCCACGATAATAAGATGGCGCTTGTCGTTCTTTCTCAAGATATTTTGAAAAAATACGGCTTGAACAAGTCGCACACGGACGGAACTTGTGAGTTTTTAATGCAGGTTGAGAGCGTTGACGTTGGCGTTTCGGTTTACGAGCATTCACCAAATTGCTATAAACTAAGCTTAAGAAGCAAAAAATCGAGCGCAAGAGAGATTGCCTCCGTGTTTGGCGGTGGTGGGCACGAAAAAGCCGCTGGGCTTATGATTCACGGCTTTTTAGAAGACGTTATCGATAAAATTGCGTTCACGGTAGGTAATTATTTAGAATGTTAGGCTTTATAAATTTTGACAAAAAGGTGGGAGATACTTCTTGCTTTTTGGTTAACAAAGTAAAGAAAAAACTCAAAGTAAAATGCGGGCATATGGGCACTTTAGACCCGCTTGCTTCGGGAGTTTTACCCGTTGGCTTAGGGCAAGCGACAAGGCTTTTTGATTATCTTTTAGATAAAGAAAAAACCTACGTTGCAACCTTTGATTTCTCTCACGATACTTTAACACTAGATAGCGAAGGCGAGCCTATTAACTTTTCAAAAGTTATACCAACCAAGCAAGATATTTTAAGCGTTATTCCAAAGTTTATAGGCGAAATTCCGCAAATTCCACCCGTTTTTTCTGCAAAATGCGTAAACGGAAGCAGAAGTTATAAACTAGCAAGAAAAGGCGTTGTGGTTGAGTTAGAACCTAAAACAGTTTGTATTGAAAGCATTGAAATTTTGGAACAATTATCGCAAACTGAGTTTAAGTTTAAGATAGATTGCAAGGGCGGAACTTATATTCGCTCAATCGCTAGAGATATCGCAACCGAACTTGGCTGTTTTGCCACTATGACGAGTTTAGATAGAATAAAAAGTGGCTTTTTCGTTAAAGAAAACGCAGTTTCTCTTGAAGAATTTTTAGAAAAAGATAATGCTTGTGATTTATTAATTTCGCCAGATAAAGTCTTAGATTTTCCTATGCTTAAACTTAGCGCGTTAGAGTTTAAGCGCGTTTTAGACGGGCTCTATGATGAGTTTGAAATAGAAAACGGGCTTTATAGAGTTTATAACGCTCAATCGTTCGTGGGCGTTGGCGAAATTAAAGATAAAATTTTGAAAATGAAAGCATACGTAAGGGATTTATGAAAATAAGCGAAATTTTCGAAAAAACTTCAAATGATACAATAATTTGCCTTGGTCGATTCGACGGGTTGCACCTTGGTCATTTGGAACTTTTAAACGAGGCGAAAAACATTAAAAAAAATACGTTTAAAAGCGCGGAAGTTGCAATTTTTTCAATCCTTCCAACAAACGATGGGCTTTCTATTTTTTCTAAAGAAGAAACGCTTCTTAAAGCGCAAAAAAATAGCGTTGAAAGGCTTATTTTTGCTAAGCCCGATAAAGAGTTTTTCGAAATTTCGGCAAGTGATTTTTTAGCATTATTAAAAGAGAATTTTAACCCAAAAGCAATAATTTGTGGCGATGATTATCGCTTTGGTTATAATAGATTAGGAAGCGTTGAAACTCTAAATGATTTTTGCAAACAAAACGATATTTTATTAAAAGTTTTGCCGTTGAAAATGCTAAATGGTGAGAAAATTTCTTCAACGAAAATTCGGCGTTATTTAGTCGGTGGTGAAATTGAAAAAGCCAACGAACTTTTAGGCTCGAATTATTTTGTTTTAGGCAAGGTTGAAAAGGGCAGAGGGCTTGGAAAAACTTTAAATTTTCCAACGGCAAACGTTAAAATTTCTAGCCAAAAAGTGCAGCTAAAGCACGGCGTTTACCAAACGAGAACTAGTGTTGACGGAAAAATTTATAAAAGCGTTTCAAACTTTGGCGAAGCAAAAACGTTCGATTGCAAAAAAGTTTTGCTAGAAACGCATATTTTAGGCTTTTCGGGTAACGCTTACGGTAAAGAAATTTTAGTTGAGTTTATTCGTTTTATTAGAGAAAACGTTAAATTTTCTTCAAAAAACGAACTGTGCGAGCAAGTTAAGAAGGATATTGAAAGTTGTTATGATTAAATTTGGACCAAGTGGCGCGCCATTGAGATTTCACGAAGAAGGTTTTACCTCAACCGAGCAAATGGCAAAATGGGTGAAAGATAACGGGCTAGATTGCTTTGAATATTCGTTTGGAAGAGGTGTTAATTTATCTTCTTTAAAGGCTCAATCAATAGGAAAAGCCTTTCAAGAAGAAGGCATTGAAATTAGCGTGCACGCGCCATATTTTGTTAATTTAGCCACGCCCGATGAGCAAAAATGCCTAAATTCTTTTAACTATATCACCGATTCTGCCGTAAAAGGCATTTTAATGGGCGCAAATAGGGTTGTTTTTCATCCCGCAAGCCAAGGCAAAGAAGATAGAGCGGTTGCTTTTTCTCGAACGCTCGATAGAATTAAGATTTTAGCCGATATAATTTACGACGGTGGCTTGCAAAACGTTAAGTTCTGCCCCGAAACTATGGGAAAAATAGCGCAAATTGGCACGCTTGAAGAAGTCGTTGAGTTTTGCAAAGTTGCTCCGTTTTATTACCCGTGCGTCGATTTTGGTCATCTTAACGCGCGCGAGCAAGGCAGTTTAAAAACGGCTAGCGACTATATTCAACGCATCGAATATATGATAGAGCATTTAGGCTTTGAAAAGGTAGATAAAATGCACGTGCATTTTTCAAAAATTCAATATTCGGCAAAAGGCGAGATTAAGCATTTAACCTTTGAAGATACCGAGTTTGGTCCTTCGTTCGAGCCGTTCATTGAAGCGATATCGAGTTTGAAATTAAACCCATATATCGTTTGCGAATCCAACGGCACCCAAGCCGACGACGCCTTCCAAATGAAAAAATATTATAATTTGATAAACGAACAATAAATTTGAAATTCTTTAAAATAAAAGAAAAATTTATAAATTCACACAAAAAAAGCACTCGAGAGAGTGCTTTTTGTTTATTTAACGTGTTTTAGGCTTAATACATTCCGCCCATTCCACCGCCTTGTGGCATTGGTGGTTCTGGCTCGGGAATATCGGTTACGATGCTTTCGGTCGTTAAAAGCGTTGATGCGATAGACGCTGAGTTTTGAAGGGCAGAGCGGGTAACCTTGGTTGGGTCGATAATGCCGTCTGCAACCATATCGGTATATTCGTTAGTTAAGAAGTTAAAGCCAAAGTTTGCTTTCTTTGCGGTCATAATCTTGTTAACGATAACCGAGCCGTCAAGACCTGCGTTTTTAGCAATTTGTCTAATAGGCTCTTCAATTGCGCGAATAACGATTTCAGCGCCCGTTTTTTCATCGCCTTTTAGCGTTGAAGCAAGGCGTTTTAACGAAGGAATAGTCGAAAGAAGGGCAACGCCACCGCCAGGAACGATACCTTCTTCAACGGCTGCTCTAGTTGCGGCAAGAGCGTCTTCAATTCTTAATTTCTTTTCCTTCATTTCAACTTCGGTTGCAGCGCCAACGTTGATAACGCCAACGCCACCAGCAAGTTTAGCAAGGCGTTCTTGAAGTTTTTCTCTATCGTAATCGCTAGAAGTTTCAGCAATTTGCGACTTGATAGCCATAATTCTTGCCTTAATAGCGTCGCTATCGCCAGCGCCGTCAACGATGGTTGTGTTATCTTTATCAACCTTAACTTGAAGGGCGTGACCTAGCATATCCATAGTGAAATCTTTAAACTCAATACCAAGGTCGCTAGATAGCACTTGACCGCCAGTTAAAATAGCAATATCTTCAAGCATTGCTTTTCTTCTATCACCAAAGCCCGGTGCTTTAACTGCTACGCAGTTGAACACGCCTTTTAATTTGTTAACAACAAGCGCGGCAAGCGCATCACCTTCAACTTCTTCAGCGATGATTAAAAGTTTCATACCTTGTTGGGCGATAGGCTCAATAACAGGTAAAATCTCTTGGATAGAAGAAATTTTTCTATCGGTGATTAAAATTGCAGGCGAATCAAGAACGGCTTCCATTTTATCGGTGTTGGTAACCATATAAGCCGAAGCATAGCCACGGTCGAATTGCATACCGTCAACGGTGGTGAGTTCGGTTTTCATTGTTTTGCTTTCTTGAATAGTGATAACGCCGTCTTTACCAACTTTTTCCATTGCGTCTGAAATTAACGCGCCAATTTCATCGTCGCCAGCGGAAATAGAGGCAACTTGCGCGATAGATTTTTTACCGTCAACAGTTTTAGAAGCATCTTTCAATGCCTCAACTGCAACTAAAACGGCTTTCATAATACCTTTCTTTAAAATGATAGGGTTTGCGCCCGCAGCAAGGTTTTTCAAGCCTTCTCTAATCATTGCTTGAGCAAGAACTACAGCAGTTGTCGTTCCGTCGCCGGCAACGTCGTTAGTTTTTGTGGAAACTTCTTTAACAAGTTGAGCACCCATATTTTCAAACGGGTCTTCAAGTTCGATTTCTTTTGCGATAGTAACGCCGTCGTTAGTGATTAAAGGCGCGCCGTATTTCTTATCGAGAACTACGTTTCTGCCCTTAGGTCCAAGTGTGATTTTTACGGTGTTAGCAAGCGTATTTACGCCATTTTCAAGCGCTTTTCTTGCTTCTTCGCCAGTTTTAATTTGTTTAGCCATAAATTAACTCCTTTAATTTTATTCTACGATTGCCAAAATATCGCTTTGGCGGATGATTGTGAATTCCTTTCCGTCAACCTTAAAATCACTTCCTGCAAATTTAGAGTAGAGAACAACGTCTCCAACCTTAACTTGCATCGTGATTTCTTTTCCGTCGATAATTCCGCCAGGACCAACCGCAACAACTTTTGCCGTTTGTTGCTTTTCTTGTGCGGCAGAAGGTAAAATGAAACCGCTCTTTGTGGTCTCTTCTTTGCTAGTTTGTTCAACAACTACCTTATCAAATAAAGGTTTTATCTTCATTTTTATTCCTCCAAGAATAATATTTTTAAGTTTTAGCACTCTCGTTAAAAGATTGCTAATATCAATTATAATCATATTATATGCGCTTGTCAACGGAATATGAAAGCAAAATATGAAAAAATTGTCTTATTATGGTTAAATTTTCGGTAAGGTTTGGTTAATTTTTTATGTGGCGTAAAATTTGAGCGCTAAAGTTTTAAAATGTGATTTTTAATTTTGTTTTTCTATTGCAAAAAGATAACGTTTGTGGTAAAATAACTAAAACAAGGAATAAGAGGTGTTTTATGGATAAATGGGATAAGCGTTTTATAGAAATGGCAAAGGTAGTTGGTTCGTGGTCTAGTTGCTATCAACAAAATAGGCACGTCGGCGCAGTTATCGTTAAAAATAAACGTGTTTTAACCACTGGCTATAACGGCGCACCGTCTGGCGTTAAAAGTTGTGTTGAAAGGGGCGAGTGTTTGAGGAGAAAGTTAAACATTGCAAGCGGAACTCGCCAAGAAATGTGCTATGCCGTTCACGCTGAGCAAAATGCAATTTGTCAAGCGGCGAAGTTAGGCATTTCGCTAGAGGGCGCAACGCTTTACTGCACGCATCAGCCTTGCACTATCTGTTGCAGAATGATAATAAACGCAGGAATAAAGAAGGTTATTTACGCCGAAGGCTATCCAGACGATTTCTCGTTAGAAATTTTCAAAGAATCTGGTGTTGAGTGCGTTAAATTTGAGGAGAACTAGTATGAAAAAACCTATCGTAACTTTTAAAACCACGCTTGGCGAAATTAAGGTCGAGCTTTACCCTGATATTGCGCCTAACACCGTTAACAATTTTATTTCGCTCGTTAAAAAAGGTTTCTATAACGGCTTAATTTTCCATAGAGTTATCAAAAACTTTATGTTGCAAGGTGGCGACCCTAAGGGAAACGGCACGGGCGGTCCCGGCTATACCATAAAAGGCGAGTTTTCTATGAACGGCTTTAAAAACGAGTTAAAGCACGAGCGTGGCGTTATCTCTATGGCTAGAGCAATGCACCCTAACAGCGCAGGCTCGCAATTTTTTATTATGCACGTAGATTATCCTTATCTTGACGGCGAATATGCTAGTTTTGGTAAAACCATAGAAGGTTTTGACGTTATCGATAAGATAGCAAACGTTCAAACCGCTTATGGCGATAAACCTTTGACTGACGTTGTTATGCTCGAAGTTAGCGTTGAAACTTTTGGCGAAATTTACCCTGACCCGATTAAGGCTTAATAAAAGTTTAATTATAAAATTCAATAAATAAGTTATAATCAGTAATCATTTTGGCATATTGTTTTTGGGGTGCTTTAATGGTTGCTGATTTTCATAATGACTATTTAACGGCTAAAAACTTTGAAAAAATTCTAAAAGGCTATAAAAATTCGCAGAATTTAATCGTTTCGGCGATTTTTAAGGGAAAGAATTCATATTATAAGACTTTGCGTCTTGCTGAGTTCTTTTTTAAAAACAAAGCCGAAAACCTATTCTTAGCCTATGAAGATTTCTCTTACGACGTGAAGTTCTCTCTTTTAGAGAGACTTTTGTCTTTTATGCCAAAATACGTTACCTTAACGTGGAACGGCGAAAATCTTTTGGGTGGCGGAGTGGGCTCGAACCTTCCACTAACTAGTCGCGGAAAAGACGTTATAAATCTTTTAAACCAAAGAAAAATTGCCGTTGACCTTGCTCATCTTTGTAGAAAAAGTTTTTTCGAAGCGATAGAAATTGCCGATACGGTTGTCTGCTCGCACGCTTGTTTTAGCAAGGTTAGGGAGCATAAAAGAAATTTATCGGGCGAACAAATTAAACTAATTATTGAGAAGGGCGGAATTGTTGGCTTAACTTTTTATAGCGAGTTTTTGGATGAAAATGGCGCAAGTATTGATAGCGTTTTAAGGCATATCTGCTATTTTTTAGATAATTTTTCGTCAAATAACTTGGCGCTCGGCACAGATTTTTTCGGTTGCGAAGATTTCCCTCAAGGCTTTAATGATTACGGGTTTGAAAACGTTTTAAGATATAAACTTGAGAATTTGGGCGTAAAAAACGAGATAATCGACGATATTTTCTATAAAAATCTATCGGCGTTCTTGCAAAATTAAAAAATTCTTGACAAATTTGTATTCATATTATATAATAATATAACTTCAAAAAATTTTATTTTAAAGGTTGTTGTTTATGAGTTATAAAATCGCTTATGAAAACTGGTTAAAAAATACGCGCCTTTCATCGGACGGCGTTAGAGAACTCGAAGAAATTCGTAGCAATCTCAAAGAGATTGAATATCGTTTTGGCGCATCGCTAAAGTTCGGAACTGCGGGTATGCGTGGGCTTATCGGTATGGGCACGAATATGATGAACGTTTATACCGTTAAAAGGGCAACGCAAGGGCTTTGTGAATATATTAAGAGTTTGGGAAAGGTTGCAATGCAAAAGGGCGTTGCTATCTCTTACGATACCAGAAGAAAAAGCGAGGAGTTTGCTCTAGCATCTGCCGGCGTTCTTATTGAAAACGGCATTAAAGTTTATATTTACGGCGAGGGAAGGCCAGTTCCTATGCTAAGCTATGCCGTTCGCGCGCTTAATTGCACGGCTGGTATTATGATTACGGCTAGCCACAACCCTAAAGAATATAACGGCTACAAGGTTTACGGAAGCGACGGGGCTCAAATGTCGCCCGAGGCTACGGCTGAAGTCGTTAAATATATTGATTCTATCACCGATTATTTCTCGGTAAAATCTGTTTCAATTCCGTCTGTGAAGATGGCAAAAAAGCACGGCGCTGTCGTTCTAGGCTCTGCTTTTGAGAAAAAATACTATGATGAACTTTTAAAACTTTGCTTATCTAAAGACGCAATTAAGCGTCAAGGTGGCAAGATTAAACTTGTTTACACGCCTATCCACGGCACAGGCTTTGTTCCAGTTACCACCGTTTTGAAAAAACTTGGAATTAAGGCGACTATCGTTGAGACTCAAACCAAGCCAGACACTGAATTTTCTACGGTTGAAGTTCCAAACCCTGAGTTTAAAGAAACGCTTTCAATGGGTATTGAACTTGCTAATAAAATTCAAGCCGACGTTGTTTTTGGCACTGATCCCGATTGTGATAGACTAGGCGTTGCAATAAGAAATAAGTCTGGCGAGTTTACTGCACTTACCGGTAACCAAGTTGGCGTTCTTCTATTAAATTATGTTTTAACTCGCTTAAAACAAGACGGAAGACTGACCGATGATTCTTTTGCCGTTAAAAGTTTTGTATCAACGGGGCTCGCGTCTGCTGTTGCAAAAAGTTTTGGCGTTGAACTAAAAGACGTTCCCGTTGGGTTTAAATTTATCGGTGAAAAGATTAAAGAGGCGGAAGAGAGTGGAAAGGGAACTTTCGTTTTCGGCTTCGAAGAAAGTTGTGGCTACTTAAGAGGCACGCACGCGCGCGATAAAGACGCTGTCGTTGCTTCAATGCTTTTTGCTGAACTCGTTTGCTACTATAACGATAAAAACATTTCCGTTTTCGACGTTTTAGAAGGAATTTATCAAAAACACGGCTACTGCGTTGATAAAACAGAAAGCATTGCTTTTAGCGGTTTGAACGCTATGGCGGAAATGAATTCTGCGGTTTTAGCCGTTAGCCAAAAGAAAATCGATAAGATTGACGAATTTAACGTTCTAGCCGTTAGAAACTATGAAACGGGCGTTAGAACAACGATAGACGGAAAGCAAGAAAAGTTAGAGTTTTCTAAACTCAACTGCTTATATTTCGAGCTTGAAACGGGTGGTTTTGTTTGCTTAAGACCAAGTGGAACCGAGCCAAAACTTAAAATTTATTATTCAGTTTACGCAAAAGACGTATTATCAGCTAACGAGGCTATTGCTAAACTTTCAAAGGCTTTTTCCTTTATTTTAAAGGGCTAAAATAAACTTAAAAAAGTTGAAAAAAAGTTTTTAAATTTATTGAAATTTGCTTGACTTAAAAAGTATATAATGATATTATGTATAGGCTGTCGCAAAAACTAGCGACGAAAAAGTAGCGGTTGCTACTTAAATGAAGATTGACAACTACATAGTAAATTTAGACGAGATAACGAAAGTTATCAAGAACAAAGTACAGAAAGGCAATTAAAGAAAAAACGAGCTAATCGAAAGATTAGTAAAAGGTTAATACG
>JAZSJZ010000010.1:0-14457 GCA_045534575.1 Christensenellaceae bacterium
CAACGAAGTCAGCGACAACAGATTTACAGTCTGCCCCATTTGGCCACTCTGGAACTCTTCCTTAAAAAATGGAGCTGGTGAAAGGAATCGAACCCTCAACCTGCTGATTACAAGTCAGCTGCTCTGCCAATTGAGCTACGCCAGCGCTTTCGAGGATTCCGATATAAAAAATGGTGCCTCGGGGCGGAATCGAACCACCGACACGGGGATTTTCAGTCCCCTGCTCTACCGACTGAGCTACCGAGGCAAAGTGCCTGGCTTATCGGCCAAGCAGGGAAATAAAAAATTGGCGACCTGAAGGGGGCTCGAACCCCTGACCTCCAGCGTGACAGGCTGGCATTCTAACCAACTGAACTACCGGGCCGTACAATCTTGGTGGGCCTTCACGGACTCGAACCGCGGACCAATCGGTTATGAGCCGACCGCTCTAACCAACTGAGCTAAAGGCCCGAAAAAATTTGGTCGGGGTGAAGAGACTCGAACTCCCGACCCCATGGTCCCAAACCACGTGCGCTACCAACTGCGCTACACCCCGAAGAATTTTTTCACAATGCTAATCAATAATATAATAAATCTCGTATTATGTCAAGTATTTTTTTAGAAAATATCAAAAAAAATTAAATTTATTTTATGATTTTTTTTAAACTTTCTTTTCTAGAAAAAATTTCAAAAATTTTTTAAATTTGACGCATAAAATTAGTCTTTTTGCAAACTCTATTATTAGCAAAAGCGAGCTAAATAGAAGAAAAAGAGATTGATTTTTTAATAGATTGATAAGAATTTTTAAGATAAAATTTAGTTTTAGTTTTTGCAATTATCTTTGATAGATAATTCAATTTTACCAAAGATAAGGATGGCAAGCTTTAGTGGCTTGCCATTTCCTTGTTCTTTATTATTTTATTCTAGCAATTTAAAAATCGACTCATTTTTGAGCCGATTTTTTTGTTTTAGTTTTTGTTTAAAAGTTCAGCGATTGATACGCCACCAAAGTCGCCGTCTTTCCATTCGTGGATAGAACCATCGTCATCTGCTGGTTTTTCGCGCTTTGCTTTTCTTCTTGGCTTTTCTTCGCCTTCAGCGTTATCAACCTTTTCTTTTCTTGGTTTCTTTTCGCCTTCTGGTGCTGGAGTTGCAGCCTTAATTGATAAAGTGATTTTTTCTTTATCATAGTCAATGCCGATAATCTTAGCAGAAACAGCATCGCCAATCTTTAAGCCTTCAGTTGGCTTTTCGAGCCATTCGTGTGAAATTTGAGAAATGTGAACTAAACCATCAACACCTGCTTCAATTTCTACGAACACACCAAAGTCAACAATACGAACGATTTTACCTTCAACAACGTCGCCAACAGAATATTTAGTAGGAACGTTATCCCATGGGCGGAGTTGAAGTTGCTTATAACCAATAGAAACTTTCTTTGTTTCTCTATCTGCTTTTAATACCTTGAAATCGTATTCCTTGCCGATTTCTAAAACGTCAGCAGGGTTTTTAACACCAGTCCAAGAAAGGTCAGAAACGTGAGCAAGACAGTCAAATCCACCAACTTCTACGAAAGCACCGAAAGCTGCAAATCTAACAACAGTTCCCCTAACAACGTCGCCAACAGAAACTTGAGAGAAGAACGCTTCTTCTTTTGCTAATTGAGCAGCCTCTCTTTCTGCCTTTTCAGCTTCTAAAATAACTCTTTGAGAAGCAACGATTTGTTTTCTTCTTTCTTGAGATTCAACTTTTTCAGCCTTAACTCTTAAAGTTTTACCAACGTATTTATCGAGCTCCTTAACAAAACCAATTCTAATTTGAGAAGAAGGAATGAAAACTCCGTAAGAACCAAATTTAGCAGTTAAACCGCCCTTGTTAGTTCCGTCGATTGTAACGGAGAAAATCTTACCATTTTTAATCTCTTCAATTTCCTTTTCTTCTTCAGCAAGTTTAACGATTGCTTTTTGAGAAAGTTGAACAGGATTGAGAGCGATAATCATAACTTCAATCTCTTCACCGATTTTAGCAGCGAAATCGGCTTTGTTATAAACTTCACAACTTAATTCTTCTTTAGGCAAAAGGATTTCTTTTTTAGTGTTGTTAATGTATAAAGCAAGGCCTTCATCTGTAGCAGACGAGATAGTTGCAACAACCCTTTGCCCCTTTCTAAATTTTGTTTGAGCGCTATCGAGTTTGGCAACTGCTTCTTCCATTTCGTTCATAGCCTTAACTTCAGTAACTTCTTGCATCTTTGAGAAAACCTCCTGTGATCTTTCAATCGGCGTTGACGCCCCTGAAATGATCCCTACCTTTTTAAAATTTATCAATTTTTGCGCATCCAACTTTGAGTCTTCATTAAGCAAAATAACTCTCTTACAATTTTTAGAGCAGATATCAAACAATTTTTTAGTGTTGCTTGATTTCGCACCGCCGATAACCACCATAAGGTCGCAATCTTTACTTAATTTTTCAGCCTCTTGCTGACGCTCCATTGTAGTATAACAAATTGTTTTGAAAATATCAAACGTTTTATGATAATTTTTTTTAAAATTATCTAAAAAATCGTTAAATTTTTGCACTGAACACGTCGTTTGCGCAACAATGCAAATTTTTTCAAACTGATTGAAGTCAAAACTCGGGTCATACTCGCTAAAAACCAAAGAACCAGTCTTGCTCCAGCCGTCAATTCCAATAACTTCCGGATGATTTTTTTCGCCCACAATTACGATTTTATAGCCGTCATTGGAAAACCTTTCAACGATTTCGTGAATTTTTTTAACGAACGGACAAGTGCAATCAACAACCTCAATTCCGCGCGATAAAAACTCGTCGATAACGGCTTTTGGCGCGCCGTGAGAACGGATGATAACTTTTCCGCTATCAATCTCGCTAGGGCTATCGATTTGCTTAATTCCAAGCGATAAAATTTCGTTCACAACACGCTCGTTGTGAATAATTTCACCTAGAATATAAACGCCATCACCGCCAATTTTTTTAGCAGTATCAACCGCGCGTTTTACTCCAGCGCAAAAACCGCTGTGTTTACCAATGATTATTTCCATAAACTAAACTATTTTATTCTATACCGATTTATTTTATTCGCCTTTAACAACTTTTAGAATAGCCGAAACGACTTCTTCAATAGTCAAATTTGAAGTATCGATTAAAATTGCGTCGTCCGCTTGCTTTAAAGGCGCAATTTTTCTATGACTATCATTATAATCTCTTTGGTTGATTTCTTTCAAAAGTTCGTCAAAATCAACTTTTTGACCTCTTATGATAGTTAATTCGTCGTATCTTCTCTTAGCCCTAACTTCAGCTGAAGCGGTTATGAAAAATTTAAACTTAGCGTTTGGCAAAACTACCGTGCCTATATCTCTTCCGTCCAAAATGCAATCGTTATTTTTAGCAACTTCTCTTTGCATTTCAAGCATTTTTTGGCGAACGCAAGCAAGCGAAGAAATGTTAGAAGCCATCATAGAAACTTCGTTTTGCCTTATCTTTTCGCTTACGTCTTCACCACGAAGAATTGTTTTTTGCGCGCCGTTTTCATACCTAATTTCAAGGTCGATATTATCAATAAATTTTTTAACGGCTTGCTCGTCTAAACAATCGGCATTTTGCAAGATAGCCTCGAGCGCGCATGCTCTAAACATTGCACCAGTATCTAAATATAAAATATCTAAAGTTTTTGCAATAATTTTTGCAACGGTTGATTTTCCGCTTCCACTTGGACCGTCAAGCGCGATATTTAACATAATTTCTCCTTATTAAGGCAAAGCCTTAAAGTTCATTTGTTTTTTTAGCCTTTCGCAGCAAGATATGCAGTTGAGAAGGCAATTTGAAGATTGAACCCGCCAGTTAGCGCGTCGCAATCGATAATTTCACCTGCAAAATATAAGTTTTTGCAAAGTTTACTTTCCATAGTTTTTGGGTTAATTTCTTTTACCGAAACACCGCCAGCAGTTATAATCGCTTCGTTAATATCGGCAAGAGATACAAAATCTAGCGGATAGTTTTTGATAATATTTACAAGGCTTAATCTTTCCTGCTTTGAAATTTCGCCAACCTTTTTTTCGGGATTAATTCTCGCTAAACCAATAACTGAACTTATTAAACTTGACGGCAATAATTCAAAAAGCGCGTTCTTTAATTGCTTTGATGAAAACTTTTCAAAATCTCTCAAAACTCTCAAGTCTAGTTTTTTAGCGTCAAGCGCAGGTTTTAGGTCGATAAAAAGTTTGATTTTCTTAGGATCTAAGCGGTTTATTTTACTAGAAAGCGTTAAAACGATAGGTCCAGAAACGCCAACGTGCGTAAAGAGCATTTCTCCAAACTCGCTAAATCTTAACTTATCTTCATAATAAACGTTTAGCGTTACGTTTTTAAGTGAAAGTCCCGCTAAGTTTTTACAGCCATTTTTAATAATAAACGGAACAAGACCGCCCTTAATATCAACGATTTTATGTCCGCAAAACTTCGCAAAATCGTAACCATCGCCCGTTGAGCCGGTTAGATAATAACTTGCGCCACCCGTTGCTAAAATAACCTTATCGGCTAAATATTCGCCTTTATTCGTTCTAACGCCTAAAACTGCGCCGTCTTTTACGATTAGGCTTTTAACCTCTTCGTTAAGGTTTATTTTTGCGCCAACGCCATCAAGCATTTTTTGAAGCGTTTTAATAACGTCGCTTGATTTATTTGACGCGGGAAAAACTCTGTTTCCTCTTTCAACTTGCAATTTTAAGCCGTTTTCTTCAAACAAATTCATTGTATCTTGCGGAGAAAACGAATAAATTGCGCTCATTAAAAAGCGAGGGTTTGAAATAACGTTGTTGAAAAAGTCTTCAACATCAGTGTCGTTAGTAATATTGCAACGACCTTTACCCGTAATATAGAGTTTTTTGCCTATTTTTTCGTTTTTTTCGATAATGAGCGTATCATCGCCAAATTTTGCGCAGAAAAACCCGGCGATAAGACCAGACGCCCCACCGCCGATAATAATTGTTTTCCTTTTTGCAACTAACTCGCTCATATTTTCAAAAAAACGCATAAAGCGAGAGTGAAATCACTCTCGCCAAATATTATGCTGGATAAACTTTATCTTTATTAGACGCTAAATCTTTATCAACGCCTTTTAATGCGGCAAGACGATATTTAAAGAAGTTAATAGCAACTTGGTTAAATAAAGCGTAAGATAAAACGTCTTCTTCCTGAATCATATATTCCTTAATTTCGTCTTTATACTTTTGAAGTTCAGGAGCGATATCGTCAGCAGGGCGGTGAGTGATAATCTTTTCATCGCCAACGATCTTTTTAACGATTTCAGCGTTAGGTTCAGCAGGAAGTTTGCCGTATTCGCCCTTTAGAAGACCTTTTGATTCTTTAGTTACCATTTTGTATCTTTCGCCCATAACAACGTTAAGAACGGCTTGCGTTCCTACGATTTGGCTAGTTGGAGTTACTAGTGGTGGGTAACCGAAATCTTTTCTAACGTTTGGAACTTCAGCAAGAACGTCAAGAAGTTTTTCACTCTTGTTTTGTTGCTTTAATTGAGAAATAAGGTTAGAAAGCATACCGCCTGGAACTTGGTAAATTAAAGTGTTAATGTCAACCTTTAATACCTTTTCAGACAAGAAGCCGTCAGCCTTCAATCTTTCAGCAACGCCTCTAAAGTGTTCGGTGATAGGTAAAATTTTGTTAAGGTCAATGCCGGTATCGTATTCAGTGCCAGCCAAAGTTGCAACTAATGGTTCGGTTGCAGGTTGGCTAGTGCCGTTACCGAGCGCAGAAATTGCAGTATCAACGATATCACAACCCGCTTCGATTGCCTTCATATTAACCATATCGCCCGTGCCCGAGGTGTTGTGGGTGTGGAGGTGAATTTTGGTTTCAGGCTTTAATACCTTTTTCATTTCCTTAACGAGGTTATAAGCGTTATATGGCAATAAAAGGTTAGCCATATCTTTGATACAAATATTATCAGCGCCCATACCTTCAAGGGTTTTAGCAAGTTTAACGAAATATTCGTTAGTGTGAACTGGTGAAGTAGTGTAAGAAATAGCCGCTTCGCAAATACCGCCGTATTTCTTGATAGCCTTCATAGCAGTTTCTAAGTTTCTAACGTCGTTCAAAGCGTCAAAAACACGGATGATCGAAACGCCGTTTTTAATAGATAAACGAACAAATTCGTCAACAACGTCATCACTATAGTGCTTATAACCTAAGAGGTTTTGACCTCTTAAAAGCATTTGAATAGGCGTTTTCTTTAAATATTTCTTTAAAGTGCGAAGTCTTTCCCATGGGTCTTCGTTTAAGAATCTCATACAAGAATCGAAGGTCGCACCGCCCCATGCTTCAACCGAATAGTACCCAACTTCGTCAATTTGCTCAAGAACCGGAATCATTTCTTCGAGTTTCATTCTAGTTGCTGCTTGTGATTGGTGAGCATCACGCAAAATTGTTTCAGTAATCAAAACTTTTCTCATTTATTTTCTCCTTAAACTATAAGATAGGGCAAACTGCAAGTAAAACGCCCGCAGCGATAGCCGAACCGATAACGCCCGCTACGTTTGGACCCATTGCGTGCATTAACAAGTGGTTTTGAGGGTCATATTCTCTACCAACGTCTTGAGAAATTCTAGCAGCCATTGGAACGGCAGAAACACCCGCAGAACCGATAAGTGGGTTGATTGGCTCTTTTGAAAGTTTGTTCATAATCTTTGCGCAGATTAAGCCACCTGAAGTTCCAAGCATAAATGCTACCAAACCTAAAACGATGATGAAAATGGTATCAAGAGCAAGGAATGTTGAACCAATCGCCTTTGAACCAACCATAACGCCAAGGAAAATGGTTACCGTGTTCATAAGCCCGTTTTGAGCGGTGTTCGAAAGACGTTCAGTAACACCAGATTCTTTTAACAAGTTACCAAGCATTAGCATGCCTAAAAGTGGCATAGCGTCAGGAAGTAACAAGCCAACAACTAACGCAACGGCAAGAGGGAAAATAATTTTCTCAAGTTTAGAAACAGTTCTTAACTGTTTCATTCTAATTTTGCGTTCTTTTTGGGTCGTGAAAAGCCTCATAATAGGCTTTTGAATAACAGGAATCAACGCCATATAAGAATAAGCCGAAATAGCAATTGCAGGAAGCAAGTGTTCAGCAAGTTTCTTAGTAACGTAAATTGCGGTAGGACCGTCAGCACCGCCGATAATTGCGATTGCGCCAGATTCTAACGGAGTAAAGCCGAGAAGACAAAGTGCGCCAAAGAACGTAATAAATACGCCAAGTTGCGCAGCCGCGCCAATAATCATACTCTTAGGGTTAGCAATTAACGGACCAAAGTCTGTCATACAGCCAATGCCAAGGAAGATGATTGGTGGGAAAATAACCCAGTCAACACCTTTATAAATATAGTAGAATAAGCCAAAATCACGAACTACTTGTTCAGAAGAAATAGTCATAGGACCATAATTTCTGCCAAAAATCTCGCATCCACCGGCAATCAGTTCGCCAATTTTATCAACGTTAGCGTCTTGACCGGTTAGAGCAAATAAACTACTTAATTCTTCTAACGTTCCCCTAGCAACTTCTTGAGCGGTTGCCGTTTCGGTTATGATATAGCCCTTCGTCCCAAAAAGCACGTGATACGCGCCCGGGATATTTACTATAAACATACCAAAAGCGATAGGAAGCATTAGTAAAGGTTCAAATTTCTTTACTATTGCGAGGTAGAATAACACGAAAGAAATTGCAATCATTACGAAATTGCGCCAATCGCTCGCTTGAGCGATACCAGTTTGTTGCCACAAACTAGAAAGCGCAGTTGTAACGTCTTCCATGAATCCGCCCTCGAGTAATAAATTCATACTCATTTGCGGTATCTCCTAAAATTAAGCGATAACGGCTAAAAGTGCGTCAGTATTAACGTTTGCGCCCTCGGTTACTTGGAAAGTAACAGTTCCAGAGCATGGAGCAGTAAGGTCGTTATCCATCTTCATAGCTTCTAAAACTAAAATAACGTCGCCTTCTTTAACTTGTGCGCCGTTTGCAACGCAAAGTTTCTTAATCATACCAGGCATTGGAGCAGTGAACTTAGTTCCGTTTGCAGGAGCAGCGGCTGGAGCGGGTGCTGGAGCAGCAGCTGGAGCAGGAGTAGCAACTGGCGCTTGGGCTACTTGTTGAACTACTGGTTGAACTGAAGCGGTTGCGCCTACTTCTTCAACGCCTACTTGATATTGTTTACCATCTATTGTTACTATGAAATTACGCATTTTAAATCTCCTTATAATCTTTTAATTTTTCTTACGACGAACTCGCAATTTGAGTTCGAAGAGTTTTCCGCAAAATAATAAGCGGTGATTGCAGCAACGATAGCCGCTTTAACTTTATCGTCAACGTCCGCACTCGCTTGAACGGCTTGTGGGGCTTTAGCTACGGCAACGGGTTTTTCCGTTTTAGGCTTATTTGATTTTCTTTTCATAATCGCGCCGATGATTGATACAACGAGAACGATTACGATAATACCAAAGAAAACAACTACTAAACCTAAAATGAACACGAATAAACCTGCCGGAAGAATATCCATCAATAACGCGTTCATTTGTCACCTCTTAAACGATCATTTGAAGCGCCGAAATTAAATAGCGACGAACAAATTGAGGTTCAATGATATCGTCAACGTAGCCAAGACGAGCAGCGTTAATAGCGTCCATTTCTTGTGCTTCGTAAGTTTCTTTAATCTTTTCAAGGTCGCCACCTTGAGAAGCAAATTCGATTTGAGCGCCAACTTCGCTATCAAAGAGCGAAATTTTTGCGTTTGCAAATGCGTAAACGTAATCTGCGCCAAATGCTTTTGAACCAAAGAGCGTATAGCCAAGACCTATTGCCTTGCCGTAAATAACGCTAATTTTTGGCATATCAACGTTAAGAGCAGAAACAAGTTTTGAAATTTGCTTTAACACGGTTGTGTTGTGAGTAGCAAGGTCTGCCTTTACGCTTAGAGTGTTAACGAAAGTAACAACAGGTAAGTTTTGAGCGTTGCAGTAGAATAAGAAATCTTTAACCTTTTCTACATTGCATTTAGTAAGTTCAACACCTTCTTCGCCGTCAAAAATGATAGCGCCACAAGAGAAACCGCCAATTCTACCAATACCCGTTACAACTTCTTTAGCAAAGTCTTTACCAAGTTCAACGAAATAATCTTTATCGAATACTGCTTCGATTAAGCACTTAGCGCAAGCCTTATCGTTAAGACCTACTGCGTCGCGGTTATAATCATCTAAAGTTTCGAGTTCAATTCCGCCAAAGTCTGGTAAAATATCTAAAATGTTTGCAATAGAGTTTTTAACTTCTTCCATTGAAGAAACTTCGAAGGTTGCTAGGTTGTTAGACTTAGAAGAACTTGCCCCGCCGATTGCATTGTTATCAGGGTTTTTGCCTTCTTTTGCCGCTAAAACCAACGGACTAACGTAAGATACGCAAGCATCTTTGAAATAATAGTTATAGTCAGCGCCGGCAACGAACAAACTTGCAGAACCTAAAACGTCGCTTGAAGCAATGCTGAAAATTGGGCAGTAGCCTTTAAGCTCGTCAATCTTAGCCAAAACTTCGGCTACGCCTGATAAAACGCTAACGCCTTCGCCCGCTAAAACACCCTTAGATGAAAGGATGAAAACAACAGGGGCTGCTTGCTTTAAAGCCTTGTCAAGACACTTAACGATTTTCTTGCAACCTGCTAAAGTTAAACCGCCACTTAAAATTTCAGCGTTGATTGCCGCAACGTAAACAGGATATGCGCTAATAGTAGCAAACCCCGTTACTACGCCTTCACCTTGAATTTCTTCACCATAGAATTCATTCTTGGAAAAGGAGTAACTGTCTAACTCGATAAAACTTTGAGCGTCAACAAGCGCGTCAATTTTTGCTCTAACTTGAGCGCCCGCTTTTAATAACGCTTCTCTACGAGTTTTGAGTAAACTCAATTTATCCATATATTCCTCCGTTAATATAATTTGCTTAGTTTATTCTAACACGCAAACGTTTTTTTTGCAACAAAAAAGGGCGCTGAAATTGCGTCCTTTTTCCATATTTTTTAAAAAATATTTATATTCTTTAAACAAAACCTTTTTTTAGGCAATTCTTGTGAAAATTTTGCGATAATTTTTCGCTTAAACAACACCAACCGTTAGCAAGAATTCTTTAAACTTGAGCCTTCCTTCCGCACCAGTCGAATAAGGTGATAGGTTTTGCAAAATCTTTTGAGAAATATCGTAAAGTTTTTCAATAAGTTGCGTTTCGGCTTTGCCTATATCTCTAAAATAGCCTTGCGCTTCGATAAACTCTTTCAAAATTGCGCCAATCTTATAAAGCGAACTTCCCTCTAGCGTTAGCGCTTCTTCTGTCAACTCACTCTTTTTAGTTAAGAAAAGTTTTGCCTCTTCAAACGAATTAGTTGCGCGCTCTGCCAAAATAAATCGACCAAGAATTAGCGTTGAATAATAGGAATTATCGAACAAGCGGTAATAATCGTCGTTGCAAGTTGAAATTTTGGTAGAATGCGAAATTTTTGCAATTATGATATCTAAACAATATCTGCCGTCAGCTAAAAGCCTAAAGGTAAAATATGGCGAAAACTCATTTTTAATATCAGTCTTTTCAAAGCCCTGCAAAATATCTAATGTTAAAGAAATTATCGTGTTTTTATTGTAGGATGATAATCTAACGTTAGGCAAAATCCAATCGGTTAGCGAAATTTCAACGTCAGGATAAGCGCTAGAATTTAATTGAGCAACAACACTAGCTTCAAACAGCGGGAATTTATCTTTGCCGATAAAAAACCTTTTAACGCTAGCCTTTTTGTTTTCATCAAAGCAAAGTTCCGCCGTTGAAAAATATTGCGGAATAAAATCAAGAAAATCAAAAATTCTATCAAACGTATCGGCGTTTATTGGCAAAATATCATAGTTTTCGCGGGCTAGTTCGCCTTGCTCAACGTAATCGTGGTGATGAAGATATCGCATTAAATAATCGTCGCCGTCAAAGGTGAATTTTACGGCGCGCATATTCTTTTTCTTGAAATAGTCAATTTCTAAATTTTCATTAGATAAAACCTTTCTTTTAGAAGTGAAAATTTGAATTTTTCTTGCGTTTTTCGGCTCTAAATATTCGTAATTAGCGTCGCTAACAAAGTTGTTTTTATTAGATAAATCGTAAAGATATTCCGTAGCCTTTTCCGAGTCCATTTGCTCGCGCAAAAGTTTGAAGTTTCTATCAACAATCGATGGCGACGGCGTTAAAACCGAGAAAACTTCATCTAAAAAACAACTTGCATCATTTTCAATAAGCCCATTATCTTTTGCAAACGATAAAAGCGCATTAACAATTTCGTTCTTTGAAAGAAGTTTTCCTAATTTTTCATTTTCCTTTTCATATTCGCTAGGAGAAATTTTTAAAAGAGCATAAAGGCAGGCGCGTTTAAAATCAACGTCTAAAACGCCTAGTCTTAAATGTTCTTGAGCGTAAATGAGCAAATTTTCAACTAAAATTTTTCCGTCCACTTATATTCTCCCAATTTTTATTATTTTAATTTTACCATAATTTACCATTTTTTGCAATAGTTTTTAAAAAGACTTTTTTACGGCTTTTTCAAAAAACCTTCCGGATGAATCACGTGCCTATTCTTAGGGTCTTCTCTCGTTATTTTCTTATCTTTTAAATTAACACCCTTAACAACGCTTGTTGTTCCATACTTTTCACGAAGCCCGCCAACGGCTTTGGCAAGTTTTAACCTTTTTTCGTAGTCTTTCTCATCTTCAAAAAGAGTTGTTTGAACGTCGGCTTTAACAAAAGACGAAACGCTAACGCCAAGCGAACGAATAGGCGTTTTAAAATCGTAATTTTTGGAAAATAAAGATACGGCTGTTTTGAAATAATCTTCGGCAAGAACTGACGGTCTATCAAGTTTTTGTTGGCGAGTTATCCACGATAAATTCTCATCTCTTATGCTAATTGATAGGCTTGTTGCTTCGCCTATTTTTGCATCAATCACGCGCGCCGAAACGCTATCGCACAAAACGGCAAACATAATTTTTGCTTCGTCTAACGTGGTTAAATCACGATAGCAAGTCATGCTGTTGCCGATAGATTTAACATCGTCAGCCTCGTCCACTCGTTTAACGGGTGAATTATCGTAGCCGTTAGCAAAATTATAAAGATAATCGCCCCATTTCCCAAACGTTTTAACAAGGAAGTTTTTATCGGTTTTAGCAATGTCGCCAATAGTTGTAATATTATATTTTTTAAGTTTTTGCGCCGTTTTTTTGCCAACCATTAGAAGCTCAGCGCAGTCTAAATTCCAAACGATATCTTTATAATTTTCAACCGAAATTACCGTGGTTGCATCGGGCTTTTTTAAATCAGAGCCAAGCTTTGCGAAAATCTTGTTAAAACTAACGCCAACCGAAACGGTTAAGCCAAGTTCTTTAACTTCGCTTCTTATTTTATTAGCAATTTCTTCGCCCGAGCCAAAAATTTTGCTATTAGTAACGTCTAGCCAAGCCTCGTCTATGCCGAAACTTTCTATTTTATCGGTATATTTTTCGTAAATTTTTTTAACCTTTTTCGATACCTCTAAGTAGTGGGGCAAATCAGCCTCAACACAAACGAGATTTGGGCATAAGCGATGTGCTTCTACGAGCGTCATTCCCGTTTTTATGCCAACAGATTTTGCCAACTGATTTTTCGCAAGAACTATGCCGTGCCTATCTTCAACGCTACCGCAAACAGCAACGAACTTCCCCTTTAATTCGGGGTTTCGCCTCTCTTCGCAAGTTGCGTAAAAATTATTAAGGTCTGAATGCAAAATAACTCTTGCCATAAAGCTCCAAAACTAATACGTTTAATGATTTTTTCTTGATTTCAAGCGAGTTTTTGAGAAAAACTTTTCTTCAAGCCTATCAGCATTTTTATAGATTAAAATTGTTAAAACAATAACTAAAACAAATGCTAAACACCAAAAAATCACGCCAAAAAAAGTGTTGAACGGAATGAGTTTACCCGAAATAGAAAAACTTAAAAACAGGCTAGATATGAGCCGTGAAAAGCCGATAATTAAAATAAAATAACCAAAACTTATTGACGATAAGCCCGCAACGAAACACAAAATATCGTCTGGAAAAAACGGCATAAAAAACGCAAAAGTTAACACAAATTTATCTTTATTTTTAATCAACGCTAACGCTTTTTGCAAGTTTTTTTCGCCTATTAAAAATGATACTGCGCGCCGACCTAACTTTTTACCGATTAAAAAAGCCAAAACCGAGCCTAAAAACACACCTATAAAACTAATCAGCGCACCAAAAAACGAGCCGAACAGTAAAACTGAAACGCCTAGCGTTACTATTGAGGGAATCGGCAAGAATATAACTTGCATAATTTCAATTAAAACAAGCGCAAAAACAGAAAAATATTTAAAAGATAAAACGTAAACTTTTAAACTTTCTAACGAATTAAATTTTTGCCAAAAACCCGTAATTTTAAAAACGTAAAGCAAAAATACTGCAAAAAGCACGAAGATTAACGCTACGAAAATGAAGCGAAAAACAAACTTTTTATCGGTTAACTGAAAAATTATTGCGATTGAGCAAATTATTGAAATTATCGCAACCGATAACGCAACGATAACGCCCCTTTTTTCAACTAAAAAACCACCGCAAGAGTTAACGTAAAGAATTAAAAAGAGAGCAGAAAGCCCTCCTAAAAGTATAATAACTGAAATTGACAAAACGCTGTTTAAAAGCGAGATTTTATTGCGATTTTTAGTTAAATTTGAGGTTGTTTGCATAATAATATTCTATTAAACGCAAACGAAAAATATTATTGATGCAATTTTAAAATTTCACTTCGAGCAATTTGGTCGCAACGATTGTTAAGTTCGTTATCAGCATGCCCCTTAACCTTAATAAAGGTTACTTTGTGTATTTTTAAAAGTGCCAAAAGTTCACGCCAAAGTTCAGCATTTTTAACGGGGTCTTTAGAAGAAGTTTTCCAGCCGTTTAATTGCCAATTATAAATCCAGCCTTCGTTTATTGCGTTAACGACGTAAGCCGAGTCGCTATAAAGACTAACTTCGCAAGCCTCTTTCAAGGCTTTTAAGCCCATAATAACCGCCGTTAACTCCATAACGTTGTTGGTAGTATCTTTTTGTCCACCCGAGATAACCTTTTCTTTATTTTTATATAATAGGATAGCCGCATAGCCACCAGCGCCGGGGTTGACAGAGCAAGCGCCGTCAGTATAAATTTCAACTTTTTTCATCATAAACCCTTTATTTTTTGAAAACAACTTAAATTTTATTGACTTAATTTTTGATATGAAGTATAATTCAAAAGTAATTTATAGGGGAGTGGCTCAACGGTAGAGTAGCGGTCTCCAAAACCGTAGGTTGCGTGTTCGAATCGCGTCTCCCCTGCCAAAAA
>JAZSJZ010000002.1:0-36325 GCA_045534575.1 Christensenellaceae bacterium
GCAAAAACGACCGAGAAATCGGTCGTTTTTAACAAGCGATAATACGCTGAATTTTTGGTATAGCGGCGGAGAACGAACTCCGCTTTACAATCGCCCTCGTATGAATGAAGGTTACGCTATCTTTGCAGTCAACAGATACAAGTCCATACGCAATTACTGTTGGCAGCCTGGTACTCCCAGCGGGAATCGAACCCACAACTAGCCCTTAGGAGGGGCTTGTTATATCCATTTAACTATGGAAGCAAAATGTAAAATTTATTTTATTTTTATTCCTAAAATTATTCCTAAAACTTTTTATCTATAAAAAAGTGGCTATTTTTAACCGTTTTTACCATAAAAAGCATTGATTTTAGGTATATTAGACGGATAGACCAAGCGTTTAGGAGGGGCTTGTTATATCCATCTAACTATAGAGGCTTATTATTAAATTAATTTGTGGCGGGCGCGAGGGCTCTTATAATTAAGGTTGCTCGGCTTAACCTCGTTGCGTTCATTTATAATACACTGACGAATCAATAAATTATAAAGCCAAAATTAAGTTATTATAAAGCCAAAATAAAGTTATTCCTAAAGCGTGATAACATTTTACTATAATAAAGAGGCTTTGTCAAATGGGGGTGGGCGATAAATTATAAAAAAATTTGTAAAAAATCTTTTCAAAACCAAAATTTTGTGTTACAATAAATAAAAAGTGCATTGCGGAGGTTATTTTTATGAAAACTTATAAGGTTGTTCCATTCGCTAATACGGTTGTTGTTGAAAAGAACGGAAATGCTCAACAAGCTATCGTTGATTATTTTGACGTTATAAATCAAGAGTGCGTTGGTGGCTGGGAATTTCACTCATTAGCGCCAATTTCGGTAACCAGAAAAGACGGCGGGCGTGATACTATTAAAGAAGAATACAACGCTTTCATTTTCGTAAAGGAAATCTAGCATTTTGCGACAAGGTTTTTTCTTGTCGCTTTTTATTATGGAAATTAAAAACAGCGTTTTTTATTCGTTTTTTAGCGATAGTCAAATTGTGCCTATCATAAAAACTAAATTCCGCATTGAAGAGATTGAAAAAACTAAAAACGACTTAGCAAAAAAGCAAAAACTTTTCGCGTTTTATCTTTTGGAACACGTTTTAGAAAAAATCTTTAACCTAGATTTAAGTTCTTTATCTTTAAGAAAAGAAAACGGCAAAGTTTTGGCAAAAGGGCTTAACGTTTCTTTAACTCACACAAAAAATCTGGTTGCGGTTGCCGTTTGTAAAGATGAGGTTGGGGTTGACGCCGAAGTTGTAAAACCCGTAAGCACTTTGTTTTTGAAAAAGATTTTTGATGAACAAGAACTTGAAAATTTCAAAAATTTTAGCGAAAAAGATTTGTTTGAGCGCGAAATTAAAAAGTGGACTGAACTTGAAAGTTATTACAAACTTGATAACTTAGCAACGATAAAAACTAAAATTTTAAACGAGCAAACTAGTTCTATTGAAATTGAACGAGGAGGCGACAAATTCTTTTTAACAGTTGCTTCAAAAGAAAAAACTCATTTTGAATTTAAAGAAATAAAATTTTAATTAACCATCGCAAAATTTTGCGGTGGTTTAAAAATGCTCGATAACGGGCTTATAGCCCCACTTTTTGTAAAAAATACTTTAAAAAACCAGATGGTTTATAACAAAAAAAGAAAGAAAAAAATTATTATTTCATAATAATAGTTGCAAAATAAATAAAAATATATTATTATAATTTTGTTAGCAATTATGCGTTTGGGGGCAAAAAAGACGCTAGTTGCAAAAAAGGTTATAAAGGAAGGAAAACATGAAAAGATTATTAACTTTAGTAATTGCTGTGCTTTTGTGCTGTTCTTTAATGCTCTTTACTGCATGTGAGCAAAACCAAGGCGGTCAATCGGGTTCTAACGTTCAAGGCTCTAGCGACGTAAACAACGGTGGCAACAGTGTTGGCGACAACACCGGAAACAATGGTGGTAACACTGGCAACAATGGTGGCGACGCTGGAAACAATGGTGGAAACAATGGCAACAATGGTGGTAACACTGGTAACAATGGTGGTAACACTGGTAACAATAGTTCAAGTTCAACCGGCGGTAATAACGGTGGAAACACTGGTAACGGCGGTGGAAATAGCACAAGCACCGATAACGGCACAAACGGCGGTAATTATCCTGAAGCAGTTTCGGGCGATATTTATTTATCTCCACAAGGCAACGATTCTAACCAAGGCACTATTTCTTCTCCGCTCTATTCTTTATCAGTAGCCGTATCAAGAGCCAAAGCAGGGACTACGATTTTTATGCTTCCTGGCACATATAGCTACAATGCTAGAATAAACTTAACGGCATCAGGCACTGAAAACGAGCCAATCACCATTCAAGCAAAAGATTGGGGTGAAGTAGTTCTTGATTTCACTAATCAAAAATACGGCAGAAACGATTCGGCTTACGTTGGTCTTTATTTATCTGGCAACTATTGGAAAATTCAAGGCATAACGATTTGCCACGCAGGCGATAATGGAATTAAGGTTGAAGGCTCTTATAACTATATTGGTCGTTGCATAACGCACCACTGCGGTGATACGGGTATTCAACTTGGTTTTGGTCACACAACCTCTAACCCTAACGGTTTGATGTGCGCCTACAACACTATTGAAAACTGCGACTCTTATTTGAACTATGACTTTGATAACCACGGCGATGCTGACGGTTTTGCTTGCAAAATGCACAACGGAAAGGGTAACGTGTTCCGTGGTTGCAGAGCATGGCGCAACTGTGACGACGCTTGGGACTTATACGAAACTGACTGGTCAGTAGTATTAGAAGATTGTTGGGCTTGGGAAAGCGGTAACAAAACAGATTTTTCGAACGACCAATATTTTAGCGATCCTAATTATTTATCTAAGAAAGGCGTTTCAAAGCCATCTGCAGCGGGTAATGGTAACGGCATTAAACTTGGCGGAAACGGCTCAGGCGGAAGTTCAAAAGGCACTCACTATGCAATTAACTGCGTAGCATTTGGTAGCGATATCACTGGTTCTGTTAAGGGCTTTGACGAAAACAGCCACGGCGACGGCGTTGTGTTAAGAAACTGCGTTGCTTGGGATAACGGCTATAACTATATGTTTGAAAATGGTGGAGCTAAAACTGAGTTTACAGGTTGCGTTTCGTTCTATACCGGAAAGGGAACTCAAAAGCCTAATAGACTCGTTGGTGAAGTTGGTGGAAAGCCAACAATGACCAACAACAACTTCTTCCTTGACGGTGGCGACCTTGTTATGAACAAGACCGTAACGGCTGATGATTTCATCACAATCGCTGAAGAAGATGCAAAAGCTCCAAGACAAAGCGACGGCTCACTCCCTAACAATGGTTTTGCAAAATTCAAATCAACAAGCCAATATTACGGCTCGGGCATGGGCTTAAAATAAAACTTTAAAATTAGCGTGTTCTCCGTTTGGAGAACACGCTATTGTTTTAGTTGCTCTTCGGGCAAGTTATGAGATACTGCGTATCGTTATAATTGGGAAAGACCAAGTTATAATTGCTCTTCGGGCAAGTCGTTTGCTTAAATTTACTAATCAAAATCGCACAAAACCCTTGATTTTTAAAGTGTTTTGTGTTAAAATAGTTAAAAACCGTTTTAAGGATAAGTAAATGATAAAATTTATTCCATATACTTTTACGAAAAAAGAAGTGATTGGTAATTTTAAAGATAATAAACAATATGAAAATTGGATAGCGGGACAAGTGCGGGCAAAAAAGATTGTTAAAGTTCGCAATGGCTTATATGTTCACGTTGACGTTTCGGGGTATCCTATTACTACAAAGTTTGAAATTGCAACGAAAATTGCCGATGATGCTTTTGTATGCTATCATTCGGCGTTAGAGTTTTTTGGAGTTGCCAATCAAGTTTTTAATACCGTTACAGTGGGGAGCAAAAGGCGTTTTAATAATTTTAGTTTTGATGATATAGATTATGTTCGCAAGCCCGCTAAACACGACGTGCAGATTATGAATATAGTTACCGCTGGTGTTCGAGTAACGTCGCTTGAGCGAACTATTGTTGACTGCATTGATAATATCGATGAAGGCGGTGGTATTGACGAACTTTTAAACGCACTTGACCAAATACGCGTTTTAGATGAAAATAAACTGCTTGAAACCTTAAAAGCGTATGATTTGATTTTCCTATATCAAAAAGTTGGATACGTATTGGAGCATTTTAAGGATAAGTTTATGTTAACCGAAACTTTTTTTGAAGAGTGTAAAAGTCATCTAACAAATCAAATAAAGTATTTTTTGCAAGACGAGTATAAAGATATAGAGTTTAATAATACGTGGAGGCTTATAGCTCCAAAGAACCTTAAATCCCGTATTGGGGGAGGATACTAATGGAATTTTCAAGAGAATATTTAACAAAGCTTGCTCAAAATTCAAACTTTATAAAAGATACTTTGGAAAAAATTTTACGTCTTTCACAAGTATTAAAATTTTTGAATAGTGATGTAATTTTTAAAGATAAACTTGCCCTAAAAGGCGGAACGGCAATAAATTTAACCGTAGTTGAACTTCCACGCCTTTCGGTAGATATCGATTTGGACTTTAGCGAAAACGTTAGCAAAGAAGATTTGCCTCAAATTAAAGAAAAATTTAAAAAAAGATTAAACGATTATATGTGGCAAGAAGGCTATTCTCTCGCCGATTCGCGTGACCACTTCGCCTTAACGTCGTTTTTGTTTAATTATATTAACAATGCGGGCAACCGTGACAATATAAAGGTTGAAATTAACTTTTTGGACAGATGTCACGTTTTACCGCTTGAGAAGAAAAAGATTTTGACCAAAGGCATCGTGGAAAACTTTGAAGTTTTAACATTAAATACCATTGAGCTTTATGCAAGTAAAATTAACGCCCTTTTATCACGAGCTACGCCTAGAGATTTATACGACGTTTACGCTATGATAGAAAACAACGTTATAACTGACACCGAACTTCTTAGAAAATGCCTTGTTTTTTATAACGCTATCGGCGGTGATTACGATATTCTACAATTAGATTATAAAAACGTGGAAAAATTGGATTATAGAAAATATAGAACTCAATTAAAACCCGTTATTTCAAAAGAGGATAAATTTGATATTGAAAAAGCAAAAGAAATAGTCATAGATTACGTAAAAAATTTGCTTGTTTTAACCGACGGCGAAAAAGAGTTTTTATGCAAACTAAAAGACAAAACTTATGCGCCCGAATTAATATTTGATAATAAAGAAATTATATCAAATATAAAAAATCACCCCTCTGCATTATGGCGAGTGAGAGGTAATTAAATTTTTTTAAATTTGGCTAACGGACGGAAAAACTAACTAAAAAAACGCAACAAAAAAGCCTATCTAAGATAGGCTTCTTATCGTTTAATATTCGTAATCAATAGCGACGGACGTTGCAACGTGGGCGTGCATATATTTTTTAACCACCGAGCAGTGATACTCGTCCTTTTGGTAAAGGTCTAAATCTTCTTTTGACTCAAAATCGGTCATAAGAATAATATCGTAAGAGCGGGGCGATTTCAAAAAATCGCAATGCGCTTCCACTTTTTTGAGCATAGGAACTTTTCCCTGCATAGATAATAGCACGCTTTGCGCCTCAGCCATCATCTTAGGGGAATTGTCTAAAAGTTTAAAACAAACGACGTGCTTAACCATAAACTACCAATCCTGTCTGTCACTAATCTTGATATCGTCATAAAACTCAAAATAACGTTTTTTAAAAGTCTCTACCGATGGATTGGTAGGGACTTTTACGTTTTTTTTGGTTTTTGGTTTTGCCTTATCTTTCGAAGAAGGCGTAAGGCTTAAGTTTTTTGTTTGCATTAAAGATTATTCTTCTTCTTTTTTAGTTACTTGAACGCCGTCGTAATAACCGCACTTAGCGCATACTCTGTGAGTTGCTTTAAGTTCGTGGCATTGTGGACATTCTACTAAAGTTGCAGAATGAGCCTTATAGTTACTAGCGTATCTTTTGTTTCTTCTTTGCTTTGAAACTTTGGATTTTGGAACTGCCATCTTTATTTACCTCGTTATTCTATTATTTTCAATCGTTATCACAGCCACACTCCCCGTCGTTTAAGTTCTTTCCGCAAGTTGGGCAAATGCCCTTGCACGAAGGCGAACATACGATGGAATATGGTAAATCTGTCAATAAAATTTCGTTTACGAAAAGCGAAGTGTCAAGCCTATCTTTTAAATAGGTGAAGTGCTCTTCGTCGGCTAAATGTTCGGGAAGGAATTTTTCGTCAAACTCAACTTCGCCAAAATACGTCATTTCCTTTAAACAGCGCGAACATTCGGTTTTTAACTCGAAAAATATCGAACCGCTTAAGAAAACTTCGTTTGGGAAAATTTCTAACAATGCTTTAACTTTGCACGGAGCAATAAAAGAAGTGTTAGGAAGCGTTAAAATGCTGTTATCTGCTTCAAAACTGAACTCAATTTCCTTTTCTTCAACGCCTTTTTGGCGCAAATCTTTAATATCGATAATCATATTTAGCCAAAGTATTATATAACACTTAAAAAGCTTTGTCAATCATTTTAAAAGGTTTTTTAAGCGCAACTAAGGTTAAAACGCTGTTATTTTTTCAATTCGGTAACGATTTGAGCAGTATCTCTTGCGATAACTAACTCTTCGTTAGTAGGAATAACCAAAATCTTAACCTTTCCACCCTCAGCCGTTACGTCGTGAATAGTTCCGTCGTTCTTTAAAGCGTTTTTGTCTTCGTCAATCTTAACGCCCATAAACTCTAAATCTTTTGCGATTGCTAGGCGAATTGACTTATCGTTCTCACCAATACCTGCGGTGAACACTAGGCAATCGATGCCACCCATAGCGGCAGCGTAAGAACCAACGTATTTCTTGCAAGAATAAATGAAAACTTCAAGCGCAAGTTCGGCTCTGTGGTTACCTTCTTTAGCGGCAGCGGCTAAATCTCTAAAGTCGCTAGAAACGCCCGAAAGCCCCGCAACGCCAGACTTTTTGTTAAGGTAGTTAACGGCGCTAGCAACGTCGCAGTTCAACTTCTTGCAAAGAAACTCAACGATAGCAGGGTCAAGGTCGCCCGATCTTGTTCCCATTGGAACACCGCCAAGTGGAGTGAAACTCATGCTCGTATCAACGCTTTTTCCGCCGTCGATAGCCGAAATTGACGAGCCGTTACCAAGGTGGCAGGTTACGATTTTTAAATCTTTTGCGTCTTTGCCTAAGAATTTTGCCGCTTCTTCCGAAACAAATCTGTGGCTTGAGCCGTGGAAGCCGTAACGACGAATTTTATAGTTCTTATACGCTTCGTAAGGAATACCGAAAATATAGGCTTTTTCAGGCATAGAAGAGTGGAAAGCCGTATCGAAAACGCCAACCATTGGAGTGCCTTTTGGTAAAACTTCTTGGCAAGCGAAAATTCCTGTAAGGTTAGCAGGTTGGTGAAGCGGAGCAAGTTCAGTGTTGTTCTTGCAAGTTGCAATAACTTCTTCAGTTAGAAGAACAGACTTGTTGAAATCTTCACCGCTGTGAACGATTCTATGACCTACTGCATCAATTTCGTCCATTGAAGAGATAACACCATATTCGCTGTTAATAAGTGCGTCTAAAACTAACTTGATAGCAGTTTTGTGGTCTGGCATAGCTTCTTCAATAACCTTTTCTTGTTTGCCTTTGTGCTTTAGAAAAGAGCCTTCAAGACCGATTCTTTCGCAACCGCCTTTAGCGATTGCTTTTTCCGTTTCCATATCGATAAGTTGATATTTAAGTGATGAACTACCAGCGTTTATAACTAAAATTTTCATTGTTTTTTCTACCTCAAAATTTATTCAAAAAATGGGCTATAAGCCGATTAAAGGCTTTTTACCATTGAATTTGTGTTTGTAAGCAAGTAACGGCTACGGCTACGTAAATATCTTCCCACTTGCAACCACGAGATAAATCGTTAATAGGCTTGTGGAAGCCTTGGCAAAGTGGACCTACTGCCATAAAGCCAGCAAGGCGTTCTGCCATCTTGTAGCAAGTGTTACCGCAGTCAAGGTCAGGGTAAACTAAAACGTTAGCATGCCCTGCAACGGTAGAGGTTGGAGCCTTCATTTTTGCAATTTCTGGAACGATTGCAGAGTCGAATTGAAGTTCGCCTTCCGCTTGAATATCAGGCGCTAATTCTTTGAACTTATTGAAAGCGTTTACAACCTTGTCAACGTCAGCGTGCTTTGCACTTCCCTTTGAAGAGTGTGAAATGAACGCAACTCTTGGTTCAACGCCGATAAGCGCTTTGCAGTGCTTAGCAGCGGCAAGGGCGATAAACGCAAGTTTGTCAGAATCAGGGTTTTGTTCTAAGCCCGTGTCAGAGAAAATATAAGCCCCGTCTTCACAAAGTGGGTGACCGCCTTCTGGGGCAATCATAAGCGAGCACGCAGAAACTAGCGGAATGCCAGGTGCGGTTTTAATAATTTGAAGCCCTGGTCTTAAAGTGTCAGCAGTAGAGTGGCATGCACCAGATACTAAACCGTCAGCATCGCCAGCCTTTAGCATAAGCATACCGAAGTGAACGCTATCGAAACTGAGTTTGTCCGCTTGTTCCTCGGTCATACCCTTAGCTTTTCTAAGTTCAAATAAAAGTTTAGCGTATTCACAACGCTTTTCGCTCTTTTTAGGGTCGATAATATTAACACCGCTAAGGTCAAGGTCAGCGTTTGCAGACTTAATTTCTTCTTCGTTACCGATAAGTGTTATTTTAGCAAAGCCCTTCTTTGCTACTTCAGCCGCCGCTTTTACAACGCGCTTGTCTTCACCCTCGGGAAGAACGATGTGCTTGTCTAAAGAACTTGCTCTTTCAATAATTTTGTCAACTAAATTACTCATATTGCACTCCTTTTGCAAAAAACTCTTGTATTTTTTGCTGATATGGGTTAAAATAATATCAGCAACCAACTTTAGATTAAATTATATATTACTTTTAATTAAAAGTAAAGAAAAACTCAACGCATTTTGGGCGAAAAGGAGATAACTTTGAAATTTTGTGTAAGCGTGTGCGAACTTAATCCTTTGCATAACGGTCATCAAAAATTAATACGCTTAATGAAAAGTCAGGGCGATGCGGTAGTTTTGATTATGAGTGGTGGTTTTTGTCAGCGTGGCGAAATTGCCGTGCTCGATAAATATACCCGCGCAAAACACGCAATAAAAGCGGGGGCGGACGTGGTTTTGGAACTTCCGTCAGTTTTCGCGTCATCTCCAGCCGAAATGTTTGCTAAAGGCGCGATTAAACTTTTAGGCTCGCTACCAGGTGAAAAGACTTTGTTTTTCGGGGCGGAAAAGCCAGATAAGTTAGCATTTTTAAAAACGGCTGAAGCGCTTCAAGCCGAAACCAAAGAATTTAAAAAGGCGCTGAAGGAAGAACTTGCAACGGGCTCGCCTTACGCTAAGGCAAGAGAGATTGCGCTATCGAAAACAAGCGTTGGCGTTGATTTGAGTATGCTAAATTCCCCTAACTGCATTTTGGGGCTTGAATACGTTAAGGCTATTAAATTTTTCGGCTATGATATGGATATTGAACCTATTTTGCGCGACGGCGGTTTTAACGACTTATCGCTAGAGGGCGAATTTTGCTCGGCGGGGGCGATAAGAAAGGCTATAGAGGAAGGGAAGCGCAAAAAGATTAAACCTTTCGTGCCCGATTTTGTTTATCACGACCTTCCAAACTCGCTTCCAAGCCACGAAATTGAAGTCATTTTTTCGGCGATTAAGGCTTCGGCTAAGGAACTTAAAGAAGTTACCGACTGCACTGAGGGCTTAGAAAACCGCATAAAGGTTTTGGCTCGCTCGTCTTTATCGCTTGAAGATTTATTGTCGAGGCTAGAAACCAAGCGCTATACTTGTGCAAGGCTTTCTAGAATTTTAACTAACAACATGCTCGGCATAACGAGAGAGCTTACCGAAAAGTGCTTAAAGAGCAATCTTTACTTAAAGGTTCTTGCGGTAAACGAAGAGAAAAAGGACGTTTTGTCCGTTCTATCGCAGTCAAGAAACGCAATAATTACGAGAAAAGCCGATGCCGATAGGCTATCTGGAACGGCTGAAACTTGCTTTTTTAAAGACGTTCTTAGCAACGATATTTATAACTTATGTTCGGGCAAAAAAACTAACGAATACGATATGAAAACGGTAAGTCTTAAAGCCGAAAACGAAAAATCGAAAAAAGCCAAAAAGGCTTGATAACGGGCTTATAGGCTGGCTTTTTAATAAAATTTTACAAAGATTTAGAGGTTTTATGAAAACTTTAAGAAAATTAACGGCGCTTTTTATTTGTTTATGTTTAGCGATAACTCTTAGCGCTTGTAACTACACAGAACAGACTAACCCTACTGAAATTTACGGCGTTATATCGTTTAAAGATATTGACGGCGAACACGGTATGTTTGCTTTTATTCCGCTTGATTTTTGCGGTGAGGTTAGAATTTATTTATCTAAAACTTCTTCTTCGTCTTCGCCGTATGAAAGTTATCAAGAGGGAGACCTTGTTAAGCTTTATTTTGAAGATACGCCTCAAATTAGAGATTTAGGTTCGTTCCAAGCCTTTTGGTATGCGCCTAAAACCATAACGGTTATTAAAAAGGGCGTAAAATTAGAGAAAAACGGCGTTGATTACGTTTTAGAAATTCCATCTTCTTTGGTAGATGGCGAGATTAGCGATAAAATTTATTGTTATGACGGCGAAACTAAAAAAGGCGTTTTTGAAAGCGTAATTATCGAGGGCGATAAGGTTAAAATAAATTTAGCAAAAGGCAACGCTCACACTAGTCTTGCTTTATTAAACTATCAACTTTTAGCAAGCGAAAAATAGTTTTTTAACGTATTGGCATTGACAAAAAGACGATAATCTTAATATAATTATTGATAGGAGATTTAATTTTGAGAAAGAAAATTATTGCAGTTATCGGCAACAAGTCTGCCGAAAAAGATAGCGTAAATTATAGGCTCGGTTTTGAAGTGGGCAAGGCGCTTGCCGAAAGGGGCTACCGCATTCAGTCGGGCGGGCTTCAAGGCGTTATGCAAGCCGTGTTCGAGGGCGCGCACTCGGCGGAAAATTACGTTGAAGGCACGACCATTGCCTTAATTCCGTCTTTTAACCCAGACGATTGCAACGAGTTTGCCGATATTTCTATTCCAACGGGGCTAGATTCTATGCGGAACGCGCTCGTTGCTAATGCCGACGCTGTTATTATGATAGGCGGTGGTGCTGGAACGCTAAGCGAGGTTGCGTTCGCGTGGTCGTTCTATAGGCTCATTATCGCTTTTGAAAACGCAGAGGGCTGGAGCGCAAAACTTGCTAACACTCGGCTTGATAAAACTATTCGTTGTGAGGGCGAAGATAAAATTTACGGCGTAACAACGGCAAAAGAGGCTATCGAAGTTTTAGAAAAAAACATTGGAAGATACACAAAACGCCACAAGGCAATTCGCCCAGACGGCAAAAGTAATTAAGAAAAACGGAAGGTAATTTATGAAAGGTTTTAAAAATGCTAAAGTTTACGTTGAAGGTTTAGGCTTGGTTGAAACTTCAGTTGCAATTGAGAGCGGAAAAATCGTTGCGATAGGAGATGACGTTGAAGTTTTAGAGCCGTTTGAAGTTAAAAAAGGCGCAATCGTAGTTCCCGGCTTTATCGACGAGCATATCCACGGCGCAAACAATTCCGACGGAATGGACGGAACTTGCGAAGATATTTTAAACATTTCAACTGCGATTGCGAAAGAGGGAACAACGGGCTTTTTAGTTACCACGATGACGCAGTCTAAAGAGAATATTGTGAACGCACTTTCTGCGGTTAATGAATATATAGCCCAAGATTTGCCTAAAGGAGCTAAGGTTTTAGGCGTGCATTTGGAAGGGCCGTATATTTCTAAAAAGTTTGTTGGCGCTCAGCCTATTGAATACGTTCAACAGCCGTCGGTAGAAAGTTTTAAGGAATATGAAAAAGCATCTAATGGAAACATAAAAATCGTTTCGCTTGCTCCAGAGGTTGAGGGCGCAAAAGAACTTATTGAATATTTAGCGTCGAAAAACATCGTTGCGTCAATCGGGCACACCGCGGCGGGCTTTAGCGATATTTCAAAAGCAGTTGAACTTGGAGCAAGTAGCGTAACGCACACTTTTAATGCTCAAACTCCGCTTCACCATAGAGAAATCGGCGTTGTTGGTAGCGCACTTTTGATTGATGAGCTAAACGCTGAAATTATTTGTGATACAATTCACGTAAGCATTCCAGCAATTAAACTCGTTATCAAAAACAAGCCACACGATAAGGTTACTTTAATTACCGACGCAATGCGCGCAAAGCACTTGCCTGAGGGCGAATCGGAACTTGGCGGTCAAAAAGTTTTCGTTAAAAACGGCGAAGCAAGGCTTGCTGACGGAACTTTAGCTGGTAGCGTTCTAAAGATGAACGACGCAATTAAAAACCTAGTTGAAAAAGCGGGCGTAAGTTTATTAGACGCTATTGATTTTGCAACGAAAAACCCAGCGAAAAATCTTTCCGTTTACGATAAAATGGGCTCAATCGAAGTTGGAAAAGATGCAAACTTTGCCGTTTTAGATGAAGATTTTGAAGTTTTATTGACCGTTCGCGAAGGAAACGTAATTTATAAAAAATAGGCGATAACGGGCTTATAGCCTAATATTTTAACAAAAAAAACACTAAAGGAGAGAGTGAAAATGAAAGATTTAGCGAAAAAGTTAATAGAAGCTATTCGCTATAAGGTTTGTTTAAATTTAGAAAGCCTTTCGTTTTCGCTTTCTATTGAAGAACAAAAGGCTATATTTGAACTATCTAACTTTCACGATTTAGCGCATATCGTTGGTGCAAGTTTAGATGAAAACGGGCTTCTAACCGATGATGAAGTTAGGAAGAAGTTTAACAAAAAAGTTTTCCAAGCGCTTTCGAGATACGAGAAAATTTGTTACGACGTAAAAAGAGTAACTCAAAGTTTTGAACAAGAAAAAATTCCTTTCATAATTTTAAAAGGCTCGGTTATCCGTGAGCTTTACCACGAGCCGTGGCTTAGAAATAGTTCCGATATTGATATTTTAGTTAAAGATGAAGATATTGAAAGGGCTACCGCCGTTTTGGTTGAAAAGCAAAACTACTTTAGGAAACAGCGTTGCTCTCACGAGATTTATTTCTTCTCGCAAGGCAATGAACTACTAGAGCTTCACTTTTCGCTTTTAGAAGATGCGTCTTACGAGGTGCAAGCCAAGGTTTTAGAAACGGCGTGGGAGAACGTTGTGCCATATAACGAGCTAAAATTTGGCAAAAAGATGAACGACGAAATGGAGTTTTTCTATCACGTTGCGCATATGGCAAAGCACTTTGTTGGCGGTGGATGCGGAATAAGACCGTTCTTAGATTTGTGGGTGCTAAATAAAAACAAAGAAAACGCTGAAAAAAGGCTTTCGCTTTTAGAAAAGGGCGGGCTTAAAGATTTTTATCTAGCGTGCGAAGAATTATCTAACGTGTGGTTTGAAGGAAGGGAGCACAGCGAACTTTCTTTAAAAATGGAAAACTATATTTTATCTGGCGGAACTTACGGCACAATCTCTAACAGCGCAGAAATGAAAAGCGCAAAAAACGGTGGCAAAAAATATTTTTTTGCTAGGCTCTTTCCTAAAAGACAAGTATTAGTCGGGCAATACCCCGTTTTGAAAAAGCACGGCTATCTATTGCCAATTTTTTGGATAGTTAGGTTTTTTAAAATGATTTTTTCAGGCCGTGGCAAAAAGGCACTAAAGGAAGCAAGCGCCATAAACAATTTATCAAACGAAAAACTAAAACAAAATCAAGAGTTTTTAAACGAGCTTGGGCTTTATTAGAAAATAGCGAAAAGGTGGAAAACTCCACCTTTTTTATTTTGCCAAAAAGTTGGGCTATAGGTCGATTATTTGCATTTTTTTGCTTTTAAGCATTTATCTTTAACCGTTTTATGCCTAATATATTATCTAATATTTGATTTGAAAGAGTTATTATTTAATTTATTATATAATAAGTCGCGGAAAAATTTTCATAAAAGTGTTGACAAGCACATAAAGTTATTGTATACTTGTATACATAAATACAATAACAATACTAGGAGGATTTTATGCTAGAAATTTCGAGTAAGACAAATTTATTAGAACAAAAAAGTTATAAATATCAGTTGCAAGACGTTGAAGAGCCTAATCTTTACAGAGCCGTTTACTCTTACGATTCTGTTCCAAAGGTTCCGTTCAATCACAGGCGTTGCCCGCTCAACATGCCCGAAGATATTTGGATAACTGACACCACTTTCCGTGACGGGCAACAATCGGTTGAGCCTTATACCGTAAAGCAAATAGTTGACCTTTATAAGCTTATGTCAAAGTTATCAGGTCCAAACGGAAAAATTCGCCAAACGGAGTTTTTCATTTACAGCAAAAAAGATAGAGAGGCGCTCGATAAATGCCGTGAACTTGGGCTAAAGTTCCCTGAAATTACGAGCTGGATTAGAGCAAGTAAAGAAGATTTTAAACTTGTTAAAGAACTTGGCATTGCCGAAACGGGTATTTTGGTAAGTTGTTCCGACTATCACATTTTCAACAAACTCAAAATGAATCGCCGTCAAGCGCTAGAGCACTATCTTTCGGTTGTTAAAGATGCGTTTAACGCCGGCATTAAGCCAAGGTGCCATTTTGAAGATATCACAAGAGCCGATTTTTATGGGTTTGTTGTTCCGTTCATTAACGAACTTCACTCGCTCTCGGTTGAGGCGAAAATCCCTGTAAAAATTCGCGCGTGCGATACTATGGGCTTTGGTATTCCGTTCACCGAGGTTGCTCTTCCAAGAAGCGTTCCCGGAATCGTTTACGGTATTCAACACTATAGCGACGTTGAGAGCGAAAACATCGAGTGGCACGGTCATAACGATTTCTATAAAGCCGTTAGCAACGCAACCACTGCTTGGCTTTACGGCGCTAGCGCGGTTAACTGCTCGCTTCTTGGCATTGGCGAGAGAACGGGCAATATTCCGCTTGAAGCAATGGTTATGGAATACGCTTCGCTAAAAGGAACTTTCGACGGTATGGACCCAACCGTTATCACTGAGATTGCAGATTATTTCAAGCACGAAATGGGTTACGTTATTCCGCCTATGACTCCGTTCGTTGGTGAAAACTTCAACGTAACGAGGGCTGGTATTCACGCCGACGGACTTTTGAAGGACGTTGAAATTTATAACATTTTCGACACTGCTAAAATCTTAAACCGCCCTGCTAACGTTATGATTACCAAAACTTCGGGCTTGGCTGGCATTGCTTATTGGATTAACAACCGTTACGACTTATTCGGCACGGATAAAGAAATTGATAAGCGTAGCGAAATGGTTGTAAAAATTAAAGAGTGGGTTGACCAAGAATACGAAAATGGAAGACAAAACTCTATTTCCCCAGGCGAGCTTGAAGAACTTGTTGCAAAGTATTCCGACCTTGTTGCCGATTAAGAGGTAAATATGAGCGAAGTTAAAATAAAATCGCTCGCCGATAACGTTTTCGATATAATAGAAGGCAAAATTTTAAGCGGTGAATATAAGCGCGGAGAGGTTTTGACCGAGATGGCGCTATCGAAGAGTTTATCGGTTAGCAGAACGCCTATTCGTGAGGCTATAGGTCGATTAACGCAAGAAAATCTCGTTAAAGAAAGCCCTAAAGGGCATATCGTTACGGGTATTTCTATCGACGATATTATAGATATTTACGATATTCGTTTAAAGATTGAAGGCGTTGCGACGGCAAGGTGCGCCGAAAACATTTCTCAAGAAGGCTTGCAAGAGTTAAAGGACGTTTTAGACCTTCAAGAGTTCTATACTGAAAGGGGCGAGGCTGAAAAAATTAAAACGGCAGATTCGTCTTTCCATAATATTATTTACGCAAACTGCGGTAGCGTGATTTATGAATCTATTTTAGTGGGGCTTCACAGAAAGGTTCAAACGTATAGAAGAATTTCAGTATCTTCTAGCGATAGGGCTAAGCAAGCCGTTATCGAACACAGAGAGATTTATAACGCTATCAAAAACAAAAACCTTGCGCTTGCCGAGGCGCTCACGGTTAAACACATAAATAACGCTAAAATTAGCATTATCGGCAAATAAGGAGATTTTATGGGACTTACTATTGCGCAAAAAATTATCAAGGATCACCTTTTATCTGGCGAGATGAAGGTGGGAAGTGAAATTGGTTTAAGAATTGACCAAACCTTAACTCAAGACGCTACTGGAACTATAACTTATCTTGAGTTTGAAACGATGGGCATTAAGCGCGTTAAAACCGAGCGTTCGGTTGCGTATATCGACCACAACACCCTTCAATGCGGGTTTGAAAATGCTGACGACCATCGCTATATTAGAACGGTTGCAAAAAAGCACGGTATCTATTTTTCACAACCGGGCAACGGAATTTGCCACCAAGTTCAATTAGAACGCTTTGGAAAGCCGGGCAAAACGCTTATCGGCTCCGATAGCCACACCCCAACCGGCGGTGGTATCGGTATGCTTGCTTTTGGCGCGGGCGGTTTAGACGTTGCTGTTGCTATGGGTGGCGGTGCTTACTATATCAATATGCCTAAAATGTTTAAGGTCAACCTAACGGGAAAGCTTAGACCTTTCGTTTCGGCAAAAGACGTTAGCCTAGAAATTTTAAGAATTCTATCGGTAAAGGGCGGTGTTGGCGCGATTATCGAGTGGGGTGGCGAGGGCGTTAAAACGCTCTCCGTTCCAGAAAGAGCGACCATAACTAATATGGGCACAGAACTTGGCGCAACCACTTCGATTTTCCCTTCCGACGAAATCACTAAAGACTTCTTAGAAAAGCAAGGTCGCGGAGAGGACTTCGTTGCACTCTCTAGCGATGAGGACGCTGTTTACGATAGAATTATCGATATTGACTTATCAACCCTCGTTCCGTTAATTGCTTGCCCACACAGCCCTGATAACGTTGTTAAGGTAAGCGACCTTAAAGGCGTTAAGGTTGACCAAGTGTGCGTAGGCTCTTGCACTAACTCATCTTTAATGGATATGCTAAAGGTTGCCGTTATGCTAAAAGGCAAAACAGTTGAGCCTAGCGTTAGCATGTCGATATCTCCAGGCTCAAAGCAAGTTCTATCAATGCTTTCAAGCCTTGGCGCGCTTAACGATATTTTAGCATCTGGAGCAAGACTATTAGAGTGCGCTTGCGGGCCTTGCATTGGTATGGGCTTTTCTCCGTCGTCTGCAGGCGTGAGTCTTAGAACCTTCAACAGAAATTTCTTAGGAAGAAGCGGAACTAAGGACGCTAGCGTTTATCTCGTTTCCCCTGAAACGGCTGTTGCTTCTGCTTTGACGGGCTACATAACCGACCCAATGACCTTGGGCGAAATGCCTCAAATTTCTATGCCAGATTTCTTCAAAATCGACGATAGCGCAGTTATAGCCCCATGTTTAGAAGGCGAAGAAGATAAGTTTGAGGTTCTTCGTGGTCCTAACATTAAGCCTTTCCCTGAAACCAAAGAACTTGAAACAAATCTCACCGCAAAGGTATCTTTAAAGGTTGGCGATAACATTACCACCGACCACATTATGCCAGCGGGCGCAAAGATTTTACCTTATAGATCAAATATTCCTTTCCTTTCGAAGTTCTGCTTTGAAGTGTGCGACGAAACGTTTGCAGAAAGAGCAAAGGCGTTAGGTTCTAGCATAATCGTTGGCGGTAGCAACTATGGTCAAGGCTCTTCTCGTGAACACGCTGCGCTCGTTCCGCTTTATCTTGGAGTTAAGGCTGTTATCACGAAAAGTTTTGCAAGAATTCACGTTGCCAACCTTATTAACGCGGGCATTGTTCCTCTAACCTTAAAGAACGAAGCCGACTACGATTTAATAAATCAAGGCGACGAACTTTCTATCGAAAATCTCTTCGATGGTTTTGAAAAGGGCGAGGCTGACCTTCAAATTAACGGCAAAACTTCGGTAAAGGTAGTATGCAACTTCACAGAACGCCAAAAAGCAATTTTAAAAGCCGGCGGACTTTTAGCCTACACTAAACTTCTTGCTGATAACAACTAATTAAGGGGGAATAAAGATATGAAAATTCAAATGAAAACGCCTATCGTTGAGATGGACGGCGATGAAATGACCAGAGTTTTATGGCAAATCATTAAAGACGAACTTATTCTTCCTTTCGTTGATTTAAAAACGGAATATTACGACCTTTCGCTTATCGAAAGAGATAAAACTAACGATAAGGTTACTATGGACGCAGCGCTTGCCGCTAAGAAGTATGGCGTATCGGTTAAGTGCGCAACCATCACCCCTAACAAGCAAAGGGTTGAAGAATATAACCTTAAAGAAATGTGGAAAAGCCCTAACGGCACGATAAGAGCCGTTTTAGACGGCACTGTTTTCCGCGCGCCTATCATAATTGATTCTATCAAGCCCGTTGTTATTAACTGGCAAGCGCCAATCACCATTGCCCGCCACGCTTATGGCGACGTTTATAAGGCGACTGAATTTAGACCAACCTGCGAGGGCGAAGCGTATCTTAAATTCGTTGGCAAAAACGGCGAGGTTTTTGAAGAAAAGGTTTACGATTTTGAGTGCGGTGGCGTTTTGCAAGCGCAATATAATAAAGATAGTTCAATAAAGTCTTTCGCGCACTCTTGCTTTAAGTATGCAATCGATACCAAGCAAGACCTTTGGTTCTCAACCAAAGATACCATTTCTAAAAAGTATGACCAAACCTTCAAACTCATTTTTGAGGAAATTTATAACGAGTTCTATAAACAAGAATTTGAAAGGCTCGGCATTGAATATTTCTATACTCTTATCGACGATGCCGTTGCTAGAGTTATTAGAAGCAAGGGCGGTTTCATTTGGGCTCTTAAAAACTACGATGGCGACGTTATGAGCGATATGGTTTCAACTGCTTTTGGCTCGCTCGCTATGATGACTTCCGTTCTAGTTTCTCCTACCGGCGAATATGAATACGAGGCTGCTCACGGCACCGTTACCAAGCACTACTATAGGTATTTAAAAGGTGAAAAAACTTCTACTAACCCTATGGCAACCATTTTTGCTTGGTCTGGCGCGTTTAGAAAAAGAGGCGAACTTGATAATTTGAACGATTTAGTTCGTTATGCCGATTGCCTTGAAAAGGCTTGCATCGAAACGCTTAACGACGGCGTTATGACTAAAGATATTGCAATTTTATCTTCTAACAAAAACGTTAAATCGGTTAACAGCGAAGAGTTCATTGCCGAAATTAAATCTCGCTTAGAAAAACTTCTCTGCGCTTAAAAATTTAACAAAAAATAAAAAAGCCCGCCTATAAGTCGATTATAGGCGGTTTTTGTTGTTCTGTTTATTCTTTAGTTGTCAAAATCAAATAAAAAATTAGGTGTTACTTCAAAGCGTTTGCAAAGATAAACTATTTTTTCGTAGTCAAGTTGAATTTTCCCTGTTTCGTATTCACTGTAATCAGATTGATATTTTCCAAGTTCTTTTGCAATTTCTTTTTGTGTTACCCCTTTTGCGTTTCTTGCTTCCTTTAAGTTCCTTCCAACAATTTGAGCAATTTCCATAATTTTCCCTCCAAAAAAATTATAGGCTAAATTCCTATAATTTAATTGACATATAGGAAAAATTCCTATATAATATTATTCATCAAAAAACTGATAAATAAACGGAGGCTCGAATGAACAAAAAACTTTGGCAAATTTTAATTTTGAGCATAATTTTAACCTGCTCACTAGTTGTTTTTTGTGCTTGCAATTCAAACCAACAAAACTTTGATAATTCTTCAAATTTAGCTAGTAGCTTTTCAAACTCAAGTGAAGAAAGTTCTTCAAGTTCAAGTGGTGAAAGTGCTTCCAACTCGATTTCTTCAGCTGAAAGTTCTTCAAGTTCCAAAGAAGAAAGTTCTTCATCAAGAAGGCGTGGGGATTCATCAAGTTATAACACGGGTTCGCAATCGAGAAGTGTTGAAAATGAGAACCACTCAAGCTTTGGTTGGAATTCTTCTAGTTCAGTGCCTGATAATTCTTCAAGCAATGGAAATTCAATGGGAACTTTAACTTTCAAATTGCAAACAGATGGAACTTATGTTGTAAGTGGTTTAACTGATAGAAGCGCAACTGAAATTATAATACCCGAAACTTACAAAGGCGTGAAAGTTACCAAGATTGGTTCTTCTGCGTTCGAAGATTGCAGTAGTTTAACAAGCGTAACAATAGGAAACAGCGTAACTTCAATCGGTTCTTATGCGTTCTATGGTTGCAGAAGTTTAGCAAGCATAGAGATACCAAACAGCGTAACTTCAATTGGTGATTATGCGTTCTATGATTGCAGAAGTTTAACAAGCATAGAAATACCAAACAGCGTAACTTCAATTGGTGATTATGCGTTCTATAATTGCAGAAGTTTAACAAGCATAGAAATACCAAACAGCGTAACTTCAATTGGTTCTTCTGCGTTCTCTAATTGCAGTAGGCTAACAAGCATAGTTTTGCCAAACAGCGTAACTTCAATTGGTAATTATGCGTTCGAGTATTGCAGTAGGCTAACAAGCATAGAAATACCGAACAGCGTAACTGAAATTGGCTCCTATGCGTTCTATGATTGCAGTAGTTTAACAATTTATTGCGAGGCGCTAGTTGAGCCGAGCGGTTGGAGCATTTATTGGAATTATTCAAACCGCCCCGTTGTTTGGGGAGCGGCAGTTGATCCAAATGTTGGCGCAAATGAATAAAGAAAGTGTGCGTGCCCCAAAAGGCAAAAAGAATAATGAATAAAGAATAAAGAATAAAGAATAAAAAAGAAAGAAGAAGTTTGCCCTAGCGGTAAACGAAGTTAAAAGTTATAAAGCAAATAAAAAAACCCGCCTATAAGTCGATTATAGGCGGGCTTTGTATTTTAAATCTTTAATTTTTTAATTAATAATTTTTAATTTTAAACGTTAAATCTAAATAGAACAACGTCGCCGTCGCGCATGACGTAGTCTTTGCCTTCGGAGCGAACCTTGCCTTTTTCTTTAGCGTTTGCTAGGCTTCCGCACTCTAGTAGCGTTTGATAGTCAACAACCTCTGCTCTAATAAAGCCACGCTCAAAGTCGGTGTGAATTTTGCCCGCAGCCTGTGGCGCTTTAGTTCCAATTTTAATCGTCCAAGCCCTAGTCTCTGGCTCGCCAGCGGTTAGGTAACTCATAAGCCCTAAGAGTTTATAAGACGCTTTAACAAGGCGGTTGAGCCCACTCTCTTTTAAGCCTAAAGCCATTAAGAATTCTTCTTGCTCGTCCTTTTCAAGTGCCGAAATTTCTTCTTCCGTTTTAGCGCAAATAACTAGCGTTTCGCTGTTTTCTTGCTTTGAAAAATCTTTAACGAGTTTAACAAGAGGCAAACTGTCTTCATCCTTGTCGATATCGCTTTCGGCGATGTTAGCGGCGTAAATAACCGGCTTTGAAGTTAAGAGGAACAAGCCTTTAACGTATTCTTCTTCATCTTCGGTTAAATTTAGCGTTCTAATAGGCTTTTCGTTTGCAAGCTGGTCGTGAAGCTTTTGCAAAAGCTCGGCTTCTATTTGATATTTTTTATCACCCGTTTTAATCATATTTTTAGCACGGTCAAGCTTTTTTTCGACAGCCTCAAGGTCAGAAAGAATTAACTCAAGGTTGATAATAGAAATATCTCTAATAGGATCAACGGTATCTTCAACGTGGGTGATGTTATCGTCTTCAAAACAGCGAACAACGTGAATAATCGCATCAACCTCGCGAATATGCGATAAAAACTTGTTGCCAAGCCCTTCACCTTTAGAAGCGCCACGAACAAGCCCTGCAATATCAACGAACTCAATGGTGGCTGGAACGATTTTTTTGCTGTTATAAAGTTTTGCGAGTTTATCTAGTCTTTCGTCTGGAACGGCAACCACGCCAACGTTTGGCTCGATTGTGCAGAACGGAAAGTTTGCAGACATTGCTCCCGCTTGCGTTATTGCGTTAAACAAAGTGGATTTGCCAACGTTAGGCAATCCAACAACACCTAATTTCATCTTAAATTCTCCAAATTTATTACTTTGTAATTATATTACAAATTTGTAAAATTATCAAATAAAATGCCGACCTATTCTTGTGTTTTGAATAAATATGTGCTAAAATAATATTTATTGAAACGAAAAACAAGGTTTTTATGGATTACAAGAATTATATTGCTCAAAAAATTAATATTGAAGGCGTAGATGAAAAAGAGATTGAAAGTTTTATCGAAGTTCCGCCAACTAAAGAGGTGGGCGACTATGCTCTTCCTTGCTTTAGGTTTTCTAAAATTTTAAGAAAAGCCCCCGTTATGATTGCAAAAGAACTTGCCGAAAATTTTTCGTGTGATAGCGTTATATCTTCTTGCGAGGCGGTAAACGGCTACCTTAACTTTAGGCTTAATAGAGAAAACTTTTCTAAAAGCGTAATAGAAAATATTTTATTGAAAAGCGAGGCTTTCGGCTCGTCAAACGAAGGAAACGGAAAAACCGTTTGCATTGACTTTTCTTCAATCAACATTGCTAAGCCGTTCCACATTGGGCATTTATCAACCACCGTTATTGGCGCTGCGCTTTATAGAATTTTTGAATTTTTAGGCTATAAGGTTGTTGGCATAAATCACCTGGGCGACTATGGCACGCAGTTTGGAAAACTCATTTACGCTTTTAAGCATTGGGGTAGTTTTGAAGCCGTTGAAAAGGGTGGTCTTAGTGAATTAACCCGCCTATACGTTCATTATCACGAACTTTCGGAGAAAAACCCCGAGATGGATGACGAGGCAAGGGCTTATTTTAAAGCCATCGAAACGGGCGATAAAGAGTGCGTTGAACTTTTTGAATATTTTAAAAAAATTACGCTTAGCGAAATTGATAAAATCTATAAACTTTTAGACGTTAAGTTTGATTCATACGCTGGCGAGAGTTTTTATAACGATAAAATGCAACCTGTTATCGACGAGTTAAAAGAAAAAGGTCTTTTAGTTGAATCGGAAGGGGCAATGGTTGTTGATTTAGAAAAATATTCAATGCCACCTTGCATAATTTTGCGTTCCGACGGCGCTTCCTTATACGCCACACGCGACCTTGCCGCTGCAACCTATAGAAAAAACACTTACGATTTTGATAAGTGCCTATACGTTGTTGCATACCAACAAAATCTTCACTTCCAACAAATTTTTAAGGTTTTGGAACTTATGGGCAAGCCTTGGGCTAAAGATATGGTTCACGTATCTTATGGCATGGTGTCTTTAGAAGACGGGGCAATGAGCACTAGAAAGGGTAAGGTCGTTTTATTAGAAGACGTTATTGCAAAAACCATTGAAAAGGCTCTTTCGGTTATCGATAACAAGAACCCTGACCTTGAAAACAAGGAAGAAGTTGCTAAAATGGTAGGCTCGGGCGCTGTTATTTTCGGCGCGCTTTCTAACGGAAAGATTAAAGATATTGTTTTTAGTTACGATAAGGTTTTAAACTTTGACGGCGAAACCGCGCCTTACGTGCAATATACCGTTGCTAGGTGCAACAGCGTTTTAAAACGCTCTAACCTAGATTATTCATCTTTTAATATTAGCGATTTAGAGGAAGATGAGTTTAACCTTTGCACAATACTTGAAAACTTCCCTAAAGTTGTTAAAGAATCGGCTGAAAAATATGAGCCGTCTTTCGTAACGAGATTTAGCGTAGATCTAGCCAAAGCGTTTAACAAGTTCTACTTTGATTGCAAGATTATAACCGAAAACGAAGAAAAAACTAAGTTTAGGTTAGCCCTTACCAAATCGACGCAAATCGTTTTGAAAAAAGCGTTGGCGCTTTTAGGAATTAAAACGCCAGAAAAAATGTAAAAGTGAGCCTATAGGTCGATTATCGAAAGATTTTTGGCAAAGTTTAGGCTTAAAAATAAAATTTATAGGAGAAAAACATGAAGAAATTTTTTAGCGATTTTAAAAAATTTATCACACGCGGTAACGTAATTGACCTTGCTGTCGGCGTTATCATCGGTACTGCGTTCACTGCAATCGTTAATAGTTTAGTAAAAGACATTATTATGCCTTTCATTAACCTTTTAACAAACGGCGGAGCGGGCGAACTTTTCTTAACTTTAAGAGAACCTGTTTACGATGCAGTTGACCCAACGCTTGTTTTAGAAGAAGGCGTATTCTTAACTTACGGTAACTTCATTGAAGCAATTATCAACTTCTTGCTCATTGCTATCGTTGTGTTCTCGTTCGTTAGAATTATCAACAAAATTCAAGAACTTGCTGATATTGACAAAAATATGTGCGAAAAAGTTCAAGCAAAGATTGATAACGACGAAGAACTTACTGCTATCGAGCAAAAGTGGCTTAATAAATATTCTAAGAAGAACCCAACAAGTTATCCTAAGAAGAAAGAACCTGAAGCACCAAAGCCAGTTGAACTTTCTTCTACCGATAAACTCTTAACCGAAATTTTAGAAGCGTTAAAGAAAGACTAATATAGTAAGGACTAATAGTTTATAAGGTGAAAAAATGCTAGATATTTTAAACTCAATTAAGGTTTGGTTTATTGATAACGCGGGCTGGCTTGATATCGTTAGAATTCTTGCCGTTGTTATTCTTGGTTACGTTTTAATTGCTATTATCGTTAAAATTTCAAGAAGAATTGTCAACCGCTCACACTTAAAAGGTCTTGCCGGCAAATTTATTATCAACATAATTAAAGTTATTCTTTTCTTTGTTTATATAATCGCAATTATGTCTATTCTCGGCATTGACACTTCTTCCCTCGTTGCCGTTTTAGCAGCGTCATCTCTTGCAATTTCGTTAGCGCTTCAATCTACTATGACTAACTTTGCAAGCGGTATGCTTTTAGTTGGCAACAAGCCTTTCAAGGAAGGCGATTTTATTGAAGGCGCAGGCGTTTCGGGAACAGTTCTTGAAATCACGCTATCTTCAACAAAACTTAGAACGCCAGATAACAAAATCGTTACGATTCCAAACGCAAAACTTGCTGAAGATAATATTATCAACTACAGCACTGAGGAAAAGAGAAGAGTTGATTTAACCTTTGGCGTTGCCTATGGTAGCGACGTTGAAAAAGTTAAGTTGGCAATAACTTCGGTTTTAGATGAACACAGCCTTATCCTTCACGACGAGGGCTATACTGTTAGACTTTCTTCTCAAGACGATAGCGCATTAACTTTCGTTTGCAGAAGTTGGGTAAAAAATGCAGATTATTGGGCTGTTTATTTCGACCTCAACGAAAAAATGCTTCAAAAGTTTGAAAAGGAAGGCATCGAAATTCCTTACAACAAACTCGACGTTAATATTATCAGCCAAAAGTAATTTGGTTTTTCTTAAAAACTTAACAAAAAACGCGCTTTTGATAATTTTCATTGGCGCGTTATTTTTCTGAAAAATATTAAAAATTTTAATAATGTTGACACACATATGGCAACTATCTCGGTGTAAAATAAAGAAAAAACAAAGGAGATAACGAAAATGCTTTGTAGAGAAACGTTATTAAAGGCTGAAAAGGGCGATAGGCTTGCAATGCTTGAGGTGGCGAAATTTTACCTTGAGGTTGGGCAAAACAACGTTGCGTTTTATTATGCTTTATCGTCGGCAAAAAAGGGGTGTGGCGAGGCAATGACCATGCTTGGCAGATTTTACTATTTAGGCATTGGCACAGCCGTTAATTTTAAAAAGGCAAACAAGTGGTTCAAGAAAGCAAAGAAAAACGATAGCGTTCAAGCCCTAGTTGAGCTTGGAAACTCTAAAAGGTTAGGCTTTGGCACTAAGAAAGATAAAAAGGGCGCAATTAAACTTTTTAAAAAAGCGTCCGTTTTTGGAAGCGGCGAGGGAGATTATGAACTTGGGCTTTGCTTTTTGAACGGCGACGGCATTAAAAAGAACAAAGAAAAAGCGCGTTTTCATTTAACAAGGTCGGCAATAGCGGGCTGTTCTTTGGCAAGATTTGAACTTAATAACGACTTCTTTCATTGACAAAAATCTTAATCTTAATATATAATAAGAAAGCAAGAAAAATTTAAAAGGTTCAAATGGTAAAAAGATGTATAAGTTTGACGTGAAAGACGCAACCGAAAAATGCGTTTTATGGATAAGAGAGTTTTTTGAAAAAAACGGCAAAGATTGTAATGCGGTTATTGGCATATCGGGAGGAAAAGATTCGTCAATCGTGGCGGCGCTATTGGTTGAAGCGCTCGGCAAAGATAGGGTTATTGGCGTTTTAATGCCTAACGGCGAGCAGTTCGATATCGAGTGTTCGCATATGCTTTGCGACCATTTAGGAATAAGAAAAATCGTTGCGAACGTTAAAAACGCTATTGATGGCGTTTTAAACCTTGACCTTGGCATAGAGATTTCTTCTCAATCAAAAACCAACCTTCCGCCAAGAATTAGAATGGCTACGCTTTACTTTGTTTCGCAAAGTTTAAACGGCAGAGTTGCAAACACTTGTAATTTTAGCGAAGATTACGTTGGCTATTCCACGAGATACGGCGATAGCGTTGGCGATTTTTCGCCAATCTCGTGCTTTACCTTTACCGAAATTAAACAAATGGGGAAATATTTAAAGTTGCCTTTGAGCCTTGTTGAAAAAACTCCAATCGACGGTTTGTGCGGAAAAACCGACGAAGATAACTTAGGTTTTTCTTACGATACGCTCGATAAATATATTCGCGAAGGCATTGAGCCTGAAAAGGAAGTGAAAGATAAAATCGACCGCCTTCACGAAATGAATAAGTTTAAACTCGAACTTATGCCTAGTTTTAAATATCAATAAAAAACAGCAAAAACCCCTCGATAAGTCGATTATCGAGGGGTTTTGTTCACAACATATTTATTATAACATAAATTTTAATAAATTTCAATAGTTTTTCCAAAAATAAAGTTACATAAAATTTTCAGCACAAATATTGACAAAAACGGATTTATCATTTATAATAAAATCAAGAAAAGGGGAGGAGAAACTCCAATGCACAAATAACTCAAAATAAAAGGAAATGGAGATGATACCATGATTGAGTTAAAAAGAAAATTCCTTATTGAAAGAAAATAAAATTCTAGGAGCAGACCAATGAACACTGATTGTTTAATCCAATCACGTTGAGAAGTCGCACACAAGCGCTTAAATAAAGCGAAGAGTATTTAAAGAGTGCAAAATTCATATTCAACGTGCTTTTTAAAACTTAATAAGATATAGATACTACGGCAGTGAGAGTTCATTGCCGTTTGTTTTTTGCTATTTTATTTTTAAAATAATAAAATATATTTTTTTTGAAAAACTCTTGCAAAAAATCGTAATTGTGATATACTAATGTTAACACAAAAAACATCTAAGGAGAAAACTTTGAAAAAGATTTTATCTATCGTTTTAGCAATGCTTGTATGCTTGTCTTTAACGTTTGCTCTTACTGGTTGCGATAAGGAAAATTCTTCTAGCAGTCAAGAAGTATCATCTAGCAGTCAAGAAGTGGAATATGTAATTCCTTATGGTTATAAAGAATACGTGTATTGGCAAGGTGAGCTTTCTTTTGCAATTCCTTCAATGTGGTATGCCGAAGACTCTGCTTTTGTTACTATTATTATGGGTGTAAATGGTTTATTTGGAAGCAACAACATTACCATTACCAAAGAACCTATAACAATGGAATATAAGAACTTAACTAACGAAAATTTTGCCGAAAAATTGGGCGATCCTCTTCAATCACAAGGTATTTATGCTACTAACCCTAGAGTTGAGCAAAAGAATAACGGAGCTGAAGATATTACCGTTATTCAATATGATGCAGGAAGTAACGGAGTATCATTTAAGCAATATATCTATGCCGTAAATTCTTCCATTGCAACGTATAACATTGTTATTACGTTAGAAACGAGTGACGATGAATTACTTCAAAACGTTTATGACTCGATTAGAATTGATGAAATATCATAATAAAAAGCGGACTTTCGTCCGCTTTTTTTGTGCAAAAAATAAATTTATAGGTTAACTAAATTTTCTTATAAAAAAGAACTCTAGATAATCCGCCGTATTTTTCAAGGCGTTTAAACTCTATAAAACCACATTTTTTAAAGTTATCTAAACTCCAAGGGTTAACGGGTGATACGGTTGTGCAAAGGTAGTTAAAGCCAACGTCTTTTGCGTAAGACGATAATTTTTCAATTAAAATTCTTTGCAAGCCGTTTCCGCGAAATTTTGGGCGAACGATAATAAGTTTAACGTTTGCAGATGAGAGCAAATCTTCAATCAAATCAACGTCTTTAGCGAGGTTTTCGCTAGTTTTTTTAGCGTCGAGCAAAATGCCAAATCCCGCAAGTTCACCCTCGTAATACGCGCCTAGAACAAGGCTCTTATCTTCAAAACAAACTGAAAACGTTTCTTTAGTGTTGCGCCTCAAAAAATCGGGGCTACCCTCGTGCGCCTCAAACGCTTCTTCTTGAATTTCTAAAAGCGTTGGAATTATGCTACTATCAAGTTTTTTAAAGGTTAATTCATTTGTGTTAATTTTCATATTATACCCTCGCTACGACGATTAAGAAGCCAAAATTAACGAAAAAGTCGTTAGATAGAAAAGCCTCTTCAAGTTCGTCGAAATGCTCGTCAAGCCACTGTTTTTCGGCTTGAATTTCTTTGTTTCTCGGTTGGTTTTTTGCCGTTACCGTTATGCCGTTTTTCAAGAACTTAAAAATTGTATCGAAAAAGGCTTCTTTTTGCGAATAGTCCATACCGCTAGAGTTTAAGCCTAAACGTTCAATAGTAATATCGCGATAGCCTGAGCGTTGAAGAAGTGTGAAAAGTTCTCTTCCCGAACGGCGATAGCCCGTTGTATCGCACTTAGCAATCATATCGAAAGCCCGCTCAAAATAAAAGTTTTCGTCGGGGTAGGCAAGGTTAAGCCCGTCGTCAATATTGCGAATAAAAATAACCGCACCCCTATTGCAGATTTTTCTAAGCGTTTTCAAAAGGTGATAAGGCGATTTCAAGTGCGACATAACTGCCAAAATATTTATCCAGTCAAACTTTCTAATGCCGTTATCGTCCATAATGGCTTCAATTTCGTCAAGGAAATCTTCGGCTTCAACGTCAAGTTTATAGAAACTAGCCTTGTCGCTTTTAAACTCTTCGTTAGCCTTTGCAACGAAACTTTCGTTAAACTCAACGCCGATAATTTTAGAAACTTCTTTTCTATCGCCAAGCCTCGTCATAAGCGCTTTGCCGTTTCCACAGCCAACGTCTAAAACGGCGAGGTTTTCTCTGCCCTCAAGATATTTTTCATAAACGGGCATATCGTAAGAAAAAAGAAGTTGTTGCTGAACGTTTAGTCTGTTGGTTTCAGACTTGTTCGTTTGGCTGAAATATTCCACCTTTTCTTCTTGGTGGATGTGAATTCTCTTTTTCTTAGATTTTTGGCGGGAGATTATATCATTTTGAATTTGCTCGTCATAATCGGTAACGCCAACCTTATCTTTTACGATAGGTAAAAGAAGTTCAACAGAATTGAAAGAATAAACGTCAGTATATTTTATCGCGCTAATGTGCTTAATGCGGTCAATTTCTTGCTCGTTGAAAAGTTTTGCCATAGCCTCGTCATTAAACTCAAACCCCGGCGTTATAATAGGCAAAAACGAGGTAGTTGGGTTAGATAGCGCAGACTTTAGTTCTTGATAAACAACGTCGTCAGCAGTTTCACACTTTTCAAAAAAGTTCGGTGTTAAAATGAGCATCATAAGCGAAACGCCACCTGCAATTTCCTTGCAAGAAGTCATAAAATTGTCGCCATAACTTAGGCATTTTGGTGCGTAGAAAAGTTTTAACTTGCCTTTCGAGTGCGTTTGCAGTTCGTAATATATGCTAGAGGCTAAAACCGAGCCTTCGCCTCGATAGCATAAAAAAATGTTATAATCGTGAATCATAATAACCTTTTCTTAAGTTCTTTTTAAACATTATACCACACCATAGCCGATAAAACAAGTGTAAAACAAAAATTCACTTGGTTTTGTTTGCCAAGCAAAAGCAAATGCTTTAAGTTTATATGCGAAAAAGCGTAAGTATTTAAAAATCGAAAATTATTCAATTTTTTTGAAAAAATATTGTATTTTTGCATAATGTTTGGTATAATAGTCAAAAGGAAGGGCGTAATGTTCGCCGAACGCGTTATTCTCTCCTTAAAATTTAAGAATAAGGAGGAAGTTATGAAGTTATTAAAACTTTTATTGGTTTTAGCAATTAGCGTTTTTGGATTGATAAACTATAGATTGTTTTCGTTTGATAAAGGCATCAGCAAGACTAATATGGAAGACCAAACCCTAACTCAAGCGTTAACAACGCTTACAAGTATTCAAAAAATCGAGTATTACGAAAGCCCTATTAAAGACGGGGAATATACTCACATAGTTTATATTGTTACTAGCGAAGACGCTTACTTGTTCAAAGCAACACAGAACGAAATTGATGCGTTTAAATTTTTAGGTATTTTTTCTAGCAAAATGCAACCAGAAAAAATTTCACCTATCCCGTTTTACATTGAAATTATTCTAATCATTGTTATTCTAGCCGTCCCTTTTGGCAGAAAGAAACAAAGTTAAAACTTTTTCAAGAAAAAACGAAAACTCTATTCATTTAGTGTGAATAGAGTTTGTTTTTTTATAGAAAATCACCTCGGTTATAGAGGTTTTCGTTCCGTATCGGCGCATTTGGTCATAATGCAAATTCAAATAAAAAATAAACCCGAGCCGTTTTCTTATTTTAGAAAAAAGTTCGGGTTGTGTTTTTGTAAAAAAATGATAGTTTGAATTGTTTTAGGTAAACTAAAGCAACGTAATTTTTTGTTCGATTGCTTTAATTATTTTTATAAATTCTTGGTCGCTTTTCCCCGTTGGGTCGGGAAGGCGCCAATCATCGTCAAAAGCTCTACCGATAAAAGGGCAAGAAACGTCGCACCCCATAGAAATTGCAATATCAGGCGAGGGGATTTTATCCACAGTCTTGCTAAATTGTTCCTTTTCCATATCGATGCCGTAAAGTTCTTTCATAAGCCTAACAGCGTCTTGATTGATTTTAGGTTTTGTTTCCGTTCCTGCTGAGAAGAACTCAAAATCGTCCTTTCTAAGGTGTTTTCCTAACGCTTCCGCTATTTGACTGCGACACGAATTATGCACGCAAATAAACGCAATTTTCTTTTTCATTTTTGACCTATAAGTTTATTTTTTTAACGCAATTATTATAATTAGAAAAAGTTAATAAGTCAAACCAAATGCCGAAGAGCATTAAAAATTTAATATCTAAAACCCTTTATTTTTAAGTTAAAATATTGTATAATAAACGTATGGCAAATTATAAAAACCTTTCAAAAGAAACGGAAAATTTAATAATAAACGATAGACTAAACGGCGCTTTGCCTAAATTTTATTGCCCTGACGAGAGTGTTGTAAGGCGCAATAATAATACTAACGACACTGCTTCCGTCTGGCGCACGGCTTTCATTAGAGATATTGACAAAATTTTGCATTGCCCGTTTTATAATCGTTATGCAGATAAAACCCAAGTGTTTTCGCTCTATAAAAACGACGATATCACAAGAAGAGCCTTGCACGTGCAACTTGTATCAAGAACAGCGAGAACTATCGGTAAGGCGTTAAACCTTAACCTTGACCTAATAGAAGCCATTTCTCTAGGGCATGATATCGGGCATACTCCGTTTGGGCATACGGGCGAAAAATTCTTAGACGAATTATACGCAGAACACACGAACAGACATTTTAGCCACAATATTCACTCGGTTAGAGTTCTCGATAAAATCTTCCCACTAAATCTTTCACTCCAAACTCTCGACGGCATTGCTTGCCATAACGGAGAACTTGAACTTAGCCAATATGAACCTGCTTGTCTTTCAAGTTTTGCCGAGTTTGATAAAAAAATAGAAAGTTGTTATGTTGATGCAACAAACGTTCTAAAAATGATTCCTTCTACCTTAGAAGGCGCAGTTATGCGAATTTCTGATATTATTGCATATCTTGGCAAAGATAGGCACGATGCCGAAAAAAGCCGTCTATTAAGCCAACTTCCTTTTGCTGATAGTGGTATCGGCGTTATAAATGCGGAAATAGTAAATAACTTAATAGTAAATATCATTGAGAATAGTTATAATAAGCCTTATATTAAAATGGATGAAGATTGTTTCAATGCGCTAAATAAAGCAAAGCGTGATAACTATGAAATTATCTATCTTGAAAAAACCCATAATGAAAGCAATGACGTTATTAAACAAATGATGGATCAAGTTTATAATAAAATGCTTTTAGATTTAAAAAGCGGCAACCTTGATTCTCCTGTTTATAAACACCATATAGAATATATAAATAAGCCTTACTATAGGCATAGGCGTCAAGTTCCTTATATGGAAACTGAGAAAAATCAAATCGTAGTTGACTATATTGCGTCTATGACGGACGATTATTTTATCGAACTATACAAACACTTATTCCCTTCTAGCAAACTAGAATTAAAATACAAAGGCTATTTTGACTAAGAACAAATTTGTTCTAACTCTCAGCCCCAATTTTATTCTAAGAGGGAATGCTTACAGCACTTGAATTATAATCAAATTCTTGCGAATTTGGCGTAAAAAAAGAGAGTTTTTGCAAACTCTCTTTTTTTCAAGCAAATAAATTTGTAATATTATTATTCTTCTAAAGGTGTTTTTACCAAATCGATATATAATTCACTCGAATAGTCTTGCCCCAACAAATCATCAAGGTAAAGATAATATTTTTGGGGCTTTGTCATATCAAACATATTTGTTTTTATAGTTGGCTCGTAGCCATTAATAGGACCTTCATGAGCGCCGTATATTCTGATACTATCTTTTTTGATATCGACAGCTATCATCCAATCAGTACAGTCTTTTACGGGTTTCAATTCTAACGGCTTATCTTCCCCTTTGAATATGCCCAAGAGCGCTTCTTGGATTTGTTCAAATTTTCTCAACGACAATACTTCGTCTTCCATATCAAACTCATTATCAAGGTCTTTAGCATAATTCTTTAAGTAAATCATGCCACCTTTTCCGTCAAACATAGCATTTTCAGAAAAAGCGAGTTTCTTTAACTCTTGTCGCAACGTTTCTTTTGCTTTTTCAAATTCTTCAAAAGAACTTTCAAAAACAGTTTGAATGTCTTCTTTGCTTTGTGCTACGTCAGGAAGGGAAGTTCTAATCGTAAGCGTCCAAATTTTTTTCATAATTTTTCTCCTTAATTTTAAGTTGTACACATTATAGCACACTTTCAAAAATCTCAGAACTAATTTTATGCCCTTGTAAAAAAAATTTTTTAACCGCTTGTTTTTGGGGTTCGAACCCTAATTCACAAACAAAAAAGCCCAACTCAAAATGAGTTAGGCTTTTATGGCGCGCCGCAAGGGATTCGCGTGACTTTTTGGAAACGCATAGCGTTTTTGTGCTTTGCACGCCAAAAGTCAAAAATTATATAATTTGCTTGCTTACGCAAGTTTGGGGTTCGAATCCTAATTTACAAACAAAAAAGCCTAACTCAAAATGAGTTGGGCATTTATGGCGCGCCGCAAGGGATTCGAACCCCTGACCTTTGGTTCCGTAGACCAACGCTCTATCCAGCTGAGCTAGCGGCGCAATTTTTTTATTGCTTTAAAATTATAATCTTTATTTATTGGTTTGTCAACAAAAAAAACAATATTATGCATTTTTGAAACCACTAATTTTAAAAGTTATTAAAATTTGTTTAATTTTTTTCAAAAATATTTTGACAAGCAACAATAATTGTGCTATTATATTGTGGTAATTTAATAAAAGCGTTGAAATTCAGTGCAAAACGTGGAGAAATACCCAAGTGGCTGAAGGCGCCCCGCCCTCGCGCAGTGCGCTCACGAACTTTGGCTACAAACAACACACTGTGTTGTTTGCTTAACGCGTCGTTCCCCTGCTTCGGTTCCCTTAGCAGGCTCGAACAGAATAACAATTAAAAAAACTTTCAAATTCAGTAATTTTTGGAGAAATACCCAAGTGGCTGAAGGGGCTCCCCTGCTAAGGGAGTAGTACGAGGTAATCGTAGCGCGGGTTCAAATCCCGCTTTCTCCGCCACAAAGAACCTAAACCGATTTTGGTTTAGGTTCTTTGTTTATGTAAAGTCCTTTTTTAAGGGCTTTTTTATTTTGTATCAAGACAAGCGCACGCATTAGCGCCAAAATTAAAACAGAAGTGAATATTACATCATTTTTAACAAGAATTTACTTGCTATTGTTCGAGGTTTGGAATATAATATAATTAACGAATTTGAGGTGGTTTATATGCTTAGTTATATTTCAGCAAAAGAGGCTGCAGAAAAGTGGAATATTTCTCAAAGACGTGTTGCAATTTTATGTGCAGAAGAACGTATTAACGGCGCAATGATGGTCGGCAATATGTGGATTATTCCAAGCACAGCGGAAAAGCCTATTGATAAGCGCACTATTAGATACGAAAAACAAAAAGTTGTTGAGTTAAAGCCTTTTGTTAAGTGGGTTGGTGGTAAAGGTCAACTTATTGAACAGTTGGAAAAATATATTCCTGCAGACGGCGAAAAGGCTTTAACAAAGTATGCCGAGCCTTTTGTTGGTGGTGGCGCATTGCTTTTTAATATTCTTTCCAAATACAATTTTGAAAGTCTTTATATTAGCGATATAAATGCAGAACTTGTCAATGCTTATAACGTTGTAAAAAATAGCGTTGACGAACTTATAAAGAAGTTAACCCAAATGCAACTTGCTTTTGTTCCTATGGACGAAAATGGACGTAAATACTATTATTACACGGCAAGAGACAGATTTAACGCTTTGAAAATTACGGAAGAAACGGCAATCGAAAAAGCCTCTTTATTTATTTTCTTAAACAAGACTTGCTTTAATGGACTTTATCGTGTGAATAAGAAAGGTCAATTTAACGTTCCTATGGGAGCATATAAAAACCCGACTATTTGCGATGAAAATAATTTGCGCAACGTTTCCGAAGCGTTGCAAAACGTTACTATCGTATGTGGCGATTATTCACTTTCCAAATGTTTTATTGATAAAGATACCTTTGTTTATCTTGATCCGCCTTACCGTCCTATTTCTGAAACGGCAGGGTTTACAGCATATAACGCTGATTGTTTTGACGATAACGAGCAAATACGCCTTGCAAGATTTATTGACGAAATAAATTTAAGCGGTGCGAAAATAATGTTAAGCAATTCCGATCCGCAAAACGTAAATCCCGAAGATACTTTCTTTGAGGAACTATATAAAGCATATACAATTAACAAAGTTGATGCGACAAGAGCAATAAACAGTAAAGGCGACAGCCGTGGCAAGATAAAGGAATTGCTTATTTGCAATTAAGGGAGATACTTATGGCAGAAATTAAATTATTTAAAATAGGAACTAATGTTGAAGAATTGACCTCAAAAAGTGTAACTGTAGAAAAAGAACTTCAAAACATTATTGAAAAAAATATGTTTGAATTTTTCGGCGTAACTTTTTTAGACTCGGAATACAAGATAGACAATGGTAGAATGGACTCAATCGGCATTGATGAAAATAATTGTCCTGTTATTTTTGAATATAAAAGACATTCAAGTGAAAATGTAATAAATCAAGGTTTATTTTATCTAAATTGGCTTTTAGAACATAAGGCAAATTTCAAACTTTTGGTTTTAGAAAAATTAGGACATAAACTTGCAAACGCTATTGATTGGTCTATGCCTCGTGTTATCTGTATAGCAAGTGACTTTAATAAATATGATGAAGAAGCAATTAAACAAATAAATAGAAATGTTTCACTTATCAGATATAAGAAATATGGAAATGAATTAGTTTTATTTGAGCTCTTAAACGCTAATACGGTTGCACCTCTAGAAACTGAAAAGGAAGTCTCTAGCAAAAAGCAAGTTGATAAAACATTTATAGAACAGTATTCAAACGCTCCTTTAAAATTCAAATCTATATTTGACGAGTTGAAAGAATTTACTTTATCATTGGGCGATGACGTTACTGAAAATATTCTTAAATTATATACAGCCTTCAAGAAAATTAAAAACTTTGCAACAATGGAGATTTATCAATCTAATATAAGATTAAATTTGAAATTAGATCCAGAACAATTCAAGTCACAATTAAATGACAATTTAAGAGATATTCGTAATATAGGTCATTGGGGCTGTGGAGATCTTCAGTTA
>JAZSJZ010000014.1:0-53171 GCA_045534575.1 Christensenellaceae bacterium
CTCATAACCGATTGGTCCGCGGTTCGAGTCCGTGAAGGCCCACCACACAATATATGCAATTTTTGCGGTCCGGTAGTTCAGATGGTTAGAACGCTAGCCTGTCACGCTAGAGGTCGAGGGTTCGAGCCCCTTCCAGGTCGCCAAATTTAACTTAATGCAGTTTTGCATTAAGTTATAATTTGCCTCGGTAGCTCAGTCGGTAGAGCAAGGGACTGAAAATCCCTGTGTCGATGGTTCGATTCCGTCCCGAGGCACCACACTTTGCTGGCGTGGCTCAACGGTAGAGCAGCTGACTTGTAATCAGCAGGTTGTAGGTTCGATTCCTATCGCCAGCTCCAGTAAACGGAGAGGTTCCCGAGTGGCCAAAGGGAGCAGACTGTAAATCTGTTGTCAACGACTTCGGTGGTTCGAATCCACCTCTCTCCACCAGAAAAAGACGATGACTTTGTCATCGTCTTTTTCAATTAAATCCGCTAACGCGGGTTAAATCCAACTTCGTTGGATGAAATCACTTCGTGATGAAATTTAGCTATCGCTAAGTATTATAAGGATTTAATTTCATCTATAGCCGAAAGGCTGTAGATTTCATCTAGGCTCTGCTTAGATTTCATCGTGCACAGCACGATTTCATTAAATACATCACGTTTTCTTCTAAGGTATTTTTTATGTAATATAAAAGTTAAAAAATAGTTATAAAGAAAAAGTTTTTTTGCATTAAAAATTATTTTCTTGCTATAATTGTTATGATTTGATATAATATTGTCTAACATAATAATGAAAAAGGTGAGGCTATGGTTGCTTTAAAAACTCGTGAATATTATCTTAGAACTGCTGACTTTGATGCTGACAAAAACTTGTCTTTAACGGCGATTTTCGACCTTTTTCAAGATATTGCAGGCGTGCATGCTATGGAACTTGGTTCTGGTTATGAAAATTTAGGCAAAAAAAATCTTGCGTGGGTTTTATCAAGCGTTAAGGCTGAAATTTTAGGCTCGGTTAAACTTTTCGATAAAGTTATCGTAAAAACTTGGCCGTTAAAAACTAATGGCGTTCGCTATCAAAGAGAAACTCAAATTTTAAACGAAAAAGGCGAAATAATCGTTAAAGGCTCTTCTTATTGGACGATTATTGATATTCTTGAAAGGAAGATTTCAATTCAAAAAGACGTTTACCCTGAAAATATTGAGTTTTTAACCCAAACTAACTTTGACGGGCGAATAGTTAAGATTGCTGACTTTGAGCCTCGTGGCGACGTTAAAATCGTCAAACCCGAAATTTGTGACCTTGATTTAAACGGGCACGTAAATAACGTTAAATATATAAATTTTTGCTTAAATTCCGTGTCGTTAAAAGGCGGAAATATTAAGTCAATTCAAGTTGATTACCACAAAGAAGTAACGCTTAAAGATAGGCTCTTCGTTTCTCACTTAGAAACGCAAAACGGCGTTTTGTTTAAAGGCGTTAATGAAAACGGCGAAAAGAACTTTTATTGTAAAATTGAATATTAGTTTAAAGCGATAGTTAATGCTATCGCTTTTTACGTAAAATTTGCCAAATTTCAATAATTTATAGTTATATTAACTATAAAATTGCAAAATTTCTTGATTTTTTAGTTAAATTAAACTATAATAATATAAATGCTAAAAGGGGGAGTATGTTTTGTCGCCATATACGATTGTTTCTTACGTTGCGCTATTTCTGGCGCTTATTATCGTTCTGCCAATTCACGAGTTCGCTCACGCGTTTGCGGCGGTAAAATGTGGCGATGAAACCCCAAGAGTAAACGGAAGATACACGCTAAACCCACTCGCGCATTTCGACCTTATCGGCTTTTTTATGCTTATGTTCGTTCGGTTTGGTTGGGCAAAACCCGTTCCCATTAACCCTTATAACTTTAGAAACGTTCGTAGGGGATATTTTTGGACGAGTATTGCAGGCGTTTTAACAAACCTAATTTTAGCGTTTTTGTCCTATCCTATTTTCTTAACGATAGGAAGATTAACTTTTGATTTTCTCTTATTTGACGAGCTTTTGTTCTATTTTATGAATTATTTTTTCGCGCTTAATCTTAATCTTTGCGTGTTTAATTTAATTCCCGTTTACCCGCTTGATGGGTTTAGAATAATGGAAGTTTTTGTTAAAAGAGAAAACAAAGTCATTAGATTTTTAAGAGAAAAAGGTCATCTCGTTCTTCTTTGTTTAATCTTAATTCACTATCTAGCGGGACGCTTTACTATGTTTTCCTATATTGATATTTTCGGTTTGCTTATGGGAACGCTAGTTAATTGGCTTGCTACACCTATTGAACTTTTCTGGGGCTTATTCTTATAATTAGGAGAAAATTGTGAGTATTGAAAAGATAACTGAAAAATTTGAGTCAGTCGTTGATTATAATACCAAATTATCAAATTTTGACGGCCCGCTTGACTTGCTACTATATCTTGTTAAGCAGTCGGAAATAGAAATTAAAGATATCGTAATTTCCGAAGTTACCGAGCAATATTTGAAATATATTGAAAATCTTGACGAACTTGATATCGAAAAAGCAAGTGAATATTTATCAATGGCGGCAACTCTTTTAGAGATTAAGTCTAAAGCAATTTTGCCTCAGCTTGAGTTTGAAGACCCTGACTACGAAGACCCTGAAATTGCCTTAAAACGCCGAATTGAAGAGTATAAACTCTTTAAAGAGGAGGCTGAAAGGCTTAAAGAGCGTGAGAACACGGCAAGGTTTTACAAAGAGCCAGACGGTAGCGCAAACGACGTTCGCATTGTCTATACCGATTTTAACCTCGAAGGGCTTATTAAAGCGTTCGTAAACGTAATGACTAAAGCCGATATTCGAGAGGCGCAAAGAACGATGCAACGTGAAATCCCTAAAGAGGTTTTCACCGTTAAAGATAAAATTGAATTTATTCGCCAAACGCTTCAAGAGCGTGAATCTTGCAGTTTTTACGAACTTTTCGGTAGTTACAGCACTCGAAACGAGATAATAACAACCTTCCAAGCAATGCTTGAACTTCTTAAACTGCAATACATAATGTGCGAGCAAAACGGCGTTTACGACGATATTACTATTAAACTTAACCCTAATAGGAGTGAAGAAATTGGAGAAATTGACGAATATAATTGAATCTATACTGTTTGTTAGTGGCAACGCAGTTGCGATTAGTGATATATCTTCTAAGCTTGACTGCACCGACAAGCAAGTTTTAGATGCGGCTAAAGAACTTCAAAAAAAATATAGCGACCCTTGCGGTTTGAATTTGCTCATTTTTAATAAAAAATTGCAGTTTTCTTCTAACCCGAAATACGCTGAAGACGTTTCAGTCGTTTTAAACCCTATCCGTGAGCGTGAACTTTCAAAAAGTATGCTCGAAACTGCTGCCATTATTGCTTATAAACAGCCCGTAACTAGGCTTGATTTGGAAGAAATCCGCGGTAACAGCGAATATGCTATTCAAAACCTTTTAAAACTTGGCGTTATCGAAATTGTTGGCAGAAAAGACGCTGTTGGAAGACCCGTTCTTTTCGGTACGACTGACCTTTTCTTAAAACGCTTTGAAATTTCTTCTTTAGAAGACCTTCCAGATTACGAAGAGCTAATGAACAGAATTAAGGTGATTAACGGCACGGCGGACGGCGATACGTATCTTTACAAGAAAGACGAATACGTTGAAGGTCAAGACGACCATCCGCAAGTTGATTTAACTAATATTCCAAAAGCAAGCCTTCTAGATGATTTTGATTTAGACGAAATTAGCGACGAAGAACGCCCAGATTTTTTAGACGGCGAGGAATATGACGTTATCAGTGGTGATGAAACTGAAGATAACGACGAACCTCAAGACGAAGACGACGAAGAATAATAATAACTATAATTGCCCCGAGGAATTTTCTCGGGGCTTTTTTTGCTTTAAAACGTTGTATATCTTTCAACCTTTTGCAAAAAATAAAAATATGGGAATTATCGTTCTATCCGTCGTTATTTTTCTCATTTTTCCTATCTTTATAACTTTCTATGCTTATTTTGATATTGAGGAAAAACGGCTAAATTTCGGGCTATACGCCTTTAATAAAGTTAAGGTTTTGGGCGGATACTTTAAATATAGCGATAAAATGATAATTCTTCATTTAACGAACAAAAAAGCGTACGCATTTTATCTTAAAGATGTTAAATCAATAAGCGGTGGTAAAAGTTATAAATCAATTGAGTTTATGAACGTCTATTTAAGGTTTGTTTTACCACTTGAGAAAGTGGGCGAGTTTTTTGCGCTTATAAAGTCGGCTGAGGTTGCTGATTTTATTTTAAAAAACGTAAGACCGCAAACAAACTTTTTGCCTAAAATCGTTTTAGGTAACACTGAAGGAAATTTTTCTATAAAAACTGGCGTATGCTTTAATTTCGTTTCGATTATAACTATTCTTTTTAGAAAACTTTTAGGAGGAAAATGCAAAACAAAAAAGATAAAAATCAAACGCTTATAGACGAGGCGATTAAGAATTTTTCAATGCTCTCTGATGCCGACGTTATTATCGGTAAACCTTTAATTTCGCCAAGTGGAATAACGATTATTCCCGTTTCAAAAGTCGTGGTGGCAATGCTATCTGGAGTTGGAGAATATGGCGAAATAAAACTTTTTCAAGCGAATAAAAACTATCCAAAATCTTCAGCGTCGGGTGGGATAACTTCAGTTAAGCCATGTGGTTTTTTGATTGAAAAAGAAGGCAAAATAGATTATATTCATTGCCCGACTGACGCTTTAGAAAAAGCCTTTGATTCTTTGGAAGGGTGGATAAAAAGTTTAAATGAAAAATAATTCAAAATCTTTGATAATAAGCCTAATTTTAAGCGTTTTTATGTGTTGCGTAATTTCAAATTTTGCTAAAATTGAAAATATTGTTTCTAGCGCAACGACTAGTGAAATTTTAATTGAAGCAAACATGAAAAGAGTGCTGTTTGAATCAAACGCAAACGAGAAAAGAGCAATGGCTTCAACAACTAAAATAGTAACCGCTATAACAGTTATTGAAAACAATGAAAACTTAGAAACAGAAGTTTTGATAACCAAAGAAATGGTTGGAATTGAAGGCTCGAGCATATATCTTAGAGAAGGCGAAAAATTGAGTTTAAGAGAACTTCTTTACGGGCTTATGCTTCGCTCTGGAAACGATTGCGCCGTTGCTTTAGCGCTGGCAACATCTAATTCCATTGAAAAGTTTGCTACGCTTATGAACGAGACAGCAAGAAAGTGCGGAGCGGTAAATTCTAACTTTACAAATCCTCACGGGCTAGATGACGCTAACCACTATACAACGGCTTACGACTTGGCGTTAATTTCGGCTTACGCATTAGAAAACGAGGAATTTTTAAAAATTGTTTCAACAAAAACGACGAAAATTTCAAACGACGGCTACGAATACGATAGAGTTTTAAAAAATAAGAATAAACTTTTAACTCAAGTTGAAGGGTGCATTGGCGTTAAAACTGGCTATACATCAAACGCTGGAAGGTGTTTGGTCTCTGCTGTTGAAAGAGATGGTATGAGGCTTGTTTGCGTTGTTTTAAACTGCGGACCTATGTTTGAAAGGTCAACTGAACTATTTGAAACAAATTTTTCTATTTTTAAAAATGAAGTTATTTTCAAAAAAGGCGAGTCTATAAAAGAAGTTATGCTCGATAACGCTTATAATATCAATTCAGTTGGTGTTGGTGTTAAAGAAAACGTTGTCTACCCACTCAAAGAAGTTGAGAAGAAAGATATCACTTTTAGCGTTGATATTTTAGATAACTTATCTTTTCCTATAGAAAAAGATAAAGAAGTTGGAAATTTAAGCGTTTTTATGGGAAAAGACTTGATTTTTTCTCAAAAATTGGTTACTATTACTTCAGTTAACGATTGCACGCTTTTAGATGCTTTAAAGGGCGTTACGTTTAGATGGAGTAATTATGAGAATCAACAAATTTTTAGCAGATAGCGGTGTGGCTTCACGTCGTGCTTGCGATAAACTAATTGAAGAAAACAGAGTTTTAGTTAACGGAAAACTAGCCACTTTAGGCACTCAAGTTGACGAAAATAAAGATAGTGTTACGGTTGACGGAAAAAAGGTAACGCTATCTAAAAAACTCGTTTACTATATTATGAATAAGCCCAAAGGCTACGTTACCACCGTAAAAGACGATAAAGGCAGAAAAACCGTTATGGACTTGTTACCTAAAATCGAAGATAGAATTTATCCTGTTGGCCGTCTTGATTATGACACTGAAGGGCTTTTAATCTTAACGAACGATGGAGATATGGCAAATCGTTTAACTCATCCAATAAACGAAGTTCCTAAAACTTACCAAGCAAAAATAGAAGGAAAATTGCCAGAAAACTTGCTTGCAAAACTTCGCGCAGGCGTTGAGATTGACGGCGTTAAAACTAAAAAATCATCTATTAGAGTTATTGACGAAACAAACGATTGGACTAAAGTTTCTATAACCATAACGGAAGGTAGAAACAGGCAGGTTAGAAAAATGTTCGAAGCGGTTGGAAAAACCGTAATATTCTTAAAACGAATAAAAATTGGCGAATTAACTTTGCGCGGGCTTGACCGTGGGCAAGTTAGAAAACTATCTAAAGAAGAAGTTTATTATTTAAAAAATATCTAAAACTTAAAAATTTTAACATACAAATTTATTCTTGCGCTTTACATATTTGTTTTTAGGAGGCGTATGAATAATAAACTTAAAAACGGCTTAATTTTGCTAATCCTTTTTATGGCGATATCTGCAACGATTTTAGCGTCGAAAAGTGTTAGCGAGGGTGGCTTAGTGTATGTTTTTGCAGAGGGTGAAACTATGAGCGAAGTTAAAAAGACTGACGAAATGGCAGAATATAATCAATTAGTCGATGCGCTTAATAAAAAATATCTTTATAAATTTTGCGATATTTTTCAACAATCTAAAGACGAGTTAGTTGATAAAACTGACGAAGTTTTAGGTGAAGAATATAAAAAAGTTCTTGAAAAAATAAAAGAACTTAGAGAAAATATTGCAAGAGAAAGAATTGAGCATAACAATTCTACTGAAATTAACGCACTTAAAGATAGGCTTGCGCTTTCAAAAGAAAAACTCATAACTTCTAAAAGCGAGCAAGAAAAATCGGTTGCAAGAGAAGAAATGAACGCTCTTCTTGCCGAAATCACAAAGAAAAATCTTGAAAATTTTGCAAGTTTATCTAAATCTAAGGCTGAAATTGATGAACTTTCTAAAAAAGCAATTTCTATTGCTGAGGGTAAAAAGGCTGAACTTATTAAAATAGAAAAAGAAATAATTTCTTCAGCAAAGACTAAAATTGCCGAAATTGCCGTATCTTACAAGGGCGAAATAGAAGCAATAAGTAAGGTTTTTGGTGTTGAAGAATATCAAACGGCAATGCCTTTTATGCAAAAAGTTGATATGAATATGAGGCTCGTTGATTTTGATAAAGAAATTTTCTTAATGATGCTTGGCGAGAAGAAACCTTCTTGTTCGTCAAGTTGTGGCGGAAATTGCAAAACTTGCCCGTCGCAAAAAGAGCAAACGTTTTTTAAATCAACCGAGCAACACGGCTCGAATAACTAAACTAAGCAAAAAAGTGTATCACTTGATACACTTTTTTTATGCTCTTTGCAAATTATTTTTTAGTCAATCCACCAATTATCGGGAATATCGTTTTTCTCTTTTTTGGTTTCTTCTTGTTTTATTGAAGCATAGTTTACTTGTTTAAAAAACACTTTTTTTCCTAGAATTTGCCCGTTTTTACCCGTTGAATACGGCTGAATATATATTTTATATTCGCCAAATTCGGTTAAGTTGTGTGAAACCTCGTTATCTTTGCCACTAAAAATTAGTTTTTCATCATCATTAAACTCTAGAAAAATTTTTAAGCCAACAGGTTCTTTTTTATCTACCTTGAACGATAAAATTGCGTTGTTAAAACTTAAGTTCAATTCATCAATTTGAGGGTCGGAAAATACGCTAGACTTTTCTTTTGGCTCTGTTCCGTTTAAATAGAGTGCCTCAAAGCAATATTTATCAGGCGCGTTTGGGTCAGAAAGTAACGTTTTATAGTCGTTTTCAAACGATAATTTGTCTATATTATAGTAATTTGCGCCAACTATTTGAAAGTTTTTAGGTAAATTATTATCGTTGTAAATATGGTCGTAAATATAATTCAAACTAGCGCAAGGCGTGTTTCCGCCGGTTATTGAATTTTTCATATAACTCATATTTTGATAGCCAACCCAAGTTGCTACGGTGTTTGAAGTTGTGTAAGAAATAGCGTAAGCATCGGTATTGCCGTTTTCATTGCCACTAGTTCCCGTTTTGCAAGCGATTTCAAAGTTATGGTAACTTAGTTTTTTGGCAGTTCCTAATTTTACCGTATCTTTTAAAATATCGGTGATAATAGAGCACGTTCCGCTTTGGAAAACTTCTTCGAACTTGTTTTCGTTTTCGTAAATGGTTTTGCCGTTATTATCAATAATTTTCTTGATAAAAGTTGGTTTTTTATACTTCCCAAAATTCGCAAACGTAGAGTATGCGCCAGATATCGTTTTTAATTTAACTCCACTATTTGATGCGCCAAGCGCTGATGATAGTTCATCGTTTTGAAGATTTATGCCTAGTTTTTCTAAATATTTTTTACAATAATCAACGCCACAAAGGCTAAGAATTTTTACCGTTGGAACGTTTAAACTTTTTGTTAGCGCTTCTTTCGTTGTTACAACGCCATAATATTTATCGTTAAAGTTTTTTGGAACGTAACCATCAAACGACGTTTTTTCATCGAAAAAGCAAGTGGTCGTAGTGATTTTTTTGCCATCTATTGCGGGTGCGTAAACATAGATTGGTTTAATAGTTGAAGCGGGCTGGCGTTCTATCTCTCCGCAAGTTGAATAGTAGGCTGGGATAGATAAATCTTTATTATTTATTATTATTGCTTGATAATCAAAATTTTGGTCGGTTTTAGCGTCTTTTAATGTTTGCTGAAGCAAATTATCGTAATAAGTGTAAATTTTATAGCCGTTTAAATTGTTTGGTGAGAGGTTTAATTCCTCGTCAATTTCATTTAAAACCGCCTTAAAATAACTTGAAGAATAGTTTTCGCTAGTAGATAAGTTTAAAGGAATCTCTTCATTTTTAGTCTTTTCATATTCTTGATTAGAAATATAGCCAAGTTCCTTCATTTTTGAAAGAACAACGTTTCTTTTCTCTTTAGTTGATATTGCGTTTTTAACAGGGTTTATTTTGGAAGGCGACTTAATAATCGCTGATAGGGTTGCGCTTTCGTTTAAATTTAAATCCTTAGCATCTTTAGAAAAGTAATAGTTTGACGCTTTTTGAATTCCGTAACAATTTTCACCAAAATAAATTGTGTTTAAATAGAAGGTTAATATTTCATCTTTTGAATAAGTTTTTTCAAGTTTTTGCGTAAGTTTAATTTCTTTTAATTTTCGCTTAAGTGTTTTTTCGCTAGTTAAGTGTGTGTTTTTTATAAGTTGCTGGGAGATAGTGGAAGCGCCTTGAGATAACTCGCCGTCTTTCAAATTAACAAAAACAGCCTTTATCATCCTCAAATAATCTAGCCCCTTATGTTTAAAAAAATTTTTATCTTCACTTGCGATAAATGCGTTTTTAGTCGTTTCGTTAAGGTCTAAATACGATATTTTCTCGTTTGATAAACTTGTTGTCATTTTGGAATTATGCGTGTCGTAAAAACTCGTAAAATCGTTGATTGTTTCAAGTGAATTTGTGTTTAATTCCATTTTTGTTGGCGTTAATAAAAACACCGCTACGAACACAGAAAAAATAATTCCAATAATTAAAACTAATAAAAAAAGCCCTTTAAAAAATCGTTTCATACAAGATTATTATTTGTATTTTAATTAATAATATTCTATTATTAAACTTGCCAAACGGCGTTTTTTATTATATAATATTTCATTATGAATAAATTTTACAAAATCGTAACCTACGGTTGCCAAATGAACGTTCACGAATCTGAAAAACTTGCGGGTATTTTAGTTAGCCGTGGGTATCAACAAACAGATGACGTTAATCTTTGCGACGTTATCGTGTTTAACACTTGTTGCATAAGAGAAAACGCCGAACAGCACGCCTTTGGCAATATTGGAGCGTTAAAACAACTAAAGAAGAAAAAGCCATCTTTAATTATTGCAGTTGGCGGATGTATGACTCAACAAGAGGGTGAAGTTGAAATTTTTAAGAAAAAATATCCTTTCGTTGATATCATTTTTGGAACTTATAACTTAGAGGCTTTCGGGTATTTACTCGATAAAAAGTTGAAAGGTGAAAAAAGGGTTGTTCAAGTTCTTGAGAAAAACGGCAAAATTTTAGAAGGATTAAAGCCGTTTAGAACTAGTTATCCTAATGCTTGGGTAAACATTATGCAAGGTTGCAATAATTTCTGCACTTATTGCATCGTGCCTTACGTTAGAGGTAGAGAAAGAAGCCGAACGATTGAAAACATTTTTAGAGAAGTGCAAATTCTCGTTATGATGGGCTATAAAGAGATAACGCTTCTCGGTCAAAACGTAAATTCCTACGGAAAAGACCTTGAAAACGGTGAAAATTTTGCAATGCTTATTGAAAAACTTGGCGAGATTAACGGCGATTATCGGCTTAGATTTATGAGCAACCACCCCAAAGACTTGACTGAGGATTTGGTTAGGGCAATTTCGAAAAACGAAAATTGTTGCCACCTAATTCATCTTCCACTTCAGTCTGGTAGCGATAGAATTTTAAAACTTATGAATAGAAAATATACTTCAAAAGATTTTCTAGAAAAAGTTGAACTTATTCGCAAATATATGCCAGATTGCGCAATTTCAACCGACATTATGGTAGGTTTTCCAACCGAAACGGAAGAAGATTTCTTGCAAACACTTGAAGTTTCTAAAAAAGCAGGGTTTTCTTCAGCGTTTACGTTCGTTTATTCTAGGCGAAAGGGAACCGTTGCCGATAAGATGGACGAGCAAGTTGACGATGAAGTAAAAAAAGATAGAATTATGCGCTTAGTTGATTTCCAAAACGAGATGACAAGGCTAATTTCTAAAGAATATATCGGCAAAACTGTTGAAATTTTGTGTGAAGATTTCGACGAAAAACGCGCGCTTTATATGGGGCGCGACGAATACGGCAGAATGGGGTATTTTGCGAGCGAAAAATCACAAATCGGCGATTTTGTGAATATTAAAATTACTTCTGTTAACGGCATTTCGCTTTACGGCGAGGTGGTTGAAGAAGTTAATGACGATTAAAATTACTAAAGATTAAAGTTTTAGGTGTTACTATGGCATTGTCCGACATGATGAAGCATTATTTTCAAATTAAAGAACGCTATCCCGATTGCATAATCTTTTACAGATTAGGCGATTTTTACGAGATGTTTTTTGACGATGCGAAAGAGGCTTCTAGTTTATTAGAATTAACTTTAACGGGTCGCGATTGCGGTTTAGAAGAGCGTGCGCCGATGTGTGGAATTCCTGCAAAAGCGTGCGATGCTTATATTGCAAAACTTGTTTCTTTTGGTAAAAAGGTTGCAATTTGCGAGCAATTAACGGAAGCAGGCGCGCAAAAAGGGCTTGTTGTTCGCGACGTTATTAGAGTTGTAACTAGCGGAACGGTTACGGACGATTCGTCAATCGATACTAAAACCAATAATTTTATTGCGTGCGTTTCATCAAAAAACGGCGTTTTTGGCATTTCGTGGGCTGATATTACGACGGGTACTTTTTATGCGCAAGAGTTGGTTGGCTCAAATATGCTTGTTGATGCAATTTTTAGAATAAACCCAGCCGAAATTATTTGTGATAAAGAGGCTTTTTCGATTTATCAAAATTTGCAAGACGGCGTTAAAGAGTCGATTTGCAAGTTCAGCGAGTTTAGAGATTCGGCTTTTAGCGCTTCGTCTTATGAAAAGATTTTAAAAGAAAAGTTTGGCGTTGTTGATTTATCTGTTTTGCTTCCTATCGAAAAAGTTGAAGCGTTTCGCTCGGCTGGCGCGCTTTTGGCATATTTGAAAGATACGCAGATGCACGCGCTTCAAAATATTTCTTCGATTTCTTACTATGACGACGGGAAGTTTTTATACCTTGACCAAACTGCGCTTAAGAACCTTGAAATAACCAAGTCAATGCGTGACGGAAAGCCGTTCGGCTCGCTTTTGTGGGCTGTTGACTTTACCAAAACGGCTGGTGGTGGCAGAAAAATTAAAGAAGTTTTACTCTCTCCGCTTAGAAATATCGAAAAAATCAATTATCGCTTAGACGGCGTTGAAGATTTGTTTTCAAACAACCACGCAAGAGAATCGCTTTGCGAAACGTTAAAAAGCGTTCACGATATTGAGCGTCTTGCTGGGAAGGTTTCTAATAACGTCGTAACTCCAAGAGATTGTGGGGCGTTATTATCGTCATTAAACGCAGTTCCTAGCCTAAAGTTCAATCTTTTGGGTATGAAATCGCAAATTATCAAAGATATCGTTGACGGTATGGGCGATTTTGATGCTCTTTGCGACCTTTTGCAAAAGGCGTTAATTGATGAAAATCTTCCAATTTCGGTTAAAGACGGAGGCTTTATTAAGCGTGGGTTTGACGAGCATCTAGACGAACTTTACGCTTTAAAAACTAACGCTAGTGGCTTTATTAAAGAGATGGAAGAGCGTGAGCGCGAGCAAACGGGAATTAGAACGCTCAAGATAAATTACAATAAAGTTTTCGGCTATTATATCGAGGTTTCAAAGTCGTTTATAGGTCAAGTGCCTTACACTTACGTAAGAAAACAAACGCTTGTTAACGGCGAGAGATATATCACCGAAGAATTGAAAAAATTTGAAGAACAGATTTTAACTTGCAACGAAAGCATTATTAGAATCGAAAACGAGATTTTTAATAAGATTAAAACGGTTTTATTAGACCATTTGCAAAAAATTCTTAAATGCGCAAAGTGCGTTTCTATGCTTGACGTTTTATTATCGTTTGCAACCGTTGCTAAAAGCAGAAATTACGTAAGACCTGAAATTGTTGATTACGGCAATTCTATAGATATCGTAGGTGGTCGCCACCCGGTGGTTGAAGCGGGCGGAAAGATTAAGTTTATTCCAAACGACACATATCTTAACGCTAGCGATAATTCAATGATGATAATAACAGGGCCTAACATGGCGGGAAAATCAACGTATATGCGCCAAGTTGCTCTAATTTGTATTCTAGCGCATGCAGGGGCGTTCGTTCCAGCAAAATCTGCAATAATTCCGCTAATCGATAAGATTTTTACCCGTGTTGGCGCGAGCGATAACTTAATGTTCGACCAATCAACCTTTATGGTTGAAATGGCGGAAGTTGCAAACATTTTAAGAAATGCAACTAAAGATAGCCTTTTGATTTTAGACGAAGTTGGTCGTGGAACTTCTACGTTTGACGGGCTCTCTATAGCGTGGGCGGTTGTGGAATATTTAGCAACCAAACTTAAAGCAAAAACGCTTTTTGCAACGCACTACCACGAACTTAGCGAACTTGAGCAAAGTCTTGAAGGCGTTAAAAACTATAAGGTTACCGTAAAAGAAATTAACGGCTCAATCGTATTTTTGAGAAAAATTATGCTAGGTAGCGCAAACAAGAGTTTTGGTATTGAAGTTGCCAACTTTGCTGGCGTTCCTAAAGATATAACCAATCGCGCTAAGAAAATTTTAAAATCTTTAGAGAAAAACGATTTGGTAATAAAGGGCGATTTATCTTCCAAAACTCAAGAAGAGAAGGTTGATAGCGAAGTTGAAAAATATATTAAATCGTTAGACTTAAATAACGTTTCACCAATGAAGGCTTTTGAAATTTTAGCATTTTTAAAGGAAAAATTAGATGTCGAAAATTAACATTTTACCGCAATCGGTTTACAATCAAATATCTGCTGGTGAAGTTGTTGAAAGGCCATCGTCAGTAGTAAAAGAACTTTTTGAAAACGCTGTTGATGCTGGCGCAACTGATATTTTAGTAACCATTGAAAACGGCGGACTTACTGATATTTTCGTTCAAGATAACGGCTCGGGTATTGAAAAAGACGAAATTCAAAAAGCCTTTTTACCTCACGCAACGAGTAAACTTTACGACGCTCAAGACCTTCAAAAAATTCAAACGTTAGGTTTTAGAGGCGAAGCGCTTGCTAGCATTTCGTCTGTTGCAGAATGTTCTATCGCATCAAAAACAAAATCTCAAGAAATCGGCTATACATTGTCTTGTCGTGGCGGTGAGTTTACAGAACTTGAACCTGCGCCTTGCGTTGAAGGAACTTCGGTTACCGTTGCAAATTTATTCTTTAACACTCCAGCAAGGCTAAAGTTTATGAAAACGCCAAAAGCCGAAGAGCGAGATGTTACCACTATGATGGAAAAACTAATTTTGGCAAATCCGTTCGTAAAAGTTCGCTATTATGCTGATAATAAACTTATTTTTCAATCATACGGCGAGGGTATTGAAGACGCTGTTTTAGCCGTTTTAGGCGCGGAAGTTATTGATAATTCTTATTTTATTTCAACCGAGAAAAACGGAATAAAAATCGAAGGTTTTATCGGTTCAACTAACTATTACAAGGCTAACAGAACCTATCAAACGCAAATTGTTAACGGAAGATACGTTGTTGATAACACAATTTCAACCTCTATTCACAACGCGTATTCTAACTATTTAATGAAACGGCAATACCCCGTTTATGTCGTTTATATCACCGTGCCGACCGAGTTTGTGGACGTAAACGTTCACCCTAGAAAAACTGAAGTTAGGTTTTTAAATAACCAAGTTATTTACGGCGCGCTTTATTCTGTTATTTCTAAGGTTTTAGACGGAAGCGCTGCTGCTCTTGATATTATTAAAAAGACTAAAAAGGACGAAATTTCGTTCATTGATGATGCTCCACTTAGCGAAATGGCGATATCTCAAGACGAAAAACCTTTAACAAAAACTCAAGATTTCTACTCAGGCACGAAAACGCCGATTAAAGATTTTGCTAACGTAAAGGTTGAAAAATACGTTATTCCTAAAATTCCTAAAAAGCAAGTAACTAAAGTTGCTCAGCCCGTTACTGATTTTACCGATGAAAGCGTTCTAAAGGGCAAAAAATCCGACTTGATTGACGATATTTTCAAGGAAAATAAAGCCTATATTGAAAAACTTGAGCGTGAAAAGGCAGAAAAAGAACAAGAGGCTGTTCAAGTTGAGTTTGAAACGCAAATTGAACCGAAATTTATTGGACAAGTTCTTTCAACCTATCTTATTTTAGAATATGGAAAAGACCTTTTGTTTATCGACCAGCACGCAGCGCACGAGCGCATTATCTTTGATAAATTTTGCAAAAAACTAGAAACAAATGAAATTGCTAAACAAAATTTAATTTATCCTTATGCGTTCAAAACCAACGCCAAAGAGTTTGATATGCTCTTTGACCAAATGCAATATTTTAGAGAATTAGGAATTGATATCGAAGTTGCCGACGACGACCTTTTCAAGGTTTATTCGGTTCCTGTTGAACTTGCCGATATCAATTACGACCTTTTCTTTAGAGATATTTTGACCGACCAAAAATACCAGCAAGAGAAAATTCCTTCAATTTTAAGGGAAAAATTGATTCAAAAAGCGTGCAAAGCCGCTATAAAATCTGGGCATGAATTATCACGCATGGAAATTGATTCGCTTCTTTTAATGCTAAAAGATAATTGGGGTTTAAAATGCCCACACGGAAGACCGGTCGCTGTTAAAATTTCTCGCGCGGAAATAGATAAATGGTTCAAAAGAATAGTTTAAAAGGTAAAATTATCGTTATCTGCGGACCAACAGGAAGCGGAAAAACTGCGCTTGCAATAAAACTTGCCAACCACTTTAACACCGAGATTATTTCAGCCGATTCTATCGCTATTTATCGTGGGCTTGATATTGGCACGGCTAAGCCAGACGAAACTGAAAAAGCGCAAGCAAAGCACAACTTAATCGATATCGTTGACCCAAAAGAAACTTTTTCCGTATCCGACTATGAAGCGTTTGCCTTAAGAGAAATTGAAAGGCTTTTTAGCCAAGATAAAGGCGCAATCATTTGCGGTGGCACTGGTTACTATATCGACGCAGTTTTGTTTGAAAAAAGTTACGGAAACTGCCCTAAAAACGACCAAATCCGCGCTAAATATGAAGAAATTTTAAAAAATTTCGGTGCGGAATATCTTTTCTCGCTTTTAGAAAAAGTTGACGAAGAAACCAGCAAAATTTTGCACCCTAACGATACTATGCGTGTTATTCGCGCGCTTGAAATTTTCGAGCAAACGGGCGTTAAAAAATCTGCTATTAAAGACGATATTAAGCCAAGGTTTGACTATTTTGCTTTTTCATACGACTACGATAGAGAACTTTTATATGAGCGCATAAACAAACGCGTTGACATTATGTTCGAAAAAGGGCTTTTAGAAGAAGTTAGGTCGCTTTTATCAAGCGGTGTTGAAAAAACGGCACAATCAATGCAAGGCATAGGTTACAAAGAAGTTGTTGAAGGCATTGAAAATGGCTTTGATATTGAAAAAATAAAAGACGCCGTTAAGCAAAACTCTAGAAGATACGCTAAACGGCAAATAACTTACTTTAAAAAACTACCAAATTTACACTTTTTAAAACCGACGGGAAACGAAATCCAAGAGGTTTTATCTATAATTGAAGATGGACAATAAATTTATAACAGAAATAATCGCAAAAAATAAGGGCTTGTTAAAAGAGGCGTTTGATAAAATTGACGAAATTGCTCTTTTTAACCAAAAAAAGGTGCTTGAAGCCTTTCAAAAAAACAAAATTGCGCTTCGCCACTTTAACGGAACAACGGGCTATGGCTACGACGATGACGGAAGAGATTCGCTAAAGAGAGTTTACGCCGACGTTTTTCACGCCGAAAAAGCTGTAATTTCACCTAATATCGTATCTGGCACACACGCATTGTCGCTCGCGCTTTTTTCTATTTTACGTGGCGGGGATAGAATCTTGTTTGCAACGGGAAAACCTTACGATACCTTGCAAGAAGTTATCGAAGGGGAAAGACTGTCTTTAAAAGAACTCGGTGTTACTTTTGACTACGTGAACTTGATTGACGTTGATTTTGACTATGATAAAATATCGCAATCTATCAAAGAAAATATGCCAACTATGGTTTACGTTCAAAAATCAAGAGGCTATGAAGATAGAGAAGCCGTTTCTAACGAAAAAATTAAGAAACTTAACGATTTTATTAAGGATTTGGGTTTTGAAGGCTGTCTTTTCGTAGATAACTGCTACGGCGAATTTGTTGAAAAAACCGAACCAACCGACGTTGGCGCTGATATTGTTGCCGGCTCATTGATTAAGAACATTGGCGGTGGCATTGCTCCAACGGGTGGCTACGTTGCGGGAAAGGCAGAATATATTGATTTAGTTGAAGCAAGGCTTACTTCTCCTTCAATTGCTGGCGAGGTTGGCTCTTACGCTTTTGGTTATCAATATTTTTATCAAGGATTATTTTTAGCACCACACGTTGTTTCTCAGGCGTTGAAGGGCAGTATGCTAATTGGTGCTGTTATGGAAGAGCTTGGTTTTGAAACAACACCTAAAGCATTTAAAACTCCGTTCGACATAACTCGCTCGGTTAAAATGAAAAACGAAAAAAATCTCGTTTCCTTTATTCAGTCTGTTCAGTCTGTTTCGCCGATTGATAGTTTTGTTAGCGTTATACCAGCTCCTATGCCGGGGTATTCGCACAAGGTGGTAATGGCTGCTGGGTGCTTTGTTCAAGGCTCGTCGATAGAACTATCTTGCGATGCTCCAATTAAAGAGCCGTTCAATGCTTTTATTCAAGGTGGGTTAACTTTCGAGCACGTTGAAATTGCTCTTTTTGAGATTTTGAAAAACTTATAAAAAAAACCGCAAACCAAGGCTTGCGGTGAAATTATGCGTTTCATAAAAACTTTTAAAAAGTGGCTTAAATTGAGAGATTTTTTAGAATTTTCTAATTAAACCTTCAACCACGCCTAAGATTAAAACGTCGTCAAAAATCATATCTTCCATAGACGAATTTTCAGGGTGGAGAATGATTTTTCCATCACGTTTAAAGAAGCGTTTGCAAGTTGCGCTATCGTCAACCAAAGCGACGATAATTGCTCCGTTATCACACGAAGAACATTTTTTTACGACGATATTATCGCCGTCGTAAATACCCGCTTCAATCATACTATCACCCTTGATTTTTAAAATAAAGGTTTCGTCCGTTTGGTTGAACATATTAGGAAGCGCGCAATATTCTTCAATGTTTTCAACGGCAAGTATTGGAGAACCTGCGGCAACCGTTCCAACGATTGGAACAGTTTTAGTTTCAACCGCTTGCGTCTTTAAACAAATGGCTCTGTTTTTGAACGAACCGAAACTAATCAAATTCATAGATTCTAGTTTCTTTAAATAATATTGCGCGGTTGAAGTTGAAGAAAACCCAAGCGAAGAGCAAATTTCTCTTACAGTTGGAGGAAAACCGTTTTTTGAAATGAAGTTTTTAATAAATTCATAAACTTCTAAATGGCGTTGTTTATTATTGCTCATAATCCACCTCACAACTACTATAACATAAACTTTTGAAAAAATCAAACATTTGTTCGAAAAAATATATAAAAATTTTTTAAGGCTAAATATGAAAAAAGAATGTCAACTATACGATCGCGAGTGCATTGGCTGTGGCGAGTGTATGTTTTGCGACCTTGACCCAACTAAAATTTGCGATAATTGCGGAAAATGCATCAATTTTAACGATTATTATTCAATCAAAATTGACGACGTTGAAAAGGCAAGTTCTAATGACGAGGAAAATTAGGAATTTTTATGGCTTATTTAGATAAAATTAAGTCGCCAAGCGATTTAAAACAATTAAATATTAAAGAGTTAGAGGTTTTGGCTGGCGAAATTAGAGAAAAAATAATTTCGGTGGCTTCATCTAACGGCGGGCATTTAGCGTCAAGCCTAGGTGCGGTTGATGCAATTATTGCGCTTTACTACGTTTTTGATTTTCCTAAAGATAAAATCATTTTCGACGTTGGTCATCAAGCGTATGCTCACAAAATCTTGTCTGAGCGCAAAGATTTATTCGAAACCATAAGAACCGAAGGCGGACTAAGTGGTTTTCCTAACGTTTTTGAAAGCGATTACGATGCTTTTTCAGTTGGGCATGCGGGCACTTCGATTTCGGCATCTTTAGGCTACTGCACTGCACGAGATACGCTCGGCGAAGATTATTTCGTTATAAGTTTTGTGGGCGACGCTTCATTTTTCAACGGCGAGAACATGGAAGCAATGTTTGCAACCGAAACAAAGCCTAAAAAACTTTTAATCATTTTAAATGATAACGGCATGTCAATTTCTAAAAATAACAACGGGCTTTACCAATATTTATCGAAAACAACCATGAAAAAGCGTTATTCTAAGTTTATGAACGCAATGGAAAAGATTTTCGGTTGGAATTTTATCGGCACTTTTTTGAAAAAAATGAAAAAAGCCTTTAAGCGTTCGCTCGATTCTTACAGTATGCTCGATACCGTTGGCTTAAAATACGTTGGCGCGTTCGATGGGCATAATATTAAACTTTTGGTTGATTTATTTAATTCGTTTAAACAATCTCCAAGAGCCACTCTTTTGCACATAAAAACAAAAAAAGGCAAAGGCTATGAGCCGGCTGAAAATAATGCCGACATTTATCACGGCGTTTCTACTCATTTAGGCTCGTCTAATAATGCTTTTTCGTCTGCTGTTGGCGAAATTGCTAAAAAAGTTACTGAAAAGTGCGATAAAGCCGTGTTCTTAACTGCAGGCATGGCGCTTGGAACGGGGTTGAACGATTTACTCAAAGAACAGCCCGACAAAGTTATTGACGTTGGCATTAACGAAGAATATTGCGTTACCTATTCGGCAGGTCTTGCTATAGCGGGCTTAAGACCGTTCGTTTGCATGTATTCAACATTTCTTCAACGCTCATACGATCAGGTTATGACTGACGTTTGTTTGCAAAATCTGCCCGTTGTTTTTCTAATTGATAGGGCGGGTTTGGTTGGCGTTGACGGTTGCACGCACCAAGGCGTTTTTGATTTATCATATCTTTCGCATATTCCAAATTTGACTATTTTAACGCCTAAGAACGCAAAAGAACTAGAAGAAATGATAGAGTTTGCGCTTGAACTTGCAAAACCGGTTGCCATACGCTATCCTAATGGAAAGGCTATTGAATTTGAAGAAAAAACTGCGTTTTCGGCTGAAAATTTGTGGGAAATTCAAAAACAAGGCGACGGAAAGGTTGTGCTTGCATGCGGGTCGAGAATGCTTGAAATTGCGCTTTTGGCTTGTGAAAATTCTAACGCTTTAGTCGTGAATGCAAGATCGGTTAAACCGCTTGACGAAAAACTTTTAAGTTCGTTTGTTGGAAGAGAAATTATAACTCTTGAAGATAATTCAGTTATCGGTGGTTTTGGCTCGATGGTTCTTGGCTACTATTCTAAATTAGGCGTGGCTCAAAAAATATCGTGCCTTGGCGTTCAAGATAAGTTTATTGACCACGCTAAAGTTGACGCGCAACTAAAAATCAACGATTTAACGGTGGAAAATCTTAAAAAATATCTATAAATTAGACTTTAACAACGATAAAACTTAAAGGTTCGTTTTGCAAAATTGAATTTATTTACATATTATAATAATGAAAACTTTTGTTTGCCACAATAAAATAAAACTTTCTAAATTTTTGCTTGATAGTTATCAGGGCGAAATGTCTTTTTCAATGCTCAATAAATTATTTAGAAAGAAAGATATTAAGGTTGACGGCAAAAGAGTTTCTTGCGACTTATATCTTTTTGGCGGTGAAAAAATAGAAGTTTATTTTGACGGGGCAATCGTTGAAAATAGTTTTAGCAAAATTTATGAGGACGATAACGTTCTAGTTATTTATAAAAACAAAGGAAAAACCGCTGAATTTATTTTTTCTCAACTACAAAAAAGTTATAGTGAAATTTATTTTTGCCACAGGCTCGATACTAATACCGACGGCATTATGATATTTGCAAAAAATAAAATTTCTTACGACGAAATCTTGCTAGGCTTTAAGAAAAGAACGTTCAAAAAGTTTTATTCGTGCGAAGTTTACGGCATTTTTTCTAAAAAAGAAGGCGTTTTATCTGCTTATCTTAAAAAGGATGAAACTTTAGGAAAGGTTGAGGTTTTTAGCGATTTTGTTAAAGGATCGAAGCCAATTACAACGGCTTACAGGGTATTAAGCGAAGATACAAAAAGAAACGTTTCTACTTTAGAGGTTGAACTTTTAACCGGAAGAACTCATCAAATTCGCGCGCACTTAGCGTTTTTAGGACATTTTATTTTAGGCGATAGTAAATATGGCGACGATAGAATTAACAAAATGCTTGAAGTTACTGAGTTAAAACTTAGGTCAAACGTTTTAATTTTATCGTTTGAAAAAGGCGATTATTTATATTATTTGAACGGAAAATCGTTTGAAAAATAAAGAAAAATTATTAAAAAAAATAAAATAAAAATATTTTAAAAAATTTTTAAAAAATTAGTTAAAATCACTTGCCAAGCAATAAATTATTTGTTATATTAGTTAGGCACTTGACCGAAAGTGTTTTTGGGAGCATAGCTCAGTTGGGAGAGCATCTGCCTTACAAGCAGGGGGTCACAGGTTCGAGCCCTGTTGTTCCCACCAAAATAATTTAATGGTATGCGGGAATGGCTCAGTGGTAGAGCGTCGCCTTGCCAAGGCGAATGTCGCGAGTTCGAATCTCGTTTCCCGCTCCATTTTTTTTTGCAAAAAAAGGTGCCATAGCCAAGCGGTAAGGCTCAGGTCTGCAAAACCTTCATCCCCGGTTCAAATCCGGGTGGCACCTCCAGAAAAAAGCACTTGCTACGGCAAGTGCTTTTTTCAACGAAATTTGCCCTGCGGGCAAGTGAAATAGCTTCGCTGTGAAATATTTGCTCCGCAAATGTGAAATATTCGCTGTCGCGAATGTGGGCAAATTTCATTTCACATCGAACGAAGTGAGATATTTCACAATTCCATAAGGGAATTATTTTACATTCGGCATAGCCGAATATTTTACTAAAAACTTATCGCAACAAGTTGCGGATGATATACAAGGCTTATGCCTTGATTTATTTGATGAAGTGTGATATAAAGAGTAATATAAGGAGGGATAATATGAGATTCAAAGGAAGAAACGGTGGTTTGGCTGTGGCTATACGCAATCATATTATGTTGTTTAGGACATTCTTGATCACCTTACTCATAACGCTTGTCCCAACTATAATTTTTATATGCATAAACAATTCATATTTTTGGGTTTTCTTAATTATCCCTCTCATACTTTGGGTAATTTCTTATGTTGTATTTTTCTTTTCAAAATATGATGATCGAGAGTTTTTGAGTAACAAAAAAAAGGATCACATATTTGAAATCGAGAACAACTCTTTTTTTAAGGACGGTAAGGAAATTAAACTGATTAAATCTGTCAAAATATATCGCTACAATAAATTTTTGTACATGGAAACATCGCACTCTATGTTCGTCATCAAAAATACAGATTTTATATCGGGCGACAGAGAAAGTTTTTTAAGTTGGGCAAAATCTTGCGATATACGGATATTACGTGGATACTAATAGGATATAAGGACACCTTTTGTTCGTTTTTACCCTTGTTTTGACACCTTTTAATCGTTTAATGCAAAAAAAAGTACTTGCTACAGCAAGTGCTTTTTTCAATGAAATTCGTTCTTTTTGAAGGAGTGAAATTGCCTTCGGCAATGAAATATTGCAGAGCAATATAAAATACGCTTCGCGCGTTAAAAACAAATTTTATATATAAACTATTGAAAAAAATATTAATAAAATGTATAATATATTTATCTAATAACATACATAATCAAAATTATTATAGACAAAATAGAGAAACCATTATGAGAAAGAATCTAAAACCAAAAGCATATATTTACCCATTGCCAGTTTTAATTGTTGGCACTTATGACGAAAGCGGAACGCCAAACGCAATGAATGCAGCGTGGGGCACTGTTTGTGATGCTAAACAAGTTTCAATTTGTATTGATAAAAGCCATAAAACGGTTAAAAACCTCTTAAAAACTAGGTGTTTCACCGTTGCCATTGCAGATAGCAATAACGTTCTCTCGGCGGATTTCGTAGGTATTGTTTCGGGAAACGACGATTTAAATAAGGTTGAAAAGGCTGGCTGGCACGCTCAAAAATCTCAGTTTATTAATGCGCCGATTTTTGAAGAACTTCCGCTTGTTTTAGAGTGTAAGCTCGTAAGTTATAACGAGGAAGCCGAAATTTGCATAGGTGAAGTCGTAAACGTTTCGGTTGACGAGCATATTTTAGACGAAAACGGCAAAATTGACTTAACTAAATTTTCACCTATCTGCTATGATTGTGGCTCGCACGGTTATTATAAACTTGGCGAAAAAGTAGGCACAGCGTTTTTAGATGGGTTAAAGTTAAAGTAATAAACTCTTAGGTAAAACTTTTAGAAAAATGAAAGACGAATGTTTGATTTGTGGCGCGCCACTAGAATATTTTCAAACTGAAAAGGAAATGGTGTGCGCTATCTGTAATAAAAAACAAAAAAGCAAAACTGTTTGCAAAACGGGGCATTTTGTTTGTGACGATTGCCACACGTGGGGGCTTGATTCCGTTTTTAACGTTTGTTTAAACGAAAAATCGAAAAATCCTATCGAGATTTTGCAAAAAATGATGGCTTTGCCGTTTTGCCATATGCACGGGCCAGAACATCACGTTTTAGTCGGCTCGGCTCTTTTAGTTGCTTTTAAAAACGCAGGTGGGCAAGTTGATTTAGAAAAAGCGCTAAAAGAACTGCAAGCGCGAGCGAAAAAAGTTCCAGGTGGCGCGTGTGGTTATTGGGGCGCGTGTGGAGCAGGAGTTAGCACGGGTATGTTTATTTCGATTATAACTGGTTCAACTCCGCTTGCTGATACCGCTTGGGGGCTTTCTAATAAAATGACGGCAAAATCACTCAACGCAATAGGCGAAGTTGGCGGGCCTAGGTGTTGCAAGCGCGATTCTTACCTTTCAATTATAAGCGCAGTTGATTTTGTTAAAGAAAATTTCGGCGTTCAAATGGAAATAGGTGAAATAAAATGTTCTCATTATGACAAGAATAATCAATGCATTGCCAAAAAATGTCCGTTTTTTAAAGATTAGGAGTAAAATATGAAATTTTTAGTTGTTGTTGATATGCAAGTCGATTTTATTTTTGGAAGCCTTGGTAGCGATATGGCCAAAGCCATTGTTCCTAGCGTTTTAGAAAAGGTTAAGAATTTCGACGGCGAAGTTATTTTCACTAGGGACACGCATTTTGACGATTATCTCTCTACGCAAGAGGGCAAAAATCTTCCCGTTCAGCATTGCGTAAAAGATACTAACGGCTGGCAAATTTGCGATGAACTTAAGCCTTTTGCAAAAAACGTTGTTGATAAAATAACCTTTGGAAGCGTTGAACTTCCTAATATTATTCGTGAATATAATGTGGAAATTGACGAAATTGAATTGTGCGGGCTTTGCACGGATATTTGCGTAATATCAAACGCTATGATTTTAAAAGCGTCGTTTCCAGAAGTTAAAATCATTGTTGACGGAAAATGTTGCGCCGGGGTTACAAACGAGAGCCACGAAACAGCGCTTAGCGCAATGAAAGCCGTTCAAATCGAGGTTAAATAGTTATTGTTATGAAGGTTGATAAAAACAAAAATAAACGTGTTGTTGTAGTTTCGGGCGCATTTGGCGGAATGGGAAAGGCAACTGCGAAATTGCTTGCAAATAATGGTTTTTTAGTGCTTGCTCTCGATAAATTTATTGACGAAACTCTAAAAAACGAAAACGTAATTCCCATAAAAGTAGATATTTCCAGCGAAAATAGCGTTAAAGAAGCGTTTGAAATTGTTAAAACTTACGCTAGCGAACTTTATGCGATTATTCATTTTGCTGGAGTTTATATGTTAGATTCACTCGTTGAAATTGATAGTTTAGAGTTTGAGAGAATTTTCAAGATAAATCTTTACGGCGCGTTTTTAATCAACAAAACGTTTTTACCGCTTTTAAAAGACGGCTCAAAAATTGTTATAACCACTAGCGAACTTGCTCCACTTCATCCTTTGCCGTTTACGGGCATTTACGCTATAACAAAAAGCGCGCTAGATAAATATGCATATTCGCTTCGTATGGAATTGCAGTTGAAAAATATTAGCGTTAGCGTGTTAAGAGCGGGTGCGGTTGCAACCAATATGCTTGGCGCGTCAACCGACGCATTAGAGCGTTTTTGCGAAAAAACCCAAAATTATGCAGTGAACGCTGATAGGTTTAGAAAAATCGTAAACAAGGTTGAGGCGAGAAAGGTTTCTGCGGATTTAGTTGCTAAGAAAATGAATAAAATATTGAGCAAAAAAAAGCCAAAGTTTGCCTATAAAATAAACAGAAATCCGCTTCTTATAATGCTAAATATTTTGCCAACAAAAATGCAGTTTTGGATTATAAAAAAGATATTGAAGTAACGTTTGTTGAGCAAAAAAATGGAATTTAGCATAATTATTTATCTCAATAAGGATTTTATTTATGAAAAAGATAATTTATACAATAGGATACACGACGTTTGATATCGACGATTTTATCAAAGAATTAAAAGAACTTAGGATAACTTGCGTCGTTGACGTTAGAAGTTATCCCAAGTCTAGTTATTATAAAGATTTTGATGCAGGCGCGCTAGAGGCTAGGTTGAACAAAGAGGGTATTTTATATAGAAATTATGCTTACGAATTTGGCGCTCGTCAAGAAGATAAATCATTGTATCCTAACGGTTATTTAGACTTTGAATTGTTTTCCCAAACCGAGAATTTTAAAAAAGGCGTAAAAAAATTAGAAGCAGGCGTAAAATTAAATCAAACTTTTGCATTGATGTGCGCGGAGAAAGACCCGTATAATTGTCATAGATGCATAATGGTTTCTCGGTTTTTACAAGAATATGATTTTGAAATTATCCACGTTGTAGCGCGCAATCAAGTTGTTACTCAAAAAGAGATTGAAAGTAGGCTTATAAACGAGTATTATCCTAAACACAATCAATTTTCTTTGTTTGATGATGATAATTTGAGTGATGAACAATGCTTGTTGAACGCTTATAGGAAAAGAAATAAAGATATTGGTTTTATTATAGAGGAAGAGTAAATGAAGATATATACAATAGGTTTTACGCAAAAGTCGGCAAAAGAATTTTTTGAAAAGATAGGTAAAAACAACGTAGAGTTGTTGATAGATATTAGGTTAAATAACGTATCACAACTTGCTGGGTTTGCAAAAGGAAAAGATTTAGAATATTTTTTAAAACAAATTTGTAATTGCGAGTATGTTCACGATGCTTTATTTGCTCCAACCAAAGAACTTCTAGATGATTATCGCGCTAAAAAAACGTCTTGGGAAAAGTATGAGGAAATATTTTCAAATATAATAAACGAGCGAAATCTCGCAAAAAGATTTAAAGAACTTTATATGAAAAATGAAAACGTTTGTTTATTATGCACAGAACCAACTGCTCAGCAATGCCATAGAAGACTTGTTGCTGAGTATTTAAAAAACAATATTGAAAACGTTGAAATAATCCATATTTAAATTTGGAGGCAACAAATGATAAAGCAAATATGCATTTTAACAAAATCATATAAGCACGGTGGTTACTGTGTTGCGGGTATTGACCTAAAAACTAAGCAATGGGTTCGATTGGTTAATAGTGATAATCCTATCACTGATGAAATTAGAAAAGAGCAAATGTTTGTAAACGGCAGATCAATCGAGTGTTTTGATGTTTTTGAGTTTGATTTTATTAATAACATACCAAATTCTTGTCAGAATGAAAACTGGTTGTTAAACAATCTAGTAACGCCTAAATTTATAAAAACGTTATCACTTGAAGAAATTGCAGATATTTTAGAACTTGATAACGATGAATTTTTTATTTTAAATACGGCAAATTCATTAACTGAAATTGAAGTTTCAAAAGTTAATCGTTCGTTGTTTGTTTTCCACGTGCAAAATTTGAAAATTGAGGCAACGTCTTATGAGTATTATGGTGAAATAAGATTTAAATATAAGTGTACTTTCGATTATAAAGGTAATAAATACATAAACATATCCTTAACAGATCCTATCTATAGAGATGTTTTACAAGATGGGTTAAATTTAGCAGATGCTTTAATAATTGCTAGTTTGCCATGTATTCCATACAACGATGGTTCTTTTTATAAATTTGTCGCTAAAATTATACCTATTGATAAACATATATCGTCATATATGGAAAGCGCGAAAAACAATGGTTTGTCGTCTCCGTTTGTTAAATACGATTTAGTTGTTCAAACACAACAAACGCCGGGCGTTGTTTTGTTTGAAAATTATGAACAATTAAAAGCCAGCATAAGTAATGGTGTGGAGTATTATTCGAAGTTTGAGTATTCGCTTGACAATTATCAATTAGCGTTAAAGCATTATAAAGAACTTAAACACGTTAAAAGCGTTTTGGAGAAAACAAAAAGAGAAATTGTTAAAAGTTACAACGCTCCACTTCAAGTCGTAGAAAAAAGAATTGAAGAATTGATAAATTTAATAAAAGTTCCGTTTAAAAAGATTGACGTATTTATAAAACAAAATGAAAAAGAATCTAAAAAATATGAAATTCTAAGTTTTGCAAAATCCGTTGCAATTTCTAATGGACTTATAGCGCATTTAGATAATATATTAAATAGTCCGTCATTTTTTGAATCTAAGTGGCTTAATGCATCGTGTTCAAAATCAACTTGGAAAGCCGCTGTTGTATTAAAGATAGAAAATGCGGTTAAAGATATAAGTTATATTTTATCAATACAAAGTGATTTAGTTGCAAGCGTTTTAGCGCATTACTATCAAACTTTATCTATGGAAATGGTAGAAGAGTTCATAATTTCTTTACAACAAGCTTCAAACTTTACTGAAAAGATAGATAAAATAACGGAACTGCCATATGTTGAAGATGAGCAAGAAGTGGAACAAGAAAATGTTTCTGCGCTAATAACTGAAATAAGGACTGAAAATTTAACGGATTTTGAAATTGTAAATTTTGTGGCAAATTCTATCAATCCTTATACGGGAGAGGTTATTGCTGGTATTGACGAACTTTTAAAAGAAAAACTTATTGAAATTGCTGGCAAAATTGAAAAACTTTCGGAAAAAATCAAAACTGAGCCTATTGATGAAAAAGAGGAAACACAACTTAAAAAACTAAGAGATGAAAATTTCCCGATGGCGTGGGAAAAATGGACTGAGGAAGAGGAATTAAAACTAATTGAGGAATTTAAGCAAGGTGTTTCAATGGCAGATATTGCAAAAAGGCACAATAGAAAGATTGGTGGTATCAGCGCAAGATTAATGAAATTAGGTCTGATCAAATAATGTTTAACTAAAATCAAAAAAACACTCTAGAAAAATCTAGAGTGTTTTTTGGTGCCGCTGACCGGAGTCGAACCGGTACGACTGTTACATCGAGGGATTTTAAGTCCCTTGCGTCTGCCTATTCCGCCACAGCGGCTAAACAATTTGTTTTAGCATATCGTATTTTATCATATGAGATAGGTTTTGTAAAGCAATAAACTACTTTTTTTAAAGTTTTTTATAATTTTTTTCTCAGTTTTTAAAAAGCAATAATTAAATTCATAAAATTAAAATTTTTCAACTTTATCTTGCAAAAACTTTGCGGTTATGCTAAAATTTAATCATCAATAAAACAATTAAGGTGAAATATGAAAATCGTAGTGATTGACGGGCAAGGCGGAAAACTTGGCTCGGCGATAGTTAAGGAACTTTTAACAAAATTTAACGAGAGTGAAGTTTATGCAATCGGGACGAACAGCCTTGCAACTTCTGCAATGATAAAGGCTGGCGCAAGGCTTGTTGCAACGGGCGAAAATGCCGTAAGAGTTAATCTTATTGGCGCTGACGTGATAGTTGGACCTATCGGCATAGCAATTCCTAACGCGCTAATGGGTGAAGTTACGCCAAATATTGCAGAATACGTTTCGCTATCTTTGGCAAAAAGAGTTCTAATTCCAACCGATAAATGCAATAACATTGTAATTGGTGCTGAAGGAAAGTCTATGGCGAATTTAATTCAGTTAGCCATTGCAAAAATCGTTGAATTCGCAACTAAATAAATTTTATTTACTAATTACTAATTTTTCGTAACTATTTTTTAATATTTTGACAACTGTTTTAAAATTGGGTATTGACGGAAGGGCTATTTATATTGTATAATTAAGAAAAAGCAGTGTTCGAACACCGTTCGGCTAAGCAAAAGGAGTTTATGATGAAAGTTTTACTAGCAGGTGCTTTTGGCAATTTAGGTGTTGACCTTTTAAAGGTTTTAGTTGATAAAAACGTTTCAGTTACCGCAATCGACGTTGTTGAAAAAGACGTTGGCTTTAACAAAAAGTTCGATTTTAAGAAAGTAAATATTGAAAAGCCTGAAGAAATTGTAGGAATTTGCGACGGGTTTGACGTTGTTATTTCTACCGTAGGGCTTTCAAAAACGCAAGTTAACCTTGAAAAAACGTTTGAAGAGGTTGACTATCAAGCAAACGTAAATCTTTTAAACGAAGCCAAAAAATCTGGCGTTCAAAAGTTTGTTTTCGTATCGCTTTTAAAATGTGATCAAGACAATACTATTCCAAAATTTAAAGCAAGATATAAATTTGAACACGAACTTTATGAAAGCGGTATTAATTACCTCGTTGTTCGCTCCGCGCCTTATTTTAGCGATCTTGAAGAAATTATTTTCTCTATGCTTGAGCATGGCGCATTAAGATTTGTTAAAGAAAAGGAAGTTTTCACTAGCCCTATTTCTACTCAAGATTTAGCAAATTTCATCGTTGAAAATCTAGATAAAGATAACGAAATTTTATCGGTTGGCGGAAATGAAGTTTATTCTTACGAGCAAATTGCTAACATGGTTGTTGATTTTTCTCCAACGGTTGTTAAAATTAAGAAAATGTCGCCAAGAATATATGATTTTATAATTAGTCGCGCAAGAGATGACAATAACTTTTATAGCTACTTAAAATTCTCTAAGTGGGTTATGACTGAGCATACCGTTGCTGATATTAGATACGGCAAAGATAGCTTAAAACAATATCTTTTCGAAATTTTTAAAAACGTTTAAAAGGTTATCAAACTTTAGCGTGATACTTAATTAAATAAACAAAAAAGAGCAAGCATAAAAGATGTTGTCTTTAATGTTTGCTCTTTTCATTTTTAATATTGGGCGAGCGAGAATATTCGTTTTGGCTTGCCATAATTATTTGTGTTTTTTAGAGTATAATAAATATTGGTTATATATTAAACAAAAAAAATAGGTCGCTTATGCGACCAAAAAATTATGCTCTTTCAACTTTGTTACTTTTTAAGCAACGGGTACAAACGTATTCGGTAGAAACAATACCGTTCTTAACGATTTTAACTTTTTGAACGTTTGCTTTGTAAGAGCGTGGAGTTTTACGGTTAGAGTGGCTTACTAAATTACCGCTTAATCTACCTTTTCCACAAACGCTACATACTCTTGACATTATGAAACACCTCCATTGCTTTTTTAAACTAGCCTAAATAATATAGCATTATTAAGACAAAAAAGCAACTCATTTTTTGATAAAAATTAAAAAATATGTCAAAATTTTTGAATTATTGTGAGCAAAATTTGAAAAAATCAAATCTAAAGAAATTTTTCTTGCAATTTTTATAATAATGTAGTAAAATGTAAGCGTATAAACAGGAGCAATATTATGATTAGCACGAGTAATGTTTACGGAAAAATTTCAATATCAGACGAAGCAATAGCGAGGGTTGCATCCCACGCTGCTTTAGATTGCTACGGAATAGTTGAACTTGTTACTAAAAAACTCACCGATACTATTTCCGGTATGTTTATAAAAGACGCTCCGCCAAAAGGTGTTAAAGTTCAAACCACGGGCGATAAAATTAACATTGACGTTTACGTTGTTATTAAGTTCGGCGTTTCGCTATCTGCTGTTGCCGAATCTTTAAAACAAGCAGTTAAATACCAAGTAGAAAAGTTTACGGGTATGGTTGTTGATTGCGTTAACGTTAATATTATGGGCGTTAAATTATAATTGAATTTAAGGAGTTTTTATGCCTAAAATTATAAATGGAGCAACTTTTACCAATATGGTAATTGCCGCTTCGCAATTATTAGATTTAAACAGAGAGAAAATTGACGCTTTAAACGTTTTCCCTGTTCCAGATGGTGATACGGGAACTAATATGAGTCTTACAATGCAATCTGCGGTTAAAGACTTGAAGAATTGTCAATCAAATAGACTTAGCGAAATTTGCGATAGAATTTCACGCGGTGCGCTCCGCGGTGCAAGAGGTAACTCAGGCGTTATAACTTCACAAATTTTTAAAGGCCTTTGCAGTGGCTTAAAAGACCAACAAGAAATCACGATGAGGGTTTTCTCAAAAGCCTTAAAAACGGCAACTGAAGTTGCTTATTCTGCCGTTTCTAAGCCAAAAGAAGGCACAATTTTAACAGTTTGCAGGATGATGAGCGAATTTGCTCAATCACTAAAGGCAAAAGATTTCGAATCTTATTTTGAACAATTAATAGAAGCGGGTGAAAATGCGCTTTCTATGACGCCTGAACTTTTACCAGTTCTTAAAAAAGCAGGCGTTGTTGACTCTGGCGGTATGGGACTATTGACTATTTTTAAAGGTATGCATATGTCCTTAACAGGTCAAAAAATCGAGGTTGTTGAAAGCGAGGTTGAAGAAAAAGTTCAAAAACCGCAAGACAATCATCGTGCTGACTTGCTAAATTTGGGTGCTATAGAATTTGCGTATTGTACTGAGTTTTTCGTTATTAACCTAAAGAGAAAAACAACCCTTTCTGACATTGATAGATTGCGTGAATATCTAATGACGATTGGCGATAGCGTTATCTGCATTGGCGACCTTGAGTTTATTAAAGTTCACGTTCACACAAATTCTCCGGGGCTTGCTTTAACCAAAGCGTTGCAACTTGGTGAAATTGATAAAATCAAAATTGAAAATATGCTCGAAGAAAACCGCGAGCTTATTAAAAAATATGAAGCCGAAAGAAAACCTATCGGTATTATTTCGGTTGCTCAAGGCGAAGGTCTTGCAGAAATTTTTAAAGAATTAAACGTTGATAAGGTTATTGAAGGCGGTCAAACGATGAACCCTTCTGCTAGCGATATTGCAGACGCTATTATGCAAGTTAACGCTGAAACGGTTTTTGTTTTCCCTAACAATAAGAATATTATTTTAGCGGCTGAGCAGTCAAAATCTTTGGTTGAAAACAGAAAAATTTACGTTGTGCCAACTAAGAATATTCCTCAAGGTATTTCTGCTGCTATTGCATACGATCCAGACCAAACCGCAGACGAAAACTTAATGAATATGCTCCACGCTATCGATAACGTTGCAGATGGTCAAGTAACCTATGCCGTAAGAACAACGAAGGTTGATGGTTTTAGTTTGAAAAAGGGCGATTTCATAGGTCTTAACACGAAAAAGATACTATCAAAAGCTAACAACTTATCTCAAGCAACGATAAGTCTTATTGAAAAATTGAAAGATAAAAACCACTCACTCATTAATATTTATTACGGAAAAGACGTAAAAGAGCAAGAAGCGGAGCAGTTAAGGTTAGACGTTGCTGAAATTTATCCTGATTGCGACGTTGAACTTTATAACGGTGGTCAATCAGTATATTTCTACATTTTATCACTTGAATAAAACTTAAAGAGAAAACCGAGCATGGTTTTCTCTTTTTTAAAAAGGTTATGGAATTAAAATTTATTAAAGGGCTTAGCGACAAAAGAATTCAAGATTTAAACAAACTTGGTATTTTTAGTGCCGAAGATTTAGTAAGGTTGTTTCCGCGTTCATATTTAGATATGAGAAAGGCTGTGAGCTTAAAAGATGCGATTAACAACGACTTTGTGCTAACTAGAGGCACTGTTATTAGCGTGCCTGATTTTATTCCAAAACGTGGTAATTTTAGCTTTTTTAAGGTTTTTTGCGAGCAAGACGGCGAAGTTTTTACGATAACTTGGTTTAACCAGCCTTATATTAAGTCTAAACTAAAGGTAGGCGAAACTTATCTTTTTTATGGGAGAGTTAGAAACCGTTACGCTCTATCATTGACAAACCCAACCTTTGAACTTCTTGATAATAACGTTAATTTAAAGGGAATCGTTCCCGTTTACAAACTAAAAGGCGGGCTTACGCAAAGAGTTTTAAGAAACGCTATTAAAGACGCTCTAACTAAAGTTGATATAAAATCGCTTATTCCTTATAATCTAACAAAAACTTTTACGCTAGGCGATTTAAAAACAGCGTATTCTATCGTTCATAATCCCGAGAATTTTGAGGAATTATCAAACGCTAGCGAAAGAATTGCAACTGAAGAATATTTCTTGCTAATTTCTTCTTTTAAACTTATTAAAGGCGATAAGAAAAACGCAAGGCTTACCCGATATTTTGTTAAAGGTGCGGAAATTTTTGAGTGGGTAAAAAGGTTTGGTTTTGAATTTACTGACGGGCAAAAGAAGGCTGTTAATGAAATTTATGCCGATTTAAAGTCACCAAACGTTATGAATAGACTTTTGCAGGGCGACGTTGGCTCGGGTAAAACTGCCGTTGCTCTAACTTCAATGTTTATGGCGTTAAAGTCAAATTATCAAGTGTGTTTTCTTGCTCCAACCGAAGTTTTAGCAAGACAAAATTTTGAACTTGTAAAACGTTATTTACCTGAGTATAATGCCGTTTTTTTGAGTGGTGGAATTTCGCAAAAAGAAAAAACACTCGTTAAAAATCAAATTAGAGACGGCGAGGCGAAAATCGTTTGCGGAACGCACGCAATCCTAGAAAAAGACGTTAAATTTAAAAACCTTGCGCTCTGTGTTTGCGACGAGCAACAACGCTTTGGCGTGTCTCAACGAAATTCGCTAGTTGAAAAGGGTAATAACCCCGACGTTTTGATTATGAGCGCAACGCCTATTCCTAGAACGCTATCACTAGTTTTCTATGGCGACCTTGATATTACGACTATTTACGATAAGCCTGTTTCTCGTGCTGAAATTACAACTAGAATAGTTCCTAATAATAGGTATGACGATATGCTAAAATTCGTTGAAAACGAGATTAAAAACGGAAGGCAAGCCTACTTTGTTTGCCCTAAGATTTTTGGCGATGACGAGGGCTCGATTTTATCTGTTACTGAAATTTTTGACGAGTTAAACCAAAAACTTCCAAACATCAAAACTGCGTTACTTCACGGAAAAATGAAAGATAGTGAAAAGACGCAAATTATGACAGATTTTAAAGAAAAAAAGACGGATGCTATCGTTTCAACGACGGTAATTGAAGTAGGTATTGACGTTCCAAACGCAACCGTTATGGTAATTTATGGCGCAGATAGGTTTGGTCTTTCGCAACTTCACCAGTTAAGAGGTAGAGTTGGGCGAAGCGACCTTGCTAGTTATTGTTTCTTGCTTTGCGATAATGAAACAGAAAAAGCAACCGAGCGTTTAACTACTTTAAAAGATAATGCCGATGGCTTTAAAATTGCCGAAAGCGACTACGACGCGCGTGGTGGTGGCGACTTTATGGGCACTAAGCAAAGCGGTAAATTTATGACAGAACTAGGAGGCTTAAAATACACAACTTCAGCAATTTTCTTGGCTAAAAAACTTTCCGATGAGGCTATCGAGTTTGGCGTTTTTAGCGACGAGTTGAAGAAAATTGCTTTTGAGCGCTATAACGCTTTAAAAGACGTAACGTTAAACTAAATTTAAGCAATATAAAACACGCTAAATCGTTGGATTTAAGCTGTTTTTTGCTATTCTTGGTGAGAAGAAGGCGTAACCAAAATCGTTTGATAATCGGTATAATAAACCGTTCCAACAGGTGATTTTGGTGGTTTTTTTACGAACTTTTTAAAGGTATAGTCAACGGGAATTTTGTCGCTGTTTTTTGCTTGTGAATAGTAAGCGCAAATCTCTGCCGCAAATAAAATAACCTCGTCGGGAATGGTAGTTCCTTTGCTCTTTATGATAACGTGCGACGAGTGATAGTTTTTAGTGTGAAGCCACAAATCATATCTATCGGCAGAAAGGGTTAATCGATCGTTTTGAAGATTATTTCTTCCAACGAAAATCTCATAGCCTAAATACTCAAAATAACGAGGTTTGGAGAGTTTTTTCTTTTCTTTTTTATTGCTCGTTTGCTTTGAAATTAAGCCTTGATTTTCAAGTTCTTCTTGAATATCGTTAAAATCTTCAAGAGTTTCTGCTCGTTCAATTTCGTGGAAAACGCCTTTTAAATATTCCAAAGTTTGCTCAAGTTCTTCTTTTTGCGGAAGAACGGCTTGCAACGTCTTTTTTAGTTTATTATATTTTTTGAAATATTTTTCAGCGTTTTTCTTAGGTGAAATAGTTTTATCAAGTTCAATGGTTATAAGAGGGTAATCTTCCTTAGTGTAATCGTTAACTTCAACTTTTGTTTCACCTTGTTTAATTTTATAAAGGTTAGAAATTATCAGTTCGCCAAAAAGTTGAAATTTTTGCATATCTTCGCACGCTAAAATTTTATCTAAAACGATTTGAAGTTTTTTAGAAATTTTCTTTTCAAAGGCTTTTGCTGTGTCAAAAAGTCTGCGTCTTCTTAAATCGATAACGGCGGAATTTTTGCGGTTAGTAAAGTAAATATCAATGGCGGAAGTTAAAAGTTTAGTCGATACTTTTTCGTTTTCATCACTAATATAATTTACCGCATAAAAATCAATAGGTTTTAGAGATTTTGAGTAGTTTGGGCTAATGTCTTTTGTAAAATAAAAATCAATTAAAAATTTGTAAAAAGCATTGATATCAAGCGGGTTTTTGCTAATATTAGAAATTAAAAATCTGGTTGCAATTTCTTTTGCCGTTTGCTTGGAAAAACCTTTAAAAGTGTTAAAAATAAAACTCGTTAAATCAATCGTTTCGTTATAGGTTTTCAAAGCGTTTTTAGTTGCTGTTTCGTTAGTTAATTCAATTTTTTCTTGAGGGGTAGGCAAAATATAATCAATACCCGGGAAAATTTGGCGGGTTATGTCAAAATCTAAATTTGTGGTCTTGATAGCGCCTAAAATTTTGCCGTTTTCGCATAGAATTAGGTTGGAATATTTACCCATAATCTCAACGTAAAGCGTCTTGTTTGAGGTAACACCGAGTTCGTCTTTACACAAAATATCAAGCGCAATAATTCTTTCAAATTCGATTGCATAAACCTTTAAAATTATTCCGCGAACGAGGTGCTTTCTCAAAAGCATGCAAAAAGACGGCGCTTGAAGGGGCGCATCTTCTCTATCTTCAGTCAAGCAAATTCTAGCAAGGCTTGCGTTTGCGCTAAGGCAAAGCCTTTCGTTTTTACCGTTCACCCTAATCGTTAAAATTATCGTATCTTTATCGGGTTGATTGGCTTTATCTATCTTTGCGCCTACCAAAAGTTTATTAAGTTCTAAAGCGGTGTGGTAAATAGTAAAAGCGTCTTGTGGCATAAAAAACCTCTAAATTTTGCATAAAACGTTCAAAAAACGGCTATTATTCTTTAATATTATAATAAATAAAACTATAAAAGTAAATATTTGAGAACAAAAAACTTTACATTGACAACTTAATTTGCTAAAATACTATGGCAATAAAATTTAACCATAATTTATTTTTAGGAGATTGTTATGAATTACAGTTACGAAAAAGCAGAAAAAAGCCAAGTTAAAGTTACTATGAATTTTGATAAGGCTGAATGGGAAGGCGCTATCAAAGAGGCTTACCAAAAAAACAAATCTAAATTCAATATCCCTGGTTTTAGAAAGGGAAATGTTCCTTTCCAAGTGGTTGTTAGCCAATACGGCAAAGAATATTTCTATGAAGATGCTCTTAACATTTTAATTTCAAAGGAATACCCTGAAATTTTAAAGAAAGAAGTTGATAACATTTATGCTGTTGGCGACCCTCAATTTGGCATTAACAACATCGGCGAGGACGGCGTTGAAATTTTTGCTTTAGTTCCTGTTATGCCTCAATTTGAAATTGGCGCTTACAAGGGTATAAAAGTTGAAAAAGTAGAGTATAATGTAAGCGACGAAGATATTCAAAAAGACCTTGATAGACTTTTAGATAGAAACTCTCGTGAAATTCAAATCACCGATAGAGCATGCCAAAAGGGCGATATCGTTTCAATCGATTTCTCTGGCTCGGTTGACGGTGTTAAATTCGACGGAGGTTCTGCTGAGAACTATAGGCTTGAACTTGGTTCAGGTTCTTTCATTCCTGGCTTTGAAGATCAAGTTATCGGTATGAACATTGGTGAAGAAAAAGATATCAACGTTAAATTCCCTGAAGATTACCACGCAGAACTTGCTGGTAAAGACGCTGTTTTTGCAGTTAAACTCCACGAAATTTCAGCAAAAGAACTTCCTACTTTAGACGATGAATTTATCAAAGACGCAACGGGAGAAGAATCTGTTGAGGCTTATAAGGCTAAAGTTAGAGAAAATCTTCAAAAAGATAACGATAAGCGCTCTCAAAATGAAACTGAAGATAAACTTTTAGCCGCTATTGCTGATAGCACTGAAATTGAAATTCCAGAAGCATTAATCACTGCTGAAATTGATAATTTAATTAACCAATTAACTTATAGATTAATGTATCAAGGCTTAAAGTTTGAAGATTACTTAAAAGTAACTGGTCAAACGGCTGAATCTATTAGAGAGTCTTATACGGCTATCGCTCAAGATAGAGTTAAAAAGCAACTTATCGTTAACAAAATTATCGAAGTTGAAAAAATCGTTGCTAGCCCTGAAGAAATTGATGAAAAAATCAAGGCACAAGCAGAAGAAGTTCAAAAAGAATACGAAGAATACCGCAAGGGTATGGATCCAAGACAAATTGAATATATCACCAACTCAATCGTTGTTGAAAAACTTTTTGCTTTCTTAATTTCAAACAACGAATTGGTTGCTAAAGCATAGTATTTGCAAAATTTAAACAATTAAAAATTTATTGATTTTACTGAGGTTTATAATATGTCATTAATTCCTATGGTTGTTGAACAAACTGATAGAGGCGAAAGGTCTTACGATATTTATTCAAGGCTTTTAGACGATAGAATTATCTTCTTATCGGGCGAAATTACCGATGCTGTTGCTAACACTGTTATCGCCCAACTTTTATACCTTGAATCTAAAGACCCAACTAAGCCTATCAATATGTATATCAACAGCCCGGGTGGTAGCGTAACGGCGGGGCTTGCTATTTACGATACTATGAACTATATTAAAAGCGAAGTTTCGACAATTTGCGTAGGGCTTGCTGCTTCTATGGCTGCAGTTTTACTATCAAGTGGCGCTAAAGGCAAAAGAATTGCTCTTCCTAACAGTGAAATTATGATTCACCAACCACTTGGCGGTGCGCAAGGTCAAGCAAGCGATATTAAAATTCAAGCCGAACATATTTTAAAAACCAAGCAAAAACTCAATAATATTCTTGCCAAAAACTCAAAAAGGACTGTGCAAGAACTAGAAAAAGATACTGATAGAGATAATTTCTTATCGGCAGAAGAAGCCTTGGAATATGGGTTGATTGACGTAATTTTTAGTCAAAGATAAGAGGTATAATGGACACTAATAACGAACAATACGTATGTTTTTTCTGTGGAAAATCTAGAGAAAACGTTAAAAAATTGATTGCAGGGCCTATGGGTAGGTTTATTTGCGATGAGTGCGTTGAGGCAAGCTTTAACCTTTTGGCTGAAGAAAACTCAAGAGCAAAATCTAAAGAAGTAAACCTTTTAAAACCGCATGAAATAAAGGCGGAACTTGATAAACACGTTGTTGGTCAAGATCGTGCAAAAAAGGTGTTGTCAGTTGCCGTTTATAACCATTATAAGCGAATAAATGACCTATCCAAAAATGGCAATTCAAAAAAGAAAGATGACGTTGTTATTGATAAAAGCAATGTTCTTCTCTTTGGTGCAACGGGTAGCGGAAAAACACTTCTTGCTAAAACTTTAGCTAATATTTTAAACGTTCCTTTCGCTGTTGCAGATGCGACCACGCTGACTGAAGCGGGTTACGTTGGTGAAGACGTTGAGAATATTTTGTTAAAACTTATTCAAAACGCCGATTACGACATTTCAAGAGCAGAGCGTGGCATTATTTACATTGACGAAATTGATAAAATTGCTCGAAAAACTGAAAACGTTTCCATTACGCGTGACGTATCGGGCGAAGGCGTTCAACAAGCACTTTTAAAAATTATTGAAAGCACGGTTGCTTCCGTTCCACCGCAAGGAGGAAGAAAGCATCCTCAACAAGAAGTTATCCGCATTGACACAACTAATATTTTATTTATTTGTGGTGGCGCGTTTGTTGGGCTTGATAAAATCGTTAATAAGAGGAAAAATAGCTCCGGAATTGGTTTTGGCGCAAATTTAATTGATAAAGACCAATCAAACGAAGCGTGTTTACAAGAAGTTCAACCGCAAGACCTTATTAAATTCGGGCTTATTCCTGAATTTGTTGGAAGAATTCCAATCACGGTTGCTTTGCACTCGCTTGATGAAGACGCTCTCGTAAAAATCATGACCGAGCCTAAAAATTCTATCGTTAAGCAGTATAAAAAACTTATCGGCATGGATGAAGTTGAACTTGATGTTTCTAACGATGCGTTAAAGATTATTGCAAAAAAGGCGATAGATTTAAAAACAGGCGCTCGTGGTATTAGAACGATTTTTGAGAATTTAATGCTTGATACTATGTATGACCTACCGCTTGAAGAACACGTTGCAAAGGTTGTTATCGATAAAGACGTTGTTTTAGGTAACAAAAAACCGCAAATTATTAAAAAAGAAATAGCGTAAACGCAATAAAAACAAGGCTTTTGCCTTGTTTTTTTTATACTCTTTTCAATTTTTTTAAAAATACCTTGAAATTTTGTTTATTTAATGTTATCATATATATGATAACTTAAATAATGGGAAATTATTGATTTAATGAAAATTGTTTTAGATTGTTACGGTGGCGATAATTCGCCAAAAGCACACGTAAAAGGCGCGGTTGACGCGCTAAAAGAAAACAAAGAACTAAAAGTTACTTTAGTTGGGAAAAGCCAAGAAATTGAAAAGGAACTTTCTCTTTACGATTTTGACGAAACTCGGCTTGACGTTTTGAATGCTGAAGAAGTTATAACATGCGAAGAAGTGCCAACTTCAGCAATAAGAACTAAGAAAAATTCGTCTTTATGCGTTGCGTTAGACCTTTTAAAGCACGACGAAGATTACGGTTGTTTAATCTCAAGCGGTTCAACGGGCGCAATTTTGGCTGGCGGAATTATGAAAATAGGCAGAATAAAAGGCATTTCTAGACCTGCTTTAGCGCCGCTTTTACCAACACAAACATCGTCAATGGTAATGCTTATTGATAGTGGCGCAAACGTTGATTGCAAGCCTGAAAATCTTTATCAATTTGCGCTTATGGGTTCGGTATATTTTAGAGAATATTTTGGAATAGAAAAGCCAAAGGTTGCAATTTTATCTAACGGCACTGAAGATGAAAAAGGATGCCAACTTTCTAAAGCAGCGTTTGAACTTATAAAAGATATGCCAAATATTGATTTTTGCGGTAATATGGAAGCAAGAGATATTTTATCTGGCGAATATCACGTTGTTGTATGCGACGGGTTCTATGGCAATATTGCACTAAAATCTTTAGAAGGTGCTGTTAAAATGTGTTTAAAATCACTAAAGCAAGAAATCAAAAAATCTTTCTTTGCTAAATTTGGTGCATTATTTATGAAAGGCGCATTTTCTAAACTAAAAACCAAAATGGATTATAACGCCGTTGGTGGTGCAGTATTTTTAGGTGTTGAAAAGCCAATAATAAAAGCACACGGCTCTAGCAACGATTTAACCATTAAGAACGCTTTATTGCAAGCGTATGCTGTGGCAAAATCGGGCATAGGAGAAAAAATTAAAAACGGGCTAAAAATAGAAAATGACACAGAAAACCTTTAATGAATTAGAGTGTGAGAGCATTCTAAAATATAGTTTTAAAGATAAAACTCTACTAAAATCGGCTTTTACTCACGCATCTGTTGGGAAAGAGTATAAAGAAAGCGAAAATAACGAACGCCTTGAATTTTTAGGCGACTCTATTTTAGGTTTTATCGTAGCAGAATATCTTTACAAAAATTTTTCTTCCGCAGAAGGTGTTTTAACAAAATTAAAGCAATCGCTCGTATCAAAAGAGCCACTGTCTTTTGCAATTGAAAAACTAGGTCTTTTTGAGTTTTTAATAGTAGGCGTAACGGTTGATTTAGAAAATCAAACGACTAAAAAGACGTTGAGTGAAAACCTTTTTGAAGCGATAGTCGGGGCGATTTATCTTGACGGCGGAATAGAATACGCTAAAAAATTTGTATATGATAACTTAATTTTTAGCGACGTTTTGTCTAAAAAATTCGTTATTAAGACTGATTTTAAGTCAAAATTGCAAGAATTTTGCGCAAAACGAAAACTTGGTAAGGTTGATTACGTTTTGATTGAAAAATTGGGACCTGACCACAGCCCAAGTTTTACGGTTGCGGTAATCATAAATGGAACAAAATTTTCCCAAAGCACGGCTGGCAGTAAAAAACAAGCCGAGCAAGATTGCGCTAAAAGCGCATTAGATATTTTACAAAGAGAGGGTTAGAACATTGAATTTCGAAAAGATTGAACTTATCGGTTTTAAATCGTTTGCCGATAAAAGCGAAATAGTTTTCGATAACGGGGTTACGGCAATCGTTGGTCCTAACGGGTGCGGTAAGTCAAACATTGCCGACGCTGTTCGTTGGGTATTGGGTGAAATGTCCGCAAAGAGTTTGCGTGGTAGTTCTATGACCGACGTTATTTTTAACGGAACTCAAAACAGAAAAAGTTTATCTTACTGTGAAGTTTCGTTATTTTTCGATAACTCTAATAAAATTTTCAAAAGTTGCGACTATAACGAAGTTATTTTAACGAGAAAACTCTTCAAAAGCGGTGAAAGTGAATATTTTATCAATAAGCAACCTGCTCGTATGAGAGATATCGTTGACCTTTTGCACGAGTGTGGCGTTTCTAAAAACGGCTATTCTATCATCGGTCAAGGCAAGGTTGCAGAAATTCTTAACTCAAAACCTGAAGATAGAAGAGTAATTTTCGAAGAGGCTGTTGGCATTTCTAAATCAAAGGCAACTAAGGCTGAAAACGAGAGAAAACTTGCAAGAACTCGTGAAAATATGCTTCGCTTAAACGATATTATAAGCGAAATTTCTCGCCAATTAGAGCCAGCGCAACGCTCTGCTGAAAAAACGAGAAAATTCTTGGAATTATCGCAAGAACTTAAATATCACGAAATTAACAATTTCTTATATAAAAGTGAAAACGCTAGCACGATTAAAGGCAAAATCGAACTTAGAATTAAGGCAATTATCGAAGAGATTGAACTTAATGAAAGAGAATTGAAAAAATCAATCGATACATATAACGCTCACACCAAAGAGCGTGATGAATCTGATTCGATTATTGCTCGTTTGCACGATGAAATTTTAGAAAAATCGGTTGACCAAGAAAAACTTCAAGGTAAAACCAGCATTTATAAAGAAAAAATTAGTTTCTGCAAATCGGAGATTGAGCGTTTAGAAAAGGATTATGAAGAAAAGCAAGAAAAGATTGAACTATTAAATAAGGCAATCGTTGCTAAAAAAGAGTCTTTAATATCTAGCACAGCTGAAAAGGACGAGCTTGTTAAACAAAATGCTACCCTTAACGATAAGTTGAACAAAGTTTTGGCTGAAATTTCTAAGGGCGAAAACGCTAGCCAAAGCGCGCAAAGTGAAATTATTTCGGTTGCTGAAACACTTGCAGATATCAGCAAAAATATCGGCTCGCTCGATACTGAAAAATCTGTTATTTCATCTCGTCAACAAGAGGTTTTAGATAAAGTTCAACAATTATCAACTGAAATTTCTAATCTTTTATTAGAAAAATCTAAAGTTGAGGCTGAAATTGAAGCAAACCAAAACCTTCAAAACGATTTAAAGAAGAAAATTGAAACGGTTGAAACAAAGGTTAGAGCGCTAAATGACGAAATTTCAACGCTTTCCAACACTATTTATAACTTAAACATCAATTTAAACAACCTTCAAGCAAACCTAAAAATTCAGCAAGGCATCAAGGAATCTTACGAGGGCTATCCAACCGCCGTTAAGAAACTAATGCTTGATGCAAAAACAAACCCAACTCTCCGTGAAAAGATCAAAGGCGTTGTTGCTGAAGTTATAACGACTGATAAAAAGTATGAACTCGCTATCGAAACAGCAATCGGTAACGCTGTTCAAAACATTATTTCTGCAACGCCAGAAGATGCTCAATACATATTAGAATATTTAAAGAAGTTAGATGCAGGCCGTGCTACTATCTTACCTATTTCTTGGGTAAAAACGCACCACGATTCTTTTGAAATGGCAAACGCTATGAACGAAAGAGGCGCAATCGGCTACGCTACAAAACTTGTTAAATTTGATAGCTATTTCCAAAGAATTGTTGATTTCTTGCTTGGAAACACTTTAATCGTTGACAATAGTTATAACGCGCTTCAAATCGCTAAAAAGTTTAATAATTCTTTCAAAATCGTAACCCTAGAAGGCGACGTGTTCAACACGAGCGGTTCGATGAGCGGTGGTTCAAGAAGAAGAAACCTAAGCTTAATGTCAACCGAGCGCATGATTGAACAAATTAAGGCTGAAATTTCTAAGAAAGAGGCTGAACTTGAAACGGCATCAAAGAAAAAAGAAGATTTAACAAACCAATCTAATGCGCTTGTTGATTCTTTAGATAAGTTTACTCAAGATATTCAAATTGCTAAGCAAGAAATTTCTGCTTTAACCGTTAAAAAAGATACGTTTGCAGATATTTTAGCGCAAAAAGAAAGCGAAGTTAACTCTAACGAAGAAGTTATCCGCTCGGTTAAGGCTCGTCTTGACGAGATTAAAAAGCAGTATAGCGATATTGAAAAAGATAACAAACTTCTCAACGAAAAACGTGAAACTGCGTCCAGCGAAAACGTAAAACTTCAACAAAAATACGATGAACTACGCAAAAAACGTGATGATATTATTGCAGAGAGTGCAAATAATATGTCTAGAATTGCGTTCTTAGATGCCGATATTATTTCAATCAACACTGAAATTGAGCGTATGGGCAATGAAATCGTTGAGGCTGAACAAATTTCTAAGAAGTGCTTAGAAGATATCGAGAACGACAAGAACGTTATTCAAGGTTTCTATAAAGAAATTGAAATTTTAACTCAATCGTGCGAAGAAACTTCGGGTATTAAGGCTTTAAGAGAAAAACTTTACGCATTAGAAGAGAGAAAGCAAAAACTTTCTGACAGTATTGCTCAAGAAGACTTAAAACGCCAATACCACAACGCAGAACTTAATAAACTTAGCGAAAAACGCCACGAAGAAGAACTTGCAATCACCAAAGTTGATAGTGAACTTGAGTTTATGCAACAACGTGTTTTGGAAGAATATAACGAAACTTACGAAACTTGCGTTGACCAAAAAGACCCTGCATACGATATCGTTAATTCGGCTAGCGAAATTAAGCGTTTAAGAACGAGAATTTCTAACCTTGGCAATATTAACGCTAACGCTATTGAAGAGTGCAGAGAACTTACCGAGCGTTATGAAGAATTTACTTCTCAAATGCAAGACCTTGAAAAAGCTGAGGCGGACATTAAAGATGCAATAAAAACGCTTACCGATGAAATGCTCACTCAATTTAACGAAGGTTTTGAAGAGATTAGAATTCACTTCAAGAAAATATTCAAAGAATTGTTCGGCGGTGGCTCGGCTGACCTTGTTATGGATTATTCAACTTCCGACGACCCATTGCAAGCAGGCGTTGATATCGTTGCAGAACCACCTGGAAAGAAACTTCAAAAGATTTCGCTCTTATCAGGTGGCGAAATGGCGCTTACCGCCATTGCAATCTTGTTTGCAATCTTAAAAAGAAGACCGATGCCGTTCTGTGTTCTTGACGAAATTGAAGCACCGCTTGACGATGCTAACGTTGAAAGATTTGCTAGATATTTGCAAAACTTCTCTAAAGAAACGCAATTTATCGTTATCACACACAAAAAGGTTACGATGGAAATGTCAGATGCGCTATTTGGCGTAACAATGCAAGAAAAAGGCGTATCTAAAATCGTTTCAGTTAAACTTGCTGATATTAAAGACACTTTTGAGGATTAATTTTTATGGGCTTTTTTTCTAAAATCGCTAACGCATTAAAGAAAACTAAATCTGCAATCGGAGGAAAACTTTCTCAGCTTTTCTCCGGTGATAAGATTGGCGCTGATTTTTACGAAGATTTAGAAGATATTTTAATTTCTTCCGATATAAGCTACGATACTTCAGCCGAAATTGTTGAATCATTGCGCGAAAAAATGAAAGCCGAAAAGGTGAAAGATAAAGAAGTTGTTTTACAAAATTTAAGGCAAGTTATTCAAGAAACCTTAGACGAGACAGAGCCTATTGATATTCAAAAACCTGCAATTATTATGGTTATCGGTGTTAATGGCGTTGGAAAAACGACGACTATCGGCAAACTTGCAAACCTTTTCACAAAGAAAAAATTATCTGTAACCATTGCCGCTGCTGATACGTTTAGAGCAGCCGCAAGCGACCAATTAGACGTTTGGGCAGAGCGCGCAAAGGTTAGAATTATTAAACAAGGCGAGGGTTCGGACCCTTCTGCCGTTGTTTTCGACGCCGTATCTTCTGCAAAATCTAAAAAGACTGACGTTTTAATTATCGATACAGCTGGAAGACTACACGTTAAGGCAAACTTAATGGAAGAATTAAAGAAAATGGGTAGAGTTGTTTCAAGAGAATACCCTGAAGCAAATTTCTATAAATTTATCGTTTTAGACGCAACAACAGGTCAAAATGCTCTATCTCAAGTAGAACTATTTGATGAGGCTGTTGGGCTTGACGGCATAGTTTTAACTAAACTAGACGGCTCTGCAAAGGGCGGTTTCGTTCTAACTTTAGCAAAAGAATTAGCTCTTCCTGTTTCTTTTGTTGGAGTTGGTGAGGGCATTGACGACCTTGAGGAATTTAATTCGAAAGATTTCGCCGAGGCACTTATTTAATTTATGAAAAAACAAAAACAAGAAAAAATTAAAAAACAAAAGAAAAAAACGCTTTGGTATCCCTTAGATAACGCTGCTAAGATCTACCCGCCAACGGCTTCTAATAAACGCGCGCACGTTTTTTGCTTTTCTGCCTTTTTAACCGATGAGATTGACCCTGAAGTTTTAAATCTAGCGGTTGAAAACATTTTAAAGCATTACGTAACGTTTAAAACTAAGCTAATGCGCGGTATGTTTTGGTATTATTTAGAAGAAAATAACGCTAAATTTAAGGTTTTTCCTGAAAGCCCATACTATCTAAAGCCAATAGATTATCGAAAAAATAACGGTTATTTGTTCGAAGTTTTATACGTTCGCAATAAAATCACCGTTAAGTTTTTCCACGCGTTGACTGATGGAACTGGCGGTTTTAAGTTCTTTTCTTCGCTTATTGCTGAATATTTAACGCTACTAGGCAAAGAAGTTGATTTGCAAAACGTTATGACGCCAATTGAAGCGCCATACTCGTTAAAGGAAGTTGACGATAGTTTTAAAACTTATCAATTTGATAGCAATGATAAACCTGAAAAAATAAAAAAGCCTTATCATATTTTAGCAACGCCGTTCGATTATGACGGCGCTGGAATGATAACAGCTGAGGCTAATATTTCAAGGATTAAAGAGATTGCAAAAGAAAAAAACGTAACTATCACCGCGTTTTTAGCGGGAATTTATATGCATTCGGTATATAAAAGTTTTTTAAAGAACAAACCATTAAAAAACAAGCTCATAACCGTATTAATTCCTTGTAATTTACGCAAAAAATATGGTGGTGAAACTTTACGCAATTTCTCGATGTTTGCTCGCTTTTCAAATGATTATAATCAAAGTGAGCCATCTTGTGAAGAACTTTTTAAACTTTGCCAAAACCAACTTGATGAAGGTTTAACCACTGAAAAACTTGATGCTATTATTCACGATAACGTTAAAACGGAAAAGAATTTCTTCATCAAAATTGCCCCAAGACCATTAAAAGATTTAATTATGCGTCTTGCATATTCAAAAGTAGGCGAAGTTTTGCAAACGGTAGATTTTTCTAATATCGGCAAGGTAACTTTGCCAGATTGTTTTAAAAAATACGTAAATCACATAACTTTTGCAATAACACCAACGTATTCATGCAATCACCAAACGGGCGTTATTGGCTATAATGACAATCTTTATATAACTTTTGCAAGAAATTTTGTTGAAACAGAAATTGAAAAGAATTTCATTAGAAAACTTACTCAATATGGCGTTGACGTAAAAATTAGAAGTAATTATTGGGAGGTTGCACCGTGAAAAAGTGTAAATATTGCAACATAAACGTTGATACCGATAAGAGTTTTTGTCCGCTATGCTATAATAGGTTATATCAAATTGACGATAATTGCGAGGTTTTCTACACTCCTAGAGTTGTTAACGAAACGGGCAACAAACGCTCACACTTTTTATCGAGACTATTTTTGTTTTTATCAATTTGCGCAACCGTTATTTGTTTGTTGATCAATTCATTAGTAAATAAATCTATCACTTGGTGGCCAATAGTAACGCTTGGAATAATTTATTTATGGGTTTTAATTAAGCATACAATTTTATCTCACTCAGGCCCGATTTCTAAGGTTATTATGCAAGTTTTAACACTAATTGTGCTACTTTATTTTTCTGAACGATTATCGCTTGAAAATTGGCTTATTCCTTACGTTTATCCATCAATAGCAATGGCTGCAGCTTTAGTTCTTCTTATGATTGTTTTTATTTCGCCAAAACGAAATGAATACGTTTTCAGTTTTCTATTAATGACTGCAATTTTAGGCGTTATTTCAGCCATTTTTATGGTTACGCATAATAATGAATTTACACTTCTTAACCTAATTAGTTTATCGGTTAACGGCACAATTTGCATTGGCTATATTTTGTTTGGTTATAACGCAATGAGAACAGAATTAACGAGGAAATGGCATTTATAATATGGCAAAAAAGAAAAATAAGAAAATCCCAAGAGGCAAAGTTTCTCATAAAAAATTAATTTCAACGTTAGCGTTTGTTTGCGTGCTTATTATAATTGCTATAATATACACACAACTATCCCCAGAATTTAAAGATAAACTTTTGGGCGCTGGCTCTAATTCTAGTAATAATTCCATTCACATATCTTCAAACCTTGAAGGTGATTTGCGTATTCACTTCGTTGACGTAGGTCAAGGCGACGGAATTGTTATAGAACTTCCTGATAACACAAAAATTTTGATAGATGCTGCTAAAAAGACTAAATGCGATCAACTCGTTGAATATATCAACGCGCTCGGCATAACCACTTTCGATTACGTTATTGCAACTCACGCCGATGAAGATCATATCGGTGGCATGACGACGATTTTTAATAACTATGAAATCAAAAACATCTATCAACCAAGCGGACGGAAAGACACTCAAACTTATAGTAATTTTTTAGAGTCTATCGCTAATGAACAAGGTTGCAAAAGTGTTTATTTTAATAGAGAAACCGACCTATATTTTGAGTTTGATGATGGTTCAAAAAAGCACGAACTCGTTATTGATTTTTTAACTCCAACTGCTTCTATTGAAGAAATTTATTATAGTGACGCTAACGATTATTCTCCAATTATGCTAATCGAATATGCAGGAAGAAAAGTTATGCTAACGGGCGACGCTGAAACGGCTGCTGAAAACGAATTTTTAGAAGAATATGGCGATATTGAAATTGATGTTGATATTCTAAAAGTTGCGCATCACGGCTCTTCAACCTCAACTTCCACTAGATTTTTAGATAAAATTAAACCAGAATATGCAATAATATCTTGTGGAGTTGGCAATTCTTATCGTCATCCTACTCAAACGGCTCTTACTAATTTAATCTCATCTCAAGCAGAGATTTTTAGAACTGACGTTCAAGGCGATATCGTTTTCACGATAGATAAAGAAGGCGAAATTTCGTCTTTAGTTGAAAAAGAGTTTAATTATGATGATTTATTTGCACCAGGTACATAAATCAATTTAGTTGCTAAATTTAAGCACAAAAAAACGGCAGAAAAACTGCCGTTTTTTAATGTTTTTAAAACTAATTATTCTTGTGGTTCGTAATTATCAAACGCATCAAGAACTTTCTTTATAATATAGTCTCGAGTTTCGGAATTGATAGGGTGAGCAACGTCCTTAAAAGTTCCGTCTGACGATTTTCTGCTTGGCATAGCGATAAAACGACCTTCATTGCCGTCAATAATCTTAATGTCATGAACGACGAAGCAGTTATCAATCGTGATAGAAGCCACTGCTTTTAACTTAGTCTCTTCTTTTTGAACTAGTCTAATTCTTACATCTGTAATTTCCATAAAACACCTCTTAGTTTTCACTATTATAATAATACTACATTTATTTAAGATTTTCAATAGTTTTTTAAAAAAAATTAACAAATTAGTTGTAATTTTGTAAAATTTAGACATAATTCGCATTAAATTTAATATAATAAAAGCGGAATTGTAAATTTTTATGGAGAATTTTAGAAAAAATTCTATCAACGTTTATTTTATTGGAATTGGTGGGATAGCAATGTCTGGCTTAGCAAAATATTTATTGAGCCTAGATTTTAACGTTTTTGGAAGCGATAAAAACAAAACGTTACAAACTATTGAACTTGAAAATTTGGGTGCTAAAATTTTCTATAAGCACGATAAAAACAACCTTAAAGATATTGACGTTGTCGTATATTCTTCTGCGATAAGTTTAGATAATGAAGAACTAAAATATGCAACGGAAAATAATATGTGCATATATTCACGCTCAAGTCTTCTTAAGCTATTATCTTATAATTTTCTAAAGCGAATTGGTGTGGCTGGCTGTCACGGGAAGACTACCGCAACTGCAATGCTTAGTCATATTTTTTATCAAAACAATTCAAAATTTACAACTTTTATTGGTGGAAACGACAAAAAACTTGGCAATTTCATAAGTTTTGGAAAAGATTATCTTATAACCGAAATTTGCGAATATAACAAAAATATTAACGATTTTGATGCTGATATTTGCGCCGTTTTAAATATTGATAACGATCATTTAAATTCATATGCAAATTTTGCAGATTTATGCGAAACGTTTTTTTCATTTATTAATAAGTCAAAAATTTCAATCGTTAATGCTGACGATAAAATTTTGCAAAAAGCAAAAAAGGACTCAATTACCTTTGGTATTAATAATTTTAGTGATTATCAAGCAAAAAACATAGTTTTTAACGAAAAATCAACGACATTTCAGGTTTTTATAAAAGGAAAATATTCGTTTAAAGCAAAAATTAACACAATTGGAATTTATAACGTTTATAACGCATTATCAGCCATAGCAATCGCAAAAACGATTGGTTATGATAATAGAGCGATAAAGCGTGGTTTAAATTCGTTTGTTGGAGTAAAGCGCAGAAACGAACACTTAAAAAGCATTAAAAAAAGGAAAATTTTAACCGATTATTGCCACCATCCAACTGAAATTAAATCTTTTATCGACGGCTTAAAAACAAGGTCAAAATCAAGCGTTTTCGTGCTTTTTCAGCCACACACGTATTCAAGAACAAAAATTTTATTTGATGATTTTGTAAAGGTTTTTTCGAAGAAAAAGAACATATATATTTATAAGGAATATCCAGCAAGAGAGAATTATGATTTTGATGGTTCTAGCAAAAAACTTGCCACAAAGTTGCCAAATGCTAAATACTATGAAAGTTTTGAGGAAATGTTTAAAGCCGTTTTAAGCGCTTCAAAACCAAACGATTTGATTTTAGTTTTAGGTGCAGGAGATATTTACGATAAAACTTGTGATTTCATTAATAATTTTAACGATAAAAAAACCGTAACTTAAGCGTTACGGTTTTTTGGTTAGCTAAAATATGTGGATTTATCAAGCAATAAGTATTTAATAAATGGATAAATTGGTAAATTTAAGATAAGAAGAATTGGGTATAAAATAAATTTCACCAATAGTTCTTGATTAGAAAAATCAAGATTAGTTAAAACGCAACAAACGATTAAAATTAGAACTAAATTTAACGAAATTATTAATATTAATTCTATAACCGATTTAAACGTTGATATTTTTGAAACCTTTTTACTTGGATTTAAAAGATAAGCTACTCCAGTAAACAGCGGGAACAATAAGCAAATTCCCATAAAAATAAGATAAGGCTTTAAGTCAAGATTTGCAATAGATGCCGTTGAGAACCATAAAAGAAGCGTTTCAATAGCTAAAATTACAAAATACGTTAACGACGCGTGGAAAACTAGTTTGTTAATTCTAATTCTAGAAACATCTTTTACGTTAGATGAAGTCGAAATTCTAACTTTAAATCCTTCTTCTTCTGCAAGATTTTCTATTTCGCTAAAATCAAAGTAAGGATTGCTAATTTTAGGCGATTGTTGAACTTCGATATTTAATTTTTCTTGTGTTTCTTCAACTTTTTTGATAAATTTTTGCGCTTTTTGAGCTTTTTTATCTAACTTTTTACCCTTATTTTCTACGGACTTATGCTCAATTTCAATTTGTTTTTCCTCAATTTGCGCAGTTTTTTGAGGTTCAATATGTGAGTTTTGAGAGAAAAATTCGTTTAAATCAAGATCGTCAGTGTAAATAATTTCTCTATCTTTTGGAGTTTCTACGTGCTTAGGCAAAATTTTAGATAAAACTGACTTATAATCAACTGTTGCGGCTGTTTCAAAAGACGTAGAATCGTCAACAATTGTATGATGAGTTTGCTCTTGTTGTTTTTTATCAATTTCAAAGAGGTCAAAGATTTTAGAAGGAGAATGATTTGGGCTAGTTTCAACAAAAACATCTTTTTTCTCTATAATTTCATCTTCATGAATTTCAACATCAACTTTTTCTGGTTGAGTTTTATCTTCAAAAAAAGTTTCTGTTTTTACAGGCGCTAAAACTTGTTCAGTTTTTTCTTCGATTTGAAGTTTTTCGGTTTGGCTAATTAAATCAGTTGCTTGAATTTCAATTTGCTCAGGCTCAAATTTTTTGGTTTCTTCTTGAGCTTTTTCTTCAACTTTTTCTTGTAAAATAGGCGAAGGTTCAACCTTAGTTGGTTCAACCTTAGTTTCAACACTTGTGATTTGAGGTTCTTCTTGGGTTTTTGTTGATAAAAATTGTTCTAGCGCAACTTCTGGAGAAAAATCATCATCACGAGCAATTTGTTCATCAAAGGCCTCGTCAGCCGCTTTATTAAGCGACAAAATTATAGGCTCTTCAGCTTTTTCCGTTTCTTCCGGCGCTTTAATAAGCGTATCGATAATACGGCGAGAATAAGCCCATTTGTCCTTATTTTGGTCAATATAAACTTTGCCTTTTTCAGTGAGTTGGTAAAATTTCCGTCTAACACCGTCATTAGAGGACGTGCGGTATTCTTTAACGTAACCTTGCTTAACAATCCTTTGTAAACAGCTATAAAACGTTCCTTGTTTTAAAACAAACTCACCAGAGGCTCTTTGTTCGATTTCTTCTTTAATTTGATTCGTGTGCTTGTCGTTATCGAGAAGTGATAATAAAATTATCGTATCAATATGACCACGCAACATTTCGCTAGGAATCGTATCCATAAAAATCACAAAATCCTTTGATTAATTGTATAAATTATAACATTATTATGAAGTGATGTCAATATGTTTTTATAATTATAATATCATTATTATATAAAGAAAACTAGAG
>JAZSJZ010000011.1:0-30373 GCA_045534575.1 Christensenellaceae bacterium
TTTCACTCTTCACTCTTCACTCTTCACTTGCCATCGGTTTTTGGAAGTAATAAGTAATAGTGAATAGTGAATAAGTAGCATTTTGATTACATTTATTATTTAAAAGTTTTTATTTTTTTCAACATTTTTTTAACATAAAAACGTGTTAAGAACAAACCGACAAGACTTGAAAAAGGATTGTCGGTTTTTACTTTTTCACTCTTCACTTTTCACTCTTCACTTGCCGTCGGTTTTTGGAAGTAATAAGTAATAGTGAATAGTGAATAAGTAGCGTTTTGATTACATTTATTATATAGATATTTATATTTTTTCTTCAACAATATTTTAACATAAAAACTTGATAATAACAAGACAAAACTAAAAATTTACAAAAAATAAAGTGGAACTTTTTCAGTTCCACTTTAAATTTATTTATTATTCGCTAATTGTTGCGCCTACGTTATCGTAACCAAATACGATACCCATTCTTGAATAATATAAATACAAGTAATCACCGCTAAACATTAAGTCATTAGGATCGGTAATTTGGGTTGAACCATCGTAAGATAGGTACTGACCGTTGAATATAGACGCGCCACCATTTGAAGTTACAAACGCAGGAGCACCTAATGCAGAAGCACCGTCAAGCATAATAGATAGTTGGGTTGTTCTACCAACGCCGTCCCAATCTTGTTGGTAAGTTCCAAAATCCATTGGATTAAGAACTCCGTTCATACTGAAATTACCACTAACAAGTTCATCTGTGATACCTTCCGCACTGCCAGATTTGTAAAGAGTAATAAAGTCGATATAAGTATTTTCGGTATCACCAGCCTTTTTGAATAAGAACGATTTTCCAAACGGATTAAACGCAAGATCCATAGCTTTAATTTGTCCAACTATGGTAGATCCTCCGTTTATAACAAACCAACCTTCTTGACCTGTAACGTAAGAGTGAATTTCACTATTTATTACGGTTACGTTGCTTGGATAAGAACTTGCGCCTTGATTTGGTTCAACGTGGTCGGCAATAATAGCAGGACCGCCTCCACCAATAATTTCGCTATCCTTTATAACCATATTTGAAGATCCCCAAACGTAAATCAATGAGCTGAACGAATCATAAGCCTTGCACTTGTTTACGGTATAAGTGCCATGATTGAGTTCTGGGAAGTAATTTACAAACCAACCGTTAGAAATGTTGTTATAAAATTCACAATCAACAGCGCTCTTGTTTAAAATTAAGCCACCAGATTTTTGAACGTTTTCAACCTTTGGTGCGTTACCAACAAGATTTACGTTTTGAACTTTAACAAACTCCCCTGTGGTAGTGGCAGATTTTTGGAACAAGAACAATTGAGAGTGGCTAGTCTTGGTAACGTCAGCTGCAACAACTTCCGCTCTAGGACGAACAACGCAAGGAATTTGGTCTGCTTTAAGAGTGAAGTAGTTACCTTCAAATAAGAATTGTTCGTTATTTTCGAGGTATCTATAATAAATAGTTTCGTAATCTAAAAGCGAACCTACTACCATTTCATAGTCGCCATCGCTTTCAGAAACGTCTTCAGCAGTATAGAAATATTCGCTAGGAATATCGTTTGGAGTGATAGAAATATCGTCGTGAAGAACAACAGACGAACCCATTAAGTTTTTATCAAGACCTTTTTCTTCAAAGAAGTTATTCCATGCAGTTATTAGGCTATCTTCTAAATACGTAGTTTCATCGCCGTAACCCGCAACTCTCTTTTGAATATAAGCAAGTTCAAGAGCGTTATAAGCGTTGAAAGCATCAACAACTTCAAATTCAATGCTAACGGTATAGGTTGCGATTTCTTGAGTTTGTTCAGCGGTTAAGCCTTCAGGATAAACTTCAAGTTTAAACTTTTTACCAATAGCATCTGCCTTTAAATCAATTAAGCAGTTTTCGTTATCGATAGATTCAACGTAAGATTCAAGGTCAGCACCTTCTAATTTTACGAAATTATCAGTTTCAAAAACGTATAATGTTACAACGTAATTCCAAGTTTCAGGGTTAGCAGGAAGGAATAGTGCTGGGCTAATTCTTTTAATGAAAGAAACTTGTGGTTTGAAGTTGAAAGTTCCCTTATCGCCTACTTGATAAGCATTATCTCTGTCATAGAACTCGGTGTTTTTATTAACTTTTTCCTTTTTGTTGTTTTCAAAAAGAACAAAACTATCTTTGTTTGCAACTGAAGTTATTTCAATATTGTCAGTTGAAGAAGAACCTTCGTCTGGTGAAGAATTTGAGCCATCATCAGAGCTTGAATTAGTTCCTTCGTCTGAACTTGAAGAAGTTCCTTCGTCTGAACTAGAAGAAGTTCCTTCGTCTAAACTAGAAGATGATTGGTCTTCGACGCTAGAAGAGCCTTCTTGCGAACCCGTTTGAGAGTTTTGTGAGCTAGAAGAGTTTCCGCTACCGGTAGTATCTGAGCAAGATACCATAACAAGCGATAACGATAAGCACAAAACTAGGGCTAAAATAGCCGAAACAATCCTTTTTGCTTTCATAATATACCTCTTTTAAAAATTTTTTTACTTATTAAAGCGGTTAAACCGCATCAATACGGAGTTTTGTTTGCGCATTGTTAGAATCTTCTGCGCGAACGATTAAAATAATAGACGCCTTTTGATTAAAGGTTATCGTTACAGAATTATCGCCGTTATCTTTTAGAGTGTATTGCGAACTAGTGTTGGCAATGAATTCAATATTTTTGTTGGTTGCGTTATCTGGTGAAACGCTAAACGCTAAAGTTACTGAAAGACCTTCGGTATAGAAATAGCCAGCGTAATATTCGATACCATCGTTATACAAAAATTCTAAATCTTTATTACCTTCAGTCTTAATAATGCTATCGCTTTTGGTTACGCATTCGATTTTTTCAACTTTTACGACTTCATCGTAAACTCTAAGTTTAATTCCAAAAAAGCCAACGATACACATTGAAGCGATATAAACAACGAGAATAAGCAAAATAACTGATTTTTTCATAATTCACCTACTTCTCGTAATAGAAGGCTTTAACCTTCCACATGAACATTGAAAGTGTTGATACAAATATGGCAAAACCAATTAAGCAAATTTTGATAAACGCCATATTTAAGTTGTGATACGAGGTTATAGACTCGCTAAATAGCATATAACTAAACAGCGCAAAAATCATAGAGCCGATAAACGCAACGATAGTTGAAACGTTTTCGTTTTTATTATTTATAGTTCCGCCCGTTGTTGCGTATTGTTCGTTTTGCGGGTTCATAATATCGAGCGTTGCGCTCCAAATCATATGCCCATAGTGAATAAATAGCACGCCGAAGAAGAACAGAACTACGTTATGCAAAGGTAAATTGTTGAACGAGTTAAACACTATTACCGACGCTAAAACCGACGGAATTGATAAAACTAAATTTACTAACAATTTCGATACTAGCGGAAAAACAAGGTTTAACGGCTTAGTCTTTTTAATATAGCCCGCACGCCCTTCAATGCTAAAACTTTTCGCAACCACGCCGTTTGAGGCTAAAAGCGGAAGCAATATTATTAAAACGTTAAATGCGTTCGCCATATTATCGCCCGTAACGTTAGTGTTAATCGCCGAGAAAATCTTGTTTAAGAAATATATCATTACGGGAACGGCAATATAAACCGAAATTGTTGAAATAATTTCATTGATAGAACGGAGTTGAATTCTAAGTTCTTTAATGACGAACGTTGAATATTTTCCGTGCCTTCTATTGACTTTTTTCTTATCTATTTGCTTTTTGGAGTGTTCGAAACTTCTTTGCATCATCTTATAGAAGAAAAATCTCGTAATTAAGAACACAAGCGCAAACAAAAGAACTTCAATAAAAACTAAAATACCGAATTTTGCAAACGTTATTCCCGCAATTCTATAAGCGCCGTTTGGTTGCGGTTCACCTAAAATAATATAAACAAATTCCGTTAAATAAAGCGAGTGATCTTCAAAATCTAACAAAAAGCCTCTTATTGCTCTTTGAAGTGGACCTAGCATTTCAATCATATTGATGTTTTCAGGAATAACACCGATTGCTTGAACAACGCCGTAAGTTACCACGCCTAATATTAAAACAAAGCACACAACGCCAGAAAATGGGTATCTTTTGAATAATCTAAACAAATAAAACGCCGGAATTGATAGTAACGCGCCTAGAAGAACGGGCGCTCCCGCATAGAACAAAACAGGTATCCATAGTTTAAAGAAATAACCAACACCAACGTAACTATTTTGGAACAAATAAATGCCAAACCCTAAAATTATGGGAATTAAAAGGTCAAACGCTTTTCTCAATTCGTAGAAATAAAAAACTAATAGTTTTGACACAAACACCAAGTTTTGAGAACATGGAAACGTTACTAAAACTTTATTATCTTCCGAAAAATACATCGTTTGCACAAGCCCAACCGTGCAAGACAAAACCGATAGCGCAAATAAAAGCGTTACGACAAACGATAAAAGCATTGGCGCTTCGCTAGAATAAAAAAGACCAAGATAGAGTCGGCAAAAGTAAACGAGGAAGTAACAAGCCGCCGTTACCACCGCAAATTTTACTACGCCTAAGATAGTCTTTATTAAAAGTTGTCGTTTGTCCTTAACGAAAGATAAATCTAATTTATCTTTAAGTTGCATAAGGACGAGCGCTTTTAATTGCTTCATAAGTTAAAATTAACCTTCTTTCTTAATTAAATCGGTTGCGCCGATAGTCTTTAAGTAAAACTCTTCAAGAGAGCCTTCTTTTTTAATTTCTTCAACGCTTCTAACGCATTGAATTTCGCCTTTTTTGATAATCGTTATTCTATCGCAAAGCCCTTCAACAACTTCCATAATATGGCTAGAGAAGAACACGATATTGCCCTTTGCTGCGTGCTGGCGCATGCACTCTTTAACTTGGAAAATACTGTTCGGGTCAAGACCGGTTAAAGGTTCGTCCAAAATCCAAAGTTTAGGGTCGTGAACAAGCGCTGCCATAATGGTAATTTTTTGCTTCATACCATGCGAATACGTCTTAATTGGGTTATCGATAGAGCCTTCTAACTCAAAAAGTTTTACGTAATGCTCTATTCTTTCAGTTCTATCTTCTTGAGATACGTCGAAGATATCGGCAATGTAATTGATATATTCCCTACCTGAGAGTTTTTCGTAAAGCGCGTAGTGATCGGGAACGAAACCGATTTGACGCTTTGCCATAACTGATTGTTTAGCGCAGTCAAACCCGCAAACTTCGATTGAACCTTCGGTTATAGGCTGAATTCCAACGATACTTTTAATGATTGTTGACTTGCCCGCGCCGTTAGGACCTAAAAAGCCGAATATTTCGCCACCAAAAACCTCAAAAGACGCATTTTTAACCGAATAATAGTCGTTAATATCGTATCTTTTTGAGAAATTTTTAAGTTCGAGTTTTACGCCCGCGTTAATATTCATAGGCTCTTCAATACTCCTTCCGTTAAGTTGCGCCTCAAGATAAAGTCTATCAAGGCGAATTTTTTGCTTTCTTTGGTGAAGCGCTTGGTGCTCGGCTGAAATCGAGAAGAAAAGTTCGTAAACAAACCAAGTTGCAAGACCAAGCAAAACGTATGTGAAAAAGAATAATATTTGATAAATTGGGTGAAATTCTAAATCTAAGCCATTGATTGTTATAATAGCCGTTTTAGTAAATAATTTTTCTGCCCAGTAACCTAATTTATCGGCAATGAAGGTGCTGTTTATAAAGAAAAAGTCTGTTGGATTGCCTTTTGCCGTGAAATATGCATTGAGGAACAAAACGAATACGAAATATACGGCAAAACCGCACATTGAGAAAACGAAGTTCTTAAAACTAGGTCTTGAGAATTGCTTTAGCCCTACGCATAAAATCGGGAAGAAGAAAGCAACCCAGTGGTTTACCCAGAAGTGAATCAAACGGAAACTAAAAATGTTTTCAGTTGCGTCATAATCGGGCATTAGCATTGCCATTAGCGCGCCGAAAACGTTGATAAAATACGTGAAATAGAACGTTCTATTCATTCTAAATATCAACGCCAGCGGAACTATAAACATTGCCGTGTGGCAAAGGTGGAACGGCCAATTAGATAAATCGCTCAATCTCTCGAACGAATAATCAGCCATAAAAGTTATCATCGTGCCAACGCTTATAAAAATTAAGAAAAATCTTATGTTTTCTTCGCTTTTATTCCTAAGCCCAAAATACATTGCCATCGGCATAATTATTGCTAGGTAAATAAAAACTCTATGCGTTGGAGTGATATCAATTGGGCGAAGCGCCGCAACAACGTATCCGTGCAAATATTGAGGAATATACGCTGGCATCGTTGCTATCAATAATACAATTAAAATTCCAAGAGTTTTTAAAACAACTTTGTAATCAAACTTAAAGTTCTTAATTTCTCCGCTAGAAATTTCTAAAAACCACTCTTTGAACGAAAACGCTAGCCATAGCCCAAGTTCTACTGACAAGATCGTGCCAAATAATGAATTTTCTTCAAACACACCCGAAAGCACCAAGAACTTATCGCCTAACGCTAAAATTATTATGGCTGAGATTGGCACGAAGTATTTAACTAAGTTAGATAAAAATTTGAGATTGAAAAACGGTCTGCAAGCGCAAATTAAAAACGCCGTTACCGAAAACCAAAGCCCAAAAATAGAAAGAACGGCTTCTAGCTTAGTGTAGCCCAAAGAAACGAGCATATCAATACCCTTTAGGTTATCGATAATCCCGCTCTTTTCAACACACATATACCTTACCGCAAACACTACGATAAGAATAACGGCTAAAATCTGTTCTTTTAAAAATTTATTATTAAGTTTAAAAACCTTTTCTGCTAGCAAAAAATACGAAAAAGCAACCACTAGCGAAACGGCAAATAAAACGTAATTCATTAGTTTTTTTAACCAATTTTGAAATTATTTTCTCAATTTTCACAATTATATCACAATTCAATAAAAACTGTCAATAATTTTTACAAAAAATTATAAATTTGGCTAGATTGAAAATTATGGAAAAATTTACTTAAAATCTTAGGAATAATGCGATATTTTGAAGATTAGCCATACTATGCGATAATAATTTTTTTAATAAAAATTTAATTTTCACAATTTTGGTGAAAAAATTTTCACAAAAACACATTTTGTGAGAGCATAAAAAAAAGACCGCAATATCTTGCGGTCAAATTTTTGTGAAATTTTAGTATTTCTTTCTTGCAACGTATTTAGTGTGAAGAATTTCGTGAGCCTTATGGCTTCCTGGAGCGCCTAAGAATTCGTCATAAATCTTCTTAACAACTGGGTTGTCATGGCTCTTTCTTGCTTTGCTGTTATCGTCGATAGTGTAAAGCGCTTTTGCTCTTAAACCTAAAACGTCAACGTTACGTCTTGTGTAAGCGTCAACGATAGGTTGACCACCACCGTTAATACAGCCACCAGGGCAAGCCATAATTTCAACGAATTGATATTTAGAAGTTCCGTTCTTGATTTCGTCGCAAATCTTCTTAGCGTTTTCTAAGCCACTAGCAACTGCAACGTTAACTTCAACGTCGCCAGCCTTATAAGTTGCCTCTTTGATGCCTTTCATGCCACGAACTTCTTTAAACTCAACGTTTTCTAAAGTTTTACCTGAAATAGTTTCAACGGCAGTTCTTAAAGCAGCCTCCATAACGCCACCGGTTGCGCCGAAGATAACGCCAGCGCCAGAATATTCGCCAAGAGGAGCGTCAAATTCGCCTTCTGGAATTTCTCTAAACAAGATACCAGACTTTTTAATCATTCTAGCAAGTTCTCTGGTTGTTAAAACTGCGTCAACGTCGCTATAACCGCTTGCTGCTTGGTTATCTCTCGTCTTTTCGAACTTCTTAGCAACGCAAGGCATAATAGAAACAACGAAAATATCTTTAGGGTCGATATTGTTCTTTTGTGCGTAGTAAGTTTTAACGATTGCGCCAAACATTTGTTGAGGTGATTTGCAAGAAGAAAGGTTTGGAATAAGTTCAGGATAGTAATATTCAAGGAATCTAATCCAACCCGGTGAACAACTTGTAATCATAGGAAGAGTTCCGCCGTTGGTAAGTCTTCCAATAAGTTCGGTTCCTTCTTCTAAAATAGTTAAGTCAGCCGTAACGTTTACGTCGAAAACCTTATCGAAGTTGAGCATTTTGATTGCTTGAACCATCTTGCCTTCAACGTTAGTGCCGATAGGATAACCAAATTCTTCGCCAAGACCAACTCTAACAGATGGAGCAACGCCAGCAATAACGATTTTTGATGGGTCGTTGATGGCTTCAACAACTTTATCAATTTCGCTCTTTTCAGTTAACGCACCGGTAGGACAAACGTTAATGCATTGACCGCAACCAGCACAAGCAGTTTCGCTTAAATCTTCGTCGAACGCTTGACCAATTTCAGTCTTAAAGCCTCTATTCTTAGCGTTGATTACGCCACAGTGTTGAACGCTGTTACAAACAGCAACGCATCTACGGCATAAAATACATTTTGAGTTATCTCTAACGAGATAATCGGTTGAAAAATCTGGTTCGAACTCGTTTTCTTCGCCCTTATAGAAGTATGCGTCGCAACCGTATTCGTAAGCAAGTTCTTGAAGTTCGCAGTGAAGGTTTCTATCACAAGATAAGCAGTCTTTCTTGTGGTCAGAAAGGATAAGTTCTAAAGTAGCCTTTCTAGATTCGCGAATCTTTGGAGTATCGGTGAATACTTCCATGCCTTCTGCAACAGGGTAAACGCACGCAGCAGCAAACGCTCTTGCACCTTTTACTTCAACTACGCAAATACGGCAAGCGCCGATTGCATTGATATCTTTAAGGTAGCAAAGGGTTGGAATTTTAACGCCTGCAATTTTTGCAGCTTCTAAAATCGTAGTGCCTTCTTCAACACAAACGGGAATATTGTTAATTTTTAAATTTACCATTTTCTAATCCCCCTTATTAACCTTTTGTGATTGCGCCGAACTTACAAGCCTTTTCGCACGCACCACACTTTACGCATTTGTCTTGGTCGATAACCATTGAAGCAAGTTTATGACCAGGAGCAATATAGTCAGTTCTAGTAATTGCATTTGCTGGGCATTGCTTAGCGCAAATACCGCAACCAATACATTTATCTTTATCGATAGTATATCTTAACAAGCTCTTGCATACACCCGCAGGACATTTTTTATCAACAACGTGAGCGATATATTCGTCTTTGAAGTATCTAAGAGTTGATAAAACTGGGTTTGGAGCAGTTTGACCAAGACCGCAAAGAGAATTTGCCTTAATGTAGTAGCAAAGTTGTTCCATCTTGTCAAGGTCTTCTAAAGTTGCCTTACCTTCGGTAACCTTAGTTAAAAGTTCTAGTAAGCGTTTGTTACCAATTCTACAAGGCGTGCACTTACCGCAAGATTCGTCAACGGTGAACTCAAGGAAGAACTTAGCGATATCTACCATACAGTTATCTTCGTCCATAACGATAAGACCACCAGAGCCCATCATTGAGCCGATAGCAATGAGGTTATCGTAATCGATTGGAACGTCTAAGTGTTCTGCTGGGATACAACCGCCCGAAGGACCACCCGTTTGAGCGGCTTTGAACTTCTTGCCGTTAGGAATACCACCGCCAATTTCGAAAACAACTTCTCTTAAAGTTGTTCCCATTGGAACTTCAACTAAACCTGTGTTTACAATCTTACCACCAAGCGCAAAAACCTTAGTGCCTTTAGATTTTTCAGTTCCAATAGACGCAAATTTTTCAGGACCTTCCAAAATAATTCTTGGAACGTTTGCGTAAGTTTCAACGTTATTTAAGATAGTTGGCTTGCCGAATAAGCCCTTAACCGCTGGGAACGGAGGTCTTGGACGTGGTTCGCCTCTCTTACCTTCGATAGAAGTCATAAGAGCCGTTTCTTCACCACATACGAACGCACCAGCACCAAGTCTAATTTCAAGGTCGAAATCGAAACCAGTGCCGAAAATGTTCTTACCGATAACGCCGTAAGCCTTTGCTTGGTCGATAGCCTTTTGTAAACGTTGAACGGCGATTGGGTATTCTGCTCTTATGTAAACATAGCCTTGGTTAGAACCGATAGCATACGCAGCGATTGCCATAGCTTCGATAACAACGTGAGGGTCGCCTTCGAGAACTGATCTATCCATAAATGCACCTGGATCGCCTTCGTCGGCATTACAGCAAACGTATTTAACTTCGTTTTGGCTACCTCTAGCAAATCTCCACTTTAACCCAGTTGGGAAGCCTGCGCCACCACGACCACGAAGACCACTTGCTAAAATGGTATCGATAACCGTTTCAGGAGTCATTTCAGTTAAAGCCTTTGCAAGGGCTTGGTAACCATCTCTTCCAATATATTCTTCAATGTTTTCAGGGTCGATAACACCACAGTTACGAAGTGCGATACGAACCTGCTTTTTCATAAATTCAGTTTCTTGAAGCGAGGTAACAACCTTACCGTCGGATTCAGTATGTAAAAGTTTGCCAACCTTCTTGCCTTGCATAATATGCTCGGAGATGATTGCCTTAGCATCGTCAACGCTAACTGATTGATAGAAAGTTCCTTCAGGATAGATAACTACGATAGGACCTTTCGCGCAAAGACCGAAACAACCCGTTACTACTACCTTAACGTCGTTTTCAAGGTTGTTGGCTTTAATTTCTTGTTTGAGTGCTTCTACTATTTTAAGCGATTTGTTAGAAGTACAGCCCGTACCTCCACAAACGAGAATATGTGCTCTATACATTTTTTCCTCCAAAATTAAGCAAGGTATTTTTTAATCAATTTGTCAACGCATTTTTCGCATGCAACTTCTTGCATTTCTTCAACGCCGTCTTTAACCGTTTTAACGCCTTTGAAACTAGGGTCGAACATAACGCGAGCGTCGTTAGAAACTTCTGCAATTTTTTCAGCAAAAGTTTTTAAAAGTTTTGCGTCCGCTTCCGTAACACCTTCTTCACCTACGCCGATTAAGAACAATACTGCGCTTGAATCGTAAGGCAATCTGTTAACGAATTGCTTGTGATTTTGTTCTCTTAATTGGTTTAATTTTGCAATATCCATAATCAAACCTCCTTAGCCTAAGTTCTTGTATTTTTCAATAATACCAGCAACGTCTTTAGTTGTGAGTTTGCCGTAAACCTCGCCGTTAATATCAATAACAGGAGCAAGACCGCAACAACCGATACAACGAGTTGCATCAAGAGAGAATAATTTATCTTCGGTAACGCCACCGCTTTCAATACCTAAAAGCTTAACGAATTCTTGGTAGATATCGCCAGAGCCTTTAACATAGCAAGCAGTTCCAAGACAAACGCCGATATTGTATTTGCCCTTTGGAGTCAAAGAGAACTGCGCGTAGAAAGTTACAACGCCGTAAACTTCAGACAATGGAACACCGAGTTCTTCAGCAACGATTACTTGAACTTCTCTAGGAAGGTAACCGTAAATTTCCTGTGCTTGTTGCAATGCTGGCATCAAGCCACCGGGAACGCCTTTCAATTTAGCAAGCGCTAAACGAAGTTGATTTTCTTGTTCTTTCGTGCCATCGAAAGGAATAACCACTTTCTTTTTCATAAAACCTCCGAAACAAAAGTTGGTAAATTTTCACTAAGTGTTATTTTATCATAGATAAAACTAACAAGTCAAACGCTTGCTATGTGTTTTTTGTGAAAAAATATATACTTTACGGACATTCTTGCAAATTTCAGTGGCTGACTGAACCTTTCAAAAAAGCATAAAAATAGCGAATAACAGCGGGATTTTTAACGTTCCCTTACTATTATTCGCTAAAATTTTATTAAAAATTCAGTTTATGGAAAGTTCTTCCATTATTTTGCGTTTTCGAAAAAACTTTCAACGCATGAAAGTGCGATAGTTTGAGTTGTTCCGTCAGCCATTTTCTTAAGCGTAACCTCGCCCGTTTCAAGTTCATTTTCGCCAATGGTGATAACGTATTTCGCACCAACTTTATCGGCATATTTAAACTGTGCTTTAACACCTCTGCCCATATGGTCACACTCGCATTTTACGCCTTTTCTTCTTAAAGCCGACACAATTTCAAAGCATTTTTCGAAAGCTTTTTCGCCCATAGAAGCAAAGTAAACTTCGCAATCCGTTTCCTTCTTGAACCCAACGCCAAGTTGTTCCATAAGCATTATTACGCGCTCTAAGCCCATACCAAAACCAACGCAAGGAGTATCTGCGCCACCTAACTGAGAAACGAGATTATCGTATCTTCCGCCAGCGCAAACGGTGCCTTGCGCGCCGAGTGCGTCGGTTACGAATTCGAAAACCGTCTTTGTGTAATAGTCAAGCCCTCTAACGATAAAAGGATTAACAGTAAATTCAAGCCCAGCCTTTGTTAATAAACCCTTTACTTCGGTGAAGTGCGAGTTACAATCATCGCATAAATAATCGGTGATTTTAGGCGCATCTTTAACAAGTTCTTTGCACTCAGGAACTTTGCAATCGAGAATTCTAAGCGGATTTTTCTCGTATCTTACTTGGCACGTTGGGCAAAGTTTAGAGATGTTTTCCTTCAAAAATTCTTTTAACGCTTGGTTATATTTTTTTCTACACTCAGCGCAACCCATACTATTGATATTGAGTTTAACGCTTATGCCAAGTTTAGTTAAAATATCGTAGCCGAGCATAATAACTTCAGCGTCGGTTACGGGATTTTTAGAGCCATAAAACTCAGCGCCGAATTGGTGGTGTTCTCTAAGTCTTCCCGCTTGTGGTCTTTCGTAGCGGAAAACGGGTGAAATGTAATACATTTTAAGTGGCATTGCCCCGTTACCAAGTCCGTTTTCAATAAAACTTCTAGCAACCCCAGCCGTGCCTTCTGGCTTTAAAGTTATACTTCTTTTGCCCTTATCTTCAAAAGTATACATTTCTTTATTAACGATATCCGTCGTTTCGCCAACCCCGCGAAGGAATAATTCGGTATGCTCAAAAACGGGCGTTCTAATTTCTTTAACACCGTAAACGTCGGCAACCGATTTTACAACGCTTTCAACGTAGTGCCATTTATAAGACTCTTGTGGGAGCACGTCTTTCGTGCCTTTTGGAATATTTATCATATCGACCTCTTAAACGCTAGTTATAGTATGAATTTTTTGAGATTTCTTCTGCCAACCGTTTCGCTTAAATGCTCGTCAACGTATTTTTTATCGATAACGAGTTTAATCACAGGGTGCGAGCCGTCAGCGTTGAAAGAAATATCTTCAAGAAGGTTTTCCATAATGGTATGAAGCCTTCTCGCGCCGATATCTTCTTGGGTAGAATTTAACTCAACGCAAAGCATTGCTATCTCTTCGATAGCATCGTCAGTGAACGATAAATCAATGTTATCAACGCTTAAAAGCGTTGCGTATTGCTTAGTTATAGCGTTTTGAGGAAGCGTTAAAATTTTAACGAAATCTTCTTTTGTTAGGCTTTGAAGTTCAACGATGATTGGAAATCTGCCTTGAAGTTCGGGAATTAAATCTTCGATTGCCGCAATGTGGAACGCGCCCGCTGCAATAAATAAAATATAGTCGGTTTTAACCGAGCCGTATTTTGTTGCAACGGTTGAGCCTTCAACGATAGGTAAAATATCTCTTTGAACGCCTTCTCTAGAAACGTCGGCTCCGCCACCCGTTTTTGCTTTTGAAGCAATTTTATCAATTTCGTCAATAAAGATTATGCCTTCTTGTTCAGCTCTTCTTACTCCTTCGGTTATAACTGCATCTTCGTCTATAAGCCTAGAGGCTTCTTCGTCGGTTAAATACTTCATTGCCTCTTTTACCGAGAGTTTCTTTTTCTTCTTCTTTTTAGGCATAAAATCGCCAAAAATCGAGCCTATGTTAATTTCCGCGCCACCGGGAACGAGTTCCATACCCTTAGGCTCGTCGATAACCTCAATTTCTACGATAACTTCGTCGTAATTTCCTTGAAGTAAACCGCTTTCGATTTCGGCTTTAAAAACTTCGCTTGGCTTTTCGCCCTTAGTTGCTTTTAGAGCCTCTTCTAAAATTTTAACCATTTTAGTTGCGGCAACTGCTTTTGCTTTTACGATAACGTCGCGCTTTTGTTCCTCACGAACAAGACGAACGCTATATTCAACAAGGTCTCGAATCATAGATTCGCAATCTCTACCAACGTAGCCAACTTCGGTAAATTTTGTAGCTTCAACTTTAACGAAAGGCGCTCTAACGAGTTTTGCAAGCCTTCTTGCTATTTCCGTTTTACCAACGCCCGTTGGACCTTTCATTATAATGTTTTTCGGCGTGATTTCTTCTTGAACGTCTAAAGGAAGCCTACTTCTTCTATAACGGTTACGAAGAGCAACCGCTACCTCTCTTTTGGCTTTGTCTTGACCGATAATGTATTTATCGAGTTCGTTAACTATTTGTCTTGGTGAAAAATAATTAGTCATTATTCGTCCTCCTTAACAACTTCAACCTTAATGTTGTCGTTAGTAAATATGCAGATTTTACTTGCGATTTTTAGCGCTTTAACTGCGATATCTTGGGCGGAATAGTCAGTTTCTTCGGCTAACGCTCTAGCGGCTGCAAGCGCATAATTTCCACCGCTACCGATAGCGCAAACACCATCGTCCGGCTCGATAACTTCGCCTGAGCCTGAAACGATTAAAAGCGTGTTTTTATCGGCGGTTATCATCATTGCCTCAAGTTTTCTTGCAACTTTATCGTTTCTCCATAGTTCAGCAAGTTCAACCGCACTTCTTAAAAGATTGCCAGAATATTTATTGAGCATGCCCTCAAATCTTTCACATAATGTGAAAGCGTCTGAAACAGAGCCAGCGAAGCCCAAAATTACGCTATCGTTAAAAATTCTTCTTACCTTAACTGCGCCGTTTTTAAAAACAACGCTATCGCCAAAGGTAACTTGTCCATCCCCAGCAATCGCCGTGATGCCGTTTTTCTTTACAGCACAAATAGTAGTGCCCCTAAATTCATTACTCATTTATTTTCTCCACTATCGTCTTTATAGTTTCGAGCGAACGCTCGCTCAATAATTGTTTTTTCATTTTTTTATCAACTCTACCGCCAAAAATCGGCTCTAAAACGCCGTAATTTGCGTTCATTGGTTGGAAGTTTTCACTCTTAGTTTTGCAGTGCTTAATTAAAGCGCCTATAACGGTTTTTGTCGTAAAGTCAATATCTTTTTTTCCTTGCAACTTCCTATCTAAAGAAATTGCCGAAATAAGCCCCGAACCAATGCTCTCAACGTATCCCTCAACGCCCGTAATTTGCCCAGCAAAATAGGTTAACGGATGGTCAATACAGCAAAAATTATCGGTCAAAACTTCGGGTGCGTTTAAATATGTATTTCTGTGCATAACTCCATAACGTAAAAATTCAGCGTTTTTAAGAGCAGGAAAAACCGAGAAAACCTTTTTTTGCTCGCCAAATAAAAGATTTGTTTGAAAGCCAACTATGTTATACATAGTGCCTTCAGCATTTTCTTTTCTAAGTTGCATGCAAGCATAAGGCCACCTCCCCGTATTAGGATCGGTTAGCCCAGCGGGTTTTAACGGACCGAAACGGAGCGTATCAACGCCACGCTTTGCCATAATTTCAACGGGCATACAGCCTTCGAAAACTTTAACGTCTTCTTCAAAATCGTGCTTTGGCGCTTGCTCGGCGTTAATTAATAGGTTATAAAACTCCAAATACCCTTCCTTATCGATAGGGCAGTTTATATAGTCGCCAACGCCAGCCTCGCCGTATCTATCGCTAATAAAGGCGTGATTCATATCGATTGATTCAGCCGAAACAATAGGTGCTGCGGCATCGTAAAAATATAGTTGTGTTTTGAAGTTTTCTTTAATAAATTTACTAAGCCCTTGCGTTGTCAACGGTCCCGTGGCAACAATGGTTGGCTTGGTAAAATCAATTTCTTGAACATCTTTACAAACAAACTCAATATTTTCGCACTCTTTAAGCCCTTTCGTGATGTTTTCGGCAAAAAGTTCTCTATCGACAGCAAGTGCGTTGCCAGCGGGAATTTTCACTTGGTTTGCAACACGCAAAACGAACGAACCCAATCTTAAAAGTTCTTCCTTTAAAAGTCCGCAAGCGTTGCCGTAAACGTCTTGACTTTTGAGCGAGTTAGAACAAACCAACTCGCCAAAGTTTTTGTTTTTGTGCGCCGGCGTGAAAGCTTTTGGCTTTATATCGAAAAGTTTAACCTTATAGCCTCTTTTTGCAAGGTAATAAGACGCTTCGCTTCCAGCAAGCCCTCCGCCGATAACATTAATTTCTATCATTTTATTTTGTTGATTTTTCAGTCTTTTTCTTTTTTTCAACGGTTATAGAATAACCGCAGTCTTTATCGGAACATTTTTTGGTCTTTCCGTCCTTAGATAAGAACAAGAATTTACCGCATTGTGGGCAGTATTCGTCAAGTGGCATATCCCAGCACATAAACTTGCACTCTGGGTAATTTGAACAGCCGTAGAATTGCTTGCCCGATTTTGAAGTCATTTTTTGCGTTGGCTTGTGGCAAATTGGGCATACGCCTGCCTTTTCGGTAATGCTTTTGGTGTTTTTGCAGTCGTTGCATTGCAAATATTTACCGAATTTACCTTGCTTTAAGATCATTTCACCACCGCACTTATCGCATTTTTCTTGCGATTTTTCTTCGTTGAGCGCTTTAATGAAAGTGCATTTAGGGTAGTTCGGGCAAGCAAGGAATTTGCCGTATTTTCCTACCTTATAAACCATTTTAGCGCCACATTTTTCGCAAACAACGTCGGAAACTTCAACGTTTTCGCTTTTAATGTTAGAACAAGTTGGGTAGTTTGAACAAGCAAGGAACGGCCCGTATTTTCCGTTCTTTCTAACCATATTCGCACCGCATTTATCACAAATAATATCGGTAACCTCGTCGCCGTCGGAAGAGGCTTTTGCTAAATTTTCCGAGAAAGTTGGGTAGAATTCGGCAATGATATCGTGCCAATCTTTACCGCCGTTTTCAATATCGTCAAGTTTATCTTCCATCGTAGCCGTGAAAGATACGTCCATAATATCGGCAAAATACTTAACTAAAACGTCAGTCATCTCGAACGCAATAGGCGTTGGAACGATATATTTGCCTTCTTTAACGGTGTATTTTCTTTTAGAAAGAACTGAAATAATGGTTGAATAGGTAGAAGGTCTGCCAATGCCCCTATCTTCCATTGTTTTAACTAAGGTTGCCTCAGTGTAACGAAGTGGCGGTTTAGTAAATTTTTGCTCTTCTTCAAGTTTTAAAACGTTTAAAGGCTCGCCCTTTGTAACTTTTGGAATTTCGTTTTGAACAACTTCGTCGTCTTGAGTTGTTGCGCTATAATCGTCGTAAACTGCGGTAAAGCCTTTAAAGAGCGTTGTTTTTCCGCTTGTTTTAAAAGTATAATCGCCGTTGTTTACTGAAATATTTACAAGTTCATATTTCGCATCAGCCATTTGCGATGCTACAAACCTATCGTAAATAAGTTTATAAACTGCGTAATGCTTTTTATCAAGAAGTTTCTTAGCAACTTGCGGAGTTATTGATAAATCGATAGGTCTAATTGCTTCGTGCGCATCTTGTGCCGACTTTTTAGAACGATAAAAATTCGGCTTATTAGGAACGTAATCTTTGCCGTATTTACTAGCAATGAACTTTAATGCTTCGTCTTGCGCTTCTTTAGCAACACGAACGGAGTCAGTTCTAATATATGTTACGAACGCTAAATGACCTTGAGGCGTATCAACGCCCTCGTAAAGATATTGCGCTATCGACATAACTTGCGGAGAAGAAAGCCCAAGTTTGTTTGAAGCGTCTTGTTGGAGCGTGCTCGTTGTGAACGGTGGCAACGCGTGAGAAGAAACAACTGATTTTTTAACGTCGCCAACGAAGGTTGGGTTGGATTTTAAATCGGCTAAAACTTTATCTACTTCAGCCTTAGTTGACGGGCGGTATTTTTTGCCCTTTTTCTCGGCAAGAAGTGCCTTGAAAGTTTGGTTGCCCGTAGAAAACTCGCCGTAAATATTCCAATATTCCTTTGGAATAAAGGCTTGAATTTCTCTTTCTCTATCAACAACGATTCTAAGCGCAACCGACTGAACTCTACCAGCCGATAACCCGTCTTTAATCTTTTTGCAAAGGAACGGGCTTAGTTTATAGCCAACCAGCCTATCAAGAACACGTCTTGCTTGTTGAGAATCAACTAAGTTGTAGTTAATATCTCTAGGATTAGCGAGCGCATTTTTAACAGCCTTTTCGCTAATTTCATTAAATTCAATTCTAGAAGCTTTGCCTTTTAAGCCCAAAACTTCTTGCAAGTGCCAAGAAATTGCTTCACCTTCACGGTCAGGGTCGGTTGCGAGATAAACTTTGTCGCACTTTTCAGCCTTTTCTTGGAGTTTTTTAATAACCGAGCGTTTTGATGCGGTTATAACGTAGTTCGGTTCAAAATCACCTGCAACGTTTACGCCTAACCTTTTTTCTGGAAGGTCTCTAACGTGCCCACCGCTTGCGTCAACTACGTATTTTCCACCTAAATATTTCTCGATTGTTTTCGCCTTAGACGGCGATTCTACTATGATTAACTGCATATATCTCCTTGCAAAACCGAATTTTAGCAAAAATTTTAGTTCTCGGTTTTGCCTAAATTTCTATTTTTTGTCGGCTACTTAATTGCCTTGTATCTATTACCGCCAACGTTTACGATAAAACCTTGAATTTCGAGCATAGAAAGAATTGGCGCTAGTTCAAAAGTTTTCATATTCAACTTTTCAACCAGTAAATTAGCGTCGCTTATTCCATCTTTTATTGCGTTCAAGCACGCAAGTTCGTCCTCTTCTAGGTCGATTTTTTCTTCCTCAAATTTTTCAAGTTCTAAAAAAGATAAAATATCTTCAACGCTATCGCAAAGCATTGCGCCCGATTTTATTAAATCGTTAGGAAGTTCGCCTTGCGTTATTCCTATGGAATAAGGAATAGCAAAAACTTCTCTTCCGTAGTCTAGCGCAAAACTTGCTGTGTGCCTTGCTCCGCTAGTTTTTTCTCCGCTTGCAATAAGCACGCCTTTTGTTAAACCCGCGATTATTCTGTTTCTAACTGGGAACATATACGGCATTGACTTCATTTCTGGGGGTTGCTCGCTTATAACTAAGCCGAATTTCTCAACTTCGTCAATGAGTTTCTTATTGTAACTTGGGTAAACAAAATTTCTTCCGCCAGCTACAACTGAAATAATATTTCCGCTACCTAATGCGCCTTTTATAACACGCATATCAGCGCCACCTGCTGTGCCCGTTACTAAAACAGCACCGCTCTCAGTCAAAGTTTTCGACCAACTCTCAACAATTTCACACACGTTAGGCAAAGTTTTTCTAGAGCCAACTATCGCAAACATATCTTTGCGCTTTAGCAAATTTTCATTGCCGTTGCAATATAAAACCAAAGGTTTAGGGTTTATGTTTTGCAAGCCTTCTGGGTATAAATTCGATAAATACGTTACGCATTTAGTTTTAAACTTTTCTAAAGATTTTAAAACCATATCAACGTAACTTTTATCAAAGGCTAAACTCACGATTTTTGCTTGCGTTAAGCCTAAAATTGGTTCAATTTCTTGCTTAAGATTGCCCTTAAACTCAAAAAGTTGGCTAGGATTTTTAACTTGCGATAAAATTTTGACCTTATGCTTATATTCTAGCCCCAAAATGGAGTCAAGAACGATTATTGCAAGTTCGTTTTTATCGTAAGTCATAAAAAATTCTCCTAGTCTTTATCGAATTCGTAACTCTTATAGCCTATTGCTTCAAGCAAGTGTTTTTTCTTGATGTTATCGCTAAACTCAAGGTCTGCAATAGTTCTAGCGACCTTTAAAATTCTTGCCCTTGCTCTAGCCGAAAGCCCAAGCGCTTCAAACGATTTTTTCATAAGTTTTTCGCACTCTTCGTCTAAAACGCAATATTTTGCAAGGTGTTTTTCGGTCATTTGCGAATTAAGAAGAATATTTTCACCTAAAAAACGCTCTTTTTGAATTAGCCTTGCCTTATTTACTCTTTTTCTAACCACCAAAGACGATTCTTCTTCGGTTTTAGAAACAAGGTCGTCGTATTTAACGTTATCAACTTGAATTTGAAGGTCTATTCTATCAAGAAGCGGACCTGAAATTTTAGATCGATATTTTCTAATTTGAGTATCGGTGCATTTGCACGTTAAAGTTTCAGAGCCGTAGTTTCCGCAAGGGCACGGGTTCATGCTCGCAACGAGCATAAAATCCGCTGGGTATTTCACCGAGCCTTTAGCCCTAGAAACGGTAACAACGCCGTCTTCTAAAGGCTGGCGCAAGCACTCTAAACTCGACCTTGTGTATTCGGGCATTTCGTCAAGGTATAAAACGCCGTTATGAGCAAGGCTGATAATACCCGGCTTTACGCTTTGCCCACCACCGATTAGCGAAACGACTGTCGCCGTGTGGTGAGGGGTATAAAACGGTCTTACTTTTATTACGCCGAACGAATTATCAAGTAGCCCCGAAACGCTGTGGATTGCAGTGGCTTCTAGCGCCTCTTCAAATGATAGGTCGGGCATAATCGACGGAATACATTTTGCTAGCATAGTTTTGCCAGAGCCGGGCGAGCCAATCATTAACAGGTTATGCCCACCGCTAACGGCAACTTCAAGCGCGCGCTTAGCAACGAATTGACCTTTTACGTATTTTAAATCGTGCGAATATTCAGCGGGTTTTTCGCTCACAACAAAATCAGTGTGCGGAAAAATCGGCAGTTCTTCGCCGTTTAAAAAACTAACGACCTCAGTTAAGTTTTTAACTGCAATAACTTCAATTCCGTCAACCAAAGACGCTTCTTTTGCGTTATCGCACGGAACGATAACCCTTTTAAAGCCGTTTTCTTTAGCGGAAATGGTCATAGGAAGAACGCCCGAAACGCCTCTTATTCCACCGTCGAGAGCCAATTCGCCAATAAAAACCGTTGAAGAGAGATTTCTTTCAAGTTTTGTGTTTTGGCATTTGATAATGGCAACGGCAATGGCAAGATCTAGGTGCGAACCTTCTTTTTTAAGGTCGGCTGGGGCAAGATTTAACGTGATTGCGCCGAACGGAAATGAGATTTTAGAGTTTTTTATAGCAGATTTAACTCTATCTTTCGCCTCTTTAACGGCAGCGTCGGGAAGCCCAACGATATCAATTCTTTGTTGTTCGTTGGTGGCAATATCAGCCTCAACTTCAACCGAAAAGCCTTTTAAGCCGTATAAAGCAATCGTGTTCGTTTTTGCAATCATACCTTTCACCTTTTGTCAAATTTTACTCTTAAAACAAAATTTAATATATTGTAATACGAAATTTTTAAAATGTAAAGAAAAATTTTTCAATATCCTTAAATTATATATATTATTTGTCGTGAGATTTTTTTTCGTAACCGAATTTTGCATATTTAGCCCTAAATTTAACAAACTAATAAAAATGACTATTATCTTTATTCGCGCCGTGATTTTGCTACTTAGTCTTATCGTTATTATGCGACTTATGGGAAAGAGGCAAATCGGCGAAATGCAACCTTATGAATTTATAATAACCCTTCTCATCGCTGAACTTGCGTGCGTGCCTATGGCAGACGTTTCCATTCCGCTAATTTACGGCATAGTTTCAGTTTTAGCCGTTTTTATTCTGCACCAACTTCTAACTCTTTTGGAGCAAGCAGGCTCGATTGCAAGACTAATTATTAGCGGAAAGCCTTCAATTGTTATCAATAAAGACGGCGTTGACGTTAAAGAACTGAAGAAAAACAACATGGGTGTTGAAGACTTGCTTGAATCGCTTCGAAACACAGGGAATTTTTCGTTCGATAGCGTGCATTACGCTATTTACGAGGCAAACGGAAATCTTTCGGTTTTAGAAAGCCAAAATAAACAAATAGACGGCAAGTTACCGCTTCTTTTAGTTTCGGAAGGTAAAATCGTTAAAAACAATTTTCAAATGATTAACCTTGATAAAAGTTTCTTAGACGGGTTTTTAAAGGAACAAAATATAAAGGCTTTAAGAGACGTTGAAGTTTTAACGCTAGAATCGAGCGGAAAAGTTTATTTAAAAGTTAAAGAGCAAAAATTTAAAACTTTTAACATTGATTTAGGAGAAAACGTAAATTGGTAAAATCAATAATTTCAATAATAATAGCATCCGTTTTAGTAATAGGGCTTGGCGTTTTTGAAAATTTATATCTTAATAAAACTTTTAAGGAATTAGACAAATCTTTTCAAATCGTTGAAGAAAAACTAATCACCCAAACTTGCACTAAAGCCGACGTTTTAACCGCTCAAGATATTTGGATTGATAAAAAAAGAAATCTTCACGCGTTCATACCTCACACAGAAATAAAAGAAGTTGATTTATGGGTTTCAGAGTGCGTTTTTTATGCGGAAGACGATGACTTTGCCGAGGCTCTTGCTAAGGTTATGGTAGTTAGAGAACTTTTTGAACAAATCCCAAGAAATTTCTTAATAAAATTTGAAAATTTATTCTAAAAGTTAGGCTATAAGCCCGTTATCGCATATTTTTTTAAAAATTACAAATATAAAACCAAACGAAAAAACGGCTAAATTTTAGCCGTTTTTCTTATGTGTTTATTCAATATTTAATATTTGTTTTAAGAACTCGCCGGTATAACTTTCGGCGCATTTTGCAACCTCTTCAGGCGTTCCTTTTGCTAGAATTTCACCGCCACGCTCGCCTCCGTCTTTACCGATATCAACGATATAGTCAGCAATTTTGATAACGTCTAGGTTATGCTCGATTATTAAAATTGTGTTGCCGTTATCACGTAAGCGATATAAAATATCGATAAGTTTTGAAACGTCGTAAGTGTGAAGCCCTGTGGTTGGCTCGTCTAAAATATACAAGGTTTTTCCCGTTGCTCGCTTAGAAAGTTCTGTTGCAAGTTTAACTCTTTGCGCCTCGCCACCAGACAGGGTTGTTGCAGGTTGACCTAGTTTAATATAGCCTAGCCCAACGTCTTGCAAGCATTTAATTTTATTATAAATTCGTTGAATATTTTCAAAGAAATCAACTGCCTCGTCAACGGTCATATCTAAAACGTCGCTTATAGATTTACCTTTATATTTTACTTGCAGAGTTTCACGATTATAACGTTTACCCTTGCAAACTTCGCACGGCACGAAAACATCTGGCAAGAAGTTCATTGGAATTTTGATAATTCCGTCGCCATAGCAGTGTTCGCACCTTCCGCCTATAACGTTGAAGGAAAATCTTCCAGACTTGTAACCTCTCTCTTTTGCGTCGGGCGTTGCCGCAAAAAGGTCGCGAATTATGCTAAAAACTCCAGTATAGGTAGCGGGGTTACTTCTTGGTGTTCTTCCTATTGGCGATTGGTCAATGTTTATAACCTTATCGAAATGTTCAACGCCCAAAACCTCGTCGCACCCTTGCAAAAAATCGCGTTTATGATTGATTTTAGCGTTGACTGTTGGGTAAAGCGTTTCGTTAATAAGCGAACTTTTGCCACTTCCCGAAACACCCGTTATTGCCGTAATTAAACCAACAGGAAAATCAACGGTTACGTTCTTAAGATTATTAGTTTTTGCGCCTTTAACGGTTAAAAATCTTCCGTCTTGTTGTTTTCTAACGGCTGGAACGTCAATAGTTCGCCTTCCCGAAAGATAGTCGCCCGTTATCGAACTTAAATTGTTTTCAATTTCTTTAGGCGTGCCTTTCGCTACTATTTCACCGCCAAAAACACCCGCTCTTGGTCCAATATCTACGACGAAATCTGCGCTTTTTATCGTTTCTTCGTCGTGTTCAACAACAATGAGCGTGTTGCCTATATCTCTTAAATGTTTTAGCGTTGATAATAGTTTTTGATTGTCTTTTTGATGAAGCCCTATGCTTGGCTCGTCTAAAATATATAAAACACCCGTAAGTCCGCTTCCAATTTGAGTTGCAAGCCTAATTCTTTGAGCCTCACCGCCAGATAGCGTTCCCGCCGAGCGTGAAAGCGACAAATAATCAAGCCCAACGTTAATTAAAAACCCTATTCTCGCCTTAATTTCTTTAATGATTGGTTGAGCAATTATCTCTTGAGTATTAGTTAAAGTTAAACTCTCTATTACCTTTAGCACCTTTTCTACCGATAATTCGCATAAATCGGCAATGTTCATACCCGCAACCGTAACGGCTAAGGCTTGCTTGTTCAAACGCTTACTGCCACACGTTGGACACGGCGTTAGAACCATATATTTTTCAAGTTCACTTTTAACGTAATCGCTAGTTGTATCGCGGTATCTTCTCTCAAGGTTAGGAATAACGCCCTCGAACGAAGCAACGTATTTACTGCTAAACGTTTGAGTTTCGTATTGCATTTCTATCTTTTCACCGCCGTTGCCGTAAAGCAAAATATCAATAATTTCTTTAGGCAAATCTTTTACGGGCGTATCAAGGCTAAAGCCATAATATTTTGATAGTGCTTGGAACTTCATTTGAGTCATTTTGCCAATATCCATATTCCAACCTGAAATGGTCAATGCGCCTTCGTTCAAACTCAAATTCCAATCTCTAACAACCTTGTCAATATCGAACGTTTCCCTATAGCCTAAACCAGAACACGCTGGGCACGCACCATAAGGATTATTAAAAGAAAATAGCCTTGGCTCAATCTCTTCAATGGATGCCCCGCATGTTGGGCAAGAATATTTTGTTGAGAATAAATTGTCTTTTTTATCGCACGTTACAACGACTAAACCATCAGCAAGTTTCAAGGCTGTTTCAATGCTATCGGTTAGGCGTTTTTGTATGCCCTCTTTTACAACAAGTCGGTCTATAACCACGTTAACGGTATGTTTTACGTTTTTATCGAGCTTAATTTCTTCAGTTAATTCATATAAAATTCCGTCAACTTCAACACGAGCAAAACCGCTTTTCCTAAAGTTTTCAAAGTCCTTTTGGAACTCACCTTTTCTGCCTCGAACAACGGGTGCGGAAATGAAAATTTTAGAACCTTGAGGAAATTTTAAAACTTTATCAACAATTTGGTCAACTGTTTGGCGAGATATTTCCTCGCCACACTCAGGACAATGCGGAAGGCCAATTCTAGCGTAAAGAAGCCTTAAATAATCGTAAATTTCGGTAACCGTGCCAACGGTAGAACGAGGGTTGTTTGAAGTTGTTTTTTGGTCGATTGCAATGGCTGGAGATAAGCCTTCGATTTTATCAACGTCCGGCTTAGACATTTGTCCTAAAAACATCCTTGCATAACTAGATAAACTCTCAACGTATCTTCGTTGACCTTCGGCGAAAATAGTATCGAACGCAAGAGTTGACTTTCCGCTACCGGAAAGCCCCGTTAAAACGACAAGTTTTTCTCTTGGGATGTCAATGTCGATATTCTTTAAGTTGTTTTCTCTAGCACCTTTAATGCTGATAAATTCTTGCATACTATTTCCTTATTTTTTTCTTTAGTTCCGTTATGGTATCTCTAATTTCAATGCAACGCTCGTAGTCCATTTGCGCACTGAAAACCTTTAACAAGCCCTTTAACTTCTCGATTTCTTGAGGGATATCTTTCATAGCGATATCTTTAGTTTTGCTTGCTTTTTTGGTTATTTCAAGGTTATCACGAACGTCTTTTATAATGGTTTTAGGAGTAATTCCGTGCGCCTTGTTATACTCGTCTTGAATTTGTCGACGCCGTTTAGTTTCGCCGATTGCGCGTTCCATACTGCCCGTTATAACGTCGGCATACATAATTACTCGCCCTTCGTCGTTTCTAGCAGTTCTGCCAATGGTTTGAATGAGTGCCGTATCGCTTCGCAAAAAGCCTTCTTTATCGGCGTCTAAAATGGCAACGAGTTTAACTTCCGGGAGGTCTAGCCCCTCGCGAAGAAGATTTATGCCGACTAAAACGTCTATTTCACCACGGCGAAGTTCGTTGATAATATCAATTCTATCGAGCGTGTCAATATCGCTGTGCATATACCTAACCTTTAGGTTATGCTCAACGAAATATTCGGCAAGACTTTCAGCCATTTTCTTGGTTAAAGTGGTAACTAGCACCCTTCCGTTTGATGAAATAACTTTCAAAATCTCTGCGTATAGGTCGTCTATCTGCCCTTTTGTTGGTCTTACCTCAACCAAAGGGTCTAATAGCCCCGTCGGGCGGATTAGTTGTTCAACAACGTTATCGGTAAGTTTTAACTCGTATTCGTTAGGCGTTGCCGAAATGCAAACAACTTGGTCAATTCTCTCGTTAAACTCTTCAAATTTTAAAGGTCTGTTATCGTAAGCGCTCTTTAGCCTAAAGCCATAGCCCACTAGATTATCTTTTCTTGACTTATCGCCGTTATACATTGCTCTAAGTTGTGGAAACGTCATATGGCTCTCGTCAATAAAAACGATGAAATCATCGGGAAAATAATCTAACAGCGTGAACGGCGGTTCGCCTTCTTTTCTTCCGTCAAAATAACGGCTGTAATTTTCAATTCCGCTACAGTAACCAATTTCACGAATCATTTCGATATCGAAAGCCGTGCGCTGTTTTAAGCGCTGAGCCTCTAAAAGTTTTCCAGCCTTTTCAAGCGTTTCAACCTCGATTTGCATATCGTTTTCGATTTGTTTTAGCGCATTTTCAAGTTTATCACCGCCAACGGCGTAGTGGCTCGCGGGAAAAATCGCCACGTGATTAAGTTCGCTTATCACCTTGCCCGTAACAAAATCGGTTTCGCAAATTCTATCAATTTCGTCGCCGAAAAATTCAACGCGAATAACCGTTTCGCTGTTTGAAGCGGGAAAAATCTCAACCGTATCACCACGCACACGGAAAGTTGAACGGTGAAAATCAACGTCGTTTCTGGTATATTGAATAGAAACGAGTTTTTTAAGAAGGCTATCAATACTCATTTCCATGTTAGGACGGAGCGAAATTGAAAGCCTATAATATTCTTCGGGCGCGCCCAAACCGTAAATGCACGAAACGGAAGCAACCACTATAACGTCTCTTCGCTCTTGCAAGGCGCACGTTGCGCTGTGGCGAAGTTTATCGATTTCGTCGTTCATTGAAAGGTCTTTTTCAATGTAAGTATCGGTAGAAGGAATATAAGATTCCGGCTGATAATAATCGTAATACGAAACGAAATATTCAACCCTATTTTCAGGAAAAAACTCCTTAAGTTCGCTACAAAGTTGTGCGGCAAGCGTTTTGTTGTGAGCAATAACGAGCGTTGGGCGTTGAATATTTTCTATAACGTTTGCCATAGTAAAAGTTTTTCCGCTACCCGTAACGCCGAGAAGAACTTGAGTTTTTAAGCCGTCTAAAAAGCCCTCAGTCAACTCTTTTATTGCCTGAGGTTGGTCGCCGGTTGGCTTATATTTACTTTTTAGCACGAATTTTTCCATAGTAAAAGTAGTATAACACAAACTTTGAAGATATTAAAACCTTTTTTTCGAAAGTTTTTAATTTTTACGAAAACAAATAGAACAAAACTCGACCAAGCGAAAAAGTTATAATCGCGCTCATAACGGCAAGAAACACTCTCCAAACAATTTTTCGCCTATCTTGAACGATTTCTCGCCTAAACGATAGACCTTTTTTAGTTAGGTTAACGCACAAAACCCTCTCACCGCTACGCTCTGTGAAAACAACGTCGAAATATCCGTCGAGTTCAAGCGAGTTTATAAGGCTCAAAACCTTGTTCTTATCAAAACTCTTGCGCTTTTTAGATAATGCTAAAACCTCGTCAACCGAAATTAAACAACTCTCAGTTCCAGCGCATTTACAGGCTATCGCTTCCAAAACTTCTCTTTCTTTACCGTTTAGCATAAAACACCCGCCAAAAAGCAAAAAATGTTGGCAAAGAACACACCAATAAACACAGCAAGAAAAATATAAAAATAGTTTAAAAAATCATAATCTTTCTTCTTATTATCCTCAAGCGATTTTTCCGTTTCAAAAAAAAGTCTGCCCTTGTTGGTCGGGGTTAGGCAGAACTCGCCGTCTCTATCGTAACGAACGATAATATAGCCACCAACCGTAAGCGCAGATAAAATTTGACGAATTAGGTCGCCGTCAGCCCCGTATTCCTTGGGAAAAAGCGACAAAATTTCATCAAGTGATATTATTTTGTAACTGCCCTGCGCACATTTTTCGTTAATGATTTTCAGCAGAGCTTTTGTTCTTTCGTCAAGCATACTCATAATATATTTTGTTAAATTAACAAAATTTAATACGAGTTTTGTTAAATTATTAAAAGTATTACGCTAATAATAAATGCGATTATCGCAATTGAAATCGCCCAAACCGCCGTTTGCGATTTTACTTTTGCTAATCTTGTGCAACTCACAGTGATTGCTACTATTGATAGAACAACGCCGAAAAAAGAATCGACCACCGCTAAAATTAACGCAATAAGCGCAAGAACTAAAGACTTACGGCTGTTTTTTATGGCATTAGTGTTGTTATAAACCTCAAAGTAGTTAATGGTCGATAAATCAACGCTCTTTTCTTCTAACTTAGACGTTGCAAGTTTTTCTTCTTCTAAAAAAGCGTTAGAAGTAGCGTTAGAAAAAGATTCTTCGCCTTGCATTTTAACTTCGGTTTCTAAAACTTCTTCTGTGTCTTCACTCTCAAGTTCTTGTTCTTCTTGTAACTTATCAGTTTTTTCAACTTCGTCCGCCTGCAAATCTAAAGTTTCAATTTTTTCAACTTCCGTTTCTGGCTCAACGATTGTCGCCTCTTCTTTTAAAGAGATTTCTTCGTTAAAATTATCAACTTCTTGAGATGGTTTATTATCTTCTAAATTGTTAATAGTAGAGTTTTTTTCTTCCATAAAACACCTTATTTAAAGCAATATTTTACTTGCTTGAATATATATTACCACAAAATAAAAAAAATATCAAATAATTCATTAAAATTGTTGACATTGCTTAAAAATAATTGTATTATAAATAGGCTGAATTTGTCGGGGTGGCGGAATCGGCAGACGCGTACGTTTGAGGGGCGTATGGGCAACCGTGTGAGTTCAAGTCTCATCCTCGACACCATTGAAACCTTGCTTTCTTGCAAGGTTTTTTCTTTTTGGCAAAAAAGATTTTTATGGCATATAATGTATTAATTTATTATTTTGCATAAAATACGAAAAAATACGGCAAAATTCGATAAATACGAGTTTTTACTTATAGATAGGTTGATTTTATTTTAAAGATGTAGTAAAGTAATAACACTATGGTATTTAATAATGTTTTAGAAGCGATTGGCAGAACGCCTATTATTCGCTTAAACAAAATGGTTGATAGCGACAGCGCAGAAATTTTAGTTAAGTTTGAGGGCTTAAACGTTGGCGGTTCAATAAAAACCCGCGTTGCCTACAATATGATTCTTGACGCTGAAAAGCGTGGCGTTATCACTAAAGATACGATAATCGTTGAGCCAACGAGCGGAAACCAAGGCATTGGGCTTGCTTTAGTTGGCGCTGTTCGTGGCTATAAAACGGTGATTATTATGCCCGATTCGGTTAGCGAAGAGCGAAGAAAACTCGTTCACCACTACGGTGCAGAAGTAATTTTAGTTCACGATAACGGCAACATTGGCGATTGCATTGACGAGTGTTTAAAGCTTGCTTTAAAAATGCAAGAAGAAAACCCTAACGTTTTCGTTCCACAACAATTTGAAAACCCAGCAAACCCCGTTGTTCACAGGCATAGAACGGCGCTAGAGATTTTAGAGCAGGTCGCAGGGCCTATTCACGGCTTTTGCTCAGGCGTTGGAACGGGTGGCACGATAACGGGCATTGGCGAAGTTTTAAAAGCGCAAAACCCAAACATCGTAATTTGGGCTGTTGAGCCTAAAAACGCGGCAATCTTAGCGGGTGGAACGGTAACCTCTCACGTGCAAATGGGCATTGGCGACGGGCTTATCCCCCCAGTTCTAAACACTAAAATTTTTGAAGACGTTTGCATAATTGACGATGAAGAAGCATTGCAAACTTCACGCGATTTAGCCCGCCTTGAAGGCATTATGTGCGGAATATCTTCGGGAACTAACGTGGCTGCAGCTAAAAAACTTGCTAAAAAACTAGGAAAAGGCAAAACGGTTGTAACCGTTCTTCCTGATACCGCTGAAAGATATTTCTCCACCCCTCTTTTTGACGGAGAATAGAAAAACGACAAGAACGATTTCTTGTCGTTTTTTCAATGAAATTTGCCCTTTCGGGCAAGTGAAATATTTCTTGAAATACGCTAAATGAGCGTATGAAATATTCGCAAAAGCGAATATGAAATTTAAAACTTTACTCGCTCACGCTCGCATTTTCCTCAATCACGGCAAAGCCGTGCATGCAATCCGCAACTTGTTGCGGT
>JAZSJZ010000009.1:0-13994 GCA_045534575.1 Christensenellaceae bacterium
TGGTTCGCTTTCCGTACTTGCTACAGCGACTATCACGAATGCAGTCAACAAGGCGGAGATCACCAAGATGAGCGTTAAAATTTTATAAAGCTTTCTCATGATTTTATCCTTTCCGTTTTTGATAGTTTTTGATAAGTCGAATTAGGTGCACAGATTATATATATTACAAAGGTTACCATTTTTTGATTTAAATGTAAATGTTTACAGACGAACGTTTTGTGTTATTTCGTACGATAATTTAAATAAAAACAACCATATCTTTTCGTAATATCATTTTTATTATAACGTAAATAAATTTATATGTAAATTGCAAATTTGATAAATAACATTACAAAAAATGCTTATTAAACGCATTTGAAACGGCATTTTTATGAATTGAAGGGCAAAATATAAAAAGCATCCGAAAATTGTGCGAGCTTCTTAGCGGAGAATTTAAACTTTTGTAAAAGTGCAAGCATCGCATTTGACTAGTCAAATACATTATGGGCTAAGCCCAAACCCATATACAAGCAGAAAAGCGAGAACAAAAACGGTTTTAATCCGCAGTGTCCTCGCTTTTTCTGTTAGTGAAGTTTTTGCTATCGCAAAAGTGAAGTTGCTATGCAGTGAAGTTTGTGCTACGCACAAGTGAAGTTAAGTTTGCCCACTTTGACGAAGGCGAAACTTCACTATCGCAAGATAACTTCACTTAACGGAGTAAACTTCACTTGCCCGCAGGGCAAACTTAGTTTTAGCGTGTTCTCCGCTAAGGATAACACGCTAAAATTTTACCAAGTTATTGAGCGAACAACTCTATTAGGGTCGGCAGGAGTGCCAACTAAAGCGGTGTTCGTATCTAGTTTTTTAAGGCTTTCAATTTCTTCCTTAGTTAATGAGAAATCGAAAATACTAATGTTTTCAATAATTCTTTCTTTATGAACGCTTTTTGGAATAACCGTCATATTGCATTGCGTTAAAAATCTTAGCATAATTTGCGCTTTGGTTTTGCTGTATTTTTCAGCAAGTTTAGAAACTTCTTCAAAGGCAAACATTTCGTTTCTTCTGTTTTGACCAAGAGGCGTGTAAGCCATGTGCGCACAATCATATTTTTCCATCCAAGCCTTGTGCTCGATGCGTTGGCACAAAAGGTTTGTTTCAATTTGATTAACGTGAGGCTTAATTTCATTATAATTAATAAGGTCGATAAGTCTATCAGGCTCGAAGTTTGAAACTCCAATTGAGCGAATAACCCCTTCTTTATAAAGTTTTTCTAAATCACGCCACGCTGCATAATAGTTATTATACGGCCAGTGCAATAAAACTAAATCAAGATAATCGGTTTTTAACTTTTCTAACGATTCCATTACGGATTGATAGCATTTTTCAAAGTTCTTAAAATTAACTTTTGTAACCAAGAAAATATCTTCTCTTTTAACTCCGCTTTTTTTCATAGCGTCGCCAACGATTTGCTCGTTCTTGTAGCCTTGAGCAGTGTCAAGTAGGCGATAGCCAGCCTCAAGCGCCCAAATAACGGAATTGAAACAATCGTCGCCGTCAGTTTGATAAGTGCCAAGCCCAACAAGTGGCATTTTGTAACCCGTGATTAAAGTTTGAAATTCCATAAAAACCCCTCTATAAGTTCGTTATTATAACTTTTTAATGATTTCTTGACCACCCATAAACGGTCTTAAAACTTCTGGAACGGTGATAGAACCATCTGCGTTTTGATATTGTTCAACAAGCGCTGGGAAAACTCTGCTCGTTGCAAGCCCGCTTCCGTTTAAGGTGTGAACAAAACCAATCTTTTTATCTTCGCCTTTAAATCTTGTGTTGTTTCTTCTTGCTTGATAATCGTTAGCGTTAGAAACTGAAGATACTTCTTTATAAATTCCCATTGAAGGAATCCAAACTTCAATATCGTAGGTTCTAGCCATTGAAGCCGAGCAGTCGCCAGCGGCAAGTTTAGATAATCTAAAGTGAAGCCCAAGTTTATCCATAAGCGAGCAAGCCTTTTGAACGAGTTCTTCAAACGCTTCCATAGATTTATCAGGGTGAGCGTATTGAACCATTTCAACCTTGTTGAATTGATGCCCACGAATCATACCGCGCTCTTCGGCTCTATAACTTCCCGCTTCTTTGCGGTAGCAAGGCGTGTAAGCAAAGAACTTCATAGGAAGTTTAGCCCCGTCGATAATCTCACCTGCATACATATTAACTAGCGCCGTTTCAGCGGTAGGGAGCATAAAGCGTTGGCTCTTTCTGTCCTTTTCTTCGCCGTCGTCAACCCAATAAACCTCATCGGCAAACTTAGGGAATTGACCAGCGCCGAAACCGCAGTTATAGCCAAGCATGTGTGGTGGGAGAATAAAAGTATAACCATCGTTTAGGTGTTCGCTGATGAAGAAGTTTAAAAGCGCCCACTCGAGCCTTGCGCCGTCGCCCTTATAGAGCCAATATCCGTTGCCCGACATTTTTGCTCCCCTTTCATAATCGATAAGGTCAAGATTTTGGCAAAGGTCAACGTGGTTTTTGAACTCAAAATCAAACTCAGGCTTTTTGTTATAAACTTTAACAACGGCGTTGTTTTCCTTTTCGCCAGATAAAAGGTCGTCGTCAGGCATGTTTGGAAGTTTAGAAATAAAATCAAAAATTTTATCGCTTAGTTCAGCAATTTTCTCGTCTTTTTTAGCGATAGATTCGCCAAGCGTTCTCATTTCGGCAAAAATATCGTCGCAAGGTAAGCCTTGTTTCTTCATTTGCGGAATTTGACCAGAAACTCTGTTTCTTTCAGCCTTATCCTTTTCAACCTCTTGCAAAAGCGTTTTGCGTTCTTGATAAAGTGCAATCACTTCGTCAAAGCAAACGATGCAACCTTTCTTCTTTAAACTATCCGCCACTTTTTGCGGATTTTCAACAATTAACTTGATGTCAAGCATAGAAAAATACCTTCTTCGTTATTTTTTTGTTTAATTATATACTAAAAATCAAACGTTTGCAATAATTTTAACTAAGTTAAAATAAAAGGTTACTTTTTTATTTGCCAAAACGGCTTAAATTGTGTTAAAATTAGCCAAATAAAGGTGAACTATGAAAATTTATAACACTCTAACAAGAAGAAAGGAAGAATTCCTTCCGCTAAACCAAAATAAAGTTAATATGTATGCCTGCGGAATAACCGTTTCGGGTGAGGCGCACATAGGGCATGCGTATCAAGCGCTTATCTACGACATTATCCGCCGTTACCTTCTTAAAAAGGGTTACGACGTTACTTATGCTCGTAACTATACCGACGTTGACGATAAAATCATTGCAAAATCTCACGAAACGGGAATCCCCGCCGATAGATACGCTAAGATGATGATTAAAAAAATCGACGCCGTTATGGCTCGTTTCGAGGTTAACGACCCCGACGTTTGGCTAAAGGCGACTGAGAGCATTGAAGATATTATCTCGTTCGTTCAAGCGCTTATTGAAAAAGGGCACGCTTACGCAACTAAAGAAGGTAGCGTTTATTTTTCGGTTGAAAGTTTTCCGTCTTATGGAAAGCTATCTAACCGCTCGGTTGACGATATGCTCGACGGTGTTAGAATTGAAAACGACGCTGAGAAGAAAAGCCCTCTTGATTTTGCGCTTTGGAAGGCTGCAAAAGAAGGCGAAATTTATTGGGAATCGCCTTGGGGCAAGGGAAGACCGGGCTGGCACATTGAATGCTCGGCGATGAACAAAAAAGCCTTTGGCGATATGATAGATATCCACGGTGGCGGTAGAGATTTAATTTTCCCTCACCACGAAAACGAGATTGCTCAAACCGAGGCTTTAACGGGCAAACAGTTCGTTAAATATTGGATTCACAACGGGCTAATTAAGGTAAACGGGCAAAAAATGTCAAAGTCGCTAGGCAACTCGCTCGTTTTAACAGAACTTCTCGATAAATTCAGCCCAGACGCTGTTAAATTCGCTCTCTTATCTACTTCTTATAGAAACGATATTAACGTAACCGATAATTTGTTCCCAGACGCTGAAAAGCACGTTGGCGAATTTTATTCGATTATTAAAGCCGTGGAAGATGCGAAAATTGAAAAGGTTGAGTTTGATAGCCAAGTTGATTTGAAGTTTAACGAGGCGATGGATGACGATTTTAACACAGCGCTTGCCATTGCTAACTTGTTTGGCTTTTTCAAAATGGCGAAACAAATGCTTGCAAATAACGACGGCAGATGCAAAACTATCGTTGAAGATATTAAAAAGACCTACGCTCTTTTAGGGCTTTTTAAAACAGATAGCAACGAATATTTAAAAAAGCACAAAGTAGAGGAAGAAATTCCTAGCGAAATTTTAGAACTTTTAGAAATTATCAAAACGGCTCGGCAAGATAAGAACTATGCGCTCGCTGACGAAACTAGAGCAAAGGTTTTAGATAAAGGCTATAAGGTTTTGATATCAAAAGACGGCGTTTCGGCGCAAAAAGTATAAAAGTTGGGCTATAAGCCCGTTAATCGATTAAATTTTACATAAAATGGTGATAAATAGTATGAAAATTACAGCGCAAGAACTTAGAGATAAATATCTTAAATTTTTCGAATCGAAGGGGCATAAAATTATCCCTTCTGCAAGTTTAATTCCCGAAAACGACCCTTCAGTTTTATTCACAACTGCTGGTATGCATCCGCTCGTTCCTTACCTTCTTGGTGAAAAGCACCCTGCGGGAACAAGACTTACTGACGTTCAAAAGTGCGTAAGAACGGGTGATATTGACGAGGTTGGCGATCTTTCGCATCTAACTTTTTTTGAAATGCTCGGCAACTGGTCGCTAGGCGACTATTTTAACGAAGAGGCAATCGAGTGGAGCTACGAGTTTTTAACGGGCAAAGATTATCTTAACATCCCCGTTGAGAACTTAGCCGTTACCGTTTTTGCTGGCGATGAAGACGCGCCAAGAGATATTTCCAGTTTTGAAAAGTGGAAGGCTTGCGGAATTCCCGAAGAGAAGATTTTCTTCCTTCCTAAAAAGAATAACTGGTGGATTGCGGGAAAGACCGGACCATGTGGGCCTGATACCGAAATGTTTATTGACCGTGGTGGCGATAAGTGCTCTCCAGATTGTTCGCCTGCGTGCGATTGCGGAAAATATCTTGAAATTTGGAATAACGTTTTCATGCAATATTATAAAAATGAAGACGGCTCTTACTCTAAGTTAAAACAAAGAAACGTTGATACGGGTATGGGCTTAGAGCGAACGCTATGCATTTTAAACGGCGTTGAAAGCGTTTACGATACCGAACTTTTCGATACGGCAAAGGCTAAAATTTTTGAACTTACCGGCAAGGCTTATGATGAAAGCGAAGAAGTTACTAGGGCTTATAGAATTATTCTCGACCACGTAAGAACGGCAACCTTTATGATTGGCGATATGAAAGGCATAGTTCCATCTAACGTTGACCAAGGCTACGTTTTGAGAAGACTTATTCGTAGAGCCGTTCGTTTTGGAAGAAATATCGACCTTCCTAACGGCTCGCTTGCCGAGATTGCTAAGTGCTATATTGAGAAATATTCTACCGCTTACGAAGAACTAAAAATCAACGCTAACAAGGTTATAGACGAACTTTCTAAGGAAGAGGACAGATTTTCTAAGACCTTAGCAGACGGGTTAAAAGAGTTCAATAAAGTGGTAACGTATATTCAAGGAAGCGTGTTCCCGGGAAAGACTGCTTTCCGTCTTTACGACACTTTCGGCTTCCCACTAGAAATCACTTGCGAACTTGCAAAAGAAAAGGGCTTTACCGTTGACGAAGAAGGTTACAAGAAAGCCTTTGAAGACCACCAAAAGAAATCTTCTCAAGGTAGCGAGCAAAAGTTTAAGGGAGGGCTTGCCGATACTAGCGAGCAAACGGCTCGTCTTCACACGGCAACTCACTTAATGCAAGCAGCGCTAAAGAAAGTTTTAGACCCTAGCGTTTCGCAAAAGGGTTCGAACATCACCGTTGAAAGACTTCGTTTCGACTTTAACTTTGACCGCCCTATGACGCAAGAAGAAATTGCTGAAGTTGAAAGGCTCGTTAATGAAGCAATCAAAGCTGACGTTCCCGTTGTTATGAAAGAAATGACGGTTGACGAGGCTAAGTGCGAGGGCGCAGTTGGCGTATTCGATTCTAGATATGGCGATATCGTTAAGGTTTATTCGATTGGCGATTATTCAAAAGAAATTTGCGGTGGACCTCACGCAAAGAGAACGGGTGAACTTGGAACTTTCAAAATTAAGAAGGAACAATCGTCTTCTGCTGGCATTAGAAGAATTAAAGCCGTTTTAATAGAAGGTTAACAAAATTTTGCCCACGCTTGACAAGTTTATTAGTTTTGTATATAATACTAAGAGTGGACAGTTAAAAATTAAATATAATTTAGCCAAATTATGGCAAAAATAGGTGTTATTATGGAAGAAAAATCAGTAAAAACGTATCAATTAAGCAAAGAAGGCAAAAAAGAACTTGAAGAAAGGCTTGCTTATTTGAACGACGTTGAAAGACCAAAAACCGTTGAAAGGCTTGCTGCAGCAAGAGAACTTGGCGACCTTTCGGAAAACGCTGAATATAAGTTTTCAAAAGAAGCACTTGCTAAAATAACCAGCGAAATTTACGAGATTGAAGATAAGTTAAAACACGCCGTTATCTACGATGCTGAAACTTCTAAAGATAAAAAGGGCGTAATTTCGCTTGGCTCTAAAATTCAAGTTATGAACAAGGCTTTAGGCAAGGTTTTTGAATATACGCTAGTTGGCACGGTTGAAGCTGACATTATGAAAGGTAGAATTTCAAACGAATCACCTGTTGGAAAAGCGCTTATCGGCAAAAAGAAAGGCGACGTTGTTCGTATCGAACTTGCTCAAGGTGGATACGATATTGAAGTTCTTGACGTCATTAAGTAATCTAGTTTTTTGGCGGGGCTAACTTTTTGCTCCGCTTTTTTTGGAGTTTTTATGAAAGGCAAACTAATAACCTTTGAAGGTTGCGAGGGTTGCGGAAAATCTACCCAAACAAGGCTTTTAAAGGAATATTTAGAGAAAAACGGCGTTGATTTTATCATCGCGAGAGAACCCGGTGGCACTGAAATTAGTGAAAAAATCCGCGCGGTTATTCTAGATAAAAATAACAAGGCTATGGCTGACGAGTGCGAGGCGCTTTTATATGCCGCTTCACGCGCGCAAATCATTAAAGAAGTGGTTTTGCCAGCGCTAGATGATGGAAAGTTGGTTATTTTAGATAGATATATCGACTCGTCTTTAGCTTATCAAGTTTATGCAAGGGGCTTAAGTTTTGATTTTGTTAAAAAAATCAATTCCTATTGCTTTGAAAAATGTATGCCCGATTTAACTATTTTTATGAACGTTTCGCCAGACGAGGCGTTCAAAAGAAAGGGCGGGGTTGACGCTGAAGATAGAATTGAACTTGCTGGAATTGATTTTCACAGAAAGGTTTATAACGGCTATTTGGAACTTGCAAAAACCTTTAGCGATAGAATTGTGCCTTTTGATTGCAAAGGCACAAAGCTAGAAACAAACGCAAAGATAATCGAGTATTTAAAGGAAAGAGGCTTTATTTAATGTTAGACCTTTTAAGACAAACTGAGGCGTATAAAGTAATTGCCCAAGAAAAAGCGCTTGGCAAACTTTCGCACGCCTATTTGTTCTTATCGAGCGACGAAAAATTTCTTTTGGAGTTTTCTAAAATTATTGCAAAGGTTATCGCTTGCGAAGAAGATGAGTTTTGCGATAGTTGCAGGGCGTGCAAACTAATAAATAATTTTGCGCATAGCGACGTGAATTTTTATCCTAAAAAAGATAAAAAACTCTCTGTTAGCGATGCCGATGAAATTATTGATGAGAGCACTATTCGCCCAATCGAACTTAAAAAGCGAATTTTTATCGTTCACAAGGTCGAAGAGTTAAAGCAATATCAAAACAAACTTTTAAAAACTTTGGAAGAACCGCCAAAGAACGTAACCATAATTTTAACGGCGCAAAACGATACTGCGGTGCTACCAACAATATCGTCAAGATCCAAAATTTTCTCGCTTCCAAACTTTTCTAACGAGAAACTTTTTGAACATTTTAGAAAAACGCTTTTAGATGAGAAAAGGCTAAAAACCGCCGTGTTTTTATCGGGCGGAAGAGCGTTCGAGGTTGAAAATTATTATAATAGCGAAGAAGCGTTTTCGCTATATAACGAAATTATAAAAATGCTATCGCAAATGAAGTCGGCAAAAAACGTGGGGGCGTTTTCGCAAGAACTTCAAAAATATCAGCCAAAAGAGGTTGTTGCCTTGCTAAAAACCTGTCTTGGCGGAATGCTCACTTTTATTTTAGGAAAGAGCGATGAGTTTTTAGACCAACGGCTAAAAACCATTGCTAACGATTTTAGGCAAGGCGCAATTATCGGCGTTATCGATAGGCTAAATCAATTAGAGAAAACGGCGACCTTTAATGCAAACGCTACCATGCTCGTTGATTTAGTTTTGTTCGCCATTATGGAGGAGAAGGCAAAGTGGCAAAAGTTATTGGCGTAAAATTTAGAAATACCGCAAAGGTTTATTATTTCGCCCCGAACGGCGAAAATTTTGAACTTGGCGACGGCGTTATCGTTGAAACGGCGCGTGGCGTTGAGTTTGCTAGGGTTACCTTATGCGAAAAAGAGGTTGACGATAGCGAAATCGTTCAGCCGTTGAAACAAGTTTTAAGAAAGGCAACGGCTAAAGATATCGAAAAGAACGAAGCAAATTTAAAGAAAGAGCCCGACGCAAAACGAATTGCCGAAGAGCGAATTTTGGCGCATAAGTTAAAAATGAAACTTATCAACGTTGAATATACTTTCGACGGCAGTAAAATCGTTTTCTATTTCACGGCGGCGGGGCGAATTGATTTTAGAGATCTCGTTAAAGACCTTGCTTCTATTTTCCACGTGAGAATTGAACTTAGGCAAGTTGGCGCGAGAGATGAAACTAAACTGCTTGGAGGTATTGCTCCGTGCGGAAGGGAGTGCTGTTGCGCTAGTTGCATGCCAGATTTTAGAAAAGTTACTATCAAAATGGCAAAAGTGCAAGGCTTATCGCTAAATCCAGCCAAAATTAGCGGGCTTTGCGGAAGGCTTATGTGTTGCTTAGAATATGAAAACGAATATTATTCTTGCGCCTATAAGAAAATGCCAAAAATGGGCTCAACCGTTTCAACGCCTGAAGGAAACGGCATGGTAATCGGGCTTAATATGCTAAAATTCTTAGTTAAAGTTAAGATAGATAAAGGCGACGGCGCATTAGTATATAAAGAATTTCCGCTTGACGAAGTAAAATTCCATAAAAGCGAGGCGGGAGACGACTTGAAAATTAGCAAAGAAGAATTCGCTGAGCTTAAAAAACTTGAAAACGATTAAAAAATTTTGAAAAAAGTATATACAAATTAAAATATTTGTGATACAATATTTATAAACTTTGAGAAAAGTTGTTTTATCGAATAATTAGGAGGTAATTCCCATGGCTTACAAAATTTCAGACGCTTGCATTTCTTGCGCCGCTTGCGCAACTAACTGCCCTGTTTCAGCAATCACTGAAGGCGATTCTCAATATGTGATTGACGCTGATGCTTGCATCTCTTGCGGTGCTTGTGCAGATAACTGCCCTGTTTCAGCAATTTCTGAAGAATAATTAAACGAAAATGCACCGCTTATGGCGGTGCATTATTCTTGCTATGGAAAACAGTTTAATTTTAGAAGACCTTTTAATTGGTGGCTTTAAAATTTATCAAGCCGAAAATCTTTACCGTTTCACGAGTGATTCGGTAATTTTATCACGCTTTGCAAAAGGCGGGCAGAAAAACGTCGTTGATTTATGCTCGGGAAGCGGAATTGTTTCTATTCACTATCAGGCTTTGAACGGCTCGGTAGAGAGGGCAGTTTTATGCGAAGTGCAAAAAGACCTTGCCGATATGAGTAAACTAAGCATTGAAATAAACGGGTTAGAGAAAATTTTCAGCGTTGAAAACAAGCCTTTGCAAGAACTTGACGGCGAGGAATTTGACCTAGTTCTATGCAATCCGCCGTTCGTTAAGAAAAACAGCGGAATTTTGCCAAGCCAAACCCATCTTGCAATTTGCAAAAACGAAGTTTTAGTAACTTTTGAAGAAATCGCAAAAAAGGCGTATTGCCTATTAAAAAAAGGCGGGCTGTTTACCTTTTGCCATAGAGCCGATAGGCTTAGCGAAATTTTGGTTTGTTTAGAAAAAACTAGGCTCTACCCAACAAGGCTTCAACTTGTTTCCGCGAAAGAAAACGGCGAATCGTATCTCGTTTTAATAGAAGCGCAAAAAGAAAAGAAAGCCGAACTAAAAATTCTTCCGCAAGCCCAAAACTTAGCCAAAGATTTTTCAGGAAACTTTTAATAATCGACTTATAGACCAACTTTTTAGGTGAATTATGCTTTATTTTGTTTCAACGCCAATAGGCAACTTAAAAGATATTAGTTATCGCGCGGTGGAAGTTTTATCTAGCGTTGATATGATTTTTTGCGAAGATACTCGCCACTCAATGCCACTTCTTAATCATTACGGCATTAAAAAACCGCTTCAATCATATAGAAAGGGAAACGAGGCGGAAACGGCTGAAAAAATTGTTGAACTTTTAAAAGAAGGCAATGAAATTGCCGTAATTTCGGATGCGGGAACGCCCGTTGTTTCGGACCCGGGCGAAATCTTGTGCAAAAGACTAAAAAAAGAAAACTTGCAATATACCGTTATCCCCGGCGCAAACGCAGTTTTGCCCGCGCTAATTTTATCTGGGCTATCTGCTAAGAATTTCACGTTCATTGGTTTTTTACCCGAAAAAAACGCTGAAGTTGAAAAACTTTTAACCTCGATTGAGAACTTAGAAACAACTTTAATTTTTTACTGCGCTCCCCACGATTTAAAAGAGACGATAGAAAAGTTATATAAATATCTTGGCGATAGAGAGGCTTGTGCCGTAAAAGAAATAACTAAAGTTTTCGAAACGGCAACAAACTTTAACCTAAAAGACGGCTTTTTAGGCGACGAAAGGGGCGAATTCGTGTTGGTGGTTGAAGGCGCAAAACGAGAGTCAAATTTTCAAGATTTGCCTATTAATGAACATATAGCCCTATATTTGGAGCAAGGGCTTTCTAAAATGGATGCAATAAAGAAGGTTGCAAAAGAGCGTGGCGTTCCAAAAAGTTCGCTTTATAAATATACTCTAGATAATAAGTAGTTTAATAAAAGAAACTAAGTTTGCCCTATGGGCAAGTGAAGTTTACTTCGTAAGTGAAGTTATCCTGTTGATAGTGAAATTTCGCCTATGGCGAAGTGGGCAAACTTAACTTCACTTGTGTGTAGCATAAACTTCACTGCGTAGCAACTTCACTTTCGCGTCAGCAAAAACTTCACTAACAGAAAAAGAGATAACATTTCGACTGCTAACCGATTTGTTATCTCTTAATTTTTGCTTTAAAAGTTATAATATTGACGCGCGAGATAAAAAAAGATAATATAAATAAAAAAATTTTTAAAATTTGCAAGTGAAAAGTTAAGTTTGTGCGTCTTATAAGTGAAAGGAGGTGATGCGATTATGGTTGAAAATTACTATAGTTTTTTTGAAGGTGATGAATTGGCACTTAAGCGCATTATCGATAGTTATTCAAAACAACTTTATCGGTTTATTATAAGTTTTGTTAGCGATAATTTTGTTGCCGAAGATATTTTAGAAGACGTTTTTCTTTCGCTTATAATAAAAAAGCGCAAACTAGAGGATGAAATGGCGTTCAAGAGTTATTTGTTTAAAACAGCGAGAAATAAATGTTATGATTACATAAACCGCCATAAAAACAAATTTACAAAACTTGATGAAAGGCTTCCCGACGAGGGCTGTTCGCTTGACGAAATTGCAAACAAAGAGTTTGATAAAAAATTAGTAGCCGTTGCGTTAGAAAAGTTAAGCGCCGACCATTATTGCGTTATTTACCTTTCGTTTTTTGAGCAAATGAAGAACAAAGAGATTGCAAAGATTATGAAAAAGACGCAAAAGCAAGTGGAAAATTTATTGTTTAATGCAAAAATTAAGCTAAAAAAAATATTAAAGGAGATAGGTTATGAAGACTGAAGAAATGATATTTGAAAACGTTTTGCAAAAATACGCTGTTTATAAAAGGCAAAAAGCAAAAAGAAACGTTCGCATTTTTAGTAGTGTTGGAGCGTTTGTGTTAGCATTGGCAATTTCGTTGCCGTTAATTTTTAGAAATGAAAATAAAAATTTTGCTGGCAATTCTCAAAGTGATTCGCAAAATTCTCAAATGGGTCTTGCCACTTCCGACGTTCCATATATCATAAGCACAGAAGAGTTCTATAATAGCATTAACGCTGAGGGCTTTACAGCGTTAACCGTAAGAGAAGATAAAATTACAAACATTTCTAATATTTTCAATACGGAATATAATTGCACGCATTATATGAGAGTTGGCAGAAACACTAGGGACGAATATTGGATAATGGATTATTACTATTATGGTTTTGAAATAAATTGGAAATATTGTGAAAATTATAGGATAAAACAAAACATAACTTTCAATGGCGTTTCGGGCGTTGTTGCGGGTAACGAGGAAGATTTCAAAAGAGGCGGTATGCGTTTTTATTTCGATTTTGGCGGTGGCAAAGGCATTTCCGTTTACTACGCAAATTTAGATAAGGTTGATGTGTTTGAAGCATTAAACAAAATTTTTGTTCAAAGATAATTTTAGAATTTATTTTTTAAAAGAAAAAAGGCTAACCGTTTGGTTAGCCTTAAGTTTTTAGCATTAAATTTTAAAGTTTTTTAGCACGGGCTCTTGAGATAAGTTTTGAAATTTCTACGATAGGTATCGTTAATAAGCCAAGCCCTACTGAAATTAAAACGTTAGTAAAATTAACAGGCGCAAACGAGAACACGGAAGCAATAGGCGGAACAACTACCACTAATACCGATAAAACAATCGACGTTACAAGCGCTAAAATCATCCACTTGTTAACTGATTTGATTTTAAAGATAGATTGCGTTTGCGAGCGCATATTGTAAGCGTGGAAGGTTTCGGCAAAAGCCATTGTTAAAAACGCCATCGTTATACCAAGGTTAGAGCCACCTATTTCTATTCGCCAAAGCTCTGGTTTTTTCAAAAATTCCGTAAACGACAACGAAACGCTTGAAGTTGCTTGCAAATATTGACCGATAAAGTAAGCCGAAAGCGTTAAAAGCGAAATCATAACGCCTTCAATTAAAACGTTAACGCCAAGCCCAGCGGCAAAAATTCCTTCTCGTCTTGGTCGTGGTTTTCGCTCCATAACATCAGGGTCAGCTTCTTCCATACCAAGAGCAAGTGCTGGGAGCGTATCGGTTATTAGGTTAATCCAAAGAATATGCACGGGTTTTAAGATGGTAAAGCCCAAAATGGTTGCAATAAATACCGAAATAACTTCCGAAAGGTTAGAAGATAGTAAAAAGCGAATAGCCTTTTTAATGTTATCGTAAATGCGGCGGCCTTCTTTGGTTGCGGTAACGATTGTTGCAAAGTTATCGTCGCCAAGAATCATATCGGCAACGTTTTTGGTAACGTCAGTTCCCGTAATACCCATGCCGACGCCGATATCTGCGCTTTTAATGCTAGGCGCGTCGTTAACGCCATCACCCGTCATTGCAACGACGTAACCTTCTTTTTTGTATGCATCAACGATTTTAACTTTGAATTCAGGCGTCGTGCGAGCAAAAACACTGCAATTCAGTATTTTTTTGTTTGCTTCACGTTCGCTCAAAGCCTCAAGCTGTTTTTGTGTAAAAGCCGTATCTCCGCTTGTATATATACCGATAGCTCTCCACCAACGTGACAGTCCGATGCATCTTCTGCACCGTCCCAGAAACTGATAACAGGGGATCATCAGTTCCTTCGGCGGCATCCCCTTTCCTTTGTGACAGCACCCCAGCCAAAGCCACAAAATACTA
>JAZSJZ010000012.1:0-72157 GCA_045534575.1 Christensenellaceae bacterium
GCCCAATATTCCTCACTGCTGCCTCCCGTAGGAGTCTGGACCGTTTCTCAGTTCCAATGTGGCCGATCACCCTCTCAGGTCGGCTACCCATCGTCGGCTTGGTGGGCCGTTACCTCACCAACTACCTAATGGGACGCGAGCTCATCTCTATCCGATAAATCTTTCATCCAAAGAAGATGCCTTCAAAGGATAATATGCGGTATTAGCACAAATTTCTCTGTGTTATTCCCCAGATAGAGGCAGATTGCTCACGCGTTACTCACCCGTCCGCCACTAAGTTAAAAAAGCAAGCTTTCTTAACTTCGTTCGACTTGCATGTGTTAAGCACGCCGCCAGCGTTCGTCCTGAGCCAGAATCAAACTCTTAAGTTTAATTTCATAAAGCCGAGCCGTTTTCACGACTCAACTGCTCTAACGATTTTCGTTATTTGCTGACTGTTTTTTTGGTACATAAAATATACTCAAATTATTGACAGAAACTTATTCATCAAAAAATTTTGAATCAATTCATTTCCTTCTATTCAATTTTTAATCTACAACTAAGGCTGAACAACCGTTCAGCGAGTGCCGTCTTTTTTCGCGACAGCCTAAACATAATAACACACTAGAATTTCTTTGTCAACAATTTTTCAAAACTTTTTTAAATTTTTTTTAATTTTTTTTAAAAGTTTTTCAAACATCAATTTTTCTTGATTTTGCCAACGATTTTCTCGCTAGTGAGTGCGTTTATTAAACTACATTTTATAGTATTTGTCAACTGATTTTCAAAACTTTTTTCGACTTTTTTTAAACTTTTTTTTAGTGCACAATATATTGTGTTTAAAACCAACTCTTAACACAATTATCTTGCCGTTATATAAGTTTTAGCGTGTTTTTGAGATAATTCCTTAAAAACACAAAAGAAAACCTAATGAACGACTTGTTTTGCCGTTAGAAGGCTTTCTCCTTTCATATTATATAATATATAACCGTTTTTTGTGAATTTTTTCTTGGCTTAAAAATTTTGACTAAAAGTTTTAAAATTTAAAAAATCTAGAAAATTTTAACAAACTTTAGTTATTTCTCCGCCACCCAAGCAAATTTCGTAAAGATAGAAAACGGCAAACTGACCTAAAGTTATTGCTCTTTCTTTTTCTAAAAGTTTAACTTTTATGCTATCGCCAAAAAACTCTACGACGCAAGGTTTTTCGGCTTGGCGAAACCTAGTTTTAACGAGGCACTCAAACTTTCCGCCTTCTAAAGCAAGGAAATCTTTGCCGTTGATAAAGTTAGGGCAAGCCACTTCGAAACTATCTTTAAACAACTTTTCTTCGTTGCCGTGCGTTACGATAATCTCGTTTTCTTTAGCGCGCTTTTCAACGATAAACCACCTAGCGCCATCCTCTCCCGCCTTTCCGCCGAGATTCAAGCCCTTTCTTTGACCGAGAGTATATTTAAAATGCCCGTCGTGCGTACCGACGATTTCGCCTTGCTCGGTTTTTATTTTGCCCGCCTTTTTAGGAATAAAGCCTTCAATAAAGGTTTTGAAAGGAATATCTTTAGCGATGCAAATATCACTCGAGCCTTTTTGGCTTGCCGTTGGAAGCCCGCTTTCAAACGCAATTTGCCTAACTTCTTCTTTGGTTAAGTCTTGCAAAGGGAAGATAACCTTTTTTAAAATATCTTCGGTTACGGCGTTTAAGAAATAGGTTTGGTCTTTAGCCTTATCTTTAGGGCTGACCAAAAACACCCTATCGCCCTCGCTTTTAAGTTTGCAATAGTGCCCGGTAGCAATAAAATCGCAACCAAGTTCGTTTGCAAATTTTAACATTTCGCCAAACTTTATTTCTTTATTGCAAGAAACGCAAATGTTAGGCGTTAAACCGCTTTTATACGCTTCTAAAAAAGGCTTAAAAACTTTTTCGTTAAAAACTTGGGAAAAATCGGCAACGTAAAGCGGTATATTTAATAAGGAGCAAACTTTTTTTGCACTTTCTATGGAATTGTTGTTTTCAAAAGTAAAGTGCGCGCCGATAACTTCAAAACCTTTATCGATTAAAAGCTTTGCACAAACCGAACTATCAACGCCACCGCTTATACCAACTAAAACTTTTTTGCCCATAAACCTCTCCTTTTTTCGATTATATAAAAAGCGCGGGTTTTTGTCAAGAAAAGCAAACAGCTTAAATAGAGCGCAAACTAAAAGATTGACAAACTGCAATAATCTTGCTAAAATTAAGAAAAATATTTGCGCTCGTAGTCTAATTGGATAAAACAAAAGCCTCCGACGCTTTCGTTGTGAGTTCGAGCCTCGCCGGGCGCACCAGAAAAAGGGGCTTTTGATTTTCAAAAGCCCTTTTTTCAATTAAATCCGCTAGCGCGGGTTAAATCCAACTTTGTTGGATGAAATCACTTCGTGATGAAATTTAGCTTTCGCTAAATGTTATAAGGATTTAATTTTATCTATAGCCGACAAAGTCGGCGTATGTAATCACCGAAGGAGTATGCAATCACGCGCCAGCGTGCATGTAATCACCGAAGGTGCATGCAATCACGCGCCAGCGTGTATGTAATCACCAAAGGAGTATGTAATCACGCTTTAGCGTGCATGAAAGAATTATGGCAAGGAAAAAACATTACAAAGAAAGCGATGCGCTTAAAACCTTTAATAGAAAGTCTTGGATTTACACAGCAATTTTTATCTTAATTTGGCTGGGGCTTCTTTTTTACTTAAAGAGCCCGAAAACTTTAGAGTTTAGGAACTCAATTATTGGCAGGTTATTATTATGCTCGGTTATTACGGCAATTTGCTTAGTTGTTGCCTTTCTAAAATCTAACGAAATTCCTTGGCTTGGTAAATGGGTGTTAATAGGCTACGCCTTTTTATATACGCTTTTTACCTTTGTTTCGCTTGGAAGATATACTCTATTAGTATTTTATATTTTTGGCATAATTTCAATAATAATAGCAATTCTATTATACTTTAGAGAGCATATTTCGTTTACTTCCGTTATTTTTGTTGGTTGCCTCTCTCTTTTAAGCGCGTTTATGGTGGTTTTGGACTTAAAAACTGTGAGCGAGTTCACCTTTTTATTGCCAACTTTAATTCCAACCGCGGTTTTGACGATAATTTCAATATTTTTAACGATTAAGTTTAGCGAAAAACTGAGCAAACAAAATAGAGTTTTTGTTCCTATAGCAACGCTTTTTATTTCGTTTATTGGGATTTGGATGTCCTTAAACCTATTCAATTTTGTGTTCGATAATTCTTTGCCTTCTTTTGAAACATACGAAATTATCGAAAAAGAGATTAATTCAGGCGCTCGCTCTCCAACAACCTATGATTTGACCGTGAAAAACAGCGAACGTGAGTTTGAAATTTCCGTTTCGGAAACGTCTTACTATTCTCTTTCGGTTGGCGACCAAATTATTATAACCTTTTACGAGGGCGCGCTTAACGAAGCCTATTACGTTTACGAACCTAATAAAAATCAAGAATAAAGGAATATTATGAAAAGAAAATCTAACTTAGGAATTTTTATTGCTTTTATTGTTCTTTTTGTTTGCGAAATTATATTTTACGTAACCGACAGAGAGATTGACGACCTTATCGTAGCAATAATTTGCTTTGTGTTTGCTGTTGGGCATATTGTTATTCAATTTTTCGTTTTCAAAACTAAAACCTATGTTGTAACCAAGCAAAACGTTTATTATAAGTTCGGCGAAAACATAATAAAAAACGCAACCGTTTTAAAGGGAAAACAAATAAAAAGCGAGAAAATTAAACAACTTTTTGGCGTGGAAACGGCTAAAGTTTGTCGCTTTGAAAACAAGGTTGGTCGGCTCCAATTTGAACTTATTCAAGGCGTTAACGACAACACGCTCTTAATTATCACAAGCGAGATTGAAAAGACAAAGAACTTCCAAGAAATTAGCGACGTTTCGAAAAAAGATAAGAAGAAAAATTTTGACTATCTTTTGCAATTTGCAACAGTTAAGCCTTTAGAAGAAGATGATAATTTGCTTGACGTTAAATATTCTAAAGATAGCCTAAACTGCGTTGCCATTTATAAAACCGAGAACGGTTTTGTTTTAAGCCCTTGTTGCTATGTGCTACAAAATAAGTTTAGCAAAGAAAAACATATTATGCTAGATATCTTTGATTGGAGCATTTTTTACGCAGAAGATAGAGAAGATTTAACCGCTTTAGAAGATAAACTCTTTTCTTCTTTTGAAGAAGCCGAAAAAGGCGCAATGGAATATTTAGAAAAAATGACTTTTTTCTGCGACACTTTCTATTTTTATAGTTTCTAAAATTTAAATTTATGAAAAAACAACGTTTAACTGACTCTAAACCTATAATTTTAATAGCGACCATCGTTTTGGCTTTTATTTTAGGGAACTTCCTACCAAGGCTTGGCGGTATTTTTTCAAACTTTACTTTTTTTGATTACTTTTCAATTTTGTTTTTTACCGTTTTGGCTGTTTTTGCCGTGTTTATACGCGAAGGAGAGAATTTTTCTAGCCTAGTTAGAATAACAATTTTTCTCTTTCCCGTAATCGACGTTGTAGCAACGTTTTTCTTAAGCGATAAAACCGCAAGCATAATTTATATTGTTTACGGCGTTTTATCGTTCATCATTTTTGTTTTTTTCATCGCTACAAGAGGAAAAACAAACACTTCTGCAATAATTTTTTCTATGGGTGCGCTTATTCGCGCTTCTCTAACGCTCCACCATATGCACCTTTTGAATACGGGAATTCCTTTCTTTTTGCCACTTATTATAATTTCGATAGTTAGTTTAGTGGTAGCACTATTCTTTTACTTGAAATTTAATAAAAACACGAATTTCATTAGAATTGTTCTATCTTCAATCTTTATTGCTTTTTTGTTTTCGGTCTTTTCGTTCATATCGTTAAAAAGCGTAAATTACGCATTTGATTTTTCTTCGCCTACCGCTGAAGTTTTTACTATAACCGATAAAAAAGAAGTATTTAATTATAGAGCCGAAGAAAAAGAACTGCACGTTCAAAGCGGAGATAAAAAACTAATCTTAGCCGTAACCGATTATGAATTTGAAATCGTTAGCATTGGCGATGAGATAACTATTTATTTTTACGACGGCGCATTAGGCGAAAACTATTACGTTTTTCAAATTCTAAACGCTAAATAAAAAACAACATTTTTGCTAATAATCGACCTATAGGCTAACTTTTTGGTCGCTTAGCAGAAAATTTCATACTTAAAAAATTGCCACAAGGAGAGAAACTATGAACCGCAAAACCTTTCTTATTATTATTTTAAGTTTTATTTTGAGCTTAAGCTTAGTTGTTCTTTGCGCTTGCGAAACAAGCCAAAACACTTCTTCTAGCTCTAGCGAAAATTCTTCTAGTTCAGTTGAAGAAAATTCTAGTTCTAGCGAAAATTCATCAAGTTCAACTGAAGAAACTTCGTCAAGTTCAACTGAAGAAAATTCTTCTAGTTCTAGCGAAAATTCTAGCGAAAATTCATCAAGTTCAACAGAAGAAAATTCGTCAAGTTCTTCAGGCGGAAATTCTTCTAGTGAAGATAACTCTTCGCTTAGCGTTACGCAAAACGGGTTAACCTTCACGCTACTTTCGAACAACACTTTTGAAGTTACCGCTTTTGACGATTCTTACCCCGCTGTTTCAATTCCTCAAAAAGTTGACGGAATAAAAGTTACGAGCATTGGCGAGTTTGCTTTTTCGCGCTTAAACATAACTAGCATTGTTTTAACTGATAATATTCAGCGTATTTGCAGTTATGCGTTTTATGGTTGCGGAAAATTAACCAGCATAGTTCTTCCAAGAAACATAACTTCTATTGAATCGTCTGCTTTTACAGGCTGCTATAGGCTTGTTGAAGTTTACAACCTTTCGAATTTAATAATAACTAAAGGTTCTGCTGAAGGCGCTGCAATTGGGCTTTACGCATTAGATATTTACACTGATTTATCAACCCCATCAAAGCTTTCAACAGACCAAAACGGGTTTGTTATTCACACTTTGAATAGCGTAAAAACTTTAGTTGCTTATCTAAATGACGACACGCAAATTACAATTCCTTCTGGCGTTTCAGTTATTAATTGCAACGCGTTTAGGGGTTTAACAAGTTTAGAAAGCGTTGAAATTCCTTCTAGCGTTAAGATTATTGGTAATTATGCTTTTTATAATTGCACAAATTTAAAAAGAGCAAACATAACTCCAGATAGCCAATTAGAAACCATTGATTTACAAGCGTTTATAAATTGTTCTTCGCTAGAGGAAATTTATATTCCAATTAGCGTTCAAAGAATTAACTCTTTAGCGTTTGCTAACTGCAACGTGTTGAAAATTTATTGCGAAGCAGAAAGCATGCCAAGCGGTTGGGACTTAAATTGGAATTATTCATTTTGCGACGTTACTTGGAATTGCGCCCTTAACGGAGCTCAAGACTCAACCGAAATTTTGACCTTCGAGCGGTTACAAAACGGCAACTATTCAGTAACAGGCACAACCGATAAAACGGTAACTAAGATTATAATTCCCGAAACTTATGAAAGCCAAAGCGTAACGGCTATTTCCCCTTCTGCATTTTTAGATTGTGCGAATTTAAAATCTATTGAACTTCCAAGCACTTTAGAAACTATCGGCAAAGAAGCTTTCAAAAACTGCTCGTTGCTTCAAACTATTGAAATTCCAAACAGCCTAATAAGCCTTGGTGATAATGCGTTTGAAGGTTGCACTAGTTTAAACTATAATAAATCATATAGCGTGAACTACTTGGGCAACCAAACTAACCCGTATTTAGTTTTAGTTAAACCTGATAAGAATTCAACTTCATCTTGCTCGATAGATTCTAACACAAAGTTTATTTACTCTTACGCTTTCTATGATTGTTATAATATTTCAAGCGCAACCATACCAGACAGCGTTATTTCAATCGGCTCTTACGCTTTCGCTTCTTGCTTCAAACTTTCAACGGTTAAAATTCCTTCTAGCGTTCAATACGTTGGCTACTACGCTTTTGCAGGTTCTTATGAGCTGGTTATTTATTGCGAACTAAACGAAAAGCCAAGCGGATGGGATAACGAATGGAATCCTTCAAACCGCCCAGCCTATACGAAGAATTCGTTCTTCGATTTTTCTTCGCTTGTATATTATTCTGACAAAGATCCACTTGAAGGAACTTTTGGCGATTTCTATACGGTAACAAACGGCTGTGGATATAGAAATTCCGCGAGCAAGCAGATAGTCGTTGATGGACAACGTCTAACCTTCTACGGCGCTTGCAATCTTGCAAAAGAAGGCTCGTTCAGCGAAAAATCAATTCAGTTCACAGTAGATGGCGCTTGCACCATTGAAGTTTACGCTAGCATAGCTTCAAGTGGCGCTATGGCTGAGATTTTGACGCTTGTAACAGAGAACGAAACAATTTCTTCCGCTCAAGTGGAATTTGGACTTTCAGTTTATACGTTTACCATTACCGAGGCAGGAACATACGCTTTTTGTGCTCCATATAACTTCAGTGCAATTAACGTTTGGGCAATTGAGTATAAAGACCACTTAGATTAACTATTTAAAACAGCCGAAAAAACTTCGGCAACTCGCAAATTTTTGCAAATAATCGACCTATAGGCTAACTTTTGTGCATTTTAAAACACAACGAAAAAGAGAGAAACGAATTGTTTCTCTCTTTATTTTTTGCTAAGTTTTAGTTATTTTTTGTGAAAGCGGAAATTGCATCGCTAATTTTTTTATCTTTTGCTTTAGAGCCGAATTTATCTACTTGCACGCTGTTTTTCTCGCCGTGGGTTAAGCAACCAGCCCCGCCAACGCAACCGCCAACGCACGCCATACCTTCAACAAAGTTAGCGTCTAAAACGCCTTTTGTTTTTCTTAAAAGCGCAACCTTGCACGCCTCAATTCCGTCGCAACTAATAGGCTTTAAGTCAAAGTCAATTCCTTGCTCTTTCAAGCCCTCTTCAACAGCAGAAGCAAGCCCACCGCACCTAGCGAAAATTCTTCCAAAATACGATGCGTTATCAAGTTCCTCTTCTTCAAGTTCGGCAATGTTAATATCTTTGCTATCAAACAGTGCTTGCAACTCTTCGAAGGTCAAAACCACGTCTATATAGTCTTTAACGCTATCTTTTTGCGCCTCGCCCTTTTTAGCCGTGCATGGGCCGATGAACACAATTTTGCAGTTTTTATCAAGCCCCTTTAGATATTTTCCAAGCGACGCCATAGGCGAGAGCGTTCCCGAAATTTGCCCCTTTAACTCTGGAAAAGCCGTTTCAACGTATTTAACGAACGCTGGGCAACAAGAACTTGTTAAAAAGCCTTTTTCGGCAAGTTCTTGAGATTCTTTTTGCGCTACCATATCAGCGCCGAGCGCGGCTTCTAAAACGGTATCAAAGCCCAAAACTTTCAAGCCCTTAACAACTTGCCCCGTTTTTGCATAAACGAACTGGCTCGAAAGTGCTGGTGCTACCATTGCAATGGTCTTATATTTGGTATTGTTCTCGCTGTTTTTCAAAATATCGATAGCGTTTAAAATAAACGACTTATCCGAAATTGCGCCAAACGGGCATTGGTAAACGCACGCGCCACACTCAATGCACTTATCGTTGTTAATGCAAGCAGCGTTATCTTCATTGATGCTAATTGCCTTAACCTTGCACGCTACTTGACAAGGACGTTTGCGATTGATAATTGCCGCAAAAGGACAAACCTTAGCGCACATTCCACACTCAACGCATTTGGTTTTATCGATATGCGCCACATGGTTATGGTCGAAAGATATTGCTCCATTACGGCAAACGTCTTCACACCTATGCGCTAAACAACCACGACACGAAGAAGTAACCTCGTAGCCTGCGGCTGGGCACTCATCGCACGCAATATCGATAACCTCAATAACGTTTGGGTTAGAAGTATCACCGCCCATAGCAAGTTTTACTCTTTCGCCTAAAATAGCCCTTTCCTTATAAACGCAACAGCGCATAGTAGGAACTTTGCCGGGCGAAATAATTTTAGGTATGTCAATAAGGCTTGCTTGCAAAGTGCCGTTGAAGGCTTGCCTAGCAACCTCTCTTAAAACCTTATATTTTAAATGTTGAATTTTAGTATCAAATTTTCTCATTGTATCCTATAAAAACTCTTCGCCAAATAAAGAATTTTCTAATTTTATTTTTTTGTCTTTCTAGCAAAAAATCGTTCCCGCCACCATTTTTTAATTTGTTTTAGTAAAAAAGTCGGTCTATAAGTCGATTATCAAGCAGTTTTTAATTTTCTATCTTTAAACAAAATGCACTTTCTTAGATAAAAAATTAAAAATAATTTATCATAATTCTTTTTCCCATACGTCTTAAACACGAAGCAAGTTCTTCAACGATGTTCATTTTAATATTGAAATTTATTGGAATATTCGGGTTTTGGTGCGCTGGGTTTATTGCTCGCCCAACGAAAAAATTAATATCGGTAGCCTCTTCAATTAAAAGCCTTGCAATGGTGGAAGCACCGTCATTTTCAACACCCCACTCGTTGTAAGTTTCGTTCTCTTCAAGATAGTCCTTTGCAAAGTTTAAAACTCTACTCATCGTGATAACGCCTTCGGTTACAACGTCAACCCCCTCAATTTTGCCAACAGGCGGAAGGTCTGGGCGGACAAAATCCATTTTAACTTCTAACGGCTTTTTAAGATATTCGGCAACGATTGTCGAAGTTGTTCCACCGCAAACGATATGCTTGCCCTTTTTTTCAAGAAACATTGAAACAATTTTTTCGTTATCATCATAATCGGCGGGCGGGCCGAACATTAAGTTCATAGGCACACGCTTTCTCACCTTTACAACGACAGCCGTAACATCATCGCCCGGGGCGTTTTCATAAAGGCGGTTGCACTCGTCAACCAAAACAGCAGAAATAACCTTTGCAGATTTAGTTTTTTTGGCTTGTTCTTCTAAAAACACGGCAATATCTTCTTCTTGCCAGCCAAACTTAGAAACGTTGCCAATGCCCGCATGAGGACAGCCGTCCGTCATCGCCACGAAAAGATCGTTTTCTTCTAGTTCAATTATTGAATGGAAAATTTTTTTTCCACCAATTTGCTTTTCTTCCTTTTGGTATTTTAAAGCCTTACCGCCTCTTAGCACGATAACGTGCGGGTTATCATATTGAATAATCTCAATGCTACTAGAATCTATCAACCTAAAAATAGTAAAGGTTGAATAGGCAATGCCCCTTTTGGAGCATACGGGTAGCGTTTGAGCAATGGTTTCAACGCACTCTTCAACCGAAAGACCTTCGGCAAGCATAGTTGAAATAATTTTCGAGGTTAAAGTCGATAAAATGCTAGCCTTCACACCGCTACCGAGCCCGTCAGCGAGAACTATAACGACGTTTCCGTCCTCTTGCTCGATAACGTCAATATGGTCGCCACAAAGTTGCTCGCCGTGGTGATTTATGCTTTTGTAACCAATATCCACGCACAAATCATTCATCGGTGATAGACTCCTTTAATTTAGAAAGCGCAATTTTGGTTTCGGCAGCCGTTTCGCCAAGAAGCGAGGCTATTTCTTGAACAACTCGCATCTGCTTTTCAACGACCTTATCGGCAACGGCAACAGTTTCAATGCAAATTTCTTCTTTGTGCCGTCTTTCGTCCTCTTCCTTAGTTACGTCTTTCAAGATAATAACGATTAGGTGCGACGCCCTATCATACGCAATAGACTGCTCGAAATATTTTCTATATTTTTCGTAATATTTACGCTCGTCGTTTATAGGTTTTTTATCTTTTAGCACACGCTCAAAGTCTTCAGCGTCCAAAATCTTGGCAACCGACTCGCCCAAAACCTCAGTTTCGTTTGAAACGCCGAGCATTTTAAGGGCTGACGGGTTGATTTGCTGAACCTCTAGGCTATCGTTCAAGGCAATAAGCCCGTTAGGCGTGTGTTGAATAATGGAAGCCGAAAAACTTTCCGCGCGCTCTTTAAGATACGGCAAGCACATTGAAAACTCGGCTTTGCCTTGGAAAATTGCAATAGCCTTTTCACGGCAAGTATCGTAACCGCAAGAACCGCAGTTAAGTTCGTCCTCTTCTTCTCTTTTTCCCATTTTGTGAAGAATTTCTTTAAGTTGGCTCTCGTTTGGCGTTAAGTTAGCCATATCTATTGCTGAAAACTTCTTTTCGAGCAAGCCATCTAAAGGCTTATCAACCTTAAAATCAGCCTCGCCAGCGCTCTTTACAACTTCAAGATAATTCTTGATAGGCTCGTTGAAATATTTTTGCATAATCGGCCCGCCAACACAACTTCCCGCACAAGCGTTCATTTCGATAAAGCATTTGTGAATATGCCCTTTTTCAATATCTTTTAAGGCGTTAATGCAGTTTTGAACGCCGTCAACCGCCACGAAGTTATAGCCCTTTTCAAGTTTAGAAAAAGTCTTAATAATGCCACCCGCGGTTGGGAAAAGCCTTGTTTTTCCGCCTAAGTCTTGGCTGTTTTGGGCTTTCTTTTCTTCACTGCAAATGCAAACGCCCGCAACCTTTAGCATTTGATTTAACTCCTCGAAAGTTAAAACCTCGTCAACATCGCCGTAAGAAAATAACGCCTCGTCTTTCTTGGCAATGCAAGGGCCAATAAACACGGTTTTTGCGTTAGGAAAACGCTTTTTTATATCCTTGCAGTGGGCGTGCATTGGGCTAACAACTTGCGCTAAGCAACCTATAAGTTTTGGGAAATATTTTTGAATAAGAAGGTTTACTGAGTGGCAACAAGAACTAATCAAGACATCGGCTTTGCCACTAGATAGAATTTTTTCATATTCGTCTTTAACGAGTTTTGCGCCAATAGCCGTTTCTTCAACGCCAAAAAAACCAAGTTTTTTAAGCGCATTTTCAACCGAAGAAAAATCTGCCGAGTAAGCCGAAACAAAAGACGGCGCAAGGCTAACGATAACCTTTTCGCCACGCTCTATCATACTAAGAACGGCTTTAGTGCTATCGGCAATCTCTTTTGCGTTTTGCGGGCAAACCACGAAACACTCACCGCACAAAATGCACTCATCGGGCATAACGCGGGCTTGATTGCCCGTAAACTTAATCGATTTAACGGGGCAATGCCTAATGCACTTATAGCAGTTTTTGCAGTTAGATTTTTTAAGTTTTAAAAGCTCAGCCATAACGCCTCCCAATGCTTTTACTTGCCTAACCAAGTTCTTGAAAACTATTTAACTAGCGGTAAAACTCTCTCCATAAAGAAGTTTTTAGCCTCGTCCGCCGAGATTAAGAATTTTTGACCATTAAGTTTAACTGCAACCTTTTTCATACCGCAGTTGTTCATGCAAAACGATGCGCTAAAATTGATTTTAGATGCCAAATCGTAATCGTCAATGAGGCACTTAAAAGTCATTTGAACGTCACCCGCTCCGTTAACGTGGCAAGAACTGCCGATACATACGCTTAAATCAACCATAATCTTTATCTCCTCGTCGCATAAATTCGATTGCATAGCAATCGCGCGTAATTTTTAGCATAATCATTATACCAAATTGAAAAAACTTTTTCAATAGTTTTTTAAAAATTATGATTTTAGTTTATTTTTTCATAAAATTTAAAACGTAAGACGAAATGCCGTTTTTTTGCTTTATATTGGAAAAAGCCACCAAAACCACTAAAATTCCCAATAAAAAACGGCTTGCAAACAAGCAGTTTGCAAGCCAAAATATGCCGTTAATCGACCTATAGCCTAGTTTTTAAAGTTCCACAAGGTCGTTTTTAAATTTTTCGTAATATTTATCAAACTCAAAGGCTACTTTCTTTTTATCGTGCGCGTCGCTCGATAAAACGAACTTTCCGCCTTTAGAGCGAATATATTCTATTAACTTTTCGTCAGGGTAAGGCGAAGTTCTATAGCCTCTTGAAATTGCGCCAACGTTTATTTCAAACACGTTGCACACTTTCATAATCTCGTCAATGGCGGAAAAATAAAGGTCGTAATATTTTTTATCTTTAATCTTAAAAAAGTCGGCTTTTTCGCTAAACTTGGTTAGAAGGTCAACGTGCGCAATAACGTTAGGTTTTACCCTTTTTGCAACGTCAACGAGGTTATCTAAATACGCTTTTAAAAGAAGTTTTTCGTCGCCTTTAAAATATTTTTTTATTGTTTGGGCTAAACTTTCGGGAGTATAGTCCAAAAGTCTATAAACGCCGGGCGCAACCTTAACGTAGTGCGAGGCGGCTAAAACGTAGTCAAAACCGTCGGTAGAGGTTTTTGAAAGCGCGTCTTGCTCAACACCGCATAGAACGTTGATTTTATCTTTATATTTTTCCTTGAGGCTTTTCATTTCCTCTTGGAAAAGTTTAATCTCGGGGATAGAAATGGTAAAAATTCTATCGAACACGCAGTAAGAGTGCGCCACAAGCCCAATGCTTTTAAGCCCTAGTTCAATGCCTCTTAAAATCAGTTCTTCGCAAGAAGACGAGCCGTCGCAATATTTAGTGTGAATATGATAATCACAATACGCCATTAGGTCATTTTCTCCTGTTTAACCTTTTTATCGATAACGTGGCGGGAAGAAAGTTCATCGAAAATATCGTCAAGCGTTATGCCCATTTCAATCATCAAAACCATAACGTGGTAAGTTAAATCTGCTATTTCGTAGATAGTTTCCTTTTTGTCGTTATTTTTAGCGGCAACGATAACCTCGGTTGACTCTTCGCCCACCTTTTTCAAAATTTTATCAAGCCCTTTTTCGAAAAGATAGGTCGTGTAAGACCCGTCTTTTTTCTCGGTTTTTCTTCCCTTTATCAATTTCATTAAAGATAAGAGCGAGAACTCGCTTAAACTATCGCTTTCAAAAAGTTCGTTGAAAAAGCAAGAATCCTCGCCCGTGTGGCAGGCTGGGCCTTCCTTTTCAACTAATACAACTAACGCATCTTTATCGCAATCGGCGGTGATAGACACGATTTTTTGATAATTCCCGCTAGTTTCGCCTTTAAGCCAAAGAGCGTTTCTCGACCTTGACCAAAAGCAGGTTAATCCCTTTTCCATAGAAATTTTTAGGCTTTCTTTATTCATATAAGCCAAGGTTAACACCTTTTTTGAGCGGGCGTCAACCACGATGGCAGGAATTAACCCCTTTTCGTCAAATTTTAAAGTTTCAATATCAAAGTTAATCATAATTTTATCCTTATTAAATTAATCGAACGTTTATTTGGTTTTCTTGAAGCGTTTTCTTTAAATCTTTTATGCCAATTTCGCCAAAATGGAAAACGGAAGCAGCAAGCCCGGCATCCACGCGCGGAAGTGCTTTGAAAAGGTCGATAAAATCTTGAACCTTGCCCGCCCCGCCGGAGGCTATAACAGGCACGTTCACAACCTTGCAAACGGCGTCTAGCATTTCAAGGTCAAATCCCTTTTTAACGCCGTCGGTATCGATAGAGTTCAAAACAACCTCGCCAGCGCCAGATTCAACGCATCTTAAAATCCACTCAACGGCTTCCATGCCCGTATTTACACGCCCGCCGTTTTGGAAAACTCTGTAAACGCCGTCAACCCGTTTTACGTCTGCCGAAATTACGACGCATTGGCTCCCGTATTTTTTAGCCGCCATAGGAATAAGTTCGGGGTTTTTGATTGCGCCAGAGTTTACGCTAACCTTATCTGCACCGCACTTTAAAACACGGTCAAAATCGTCAATGGTGTTAATGCCACCGCCAACGGTGAGCGGAATAAAAACTTTTTTAGCAACTTCGGTTAAAATATCGGTGAAAAGTTTTCTGCCTTCAAACGATGCCGTAATATCATAAAAAACAAGTTCGTCCGCCCCTTCTTTTGAGTAAAAGGAAGCAAGTTCAACGGGCGAAGAAACGTCGTTCAAGCCTTCAAAGTTAACGCCCTTAACAACCCTTCCGTTTCTAACGTCTAGGCAGGGAATAATTCTTTTAGTTATCATACGCCACCTTCAAACAATCTTCAATTTTAACTGCGCCTAAATAGTAGGCTTTTCCAACAATAGCGCCGTATAAGCCGATTTTCTTAAGTTTTTCAATATCTTCAAGGCTAGAAACACCGCCCGATGCCACAACGTTAATCTTAACGTTTTTCAAAAGTTCTTCGTAAAGCTCAATGTTAGTGCCTTGCATTGCGCCGTCTTTAGAAACGTCGGTGCAGATGATAGTTTTTACGCCTAAGTTTTCTAGTTTTTTGCAAAACTCCACGCCCGAAATCTTAGTTGTTTCAAGCCAGCCCTTAACGGCAACAAAACCGCCCTTTAAATCAACGCCGACAGCAATTTTTGAGCCATATTTTTCTATTGCCGAAACTAAAAACTTTTCGTCTTCAACCGCCGCCGTGCCCAAAATTACCCTTTCAACGCCAAGCGATAAATATTTTTCAACCGTTTCTAAGTTTCTAATGCCTCCGCCAACTTCAACTTTTAAACTCGTTTCCTTAACGATTTTTTCTATCGTTTCAAAGTTTTCCGTCGTGCCGTTTTTTGCTCCATCAAGGTCAACAAGGTGCAACCATTTTGCGCCGCTTTTTTCGAACTCTTTAGCAAAAAAAGGCGGATAATCGCTATATACGGTAACTTTTTCATAATCGCCCTTAAGAAGGCGCACTGCTTTTTTGTTTAATAAATCTATTGCGGGAAGTATTTCCATATCACACCTCTAAAAAGGCTTTCAAAATTTTAAGCCCAACGTTTCCGCTCTTTTCGGGGTGGAACTGGCAACCAAAAACGTTGCCACGCCCAACGGAAGCGGTAAGATTTGCGCCATAAGAACAAGTCGAGGTAACGCTATCACACATAGCGCCATAGAACGAGTGCACGAAATAAACGTGCTCGCCCTCGTCAACGTATTTAAAAATAGCGCTTTTTTCGCCCACGAATTTTAAAGCGTTCCAACCGATATGCGGAATTTTTAATTGCTTTGGTATGACCTCGCTAATGGCTCTAACCTCGCCTTTAATTAGACCCAAACCCTTATGCTCGCCAAACTCAAAACTTTTTTCAAACAAAAGTTGCATACCAAGACAAATGCCAAGAAGTGGCGTGCCGTTTTTCGCCTTTTCAATGATAACGTCTGCTAATCCTAAAGAAAACAACTTTTTGCTAGCATCGCCAAACGCTCCAACGCCGGGAAGAATAATCTTATCGGCTTTTTTAATTGTATCAATATTGCCACTGACAACCGCTTCTTCGCCAATCTCTAAAAGCGAACTTTTTAGCGAGAACAAGTTGCCAACGCCGTAATCTACGATAACGAGCATTATAAAACACCTTTAGTTGATAAAACTTTATCTTTATTTTTTTCGTCGATTGCAACGGCTTTTCTCATTGCTCTGCCAAACGCCTTGAAAGTGCCTTCGATAATGTGGTGAGAATTAGTGCCGTAATATTCGTTGATATGCAAACAAAGTTGTGCGTTTCTCACAAAGCCTAAGAAAAACTCTTCAACAAGTTCGGTATCGAAATCGCCAACCTTTTGAGCGGGAATTTTAATGCTCGAAACGAGAAGCGCCCTTCCGCAAATATCAACGGCGCACATAACCAAAGATTCGTCCATTGGCACGATTTCACTGCCGTAGCGGTAAATGCCCTTGTTATCGCCAAGCGCTTTTTTGAACGCAAGACCTAGGCTTATGCCAACGTCTTCAGTGGTGTGGTGGAAGTCAACTTCCTTATCGCCTATGCACGAAATTTCTAGGTCAAACCCACCGTGGCGAGCAAACAAGGTTAGCATGTGGTCTAAAAAACCACACCCCGTGTTTACGTTTGCTTGACCTTCGCCGTCAAGATTTAACGAAAGTTTAATATCGGTTTCGTTAGTTTTTCTCTCGATTAACGCCTCTCTCATAGTGAGTTTTCCTCCATAATTTTTTCTATCACAGTAAATAGTTTTTGCATATCGACAAATTCGCCGATAGTAATTCTAACATAATCACGGACTCTTGGGCTATTAAAATGCCTTACCAAAATTCCGTTTTCTTTTATCTTTTTAAAAAGTTCACAGCCGCTAATTTTTTTGTTCTTTGTTAAAATAAAGTTAGTGGAAGACGGTAACGTTTCAAACCCCAGCCCTTCTAGTTTTTTGACGAAAAACTGCCTCGTTTCAATAATCTTTTGGCAGTTGGTTTTAAAATAGCCGTCGTCTAAAATAGAGCCAATGCCCATAGCCATCGTCATTTTATTTATATTATAAGGATTAGTCGAATAGCGAATAGTTTCAAGGTCCAAAATAAGTTTTTCGCACGCAATACCAAACCCAAGCCTTGCCCCAGCAAGTGAGCGAGATTTGGAAAACGTTTGAGTTACGAGAAGATTTTCATACTTGTTAATGAGTTTAACTGCGCTCTCGCCACCAAAATCAACGTAAGCCTCGTCAACGACCACCACGTTATTAGGGTTAGCCTTAATAATTTCTTCAACCTTCGCTAAAGAAAGACTAATTCCCGTTGGAGCGTTAGGGTTGGCAAGAAAAATCGTTCCGCCAGCGTTTTTGAACGCTTCCACGTCTATGGTAAAATCGCTCTTTAGCGGAATAATTTTAGCCTTAACTCCGTTGAGTTTTGCAAAAACCTCGTAAAACCCGTAGGTTATATCTGCAAAAACAGCGGGCGTTTTATTATCGCAAAAAGCATTAAAGGCGAAGTTCAAAACGTCGTCAGAGCCGTTGGTTGCGATAACTTCAGTCGGCTTAACTCCAAGATAGGTTGCGTAGGTTTCTTTCAAAGCCGAAAGCGTTGCGTCAGGGTAAAGATTTACCTTGCCCGCCTCTTCGCACGCAAGCTCCACGCCAAGTGGCGACGGCGCGTAAGGCGATTCGTTGGCGTTTAACTTAATAAACTCGCCTTTTGGCTGTTCGCCCGGCACGTATGGCGTTAAGTTATTAAATTTTTCGCTGAAAAATTTACTCATTTTTGTCCTTGAATTAAGTGTTTGTTTTGTTATCTTTTTTTAGTTATTTTTAATTTATTCCTTTTCTTCAAGCCTAATGGTTGCGCTTCTTGCGTGGGCAGATAGCCCCTCCTTTTCGGCAAAATACGCAACTGACGGCGCTAAGCCTTCAAACGCTTGTTTGGTAAAGAAAGTGAACTGCGTTTTCTTCACAAAATCGTCAACCGAAAGCGGACTAGAGAATTTTGCCGTTCCGCTAGTTGGCAAGGTGTGGTTAGTGCCTGCCATATAGTCGCCAAGCGCTTCCGGGCAATATCTTCCAAGGAACACAGAACCTGCGTTTTCTACCTTATCAATATAATCTAAAGCGTTATCAACGCAAATCTCTAGATGCTCTGGAGCAAGTTCGTTAGAAAGCGCTATCGCCTTTTCAATATCTTCGCAAAGAATAATTTTGCCGTTGTTTTCAATGGAAGCACGCGCAATTTCTTGGCGTGGCAATTTTTCTAACTGCCGTTCAACCTCTTGTTGAACTTCCTTTGCCAAATCTATGCTATCGGTAATCAAAACGGCGGTAGCCATTTTATCGTGTTCGGCTTGAGATAATAGGTCAGCGGCAACAAATTTTGGGTTTTGATTTTTATCGGCAATAACCAAAATTTCGCTAGGGCCTGCTATCATATCGATTGAAACCTTGCCAAAAACCTGCCTTTTGGCTTCGGCAACGAACGCATTGCCAGGACCTACGATTTTATCTGCTTTAGGAATAGACTTCGTGCCGTATGCTAAAGCGCCAATGGCTTGCGCTCCGCCCACCTTAAAAATGGTATCAACACCCGCAACGAAAGCCGCCGCTAAAATCTCAGGCGCAATTTTTCCCTCTTTGTTTGGTGGGGTTACCATAACTACCTTTTTGCAACCTGCTATTTTTGCTGGAATTGCGTCCATTAAAACGGTTGAAGGATAACTCGCCGTGCCACCTGGAACGTAAAGCCCAGCAACAGCGATTGGGATTATTTTTTGCCCGATGATTGCCCCGTTTTCCTTTTCTATTTTAAAGCCCTGTCTTTTTTGCTTTTCGTGGAATTCTCTTATGTTTTTGCTAGCCTCTTTTAATATGCTCAAAAACTTCTCGTCAACTAGCTTTAACGCCTCGTCAATTTCTTCTTTTTGCACCAAAAGTTGGTCTATAACTGCGTTATCGAACTTTTTGTTATAGAAAAAGAGCGCTTCGTCGCCACGAAGTTTAACGTCGTCTAAAATTTCTTTTACTATTGAAGATACGTCTTTTTCGGTTTTTACTCGTTCAAAAACGTCTTCCTTTTTAAGATTGTTTAAGTTGAAAATCTTTATCATATTTAGCCTAAAAAGTTTTGAATTGAATTTTTAATTGCTTGAATTTTTTGCTTTTTAAATTTAAAACTTGCCTTGTTCGCAATAAGCCTAGCCGAGATTGGCAAGAATTTTTCGATAACTACAAGGTCGTTTTCTTTTAGCGTTTTACCCGTTTCAACGATATCAACGATAACGTCGGCAAGCGCTAAAATGGGAGCAATTTCTATTGAGCCGTTAAGTTTAACAATGTCGATATCTCTACCTTTTTTAGAATAGAAGTTGGAAGCGATGTTTTTAAACTTGGTTGCAACAACTAGCGTTTTTTGGTTATCGTCAACAAAATCTTTTTTGCCTGCAACAGCCATATCGCACTTGCCCATTTTAAGGTCTAAAAGTTCGTAAACGTCGGGCTCGTATTCTAACAAAATATCTTTGCCCGCAACGCCGATATCAGCAGCGCCTCGTTCAACGTAGATAGCAACGTCACTCGGCTTTACCCAGAAAAACCTAATCTTTTTTTGGCTGTTTTCAAAAATTAGTTTGCGGTTGTTTTCTTTAATTGACGGGCATTCAAACCCCGCCTTTTCAAACAAATCGTAAACCTTTTCTCCAAGTCTTCCCTTTGGAAGCGCAACGTTAATATAATCCATAACCCACCTAAAGCGTGATAACCTCTTTAAACTTTAATTTTTCTGGAACTACTCTTGCCGTTAAACAACTTTTGCCTTGCTCGGTTAACTCTTTTGCCTTCTTTAAAGCGTCAAGTTCAGTTTTATCATTATAAATAATAACGGCGTCAACGCCACTTTCCGTTCTATCGTTAAGCCTAGAAACACCGTCAAGATAAACGGCAAAGCCAATCGCCTTTGACTTTTTGTTCATCTTTTTCATAAGCCTATCATACTGCCCGCCCGATAAAACTTTAGAATAAAACCCCTTAATAAAGCCGTTGAAAACAAGCCCGTTATAATAGTTTGAATTTTCTATAACCGAAAAATCAACGCTTAAATTTTTGCCATAGCCTAACGCTTCAAGCCCGTCAATAACCTTAATAAGTCGGTCTATAACCTCGTTTTTGCACACTTTTCTCAATTTCTCTAAAAGCGGAAGAACGGTTTTTTTATCGCCAAAAGTTTCAACAAGTTCTATTATTAAACTGCTTTTTTCCGCCTTTTGCAAGCCGTCTAATAGGCTCTTAATTTCAACGGAATTTTTCTCGGCAACAAGTTTATAGAGTTTCTTCTCGGTTTTTTGGTCAACTTCTAAATCTTTAATAACGGCCTCAACAACGTCTAAATCGCCAATATCCATAGCATAGTCAGCCGATAAATTTTCTAGGCTCTTTAGGGCAAGCGTTAAAACTTCAATAATTTCTAAGTCGCCAACACGCCCTAAGCACTCCAAGCCCGTTTGCACTATTTCTTTAAAAGTTCCCGTGCCTTTAGAAACCCTATAAACGCTTTCGTTATAGAAAAGTTTGTTAGCAGATTCTAAATCGTCTTTGGTGTTTTTGATAATAGATAGCGTAACGTCGGGCTTTAGCGCCATAAGTTTTCCCGTTTTGTCGGTAAAAGTGATAACGCTATCGCTAATTAAAAACTCTTTGTTTTTTGCATAAAGGTCGTATTCTTCGAATTTTTTCATGCTATATTTTTCGTAGCCGTAAGAAGAAAACAAACGGCGAAGCGAAAATATTACCTTTTCTGTTGAAGATAAAACGCTTTCAAAACTGTTATTCATTTTTATCACCCTTAGTCAATCTGTCAATCACCGTTTTGTAACCGCCCTTGCCGTAATTTAAGCATCTGTTAACACGGCTAATGGTCGCGGTGGATGCGCCCGTTTTTTTAGAAATCTCGCCATAACTCGTTTTCTCGATTAAAAGTTTTGCAACCTCAAGGCGCGAAGTCATATCTTCGACCTCTTTTATGGTGCAAACGTCCTCAAAAAACTTTTGCGCCTCTTCAACGCTTTCAAGTTTTAAAACCGCTTCAAAAAACGAATTGAACTTTTCCATCAAATTTTGATTCATAAAAACCCTCTCTCGGTTTAATGCTTTACCATTTTAGCACGCTAAAGCGATAAGGTCAAGGAAATAACAGCCAAAAAACAAAATAATATGAAATTTTATTAAACGCTTGCAAGAGCATAAGTATTATGATATTCTTTATTTGACCTAATTCGTTTTATTTGCCTTGGAGGTTTTTATGAAAGCAAAGCTTTTGCAAATTTTAATTTTGAGCATTTTATTAACTTGCTCACTTTTGTTTTTTTGCGCTTGCAACTCAAGCCGACAAGGTTCAAATAATTCATCAAGTTCGATTGAAAAAAATTCAACTAGTTCAAATGGTGATAACTCGTCAAACTTAGGCGGAAGTTCCTTCGAGAACTTGCCTGCTAAAGTAGTTCTAAAGGGCTTGACCTTCAAACTTTTAGATGACAATACCTACGAGGTTTCGAGTTTTGATAAATCTTCAACCGCTGTTACTATTCCCGAACGTGTTAACGGCGCAAATGTAACTTTAATTGGTTCTAAGTCTTTCTATAATTGCAATAGTTTAGAGAGCATAACAATACCTGAGAGCGTAACTTCAATTGGCGAAAGTGCGTTCTATAATTGCAGTAGTTTAACAAGCGTAAATTTGGCAAACGGAATAACTTCGATTAGCGATAATGCGTTTGAGGGTTGCAACTCATTAACGACCATAAAAATACCAAACAGCGTAACCTCTATTGGCGATAGTGCTTTCGCTTATTGCAATAGACTAAAAAATATTGAACTTACAAACAGCGTAACCTCGATTGGTGATAATGCGTTTACAGGTTGCGCCTTTGAAAGCTTAGTTCTACCAAACAATTTAACTTCTATTGCTAGCAATTTGTTCTATTATTGCACAAATCTTAAAAGCATAGAAATTCCAAATAGCGTAGCCTCTATTGGTGAGGATGCGTTCTATGGTTGTAACGCTGAAATTTTGTGGGGAAATAATCCTTCTATTACAGCAATCGGTTCTTGCGCTTTTAGAGGATATGTAGGTGAAAAAATAGAAATTCCAAACAGCGTAACTACCATTGCTGACGAGGCTTTTACCGCTTGCGTATTTTTAAAAAATATATCTTTTGAAGAAGGTAGCAAGTTAAAAGAAATTGGTTATCACGCGTTTTTCATTTGCGGTTCTCTAATAAGCCTAGAAATCCCAAACAGCGTAAACTCAATTGGCTCTTATGCTTTTGAAAGTTGTGGCGCTGAGATTTTGTGGGGAGATAACCCTTCTATCGCTACAATTAGTGATTATACTTTTAGCGGTTACTCCGGTTTAAGTTTAACAATCCCAAACAGCGTAACTTCTATCGGTGATTATGCATTTGCAGGTTGCAATAATTTAGAAAGCGTAACAATTGGAAATAACGTTTCTTTTATTGGTAAGAGTGCATTTGATTTTTGCTATAATTTAAAAAGCGTAGATTTTGAAAATAGTAGCGGTTGGTTTGTTGCCAAAAACCACGAGGCAACAAGTGGAATAGAAGTTTCAAGCAATGACCTTGCAAACACTTCAACCGCTGCAAACAGTTTATATTTAACTTATTGCGATTATTATTGGAAAAGAAATTAAGGCTTTAAAAATATTTTTAAGACATAAAAACGCGCCTATAACCTCGTTATCGGCGCGTTTTTAATTTTTTTATGAGTTCTTTTCAACAAATCTTATAGCAGAAAGAGCGTCTTTAGAAAAGAAACTTGCGCCAATTTTTTTTGCGTATTCTTCAGTTAAAACCGCTCCGCCAACAATAACTTTGCAATCTAGATTTTGCGCCTTAATCTCGTCGATTATCTTTTTCATCTCAGGCGCGGTTGTGGTCATTAAGGCAGAAAGCCCTAAAAACCTTGCGTTTTTATTTTTTACGGTTTCAACGATTTTTTCACAAGGCACGTCCTTGCCAAGATCTATAACTTGATAGCCGTAGTTTTCAAAAAGAAGTTTTGCAATGTTTTTGCCAATATCGTGAATATCGCCCTTAACGGTTGCTAGAACGATTTTTTCCTTCTTGCCCTCGTTCTTTGGGATTTGGCTCTTTATTATCTCAAACGCTTCTTTTGCAGATTCCGCGCTCATCAAAAGCGAAGGCAGAAAAACTTTTTTCTCTTCAAAGGCTTTTCCTACCCTATCTAAAGAAGGGATAATATCTTCATTTATAATTTTGAGCGGTTCTTTTTCTTTTAAAAGTTCTTGGCACTTAATTTTTGCTAAATCCTTCAAGCCCTTTTCAATGGCAAAAGATAAATTTTCTTGCGTTTTCGGTGCTATAGCCTCACTTTTTGTTTGTTCCTTGGTTGCGTAAGCTAAGTATTCTTGGCAGTTTTCGTCTTGACACAAAAGCGCCTTAGAAGCCTTGAAAACGTTCATCATCTCGACTGAGAAAGGGTTAATAATTGCAACGTTTAGCCCTTTAGATATTGCTAAAGCAAAAAACGTTGCGTTCAAAATTGTTCGGTTTGGAAGCCCGAACGAAACGTTTGAAACGCCAAGACTTGTTTTCACTTGCAACTTTTTAGAGATTGCTTCAAGCGCATCAAGGCATAAAATTCCAGCGTTGTTTTGCGCGCTAACAGTCATTGCAAGGGTATCAACGATAATATCTTTTTTACTAATGCCGTAGGTTTTGGCGGTTTTTATAATCTTTTTGGCAATTTTTAATCTTCCTTCAACAGTATCGGGAATACCGTTTTCGTCAAGAGTGAGCGCAACCACAACCCCGCCATACTTTTTAACGAGCGGAAAAACTGCCTCCATGCTCTCTTTCTTTCCGTTAACCGAGTTAATAAGCGGTTTGCCGTTATAAATTCTTAAAGCCTTTTCGAGCGCAAGTGGAGAAGCCGTATCTATTTGAAGTGGCACGGATACGACTTGTTGCAACTTTTCAACGATTTCTTTTAAGACTTTTTCCTCTTCAATTTCATTTATGCCAACGTTCACGTCTAAAATTTCTGCGCCCGCTTCAACTTGGGCTAAACCTTCTTTTAGAACGAAAGGCACGTCGTTTTCGATAAGCGCTTGACGAAATCTTTTCTTGCCCGTTGGGTTAATGCGCTCGCCGATAATAGTCAATTTATCTAAGCAGACGGCGTTTTTATAAGACGAAACAACTGTTAAATTCTTGTCCTTTATAGGCAAAGGGCTAACGTTTTTAGTTTTTTCAACAAGTTTTGCAACGTAAGACGGCGTAGTTCCACAGCAACCGCCAATGATTGAAACGCCTTTTTTAACAAGATTTAAAACTTCCTCACTAAACTCGTCTTCTAAAACGTCGAACTTAGTTTCGCCATCAACAATTTTTGGCATACCGGCGTTTGGCTTAAACAAAACGGGGGTGGACGAAACTTTTAAAATGCGCTCTAAAACGCTAGATAGTTTTTTAGGCCCGAACGAGCAGTTTGCGCCTATTGCCGAAACGCCTAACCCCTCTAGCATTGCGACCATAGCCTCGGCTGTTGTGCTAGATATTAGCGACCCATCCTCGCCGTAAGCGTTAGAAACGAAAATTGGCAAATCGCAAACGGATTTTGCGCCTAAAACGGCGCACTTCGTTTCAAGGCAGTCGTTCATCGTTTCGATAAAAATTAAATCAACGCCACACCTTGCGCCAATTTCTACCGTTTTTGCAAAAATAGAAACTGCGTTTTCAAATTCCAAATCGCCAAACGGCTTTAAGAGTTTTCCTAAAGGCCCAACGTCTAGCGCGATAAACTTCTCGCCCGTGTTTTTGGTCAGCGTTTGCGCTTTTTTAGCGTTTTGAACGGCGGAAGATATTATCTTTTCGAGCGTTTTTTCGTCAAACTTTAAAAGGTTTGCGCCAAAGGTGTTGGTGGAAACAACGTTCGAGCCAGCGTCGTAATATTGCTTATGAATTTCTATAATATCGCTTGGGCGTTCGAGGTTCAAAAGTTCGGGTTTTTCGCCCGCCTTTAAACCGCGCGCTTGCAAAAGCGTGCCTAAAGCCCCGTCGAGATACAAGATATTATTTTTTAAATATTCTAAAACTCTCATTTTATCTATTCGTTTATTCCAATAATTGCCGTAACCGATTTTGAAGGCGTCATAATAAGGGAATCGTTTAAGGTTACGCCTAGCAGTTTTTCGGCTTGCAAAATTTCTAAAATTTTAGGCTGAAGCGTTAAAGGGATTTCGCCGTAACCGGGGCTAAACCTTGGCGACGATTTGCAAGATAGTGAAACGTCTTCACAAAACTTATCAAGAAGGCTTTCAACCCTTTCGCTACCCACCGCTTGGCAAATTGCTTGCTTGAAAAAAGATACGTGCGAATACTTTAAAATTAGCCTATCTATTCCTATTCCAACCGTTGCTAAAACTAGAAGAACGTGGGAATATCCCTCAAGCCTTTTTATTAAATTTTCGCTCGACGTTTTATAAAAACCTAGGTCTATAACACCGTTATCGCGCAAAATCTCAAATTTTTTATAGGCGATAAGATTCTTTTCTTCGCTTAAAATCTCTTCGATAACGCTATTAACTTCAGCCTCTAATTCTAAGCCGACCTCTTTTGCTCGAAGGTAGCGAAAAACCTCGTTTTTATTAACTTCAATGTGCGGATACGATAAAACCTTTACCATTAAATTTTACCTAAAATATCGCTTAAATTTGCTTGAATTTTTTGAGCAACGTCAGGCTTATTCATAGAATAAACGTGAACGTTAGTAATTCCGTTTGCGTAAAGGTCGATAATTTGGTCTGTAGCGTAAGCAATTCCTGCCTGCTTCATAGCCTGCGGGTCTTGCCCGAACTTATCTACCAAAGTTTTAAACCGCTGTGGCATAAAACTTCCCGAAAGTTTTATCGCCCTTTCCACTTGGTTTGCGTTCGTGATTGGCATAATGCCCGCAACGATTGGAACTTTTATGCCCTTTTCTCTAATCTTATAAAGAAAACTATACAAAAGATTGTTATCGAAAAACATTTGCGTGGTTAAAAAATCACAGCCGGCGTCAACCTTTTCTTTAAGATAATAAATATCTTCTTGCTGGTTTTTGCTCTCGGGGTGAATTTCGGGATAGCACGCACCGCCAACGCAAAGGTTGGGCGCAAGCTCTTTAATTTCTCTAACAAGTTCAACCGCGTGGTGATAGTGCCACGACGAACGGTCGCTATTTTCAAGCCCTTTTGGAATATCGCCACGAAGCGCCATAACGTTTTCAACTTTAGAATTAACAATATCTTCTATCTTTTTTCTAACCATTTCTTTAGAAGAAGAAACGCACGTTAAATGAGCAAGGCTTTCAACGCCCTCAGTTTCTTTTATAGTTTTAGCAATATCTAAAGTCCACTCGCTCGTTCCGCCACCCGCGCCATAAGTTACGCTCACGAACGCAGGTTTTAACTTTGCAATGTTTAGCGTTGCCTCTTTCACCGTTTGGAAAAAGTCGCCCGTTTTTGGCGGAAACACTTCAAAAGAAAGAGATAAATTTTCTTTGTTTAAAATATCAATAATCTTCATTTTTCACACCTAACGCCCGCCAAAAAACGCTAATAACGGGCATATAGCCTAACTTATGCTTTTTTCTCACCGTTTAAAACTTCAAAAAAATCTTTATAGTTTGCCTTTAAAAGCGAAGGAATATCTAGTGAATACGGGCACTTAGACATGCACTTTTTGCAGTTTAAACATAGTTCAACTTTTTTCATTTCGTCTTGCCAATCTTTTGTTAGCCAATTCTTTGTTGGCGCTCTACGGAGCATTAGCGAAATTCTTGCAAGTTGGTTAATAGTTATGCCTTGCGGGCACGGCATACAATACCCACACCCACGGCAAAAACTACCCGAAAGTTCTTCTTTATCTTTTCTTATAACTTCATCAATAAAACTATCGTCTTGTGGCGGATTGTCAATAAAAGACAGCCACTCTTCAAGTTCGCTCTCTTTCTGCACGCCCCAAATAGGCAAAACGTTTGAATAGCGCAACATAAACGCCATTGCAACACGCGAATCGGTGATAAGCCCGCCCGATAAGCCCTTCATTGCGATAAAGCCAACGCCCTTTTCTTTGCACAAGTTAACTAGAGCAATATCTTTTTCGTCGGCTAAGTAAGAAAACGGAAATTGAAGCGTTGAATAAAGCCCCGATTTTGCAATTTCTTCGCCAACGCCTATTTTGTGCGCCGTTGCGGAAATATATCTTATTTTGCCTTGCTTTTTTGCTTCGAGCATGCACTCGTAAAGCCCAGAGCCGTCGTCGGGGCAGATTAGCCTTGGTGCACAATGGAATTGATAAATATCAACGTAGTCGGTGCGAAGGTTTTTTAAAGACGTGTGCAAATCGTTCCAAAACTCTTCTGGGGTTTTTGCGCCCGTTTTAGTTGCTAAAAAATATCTATCACGGGGAATATCTTTAAACGCCTCGCCAATTTTTTCTTCGCTATCGCTATAGGCTCTAGCCGTATCGAAAAAGGTCATACCGCCGTCGTATGCTCGGCGCAAAATCTTAACGGCATCCGCCATAGTTCGCCTTTGAACGGGAAGCGCGCCGAATGCGTTTTGAATAGTTACGATATTAGTTCCGTCTAATTTAAAACTTTTCATTTTTTATTCCTCAACGATAATTTCTTGAAGGTAAACGCTACCAAAAAGCCGTTTTTCCCACGCTATTTTTTCGGTAACCGCATTTAAAGAGAAAAACTCGTTAACGTAGTCGATATAATTAATTCCGCCCGTTTTATTCACGGAATAGAGCATAAGTTTAACGAGATACTCGCCCGTTGCCAAATTAGAAAGATCAAGCGTTGCCTTTAACTTGTTTTCGCCTTCTTTCATTTTTAAAGGCTCGCTGTTCACGCTAGAGCCAATAACAACGCCCTCTAAAGTAGAAACGGAAAAGTTTAAGTAAAGGTTTTCTAAATTTTCTTTAGAATTGAAACAAAGTTCGAAAACGTTTTTATTATTTTCTAAAACTTCTAGGTCGCAAGACATAAGAAGTGCTTGTTTAGATAGCGCCTTTTGGCGTTCGAAAGCCGAAAAATCTTTTCTTGTTTCGCCCACCTTTTTCACGTCGCTATTATAAATTTCGATAGCCTTTTCGGTTTCGCCGTCGAAAACAATTTCGCCTTTATCTAGAACGATGCACCTAGAGCAAAGCCTTCTAATTGTGTTCATATTATGGCTAACGCATAGAACGGTTCTGCTTTCTTCGTCAACCGCTTTTAAAATTTTATCAACGCATTTTTGCCTAAAAGCCCCGTCGCCAACCGATAAAACCTCGTCCATAATCATAATATCGCTATCAAGATGCGAGGCAACGGCAAACGCTAGTTTTACGAACATACCGCTAGAATAACGCTTAACGGGGGTATCAATAAACTCCCGAATTTCGGCAAACTCGATGATTTGCTCCATCTTTTTTTCGATTTCGGCTTTTTTCATACCTAAAATTGCGCCGTTTAAAAAGACGTTTTCTCTGCCCGATAGTTCTGGGTGAAAACCCGTGCCGATTTCTAAAAGCGAAGAAATTTTGCCATCGAAATAAATTTCGCCTTTTGTTGGCGCGGTGATTTTAGATAAGAGTTTCAACAGCGTTGACTTGCCAGCGCCGTTTCTGCCTATAATTCCTAGGCACTCGCCCTTTCTAACCTCGAAAGAAACGTTATTAACCGCAAAAAACTCGGTCTTTTTAACGCCGATTTTCTCGCTTGGGTCTTTGCGTTTTCTCATTTTTTCAAAAAGCGACTGCACGTCTTCTCTAAGCGTTCCTGCGCCGAACTGACCACGCCTATATTTTTTTGAAACGTTTTTAAACTTTATAACAACATCTTTCATAATCACACCATATCCGCAAACGTTCTTTCAACTTTATTGAAAAGTATTGCGCCGATAAACAAAATTACTAGCGTTACCGCCCACGAGATTAAATAGTAAGTCCAATCGATTGAGCCTATGCCTAAAAAGCCGAATCTAAACACGTTCACCGCCGACGTTACGGGGTTTAACATATAAAGCGCGTAAAAACTTGAGCCTACCGTCAAGCCGATTTTATCCATATCGTAAGCGATTGGCGTTAAATATTTCCAAATTTCAACGCCGAAAGTTATGAGCATTGCAAGGTCGCGATACTTAACTGTGATTGACGATATTATTATGCCAAACCCAAGCGCCAAAAGCCCAAGTTCTAGAACGACAAGAGGGAGCATTAGCGCATAAAAGTTAATGTTTATTTCCGTTTTAAAAACCATAAAGCCTAAAAGCACGAGCATAAACATAACGAACTGAATGCTAAAGGAAATGAGTTTTGAAATTACAGATGATATCGGCATTACTAAACGTGGGAAATATACCTTAGACATTACCCTTGAATTATCTCTAAACGTTCTAGCAACGAGCGTGAAAGAACTAGCAAAATAAAGCCATAAAATCGAACCGCTTAAATAGAACAAAATGGTTGGCACACCGCTTGCCGAAAGCCCTGCTAGCATACCGAAAATGAAAGCGTAAACAAAAGTTGTTAAAAGCGGTTGCAAAATCGCCCATAGTGGGCCTAAAATCGTTTGCCTATAGTTTGCAACAAATTCACGGCGAACGAAAAGTGCGATTAAATCTTTATAAGATACAACCTCTTTTAACTTTAAATCAAAAAGCCTATGAGATGCCGTTATTTTGTGTTCAAAACTCTTTTCCACAAAAATTCCCCTTCAAAAGTTTTTTAAATATATTATAACTTACTTTTTATATTAAACTAAAAAAGGAAAGTTGTCAATAATTAGTCTTAAACTTCAAATTTTCTTAAAACTTGATTTTTCTGCATTTTTTAAAATAGCAATAAAAGTTTTTAACTAATAAGCATTAAAAAGTAGGGCTATAAGCCCGTTAACTCTTAATTTTAACAAAAAAATCAGGGCGGTTAAGCCCTGAATTTAAGTTTTTATTTCTTGTTTTAATTTCTTCTTTTCTGCCAAAACAGAAACTATTTTTTCTATTATCATAAGCACGATGCCAACGACTAAGAACATATAATACGCTACCAATCTCCAACTTAAAACGCCCCAGAACAAAATTCCTCCAGCAAGATAGGTGGAAAAGATTGAATAGAACGAAATTTCTGCAGCACCGGAATTGCCCGGGGTTGGAATAAAGGTTACGGCACAAGTGCAGATTACGCAAAGAGTTAAAATCTCGCCGTAGTTTATAACGGCTGAAGAAACTCCGCAAAAGCGCATTACTAGATATGGCAGTGAAAAAATAGCAAGGCTATATCCAAACGCGCAAACAAAACCTAAAATGGTCGCAATGCTATATTTACCAAAAAAGTAAATTATGCATTTTGCGTATTCGCGCATGCTTTTTACGGCTTTTTCTTCAAAAACTTGCGGATTTTTTACTATTTTAATCCACTTTAAGAATTTTGTTACTACAGAAGCCACCCAATCGCCAAACTTTGGTGAAATTGAAAAGGTTAAAACGCCTAGCGGTAAAAAAGTGTTAAAGCAAATACCAATTATCGCCATTGCCTTAATTACCGGCGATACGCCCATAAAGCCTTGCCATAATAAAAGCCCTATCGCTAACGACATTGCAGCAAACTGCTCCAAAGAATAACTGGTTATAGAAACGCCCGAGGCAATCGCACCAGGAACACCTTTTTTCTTGAGATAATAAATTTCAACCGGTTGCCCGCCACTTCCTAGTGGGGTTACGCAGTCGTAATACTTGCATACTATCGAAGAAGATAGCCCAACCTTGAAAAGCCCTCTTCTTTTAAGCGACGCACGAAGAAGTGCATATCTTTTTAAGCCTTTGAATAAAACGGCTAGGAAAAACACCGCTAGAGCATAAAGTCCCCACTCAAAGTTTTCAAGCATAATTTTGAAAACTTCGCTAAAAGGGATTTTTTCTTGATCGGAAGATACGTCTATTAAAGCCGTGATTAAAATTGCAATGGCGTTAACGAGAATAAAGAGAATGGTCCAAAGCGTTTTCTTTGAAAACATTTTTGTTTTTGGCGTTTCTTCTTTTTCTTTAGGAGTTACGCTTTCGTGCTCGATAAGGTTTTGTTGAACCTCGTTAGAAAGTTCTAACGGCGCGCGCTCGTGGATATGCAATAAAATATCTTCGTCGATAAAAAGTTGATATTTTTGTTTTTTCTTTTTCATTAATCTTTTTAATGCGGTTTAATTTTTAGCAAAAAACTACACAATTTAATAGTTTTTCTAAATTTAAAAATTACTCCGCTTGAACCTTTAATTTAATTTTACAAGGCATTTTTGAAACGAGTTTAATCTCTACACTATACTCGCCCAAACTCTTGATAGGTGAAGAAATAACTATTTTTTTCTTATCAATATCATAGCCTGCTTTTTTTAATGCGCCAGCAACGTTATCGTTAGTAACCGAGCCGAAAATTTTGCCGTTTTCGCCACTTTTAACAAGGCAAACGATTTCTTTACCGTTAATTTCTCTTGATAATTCCATAAGCCTTTTTAATTCTTCACGCTTATGGAACTCTTCTGCTTCTTTCTTTATTTTAAGGCTATTAACCTCAACTTTGGTTGCTTCTTTTGCTAAATTTTTCTTAAAGAGCATATTGCGGGCAAAACCGTCAGAAACTTCTAATACGTCGCCCTTTTTTCCCGTGCCTTTTACGTCTTGCAATAAAATAACTTTCATAAACTACCTCTTCAAGATATTTTTCCGCTTAAAATTAAGCAGTTTAAACATTTTAATATATTTTTTTTAATATGTCAAATATATCTTGCAAATTTGCACATATTACTTGCAAGGAGGTTTGATATGGACTGTATTAACAAAGGCGTTTTATGCGACGTAACTAGTTGCAGACACAACGAGGACGGCAGTAAATGCAAACTTGATACCATTAAGGTTACCAACGATTGCACAGACTGCACTTGTTGCGGAAGTTTTTCAAAAGTAAACGAATAAGTTTTCTAATTAAGAAAAGTTAGGTTTGATTTTTTAAAAATGCAAGGGATTTTTTTGTTTTGAATAAAGTTTTTATAATTAGTTTATGATAATTTTTTTCAAATTGGAAAAGGTTTTTTGATTAAGTTTTGAATTTTTTTTGAAGCGTTCATTTTTTAAAAAATCAAAAATTAGTTTTGAAAAAACTCAAAAACCCTCTTTCAGGTGGCTTTAGCCACCTGATTTTTTATTTTATTGACTTTTATTAATAGTATTCTAACATTAAACATTGACTTATCTTAACAAAAATATTGACACTTTCAAATATTTATAGTATTATTATGAAAAGAAATTCTAGGCGGTGTTTTTATGCTTGATTTTGAAAATATTACGGTTGACTGCAAGAACGATTGCGAAAATTGCGACCAACAACTTGAATGTGAATTTTTGTTAGCGGAAACAGAAGAGGAAAAATCTAACGCTAAACAAAAACTTATCGAGCGAGAAAACGCTAAAGAATCTGCCTTAAAAGCCGAGGCAGAAGAAGTTGCTATGACCGAAGAAATTCAAGAAGTGGAAGAAACGGAGGAACAAGCAACCGAAGAAACCACTCAAGTTGAAGAAATGGAAGAAGCGGAAGAAACTCAAGAGGCTGAAGTTCAAGAAACTGAAGAAGCGCAAGAAACTCAAGTTGAAGAAACGGAAGAAGAAGTTGACGAAGTTTTAGAAGAAGAAACTAACGAAGAAGACGAACAAGCCGAAGATACCAACGAGGATTTAGAGGAAGAAGACGAAGCCGAAGAAGATGAAGAAGACAGCGAAGACGAAGAAGTAGCCGAAGAAGAAGAAACGGCGGAAGAAGAAAATCAAACTGAACCATCGCCTTCACAAGAAGAAACTTCTCAAACGGAAGAAGTCGTTGCCACCGAAAAGCCTAAGAAGGAAGAATTTAAACTAACTCCGCCTGAAAATCTTGAAGAACTTTTTGAAAAGATTTGCGCTAAGCGTGGAAGGAAGTTGATTTATAGGCCAAACGAAGTTCTTTTCGAAGGTTCATACAAGGTTTTAGGAACGGACAAGAAGAACGAAGAAGGCATAAAGGTTAAAAATATTTTAGACGCTGAAATTAAGCAAGGCGTTAAACTTGGTTACCTTGATAAGTATGACGGGCTTAAGTCTAGCGAGATAAAAGAAGAATACGAAAACGATATTTTATATGAATTTGCTGAACAAGAGTTCAAAAAGACGGGGCTTATTTTAGAAAACGGCAAAATTAAAGTTTACGTTTTCGATTGGGACGGAAAAGCGCTCCACCACGTTGGATATGTTGACAGCGAGGAGGCTAGTGGCGTTATTCCTTTCCTTGAGGCAAAAGAAGAATATAGTTTTGACGTTTGCGGAATTATAACGGGCGGAAAGGCTAAGCGCGTTATCAAAGGGGATGACGGCAAGATTAAAATCGTTAAAGAAAAGGATGGAGACATCGGGCTCGAAGTTGACGTTTCTATCGTAAAGAGAAAAGATTAAAACTAAAAAACTCGTCGATAACAAGGTTATAGACGGGTTTTTTGTTTGCGGTACAAGTTTTTCGACAAAAAAAGGGCGTTTTTTTGTGTTTTTTTGGTGAAACTTTTAAATTTTACTAAAAAGTTAACACAAAATTAACCTATATTTTAAAAATATATGATAAAATAATTATACTGCAATAAAATGGGGATATATTATGCTACAATTACGTGAAATTACAAAAACTTACGGCGTGGGAGCAACCGCAGTTGAGGCGTTAAAAGGTGTTTCTCTTAATTTTAGAAAGAGTGAATTCGTTTCAATTTTAGGGCCGTCTGGCTGTGGCAAGACGACGCTTTTGAACATCGTTGGCGGTCTTGATAGATACACCACGGGCGACCTTATTATCAACGGCGTTTCAACAACTGCCTATAAAGATAGGGACTGGGATGGTTACCGCAACCACTCGGTTGGTTTTGTTTTCCAAAGTTACAATCTTATCGGGCACCAAAGCATTATTAAAAACGTTGAACTTGCTCTCACCCTATCTGGCGTTAATGCTGTTGAAAGGCACGCTAGGGCAAAACAAGCGTTAGAACTTGTTGGGCTTAAAGACCAAATTCATAAAAAACCAAACCAACTCTCAGGCGGGCAAATGCAAAGGGTTGCTATTGCAAGAGCGATAGTAAACGACCCTGATATTATTCTTGCCGACGAGCCAACGGGCGCGCTCGATAGCGAAACTAGCGTTCAAATTATGGAAATTTTGAAAGAACTTTCCAAAGATAGGCTAGTTATTATGGTTACCCACAACGGCGAGCTTGCAGAACAATATTCAACAAGAATTATTTCGGTGCAAGACGGCTTGGTTGTTGGCGATACCATGCCATACTCAACGGAAGATGAAACAACAGAAGAAAGAGCCAAATTAAACGCTGAAAACTCAAGCGTTCAAAACGCAAACGCTGATACGAATACTTCGAGCGACGCTATTAAAAAAGCCAAGAAAAAGAAACCGTCAATGAGTTTCTTTACGGCGCTTGGGCTTAGCCTTAACAACCTTTACAGCAAGAAGTTTAGAACTATTCTCACCTCGCTTGCGGGAAGTTTTGGTATTATCGGTATTGCGCTTATTTTATCGCTTTCAGCGGGCTTCAACGCTTATATTAACAACGTTCAGCGTGATACGCTCTCTAACTACCCGCTCACTATCACCGCTGAAACAACCGATTATTCCGAGCTTTTGAAAAATTATATTGGAAATAACGACGACGATAAGGAAAGTTACCCAACTAAAAACGAGATTACTAGTGAGAACACCATTGAAAATATGTTGACGAGTGTTGTTACTTCTATCTCGACCAACGACTTAACTTCTTTCAAAGAGCATCTTGATAAGAGCATTGAAGAAGGCACGATTGACGAAAGCGTTTTGACGGCTATTAAATATACTTACAATCTTAGAACGACTTTCTATAGTAGCGAAAAGCAAGAAGACGGTAACTATCGTCAACTCTACCCCGTTGTTCTTCCTGAGTTTACATCGCTTGGCGTTGACGATTTTGGCGGACTTATTTCGGCTTATTACACTAGTTTTGGCGCAATTATGAACAGCCAATCGGTATTTAGCGAAATGATTAACAACGACAAACTCATCGAAACGCAATACGAGCTTCTCCACGGTGATTACGCTAAAAACGCTGAGGACGTTATTCTCGTTGTTGATAGCAAAAACCAAATTAGCGACGTTGAACTTTATATGCTAGGGCTTATGAACGATAACGATATTAAGTTTATGTTCCACAAACTTAAACATCGCTTAACGCCGGGCAACGAAAATTTAACTGAAGAACAACTTGACCAAATAACTTTTGAAGAACTAGGCTTTACCCGTTCTAAAATGACCTATAAGTTCGAAGATTTTGTTGGTATGGAATTTAATCTTATGCTCAACAGCGAGCAATTTACCAAAGAAAATTGCCCTTCTATCAAAGTCAACGGGGAAGACTTCCAACTTTGGAGCAAACGCTCAACCGCCCAAACCACCAACTATATCGCTTCTGGAAACGCTTATAAGGTTAGAATTTCGGGCATTGTTAGACAGAGAGAAGACGTAACTTCCGGCTCGCTAGGAACTTGCCTTTGCTACACTGAGAAATTAACCAGAGCGCTTATTCAAAAAACCAACGAGCAAGAAATCGTTATTCAACAAAAATCGCAAGAAGCAGATAATGAAACCGGGCTTTACACCAGCCTATTAACGTTAAAACAAAATAACCCTGTTATTGATAAAACTGAATACGACGCTTTCACAAAAACGCTTGCTATCGTTGACGAAGATACGCCTGCTTCAATCTCGATTTACCCTATGAGTTTTGAAACTAAGGATGACATTGTTGACTTCATCGAAGAATACAACGCATCTCAAGAAGACGACAAAAAGATTAAATACACCGACTACATTGGGCTTATGATGAGTTCTATTACGACCATTATTAACGCCATAACCTACGTTTTGATTGCGTTCGTTTCAATATCTTTAGTCGTATCTTCCGTTATGATTGCTATTATCACCCACGTTTCCGTTCTTGAAAGAACAAAAGAGATTGGTATTTTGCGCGCGATTGGCGCTAGCAAAAACGATATTTCGCACGTTTTCAACGCCGAAACGTTCATCATTGGCGCGACGTCGGGTATTATCGGTATTTTAGTAACGCTTCTTCTCAATATTCCTGTTAATATGATAATAACTGCTCTTGCTGGGCTTCATAACGTTGCTAAACTTCCTGTTGCGGGCGGATTTGCTCTCATACTAGTAAGCATAGTTCTAACGCTAATTGCGGGCTTTATTCCTGCTAAAAAGGCTTCAAAGCAAGACCCTGTTGTTGCGCTTAGAAGTGAATAATTTAACAAACTTTATTTGGCGGAAAGTTTTTTGCTTTCCGCCTTTTGTTTGATTTTTAAAAAGGCTTGATTAAATTGCAAAATTAGTTTATAATTCGGTATATAATATAATATGAAAAACTGGTGAGAAGTGAAATATGATTAGTTACGTTAAGAAAAAGAAAGATTTAAAAAACAATATTTTAGAAGTGGTTCAAGAAATTGCAAAAATTCAGTTTTGGGGCTTTATTATCGCCCTTTTACTTGGCGGGCTTTTTCTTGTGCTTGGTTTTACTAGTTCGCCAAATTTACTTGACTTTGGCCTATTATCAATCATTGTAGGCTTGTTTTTGCTTATATTTTGGGTTATGAAATTTTCCCAAGTTAAGAAAATGCTAACTTCTCCGTTTTTAAAAACGGGCGCGGACGAGTTAAATTATTCGCTAGAAGTTAAAAACGGGGAATATATTATTTCTAATTACACAACTAGGCAACTTATAAGTTTTAACCAAATTGAAATTAAAAAAATTTCGTTTTGCGAAACGCTAATAATCGTGCATTTGACTTCTAACGATAAAGTCATCTTCCCAAAGAACCAAGATATTTTAAGAATATTTCAACAACTTGTTTAACAACTTAAAAAGATGCAGATAAAATTAGCGTGTTATCCTTAACGGAGAACACGCATCGAGATAAATCCCTCACGGGATTTTCGATATACGCCCACGGCGTTCGATATGTGCTTGCTCACTCGATATGTTTGCTTTGCAAACGAGGGAGTTATCTCATATCGAATTGGAGCGAAACGAATTATTTAGTTGGCAGTTGGCATAAAATATTGCATTAAGCAAAGCAAAATGAAAACCATTAAAAAAGGAACAGACTTAAATTCGTCTGTTCCTTTTAAGTTTGTTCTTAATTATTCTGCTGATGAAGAATCTTCTTCTTTTGGATAGTTTTCATCCATAAACGTATCAAACGCTTCTTTATCAGCATCGGTTACAATACCTAAACGATATTTTGCAAAATCTAAAAATTCTTCTCTTTCGTCAAATGCAATGTTTTCGTTCATATCTTTAAGTTCTTCTTCGGTTTTACCAAAACCTAAAGTGTAGTCAACGGCGTAAACGTAATTATAGAAAGGTTCGTGCGATCCGCAAATTAACATATAGTTACCGAGATATTCAAAGCGATACCAATCAGCATAACCCGAAGTGTTAACAAAAGTTAATTGCTCGAATTTTGCGCTATCAATTTCTTTAGCGTCGCCCGTTTGAACGTCAACAAGGTCAGCAATTTTTAATCTTTGATACATTGCGTTGCTATCAGCGTAGTAAATATATTCGCTATCGCTAAAAGCATAGTTAAAACCTGTTAATTTGCTTGCGCTTAGAAGTTGAACTCTACCGAACGTTTCAACGTTATCTTGCTCGGTGTAGTCATAGCATAAAATGCCGTAAACTGAATCGATATAAATAATGCAATCTAAAGATACGTAAATTGAATTTGAAGCAAAAATCGAAGTGGCTTCGGTTGTGCCTTTATTCAATAAAGTTAATGCTTCATAGTTTAAGTTATAAGCCTTCTTATCGCCGTCGGTTACCTTAATATCGCTAACCTTAATGCCGTAGTATCTCGTAGCGGAAGAAACAGAAGTATCAACGTAGGTTTCGCTAACGATAAGGTTTTCGCTCGTTAAAGCCGTTAACCCGAACGTTACGCCTTGCGTGCCGATGCCGTTTTCAGCGTCAGTATAACTTCCAGCGCCGTTTAAAATCATAGTCTCTTTTGAGCCGTCAAGATTATAAAGATAAACTTCGTTAAAACTTTCGTCTTGGTCTAACGCTTCGTTATGAGCCTTCTTTTCGTAAACTGCGTAAGGTAAGGTATCATCTTGAGAGAAAAGATAAGTAGAAAGCGCTTGGCTTTTGAAAACTTCTTTTCCGTTAGCATCGTAAGTTATTAAGAAGTTTTCTTCGTCAATAGTTACGTAAACGGTTAAGTAAACGTTGCCGTCTTTTTCGATAAATCTATAAGGCGTTGCCAAACCTTCACACGTTGCTAAAACAACGGAATCAGTGCCGTCAAGTTTAGTCTTGGTAAACTCAACGGAGTTGTTCATTACGCTACCAGACTTATCTAAATCATCACAAGGGGTTGGGTAATAAACGTAGTCGCCAAAAATATAAATACCAGCGTTATTTTCTTTATATTCGCTATAAATAAGTTTTGGAACGACCATTTCGCAAACGGCGTTTTCCTTGCCGATATCGGCTTTCTTTACGCGAACGAGCGCGCCTTTAGTAACTTCGCCGAACTTGTTTTCAACGGAATATTCTTCACTGCCGTTGATAAAATAAACGTAATCACCCTTAACTACCGCAAAACCGCCGTTGCTTGACACTTCGCCCGAAAAATCGGTTACAGATGACTTCCAGTTATTGCAACTAACGAGAACGAAAAGTGTTAAAAGTGCTAAAACTAAGCAAACAATTTTTTTCATAGATGCTCCTTTTTCGTGTTATAGAAAGCGTGCGGGCAAAATTTAAAGAATAAAAATTTTGCGCCTCGCATACGATTAAATATATTAAACATTACACGTAACAAATATTATATACTAAAAATTTAAAATAAGCAATAATTTTTTGCTTTTTTTTTGCAAAAGTATGTTTTGGCGATTTTCTTAGTTTTTGTCGGGTATATTTTAAGGAGTTTTTAATGGCAAACTTTAATTTTTTGGAATTTTTATCTAGCATTTCAAAAGTGGCGCAAAACTTAAATTCGCCAAAAAAACAAGAAATGAATAAACCCACCGCCAAAAACCAGCAAGAAAAAACCGCGCCTTCTTCACCTAAACAAAAAAAGGACGTTGGCGTTATCGTTGAGATGCTGAGAAATCACGATAAGAAAGCAAAAGAGATTGACGAGAAAAATTCTAAAAAACAAGATTAGTCTTTTTTTAAGCAAGCAAAAAGCCCCTTTCGAGTGCCGAAAGGGGCTTTAATCAACTTATAGACCGACTTATTAAGCAAGTCTTGCTTTTAATTCGTCGAGTTTAACCTTGAGTTCTTTTGGTAATCTATCGCCAAATTGAGCGTAGAATTCTTCAATACCCTTAGTTTCTTCAATCCACATATCTTTATCAACGTTGAGAAGTTCTTTGATTGTATCGATAGTGATATCTAAGCCTTCGATGTTGATATCTTCAGCGTTTGGAACGTAACCGATAGCAACTTCCTTAGCGTCAACCTTATCTTCACAACGAGCCAAGATCCACTCAAGAACACGGAGGTTATCACCAAAGCCCGGCCAAATGAAGTGACCTTCGTCGTCAGTTCTAAACCAGTTTACGTTGAAAATCTTTGGTTTGTTAGTAATCTTATCGCCCATAGAAATCCAGTGAGCGAAGTAATCTGCCATATTGTAACCAACGAACGGACGCATAGCCATAGGGTCTCTACGAACAACACCAACAGCGCCTGTTGCAGCAGCGGTTGTTTCAGAAGCCATAGCAGAGCCTACGAATACGCCTGAATTCCAATCTCTTGCTTCGTAAACAAGCGGAGCAGTTTTTGCTCTTCTGCCACCGAATACGATTGCTGATAGTGGAACGCCGTTAGCCGCTTCGAATTGGTCAGAAATGCATGGGCAGTTTACCGCTGGAGCAGTAAATCTTGAGTTAGGGTGAGCGCCGTAAGTTGACTTATCAGCCTTAACAAACTTAGAAGCATCCCACTTTTGACCCTTCCAGTCGATAGCGTTGGTTGGAGCAGGAGTATCCATACCTTCCCACCAAACGGTGTTAGTATCAAGGTCGTGAACAACGTTAGTGAAAATTGCGTTCTTCTTAGTAGAAAGAAGAGCGTTAGGGTTAGACTTCATGTTCGTGCCAGGAGCAACGCCGAAGAAACCGTTTTCTGGGTTGATAGCCCAAAGACGACCGTCTTCACCAACTCTAATCCAAGCGATATCGTCGCCTACGCACCAAACTTTGTAGCCTTTTTCTCTATAAAGTTCAGGCGGAATAAGCATTGCAAGGTTGGTCTTACCGCATGCAGATGGGAACGCTGCTGCGATATACTTAATTTCGCCTTGTGGATTTTCTACGCCAAGGATAAGCATGTGTTCAGCCATCCAGCCTTCGTTCTTACCAAGGTATGAAGCGATACGGAGCGCAAAGCACTTCTTACCAAGAAGAACGTTTCCGCCGTAACCAGAGTTAACAGATAAAATAGTGTTATCTTCTGGGAAGTGAGCGATATATCTCTTTTCTTCGTCAAGTTCAGCCTTAGCGTGGAGACCGCGAACGAAATCGTCGCTATCGCCTAAAGCTTCTAAAACGTTGTTGCCAACTCTTGTCATAATGTTCATTGAAAGAACAACGTAGATAGAGTCGGTAAGTTCGATACCAATCTTAGAGAATTTGCTTCCTACTGCGCCCATTGAGTAAGGGATAACATACATAGTTCTGCCCTTCATTGAGCCTTTCATAATGCCGTAGATAAGGTCGTAAGCTTCGGCTGGAGCCATCCAGTTGTTGATAGGGCCAGCATCGTCTTTTTTGTCGCAACAAATGAAGGTTCTGCCTTCTACTCTTGCTACGTCGTTCAATGCGCTACGGTGAAGATAGCAGTTAGGTAAAAGTTCTTCGTTAAGTTTAATCATTTCGCCGGTTGAGCAAGCTTCGGCTCTTAACGCTTCGTATTGCGCTTCGTCGCCCGTGATAAGAACAACCTTATCTGGTTGGCAAAGAGCAACGCTTTCGTCAATAAACTTTTGAACTGCTTTGTTTTTTACTAACATTTGATTTTCCTCCAATAGTTAATATGTGTATAACTAAATTTTTTATTTTTCTCTTTTATTTGATGATGGCTTTTCGTTGATAATCGCAATTTTGACAATATTCAAAGCGAAAACGCTTCAACAAAACACCAACTAAAACACCATTTCTTAAAAAAATGCAAATTTGTCCAATATTATTTTATCACTAATGTGTCAAGTTGTAAACATTTTTTTGAAATTTTTTAAAGAATTTTCTTTTTGCAAGCCGTTATAAATCGCCCCCACTTCTATTATAGACATTGTTTACCTAAATTTGACATTTTTTCCTTACTTTTTAGCATATATTTATTTTATAATGAAAAGGGACGAAAATGAACGGATTCGTTAAACGCCTAGTTACCTTAAAGGGTGGCGGGCATAGTGATAATTCTTCGATAGGGTTCGTTAAGGCGTTTTGCTCTAGTGGCACGACCAACCTTGATTTTACCCTGCCTAATGGTTTTTTGCTCGCTGATAAAACGCTGTTTATCGGCAACGGCGAAAAGTTTTTAACGCAAGAACTAAAGAAAAATTTAGACGCCGTTTTAGATATTGAAAACGCGCTCATCGTTGCCGTGTTTTTAAACGGCGAACTTCTGTTTTACGGCTCTAGCGGAAAAAGCGTTACTAAAAATGAAGTCGTAGAGTTTTATCTTGCGTTTTTAGAGTTTGAAAAACAACAAAATCTTTTAGAGCCTAAAGCGCAAGACGACCAACTTGACGCTACGAACGCAAAGACCGAGCCTTCAAGCGAAAACAAACACGACGAGTTTTTAGGCGTTTACGATGACGAGGCTATCGCCCAAGAAAATTATTTTGAGTTTGAAAAGGAAAATGGAAAAGAGCCACGCAGTGATTTTGATGCTAAAATTGAAGAGCAAAATAAAAGCGACCAAGAAAATAAAGGGAGCGGTGAGAACCAAAGAGAAGATGATGCAGATCTTATCTCTTTCGAAAAAAGAGAAAAAAGTGGCAAACTAAAAACTTTAGTTGAAAACGCTCTTTTGGAAAACGAGCCTTTTTTAGAACTTAGAAGCGTTATTCCCTTTGGCAAGTTTTGCAAAGTTTTAAAAGACGGCAAGCACTTTATTTTGGGCGAAGTGGAAGCTTTTGAAACGGCTTATTTTGTTTTGGGCGTTGAAAGCAAAAAAGACGCTATTCCCGAAAAGTTTTTAGGGCTTTCGTTTTTCGTGCCAAAAAGCCTTTTTAGAAAAGACGGGTTTGGTTTTCACTTTTTAATTTACAGCCAAAAAGACGAAAAAATTATAAAACCAAATACCGCGATTTTTTAAGATAGTGGGCTTATAGCCCACTTTTTTCGTTTTTTAGACTGTTTCTTTTTAAGCGATAAAAAGATTTTTTATTTGGCTTAAGTTTTCTTTACTATAAAACTTAATTGTGGTATAATAGGCAAAAATTAGGTGGCGTTATGATTAAACTTTGGGGAAAGGTTGTTAAAAACAACAAAATTTTAAAACATAAAACTTATTTAACGGGCGCAAACGTTATGGACTATTCGCTCTTTTACGACTACGTTTCAACGCTTTGCCACTCGCTCGATTTGCCCACCCCAATAATTATTAAAACGCATATTTTTAATTTTGCAAAATTTAACTTCGTGCAGTTTACTAAAAGCGATTTTATTGAAAGCGTTGACTTTGATAAATTCGTTATCGAGTTAGTTAAAGAATAAAACTTAAAAATTTGGTGCATAATAAAGGCATAAGGGAGGTTTTTTATGAAAATAACTACTATTATTGCTTTTATTCTCGTTATTATCGGCGCGCTTAACTGGCTTTTAGTTGGCACGCTTGCTTTTGACCTCGTTGCTTTTTTATTTGGAGCAATGTCCGTCTTTACAAGAATCGTTTACGCGCTTGTTGGTATAGCGAGCCTTTGGGTGATTTTCTTCTGCTTTAACTATCGCCCGTTCAAAAGAGTTGCTGACTAAAACCATAAGATAACGGGCTTATAGCCTAGTTTTTAAGGCTTATGGTAAAAAAACGAAATGTTAATTTTAAAACTTAAAAGATAAAATTTTTATCTTAAGACTTAAACAAAATTTGGCTTTGAGAAATTCTTAAAGCCTTTTTTGTTGCGTTCTTAATTTTTATTTCATGCTTTTTAAACGCTTGCAAAAACCAAAACTTTCGTGTATAATAGCAATAACTTATTTCGACAGTTCGCTTGTACCATCCTGTCGCTAAACAAAACTAGGGCTACTTTTTAATATTGTTTATTGTTAATTGAAGTGGCTTTTGTTTTAAGCCACTTTTTAATTTTTGCTTATTTTGGAGAAATTATGAAAAACAAAAGTTCGGTTATTTTAGCACGAGCAGGCATAACCGCCGCCCTTTACGCCATTTTAACCATTGCCGTTGCGCCACTATCTTATGGACCTATTCAGTTTAGGTTTAGCGAGGCGCTTTGCATCTTGCCACTTATTTTTCCCGAGTGCGCTATCGGCGTTACGCTCGGTTGCTTTATTGCAAACTTTTTTGGAAACGGCGTTTTAGATATTGTTTTAGGAACTTTTGCAACGCTTTTAGCATCATTTTTTACGGCGCTATGCGGAAAATTTATCAAAAACACGCCTTTAAAACTTTTCTTAGGCGCTCTCGCCCCCGTTTTGTTTAACGCAATTATAATTCCGTTCACGTTTCTTGCCGTAACAGACCTTAAAGAATTTTACTTTTTTAACGTTTTCACTATTGCCCTTGGAGAAATAGTTTGCGTTGGTATTTTAGGCACGATTTTATATTTTGCATTAACAAAATTCACAAAAGAAAAACAGCCTATAAAAAATGAAAAAATGAAATAAAATATGTGAGATAATTGTCTTATTAAATGAAGATACAAAATCTTTTAAGTTGTTATTAGGAGGGAGAAAATATGAAAAAATTTAGAATTCTTTTAGCCGTTTTGCTTGTTTTCACCCTTCTTCTTTCCATAACTTCTTGCAAGCAAGCGGAAAATAGCAATTCCCAAAGCAATGAAAACAGCGAAAGTTCAAGCCTAAATATTAGTTCTTCACAAGAAGGAAACGACATTTTTCCTAGCGTTGTTGGCGTTGAAGCAACTATGTGGGAAATATCTAACCAAACTAAGGTTCATATTAAAACATTGCGCTCTGATGAGAAAGAGGATACTCTTTATTATTACAAGGCAAGTAGCGAATTAGTTCTTGAGCTTAACGTAATAAGACGGCACTTAAACGATGGTCAAAACGGAACAGTCGGCTCACATCAACTTATAACTACTAAAGATAGTTACCAACTAAATTTCGACCAAACAAAACTCTCGGTTAATTTTATTGACCAAGACGAGGGCTTCCCGCGTTTTAGCGTTACGGGGCTTTCGTTGCAAGAAGAAATTGAGCTTAAAATTTCGTTTTCTCAAAAACCAGAATACTCTGTAACTTTTAAATTATGGTTTTACTAAATTTCAACACAAAAAGGGCTTTATCTTACAAGCCCTTTTTTTTAATCTAAAAATCGACTTTTTAACGAAAACAACGGACGGTCTGCCTATAGCAAACCGCCCGTTGTTATAATATGATAAGGGGGAAAATGATGAACTGGATTTCAATACCACGCTATTTTACAACTTTAACTTTAGTTTTGCAAACGAAAACCTTTTGTTTTTAAAAATTTAATTTTACTATTTTTGATACCTTTCATAACTAAAAGTTATATCAAATTTTTTGCAGTTTTTCATTTGGTTTGACATTGATATATTTCTTTGCTAAAATTTAGTCATCCTTTAAAAATTATACGAAGAGGAAAAGGTTTATGGCTAAAAAAGAAAAACGGAAAATTTTAGGACCGATTGGCTCGATTCTTCGCTATATTTTTATAGACGGGCTTTCGGGCATGGCTACGGGGCTTTTTGCCACGCTTATTATTGGCACGATTATTTGCCAAGTGGGAACGCTTGTTGGAGGACAAGTCGGCTACTACTTAAACGCTGTTGGAACTTTTGCTAAAGTTTTAATGGGCGCAGGTATTGGGCTTGGGGTTGCTTACAAACTTAAAAAAGACCCGCTCGTTGCAATATCTGGTGGCGTTGCTGGTATGATTGGTGCGTTTGCTTCCAAAATTATTTCATCGCCTACCATTGTTTTCAACGGCTCGCTAACAACACTTGTTTCGGTTGGTGAACCTCTTGGCGCGTTCGTTGCAAGTTTCGTTGCAATAGAGGTTGGCTCGTTAGTTTCGAAAAAAACTAAGGTTGATATTATCGTAACGCCAATCGTTGCTATTTTCTCAGGTAGCATAATTGGACTTTTGGTTGGTCCGCCAATTTCTTCGTTTATGACGTTCATTGGCGATATTATTAACACTTCGGCTCAACAACAACCTATTCTTATGGGAATTTTAGTTGCCGTTCTTATGGGTATTTGCTTAACGCTTCCAATATCTTCCGCAGCCATTGGCGTATCGCTAGGGCTATCTGGAATCGCGGCAGGTAGCGCGGTTATCGGGTGCTGTTGCCAAATGATAGGCTTTGCCGTTATGAGTTTTAGAGAAAACAAGTTCGGTGGCTTGGTTGCTCAAGGCGTTGGAACTTCTATGCTTCAAATGCCAAACCTTCTAAAGCACCCTATTTGCTGGTTGCCACCTGTTATCGCATCGGCAATTTTAGGACCGATTGGCGCAGTTTTGGGATTGACTTCTTCCGCCGTTGGTAGCGGTATGGGAACGGCTGGGCTTGTTGGACCTATTGAAACTTACTTTACTATGACTAACGCCGGCACTTCGCCTATTATCGTTCTATTGCTAATTTTAGGCTTCTGCATTGTTTTGCCTGCTGTTATTTGCTTAGCAATTAGCGAGTTTATGAGAAAGAAAAACCTCATTAAAGAAGGCTACTTAAAATTAGAACTTTAATGCAAAAACCACGCTATAACACCGTTATCGCGTGGTTTTCTTTAACGCTAAAATAAAATCTGCAAAAACTTGATTAACAAAAAAAAGAGCAAACGGCAAAGATTTTATCTTGCTCGTTTGCTCTTTTTTAATTTTAAAATTCGTCGATACTATCATCAACCGTGTTTGCTTGTGGAATAACTTGCTCGTTGATACCATTTATTTTGTTTAACTGCGTTGTGATAAATTGCGCCCATACTAGTGGTTTTGCAACCATAAACTTGTGCGCTTTTTCTTCAGTGAACAAAACTACTGCGTTTTGTTCGGTTGCGAAATTTTTAACGGTTTTTAAATCGATAACCGTTTTTAAGTTGCCGTCTTTTGCTTTTTTGCGATAAAGAAGAAGGCTATCTTCAAACAAAAAGAGCCAGCCGTTAGAAAAACCAAAGGTTACAACGCCTTCGCAAATTGCTTGGTTTTGGCTTAACACTTCTTCTCGAATTTGTTTAAACGCTTTTTCGGGGTGCTTTGTTACTAAAGCCATTAACCCACCGAACATTGCGCCTGCAAAAATTGCCGAAACTAGCGCAACAATAAAAAGGCCCGTTGACAAAAAGAAATAAATGCCCATACCTAAGCCAAAGCCTAAACCCATAAATAAATATTCTTTGCCACCATTTTTAATAATCATTTTATCACCTCGAAACTATTTTCTTTTGAATTCATTAATTATTATATCACAAAAACTAAAATCTTGCAAGCCCTCTAAATTTTCAGCCGTTAAAACGAAAATAAAATCCGTTTTGCCTTGCTTTATAACAGCCGATTTTCTTTCCATATGATAATACTGGTTATTGATTTTTGCTTTGACGGTTAGAGTTTTATCTATTTTATTTTCTTTCAAACTTTCAAAATAGCACACTCTGCCAAGTGAAAATTTGCTCTTCCCTTTAATTTCAAAGTTAAGTTCTTTTTCTTGCTCGTTAAAACTTGTTACCTTAAGCGAAAAAAACTCAGTTTCCTTCTTTTCGCCAACGCTTAAGTTAATTTCTCCGCCGTAAACAAAAGGCGTTAGATTATAATCGTTGATATTTTCTAAAAAATAGGTTTGCCCTTTGAATAAATAGATAATATTAGGAAGGAACAATAATATTAGCGCGATAACAGCAACGACTAACGCTATAACTACTCTAATTTTAACCTTTTTTTCCATAACCTTCAACCTTTATTTAAGACTATTTGCTAGTTCTATTATACAATAAACAATAAAAAAAGTAAATAAACAATCATAACTTATAACTTGCCCGAAGGGCAATCATAACTAACAAAAAATGCCCAGCGTATGCTGAGCATTTTGTTTCGAGCAATTTGAAATTATCTCTTACTAAATTGTGGAGCACGACGTGCTTTCTTGAGACCGTATTTCTTTCTTTCCTTCATTCTTGGATCTCTCGTTAAGAAGCCAGCCTTTTTAACGATAGTTCTAAGTTCTGGTTCTGCAACGATTAAGGCTCTTGCAATACCGTGACGGATTGCGCCTGCTTGACCAGTGTAACCACCACCACGAACGTTTACAAAAACGTCGTAAGAAGAAAGTTTTTCGGTTAAGGTTAAAGGTTGACGAATTACGAATTTAACAGTATCAAGCGCGCAATATTCGTCAATGCCTCTGTTATTGATAATGATTGAGCCACTGCCACCCGGAATAAGACGAACTCTTGCAACAGCTTTTTTTCTTCTACCGGTTCCCCAATATTGAACCTTTTTCTTTGATGCTTTAGCCATTTAAAAATTCCTCCTATCTTCTAACGATTTCGAGTGCTTCAGGCATTTGGGCTTGTTGCTTGTGTTCAGCGCCCTTATAAACGCGAAGTTTCTTAATCATTTGTCTGCCAAGGCTGTTCTTTGGAAGCATACCTTTGATTGCTTCAAAAACAACAACGTCAGATTTTTTTGCCATCATTTCTGCATATGGGGTTTGCTTTAAACCACCGATATAACCGGTGTGGTAAGTATAAAGTTTATCTTGAAGTTTGTTACCGGTTAAAACAACCTTATCACAGTTGATAACGATAACGTAATCGCCACAATCAACGTGTGGAGTGAAGGTTGGCTTGTTCTTTCCTCTTAAAACTGCCGCTACTTGAGATGCAACACGGCCTAGTGGAACGCCAGCAGCGTCAACCACATACCATTTTCTTTCTACAGTTGCGGAGTTTGCCATATATGTTTTCATAAATTTCTCCGTAAATTTTATTCGGTTTGATAAAGGCTAAATTTAAGAGGGGCTAATTCCAAACTTTGCCATTTTTCAAACGTGCCTTGTAATTTTAAACAATTATTATATTTAAGTCAAGCATTTTTCGGCATTTTTTATATAATTTTACTTGTTTTATCGCCAAATTTTAAAGCAATCACAATATGTTGTGCCTAAAATTTATTAGCGCACAAGCAAATTTAAAGTTTTTCTTTTTGTAGCCTTTAAAATTTTAGTTTTTCTTAAAACTTTGCAACAGATACTATAAATCGTATTCAACGCTATAAAGCGTTAAGCCACGAGGCGGGGTTGTTTTAAACTCGTTTATGCGTTTTTTATCTTTTAGCGCTTTTTCGATATGGCTTGAAGAAATTTTGCCTTCCCCCACCGCTAGAAGCGCGCCAACGATAATTCGCACCATATTATACAAAAAGCCGTTGCCCGTGATTTTTATTTTTATCATATTTTCGCTGTGTGAAATTTGCAAATCGTAAATTTCGCGCTCGGTGGTTTTTGCATTAGAGCCTACTGACGAAAAAGCCAAAAAATCGTGCTTGCCGATAAAAAGTTTTGACGCATCTTTCATTTTTTCGATGCAAGGCATTTTGTCTATGCGGACGCTAAACCTATCTAAAAGTGGCTCTATAACCTCGCTAACGTAAAGTGAATAGACGTAAGTTTTCTTTTTTGCTGAGGCTATTGCGTGAAAATTATCTTCCGCTTTTTGGCTTTTTAAAATTTTAATATCGTTTGGCAAATGCTCGTTGATAACGACGCTTAACTTTTCAACGGGAATTTTAGTGTTAATATCAGCGTGAGCAACTTGACCTTTTGCGTGAACGCCCGTATCAGTTCGCCCGCTCGCGGTAACCTTTACCCTTTCGCCAACCGCTTTAAAAATTGCTTCTTCAACTACTTCTTGAACGGAAATTTTGTTTGGTTGCTTTTGCCAGCCGAAATAGTTAGTGCCATCATAACTTATGGTAAATTTGACTATCATATTATCGCCACCACTAGCCCGTTTAAGAAAATTACGCCAACGAACAGCCCTACCATAACGACGGTTGCAACTAAATCTCTAACGCCAAATTTTAACTTTTTATATTTGGTGCGCTTTTGGCTTACGCTATAGCAACGGGCGTCCATTGCCTCGCCAAGTTCGTCCGCTCTACGGAACGCCGAAACGATTAGCGGAATTAAGATTGGCAAAAGTGCTTTTATTCTTTTGAAAACGTTTCCGCTTTCGAAATCTGCGCCCCTTGCTTTTTGGGCGGAAATTATTCTTTCAGTTTCTTCCATAAGCGTTGGAATAAACCTTAGCGCAATGCTCATAATGAGTGCAAGTTCGTGCACGTTCAACTTAATTAAGGTTAACGGCTTTAACAAACTTTCAATGCCGTCGGTGAGAGCAACAGGGGTTGTTGTTAGCGTTAAAATTGCGCTACCAAAAACTAGGAAAGATAATCTCATTGCCATAAAAAGCGCAAACGTTAGCGACTTATCGGTTATTCTAAACACCCAAAAACTAACAAGTTCCACCGCGCCTTCTTCTTCGTGAAGAAATATGTTGATAAGGAACGTGAAAACGATTATGAACAAAATTGCACGTATGCTTTTTATAACTTTTAAAACGGGAACTTTAGAAAATAAAATAGCGATTAGCAAAAACGCTCCTGCGGCAACAAAGCCCCAGAAGTTCTTCACGATGAAAATCAACACGATATATGCAATTAAAAGGACAAGTTTTGCACGAGCATCCATCTTATGCACGAAGGACTCTTGCGGATAATACTGCCCAAACGCTACGTCGTTTAACACTAAATTACTTTCCTTATTATTAAATAAATAACTATTTTTTGTTTAAATTTTTTAAAAAAGTGGGGCTATAAGCCCGTTATTAGCCGTTTTTCAAAATTGTGTCTTTTAACTTTAGGCAAAAATCGTCAAGTTTGAAAGACGAATCAATTTCAACTTTATCGCTTAGAGCCTTGGTTAAATACGCCGTTACAGGCACTTCAAGGTTAGCCTCTTCAATAAGCCTTGCGTTTTTGAAAAGTTCTTTCGGCGTGCCACAAGATACGATTTTCCCTTTAGAGAATAGCGCGGCTTTTGTGCAATGCTCGCAAACGTCGTTCATATCGTGCGAGACGATTATGATTGTTTTTGCCGTTGTTCTGTGAAGTTCGTGCAGAAGTTTCCAAAGTTCAGTTTTTCCCGCAGGGTCTAGACCAGCGCAAGGCTCGTCTAAAACCAAAATTTCGGGGTTGACTGCAATAACGCCAGCGAGCGCAACCCTTCTTTTTTGACCGCCCGATAAATCAAACGGGGACTTATCTTTAATTTCTAAAAAGTTAAGCCCAACCTTTTCAAGCGCGCTTTTAACAAGTTCGGTAACTTCGTCGTCAGTTTTTTCGGGGTAGAAGTTTTTAATGCCGAAAGAAACGTCTTCAAAAACCGTTTGAGCAAAGAGTTGATATTCTGGGTATTGGAACACAACGCCGACTTTTTTTCTTAAATCTTTAAACTTTCTTTTATCTTTTTTCTTTTTTACTTTAAGGTTAAACTCGCCAACCGTCATTTCGCCCTCTTGCAGTGGAAGAAGGGCGTTTATGTGCTGAATAAAGGTCGATTTGCCACTTCCCGTATGCCCGATTACGCCGAAAAACTCGCCTTCTAAAATCTCTAAGGAAACGTTATCGAGCGCAAGCGTTCTAAATTTCGCCTTTTTATTATAGGAAAAGTTTACGCCTTTTGCAGATATTCGCATAACTTCTCCTTCAACTCTTCTTTGGTTATGGTAAGACCTAAATCTATTCCATAATCTTTAAGTTTTCTTGATATTTTTGCAGGCACGGGAAGTTCTAAACCTGCTTGTTCTAAAAGTTTATCGTCGGCGAAAATTTCTCTAGGCGTGCCTTCTTTTAAAAGTTTGCCATTGCCAAGAACGTAAATTTTATCGCAATCGGCAACCTCTTCCATATAGTGCGTGATGATAATAACCGTCATGCCGTCTTTGTTCAATCTTTTAACGACTTGCATGACCTCAGCACGCCCCTTAGGGTCTAGCATGGAAGTTGATTCATCTAAAATTAAAATTTTTGGCTTTAACGCTAGAACGCCGGCAATGGCTACCCTTTGCTTTTGCCCGCCCGATAGCCTCGACGCCATTTTCTGCCTAAAATCTTCAGTGCCAGTTGCTTTTAGCGCAAATTCAATGCGCTCTTTAATTTCTTCTCTAGGAACGCCAACGTTTTCTGGGCCGAAAACGATATCGTCCTCAACGATAGAGGCTACCATTTGATTATCGGGGTTTTGGAAAACTATTCCGCACTGACTTCTAATATTAAAGAAGTTCTTTTCGTCTTTAGCGTCGTATCCTAAAACCTCAATATCGCCATAAAGTGGGGCTATAAGCCCGTTAATTAACTTTGCAAGCGTTGATTTACCGCTAGCGTTTCTGCCAAGAACGGCAACGAACGAGCCTTCTTCAACGGTCATAGAAAACCCTTCGAGAACGAGCGGTTCGTTTTCGTCGTATCTAAAACTTACGTTTTTTACTGCGATTGCATCCATTAGGCTTCCCCCCTTTAAAGATTTGCGCTACCAATTATTATAGCACATATTTCCAAAATTTAACAAGTTTTTATCGACTGATTTGTGGGTTAAACTAAAGTTTGACTAAATTTTTACAAAAATTAGCAGTTTTCAGTCAAAAAGTTGCCTAAAAACGACTTTTTTAAGAAAAAATTGCAAAATTCAAGCATTTTGTTTGACTTATATTATTATTAAAATTATAATAATATTCGGTAAGCGTTCAAAATATGCTTGCCCACCAAAATTAAAAATAAAAAATTTAAGAAACGGAGGATATGTTTCAAATGAAAAAAATGACTATTGACGGTAATACCGCTGCCAGCCACGTTGCTTACGCGTTTTCTGAAGTTGCGGCTATTTACCCAATAACTCCATCTTCTCCTATGGCAGAAGTTGCTGACGAATGGGCTACTGCTGGAAGAGAAAACATGTTCGGTCAAAAACTTCGCCTTGCTGAAATGCAAAGTGAAGGTGGTGCAGCAGGCGCTGTTCACGGCTCGTTAACCGCTGGCGCTTTAACCGTTACTTACACGGCTAGCCAAGGCTTACTCCTTATGATTCCTAACATGTATAAAATCGCTGGTGAGTTATTGCCAACCGTTTTCCACGTTAGTGCAAGAGCCTTAGCCGCTCACTCACTCAACATTTTCGGCGACCACTCAGACGTTATGGCTTGCCGTCAAACTGGTTTTGCAATGCTTGCATCTAACTCTGTTCAAGAAGTTATGGACTTAGGTTTAGTTGCTCACCTTGCAACTTTAAAGTCTAAAGTTCCTTTCCTTCACTACTTTGATGGTTTTAGAACTAGCCACGAAGTTTCTAAGATTGACGCTATCGAATACGACGAAATGAAGTCTTTAGTTGATATGAAAGATATCGAAGACTTTAGAAAGAGAGCATTAAACCCTGAAAACCCTGTTCAAAGAGGAACTGCTCAAAACTCTGATACTTACTTCCAAAACAGAGAAACTGCTAACACTTACTACGAAGCAACTCCTGCTATCGTTCAAAAGATGATGGATAAGGTTTCTAAACTTACCGGTAGAAGTTATCACCTCTTCGACTACGTTGGCGCACCTGACGCTGAATACGTTATCGTTATTATGGGTAGCGGTGCAGAAGCAGTTGAAGAAACAATCAACAAATTCAATGCTGAAGGCAAGAAATACGGTTTATTAAAAGTTAGACTTTACCGTCCTTTCGCTACGAAGGCATTCTTGAAGGCTCTTCCTAAAACCACTAAGAAGATTGCTGTTTTAGATAGAACTAAAGAACCTGGCTCACTTGGCGAACCACTTTACCTCGACGTTTGCACTGCACTTTTAGAATCTAAGAAGCGCATCCAAGTTGTTGGCGGTAGATACGGTTTAGGTTCTAAAGAGTTCAACCCTTCAATGGTTTACTCTGTTTACAAGAACTTAGAACAAGACAAGCCAAAGAACCACTTCACAGTTGGTATTTACGAAGACGTTACTAACACTTCACTTGACTTTAGCGAACAAGTTATCGCAGCACCACAAGGCACTGTATCTTGCAAGTTCTACGGCTTAGGCTCTGACGGAACTGTTGGTGCTAACAAGAACTCTATCAAGATTATCGGTGACCACACTGATAAATACGTTCAAGGTTACTTCTTCTACGACTCTAAGAAGTCTGGTGGTATTACCGTATCTCACCTTCGTTTTGGTGATACGCCTATTATGTCGTCTTACCTTGTTGACGCGGCTGACTTCATTGCATGCCACAACCCATCTTACGTAACTCGTTACGATATGGTAACTGACTTAAAGCAAAACGGCAAGTTCTTATTAAACTGCGCTTGGAGCGTTGACGAACTTGACAAGCACCTTCCTGCAAAGATGAAGAATATGCTTGCTAAGAAGAACGCTGAACTTTACGTTATCGACGCTTTAGGCGTGGCTGTAAAAGCTGGTAGCCCTAAGTCTCAAAACATGGTTTTACAAGCAGCATTCTTCAACATTGCTAACATTATTCCTTACGCTGACGCTGAAGTTTACATGAAGGAAAAGGTTAGAGTAACCTACGGCAAGAAGGGTGAAGCAGTTGTTAAGGCTAACTGCGACGCTATCGACGCTGCTATCGCTTCATTAAAGAAAGTTGAAATTCCTGCTTCTTGGGCTACTGCAACCGAAGGCGCTGAAGCACCAAAGCTTGCTGACGATAAATACTTCCAAGAAGTTGTTCACCCTATTATCGCTCTCGAAGGCGACAAACTTCCTTCTTCTGCATTTGAACCAGACGGAACAGTTCCTACCGGCACTACTCAATTCGAAAAGCGTGGTGTTGCAGTTAAAGTTCCTAAGTGGATTCCTGAAAATTGTATTCAATGTAACCAATGTACTTTCGTTTGTCCTCACGCTTGTATCCGCCCAGCAGTAAACGCTGAAGGTATTGAAAAGCCTGAAACTTACAAAGTATCTCCATTAAGAGGTATGCCTGGTTACGAATTTAGAATTCAAGTTTCACCTCTTGATTGTATGGGTTGTGGCGTTTGCGCTAACGTTTGTCCTTCAAAAGAAAAGGCTCTCGTTATGGTTCCGTTCGAACAATCTATCAACGAAGAAGGTTCTAACTACGAATTTAGCGAAAACTTACCAGCAGTTGACACTACTGAAAAGTTCAAAATTACTTCTGTTAAGGGTAGCCAATTCTCTAAGCCACTCTTCGAGTTCTCAGGCGCATGCGCTGGCTGTGGCGAAACTCCTTACATTAAAGTTATCACTCAACTCTTTGGCGATAGAATGGTAATTGCTAACGCTACTGGTTGTTCTTCAATCTACGGCGGTAGTTCTCCTACTTGCCCATACACTAAGAACGCTGAAGGCAAAGGTCCTGCATGGGCTAACAGCTTATTCGAAGATAACGCTGAGTTTGGTTACGGTATTAACCTTGCTTACGGTCAAAGAAGAGCTAAACTTGCTGATACAATCGCTAAAGCTATTGAACTTGGCGTTAAGGGTAAATTAAAAGCAGTATTCACTGAATGGCTCGAAAATAGAAAGAACGCTGATATTTCTAAATCAACTTCTAAGCAAATTATCGAACTTTTACCTTCTGCAATCAAATCGGCTCGTGGCGAACTCAAAGCAGTTCTTACCGAAATTAAAGATTCAAGCGATTGCTTAATTAAGAAATCTATTTGGATCATCGGTGGTGACGGTTGGGCTTACGATATCGGTTACGGCGGTTTAGACCACGTTCTTGCTATGGGTGAAGACGTTAACGTTCTCGTTCTCGATACCGAAGTTTACTCTAACACAGGTGGTCAAGCTTCTAAGTCAACCCCTACCGGCGCAATCGCAAAATTCGCTGCAAGCGGTATGAGAGTTAAGAAGAAAGACCTTGGCATGATCGCTATGAGTTACGGCTACGTTTACGTTGCTCAATGTGCTATGGGTGCTAACAAGCAACAATTCTTGAACGCTATCGTTGAAGCAGAAAACTATGACGGTCCATCACTACTTATCTGCTACGCGCCATGCATCAACCACGGTATTAACATGAGCAACTCTCAACTTGAAGAAAAGAGAGCAGTTGACAGTGGTTACTGGCACCTTTACAGATACAACCCAGAACTTGTTGGAACTGAAGAAAATCCGTTCAAACTCGATTCTAAAGACCCTACTGAAAGTTATTCTGAATTCTTACTTGGCGAAACTCGTTACGCTTCACTCAAGAAAGCACAACCTGCTCTTGCTGACGAATTGTTTGCTAAAGCAGAAAAAGAAAATAACGAAAGATTAGCAAAATATAAAAACCTTGCTAAAAAATAGTCTTTAAACAATAATTAAGATAGCCTGAGGCCTAAGTCCCCGCGAGGGGACTTTAGGCAACTAAATAAATCCTTGCGGATTTGTGATATTCGTTTAGACGAGTGAAATTGCCTTTCGGCAGTGATATTTGCCTTATGGCAAGTTTTGGATTTATTTAATATAACTGCGACTAAAAGTCGCAATATAACGCAAAACTCGTTTTGCATATAACTTTTAGCCACGAGGCTAAAAACACAACTTAAATCTTAGGATAAGAAAAGCCCACCATATTTCGCCTTATGCGAAGTATAGTGGGCTATCTTTTTTTGTTTTTTAAAGCCTTCCATTAAAAACGCTTATTTTTTGCAAAAGCAATTTCCAAAATTTTTACAATAAATTTTCAAATGCCTATTGAAAAAGTCATTGTAATGTGTTACTATATAAATATATTAAAAATTTCATATAATAAGAAAGCGAGTTCAACGTGTGTTACCCCACACGCTTTTGAATAAAAATTTTTTAAGGAGAAGGTTAAAATGACAAAGAACAGAAAAACGCTTTTGATGCTTGTTCTTGCGATTACATTAGTGTTCACGCTAGTAGCATGCAATAACAATAGCGGAAACTCAAGTTCATCTTCATCTAATGATGGAACGTCAATCTCTTCTAATGACGGCGGTTCATCTAGCGAAGATGCTGGTGGCTCATCTAGTGAAGCTGGTGGCTCATCTAGTGAAGATGGTGGTTCATCTAGCGAGGATGGTGGAAATTCTAGCGATGGCTCTGGCGATAGTTCAAGTGGAGACCCTTCAACTCCAGATCCAGAACTTCCTGCAGTTGATAAGAGCGTTACGATGAACGGAACGGCTTACGATACGATTGCTTTAGCACTTGCAGCAATTCCAACCGATTCTACTGAAACGTTCACTATCACCCTTACAAGAGGAACTTACGAAGAAAACGGACTTCAATATAACGGCTCTGCAACAATCAAAATCGTTGGTGATACCCCTACGAAATATGGTGCAGACGTTATCATCGTTGGTCACGGCTCTGATATGACTACCTTAAAAACTCGTAGCCTTATTGCAATTCAAGGAACAGGTAATATTATTCTTGAGAACTTAACTCTTAAGAGCGACTGGACTAGAGCGGTAGCAAATGCTGAAGGCATGGCTTCTAACACACAAGCAGAAGTATTAGGAACTGACACAACGGGTAATACCGTTGCTTATAACTGCTCGTTTAAGTCATATCAAGATACGTTAAGAACTGCTGGTAAAGCATGGTTCTATGGTTGCTATATTGAAGGCGACGTTGACTTTATTTGGATGGAACAAGCAGGAACTGTTGCACTTTATGAAAAGTGTGAAATCGTATCAGTATATGATTCAACTGCATCTTCACACGTATCACGTGTTACTGCTCCAAGAATGGCTATTTCTACAAAAGCAGGTAAAGGCTTAGTTATTTTCAATTCAACTGTTAAAGAATCAGCTGAAGCAAAAGAAAACGGGCAAAAAACTTATCTTGCACGTACGCCTTGGACTTCAGGTTACTTCAGCCAAGTTGCTTACATTAACACAACTTGTGAAGATATTGAAGCTTCTATTTGGGAAGGTAGCCCAATTGCAACCGAATTTGCTAAAACAGTTATCGGTTGGAAAATGGACCAAGCAACAGCAACCTCTTTAGGCTATGCTGGAAACGATGATATTTTAGACGCTGATACAGTAGCAAAAGAATTTAGCGGACGTAAAACTATTTTAAATAGAGTTTATAACACCGGAAAGCAAAAATATGAACAAGATAATTTAAATCTTTGGGATATTGACGCTTTAATTGCTGAAAACGGCTGGTCAGTTGACGCTGATAATTCTTCTTCTATTTTAGACGGCGAAGAAGTTGGCGAAACTACTATTTACCTTTTCGATGGTTCTATAGATCAATCTGAACTTTGCAACGGCTTTGCTGTTGAAAGTGGCAAACCACACTACCGTGGCGGTAACGATGCAACAATCACTATTCCTGTTTCTGGAAAATCTTACGTTGAAGTTTACGGTTACTATTCTGGAACTTTAGAAGCAAAAGCCGATACTCAAGGCGAAGCCGTTATGTTCTTCAACAACGGCTCAACAAGCGCAGAAGTATTAAACACTTACGCTGTTTATGACGAAAACGCAACTTCAGTTGTTCTCACTGCTAAAGCAACGACTTATATCACTAAGATTGTAGTAACAACCGATTCAACCATTGAATATACTGCTACTACTTCATTTGAAATAACTTCTAGTTCGAACCTTGAATGTGTTGGCGTTGCCCTCACACTTTCTTCAAAGGCTATTCCAACAAACGCAACGAACAAGTCAGTAAAATGGTCATCTTCTGACACGACTATCGCTGATATCGACGTTTACACCGGTAGAGTAACTTTCAAGAACGAAGGCACTGTAACATTCACTGCAACCGCATGCGACGGCAGTGGTGCAACCGGAACGTTTACTTGTAACCCAATTAATCCAAAATGGACTGCAATCGAATGGTATACAACCGATAACGATTGGGTAGCAGAAGCAGGCGCACAAGGCATTGAAAACTTCAGCTATGGCGCTTCTACTAATAAGAAAGATATTGACAAGTCTTATACGTTTACTAACCTTGCAGGTCAAGAAATTACAACTGCTAAGGGCTTAAAACTTGATAGTAAGGGCGAACTTATCATTGCTACTACTAAGTCACAAGCAACCTTAACTATTATCGTTGGACCTCACAGCACTTTAGTTACCCCTACTCCAAACGTAACTGACGGCACAACCGTTTTAACTCCTGTAAGCGAAGAAGTTCAAGCGGATAACACTATCGTTTACGTATTCGACCTTGCAAAGGCTGGAACCTGGAGAATTACTCGTGGTGGAACTTCGGAATGTAGCCCAATTATTTACGCTAAGTGCGAATATGAAACTAGAATCGTTAAAGATACGTTTGTAAACTATAAGGGCGGTGCTTTCTCTACCCCTGCTGGCTTTAATGCATATAACCACAACAATCCAGACGGCGGTTCAAAGATAGAAACTACTGATGAAGTTACTCTCGATAACTTTACCTATACTGGCGCACAATCTAACGGAAATGATAACTGGTTAAAGTTCAACACCGGCGCAACGATTAAGTTCAAAGTTGCTGGTGCAAGTTCGTTAAATATCTATTTCTATAACGGTCAAAACAACGTTTCTGTAACGTTGAATGGAAACGAAGTTACCACTGCAACCGAAACGCAAACCACCCACGCAGTTCCTTACGTTTATGCACTTTCTGGCGAAGGCGAAGTTGTTATCACTGCAACCGCTAACGGTTACCTTGGCGCGTTTGAAGTAGCCTTCCCTAAGGAAGCAATTTCTGCCATTTCAGTTGACACCGGTTTAGTTTTCCACGGCGATTCAATCTCTGGCATTGATAACGTTATTAAGTGGGCTGACAACACCGCAACAGGCACTCAAGATAACTTCACAATCGCTGGTTCAAACTATTCTAACAGCGGATACTTAGAATTCAAGAACGATGATACTATTTCTTTTGACGTTTCATTTGACGAAACTCAATTCGATGCAGTTATCACCATTAGTTCTTATAGTGACGTTGCTTCAGTTGTAACGCTTGACGGCGCTGACCAAACCGTTACGAAAGACGAAGCTAACTCAGCTAACCAAGCTTTCATCTATACCGCTACACTTTCTGCAAGTGGTTCAGTTCAAATTGCTGCAACAGCTTCTCAAAACTACCTTAACTACTTAACTATTACGTTTGTAGCAAAAGCATAATAAGCTTAACTTAAATATGCCGAGAGCGTTTTGCTCTCGGCATTATTTTTTAGTGAATAAGTAATAGTGAAGAGTGAAGAGGTAGCGTGATTCTCTTAACTGAGAACACGCAATGAATTGCAACCTTGCGGTTGCGTGAATTGAAAGCTATGCTTTCATGAATTGCCTGCGGCGTGAATTGTGCCTTTGGGCACATTGGTTGCAATTCAATTCATGGAGCGAAGCGAGAAATCATGACGAAGCCAATTCATGATGCGTCAGCATCAATTCATCTATAAAATCGAAGAAGAGCAAGAATAAAAGGATTTGCTTCCTTTACTCTTGCTCTTTCTGTTTTTTGCTAGAATCCCCATTCTTCGTAAACGTAATAACAAATTGTTTTTTCATTATCGTTTAAACAAATATTTCTATCAATGAACTCTGTCTCTTCGTATGGATCTTGCGCAACGTAATAATAAACTACAATTTTCAACTCACCATTTTCAAGAACTTGTTCGTTCTCGCTAAACTCATCTAAAACCTTTTGCTTTTCAACCAAATAAGTTTCTTCATCAAAAGATAGCGTTAACACAACGTTTATTGTAGCATTAAACGAATCGTAAAGATAATAATATTCAGCGTTTTGAGTATTCTCAAACTCTTCTTTTTTAGGGAAGTGAGAAACATCATTTTTCATAGCGTCTTCATTATCTAAAACTAAATAATTTTCAATTAAAGTCGTTTCGCTATAGCTAAAGCGTCCAAAAAATTCTACTGAAAAAAAATAATAATAACTAAAAAAACAAGTAACTATGGCTAAAATAAAACAAATCGCCTGAGGTAAAAACTTCTTTTTAGTAAATCCATACCCAACGCTTATAGCAACCAGTGATGGTAAAAATAAAAGTAAACCAAGCAAAATTATGCCTATTACTTCTTTAAATGGTTTAAACACAACAAACTTATGCATTGGGAAAATATAGATAATAAAAAAACGCATAAAAACTAAAACAAACGAAACTAATAAAAATATTGAGAACTTTTTAACTGAGAATTTCAAAAATCCACCCCGATTTTCTATAAGAACTTTCTTTAAGTATAAAGGCTAACAACACCTTTGTCAATATTTTTCTAAAACACAAAAAGTGTGCCTACCTTACGATAAACACGCTCTTTGCAAGTTTTTATTAATTTTTAATATTTATTAAACATTTTTCTATATCTTCAATGAAATATGCTTCTTCATATTCTTCAATTAAAATTTTCAAAAATGCAAAAAAAATTGTAATCGCTAATTAAATAACCTTAACCTATTTTTTTAGGTTATTTCTTAGCTTCCGTCATTTTAGTTAGAGCGTATTTTTCCATTAAATATTTAATTTTCTTTGTCAAATCAATACTGTAATATTTGTTTGAATTATGTATTTTTATTAAATACGAGCTAATTTTATATTTTTGAATAGAAATCCTTTCTATTTCTTCCCACAAAAAACTTATTAATTTTTTCCTAAACAAATAAAAAGTTATTCCTTTTTCATCAATTAAAACAGTTTGAAAAACCCAATAAAAACCAACTCCATAATATATTAAAAATGGACTTAATGATATTATTAATGCAATTATAAATACATTTTGGGGTAATTCAAACAAAAAATATATTAGCATTATAATTGCCGTATATATTATAGAAAGAAGTAAAAACAATAAATTTTTACAACTATTTTTCAACATTTTACCCATATTTCATTAATAACCTTTCGTTTATTATTATCTAAAACAAGTATAACTTTTTTTAAAAAGTTTGTCAATAGCGGTTTAGAAAAATTGATTTTGAAACAAAAAATCTGCCGATAACGGGGTTATAGGCAGGTTTTTTCTATTTTAGATATTCTATTGTTAAGTTTTTTTCAACGGCGGTTTTTACTGTAAAATACGTGCCACCAAACGTTGAGTAAAGATAGGCTATTAAAATGGAAGAATTATCTAGCATAAAAACATTTCTTCTTCGCATGCACGCTTCGTCGTAAGCGGGCGAAACTAAAACAACGCTATCAGCCTCTTTTAGCATTTTTTGATATTCTTCCCTTTGGCTCTTTTTAAAATATTTATCTTGCTCGGGGCAAGGAACGCAAGCAATAATTTTTATGTTTTTATCTTTCTTTTCTTTCTTTATTTGCTTTAAAATTTTAAAGCAGAGCGTATCGAACCCAAGCGCCATACCAACGAGAAAAAATTCAAAGCCTTCATTTATTTTTTTTTCAATTTTTATTTTTAAATTATCAACGCTAAAATCTTTTTTAATTATTCTATGCCCGCTAAACGCAACGGCTTTTTCTTTGTTAAAATTTTCTATTATAGCGGACATTTTCTTTCTTTCCCTTGACCACGAGGATATTTATTCGGCGTTGATTTAACCTTTTTAACCATTATAACGGCTCTTTCGCCTTTATCTTTAGGAAGAGCGTAAGTTTCAACCGTTTCTATCTCTCCACCTAAAACGTTAAATGCGTTTTTAGCATTATTAATTTCTTCTTCAAAACTTGAGCCTTTTAAACAAACGGCGTAGCCACCAACTTTAACTAACGGCAATAAATATTCTAATAAAATATTAAGTGGCGCAACCGCGCGTGCGATAGAATAGTCAAATTTCTCTCTAAACTCTTCACTTTTTCCGGCGTCTTCAGCACGCATATTAAAAACTGAAAAATTTTGAAAGCCTAATCTTTCTTTCACAAGGTTTAAAAAGTTGCATTTTTTATTAGTTGCTTCAATGAGCGTAAAGTTTAAGTCGCCTCTTTCAATCTTTAGTGGAACTGACGGAAACCCGCCACCCGAGCCAACTTCGATAATTTTAGCATTTTCTTTCAAAAATTTTTGGCAAAAAATACTATCGAAAAAATGCTTAATTAAAATATCTTCTTCGTCAAAAATGCTCGTAATATTAAACTTTTTTCCTTCTTCTAAAATTAGCGTTTTAAAAATTTCAAAAGATGAAAAATTGTTATTTAAAAATTCAAAATCTTCTAATTTTTTCATACGCAAATTATAACACAATCTTATGAACAATTCAATAAATTATCAACATAAAGTTTTCCACGTTATGGAAAAATATATTGACAACTTATTTTTTTAAAAACTTTTCTTAAAAACTTTTATTTTTTATTGATTTTTTACCGCTTTTTATTTATAATAATATCAGTTATTATATAATATCATTAACGGCAAATTTTGAGCGTTGATAACTTTTGAGTTATAAACTATTTGTTAATGGTGTTATCAACGGGTTATCCTTGTTGTTTTTTAAAGTTAAAAGTCATAAAAAATTCCATTTTATGGGCAAAAATTTATGCCTTAAAAAACTATCCACAAATTAACGGTAGCCTACTACTATTACTACTAAAAAAAATAAAAATATATTCTATCATTGAGAGGGCGTATGAAAACCATAGTTAAAGGCGAAGATTTAGCAAATGCTATTCAAAAAGTTGTTAAAGCGGTTAGCACTAAAACTACAAATCCTTTGCTTGAAGGCATAAAGATTTTATGCAAGGGTGATAATTTAACTTTAACGGCTACCGATATGGAAATTGCCATTGAAAAAACTATCAAAGCAGAAACCTATATGGAAGGTGAAGCCGTAATTCCGGGAAGACTTTTCGCTGAGTTTACTAAAAAACTTGAGGCTGAAGACGATATTGAACTTGATATTACTGACGATAACAAACTTAAAATTTCTTATTCGGGTTCTGAAGGTTTAATTTCAGCGCTTCCTAGCGACGAATACCCTCAAATTAAGAAAAATTTAAGCCAAAATGCGTTTGTTATTAAGCAAAAAGATTTTAAAGATATCATAAACAAAACTTCTTTTGCTTGCTCTCAAGACGATTCTAGACCTATTTTAAAAGGTTGCCTTTTAGAAGTTGAAGGTGATACTTTAACTTGCGTTGCGCTTGATGGGTTCCGCCTTGCCGTTTGCAAAAAGCCTATTAACGAGTGCACCGGCGATATTAAAGCCATCGTTCCATCGCGCGCTTTAGTTGAAATTACAAGGCTCATCGAAAAAGAAGAAGAAAACGTTACAGTTATTATTCAAGATAATTCTTTAATGCTTGAAGTTGATAACACTATTTTCACAACGAGATTGTTAGAAGGTGAATATATAGATTACAAAAAGATTGTTCCTTCAAAATATTTAACGGTATTTAGAGTTAATAAAAATAATCTTTTCAATTCTATTGAAAGAGCGTCAATCGTAGCCAAGGTTATGAAAAACATTATTAAACTAGATATTAGAGAAAATTATTTAGACGTATCTTCAACGAGTGATATGGGTAACGTTAAAGAAAACGTTATAATAAACCTTGAAGGAAACGACTTAACTATTGCGTTCAATTCTAAATATATGATTGATTGTTTAAGAGTTATCGAAGATGAATTCGTAAGTTTTAACTTAAACACTTCAATCGCCCCTTGCGTTATTAAACCTTATAATAGCGACGAATATTTATATCTTATTTTACCTGTTAGAATTAGCGGTTAAAAGTAGTATAATTTATTTATTATAAATAAAACAGTTAAATTTGGTTGACAAAACTTAAAAAACAAAGTAAAATCAACCTTGCTTTATAAAAATAAAATTAGGCACAACGCCTTTGGAGAACAATTATGAAAAGAACTTATCAACCTAAAAAAAGACAAAGAAGCAAAGTTCACGGCTTTAGAAAGAGAATGGCAACAAAGAACGGAAGAAACGTTTTAAAGAGAAGAAGAGCAAAAGGTCGTCATAAACTTTCTGCTTAATTTAGCGTAAATTCTATTTTTTTAAGTTTTAACTTAAAGTTTAAGTTTAGTGGAAAACAGATTAAAAAGACAGCATGATTTCGACCTTGTTTTTAATAAAGGAAAACGCGCTTATACTAGTTGCCTTTCTATGTTTTATTTTAAAGTTAGAAAAGGCCAAACAAAGTTAGGTATTTCAATTAGTAAAAAACACGGCAATGCGGTTGTTAGAAACAGAATTAAAAGATTATTAAGGGCAGTTTATATTCCTATTATTCCAAAAATTAAAGAAAGTTATCTTATTGTTTTTCTGCCAAGAGTTAAAGAAAATAACGATTATTCGTTTAGCGAGTTTTCTAAAGCGGTCGAATATCTATTAAAAAAAGAAAATCTTATTATAGAAAATGATGAAAAAGTTGTTAGTTTGGATGATTAAGGGTTATAAAAAGTTTATATCGCCTGCATTTCCTAATCGCTGTGTTTACACGCCTTCTTGCTCGTCATACGCGCTTGAAGCGCTTTCTAAACATTCGTTTATTTACGCCTCACTGCTAATTATTAAAAGGTTAATTAAGTGTAACCCTTTATCTAGCGGTGGTTTTGACCCCGTTCCCGATAAAAAGAGCGTGGTTAAATGGCTTTTATAATAAATTAAATTTTTGGTTTTCTATTCTTTTTTTGCGGTCTTTTTATGACCGCTTTTATTCTTTTTTAAAATCATAAGGGGAAATTATGACCACTCTATTAACGACTAGTATCCAAATTTTTGAAGGATTTGGTATGCCTTTTGAACTTAATTGGCTTGCAAAAGTTATTCAGTTTATCATCGAAGGCTTTGGTAATCTTGGGCTTGGTATTATCATTTTCACGCTTGCGTTAAAACTTTTAACGTTGCCTCTTGATATTTATTCGAGGGTTTCTACCAAGAAAAACTCGCTTAAAATGAAGAAAATGAAGCCAGAACTTGAAAAACTTCAACGTCAATACGCAAACAATCAAGCGCTTTACGCGCAAAAAATGCAAGCAATTTATAAAAAGAACGGCTATTCTATGATGTCTTCTTGCTTGCCTATGCTAGTTACCATTGTTTTATTTATCGTTGTTATAACTCAGTTTAACAATTACTCGCATTACACTTCTTTATCGCTTATGAACGGAATGAGCGAAAGTTACACTAACGCTATCGTTCAATATGACGATACAATCGTCGTTAAAGAAAAAGACGAAAACGGAAAAGTTATAAGTTGTTATCTTGACGAAATTAACGCCTTTTCTAACGATTATTTTAAGGTTTTAAAAGATAATGGTGTTTCTCAAACGCCATCAGCGGAAAACCAAAAAGTTGGCGTTTATTCGATAGATAGCGTTGATAACTTAGGTAAAATTGTTTCTTCTCTTTCTAACAACGGGTTTAACCTCGTTAAGATTGGCGATAATGAAGACTTAATTTATAACGCTGAAACTAACACCTATTCTTGCAACCTTTCAAAATATGCCGATGGCGTTACCGAAGAGCAAGTAAAAAACGACCTTTTGAATAAAGTCGTAACCTATATGCTTGATAATTTTGCGGAAGAAACAGTTTTAAACGACGCAAGAGATGCTTCTAAGAAATATTACGAAGAGAATAAAAACAGTTTCTTATGGGTTAAAAACCTTTGGATGCCTGACCTTCCTTGGAAACACCCTATTCCTGAAAACTTCTCAGATTATGAGTTTTATGCAAAATTAGAACTTGTTTCAGCGGAAAGCGCGCAAGAGCAGTTCGAAGAAATTACCGCTAATTTAACCGAAGAGAAGCAAGCGCCTAACGGATATCTCATTTTGGTTATTTTATCTATCGGCATAATGCTTTTATCGCAAATTATCGCTATGAACAGCCAAAAGGAAATGAACGAACTTTCCACCGTTGACGGCAGAGCCAACCAAAGTTCAAAAATGATGATGTGGATGATGCCTATTATGTTTGGTGTGTTCGCGTTTATTTATAACTCTTCGTTCTCAATCTATATGATAGTAAGTTCGCTTTTATCTACCACTTCAACCTTGATAATTAACTTCTTCGTGGAGAAAAAGTTTAACAAGGAAGTTGAGGCTGAAATCGCCTCTAGAGATAAGCGTTTTAGAAAATAAAGGAGATTTTTATGAATAATGAATTTACAGCAAAGACCGTTGAAGACGCTATAAACCTTGGTTTAAAAACCTTAGGCATTAGCCTTGAATCGGCTGACGTTACCGTTATTGAAGAAGGCTCTAAGGGCTTTTTGGGTATGGGCGCAAAACCCGCTAGAGTTTTAGTTTCAAAGAAAAAAACCGAGGCTGATAAAGTAGTAGAATTTTTAGACGGGCTTTTTGAACTTATTAAAGTGCCAACCACTATCGAGGTTACAACCGGTAAAGAAGACAAAATTGTTTTCAACCTAACCACTATCGATTCTTCAAGTTTAATTGGCTATCGCGGTGAGATTTTAGATTCTATTCAAACCCTTGCTTCCGCTGTTTATAACACCGAAAGGGAAGAATATTCTCGCATCGTTGTTGATTGCGAAAACTACCGCGAAAAAAGAGAACAAACGCTAATTTCTCTCGCTCAAAAACTTGCTAACAAAGCAATTAAGCAAAAGAGAAAGTTAACCTTAGAACCAATGAATCCGTTCGAAAGAAGAATTATTCACTCGGCGCTTGCTGATTTTGAAGGCGTTAAAACGGTTTCGGAAGGTAAAGAGCCTAATAGATATATTGCTATCGTTCCCGATAATTACGACGAGAACGCGCATAGAAGAAGAGATTTCAAAAAAGGTGGCAAAGGCTTCGAAAAGAAATCTTTTAATAAAAAAGAACGTTCTTCAAGTTCAAATGAAACTCAAGCCCCAAAGAAAAAACTCGGCTTTGGTGGCGGTGTGTTCCTTGGCAACAGTTTAAAAGATAATAATAACGACTAATAGAAAGCAAAAAGAACTCGATTTTTCGAGTTCTTTTTCTTTATGTTTTTCTAAAAAGTTTGTCAATAGGGCGTTTAACGCTTAATTTTAACAAAAATTTTAGGTGGACGATTTCTCGCCCACCTTGTTATATAGGTTATTAAAAATTGTTAATTTATAAAACAGTTTTAACAAAAATGCTAAAATCTCAATACACTACTAATTGCTTGATTGCGAAGATATAAACTCGTTATACTCTTCCATATCCATAAAATATATATCAAAATAAAAATCATCTTCTTTACTTAAATAATCTTTTGGCAAATATTTTTTATCAAAAGATACGTCTTCATATAAAACATCATAAAGATACACATAGATTACGTTTCTTTTTTCATAATCGATAAGCGCATATTCGAAAGCACGATGTTTATACTTCTCGTTTTCATGAGTATATGGATTTCTATATCTTGTAAGAAATGCAGGATAATTAAAGTGAATTGTATCAACAAATACAGGTATTGGGTCATATCTACCGCGTGATGATAAAGATGCCAAACGGTTCAATTCAATTTCAAAATTTTCTTCATCATAAATTGCAGATAAATAATATTCACTACCTAAATATTCCCTATCATATAAATATTCATGAAACTCAACAACTTCTTGAACATTATCTAAAGTTGGCGGAAAAATAACCCTTTGGTCATACTTAAAGAAATAATCCATTACTCTATGATAATATATAGCCCCTTCATAATTCCTAGCGCATCCACATATATTAAAAAGCATCGCTGAAGTTAAAACAAAAACCAACAATTTTTTCATCATAAAATCCCTAAACCTTGCAATATTATTGTTCCTATTACTGTATAAGAAGCGTTATCTAAAAATTTACAATCTAAATTTACGTCTTGCGTTTGAGGTTTATTATATATACCACTGTTGACTAAAATATTATAAACCTTAAATCATAAGAACTTCCACTTTGAGAGAACTACTCACGATAGAGCCTTCCGTTAAAGTAATTATAACTTTTTCTAAAAAGTTTGTCAATAGGGCGTTTAACGCAAAAGTTCAAACGAAAAATGAGTTCAGTTTTCGCCGAACTCATTCTCTAAAATACCGATATGTTTAATTATATTTATAAATACCTAATACATTATTGTTTTAAGAATTTTTTCTGCAACCCAATCATAATAATTGATGGGAATAAGCAAATGAAATAAGAGCAAATAATCATTAAAACAACATTTGCAATATCAGTAAGTTGTTGCGCCATAAAAAATTTTAATGGGATTTTAATTATGATTACAGCAAAAATTATAATGAGTATATAAGAAAGAAAAACATAAAATATAGCCTTAATAAAACCGATTTCTTTTTTTAGTGTCAAAAAACCTCTTAATAAAACTATTAACCAGCCAAAATAAGGTATTAATGCTAAATACATTTCTTTTTTATTATCCATAATCAACTCCTTTAAAATAATTTGATATCTAAACTAAATCCAACTCCATACGAAAAACTGATTTTAAGTCTTCCGTTATCCAATTTTATACTACCTCCAATTGAACCAATTAATATCTCCGCATTAATATTTTCGGAATATGCTCCTATGGTAATTAAAGTCGCTTGAGCCTCAAGTGAAAACTTAGACTGTTCAAAATCAAATACTACACCAGCATTTGCACTCCCTAAAGAAATTCCTATATATTCTTCATCATTAAAATTGACATGCGCATCTACTAATTTTATGCTTGCATCTATAAGTGTAAATGAAGAAGGCGTAGCTTTAAGTATATCCACATTGTACTTTATTAAATATAATTCAGAATGAGCAAGAAATTGCTCACCAAAATATAAGAAATTATTCCAATGAGTGGAAAAAAATTTTGAAATTGAACCATATGACGATGTTGTAATAAATTTCCTTTTTGGAATATATTGACCACTTTTTAATATACATCCACTTACACTAAGAACTGAAAAAAAAGTAAAATTTACTGAAATTTCAGCTTCCTTTCCAAATGGATCAAAGAATAAAATAGGATTATTCAAGCAATAAGCATAAAGGTTCAATCCATTGATTGTTTCTGGGGCTAAATAGTCAAGTTTATCAATCGAAATAAATCTGCCAACTTCGCTGTCGTAGTAACGTGATTTTAAGTAGTAAAGACCTAAGTCCGCATCGTAATAATAACCGCGGTAACGAATAGGGTTAATGTTACCTATAAACGTTGCAGAAGTGTTTTCAACACCGCTTGCGTTTAACACTTTGTGATTGCCCCAAGCATCGTAAACGTAACGGCAAAGAAGGTTTCCACTCGCATTAAAAATGCCAACGATATCGCCAAGAGTGTTCTTTAAATAAATGAATTTTTCTTCATTTAAAATAAAGCCTGTGATTCCGCTTACGGTGTAGATAAACCTTAAATCACGAGAAACTCCGTTTTGAACATATTGCTCACGATAGAGCGTTCCGTTAAAGTAATTATATTGCTTGGTAACACCGCTTGCCGTTGTTTTGGTTTTTCTCAAGCCTTCTGCATCGTAAGTAAAGGTAGTGGCGTTAGCCTCGCCTTGCTTTTTAAAACTTGCAAGCTTGTTCTCTTTGTTAAAAGTGGTAGTATTACCAAGATAATTAGTAGGGTTTCCGTTTGAATCATAAGAACAAGTTTTTCCGTTATAAGTTAAAAGCCTATCTGTTGATAAATCGTAAGAATAGTTAAACGTTTGCAACGGTGAAGTTGATAAAACCCCAGTCGTATAAACATAAACGTTTTTAATTATTAAATTGCCGTTATTAAAAGTATACTTTTTTTGAACGCCGTTGTCAATATTTTTCTAAAACAAAAAAGTGTGCCTACCTTACGATAGACACACCTTCCGCAATTTTGTGTTAATACATATTATGAATATTTTTTCATAATAGAAATTACCAGTCTCATAAAATCAAAATATATTACATTTTCATTATTTTGATAATTAATATCTTTACTCAATTGATTCTTAAGAGATACTATTTTTAAAAATGAATCATTATCAATTTTAGAACTTTTTATAAATATGGTACATTTTCCTTTTAAAAATTCATCAAACAAAGCTTTATCTGGCGAATTCAAAAATTCATTTGGCACACTTGTATTTAAAAAAAGTTTTATTATATTTTTTTCAATCGAATTCATGTAATCTTCCTACCACATATAAAAATAGTGAAATGTAATAATATTCCCTGATGAAGTATATAAGCCATTAGCGCCGTTTCCAAAAGCTCTTCCAAGGGACAAAGAGTTTTGCAAACCATTTCTACTTAAATTCAATGTGAAATTTATACCATTATTAAAAGTATACTTTTTTTGAACACCTTTGTCAATATTTTTCTAAAACAAAAAAAAGTGCGCCTATCTTACGATAGACACACCCTTTTTTCTGTTAATTCTTTACGAATTGTTTAAGCTTACTATGCACACTTTAAAAAGAACTTTTAGAATTTATCGTTAACCAATAAATTAGTTAAATCGCTAAGCGTTTTTATTCAAAAGTCGTATTGATCCAGTTTAGATAAATTTCTTTTCCTTCTCCAAAAGATAAAAGTGTTTCACCGTCTTTTTCGATTGAAATTATCGGCAATTTATGCCCTTCGTAAAAATAAGAAGGAGCCGAAACGAAATCAATTGTATCATTAACATTTAAATTGCAGATTTTTTCCGACCAATCTATTACAATGAAGTCAGTTTCGCTTGTTTCTGTATCACACGGAAAAGCGTTTTCTTCCGTTAAAATTTTTATTCTCAGTATCGTATCTTGGCTTTTTTCAAGATATCTAATGTTGATTATAACACCAGACAAAGCAACATAATTCGAATCATCATTATAGTAATTTATCATTTTAGTTCTCAATGGTTTATTCATAAAATCACAAGCAACTAAAGTATAAGATATAATAATGCATATAAAAGCCAAAATCATTTTTCTCATTTTTATTACCTTTATTCTTAATATTCTCCAAACAAAAAGAAATAAGCAACGGGTCCAAATAAAGTAGCCACGGTTAAATACCAATTTCCTCTAATAACATCTTCTTGTCTATGAGGTCTTTCTGACACTCCTCCAAAAATATCCGCTGTAATTTCCCATGGGCGATCATAATATTCTCTTTCACTCCACTCTAACCAAGAAGGTAAACCTATAGCTAAAGCAAATTTAACTGGACCCATTAAAATTTGTTGAATATTATGCCCATATTCGTGACGCAAATCCGATACGTTTGCTTGTTCATTTAAAAATATAGCACAAAATGACCCCGATCTATTACCACTGGTCCTAAATACAGGAGCTCCTTTATAAAAAGAAACTTTTTTTGAATCAATAACAGTCTTTTCGTCACTATTAAAAGGATTCCATCCTATTGCATCCATATCGTTCCTAATATCTTCATCAAATATAGAAGCAACTGCCATGCCTGCATAACTAACCACTGAAGTAGCAACTTGTGCGACCGCTCCACCGACCGGTGTTAATAACATCACAGCGGCTACAACAGCTATAATTAGCCAAGGCAACTTTCCCGTTGGGTCAATATATGAAATAGGATTATTTAAGCAGTAAGCGTAAAGGTTGAGTCCGTTCAAAATTGTTGGAGCAAGATAACCAAGCCCGTCAATCGAAATAAATCTGCCAACTTCGCTATCGTAGTAACGTGATTTTAAGTAGTAAAGACCTAAGTCAGCATCGTAATAATAACCGCGGTAACGAATAGGGTTGAGATTGCCAACAAAATCTTCTAAATCTTCTTCAACGCCGTTTGCATTTAGCACT
>JAZSJZ010000004.1:0-256248 GCA_045534575.1 Christensenellaceae bacterium
ATCTTATAAAAAAGAAAAAACCGAAACTAAAGCGTATGACCTTCATCGTGATGCCATAGAAGAGTTAGTTACGGCAAATGAAGATAACACACTTATCTATGACGAAAAGGAGATAGAATCTTATAAAAAAGATAAACTTAGTCGTCTTCCCGTTTGGCTAAAAGCACTTTTTATTAAATTTTGGTTCAGTGGCGCGGTTTGTTACTTTATCTATATGGGGCTTGCGTTTGTGTTTATAGATAATTTAGATGCGGCAGTCGTTTTGGCTATCGTTATGGGTATGGTTACCGATATTTTGGTTGGCAACATTTTCCGCTTTTTGGATTATGACGGGGCGTATCTAAAATGGCAACTTTTCCCTAAGAAAAAATTCTGGACATTTTTTGCCAACATAGTCTATAGCCTTGTTATCACCTTTTTAGTGTTCCTTTGCTACTTTGGCATAAGTTACGTAGCAACGGGAGGACAAGACCCTGGGGACATCGTAGTTGAACCGCTATTTTTTGGTATTTTATATCTCGTTTGCGACCTGTTAGTTATTGGATTTAAAAACTTAATTTTAACCATAATTGACGATGCAAACTCAAAAATTAATAGAGGTTAACAAAATTTTAGAATAAAAAATGAAAAAGTTTATTAAAACAGCCGTTTTAATTTTAGCGTTTTCGCTCGTTTTGTCGCTTATTGGCTGTGGAAAGTTTTACGTTCCACTATTTAGCGTTAACTACTATGACGGCGAAACGCTCGTTCATTCACAAACGGTTAGAATTGCAGAAAATTTAAAACCGCCCAAGCTTGTTGATAAAAATGGTTACCACGTTAGCGATTGGAAAGACAAGAACGGCGTTAGTTTGTCAAACGACTACCCACTGAATCGTGAGGGTAATAGTTTTTATGCAGTTTGGTCGGCTAAAACTTATTCTATAACTTATGAGCTTGATGGTGGTCAAAACAACGAACTAAACCCAACGAGTTATGACGTAAATTCAAACATAACTATCTACGAGCCTACAAGGCAAGGCTACGAATTTTTGGGTTGGACTACTTCGTGGCTAGTTACCCCGACTAAGCAATTAACTATTGAGCAAGGTGCTTTTGGCGACCTTGTGTTATACGCAAATTGGGCGGATGAAAATTTAAAATATCTCTTTTTTGACACTAACGGCGGGAACAATATTTCTAGAATTTCAACCGATGGTGAAAGCGTTGATATATCGCAAAAAACGCCTTATAGGAAGGGATTTGAGTTTGTTGGCTGGTTTTTAGACCAAGAATTAGAAGTTCCTGCAAGCGAGCAAATTGAACTTTTAGAAAAGGTTACCACCGTTTATGCTAAATGGCAAATCATAACTTATAGCATAACTTGTTTAGAAGATAATTTTACTAAAATTGACTTTAACGTTGAAACTGAAAATTTTATCGTTCCTAATATTTCAAAAGAAGGTTACGAGTTTTTAGGCTACGTTTACGAAGGCGTAACCACGCCAATAAAAAACCTTGAAATAAAAAAAGGCACGGCAAAAAACATCGAACTTACTGCCGTTTTCGAGGTTAAAAAATTCACCGTTTCATTTGAAACGTTTGGCGGAAGCCAAATTGATGAAAAAGTTCTCTCTTTCGGTCAAGAATTTGGTGGGCTAGTAGAGCCAACTAAACCTGATTGCGAATTTGTTGGTTGGTATTTAGATATGGCGTTAACCGAGCCGTTAAACCTTTCAACTATGCCCGCTAGAGATATAACGCTTTATGCAAAATGGTATAGCGATAATCAATATACGCTTAACTATTCTTCGCAAGGCGCATCTTGTCAATTTGATTTCAATAGAGCAAGTGGCACGGAAGTTTTGTGTGGTGATTTAGTTCAAATTTCTGCGCCGACTTATTGCAACGGCGGTGTGTTTGAATATTGGCTCAGTGGCGATGCTGTTTATTCTTACGATAATGAATTAGAGTTTGAAATGCCAAATTCTTCGCTTTCGTTAACGGCTTTATATTCTTCGATTAGAACGATATCATTTGATAAATCATCAACTGAAGATTTGGTTGTTTACTCTGGCGAAAAAACAATCAGCAAAATTGACGGCGCAAACCTAAAGCAAGAAAATTATGATGCGTCGGCAAAAATTATTAAAAATTCTTTCTTGCAAAAACAAAACGTTGGTTACTATCCGCTGTTGATAACTTATTCCACGTCTTTGGAATACGTTTTATTAGAAGTAAAATCTAGCGATAAAAAACTTAATAATTTAGATATTGACTACGATAGCCAATTTCCAAATGTTTGTATTTTATTCGAGGGTGAGGGCGAATTCGAGTATAGTTTAGACGGCAATGATTTTATTTCGTGCTTCTCTGGCGACGTTATTCCTTCTTACGATAAATCGGTTTCGCACACCGTTATGGTTAGGGAAAAAGATAACGCCGAAAATTTCTTGTCTGTGAGCAAGAAAGGTTACGATAACGAGAGCAAAACTTATTATCAGTCAAGTTTTACCTACGGCGGAAATTCTTACGATTTTGTTTTAGAAAACAGAAGTGAAGTTGATGCTTTCACAAACTATTTTGCTTATGCTTATGCGCCACTAAACCGCGCCGGAGCAACTTTGCAATACCCTGGTGGTGTTTCAACGCTACGCTTCTTTGTTGACGATGGTTTTAAAAACGAATTATCTTCTAACATAAAGGAATATTTATCGGCTGTGTTTGTAACTTCAGGCGTGCCTTACGCTCCGTCATATTCTTATACTAGTTTAAGCGGGGCAAGGGGAAACGTTGGTCAAATGGAAATTTATTTCACCACCGATACGCCTTGCGAAGTATTATCAGCGCAAGAAAAAACGTCAAAACTTCAATCGCAAAATCTTTTGCACCCTTCGTTAAGGCAAAGCGATTTTAATGATTTTAAAATAAATAGTTTTGAAAAAACTCAAGAAATTCGCACACTTTTTGAACTTGAAACCTTGCCGTTTGGAGTTAAGCCAATTTTAACAAACGCTAGCGAAACGGCTCAAGAAACCTACCAAAAAGCACTTGAAATTTTGCGCCTTTACGTTGACGATAATATGAACGATTATGAAAAGGCAAAAGTCATTTACGATTATCTTGCACTGAAAGTTACTTATGACGACGTTGTGGCTGCAGAAGGCGCAGAATCATCTTTTGGCATTGGAAGGTATCGCTCGTTTTCAAGTTACGGCGCTTTAGTTGATAATATTGCCGTTTGCGACGGCATTGCAAGTGCTTTTTCGCTTCTTTGCAAGATTGAAGGCATTGAGTGCGTTGAAATAACAGGTCTTGGCAACGGCGGTGGCCATGCTTGGAATAAAGTTAAAATTTACGGCAAGTGGTATGGCGTTGACGCTACTTGGAGCACGCTTCCTACCACTGAGGGCGACTTCGTTAAACACGCAAGCTTCCTCATTGACGAAAGTGAATTGATAAATAGCGGGCACGACGAAAACGGCTTCTATAAAGGCGAAGATGCTCATATGAAATATTGTTCATATATTGCGCTTGGAGGTTTGAACTATTTTAACGTTAATTTTATTAACGGCGTTGACGATTTTACCGCAACTTCCACTGACGATTTTATAACAATTATTTCTTTCGCGATAAATAATGGCGCAACGGCTATTGAAGTTATGATAAATTCAAATACTAGTTTGTTCCAAATGAAAAATAGCGCAGAAAGGGAACTTGGAGTTTCTCTTGCTTACTACGATTTAAGAAACGGAATATATCTATTCTTAATTCAATAAGAATTAGCGTGTTATCCTTAACGGAGAACACGCTAAAACTAAGTTTGCCCTATGGGCAAGTGAAGTTATCTTCGATAGTGAAGTTCACTTCGTGAGTGAAGTTTCGCCTGACGGCGAAGTGATAGGCAAACTTAACTTCACTGCGAGCGTAACTACGCAACTTCACTGCGCATAGCACAACTTCACATTTGCGTCAGCAAAAACTTCACCAATAAAAAAAGAGAGGACGTTTCGGCTACGAACCGATTTGTTCTCTCTTTCTCTCGTATTATGTTTTTTGGCTTAGCCCATCACGTTTTTTATGCTAATTTTAACTTATTCAATAAAATCTACGTGCTCTTTATCAAAACCGCTGTGAGGTGGTAGGTTTTCTTCTCCGTAGCCTACGTGAATTAGCGAAAGGGGAATGAAGTTTTCGCTAAGGTTAAGCGCAATTCTTACGTTTTCGGCTAAAACTTTTTGTGGGTGAAGCCCCGTCCAACAAGTTGAAAGCCCAAGACTTTGCGCCATAATCAAAATGTTTTGGGTTACGGCTGAAGCGTCTTGAATCCAATATTCCGCCCACGCTTTGGGCAGTGCCTTTTTAAGGTCGCCCGAAACAACGATTATGCAAGGCGAGTTAATTTTTTGAAATCTTGAAAGGCTATCAAGCCTAGAAACTAATTCGGGGTTTGTGATAATCGTAATTTTATAAGGCTTTTTGTTGCACGCACTAGGCGCGCTAAAACCAGCCTCTGCTAAAAGTTCTAAATGCTCTTTTTCAATCTGTTTTTTAGAAAATTTGCGAACGCTTCTTCTTTGTAAAATTGCTTGTTTTGCTTGCATAATCCACCTTAAAATAAACCGAAAAAATTTTTGCCTAAAATTTAAAAAATAGGCGATAACGGGCTTATTGACTAACTTTTTTAAAATTTTTAGTTGGTTGTTATCGCATAAATTAAACTTTTAAGAAATCCTTTAAGTGCAGTATAACACAAAATCTAACTAAAATCAAGCTAAGTGAGATATGCACGCAAACAAGTTGAGTGATGATATACCATTACTCCGTAATGTATAAAAAATGACTGTAATTTTGAATTACAGTCTTTTTTTGGAGCGGATGATGGGAATCGAACCCACCTCTTCGGCTTGGGAAGCCGACATACTACCGATGTACTACACCCGCAAAATAAGTTTTGAACTGAAATTTTAGTGATGTTTTTTGCAAAAAAAACTAAAATTCACGCTTGTTATTATATACCTAAAACGCTTTTGTGTCAAGGGGGAAAGTAGCCAAATTTTAAGATAAATTATTGCAAAAATTTTAGATAATTAAATATTATCTAAAAATTCGGTGAAATTTTTTCGTGCTTTGTTGACAATATAAATTATTTAAGTTATACTAACTTAGTATGGGAACGCACGCGCTTAATAAAAACAAAATTTTCAAGATTTTTGCATTTTGTTTGGCTCTTTTAACATCGCTTTTATGTTTATTTGGTTGCTCTAGGGTAAGCGGTGTGGTATATATTGGCAATTATTTTGGCGCAGACCTCGTTCTATATTTAAACAGCGAAAAAAACTCAAAACAAATTGACGAGATAGTTGAAAAATCTAATGCCGTTTTGACAACTGTTGAAAATATGCTATCTACTGAAAATGAAAATAGCGAAATTTATGCCTTTAACAGCCTTGAAGAAGGAAAAAGCGTTGAAGTTTCTAAAACGGTTTACGACTTAATTTATTACGCTAAAGATTTAAACGAAAAAACTCAAGGTTATTTCAGCCCTGCAATTTATTATCTTTTAGACCTTTACGGGTTTACCAAACGCCACCAAGAAAATGCTTTAGTAACTTTTCCATACGATAGGCAGTGGCAAAACGGCGTTTATCCTAACGCAAATGAAGAGTATGTTGAAGGCTTTAAAAGCCTTGCCGATTTTTCTAAGGTTTCAGCCTATGAGTTAGACGGCAAGTTCTATCTTAAAAAAGACTGCCCTTCAGTAACTATTTTAGGCGAAACATATTCTCAAAAAATCGACCTATCTTCAGTTGCTAAAGGCTACGCTCTCGATAAAATAAACGAAATTATTAAAAGTTATGGCTTGACCGAATATTATTTATCGTTCGGCACTAGCAGTATTTACCTAGGCGAAAACGGCGGTAAAGCGTGGCCGTTAGAGATAGTTGACCCAAACAGCGAAAACCGCTCGTCGCTTTTAAAAATTAATCTTCAAAACAAAAGCGTTTCAACTAGTGGTGCTTATGAAAATGCTTACCAACTTGAAGGCGTGTTTTATCATCACATAATCGACCCAATAACGGGCTATCCTTCTCAAAGCGACGTTTTACTAGCGCTAGTTGCGGGCGACAACTCAATGGTTTTAGACGCTCTTTCAACAACCGTGGTGGCTCTTGGGCTAGATGAAGGCATAAAATTTCTCAGTAGCAGTGAAGAAAAATACTCGTTCGTTATAGTAACGAGAGATAATAAAATTTACACGAACGTTTCAAGCGTTAGCGTTTTAGTAGATGGTTACGCGCTAGAAACGATTTGCTAAAGGCTTATGGAAAAGGATAAAAACTTGACTTTAAAGCCCTTTAGAAAAGGCGATTTAATCGTTTACGCAGTGATTTTGGTAGTTCTTGTGGCGCTCGTTTTTGCGTGCACGCCTAGAAAAGAAAAACTTGGTTTTTGCGTTTATTTAGAGGGTGAAAAGGTTATGGAATATAACTTTGCGACCGACAAGGCGGTAATTTACAACGAAAAGGCGGTAAGCGTTAGAGAAGACGGCGCGTTTATCGTATATTCGCTTGTTGGGAGCAACGTATTAAAGGTTGAAAACGATAGCGTTATAGTTATCGAGGCAGATTGTAGCCTAACCAAAGAGTGCACTAAAATGACTTTAGATATGGGAAGCATAATTTGCGCTCCGCACAACCTTGTTATTTACGCAGTAGGCGAAGTCGTTCCGCCGAAGGTGGGGTGAAATGAAGTCTAAGAGCGTTGCGTTTTTAGCGATTCTAACCGTCTTTGCGCTAATAATGTTTTTGATAGAAAGTTTCTTGCCACCATTGATTGTGCCTGGGGCAAAGTTCGGGCTTGGCAATATTTTTATTTTGATTGCGATAGTTTACTTTTCGTATAAAGAGGCTGTAATTTCGGTGATAGCAAAGTGTTTGCTCGCAACCTTTTTCGGCGGGTTCATTTCGCTATTTTATAGCCTAACAGCAGGTCTTATTTCGTTTACGATAAGTTACTTTCTCATAAACAAGGCATCTAACAGAATAAGCATAGTAGCGGTGGCAACGCTATCGGCGGTTATTCACAACGTTGTTCAACTTTTGGTGTTTGCGCTGTTTACTAAAACTTTAGAAGTCTTTTTATACCTTCCATACCTAGTGTTGGCGGGTGTTATTGCAGGCATCACAGTTGGGCTTGCAACCTACTATTTAATAAAATTCGTTCCGTTTCACAAGTTTGTGGGCGGAAATAACGTAAGGAGAGAATAATGTCAATTTCAAAACGACAAACGTTTATCGGTGGCGTGCATATTCCCGATATGAAGTATTTATCGAAAGATAAAGCCATAGAAGTTATGCCAGCGCCCGAGAGAGTGTTCATTTCACTTCAACAGCACATTGGAAAACCTGCAATGCCCGTAGTTGTGGTTGGCGAAACGGTTAGTAAAGGTCAAATTATCGGCAAGCAGAACGGGTTTATCAGCGCAAACGTTTATTCAAGCGTTAGCGGTGTGGTTGAAGAAATTAAATCTATCACAACCCACGCTGGCAAGCAAGACTACGTGGTTATAAAGAACGATTTTGAAGATAGAGAAGTAACTTTACCACAAATCGACAAAACTTCGGCTGAGCAAATTATTGCTAGAGTTGGCGAGGCGGGGCTAGTTGGTCTTGGCGGTGCGGGCTTTCCTACCATCGTTAAAATCACGCCTCCTAACCCTATTGATACGCTTTTAATAAACGCAGCGGAGTGCGAGCCTTATTTAACGTGCGACCATAGAGTTTTGCTCGAGCAAACGGATGAGTTTGTTGAGGGCGCGAAACTTATGTCAATCGCGCTAAAGGGCGCAAAAATCTTAGTAGGCGTAGAAGAGAATAAGCCTGACGCTATTGAAAAACTTTCAAAATACGATTGTTTAACGGTTGTTCCGTTAAAGAAAAAATATCCGCAAGGTAGTGAAAAGCAGTTAATTTACGCTTGCACAAAAAGAAAGGTTGGCGTTGGAAAACTTCCAGCATCCACGGGCGTTTGCGTTTTAAACGTTCAAACGGTTAAGCAAACTTACGACGCAGTTGAACTTAACAAACCGCTTTACGAAAGGGTTATGACGGTTACGGGCAAAGGTATTAAACAGCCTAAAAACCTTCTCGTTAGAAACGGCACGCCTTATAGCGAAATCGTTGAGTTTTGCGGTGGTATGAAGGAAAGCGTTAGAAAGGTTGTTGCAGGCGGACCTATGATGGGTAAGGTTATTCCTGCCGTTCTTGGCTGGACGAGAAAGACCGATTCTGGGCTTTTGGTTTTAGATAAAGGCGAGGCTAACGAACTTGAACCGACTGCTTGCATTAACTGCGGAAGATGCGCTATGGCTTGTCCTATGCGCTTGATGCCTATGTATATTGATTTGTTCACAAACATTGGCGACTATGAAAGGGCGAACACTTACGGCGCTTCAAACTGCTTTGAGTGCGGAACGTGCGCATACGTTTGCCCTGCTAAGCGAGACTTAGTTGGTAGCGCACAGCTTTGCAAAAAGAAATTACGCGAGATAAAGGGGTAAAAAAATATGTCTAACTTACTTATTTCTAACACACCGCATATTCGCAGTAAAACAACCACGAAACAAATTATGCTAGACGTTTGCATCGCGCTTTTGCCAGCAACGATTATGGGTATTGTTTTCTTTGGTTTAAACGCGTTATTGGTGGTTTTTCTTTCCGTTTTCTCGTGCGTTTTAAGCGAGGCTGTTTATAAACTAATCATCGGTGAAAAGTTTAAAGATATTTTAAAGAAATTTGATTTTACTTCGCTAGTTACTGGTCTTTTACTTGGTTTAAACCTTGGCACGCAAGTTGCGTGGTACGTGCCAATTTTCGGCGGTATTTTTGCGATAGTAGTCGTAAAAATGTTGTTCGGTGGCACGGGCAAGAACTTCGTTAACCCAGCGATTGCGGGCAGAGTATTCTTGATTATAAGTTTCCCTGCGATGATGGTTCAAAATTGGGCTGTTCCTTCTATTTTAGGTCAGTTCTCAACTGAAGCCGTTGTTGCTGGTCAAACGGTTTTAGGCGGAATTTTAACTTCTTCAACTTCAACACTTTCTAACCTTGACTTGTTCTTGGGAACGGGCGTTGCTGGCTGTATTGGCGAAACGTGCAAACTAGCGCTTGTGGTTGGGTATATTTACCTCGTTGTAAGGCGTGTTATAAATCCGCTTCTTCCTATAATTTACATAGGCGTAACGGGGCTTGTTTCCTCGCTTATGCTTGGCGGTTTTTCAATGTTCTTGCCGTCGATTTTATCGGGCGGTTTGTTCCTTGGCGCAATCTTTATGGCAACCGACTACGTTACCACGCCAAACTCGTTTATCAGCAACATTATTTACTTCACGCTCCTTGGCGTTATAACTGCGGTATTGAGAGTGTCGTCGGGAAGCGAAGTCGTTTCTTACTGCATACTCCTTATGAACTTCACTGTGCCTTTATTCGATAGATATTTCTTCCCTAAGGCGTTTGGGTTTATCAAGGCGAAAAAAACTAAAAAGGAGGCAAATGCATAATGGCTGAAAAGAAAAAAGAATCAACGCTAAGATGCGTTTTAACGCTTTCGATTATCGCAGTCGTTTGCGGTGTGCTTCTTGCAGTTTTAAACGTTTTACTTTACGTTGCGCCGTCTTTAGACGATATTACAAACAATATTCACATCAGCGATAGCGACTACGATAAAGAACTTTGGGTTATGGACGATGTTAACGCCGACTATGAAAAGGGAACGGGCGCAACCGTTACTATGGGCGCAAGTTTAGACCTTGAGAATAACGACTATTGCGCCGTTTTAGTTAAAACTGTGGCGGCGGGTAAACTTGGCGAATGTATTTTTGCGTTCAACTTCTCAAAAACCGAGAACAAACTCGTTGAGTGTGTTCTCGTAACCGATGGTTCAACCGCTGGTTATAATCTAGCATACGCTAAAGAAAAACTAGGCGACCAAATCAAAGATTTTGAAGATTATTATTTAGAAATTACTTCCGCAACCGTTTTCGATGACGGCTACTCTATTCCAAAAGGCGGTGCAACGTTAACCACAACCGCAATCGATAACGCTTTCAAACTTGCGGCTAAGTATTACTACTATGTTTACGGAGGAGGAAAAGCATAATGAAAAACAATCCAAAAAACATTGCGCTTGACGGCCTTCTTCGTCAAAACCCCGTTTTAAGATTGGGGCTTGGCACTTGCCCAACGCTCGCTCTTACCACGGCGGCAATGAACGGCGTTGGTATGGGCGCTGCGGTTACCTTCGTTTTAATGTGCAGTAACTTAATCATATCGCTTCTTCGAAACGTTATCCCTTCAAAGGTAAGAATTCCCGCTTACATTTTAATTATCGCAACTTTCGTTACTATAACCAGAATGGTGCTTTATAAATTCTTGCCGTCGATAGCGTCGTCTATGGGCACGTATTTGCCACTTATCGTTGTAAACTGCATAATTTTAGGAAGAGCCGAGGCGTTCGCTTCTAAAAACCCTGTTTTAGATTCGGTTATCGACGGAATTTTTATGGGCATAGGCTTTATGCTATCGATAACGCTTATGGGCGCGTTTAGAGAAATTTTAGGCGCAGGTATGATTTTCGGCATTAAACTTTGGGATTTTAAGATTGAGTTCTTCACGTCCTCTGCTGGTGCGCTTTTCACCTACGGCGTATTTATTGCCGTTTACGCTTGGCTTTATAATATTATTTCTATTAAAAGAAAGAAAAAACAAGAAAACAAACAACAAAAAGTTGAAGTTAAGGAGGTTGTAGCATGATATTCGGTATTTTAGCGGCGGCTATGCTCACGCAAAACTTCGTTCTCGTTAACTTCTACGGAATTTGCCCGTTCCTCGGCGTTTCTAAAAACTTTAAGTCGGCGTTCGGTATGGGTATGGCGGTTACCTTCGTTATGACGATAACTTGCCTTATCACTTACCCGATTTATAACTATATTTTAGTTCCGCTAGGTTTTGATTATCTTGAAATTATCGTTTTCATTTTCGTAATTGCGTCATTAGTTCAAATAATTGAAATTATCTTGAAAAAACTATCTCCTACGCTTTACGATGCAATGGGAATTTATCTTCCGCTTATAACCACTAACTGCGCCGTTTTAGGTGTTGCAGAAGTAGTTTTAACGAGCGCACTCGTAACTTCCGTTCTCGACGCTGTTTTATACGGCTTGTTCGGTGGGCTTGGCTTTACGCTTGCTATCGTTTTAATGAGCGGTATGCGTGAAAAGCTTGACACTTTGAAAATGCCTAAGCCTTTAGAGGGCTTCCCTATCACTATGATTCTCGCTTGCTTTATGGCAATGGCGTTTAACGTTTTCTAGGAGGTAAAATATGTTAAATTTATTAGCAAATGCGCCTCAATTAAACATTGTTGATATTTTACTCGTCGTTGCGATTATGCTCGTTATTGCGGTGGTTTTCGGCTTCCTTATTATGGTTGTTTCCAAAAAGTTTGCCGTTCCCGTTGATGAGAGAGAAGAAGAAGTTTTAGGCTGTTTGGCTGGCGCTAACTGCGGTGGCTGTGGCAAGGCGGGTTGTTCTGCGCTTGCTAAAGCGATAGTAGAGGGCAAAGGCGAAATTGACGACTGCCCCGTTACCGATAAAGAGCATAAAGAACAAATTGCAAAAGTTCTTGGCATTGAGTATTCGGGTGGCGGAGAAAAAAAATACGTTGTTCTATGCAACGGCGGTGAAAAAGCAAAAGACAAAAACGACTATTTAGGCGTAGGCGATTGTATTCACGAAAATATGATTTTGGGCGGAAAGAAAAAATGCTCAACTGCTTGCCTTGGCGATGGAACTTGCGCTATAGTTTGTAAAAACGGCGCAATCAAGGTAGAAAACGGCGTTGCAACTATCGACCAAGACCTTTGCATAAAGTGCGGTCTATGCGCTAAAAATTGCCCTAAACTCGTTATTGGCACAGTTCCTCAAACGGCTAAAGTTTATGTTGCTTGTTCAACAAGTTGCAGAGGCAAAGAAGTTATCGATGCTTGCTCAAACGGCTGTATTGGTTGCGGTATTTGCGCTAAAAACTGCCCAACGAGTGCAATTACTATGATTAACAATCTTCCTCGCATTGATTACGAAAAATGCGTTTCGTGCGGACACTGCGCCGATAAATGTCCAAGAAAGTGTATAAAGAAGTTTTATTAACGAATTAGCGTGTTATCCTTAGCGGAGAACACGCTTTTTTTGTTAGTGAAGTTTTTGCTAACGCAAAAGTGAAGTTGCTACGCAGTGAAGTTGCGTAGCATACGCTCGCAGTGAAGTTTTTGCAAAAGCAAAAGTGAAGTTGCGTAGCATACGCTCGCAGTGAAGAAATTTGACACTTCGCCTTTAGGCGAAACTTCACTCACGAAGTGAACTTCACTAGATAACTTCACTTGCCCAAAGGGCAAACTTAGTTTTTTTATTGCGTTTATTTTGACTATTTTTTGCATTTAATATATAATGGAAGTGTTATGAATATTTTATCAAAGATTAAAAATTTATTTTCAAAAAAACCAAAAAAATTAGGTCTAGCCCTTGGTAGCGGTGGGGCAAAAGGCTCGGCGCTTATCGGTGCGCTAAAAGCGTTTGAAGAAGAGGGCATTAAGTTCGATATGGTCGCAGGCACGTCTATCGGCTCAATAATTGGCGGTATGTATGCTTCGGGTTATTCGTGGCAAGATATGCTCTCAACGCTCACGCAATACGACCTAGCAAGCGCAAAAACGCTCATCATTTTAAAACTTAAAGGCTACACCGTTTCCTCTTACCTAGACGAGATTATGGGCGGAAAAAACATTGAGGAAACAAAAATTCCTTTTAAAGCCGTTGCCGTTGACGTGTTTTCGGGCGAAGAAGTGGTTTTAGATAGCGGAAATATGGGAAGCGCAATGGCATCTTCATCTGCAATTCCGCCTATTTTTAGGGCTGTTGAGAGAGATGGAAAAAAACTTGTTGACGGGTGCTATACTAACCCCGTTCCAGCCGATATCGTTAAAGAAATGGGCGCAGATTTTGTTTTGTCAATTAATCTTTCATCTACCGAAACTAACGAAAAGAACGTTAATTTTCTTGACGCAACCTATAAAAACCACGGCGTGAAAAGGGCTAACGTAATGCAAAAGGCAAGAGATAATTCTAACTTCTTTTTATCTCTTGATTTGAAAGATTTTTCTGCTGCCGATATTTCAAAAATGGACGAAATGTTTACAATCGGCTATCAAACGACCAAAAAAGAAATGCCTAAAATCAAACAAGTGTTAAAGGCGAATAAGATTAAAATTTAATAGCCAAAAATAACTTATAACTGCGGATATTTTTCTGCAGTTTTTTTGTTCGCTTTTTTTGAATACGCAATTTTCCTTGATAAATAAACATATTTTGAAAACAAACGTCATATTTTTATTAAAAAAGGCTTAAAATTCAATAAAAATGTTGATAAGTTTTTAAGTTGTCCACATTTTTAAGTGATTTTTTGGCTTTTTATGTGGATAACTCGATTTTTGGGAAGGTTAAAATGTTTAGGAAAATGACGGCTTTTTTTGCAATTTCAATTAGTTTATTCTGCATATTTTTTGCTAGTTTAGGCTCTTCAAATCAAACCTTTGCCGACGGCGAAAAACTAGCCGTCGTGATAGACGCAGGGCACGGCGGAATTGATGCGGGCTGTCAAGGCAGTTTCTTAAAATTAAAAGAAAGCGACGTTAATCTTGCCGTAGCAAAAAAACTGGGCGCGCTTTTCCAAAACGCTGGCTTTAAAGTTATTTTTACGAGAACTACTGACGAGGGGCTTTACGGCGCAGTGCAAAAAGGTTTTAAAGAGCGGGACTTAAACAATAGAGTGAAAATCATAAACGAGAGTAATTGCGATATTTTAATCTCGGTGCATATGAACAAATATTCAAGCCCGACTCGGCGTGGGGCGCAAGTTTTCTATTCTAAAAGTTTAGAAGATAACCAAATTTTAGCCCGTTCTATTCAAAAAAACTTAAACGCAATGGAAGAGGCTCAAAGAAGTTGCGATATTCTTGTTGGCGACTACTTTCTTTTAAACTATTCTAAAATTCCGTCCGTTATTGTTGAGTGCGGTTTTTTATCTAACCAAGAGGAAGAATATCTTTTATCAACGAGCGTTTATCAAGAAGAAATTGCCTACGCAATATTTCTTGGCGCAGTTGAATATTTTAGCGTAAACGTGGGCTTACATTATGAATATTTAGATTACGGCTTTTAAAAGCCGTTTTTCTTTGCCAAAATTTTGTTAAAAATAATTCTTTACTAAAAATAAAGTAATATTTATATTTAATTTTTATATTTAATTGTAAATATCGTTCAACTGTGCTATAATAACTAAAAATAGTATAAGGGGTAGTTTGCGTTGGAGTTTAACAGCACCGTTTCAAAACAAGAGGCAAGGAATATGAATCCAATCGTTTTGGCGTTCGTTGGCGACGCAGTTTATTCGTTGTTCGTTAGAAAAAAACTTGCCACAACCTTAGATAGTAAGAGCGGTGTTTTGCAAGAGAGGTCTGCTAAAATCGTAAACGCCACGGCTCAAGCAGATTTTGCTAATAAAATAATGGAAGTTTTAACCGAAGAGGAACTAGATATTTTCCGCCGTGCAAGAAATTCTAAAAAGCCATCTCGTGCCAAAAATGCTTCGTCTTCAAGTTATAATAAATCGACGGGTTTTGAGGCAGTTTTAGGCTATCTTTATTTAATTGGCGATGTTAATCGGCTAGACTATCTTTTAAATTTTGGAGAAGAAAAATGATAATAGAGGGAAGAAACGCAGTAAGCGAACTTATAGATTCACCTAAAACCGTTGATAAAGTTTTAGTTCAAAACGGGATGAGGGACGAAAACTCACGAAAACTCGTTGAAAAAATTAAAGAAAGCGGAATTAAGTTTTCGTTTGCGAATAAATCAATTTTAGATAAAGAAAGTTCAAGCGGAAAGCACCAAGGCTTTATTGCTTTCGTTTCTAATTTTGAATATTGCGACCTTGACGATATAATGCTCGAGAGCCAAAAAACGGGCGGAATTATCGTCGTTTTAGACGGCATTGAAGACCCTCATAATTTAGGTAGCATAATTCGTGTGTGCGAGTGCTCGGGGGTAGCGGGGTTAGTTATTGGTAAAAGGCGTTCGGCTTCCGTTACCGATACCGTTATGAGAATAAGCGAAGGGAGCGCAAACCACGTAAAAATAGCAAAGGTTACTAACATTAACGACGCTATAACCACGCTAAAAGAAGATAACGTTTGGGTTTATGCGCTCGAACTTGGCGGTGAAAATATTTATAAAACTGACCTTAAAGGGCGAATTGCCATAGTTATTGGCGGTGAAGATACGGGCGTTAATAAACTTACGAAAAAACTTTGCGATTACGTTATTTCAATCCCAATGCTAGGCAAAATCAACTCGCTAAACGCTTCCGTTGCAACGGGGGTTGCGCTTTTTGAGGCTTTGCGCCAAAGGACGCAATAAAAATGTTTAAAAGTTTTGCCGATGAGAAATTAGTCGAACTTTATAAATCGGGCGAGCCTTTAGCGTTTGAGGAAATTTATCATAGATATAGCGGTATGATAAAGGCGTTATCTAGAACCTATTTTTTAATCGGTGGCGATAGCGACGATTTGCAACAAGAAGGTTTTTTAGGGCTACTATACGCCGTGAATAACTATTCCAAAGAAAAAGGTTCGCAGTTTAAATCTTTTGCTTATACTTGCGTTAAGTCCAAAATGCTAAACGCCGTTAATAAAGAAAAAGCCGAAAAGTTCAAAGCCTTAAACGATAGCGTTCCGCTAACTAGTTTTGAACAAACGCCTTCTTGCGGTGAAATTTCTAAATTTTCACCCGAAACTTTTATTATCGATAATGAAGACTTGAACGAAATCATTTTAAAAATTAAGGCTCAGTTATCAAGTTTAGAAGAAAAAGTTTTCGAACTTTATCTTGACGGCTTATCTTACGTTGAAATTGCAAAAAAACTATCTAAAAGCGAAAAGTCGATTGACAACGCTTTGCAACGCATAAAGGAAAAATCAAGAATTATTAGGAGATAAAATGGCTTATCTTGCTATTTATAGGCGTTTTAGACCAACTTCTTTTCAAAAAGTTATCGGTCAAGACCATATCGTTCAAACGCTTATCAATCAAATAAAATCGGATAGAATAGGGCACGCTTATTTGTTTTGCGGAGCAAGGGGAACGGGAAAAACCACTGCCGCAAAGATTTTTGCACGCGCAATCAACTGCGAAAACCCTCAAAACGGCTCGCCGTGTGGGGAGTGCGAAGCTTGCAAAAGTTTGTTGGACCCAGCAAACCTTGATATTTTAGAAATAGACGCTGCTTCCAATAACAAGGTTGATAATGTTAGAGAAATTCGCGATAAGGTGCAATATCCGCCCGTTGCGGGGAAATATAAAGTTTATATTATCGACGAAGTGCATATGCTAACGACTGAGGCTTTCAACGCGCTTTTAAAAACGCTAGAAGAACCGCCTAAGCACGCAATTTTCGTTTTGGCAACAACTGAACCGCATAAACTTCCCGCAACCATTTTATCTAGGTGCATGCGTTTTGATTTCAAACTTGTTAGCGATAAAGAGATTGCAAAAACCATTGCTGAAATTTACGATGAACTAGGCAAAAAATACGAGCCAGAGGCTGTTCTTGCAATCGCAAGGGCTGGGCAAGGCAGTGTGCGTGATGCGCTTTCGGTTGCCGATATGTGCGTTTCCTTTAGCGACGGAGTTTTGACCTACGCTGACGTTATAAGCGTTATCGGTGCTAGTGATTATACTAAGACTATCGAATTTTTATCAGCCGTTTTAAGGGGCGATATCGGTTCGGTTTTAAAAATTATTGACGAGTTATCGTCTTTAGGAAAAAGCGTTGGGCTAGTTTGCAAAGACGCTTGCGAAACTTTAAGAAACACGCTCATTGTAAAAACTTCAAAGTTAGCAAACGAAGTGTTAATGCTTCCCGAAGCGCAGTTTTTAGCGCTTAAAGAACTTGCTCAAATTTGCGATGAGCATAGAATTTTTAGGGCGCTTGAAATTTTTACGGGCGTTGAAAACGATTTAAAATATTCAACTAACGCTAGAGTTGTGTTCGAAACGAGCGCAATAAAAGCAACGCTACCTAAAGAAGATTATAATATTGACGCTTTAATTTCTCGCATTGAAAAACTTGAAAACGCGCTAAAGGCAGGCGGTTTTAAGGTGGCGGAATCTTCACATGATAGCGGAAAGATTATTGAACTTTTATCAAGAATTGATAAACTTGAAAAAGATATTAAAAACGCAACTTTTATAAAGGGCGAAATTGCGCAAACGGCTAAAGTCGAACAATCTAGACCGCAAACGATAATTGAAACTAAGACGGAACAAACTTTAATTGTTGAAACTACTCAAGTTGAAACTAAGGAAGTTGAAACGGCTCAAGACTTTGGCGGTTTTGAAGAGCCGTTATCTAAAGAATTTGACGAAAACCAGCCAATAGAAGGGCAAGAAAGTTTTGATGTTTCGGGCTTTGATATTCCAAAAGAGTTTGAACAACCACTTTTAGAGGAAGAAACAACTCCTATAAAAGAAACGCAAGAGATTAAAACAGAAGTTGAAGAAAAACAACAAGAAAAAGCGGAGGATAAGCAACCTTCACAAAACGAAGGCGTGGCGGTGAACACAAACATTTCGCCAACAAGGCTATGGGGCGGAGTTTTAAGACGGCTTAGAAAAGATAAAGAATTAATGCTTTGGATGGCTTGCCAAGACCTAGACGTTAAAATTTTAGGCTCAAAACTTCAAGTTTTTGCACTCGATTCTAACGTTTATTCAAAACTTACTGAAAAGCGAGGCTATGACTTAATTCAATCAATCGTCAACGAATATGCACCGTTTAAACTTGAAATTATCGCTGATGGAAGCGTTCCTCAAGACGATTTTGAAAAAGATATCGAAAAGGCGAAAGAAATTTTAGGCAACGTTAAAGTTGAAGATTAGTTTAATTAGTCCAATAATTTAATTAGACGAATAAAAAACAAAAAATAAAATAAATTTAGGAGATATATTATTATGGCAGGATATGGCAGAGGTGGCTACGGCGGTGGCTTCGGTGGCGGTAATATGCAACAACTTATGAAGCAGGCGCAAAAAATGCAAGAAGAAATTCAAAAGGCGCAAAAGGAACTTGAAGAGGCTGAAATTGAAGGCGTTGCTGCAAGTGGCGCTGTTAAAGTTGTTGTAACGGGAAAGAAAATTTTGGTGTCTATCAACATCGACCCTTCAGTTTGCGATCCAGACGATACTGAAATGCTTGAAGATTTAATTCAAGTTGCTTTTAGCGACGCTTACGAAAAGGCTGATAAACTTTACGAAGAAAAACTTGGACCTTACTCTAAGATGGGAGGAATGTTTTAGTGAAGGCTTTTATTGAGCCTATCGGTAGGCTAATAAATCAGTTTTCCAAACTTCCCGGCGTTGGCGCAAAAACGGCTCAACGCTACGCATATAAGGTAATCAATATGACCGAGCAAGAGGTGCAAGAGTTTGCTTCATCTCTTCTTGACGTGAAAACTAAGGTAAAATATTGCTCGGTTTGTGGAAATTTCACCGAGGACGACGTTTGCGATATCTGCAAAGAGCGTTCTAGCGAAATTATTTGCGTGGTGAAAGAACCTAAAGACGTTATTGCGCTTGAAAAGGCTGACCGCTTCGACGGCGTTTATCACGTTCTTCACGGCACTATTAACCCAATCGAAGGCATAGGTCCTAACGATATTAAAATAAAAGAACTTCTCTTTAGGCTTCAAGACGGCAAAACGAAGGAAGTTATTTTAGCCACTAATCCCGACGTTGAAGGCGAGGCAACGGCTATGTATATTGCAAAACTTATCAAGCCGTTGGGCGTTAAAGTTTCTAGAATTGCGCACGGAATTGCAGTAGGTCAAGAACTTGAGTATGCCGATATCGGCTCGCTATCTCGAGCGATTTTAGATAGGCGAGAGTTGTGATGATGAATTGCAACCATTTGGTTGCGTGAATTGCCTACGGCGTGAATTGCAACCGTTGGTTGCGTAAATTGACGCTTTGCGCATGAATTGCCCTACGGGCGTGAATTGCCTGCGGCGTGATTTGCGCTTTGCGGAAAAGCAAAAATCATTTGCAAAATAAAGAGCAATCAAACGAGATTTTTCTCTTGAGTGTTTGCTCTTTTTTGTTTGCTATAAAAATTTTATGAATTATGGTTTTACTTAACAAATGAATTGACACAAGGTTTATTTTTTGGTATGATAGCAGTATATTTTTTCGTTTTGAAATTTTGCACAAAGGAGGCTTTTATGTCTAGAAGTTCGGGCGTATTGTTGCCGATTTTTTCGCTTCCATCTAAATACGGCATTGGCTCAATGGGTAAATGGGCTTATAAATTCGTTGATTTTTTAAAGGAATCTGGTCAAAAATATTGGCAAATTTTACCACTCGTTCAAACGGGTTTTAACGATTCGCCATACCAAACGCTTTGCTCAAACTCGGGCAATCCTTATTTTATAGATTTAGAAATTTTAAGGTCTAAAAAACTTTTAACCTATCGTGAGGTTGAAGCGGCTATCGATAAAGCCGAAAAGATTGATTACGGCAAACTTTATAGCGAGCGTTATCCACTTTTGAGAAAGGCGTTTTCTCGCTTTGACGTTGAAGATAAAGCCTTTAAAGCCTTTTTGAAAAAAGGTCAGTTTAACGATTACGCACTCTTTATGGCGCTAACTTCAGTTTTTAACACTTCTTGGTTAGATTGGCCACAAGAATATAAGGTTAGAGAGCCTGAGGCTTTAAAGCAATTTGCAAAAGATAATCGCGACGAAATTTTATTCTGGCAATTTCTTCAGTTTGAGTTTTGGAACGAGTATTTAGAACTTAAAAAATACGCTAACGATAAAGGCATTTCAATTATAGGCGACCTTCCGCTTTACGTTTCGCTAAACAGCGTTGACGTTTGGGTGCAAAAAGACGAGTTTATGCTCGACGAAAACTTTAAGCCTACTATGGTTGCGGGCGTTCCGCCTGATTATTTCTCTAAAGACGGTCAACTCTGGGGCAATCCGCTCTATAACTACCCTAACATGCAAGCAAACGGCTTTAAGTTCTGGAAAGAGAGAATTGCAACGGCTGAAAGGGTTTACGACCTTATTAGAATTGACCATTTTAGGGGCTTAGATAGGTTCTGGGCAGTGCCTTACGGCGAAGAAACGGCAAGAAACGGCTGTTGGATTCAAGCGCCGGGCAGAGAACTTTTTGAGGCGATTGGAACTAAAAAACTTCTTGCTGAAGATTTGGGGCTTATCGACGAGGGCGTAAAAAGTTTACTTCGTGATACAAAAATCCCTGGTATGAAGGTTTTATCTTTTGCCTTTGATAGCGACGAGAATAACCTTTATCTTCCTTGGAACGTTCAAGAAAATTCGGTTATTTATACTGGCACGCACGACAATAACACTTTGGTTGGGCTACTCAAGAGTTTTTCTAAAGAAGAGTTTAACCGCCAAAAGGCTATGATTAAAAAGGCGTGCAACTATCTAAAAATTTATAAGCAAGTAACGGGTGTTTATTCAACCGCGCAAGTTATTATAGATATTTGCTATGCGTCAAGTTCAAACCTTGCAATAATCCCTATGCACGATTTACTTTTGCTTGACGAGGATTATCGTATCAACACTCCGGGCGAAATTGGGTGCTGGAGAGTTAAAATTAAAGAGAGCGTTTTAACGAAAACTTTATCTTCAAGCATAAAGAAAATGGTTAAGCGCTATGGTAGATAAAAGGTGATTTTTTCACCTTTTTTTTATTTTTTGGCAAATTTTTTGTGTTGGTTTTGTGATAATTTTTGCGCCTTGCTGAGTTTTAAGCATAAGTTTTTTAAGATTAAAAAAGGAATTTTTAGCATTTTGACAAAATAGGTTAAATTTAGGTTAAAAAAACAAAAAAGTTTTTTATTGACATATGTTTGCTATTATGCTATATTACTAGTATTGGGATTATTATTTTTTTAACGCACAATATGTTGTGTTCCCAATTAAAAAAGGAAGAGTATGGAACAAAAAAGAAAAAGGCGTTTTGGCGATAGAAAAGATGGTTATAGGCTAAGAAAACTTGACGCTATGCACAAGTTTATGCCATATCTTTTGGTTAATCGCGCGGACAATGAAGCCGTTTTAAAAGAAACCATTGATTTTACTAACGCTGTTAAATATTTAGAAGAAAAGAACGCAAACGTAAAAGAGGGCGAATATAAGCACACGCTTTTCCACGTGGTGTTAGCCGCGCTTACCAAAACTATGTATCACCGCCCGTATATGAATAGGTTTATTCAAGGCAGAAGAGTTTATCAACGCTACGATATTTCTTATTCGTTCACTGTTAAGAAAAAATTTACTGATAAGTCAGACGAGGCTTTGGCGATAGTTAAAGTTGGCAAAGAGGGAACTTCTCCGTTCGAAGAAATTTACGAAGAAGTTAAAAAGAGAGTTTTCGATATTAGAGTTCATAATAAGCAAGACGGCACAACCGATATCATTTCAAAACTCGTTAAACTTCCAAGGTTTATGCTCCGCTTTGTTTGCTCGATTTTGAAAGTTATGGATTTTATGGGTTGGACGCCTATGTCGCTTATGAAAGACGACCCTTACTATTCTTCGGTTTTCATATCTAACCTAGGCAGTATTAAACTTTCGGCTGATTATCACCACCTAGTGAATTACGGCACTAATTCCTTCTTCGTAATAATCGGCGAAAAGAAAAAGCGTCCGTTCTTTAATGACGACGGCACTTATGAAATGAAAGATTCTATCGATATCGCTATGACGGTTGACGAAAGAATTGCCGACGGGGTTTATTTTGCAAGAACTTTCGCGCTTTTTAAACACCTAATTGCTAACCCGTATCTTCTCGATAGACCTGTTGAAGAAGAGGTTGATATTGGCAATCCTTGCGGTTCGCCTCAAGATTTAGCAAAATACATAGAAGAGATAGAAAAGAAAAAGGCTGAAGAGGCTGAAAAAACTTTAGAGGCTGAAGGCTCTAAAGAAGAAAAGAACAATTAAAAGTGAGAAAAATTTATGAGTATTGAAAAGAACGCGCCTTGGCTTTCTAGTTATGGCGAAGTTAAATTTCATTTAGATTATCCAACAGGCTCTATGAGCGACGTTGTTTTACAAACAGCAGATAAATTTCCTAAACAAACTGCCCTATCTTGCATGGGAACTACTATTTCTTACGAAAAGATGAAAGAGAAGATTTTGCACATGGCAAAATCTTATTCGGCGCTAGGTATTAGGGCTGGCGATAAGGTTACCATTTGCATGCCAAACCTTCCGCAAACCGTTTATTCGCTTTACGCGCTTAACTATATCGGCGCGGTTGCAAGTTTAATTCACCCGCTCTCTGCCGTTGGCGAAATAGTTTACTACTTAAAAGAAGTTGATTCGCATATCGTTTTAACTTTAGACACTTTCTATAATAAAATCGTAGAAGTTGAAAAATCTTATAAAATTGATAGAGTTATTTTGACGGGTGCTGCTGAAGAGTTGGGCTTTGTTAAAAAAACTGCATATAAAATTTTTAAAGGCAAGAAAGATAGGAATTTTACTGCGGGCGAAAACGTTATTTTCTGGGAAGATTTAGTTAAACTTGGGAATAAAGCAAAAGCCGTTGTTCCTTATCATCTTGACGAAAACGAGCCTGCCGCTATTTTATTCTCTGGCGGAACAACGGGCGTTACTAAAGGCATTTTACTATCAAGCAAAAACTTTAATGCATTAGCACACCAAACGGGAGCAATGTGCAACAAGCAAATTCAAGGCAAGAAAATGCTTGCCGCAATGCCTTGTTTCCACGGATTTGGGCTTGGCGTTTGTATTCATACGCTTTTAGTTTTAGGCGGTGAATCAATCCTTGTTCCAAAATTCAACGTTGAAGTTTACGCTAAACTTATTAAGAAAAATCGCCCTAACTACATTGCTGGCGTTCCTACCCTATACGAAGCGTTAACTAGAACAAACTATCTAGACGGCGTTAAACTCGATTGTTTAATGGGCGTTTTCTCTGGTGGCGACTCGCTATCTATTGAACTAAAGAAAAAATTTGATAAATTCTTAGCCGACCACGGAGCAACTGTTCGAGTTAGAGAAGGCTACGGCACGACTGAGTGCGTAACTGCAAGTTGTTTAACGCCTTATAACAAAGAAAAACAAGGTAGCATTGGGCTTCCTTATCCTGATACTTATTACCAAATTTGCAAGGTTGGAACAACCGAGCCCGCAGATTTTGGCGAGGACGGCGAAATTTGCTTAAAAGGCCCAACCGTTATGCTTGGTTACTATAACCGTGACGAAGAAAATAAAAACACCTTAAAAAGGCACGCCGATGGCGATATTTGGCTTCACACGGGCGATCTTGGCTATATGGATGAGGAAGGTTTTATCTACTTCAAGCAAAGAATTAAACGTATGATAATAACTAGCGGATATAACGTTTACCCATCTCAAATCGAGAACGTTATCGATGCGCACGAAGCCGTTCAAATGAGTTGCGTTATTGGTGTTCGCGATGAATACAAAATGCAAAAAATTAAAGCGTTCGTAACGTTAAAAGCGGGCTTTGAAGAAAGCGAGGAATTGAAGAAAGATATCTTAGCCTATTGCGCTAAGAACGTTGCAAAATATGCAATGCCTTACGAAATTGAGTTTAGACCTGAACTTCCAAAAACGCTTGTTGGCAAAGTGGCTTACACTGTTTTAGAAAAGGAAGAAAACGCTAAACTTGAGTTAAAACTTAAAGTTGCACAATAATTTAAAAATAAGAAAAACCGCCTATAATCGACTTATAGGCGGTTTTTTGTATGTATTTTAATTTTTTTAAGCGAACTTTTGGGCGAGTTTTTGAGCAAATTTTCTCGCAAAAATTATTAGTGGAAAATCTAAAACTATCATAACGACCATAAACAAAATTGCATCAAGGTTATTAGCAAAAGTTAATTGATACATATCAAAGAACGATTTTCCAAAAATAGAAAAGTTCATAAGGAAGGAAGCCCAAACGATTAACACTAACGAAACAAGCCCAACTAATGCGCCACGATATTTATTGTAAGGGAAGCAGATAACGGCAAGATAACTAAGCCCCGCAAAGGTTAAGGCTAACGCTTCAAGGCTTTCTTGCACGCCACCAGCCGTTTGAACGCCGAAGATATTTGCGTGCCCTGCGAATAAAACGTTCAAAATAAGCGCAAGCGCACCCGGGATACAGCACGATAAAACGTAAGGAATAAATCTTCCGCTAACTCGTTTATCATTTGGTTGGAACGAAAGAGCGAACGACGGAACGCCTATTATGAAAAATTCTAGCATAAGCATTTTGCCCGTCGTGAAAGGGTATTGCGACCAAGTTATTATAGATATTAGCGCAAAAACTATTGTAAAGAGCGTTTTCATAAGGTATAGCGACGATGATAGTTGAATATTGTTAATAACGCGCCTACCTTCTTTTACGGCTTGAGGAATAGTGTTGAAGTTATCGTCAAGTAAAACAATGTGCGCTAAACTCCTTGTTGCAGAAGAGCCACCTGCCACGGTGATAGAACAATCGGCTTCCTTCATTGCTAAGATATCGTTAACGCCGTCGCCAGTCATTGCAACGGTTTTTCCGCCGTCTTTTATAGCCTTAATAAGAATTGCTTTTTGTTCGGGCGAAACTCTACCAAAAACGGTATATTCGTTTGCTAAGGCGTAAACTTCTTCGTCAGTTTTATCGTGAAGGGAAACGTAGTTTTCAGCGCCTAAAACGCCCGCGCGTTTAGCAATTATTGATACCGTTAGCGGGTTATCACCAGAGATAACTCTAACCGAAACGTCGTTTTCTTTGAACCACTTTATCGTCTCTATCGCTTCTTTTCTCACGTTTTCTTCAATTGAGATAAGGCAAAGCGGGGTGAGAGTTCCTTTAACCTCGTCGTCTTCAATTCCATCTTTCGTTGAGGCTAGCAAAATAACACGCCTACCAAGATTTTGTTCGTTTTCAATGGTTTTTATATTATCTTGAGAGAGCTCGACGTTTAAAAATTCGGGCGCGCCGAGAGCGTAGGTCAAACCGTCTAGACAAACAGCCGAATATTTGCGCTTTGAAGAAAAAGGAATTTTGGCAGTTGCAGTTAAAACGTTTTCACTTTTAAAATAATCGTTCAAAGCGTTTGCCGTTTGATTGTTATCGGCAAGAGCCTTTTGCATTGAAGATATTATCGTTTCGATAGGGTGGGCAAGTTTTTCAAGTTCGATAACGTTGGTAACTACCATATTTCCGTCGGTAATCGTTCCAGTTTTATCAAGGCAGAGAACGTTCACGCGCGCAAGCATTTCTAGTGAATACATATCTTGCACCCTCGTGTTCACGTTTGATAGTTTTATTATTCCAACGGCAAGCGCGAGAGTTGTGAGAAGGAACATACCTGAAGGTATCATCCCGATAACAACCGCCGAAGTTTTTAAAATAATTTCAGGCACGTTGCCAAAAGTTAAGTTGTAATTTACGATTGCGGTAACGAAGGCGATAGGGAATAGTAAAATTCCTATCATCTTAATTAGTTTGTTGAGCGAGTTCAAAAGCTCGGAGTTGGCACGCTTATATTTTTTCGCTTTTTTGGAAAGAGTTTGAACGTAAGCCTCTTCGCCAACTTTAACGGCTTGAGCAAGGCAAGAACCGCTAGAGAGAAAACTTCCGCTAAGCAAAAAATCACCTTTAACCTTCTTTATTGCAACCGATTCACCCGTGATTAGCGATTCGTTGGCTTCAACTTCGCCGTCTAAAATAATGCAGTCGGCTGGGATTTGCTCCCCAAGAGATAGATAAATTATATCGTCTAAAACAATGGAAGATACGGGAATTTCAATCGTTTCTCCGTTTCTTAAAACTTTAGCGGTTGGGCTTTTAACAAGGGAAAGGCGTTCAACAGTTTTCTTTGCCTTAATCTCTTGAAAAATTCCAATTATCATGTTCGCGCCGAAAATAACTGCGAACATATAATTCGAAAGCGGAGCGTTTACCGATAGTAGCGCAACAAAGCAAATTATGCAAAGTAGGTTAAAAAACGTGCATACGTTACCACGAATTATTTGCCAATAGGTCTTGGAAATGTTGTTTTTAACTGCGTTCGTTTTGTTTTGAGAAATTCTCAAATTAACTTGCTCGCTTGAAAGCCCACAATCTAAATTTGGCTCAAACCTAACGAGTTCTTCTTCAGTTTGTAAAAGCGATTTCTTTTTCATTTAGTCACCTTTTATTTTAAGTTAAAACAATTATATCACTTAAGATAAAAAAAGCAAAGGTTTTAATAATTATCCGTTAATTTTTAAATAAAAATTAAAATAATAAACATTTCGCCAAGAATTTTTGCTTTAATGAAAACAAAACCTTTTAAATTTTCATTTAGCGTTGACACTTTTTCCAAAATTTGTTAAAATAAAACACGGAGGATTTATGGCTAAATTAATTAAATACGCCTACGAAACTGAAAACGTTTCAAACAAGGGCGAAATTGAAAACAAAATAAGAACTTTGCAAGGCGTTGTTAAGTGCGCGTTTGAAGGCGATTTTTTCACTTACGTTTTAGATTCTTCGGCTGACGAGTATGATATTTTAGTTCAGTCTATGAACCTATGCGAAGAATTTGGCGGGGAACTTTTCGTTGCTGAAAATAACGTTGTTCCGCTTAACAAAACGTTTAATATAAGCGAAAATTTAAGCGAAAACGCTCAAGATGAAAGCCTTGAACTAACAATCGAAGAAGATGCAAAAAATGACGATAACGAACATATAGGCGCACTTTTTGACGAAAACGGCGAAGAAAATGACGAAGAAAACGCAGATTTTGACGAAAAAGAAAGCGATAAGCCAAATTTAAAGAAGGCAGTCCCACAAGAGCTTAAAAAGCAAGACATTTCTTCGCAAATGATAGTTGGAATTGTTGAACTTTCGCTAGCAACGGTTTTGTTCGTTATTTCTTTATTCTTGCCAAGAAATTTTGAAAGCGTTTTTAGCGGTAGAACCATTTTAAGTATTTTTGCTTTTGCAATCGCTGGCTATGAAATTTTCTATCAAGCGATAGGCGATATTGTGAAAAAGAAATTTTTTACCGAAAACGTTGTTATTTTATTTATTTCAATTCTATCAGCGCTGTTAAATTCAATAACTGAAATTTGCGCTATTCTAATTATTATTTCAGCGGCAAAGCAAGTTGAACTCTATTTTGAAAATAAGTTGAAGTTTAACTTGAACGAAAGATTTTCAACAGGGCAAAGCGAGTTTACCACAAATGACGGCGAGTTTATTGAAGTTGAAAACTTAAGTGAAGGCGACGAGCTTACTTTGAGTAAATATGACTTTGTTCCGTGTGATAGCGAAGCTTTATCAAACGGCGTCGTTGATAGTTACTATTTAACGGGTGAATTTGAGCAAAAATTAAGTGAAAAAAGCGAAGTTTTGGCAGGCTCTGTCGTTTTAAGCGATAGCCTCAAAATTAAGGTTCAAAAAACTAATGCTTTAAGTCAAATCGTTCTTAAAAAGAAGGCTTTTGAAGATAAGGTTAAAGACGTTGCAAAACCATCAAAAGTGGCGCTATATGTCAATTTAACGCTATTTTTCCTTGCTATAGTTTATGCGTTTGTGATGCCTATTTTTGGCGGGGCAGACTATATGAACTTGCTATATTTAACAGGGCAAAGGGCCATTGGCTTAATTTCGGGAAGTTTAATAATTTATCAATTTTTACTAGCAAGTAAGTGCAAAAAGTTTGCTATCGTTTCCGCAAGGCTCAACGAGATTGATTTTGAAAATGAAGAACTTTTCTCATCGTTTGGCTTAGCAAATTCTTTTGAGTTTAGCGCGCTTCAATTAACGGAAAAGGGCGAGCTTAAAGAAGATAGCATCGGCGCTTTAAAAGAACTTTTATCTTTAGGCGTTAAAAACGTAACTACCGATTTTAACGGCGCTCCGTTAAATGAAGAAGTTAAAAAGCAAATAGATTTTGTTGATAAAGCGTTCAAAGGCGAAAATAAATTCTATTGCCAAAATAATTTGGTCTTAGGCGAAGAAGAAGGCAAAATTTCTATAATCAATGAAGAAATTTCTTTCGTTCCGCTTGCCTATAGAATAGCAAAAAAGGCTAAAAAACGTGAAAAAACTATTAAAATTTTGTCTATTATTTTTGCTATTTTGTTAACTCCTATGGCAATTTTAATCCCAGTAAACGTTTTAAGCCCCGTTTACGTTGGTGCGATTGGCTCGTTCATTTCATTAATTTCAGCCATTTTACTATCGACTACTATTCCAAAAGCAAACTAATAAAATTTAATCATTAAAAAACTTTACTAAAAGAAGAGAGAAGACGTTTTGGCTAAAAACTAGGCGTTTTCTCTTTTTTCTAGTTAAGTTAATTAAAGGTTAATTATTAAAAAATTATAAAACAAAAGGTTTATTCGTTTGACATTGACTTTTGTTCGCAATATAATTTTAATCGTGCAATTTGAATAAAATAACTAAGGTTAAAATATTCATATTTTAAATACTTATTTGGGGGTGCTAGTTTGGGCGCTATTTTTAAAAAACTTGCTAAAAGCGTAAGGCAATATAAGCGCGATGCAATTTTATCGCCGATTTTTATTTCGCTTGAAGTAGTTTTCGACGTTTTAATTCCTTACGTTATGACCTTTATGCTTGAGGAAGGCGTTAAAACGGGTAACGTTTCTAAGATTTTGCTCTATGGTGGGGCGCTTATAGCAATGTCCTTAGTGGCTCTTGTGTTCGGCGCGCTATCGGGCAAATTTTGCTCTAGAGCAAGTTGTGGGTTTGGTTCAAATTTAAGGCAAGATATGTTCTACGCCGTGCAAGATTTTTCGTTTGCAAATATCGATAAGTTCTCATCGGCTTCGTTAATAACGAGAATGACAACTGACGTAACCTTCGTTCAAAACGCGTTTATGATGATAATAAGGGTAGCAATTCGCTCACCGCTTATGCTCATTTTCGGCGTTACTATGACTATTATCGTAGGCGGGCCTATCGCGGGGATTTTTGCAATAGTAGTTCCCGTTATGCTCTTAGCGCTTTTCTTAATTTTTAGATTTGCTTCGAAATATTTTAAAACGCTTTTCAAAAAATACGATAAACTTAACAATATCGTAAAAGAAAATATCCGTGGAATAAGAGTAGTTAAATCGAACAATCAAGAAGCTTACGAGATTGAAAAGTTCGAAGAATCGTCTAAAGATATTTATCAACAATTCACTAAAGCCGAAAGAATTGTAGTGCTATCGGGTCCGGTTATGCAACTTTGTATGTATGCATGCATAACCATTATCGCATGGCTTTCAGCGCAAACCATTATCGATAGCGTAGGCGCAAATTTAACAACGAGCGAACTTACCACGCTTATAACTTACACCACTCAAATTTTAATGAGTTTAATGATGTTCTCTATGGTCGTTGTTCAAATAACTATCGCTAAGGCTTCGGCTGAAAGAATTTGCGAAGTGCTTGATGAAAAACCTGATATCACCAACAAAGAAAATGCCGTTAATGAAGTTATAGACGGGTCTATCGTGTTTGAAAACGTAAATTTTGCTTATAAAAAAGACGCTAAAGAATATTGTTTAAAAGACGTAAACTTAACGATTAAGTCGGGTGAAACGATTGGTATTATCGGTTCAACGGGCTCGTCGAAAACAACGCTCGTTCAACTTCTTCCTCGTCTTTACGACGTTACGACGGGAAGTTTAAAAATAGGCGGGGTTGACGTTCGCGACTACGATATTGAAGTTTTAAGAAAGAACGTTGCTTTCGTTCTTCAAAAGAACGTTTTGTTCTCGGGAACTATTCGTGATAACTTAAAATGGGGTAACCCTAACGCAACGGATGAAGAAATGTTAAGAGCCGTTGAGATTGCTTGCGTTGAAGATTTCGTTCAAAAATCTGGCGGGCTTGATAGATGGGTTGAGCAAGGCGGTTCAAACTTATCTGGCGGGCAAAGACAAAGGATGTGTATTGCAAGGGCGATTTTAACTTCGCCAAAGATTTTAGTTCTTGACGATTCAACCTCAGCGGTTGATATGAAAACCGACGCTATGATTAGAAAGGCGTTTAGGGAAGAAATACCTCAAATCACCAAAATTATAATTGCGCAAAGAATAGCCTCTGTTATGGATGCTGATAAAATTATCGTTATGGAAGGGGGCAGAGTGAACGGCTTTGGCTCGCACGACGAACTTATGCAAACAAACGAAATTTATAGAGAAGTTTATAACTCTCAAAACAGCGAGGGAGGTGATTTTGATGGCCAATAGTAAAATGCAAAAACCAAAGGCTATGCCAAAAAACGCCAAGAAAACCTTGACTAGATTGTTAGGCTATATTTTCTCAAGGCACAAATTCACCTTCATTTTAGTATTCGTTTGCATCATTTTAGCAAGTTATTCCTCCGTTTATTCAATGGCTATGATAGAAGATTTGGTTAACCAAGTTGCAATCCAACTTGACAACCTAAAAGTGGGGCTATCGGCTGATTATTCGGGTGTTTTGTCAGTTATTTTCCAAATGGTAATAACGTTTGTTATAGGCACTTTGGGGCTTTTAACTTATAACCAATTTATGGTGTTTATCGCTCAAGGCACGCTAAGAGATATTCGTGATGAGATGTTCAAAAAGATGCAAAACTTCCCCGTTAAGTATTTTGACACTCACCCCTTTGGCGAAGTTATGAGTCGCTACACTAACGATACCGATACTTTAGAGATGTTAATCGCTCAAAGTATTCCGCAAATTTTTAACTCGCTAACGACCATTATCGTGTGCCTTGTTATGATGTTTGCAAAGAGTTGGCAGTTGACCATTGTAGTTCTATTAACCGTAGTTTTAATGTTTTTCGTTATTAAATTTATCGGTGGAAGAAGCGCAAAATATTTCGTTGCGCAACAACGCTCTATCGCTGGGCTTAACGGCTACGTTGAAGAAATGTTAAACGGGCAGAAAGTCGTTAAAGTTTTCTGCCACGAAGATGAAAACAAACTCGGGTTCGATAAGGTAAACGCAGAGCTTAGAAACAACGCAACCTCAGCCAATACTTACGCAAACATTTTTATGCCTATTATGGCAAACCTTAACTACGTTCAATACGTTATTATCGCATTAGTCGGCGGTCTTTTGGCTTCTAACGGGATGCTAATCACAAGCGGTGCTTCGAGCGAATCGGGTTTTGCACTCGTTGCTGCGTTCTTGCTTTTATCTAGAACGTTCACAAGACCTATCAATATGGTTTCGCAACAATTTAATGCCGTTATTATGGCACTTGCTGGCGCTGAACGCATTTTCGAACTTTTAGATACCGAGCCTGAAATTGACAACGGCTATGTTGAACTCGTTAAAGTTATCAAAAATGACGACGGAACTTTTACCGAAACGAGTGGCAAAAACGGCGTTTGGGCGTGGAAGCACCCTCACGGCGACGGCTCTTTAACTTATACCGAACTTCAAGGCAGAGTTGATTTAATTGACGTTGATTTTTCATACGATGGCAAAAAGCAAATCTTAAAAAATATAAATATGTATGTTGAGCCGGGGCAAAAAGTTGCACTTATCGGTAAAACGGGTGCTGGTAAAACGACCATTTCTAATCTTATTAACCGCTTTTACGATATTGACGATGGAAAAATTCGTTACGATAATATTAATATAAACAAAATCAAGAAAGCCGACCTTCGCCACAGCCTTGGCGTTGTGTTGCAAGACGTAAACCTTTTCACGGGCACTGTTATGGAAAATATTCGCTACGGTAACCCAGATGCTAGCGATGAAGAAGTAATAGAAGCGGCTAAACTTGCTTGTGCGGATGATTTTATTCGCCGTCTTCCACAAGGCTACGATACCGTTTTAACGGGCGACGGGGCAAACCTTTCGCAAGGTCAACGCCAACTTATTTCTATCGCAAGAGTTGCCGTTCAAGACCCGCCTGTTATGATTTTAGACGAAGCAACTTCATCTATCGATACAAGAACTGAAATTTTAGTTCAACGCGGTATGGATAATTTAATGAAAGATAGAACGGTTTTCGTTATTGCGCATAGGCTTTCGACCATTAGAGATAGCGACTGCATTATGGTTATGGAGCAAGGCGAAATTATCGAGCGTGGTAACCACGAACAACTTATGGCTAAAAAAGGCGTTTACTACGCGCTTAACACAACAAAATAAGTTTGTTTAACTAAAATTAAAGGGGCAAAATCGCCCCTTTTATTGTGCGGTTTTTTAAAAAATTATCAAAAAACGATAGATTTTCATAAAATAGAGTGAGAAGAGTGTTTTAAAAAATAAAAATTTATCGAATTTGTATTGACAAAAGTATTTTTGTTGTGCTAAAATAAACTAAATTCGAAATAGAGGCGCGTTAAGCAAAAGTAGCGTAGCAGTGGCAGTGCTGATTGCCTTATTCTGCTAGAGCAAAAGGGCTTAATGCCGAAGGAGTTATTTTCAGCAAAGTAATTCCTGGGGCGTAAGAGAACATCTTGCGGACTGTCGCTTAATTTAAGCGGAGGGCTATTCAATAAAAATAATAAACGAAAGTTTAAGTTTTGATTGGATGCCGTATCGTTTACGGCTTTTTTTATTTTCGAAAATAAATTTTAGAGGATATTATTATGAAAAAAACTATCTTTACCGGCGCTGCAACCGCTTTAGTTACGCCACTTAACGAAAACGGCGTTGACTATGAAGCATTTGGCAGACTTATCGATTGGCAAATCGAGCAAGGCATTAACGCGCTCGTTATTTGTGGAACAACGGGCGAGTGCGCAACTTTGACTGATGACGAACACTGCGACGTTATCGAATATGCAGTTAAAAGAATTAACAAAAGAGTTCCTGTTATCGCTGGCACTGGCTCGAACGACACGGGCTATGCTATAAGCCTTACCAAACACGCTGAACAAGTTGGGGCTGACGCTGCTTTGGTTGTTACCCCATACTATAACAAAACAACTCAAACGGGCTTAGTAAAAAGTTTTGAAGCGATTGCAGATTGCTCTTCGCTTCCACTCATTTTATATAACGTTCCGTCAAGAACGGGCGTGAACATTGAGCCAGATACTTATCTTGAACTTTCAAATCACCCTAACGTTGTGGGCATTAAAGAGGCTAACGGCAACATTTCTAAAATGGTTGAAACAATGTCTAAACTAGAGGGTAGGCTTGATATGTATTCGGGTAATGACGACCAAATTTTACCTATTTTAGGCTTGGGCGGTAAAGGCGTTATTTCGGTTTTATCAAACGTTGCTCCAAAAGAAACGGTTGCTATTTGCGATAACTATTTCAAAGGCGACTTTGTTTTAGCGAGAGAACTTCAATATAAATATGTAAAACTTATCAATTTATTGTTTAGCGAAGTTAATCCAATTCCTGTTAAAGCGGCTATGGCTGAAATGGGTTTTTGCGAAGATTATCTCCGTTTGCCACTCGTTCCAATGGGCGACGGAAACAGAGCAAAACTTTTTGCCGAAATGAAAAGGCTTGGTTTTTTAAAAGGTTAATAAGAGGTTAATATGAAAATAATCGTTAATGGTGCAAAAGGCTTTATGGGTAGGCTCACTTGCCTTGAAACAATAAAGCGTGGGCACGAAGTGGTTGCCGAAGTTGACGCTTTCGGCGAAGGCGCGCTAAAATCAATTAAAGATTTTAAAGGAAAGGCAGATATGATTATAGACTTTTCTAATCATTTAGCGTGCAAAGAGGTTTGCGACTACGCAGTTGAAAACAACGTGCCTGCAATCATCGCAACCACGGGTCATACTGAAGAAGAAAAGGCTTATATTTTGTCCGCTTCTAAAAAGGTTGCTATTTTTTATTCGGCGAATATGTCTTTAGGCGTTGCGCTTTTGGCAGACCTAGCTAAAAAGGCGTCTAAAGTTTTCCCTGAGGCAGATATTGAAATCGTTGAACAACACCACAATCGTAAACTTGACGCTCCTAGCGGAACGGCGCTACTTCTTGCTGAAAAAATTAAGGAAGAGAGAGTGGATGCGGATATCGTTTGCGGAAGGGCTGGCAAGAAAAAGCGTGAACAAGGCGAGATTGGCATTGCTTCGCTTCGCCTTGCAAACGTTGTTGGTATTCACGAGGTAATCGTTGCAACGCCATCTCAAACAATCACCTTAAAACACGAAGCGCATAACCGTGAACTTTTCTCTGAAGGCGCTTTAGTTGCGGCTGAATTTCTTTTAGGAAAAGCCCCTGGCGTTTACGATATTTTTTCAATGACTTTATAGTTTAACGGGCTTATAGCCCAACTTTTGTATAGATTATGTTACACGACAATTTAGAAATTAGAAATGGCGAACTTTATTTTGCTGGCAGAAACACAGTTGAACTTTGCGAAAAATACGGCACTCCGCTTATCTTAATCGACGAAAATAAAATTCGCGAAAGGGCAAGATTTTTTGCCACCGCCATGACTAAATATTTTACCAAAAACTCAAAAGCACTCTTTGCTTCAAAAGCACTCTGTTTTAAGAGGCTTTATCAAATAATTAGTGAAGAGGGTATGGCGACGGATATCGTTTCGATAGGCGAACTTTTAACTGCAAAGAACGCTTCTTTTAACCTTGCCAACGCATATTTCCACGGCAACAATAAAACGAGGCAAGCAGTTGAAACGGCAATCGAAAACGGCGTTGGTTACTTCATAGTTGATAACGTTATCGAACTTGATAAAATTGATGATGTTTGTAAACAAAAAGGCGTTAAACAAAAGGTTTTATTGCGCCTATCTCCCGGCATTGACCCGCACACCCACGCAAAAGTTGTAACGGGTTCGGTTGATAGTAAGTTCGGCGTTGCCATTGAAACGGGGCAAGCAAAAGAACTCGTTAAATACGCGCTTTCAAAAGAAAATATTATTCTTGAAGGCTTCCACGCGCATATTGGTTCGCAAATTTTTGACGAAGAGCCGTTTGTTGATAGCGCCAACATTATGGCAAGTTTCTGCGTTGAAATGAAAAAAGCGTTCAACTTTACCGCAAAAACCTTAAATCTTGGCGGTGGCTTTGGCGTTAGATATGTGGAGGAAGACCCTTCTATTTGCTACGATGAACTTTTAAAGAACATATCGGTAAAGGTTAAAAAGAAATTTGCTGATAATAACTACCCAATGCCTGATATTTTGATTGAGCCGGGTAGGTCAACCGTTGCGGATTCGGGCATGACGCTTTATACCACTGAGGGTGTTAAAACAATCACGGGTTATAAAAGTTATATCTCAATTGACGGCGGTATGACGGACAACCCTAGATACGCGCTTTATCAATCGAAATATACCGTTTTGAACGCTTCAAAAGCCGATAAGCCTTGTGATTTTGTTGCAACCATTGCAGGCTGTTGCTGTGAAAGTGGCGACCTTATTCAAGAAAACGTTAAAATTGCTAAGCCCGATAGTGGCGATAAAATTGCGGTTTTAGTAACGGGGGCGTATAACTATTCGATGAGTTCTAACTATAACAAAGTTCCGCGCCCGCCAATCGTTATGATAAAAGATGAAAAAGATTACGTTGCCGTAAGGCGTGAAACATATGACGATTTGCAAAAATGCGATTTGTAAAAAGTCTGCCTATAACTTCATAAACTAACAAAATTTACGAAAAACGCACTGCCTAAGCAGTGCGTTCTCTTATTTAAAAGAAGTTTAGTTTATTGTTCTTTTTCTTTATGCTAGGCGAACAACGAATAGCGAAGAATATTCGTATTGTGTAGCGTCGGCTGAGTTATTAACAACGGTTATGGTTGCGCCGTCGGCAACGGTTACTAAATATTGAACAGATAATGCTTCGTCAGCGTTGGTTGAGTTAACGTAGGTTGCGCCTATTGTTGCAACTCCGTTAATGAAAATAGTTGCGCCAACTTCACCGGTAGAAGTATCTGGGTTGTTTGCCACTGTTACAAATTGAATATAATAAGTGCCAGCGTCAAGGGTAACTGTGTCAGGGGCGGTATACGTTATTCCGTCGCCTGAAGTTGTTACAACTGTTCCAAGCGGAATATTATCTCCGCTAGCAACCGTAATTAGTGTTGTGTTGCTAATAAAGATTGCGTCATTAGTAGCCGTTTCGCCGATAGGGCCTTGCGGGCCTACTGCACCTGTTGCACCCGTTGCACCTACAGGACCTTGAGGTCCTTGTGGACCTATTGGACCGATTGGACCCGCTGGACCGATTGGACCTTGAGGGCCTTGTGGACCGATTGGGCCTACCGGACCTTGTGGACCTACTGCGCCTGTTGCTCCCGTTGCGCCGATTGGACCTTGAGGGCCAGTAGCGCCCGTTGCGCCTGTTGCACCTGTTGCGCCCGTTGCACCCGTTGCACCCGGAGCACCTTGTGGACCCGCTGGACCTTGAGGGCCTCTAGGACCTACCGGGCCCGTTATTACAACCGTTCTTGAATTATCGCGACGGCATCTGTTGTTTGGGTTGTCAAAGAAACATAAAGACATTTTCTTTTCCTCCTATGTATATAAGCGAGAATTGAAAAATCGCAACATATTTGGCTTCAAATTTCTTAATATATTTTATGAATTAAAAAAATAATTGGTGACATAATTTTAATTTTTCTTTTAGAATATTTAATGAAATTTTAGAATAAATAATAATTAGAAAATGTTCTTAAACTATCAAAAAGCCTTGCTATAAGTCGATTAATGGCAAATATTTTTAATTAAACTTCGCGAAAAGTTTAGATTGAGATATTTTCTAAACGCCTAAAGATAAAGTAGTTTTGATTAGTTAACTTGCAAAAATTTTTAGACCGAACATTTGTTGAAATTAATTTTTCCGCGCTTGAAAATAACCTAAATTTAATAAAGAAAATTGTTCGCTCAACGAAAAAGGACGTAATTTGTGTCGTTAAAGCAAATGCTTATGGGCACGGGGTAGAAATAGTTTGTCCTATTCTTCAAGATTTGGGCGTTCTTTTTTTTGCCGTTGCAACAATTGAAGAGGGCGTATATTTGAGAAAGTGCAAAATTAAAGGCAAAATTTTAGTGCTTGGCTACTTTTCGCCACTCGAAATTGAGACTGCAATTTTTTATGATTTAACGCTTTCTGTTTTTTCAGTGGAGTGCTTGAACTTGCTTTTAAACTCTAACAAAAAAGTCAAGTGCCAACTGCAAATAGATAGTGGAATGAATAGGCTTGGTCTTAAACTTTTAGATGTTGAAAAACACAAAAAAGATATATTAAAACTCTATTCCACCTGCTCACTTGACGGAATTTTTACGCATTTTGCAACGGTAAACGACACTGCGTTTTTTGAACAAATAAAGATTTTTAATGATGCAAAATCAATTTTGAACTTAGACTTTGAGTTTTGCCATGCTGAAAACACTTTGGCAACGCTTTCACAAGCGTTAAAAGATAACGTAAATTTTGTTAGAGTTGGGCTTGGGCTTTATGGGTTAACGAAAAACGCTTCGTTTTTTCAAAAAGACGGCGGATTTTTACCCGTTTTATCTTGGAGGGCAAGGGTTGCAAAGGTTTTTGATATTAAAAAAGGCGAATCCGTTTCATACGATAGAACGTTTATCGCAAACAAAAATATGAAGATCGCAACGGTGTGTTTAGGCTATGGCGACGGGCTTTCACGCGCGCTATCTAATAATGGTCATATGCTAATTCGAGGCAAAAAAGCCAAAATAGTTGGCAGAGTTTGTATGGATTATTGTATGCTAGACGTTACCGAAATTGACGGCATAACTTCTTGTGAAAATATTGCAACTATCATTGGAAAAGACGGCAAAATTGAGCAAAATTCAAACGGGTTAGCCAGCAATTTAAATACGATTTCTTACGAAATCGTAACAAAGATATCTTCAAGAGTTAAAAGATATTTAGTATAAATAATGCATAATTTTCCAAATATTCACAAAAAATGAATAATAATGCAATTATGCATAAAAATATACAAAAATTGTGTAAAAAAATAAATAAAATTTGCAAAAATATGCAAAAATTGTTTGACAGCGCTTAAACTAAAGGCTATAATATAGGCATAAAAAGATTTGCGGAGGCAAAACCATGAAAAAGGAAAATATTAAAAAGGTTGTTTTAGCATACTCGGGTGGGTTAGATACTTCTATCATTATTCCATGGCTTAAAGAAAATTATAACAACTGCGAAGTTATCGCTGTTGCTGGTAACGTTGGTCAAGCGGACGAGCTTGAAGGCTTAGAAGAAAAGGCGTTAAAGACAGGCGCTTCTAAACTTTACGTTTTAGATTTAACCGACGACTACGTTGATAATTACATTATTCCAACCATGAAAGCGGGCGCGTTATACGAAGAATATCTTCTCGGCACTAGCCACGCAAGACCTTGCATTGCAAAAGGCTTAGTTGATATTGCTATCAAAGAAGGTGCAGACGCTATCGTTCACGGTTGCACGGGAAAGGGTAACGACCAAGTGCGTTTCGAACTTACGATTAAGCACTTTGCTCCTAATATGCCTATCATTGCGCCTTGGCGTGAATGGGATATTAAATCTCGTGAAGAAGAAATCGAATATGCAGAAGCGCACAAAGTTCCGCTCAAAATTAACAGAGAAACTAACTACTCTAAAGATAAAAACTTATGGCACTTATCTCACGAAGGTCTAGACCTTGAAGATACCGGCAACGAACCGCTTTACGAAAAAGAAGGCTTCTTGGAAATGGGCGTATCTCCAATCAAAGCGCCAGATAAGCCAACTTACGTTGAACTTGAATTCGAAAAAGGCGTTCCCGTTGCTATCGACGGCGAGAAGATGAGCGCAAAGAACATAATTTTAAAACTTAATAAACTCGGCGGAGAGAACGGTATTGGGCTACTTGATATCGTAGAAAATCGTTTAGTTGGTATGAAATGCCGTGGCGTTTATGAAACTCCGGGCGGTGCAATTTTATATAAAGCGCACTCTGTTTTAGAAACGCTCTGTCTTGACAAGATGACCATGCACGAAAAGCAAAAACTTGCTATTACTTTTGGCGAACTCGTTTATAACGGTCAATGGTTCACACCACTTCGTGAAGCGCTATCTGCTTTCGTTGATAAAACTCAAGAAACGGTTACGGGAAAGGTTCGCTTAAAACTTTATAAAGGCAATATGATTAACGCAGGGGTATGGAGTCCTTACTCACTCTATAGCGAAGAGATTGCTACCTTTGGCGAAAGCGATTATAACCAAAAAGATAGCGAAGGCTTTATTAACCTTTACGGCTTGCCAATTAAAGTTCAAGCATTGGTTAACGCTAAAAACAAAAAGTAAAAAAAACGAATTTGTCCTGCCCAAAATTGCAGGGCAATTTCGCGTTTTATAAACCGAATAAATATTAGTAAAATTTTTCAAAAACTAGCCTATAGGTCGGTTATTTGAGCAAAAAAAGCAAAAGTTAAATTAATCAAGGAGCATTCTATGGCTAAAATGTGGGCGGGGTTAACCTCTGGTGCAACCGATAAAATTGCAGACGATTTTAACTCATCTATTAGTTTTGATTCGAAAATGTATAAGCAAGATATTATGGGTAGCATTGCGCACGCTAATATGCTTGCAAAACAGAATATTATAACTAAAAAAGACGCTGAACTTTTAGTTTGCGGTTTAGAAGAAATCTTGTGCGATCTTGAGAGTGGAAAGCTTGAAATAGATTTAACTTGCGAAGATATTCATATGTTCATAGAACAAGTTTTAACTTCAAGGCTTGGCGACGTTGGCAAAAAACTTCACACCGCAAGAAGCCGAAACGACCAAGTTGCGCTCGATATGAAAATGTTTATTCGCGAAGAAATTTCGGTTATTGTTGAGAAACTTAAAAAGTTAGCAAAAGTCGTTACTTTAAAAGCGCAAGAATATAAGGCGACCATAATGCCAGGTTACACTCATCTTCAAAGGGCTCAGCCTATAACTTTTGGTCATCATCTTATGGCATATTCAATGATGCTTTTAAGGGACAAGGGTAGGTTTGAAGATACAAAAACCCGCCTTAACCTATCACCTATCGGCTCGTGCGCGCTAGCTGGCACTACCTATAACACCGACAGGGAATTTGAGGCTGAGGCTCTTGGGTTTGACGGCGTTGTTCTAAACAGCATTGACGGCGTTTCCGATAGAGATTATTGCCTTGAATTTTTAAGCGCTTGCTCAATTCTTATGATGCACCTATCAAGGTTTGCGGAAGAGATTATCTTGTGGTCGAGTTGGGAGTTTAAGTTCGTGGAACTAGATAATAACTACACTACTGGCTCATCCATAATGCCACAAAAGAAAAATCCCGATATGGCAGAACTTGTTCGTGGTAAAACAGGTAGAGTTTACGGCGATTTAGTTGCGCTTTTAACAACGCTAAAAGGTTTACCTCTTGCTTACAACAAAGATATGCAAGAAGATAAAGAAAGCGTATTCGACGCGCTCGAAACAGTAAAAAACTGCCTTGACGTTTTCACGCCTATGATTGAAACGATGAAGGCTATCCCTGAAAATATGAAAAAAGCAGCTGGCGGTGGGTTTATTAACGCAACCGATTTGGCTGACTATCTCGTTAAAAAAGGCTTGCCGTTTAGGTCGGCTTACAAAATTTCGGGGCAAATTGTTGCAAAATGCATAGAAGAGGGCTTGGTTTTAGAAACTTTGCCACTTGAAGAGTATAAAAAGTTTAGCGATTTGTTCGCTGAAGACGTTTTTGAAGATATCAATCTTGAAAACTGCGTGAACAAAAGAATTTCAAAGGGCGGAACGAGCGTTTCTTCCGTTGAAGAGCAGATTGATTTCGTGTTAAAGGAATTATTATGAAAAAAGTTTTTATAGACGGAAGCGCTGGAACGACGGGTTTGAAAATTTACGATAGATTAAAAGAGCGTAAAGATATTGAACTTATCATCCTTGCCGACGCCGTTAGAAAAGATTTGAACGCGCGCGCTGACGCTATAAACTCGGCAGATATCACTTTTTTGTGTCTTCCCGACCAAGCGGCGATTGAAGCCGTTTCGCTTGTGAAATCTAATAGCGTGAAGATTATCGATACTTCCACCGCGCATAGAACTAACCCCGATTGGGCTTATGGTTTTGCGGAACTAAAGGGAGCAAGGGAAAAGATTTTATCTTCTTCAAAGATTGCAAACCCCGGATGCCACGCAAGCGGGTTCGTGGCGCTTGTTAAACCGCTAGTTGATAGCGGGCTTATTGATAAAAGCGAGAAACTTAGTTGTTTTTCGCTCACGGGTTATACGGGTGGCGGAAAGAAAATGATTGCCGAATACGAGGGCGAAAAACCACTTCTTTACGGCGCGCCTAGGCAATACGGTTTAGGGCAAACGCACAAGCACTTGCCTGAAATGAAAGCCGTTTGCGGTTTGGAAACGTTGCCGTTGTTTAGTCCTATCGTGTGCGATTTTCCACAAGGTATGGAAGTTACCGTTCCGCTTTTTGGTTCCCAACTAAAGGGTAGTATTCAAGACGTAAAAGACCTTTACGCTTCAATCTATAACAGCAAAATCGTTCACTTTGATGATAACGCTGACGAAAACGGCTTCTTGAGCGCAAAAGCGTTCGCTGGGCGAGACGATATGTCTATTTCAGTGTTTGGAAACGACGAGAGATTAGTTTTAGTTTCTCGGTTTGATAATCTTGGCAAGGGCGCGTCAGGCTCGGCTATACAAAATATGAATATATTGCTTGGGTGCGATGAAACGCTCGGGCTAGAGGTGTAAAATGAAAATTATACAAGGCGGTGTTTGCTCGGCTAAAGGCTTTATGGCATCGGGTATTCACTGCGGAATAAGAAAAAATAAAATAAAGCGTGATTTGGGCTTGGTTTTTAGCCAAAAACTTTGCTCGTGCGCTGCTGTTTATACGACTAATCTCGTTAAAGGTGCACCGCTTTTGGTTACAAAAAAGCATATCAAAAACGGATATGCTCAAGCCGTTATTTGCAACAGCGGAAACGCTAACACTTGCAACGCAAACGGCGTTGAAATTGCTGAAAAAACTTGCAAACTTTTGGCAAAGGAACTTAAAATTGATAAAAACGACGTTGTTGTTGCCTCAACCGGTGTTATCGGTCAACAAATGACGATTGACCCTTTCAAGAACGGAATTCCAGAACTTGTTAAAGGCTTATCTATAGATGGCGAAAGTTTAGCCGCTGAAGCCATTATGACCACCGATACTTTCAAAAAAGAAGTTGCCGTTGAGTTTGAAATTCAAGGCAAGGTTTGCAAAATCGGCGGTATGGCAAAGGGTAGCGGTATGATTCATCCTAACATGGCTACCATGCTCGTTTTCATTACTACCGACTGCGCAATTTCTCCTCAAATGCTAAATAAGGCTTTAAAGGGCGATATTAAAGAAACGTTTAATATGATTAGTATTGATGGCGACACTTCCACTAACGATATGGTAACCGTTCTTGCTAACGGTATGGCAGAAAATAAACTAATCGATAGCGACGGCGAGGACTTTGATATTTTTATGAAGGCTTTAAATACCGTTAACGTGGAACTTTGCAAAATGATTGCTGAAGACGGCGAAGGCGCAACAAAACGCCTTGAGTGCAAAGTCGTTGGCGCAAAGAGTTTAAAGATTGCTAAAACCGTTGCTAAGAGCGTTATTTGCTCGTCGCTAACAAAGGCTGCAATGTTTGGCGCTGACGCTAACTGGGGAAGAGTGCTTTGCGCTATCGGTTATAGCGGAGCAAAGGTAAACGTTAAGAAAATTGACGTATCTTTCATTTCTTCTAAGGGCGAAATTGAAGTTTGCAAAAACGGAAGCGGTGTTGTTTTTTCGGAAGAGAAGGCAAAAGAAATTTTGTTAGAGAAAGAAATTGAAATTTTAGTCAACCTAAACAGCGGTGAGTTCTCATCTTCCGCTTGGGGTTGCGACTTAACTTATGACTACGTTAAAATTAACGGAGATTATAGAACCTAATTTAAAAAAAGTTAGCCTATAAGCCCGTTATCGGGCAAAAACAAAAGGGAGTTTTATTATGAGTTCAATTGTTACTAACGCTGAGCGTGCGGAAATTCTTACCCAAGCGTTACCTTATATTAGACGTTATAACGGAAAAATCATCGTTGTTAAATACGGCGGAAACGCTATGATTAACGAAACGCTAAAAGAGCAAGTTATGGAAGATATCGTTCTTCTTCATCTTATCGGCGTTAAAATAGTTCTCGTTCACGGGGGCGGACCTGAAATTTCCGACCTTATGACAAGGCTTGGCAAAAAAGCCGAGTTCGTTGACGGGCTTAGGGTTACCGATAAAGAAACGGTTGATATCGTTCAAATGGTTTTGGCTGGTAAAATTAATAAAACGCTCGTAAACTTCCTTGAGATGAAAGGCGGAAACGCTATGGGGCTTTCGGGTATTGACGGCGGGCTTATTAGAGCCGAAATGAAAGACCAAAAACTAGGCTACGTTGGAAAAATCATTAAAGTTAATAAAAAGCCTATCGAAGATTTGTTAAACAATGATTATATTCCCGTTATTTCAACTATCGGTTGCGATAAAAAGGGTAACGCATATAACATTAACGGCGATACCGCTGCTGCGTTCATTGCGGGAGCGCTCGGGGCTGAACGTCTTATTATGATGACCGATATTGCTGGCGTTCTTCGTGATAAAGACGATGATTCAACTATTATTCCAAAAATCAATTTGAAAGAAGCCGAACAGTTGAAAAAGGACGGCGTTATCTCGGGCGGTATGATTCCTAAAATTGATTGTTGCATTGAAGCAATTGATCACGGCGTTAAGAAAGTTATTATTATGGACGGGCGTGTTCCGCACTCTATCTTAATGGAACTTTTGACGGACGAAGGCGCAGGCACTATGGTTGTGAGGGAATAAAATGCAGACCCTATTTGAAAAAGATAATGAGTTTATCGCAAACACCTATAAAAGATTTCCCATTGCCATAAAAAGCGGTAACGGCTCGATGCTTTATGATTATGACGGCAAAGAATATATCGATATGGGTAGTGGAATTGCCGTAAACACGTTTGGTGCGTGCGATGAAGAGTGGAAAAAAGCCGTAATTAAGCAACTTGATTTAGTTCAGCACACCTCCAACCTTTATTACACTTCGCCTTGCGTTGAACTTGCCGAAAAATTGTGCCAAAGAACGGGTATGAAAAAGGTTTTCTTTTCAAACTCGGGCGCAGAGGCTAACGAGTGCGCAATAAAGGTTGCTAGAAAGTGGGCGTGTGAAAACAAAGGCGAAGATTTTTTCACTATCGTAACGCTAAAAAACAGTTTTCACGGCAGAACGATTGCAACGCTTTCTGCAACAGGGCAAGATGTTTTTCATGAGGATTTTAAACCTTTACTTGATGGCTTTGTTTATGCCACCGCTAACGACGTTGAAGATTTTAAAAAGGTTGTTGAAGGAAAAAAGATTGCCGCAGTTATGATTGAACTTTGTCAAGGCGAAGGTGGTGTTTTACCGCTTAGCAAGGAATTCGTTTCTTTAATTAACGATTATTGCAAAGAAAATAACGTTCTTCTAATTATTGACGAGGTGCAAACGGGAAACGGAAGGTCGGGCGAACTTTATGCCTTCCAAAGCTATGGAATTTTGCCGGACGTTTTCACAACGGCAAAGGGCTTAGCAGGTGGGCTTCCGCTCGGTGCGTGCGTTATGGGTGAAAAAGTTGAAAACACGCTAACTTATGGTAAGCACGGCTCAACTTTTGGTGGAAACCCTATTGCTTGCGCTGGCGCAATTTCTATTCTTGATAGAATTGACGAAAAACTACTTTTAGAAGTTAAGAAAAAGAGTGAGGCTATTTTTGAAAAACTAAAAGATGCTGAAGGCATTGAATCTGTTTCGGGAATTGGGCTTATGATAGGCATAAAAACTAAAAAGCCGTGTGCTGAAGTTGTCAAAAATTGTCAAGATAACGGCGTTTTAGTTCTTACCGCTAAAGATAAGGTTAGGCTTCTGCCTCCACTTAATATTCCTTATTCGCTTTTAGAAAAAGCCATTGAGGTTATTAAAAAAGCCTGCCTATAAGTCGATTATCTTCAAAAAACGTTAAAAAGGTGAAAAAATGTTTGATTTAAAAGGAAAGAGTTTTTTAAAACTTTTAGATTTATCGAAAGAACAAATTTTAAGTCTTATTGATTTAGCAATAGATTTGAAAGATAAAAAGAAAAAGGGAATTTCTCACGAATATTTAAAAGGAAAAAACGTTGCGCTATTGTTTGAAAAAACTAGCACTAGAACACGTTGCAGTTTTGAAGTTGCTTCCTTTGACCTTGGTATGCACGCAACGTATCTTGACCCTGTAAGTTCGCAAATGGGCAAAAAAGAAAGCATTGCCGATACTGCTAGGGTTCTTGGAAGGATGTATGACGGAATAGAATATCGAGGTTTTGAACAAGAAATTGTTGAAACGCTTTCTAAATATGCTGGTGTTCCCGTTTGGAATGGTCTAACTAACGAATTCCATCCAACACAAATTCTTGCCGACTTTATGACAATTAAAGAGCATCTTGGCTCATTACAAGGAAAAACACTCGTTTATATGGGCGACGCTAGATACAATATGGGTAATTCCTTAATGGTTGGTTGCGCTAAGGTTGGAATGAACTTCGTTGCTTGCACTAATGAAAAATATTTTCCAAATAAAGACCTTATTGAAATTTGCCAGACGGAAGCGAAAAAGAACGGTTGCACCCTTTCTTTTGAAACAGACCCTATGAAAGCAACCAAAAATGCCGACGTTATTTATACTGACGTTTGGGTTTCAATGGGTGAGGCTGAAAGCGTGTGGGCTGAGCGAATTGAAGATTTGCTCCCATACCAAGTTAATATGAATCTTCTCAAAAACGCAAAGCCAAACTGCAAGTTTATGCATTGCTTGCCAGCGTTTCACGATTTGAACACTACGATAGGCAAAAACATTTTCGAAAAGTTCAAAATTGATGCAATGGAAGTTACCGACGAAGTTTTCGAAAGCGAAAATTCAATCGTATTTGATGAAGCCGAAAACAGAATGCACACCATAAAAGCCGTTATGCTTGCAACCCTAAAAGACTAATTTTAACTGCCGAAATTCTCGGCAGTTTTTTCTTTGGTGGAAATTTTATTTTAAAGAATAATTTTTGTGAAAATTGCAGATAATCAACCTATAGCCCTACTTTTTGGGTTACATAGGAGGCAATTTTTATGAAAAAAGTAACGCTGTGTGGCATTAACACTTCACTTCTTCCTAAAATTAGTTCAAAAGAGTGCAACGAACTATTAGAGAGGTTAAAAAAGGGCGATAAAAGCGCTAGAGAAAAACTCGTTTTAGGAAACGTAAGGCTGGTTTTATCGGTTATTAAAAAGTTTTCGTCTTGCCCAGTTGAGAGCGACGATATGTTTCAAGCAGGCATAATAGGGCTTATGAAAGCCGTTGATAATTTCGATATGGCTTTTAACGTTAGGTTTTCAACTTATGCAGTTCCGCTTATTGTTGGCGAAATTAAAAGGCTTATAAGAACTAGGAACAGTTTAAGAGTTGCTAGAAGTATTCGAGATACTGCCTATCTTGTGTTGCAAGCAAGATTAGAACTTGAAAAAACCGACCAAGACAGTTCAATTTCGTCAATAGCGAAAAAAATCAACAAAACCGAGCGAGAAGTTGCTTTCGCTCTTGACGCTATTAGCGACACCGTTTCTATCTACGAGCCTGTTTATAACAAGCAAGGCGACACGATTTTACTTTTAGATCAGATTGCAGACGATAAAAACAACGATGAAATTTGGACGGAAAAGGTAGCGATTGACACGGCTTTATCCGAGCTTAACGAAAGAGAAAAAAAGATAGTGTATCTTAGATATTTTGAAGGCAGAACTCAGACTGAAATTTCCAACGAAATAGGGCTTTCTCAAGCGCAAGTTTCTAGGCTTGAGAAAAACGCGTTAAAAATTATGAAGGAAAAAATTTCAATTTAGTAATAAGAAAACTTTAAGCAAAATATAATTTATTAGGAATTTTTTTAATGATAAATTATCAAGACTTAAAGAAAAAGTCCGTCGTAAATATTTTAGACGGCAAAGAACTTGGCAAAATAACTGATTTGGTTTTTACCTTTCCTGAAGGTAAAATTGTTTCGTTTATTGTTGGAGGCAAATCATTTTTATCGCAAAAAGAAGAATATATTTTTGACCTTTGTTGCGTGAACAAAATTGGAGACGATGCTGTTTTAGTAAGTTTAGGCGACAATAAGAATAAAACTGAAGAAGAGTAAAAGTGCCTCTATAGGTCGATTATCGCAAAAATTAACCCGCTTAAATAAGCGGGTTTTTTAATTTTAGTTTTAATTTTGGCAGTAAAAGATACAAAAGACTTAATCGTTTGGTAAAATAGAAGTGGGGAAGAAAAGGAGGAAAATTTTGATAAACGATTTAAATAATTTAAAATCATCAAAGCAAAAGGTTGCTAAAATCTTTAAAGGCGAGAGCGGTTGCGATAAGTTAACGCTTACCATAAACCGATTTTATAACGACATAGATTTATCAAAACTATTTGCTTATTTTTTAATTGAGTTTAGCGATTTGAGCGTTGATAAATTTTTGCTAAACAAAGAAGTTTTTGACGAGGAAATTTGTTTAACGCTCGATATAACTAATAAAGTTACAAAAGTTCAAGGCAAGGCAAAGTGCCAAATTTCATTTGAAGGCGAAAATGGAGCAGTTATTATTAAGTCTAACTTGAAAGAACTTGATATTAAATATTCAATTGATAACCCGACTGAAAGTTTTAACGAAGTTCCTTCTTGCTTAACTCAACTTGTTTTTAAGCTCGAAGAGAAACACAAAAGTTTTGAAGATAGTTTAAAAACGCTTGAAGAGGTTGAAGAAAAAACTTCAAACATTTCTTATGACGGGGAAACGGCTTCGTTTGAAAGCGTGAAGGCTAATAAGGTTATAGCAAAAGAAGACGACACGACATATATTGAGCTAAAAGACGGTGAAATTATAGAGTTTGTTAACGAAGAGCCTGTGAGAAAAACGTCAAAATTAAAAACCGAGCTGTTTGCTGACGGCGCTAGCGTTTTTTATGCCGACGGCGATAGAACGAGAGTGAGATATAACGGCGAAGACGTAATATCTAGCGACGAGGAAAAAACTGAAATAGGCCTTAACGGGGTTACTGTTTTATCGTCATCGGAAAAGAATACGAAAATGTGTCATAATGGTAAAGAGGTTATTTCAAGTAACGGAAATATAACTCAACTTTTGTGCGACGGCGATACTGTTTTGATGGCGAGCAAAATAAGCACGGAGCTATCTCACGATGGCAGAGCCGTTATAGCGTGCGATAACAACGAAACGAGAGTCCAATTTGATGATAACGCTTTTATTCGCGCCGATTTTGACCAAACTGAAGTTTTAAAAAACGGTGAAACTGTTTTTCACGCCGATGATGACGTAACGGAAGTTTTGCGTGATGGTAATAGCGTTTTATTGGGTGGAGACAGCTGGACTTCGCTTTGTGCCAATGGAACTGAATTTCTTTATGGTGATCAAGAATGTGTCTCGTTGCATGCTAAAGGAAACGAATTTCTTTACGCGAGTGAAAATTATTTAGATCTTTACGCTGGCGGAAACACTGTTTTGAGTGCTGGACAAGATTACGTTGATGTTATGCAAGATGGTTGCACGGTTTTATACGGCGACCAAAACTCAACGCAACTTTGCTATACTAACGGCGGAACGCTTTGCATTGATGAAGAAGGCGTCAAGTTTGATGATAAAATTTTAGCAAATCAAGAAGAAGTAGATTTGATTAAAAAGAGAATTGAATCATTAGCAGATATTGTAAAATATGAGTCTAACTATCTTATTTTAGAAGATTATAACAACCAAGAAGCATTAAGGTTAGTTGCGGAGGGGATTTTGGTGCTTGATGAATCTATAAGCGTGTTAAAGAGAATAGAGGGCGTTACGGAGATTGGCGAAGAAGAATTTACCCATTCTGCTTTTAGGAGTTATTCGTGTTATGGCGGCAATCTTTTTAACGGGGAGCTAAAACCAGGCGGTCTTACTCAGCCATCCGGACGAGAAAATTCAATGGCGAACCACTACGTTACAGGTTACATCGATGTCGTTGAAAACGAGGAGCTTTATATAAAGTTTAGAGATCTAGAACATTTTGGGGGAATTATTTTCTGTTATGATAGTTCCCGCAATTGCATTGGACTAGCAACTGCCGTAGGTGATTTTTCTATCTTCAAAGGTAAGGTTCAAAGAACTTTACCTAACACAAGATATGTTCGAACTTATGCGCATATGGAGCGTTTTTTTACCAATGGCGATGGCGTTGTTGACGGAAAAAATTTAGTTCTAACGCTAAATACTCACCCAAAGAAAGAAACGGTTTTGAAATATCAAAGCCCTAATGTTTTTTACTTGCCTCAACAATTTACCGTTGTTAGACGCTGTGAAGAAGAAGATTTTGACCAGACTAAGTTTGACGAACAAGCAAAAACCTATAACGGCACTGATAATTTCGTTTTAACGGCGAGTGGGAATAAAGTATTATATGAGTTAAAAAAGCCTATAACTGAGGTTTGTAGCGGGAACGTTCCGCTTAAGGGCATTAATGAAGATTGTTGCGACTATATTGAACTAAACGACTATTTTACTGTATTTAAAGACGGTCTTGAAATGATTCGTTCTTACACTAGCGTTATGCCAAGAATCATCCAATCTTACGTGATTGAAAACTAATAGGGGGTAGAAAATGAAATTAAGAAAGTTTGATAGAGGCGATTTAGCGCTTCTTAACGGCAACAAAAATGCACAACTTAAGTTTTTAAGAAGCCAAAGGGTTAAACTTTTAAAGGCGTTTGACGTTTATAAATCTAACGCCTTATACGGCATTGAACTGGAAACGGAACAAGAAAAAAAACAAATCGTTGAGTGGTATAATAAAATTTTAGAACTTGACGAGGCTTCAATTTATGAAATTCCTCAAAAAATTAAGAGGTATTTATAATTTAATACAATTTAATAGTAAATAATTTAATAAATAATTGACTTTTTTGCCTTTAAAACTTATAATGTTTAAGATATAAAACTTTAAGGTGAAAAATATGGCTGAATCATTAAACGGTTTAAAAAGAACGGCGATGTGCGGTTCGTTTAGGATTGAAAATGCGGGAAAAAAGGCAGTCGTTATGGGCTGGGTGCAAAAAAGAAGAAACTTCGGTAGCCTCATTTTCGTTGATTTAAGAGATAGAGAGGGCGTTGTTCAAGTCGTTTTCGACCAAACTACTAAGGCTGAAGTTTTTGAAAAGGCTGAAAAAATTCGCTCGGAATTCGTTATTGCTGTAGCGGGCGTTGTTCGTGAACGTGAGTCGAAAACTAATAAAATCGCAACGGGCGAGGTTGAAATTTTAGCCGATGAACTAAAAATTTTATCGGAAGCCGAAACCACGCCTTTCGAAATTACGGACGAAACTTTAGTTAACGAAAACCTTCGCTTAAAGCACAGATACCTCGATTTAAGAAGAGCGCCACTTCAAAAAAATCTTATTATGCGCTCTAAAATTGCAGTTACTGCTAGAAACTATCTTGCTGACAACGGCTTTTTAGAAATCGAAACGCCTTTCTTAGGCAAATCAACGCCTGAAGGCGCGAGAGATTATCTCGTTCCGTCAAGAATGAGAGAGGGGGCTTTTTATGCGCTTCCGCAATCTCCTCAACTTTATAAGCAACTTTTAATGATTGCTGGCTATGATAGATATTTCCAAATTGCAAAGTGTTTTAGAGATGAAGACCTTCGCGCAAACCGCCAACCGGAGTTTACTCAAGTTGACCTAGAAATGAGTTTTGTGGAAGACGAAACTGACGTTATGTATCCCGTTGAAGGGCTTATAAAAAGTGTGTTTAAACGCGCTATAGGCTTAGATTTGGGCGAAGCGCACTTCAAAACTTTGACCTATAAGGAAGCGATGGAACGCTTTGGTTCCGATAAGCCAGACACTCGTTTTGGGCTTGAACTTACAAACGTTAGCGACTTATTTTTAAACAGCGAATTTAAAGTTTTCAGCGAGGCAACTAGCGAAGGAAAGTCTGTTAGAGCGATTAACGCAAAAGGCTTTGCAACAAAACTTCCAAGAAAGCAACTTGACGCTTTAGTTGAACTTGCAAAAACTTTGGGCGCAAAAGGTTTGGCGTGGCTTGTTAAACCTCAAAACGAACCGATTAAGAGTTCGTTCTTGAAATTCTTAACAGAAGAAGATATCAAAAACCTTACCGAAAGATTGAATATTGAAGATGGCGACGTTTGTTTATTTGCCGCTGATAAAGATAGCGTTGTGTTCAACACGCTTGGCGGAATTAGACTTCACCTTGCCGATAAATTTGACCTATACGATAAAAATTCTTACGATATTTTATGGGTTGTTGACTTCCCTATGTTTGAATATAGCGAAGAAGAGGGTAGATACGTTGCAATGCACCACCCGTTCACTGCGCCTAAGGATGAAGATTTATATCTTTTAGATATTGACCCAACGAAGATGCGCGCAAAGGCTTACGATATCGTTATTAACGGTCAAGAAGCGGGCGGTGGCTCGATTAGAATTTACTCGCAAGAACTCCAACAAAAGATTTTCAACGTTTTAAAGTTTACCGATGAAGATATCGAAAAGAAATTCGGCTTCTTCGTTAATGCGTTCAAATATGGCACGCCACCTCACGGCGGACTAGCATTAGGTCTTGATAGATTAACTATGCTTCTTTGCAAAACCGATTCTATTAAAGACGTTATTGCTTTCCCTAAGGTTCAAAACGCTTCTTGCTTAATGAGCGAAGCACCAGCGCCTGTTGAAGATAAACAACTTCAAGATTTGTTCCTTTTAGTTGATAAAAAAGAAGAGGTTTAAAAAGTTAAAACCTGCCTTTAACGAAGTTATAGGCAGGTTTTTTTGATTGATTAAATAGAAAACAATAAAATTTCGCATAAAAATTTCCTATAAAATTAAATTTTTCTAAAAAATAGTTGACTTTTAAATAAAAATTGAATATTATTATTTTGTCGGGAATTTCCGACCGAAATAATTAAAAATAATTATTTCAAGTGTGGTAATTGTGATAAACTTTTACCACTCATTTTTTTTGCTAAGAGCCAACATGGACCCTGTGGACAATATTTGTACCGTCGGGGTGGGCTCTTTTTTTTATACTTTTTTATCGGCTTTTGCATTTTGCAAAAGCATAAATAAAATTAAATTTTTCTTTAAAAATAGTTGACTTATAAATAAAAATAGTTTACACTTACCACTATGGAAATAAAAAATATTTTTTTCGGGTAAGGGGGGTAATGATACCTTACCACTTTTTTTTGCTAAGAGCCAACATGGACCCTGTGGACAATATTTGTACCGTCGGGGTGGGCTCTTTTTTTTATACTTTTTTATCGGCTTTTACATTTTTTGAAAGCAAAATTTGCGAGTTTAACTTTTGTATCATAAAAATAGTTGATTTATAAATAAAAATATGATATAGCCATAAACAAGGTAGCGCAACTTTTAGAAGTTTTGTAAGGGGCAAAAGCCGACTTACAGCGCAAGCGACAAGGAGTATTGCTTCTTGTCTTTTTTATTGCATAAAAAAAGCGACCAAATTGGTCGCTTTAATTTTTGTCTGTTAGTTATTGTTTTCTTCGGTGGTTTGTTGCGTTTCTTCCTTTTCCTCGCTGTTTTCAAGATTTACGCCGTAAACACTGGTAACGGGAAGCGAGAATAAAATGCCTGCGCCTTTAGTTGCTAGCCCAGTTGATTGTTTTATTGCGTTCATAATTGCGTCGCGCGTGTCTTGAGCGGTTAAGATGAAAACAATTTCTTTGTTAGGGTGAAGGGTTATGCCTAAGAACTTAACGAGGTCTTGAGAATCGGCAGTGCCTCTAGCGTTAAAAATAGTGCCACCTCTAGCGCCTGCTAATCTTGCGGCGGTCATAACTTCTTCTTCAAAGCCTTGGTTTACGATAACTACTATCAATTCGTTCATAATTTTCTCCTATAACGTCTTTTGTTTTGGTTAAATTAAGTCTTTTGTTTTGCCTAAAAGAATTTGCAACGTTAAGTTGCCACCGATAGCCGATACGGGAACGGACATTGCTATCCCCAGCCTTTTTTTGGTGAACGATAATTCGTTTTCTAAAAAGTTGTAAATATGCTCGATGTTTTTATTTTCGGCAAAGCATAAAATCATATCTTTTTCGGGCTCGCCAACGCCTAGTGCGGACAAAAATTCCGTTCTTGCCGTGCCTCTGCCTTGAATTATCGAAGGGAAGGTAACTAAAGACGAAATTGTTGACAACACTTTTGATGCCGTGCCTCTGTTTGAAATTATGATAACAAGTTCTAATTGAATTTTTCTCATAACTACCTCTTTAAATCAAGTTCGATAATATCGCCTTCGAAAAGCGTAATGAAGGCTTTTGGAAGAATAATTTTTCTGCCTTGTTTAATTCGAACTATAACACCGATTAGTTGAATTGTGATAAGCGGGGTAAGGGCGATAAACGCAATAAGCCCGTATGCGTTAAACAAAACGCTATCTGCCCCGGTTAGCGCAGTTGCCGCCCCGATTGCTAGTGGTAAGGTGAAAGTGGTTGCCATAGGTCCAGAGGCAACACCGCCCGAGTCGAACGCGATAGCAGTGTAAATTTTAGGAACGAAGAAAGATAAAATAATTGCTAGAGCGTAGCCAGGGAGAAGAATATACCAAATGGATAGCCCGTAAACTATGCGTAGCATTGAAAGCCCAACCGCTACTATCATCGAAAAAGATAGCGAGATTAAAATCGTAGAGCGTTTTATGTTACCGTCGGAAATGGTTTCTACTTGCTTTGATAAAACGTGAACGGCTGGCTCTGCTAAGACCATAAAGCAACCGATTACCATGCCAACGATTATTAAAATCCAATTATTATCAAGTTGGGCGAGCCTTTCACCGAGTGAATAGCCCGTTGACATAAACCCAACGTTTACGCCCGTTAAAAAGAGTGATAAGCCAACGTAGGTATAAACTAAACCAATCAAAATTCTAATAAACCTTTGTTTAGGGGTTTTGATTGAAATTTTGTTCATTATTATAAAGAACAACGTTACGGGAATTATTGCAATGGCAACGTCTTTTAAACTTACTAAAAGGTGGTGGAAAATAAACGGAGCAATCTCTAAAAAGGTTTGCGCGTTTTCGGTTGATACGCTTGCGTTGATTTCGGGCTTAAAAATAAAGGACATAAGTAAAACCAGCAAAATCGGTCCAGCCGAGCAAATCGCAACAACGCCGAAGGAATTATCGCTTTTACTTTTTCCGCCAAGGCTTCCCGCAACACCAACGCCGAGCGCCATAATAAATGGAACGGTGATAGGTCCCGTGGTAACACCGCCAGAGTCAAAAGATAGGCCTATATATTCATTATCGACCAAAAATGCAAACAAAAAGATAACTGCATAAATGATAATTAGAACGACGTTTAGGTTGACGCCCGATAAAATTCTCGCTAGCGCAAGCACTAAAAAAAGACCAACGCCTAAAGCGATTGCGATAATTATTAAAGTTTTAATCGAGCCTAGTTGGCTTCCTAAAACCATAAGGTCGGGCTCGGCAATAGTTACTATTACGCCTATGATAAAACCAACTATTAAGATGATAGGGATTTTCTTTGTTGCCGTAATTGAGTTACCAATGCTCTCGCCGATAGGGGCAAGGGCAGTGTCGCTACCCAACGAATAAAGAACCATACCCAAAATTAGCAAAGCTGCGCCCACGAAAAACAAAGTTAAGTCAACTGCGCTTAAAGGGTTAGGAAGCACAAAGTTTAGCGCCAAAATTACTATGGTGATAGGCAAAACAGAAAGTGAAGATTCTTTAAATTTTTGCAAAAGAACTGCGTTCATTTTTCTTGCCCTCCCATAAAGATAATTTGCGTGTTTAATTATTATACAATAATTAAAACTAAAGTGTCAAGCAAATATAAAAATTTGAAAAATTAAAATTTTTTTAAGCAATGGTTAAAAATACGAAAATTGTCGATAATCGACTTATAGGCGGGCTTTTTAATAAAATTTTGCAACAAAAAAGGGCTTTTTTCAAAAAAGCCCTTAAATTTTTGTTTTTAGAAAGCAATCTTTTCGTCGATATATGCTTTAAGTTCTTTAATAGGTAAACGGATTTGTTCCATAGTATCTCTATCACGAATAGTAACGGTATCGTTTTCTAAAGTGTCAAAGTCGATAGTAACGCACATTGGAGTTCCAATTTCGTCTTGACGGCGGTAGCGTTTACCGATTGAACCTGCTTCATCGTAAGTTACAGGGAAGTATTTAGTCAAAGACTTATAAACTTCTTTCGCTTTTGCGCTTAAGTTCTTTTGGAGCGGTAAAATTGCAACCTTATAAGCGGCAACCGCTGGGTGGAAGTGCATAACAACTCTCGTATCGTTATCGCCAACAACTTCTTCGTCATATGCTTCCGATAAAATAGCAAGCATAAGTCTATCAGCGCCGATTGAATATTCGATAACGTAAGGAACGTATTTCTCGTTGGTGATAGGGTCGATATAGAGCATATTCTTGCCAGAATATTCTTGGTGGCGTGAAAGGTCGTAATCAGTTCTGTTGTGAATACCGTTAAGTTCCGACCAGCCCATTGGGAAGAGGTATTGAATATCGCACGCTGCTTTTGCGTAGTGCGCAAGTTTATCGTGATCTTTATATCTTAAGTGGTCTTTGTTAATGCCAAGGGCAAGGAGGAAGTCCATTGCCGTCTTCTTGTAATATTCGTAATACTCTAGGTCAGTGCCTTCTTTGCAGAAGAATTGGTGCTCCATTTGTTCGAACTCAATCGTTCTAAAGATGAAGTTGCCCGGAGTTACCTCGTTTCTAAACGCTTTACCGATTTGAGCAATGCCGAAAGGAACTTTTGCTCTAGTCGTTCTTTGAACGTTTAGAAAGTTTACAAACTCGCCTTGAGCCGTTTCTGGGCGAAGGAAAATTTTATTTTGACCTTGTTCGGTTACGCCACGAGACGTTTCGAACATAAGGTTGAATTGGCGAATAGGCGTCCAATCCATTTTACCGCATTTTGGGCAAACAACCTTGTTCGTTTGGATATATTCTTCCATTTGCTCGTTGCTCATAGCGTCAGGGTTAACCGAGCCTTTTGAGTGCGCTTCGATTAAGTTATCGGCGCGGTGACGGGTTTTGCAGTTCTTGCAGTCCATCTTAGGGTCGGTAAAAGAAGCGGTGTGACCGCTGGCATCCCAAACTCTTGCGTTCATTAAGATTGCAGCGTCAACGCCGAAAGAATTTTCTGCTTCTTGAACAAATCTTTTCCACCAAAGCCTTTTGATGTTGTTCTTAATTTCAACGCCAACAGGACCGTAGTCCCAAGTGTTACCCATACCGCCGTAAATATCGCTACCTGGGAAAATAATTCCGCGACCTTTACAGAGATTAACGAGTTTTTCCATCGTAACTGCTCTTTTCTCTTCCATAATTTAATCCTCAATAAGTTTTTCAATCGATATTTTAAAAAAATATCGTAATTATGTCAAGTAAAAGCAAGCATTATGCTTAATTTAAGTTGATTATTTTATCTTAAAGTGATAAAATACCGATATAATTTGATTTACCTTAAATTTTGAGGTCGGTATGGAAACTAAGAACTTTATTGAAGAAATAGTTGAAAAAGAACTAAAAGAAGGCGTTGTTAAAACCGTTCACACCCGTTTTCCGCCTGAGCCTAACGGATATTTGCACATAGGGCACGCTAAGAGTCTTTGCATTAACTTTGGCACGGCTCAAAAATTCGGTGGCGTTTGCAATCTGTTTTTTGACGATACTAATCCATCGAAGGAAAAAACCGAATATGTTGACGCTATCAAAAAAGATATCGAGTGGCTTGGCTTTAAGTGGTTTGAAATTCATTACGCTTCCGATTTTTTTGACGTTATCTATTCGCTTGCCGTAAAACTTATCAAAGACGGCAAGGCTTTCGTTTGCGACCTTACTGCCGACCAAATTCGTGAGATGCGTGGCACTTTAACGGAGCCCGGAAAGCCTTCGCCTTATAGAGATAGGTCGGTTGAAGAGAACCTTGCGCTTTTTGAAGATATGAAAAACGGCAAGTTCTTAGACGGCGAAAAGGTTTTAAGGGCTAAGATTGATATGGCTTCGCCTAACATCAACCTTCGCGACCCTGTTATTTACCGCGTTTTAAAAGCAACTCACCATAGAACGGGCGATAAGTGGTGCATTTATCCTATGTATGACTTTGCTCACCCAATTTGCGATTCTATGCAAGAGATAACTCACTCGCTTTGCACGCTTGAGTTTGAAGATCACCGCCCGCTTTATAATTGGGTGGTGGAAAACACGGGCGTTTCGCATAGACCAAGACAAATTGAGTTTGCTCGCCTTAACATAACCAATACGGTTATGAGCAAACGCTATCTTAAAAAACTCGTTGAAGACGGCTTGGTTGAAGGGTGGGATGACCCTAGAATGCCAACCTTAACGGGTTTAAGAAATAGAGGAATTCCAGCAGAGGCGTTAAAGACCTTCTGCGAAGAAATTGGCGTTGCTAAGGCAAATTCCGAAATCGAAATTAGTTATTTTGAACACTTTACGAGAGATTATCTCAACGCTCACGCCGAAAGAGCAATGGTTGTGTTCGAGCCAATCAAAGTTATTATCGACAACTACGAGGGCGAAGAAGAAGTTGAGATGGATATCAATCCTAACGACGAAACGGCAGGAAAACGCGCTATCACTTTCTCTAAAGAAATTTTTATCGACGCTGAAGACTTTTCAGTTTGTCCACCACCGAAATATTTTAGGATGAAAAAGGACGGCTTAGTTCGCTTAAAAGGCGCTTACGTCGTTAAGTGCGACGATTACGTTTTAGACGAAAATGGCAACGTTAAGGAAATTCACTGCACGTATCTTCCTGAAACGAGAAGTGGCGGGGCTGGTAGCGATATTAAGGTTAAAGGCACTATTCACTGGGTTGACGCTAATAATTTTACGCCCGTTGAGATTAGAAAATACGACTATCTTTTAAAGGACGCTGAATATGCAGGGCAAGATTTCGGCGAGAGGATGAACGAAAACAGCCTCAAAATCTTTAACGGCGTGGCTGAAAAATATATCGAAAAGGTAAAAGACGGCGAAAGTTTCCAACTTTTGAGAAAGGGCTACTATAAAAAGATGGTTAAAGGCGATAAAATCGTGCTATCGGAAATCGTTTCGCTTAAAGATAGTTTCAAAAAATAGGCTAAATGTGTTTACGAAAGCCAAAAAGATATAGTTGCCAAATATTAGTTGATAAATTTTATAAAAAATATTGACTTTTTTTATATTGTTTAATATAATATAATTTAGAAAAAGTCTTAAACGAGTATAGAATTCTTCGAAAAGGAGTTAAATATGTTCTATTTTGTTGACCTATTCATATTATTTTTGTTAGGTCTTGTAATCAATTCGGGAATAAAAGGTGGCGCGACAGGGATGCTTCGTGGACTAGGTTCGTTTATTCTAAGAGCCGTTGTTGTTGCGCTTGGCATGGTTTTAATGCTTTTATTATTCCACGCAATAGGCGCAATTAGCGGGCTAACCTCGGCACTTAGGTCGTTTGTGGGCGAAAGCAGTTTATACGATTCAAAACTTATTGCTAACATTTTAGCGGTTTTTGTGTTCGCTCTCATTGCTTTCATTATCGGGCACGTTATCGTTTTTGCCGTTTTCAAACTCATCAATAAAGTTCAAATCAAAGAACTTCAAGGTGGCTATAAGGTAGCGAACAAAATTATCGGTTGCATTTTAGCGATTGTGTTCTTCTTAGTTATTTACGCAATCATATTAGCGTTTATTTACGTTGTTTCCGAAAAAGGAATTTTAACCGCAACCGACGAATTGTTTAGAGCAACGAAAATATCTTCACTTCTTTATAATAACAATCCGTTCGTTTCGTTAGTTCAACCAATTTTTGCTTAAAAAAACAAATTATCGCCCGCAAAAAAGCGGGCGATTTTTAATGCTCAAATTTTTTAAAAGTTGGGCTATAAGCTCGTTAACTTACTTTTTTGAGTTGTTTTTAATGGTTTTTTCTGCAACTATTTCAAGCGTTTGTGAGTTTATTAAGAAGCAATTTGTTTTTTCACTATCAACAACGCCGATAAAGAAAAACGGTTTATCTTCATTTAAAATTATTCTTGCTTGAATTTCAAACGGCGTTAGTGAGTTTAGATAATTATCTATTAAATCTTTTTTGTTTGTGGCGATAACGTTTAGGGCATCTTTAATAGAGTGAGGCAGGTTTAAATTGGTTTCAACAAGTTCTACGTTCTCAACCTTATCTCTATGGCTAATGGTTAGCGTTAAATTGTTTTTAGGAAGTTCGTTCACGATTACGGTAGCGATAAAACAATCGTTTTCAGGGCGAAGGGCGAGCGTTGCGGAATATTCTTTATCAATAGAAAAACTTACCGTTGCGTTAGAAGATAGGCTAAATTTTGGCTTTAATTTAATAATAACGATATTGTTAAGTTCACCGCGGTTACCGTCTGCAATGAAAGGCGTTTCGCGAATTTCAGTAAAAACGGTTGCTGTAAAACGGTCGTTTTCGCCTGAGAAAATCTTGTTTCTCATTTGCGATAAGTAAGGCGTTAAATCTGTTGTTTTTTGGCACGAGGCTAAAAATAGCGATAAAACGGCTAACAAAATTACAATAACTGATTTTAACTTTTTTTTCATAATAAATCCTTAAAACTTTATATTTAATCATATTAGCAAAACAAATAAATTATGAAAATATTGCAAAATATTTGAAATAAGCGCGCGTTTGTGTTACAATAAAAAAGAGGTAATCTTATGCAAAAATACGTTTTAAAAATTTCAATAATATCAGTGCTAGGGCTATTTGTCGTGGCGCTTTTGTCATATTTTTTCATTGCGCTTTTGTCGCCGGCTACCCTAGCGAGATTTTACGAAAAGGTGGGAAGTTATAAAAAAGCCGTTGTCTATTACGATAGCGAATACGAAAAAACTGGCGAGATTAAAGACCTTTGCGCGCTTTGTGACTCTGCCTTAAAAACGGGCGATAACGGGCTTATAGCCGAACATTTGCAAAAATTAAGCGATGATGAAAGTTTTTATTCTTATTGTCAAGAGAAGGAAAACGGCTTAGAGTATTATGAACTTATAACTTCGAAATATTTGCAAAGCCAATATGAAATAAGCGGTTTAACAAGCCAAGAAATCGTTGAAAAGGCTTTAAACTATAGTAAAACTTACACAACAACTTGCGCATTTAGAAGCGTAATGTTTATAGCCGTTGAAAAGGAAGATAGCGAATTTTTAACAAAAGTTTTATCGGCGTTAAAAGAAAAAGACGTTTTATCTATGACCGAAACGGAACGAACAATTTTGTCTAGCGATATTAAAAACCTTGAAAATTTTTTAAATTAAAATTTTTGCGGGTGTGACGGAATTGGCAGACGTGTAGGTTTCAGATTCCTATGATTAATAGTCGTGTGGGTTCGAGTCCCTTCATCCGCACCAGAAAAAAAAGAAGTGCTTTTGCGCTTCTTTTTTTCTGCTTTGTTGTTATAGGGCTCGAACCCACAGCGAGCGTGAGCGAGTAAAATTATATAATAATAATTTTTGGTGTTGAACTTGTTCAACAAAAAAACGCTTGCGTTTTCCAAAACATTTGTCGAGTCCCTTCATCCCACCAGGAAAGGGCTATGATTTTGTATCAAAATCGTAGCCCTTTCCAATGAAATTTATGCCTATGGCATAAGTGAAATAATAGGATTTATGAAATATCCTACGGATATGAAATATACTTCGTATATGGTGCATAAATTTTATTTCATTTTTGCAAAGCAAAAATTTCATAATTTTCAATTATTTCATATTGCTTGCGATATTTCATTGAATATGGTAGACTAAATTTTGAGGTGAAACAATGAAAGAAAATAAATTAGTAGATTTGTCAATGGACTTGGCGGTAAGCGTTATTAAGAAATATTGCCTAGAAAGATAAAAGAATAAGGAAGTTATTCCTATCAATTTCAAAATTGTTTTATGTATTGAAGTGAAAAAGCACTTCTTTTTTTTCTGCTTGTTGTTTTTCATTGTTTTGTTGACAAAGGTTGATAGATGAGCATATAATTATATTTGCAAATAATTATTCTTAATTAAATTAAATGGTAGTTATGCAAAGCGATAAAGATTCTTCCTTGCAATTTAATAAGATGACTAAAGAGCCTGTGCCAAGGTTAGTTTTATCGCTAGCCGTGCCGACCATTATCGCCATGCTTATCACGGTTATTTATAACACGTGCGATACCTATTTCGTTTCGCAAATAAATAAATCGGCATCGGCTGCGGTTGGCGCGTTGTTTGCGCTTATGAGCATAATTCAAGCCGTTGGGTTTGGGTTTGGTATGGGCTCGGCGAGTTTAATAAGCATAAAACTTGGCGAGAAAAAAAGTCAAGATGCAAACGAAATTGCCTCTAGCGGACTAGTTGCCGCCTTTTTGTTTGGCGCTGTTATTGGGGCTGTGGGGCTTATTTTGCTCGAGCCGATGCTAAAGGTTTTAGGTTGCTCAAACACTATGATGCCTTACGCCAAGCCATACGCAACGTTTATTCTAATAAGTGCGCCTATAAGTTCGTCAACGTTCGTTTTGAACAACACACTCCGCTCGGAAGGTCATTCAAAACTTGCTATGCTAGGTATGGGCGTTGGCGGAATTTTAAACGTTATTTTAGACCCGATTTTTATTTTTACTTTTAATCTTGGAACGGGCGGGGCGGCTCTTGCAACGGCAATAAGCCAGTTAGTTAGTTTTATAATTCTTTTTTCCTTTTTCGTTTGTGGAAAGTCTATAATAAAAATCAAATTTAAGTTCGTTAGTAAAAAACTTTCGGTTTACGGAAAAATTATAACAACGGGGCTTCCCACTATTTGCCGTCAAGGCTTAGGGAGTGTGGCAACGGCGATTTTAAACGTGCAAGCCGTAGTTTACGGCGATGCTATGGTTGCTTCAATTTCCATTGCAAACAAAGTTTATATGCTCGCTAGAAACATTGTTATCGGTCTTGGTCAAGGCTTTCAACCGGTGGCGGGCTACAACTTTGGCGCAAACAAGCCGAACCGCGCGTTTAAGGCGTTTTCCTTTTCAACAATCGTTGGCTCTTCGTTTTGCGTGGTGGTAAGCGTTATAATTTTGGTGTTTAGAACGGAGGTTATGACGCTATTTAGTAAAGACGCTGAAGTTATACTTCACGGTCAACAAATGCTGTTGTTCTATTCGTTCGTTATGCCGTTTTTAGCGTTCTCTACCTATGTTAACCAATTTATGCAAGGCTTAGGCTTTAAAACGCACGCAACCATTTTAGCAAGTTGCCGTCAAGGAATATTCTTTATTCCGCTTATTTTCGTTCTGCCTATCTATTTGAAGTCGGTGGGCGTGCAATTAACGCAACCTATTGCCGACTTTTTGACCTTCCTCGTTTCAATTCCGTTCATAATTTGGTTTTATAGAAGTAAATTTAAGGGCAAAACCGATTTTGAGAAAGGGGAAATCATTAACGACAGCAACGCTCAAACAATCGAATAGTTAAGGCGTTTCTTGACGTAAAATAATATAGGCGAAAAAAATTAAATTTCTATTGAAATTTAGAAAAAGTTGTGGTAAAATTAGATTAGTTTTGAAATAAAGTTTAAGAAGTTTATGGAAAATGAAAGAGTAAAAACTAAATTAAAAAATCGAATAACCGAGATAGACCTTCTTCGTGGAATTGTCGTTTGCTTTATGATGTTCGACCATTTTATGTTCAACGTGTGGGGGCTAATGCCTGACATGTTCTTAGGTTTTTCAAATTCTGCGTGGTCTGGTTTTTGTAACCTTGCACTTAGTTATTGGAATTGGGGCGTTAGAAGGGCTGTTAGGTACATTGTAATCTTTATTTTTCTAGCGCTAACGGGGGTTAGTTGTTCGTTTTCAAGAAATAACTTAAAGCGTGGCTTAAAACTTCTAATCGTTGCAATAGGTTTAACTTTAGCAACCGTTATTTTGGCTCAAATTATGGACGACGTTGATATGATTATAAGTTTTGGCATTTTGCATTGCATCGCCGTTACTTTGATTTTGGTTGCGCTCGTTGAATTATTCACTTCTAACAAGTTTGTTTTTCTAATAGTTGGCGTAGCGTTTATGATATTTGGCGCGTTCTTCTTGGTAGAAGAGCCTGTATCTTACAATTCGGGAAATTTCTTCACGTTGTTTTTTGAACAACTAATCGGCTTGATAATGCTAGGGCCTGATAGTTTCTCGCTCTTTTTCTACGGCGGGCAAATTTTTATCGGCGTGTTCATTGGCAAACTATTTTATAAAGAAAGAAAACCGCTTATTTTTAAGGGAGAATATAAAAACAATTTGCTAACTTTAATCGGTAGGCACAGCTTGCTTTTCTACGTTTTGCACCAAGTGGTAATAACGGTAGTTCTTGCGATTATTCTTCTTCTTGCGGGCTTCAATCTCGCGCTATAAGTCGATTATCGGGCTTTTTTAGAAAAATTTGAGCAAAATTTTGGTTGGAATAATTATTGTAACCATTAGATATTTTTAAACGTAACGAAAATAATAAAAAAGAATAAATGCGAATAAAATCGTAAATATAAGGAGAGATGGAAATGTATTGGGCATGGTTTGGATTAGCCGTTGGCTTAATAGTGTTTGAAGCAATCACTATAGATTTGGTTGCGGTATGGTTTGCAATATCTGCGCTCGTTATGGGCATAGTGGTTGCAATCTTTCCGTCGCTTGACGTTTTATGGCAAGTTTTAATTTTCTTAGTTCTTGCTACAATTTTATTAGCGTCAACAAGGCGGTTCGTTAAGAAGTTTTTAGCGAGAAAGAAAGGTCAAGAAACTAACCTTGAACTTGTTGTTGACCACGTTGGTATGGTTGAAGAAGATATCGATAACGACTTATCTTTAGGCGCGGTAAAGATTAACGGTTTGGTTTGGACGGCTAGGTCGTTAAACGGCGATAAAATCGAAAAGGACACGCTCGTTATCATTAAGGAAATAAAAGGTAATAAACTTTTTGTTATAAGAAAATAACTTGAAGTGAATAAAAAATAAAAAAGTTAAGGAGAAAAATATGATAATAGCAATTATAGTTTTACTAGTTATTTTACTAATCGTAGTTGTGTCGGGCGTAAAAATCGTTCCGCAAGCAAAGGTTTTCGTAGTTGAAAGGCTTGGCGCTTACCACGCTACTTGGGAAACGGGTATGCACTTTAAGTGGCCTATCATTGATAGAATTTCAAAAGTTGTTTCAATGAAGGAACAAGTTGTTGACTTTGACCCGCAACCTGTTATCACCAAAGATAACGTAACGATGCAAATCGATACCGTTGTTTTCTATCAAATAACCGACGCGAAACTTTACGCTTACGGCGTTGAATCGCCAATCATGGCTATTGAAAACTTAACGGCAACGACGCTAAGAAATATTATCGGTGATTTGGAACTTGACCACACGCTAACCTCAAGAGATACGATAAACGCAAAAATCCGTAGCATATTAGACGACGCTACCGACCCTTGGGGTATTAAGATTAACCGCGTTGAGTTAAAGAACATTAAACCGCCTTCAGAAATTCAAGACGCAATGGAAAAACAAATGAAGGCAGAACGCCAACGCCGTGAAGAAATTTTAAGGGCAGAGGGCGAAAAGGCTAGTAACATTTTGGTTGCTCAAGGTAAAAAAGAAAGTATGATTTTAAGCGCTGAAGCGGAAAAGCAAGCGGCGATTTTAAAAGCTGAAGCAGAAAAAGAAGCGAGAGTTAGAGCGGCTGAAGGTGAGGCTGAGGCAATTACGAGAATTTATCAAGCACAAGCAGAAGCAATTAAACTTATTAACGAAGCAAACGCAAGCGAGGCGTATTTAACGCTAAAGAAGTTAGAGGCTGTTGAACAAATGGCAGACGGGCAAGCAACTAAAATTGTTGTTCCTAGCGACCTTCAAGGTTTGGTTGGGCTTGTTAACACTATTAAAGAGGCTAAATAATTTTTAAAAATTTAAACGAGAAAGATAAAATCCCTAGGGCTTTTGCCTTAGGGATTTTACTATGGTAAAACGCATTTAACGAACATATAGGAGGACTTTTTAAAAAATTTTAATTATTTTTGTTCGTTATCTTTATTCTTTTTATATCGTTTTTTTACGCACTCCGTTAAAAGAAATTCAATTTGCCCGTTAAGCGAACGAAAATCGTCTTCCGCCCACTTAGTAAGTTTTTCGAAAAGGTCTTGCGAGAGCCTTAGAGGGACTTGCTTTTTTTCTTTATTCATTAGTAAAGCGTTCCAGAATTTACTACGGGTTGAGCGTCGTGATTACCGCATAGAACTACTAAGAGATTTGAAACCATTTGCGCTTTTCTCTCGTCGTCAAGTTCAACAACCTTGTTTTCGCTCAAGCGTTCAAGCGCCATTTCAACCATACCAACAGCGCCGTCAACTATCATTTTTCTAGCATCGATTATAGCCGATGCTTGTTGGCGTTGAAGCATAACTGCGGCAATTTCAGGAGCGTAGGCAAGGTGAGTAATTCTAGCTTCGATAATTTCTAAGCCCGCGTCTTTAACCTTTTCTTGAATTTCTTCTTTAATTCTTGTTGCAACGAGTTCGCTCGAACCTCTTAAACTTCCTTCGTCAGCAATGCCGTCGCCGGTGGTATCAACGTTAGGGGCAATGTCGTAAGGGTAAATTCTAACAATGTTTCTAAGTGAACTATCGCATTGGAGTGATAGGTATTCTTTATAGTTATCAACTTGGAAGCACGCTTTAGCTGTATCAACAACTCTCCACATAACCGCAATACCGATTTCGATTGGATTGCCAAGGCAATCGTTGATTTTTTGGCGGTTGTTGTTAAGCGTCATAATCTTTAAAGATATTTTTTTGCTTAAATTTAGTTGATTTGCAACAAGGTCGTTGGTTGCGTTGAGCGCGTCAATATCACCGCTTTGGGTAAGTTTGGTTTTTGCCGCAGGGTTTACCGCAACTGAAAATGGGTTAACAAAGTAAAAACCTTCGGTCTTGATTGTGCCAACGTATTTACCAAAAAGCGTTAAAACGAGCGCTTCTTGTGGGCGAACAACTTTAAACCCAGCGGGTGCAATAGAAAAAACAGTTAAAAGTATAAGCCCAACAATTAACAAAGTTGCGCCTAAAACGTTTTGAGTGGCGGTTTCTAGAATAATTCCGCCTTGAATAACCAAGTAGAGCGAAGCAATAAAGCCTACGATTACGATAAATAGTGCAGTAAAGCCGTTCGCTTTAGTCTTTAAGATTTTTTCGTTCATAATTTTTCTCCTTTTGTGATATCAAAATGATATCATAATAATATAATATTTGTCAAGCGATTTTATGAAAATATTTATTTTTTCAAAATAATTAAAAAATTTTTATCATAATTAAAATTAGCGAAAAGTTTTGCTATTAAATTTGCTTTGCTTTACAATGCTATTTTAAAGTGTTAAAATTTATATAGAAATTTTAAGGTGAAAGCGTGAAAGATTTTAAGGTGAAAAAACCAAATAAAATTTTATCATACGTAGTTGCGGATAAATTCTCGCTAACTATGCTGATAATTTTCGGTATTTTGTTTAATATCGGTCTTTTAGCGTTGCCAATTTACGAAGGGCAACTAGCGCAAGCGCTTTACGACGTTTTGAATAACGTTTCGCCGTTTAAAAACCTTTTATGGCTTGGAATTGAGTTTTTCGTGGTGATGATTTTGGTGCAAATAACCCGCCACTTTAAAAGATATTTTGCTAGAAGTATGTCGAATATGATTTCGGCAAAACTTAGAAAATCGCTTTATAACTTCATTGTCTATGAAAAGCAAACGGAGATTGACGAAGAGAGCGTAGGTTCGTTTTTAACTAAAACTATTCTTGATATTGATACTATCGCGGAAGGCTTTAGGCGTGTTAGCCAAGAGGTTTTCGATACCGGCGTTTTAATGGTTGCCTTTATCGTTACGCTTTTTGTTTACGACGTTAAACTTGCATTAATTTCGCTTATTTTCGTGCCGATAATTTACGTGATTTCAATGCTTTTTAGAAAAAAAGTTGAAAGGGCGGCAACGGCGCACAAAAAAACTGCGGAAGACGTTAACAACGCAACCTTTGAAAGGCTTGGCGCTGCAACGCTGTTTAGAGTTTATTCAAGAGATAGTTTTGAACTTGAAAAATATTCTCAAAAACTAAAAGCGCACGAAAAAACTTCGGTTAAAACGACTATTTATGAAAACGCGCTACTGCCTATTTATAAAATTATCGTTTTAATTGGCGTTATTTTTATCGTATATTTTGGTGCTAGAAACGTTTTAGGTTTAGGCTGGGCGGTTTGGGATATTGCAACCTTTACCACCTTTAACCTATGCTTTGCAAAGATAGCCGATAAAACTTCAAAAGGCGCAAAACTTTTCAATGCTTACCAAAAAGCAAAGGTTAGTTGGGAGCGTGTTAAGCCTATGCTTAAAACTCAATCTAATCTTGACGAAACAACTTCGATAGATTTTGAAAAACCTGCCTATATGTCGATTAACGGCTTAAATTTTAGTTATTTAGAAGGCAGAAAAATAATAAAAGATTTATCTTTTGACGTAGCGCAAGGCGAAATTTTAGGCGTTACGGGAGCGGTTGCGAGCGGAAAAACAACGCTAGGGAAAGTGTTCTTGCTTGAGCGAGAATACCAAGGCGAAGTTAAAATTTGCGGAAAAGAACTAAAAGATTTAACAGAATTTGAGCGGTTTAATTACGTTTCTTACCTAGGGCATAACAGCGAACTTTTCAGTGGAACGGTTGAAGAAAATATAGCTCTCGGCGACCAAATCGACGTTGACTATTATCTAAAGATTTGCTGTTTATACGACGAACTAAATCATAGCGGAATAGGTAAAGATACGGTTATTGGCAATAGGGGCGTGAGATTATCTGGCGGGCAACAAGCAAGGTTAGCGCTTGCTAGAACGCTTGCACATGCAAAAAAAATAGTTATTCTAGACGACCCGTTTTCGGCTGTTGATAAAAATACCGAAAATCAAATTTTTAAAAATATCAAAGATCTTATGCAAGATAAAATTTTAATTCTTATCTCGCATAGGCTAACGCTTTTTCCAAATTTTGATAAGGTTATTTACCTAAAGGACGGAAGCGCGCGCGTTTCAACGCACCAAGAACTTGTTTTAGACCAAGATTATAGGGAACTATATTTTGCTCAATGCGAGGTGAAAGATGAAAAATAGCCCCGTATTAAAAAGCGTATTTTCAACGCTAAAGAAAAATTTGGCTCTCACAATTTCGCTCTTGTTTGTGGTTGTTGGTTCGATTGTTTTTTCGCTTCTACCGCCACTCGTTATCGAAAAGGTTATTAACGATTTAGTTTTAGGAAGGTTTGAAACTTTTAACGCCGTTCTTTATTTTATTGCGCTTAGTTTAGGCGGTGGGTTTGATATGCTAAGGGAAGTTTTGATTTCCTTCCTAGGTCAAAAAATCACTCGTGATTTAAGGCTAAAAACGTGCGATAAAATATCAAAACTAAAGAATAGTTATTTCACAAAAAACGAGAGCGGGAAGATTGCTTCCGTTTTTATAAACGACGTTGATGCTCTCGATTCACTCTTTAAAACGGGCATAATTTCAACGTTTGTTGACGCATGCAAAATCGTGGGCGTTTTATCGGTGCTTTTCACAAAAAGTCTAGGTATAGGTCTGTTAATGGTAGTTTTAACGCCGTTTCTAATCGTTCTAACTTGGAAGTTTAAGAACAAAATTAAGGCTGAACAAACAAAGAATAGAAAAGCCATTGCTTCGATTAACAACCACGTTCACGAAACCATTGAAAACTTTAGAACCATTAAGAGTTTGCAAAAAACCGAATATTTTGAAAAGAGATTTTCTAGCCATATAGACGAAAGTTACAACGCCTTAAAAAAGACTTACTTTTTCGAATCTATCTACACGCCTATTATCAATCAACTAGCCGTTACCGTTGTTTGCGTATCGCTAGTTTTATCGGGGCTAGGCGGAGATATGCAAGCATTTTTTGGTATTCAAGTTGGAACGGCGGTTGCTATTATCGATTACGTTTTCAACGTGTTCACGCCGATAGAAAGCCTTGGTATGGAAATTCAAAATATTCAAACGGCTTTGGCTGGCGTTAGGCGGGTTGATACCTATCTTTTAGAAGAGGAAAGAGAGGTCCAAACGCCATACGAGGGCTTTGATTATTCTAAGCCTGCGCTTAAAATGGAAAACGTTAACTTTTCTTACGTTGAAGGCGAAAAGATTTTAGATAATTTATCTATAGAAATTCAAAAAGGCGAATCGGTAACGCTAATGGGCAGAACGGGCGCTGGCAAAACGACTATTTTTAAACTAATTTTAGGTTTAGAAGTTGCAAGCGACGGCGTTGTTGAGATTTTCGGCGTGCCGGCAAAAGACGTTCTCGATAGCGATAAGCGAGAAGTTTTTGGCTATATTGAACAATCAATTAAACTAGTTTTTGGCTCGGTTAAAGACCAAATTACTTTGGGAGATAGCCAAATTAGCGATGAAGAAGTTGAAAATGCGTGCAAACTTGCAGGGCTTTACGATACGATTTTGGGCTTTAAGAATAAGTTTGACGAGCCTTGCACTGAAAAACTTTTCTCGCAAGGTCAACTTCAACTTTTGGCGGTAGCACGAGCCGTTGTTAAAAATCCGAAAATTTTGTTGCTTGATGAAATTACGGCAAATTTAGATTCAAAAACCGAGCAAATGGTGGTTGAAGCCATTACAAACGCCACTAAAAACCGCACGCTAATATCTATCTGCCACAGAATGAATAACAAAATTGCCAAAACAAAAACCATAACCATCGGTAAAAATTAAAACAGTATTAACCAATATAGTTAAAATTTCTAGCATTGGAAAATGGTGGCTGAAAAAACGCATAAAAAACGCTTGAAAAAAATGCGGTGGTAAAGTATAATGAAAAAGGTAAGAAGTTTAAGAAGTTACCTTTAGAAAAACATAAAATAACAACAAATCTCACGAAAGGAAAATTTTATGACGATTGAAACAATAATGTTTTTGATTGCAGGTCTTGGCGCATTTTTAGTGGGCTTTAACCTTCTTTCGGACAATTTAAGCAAACTTGCCAACAGCAAGATGAGAAACGTTTTCAATAAGGTTTCTAAAAACAAATTTGTTGGCGTAGGGCTTGGCGCGGGATTAACTGCGTTAATTCAAAGCTCGTCTGGCACAACGGTTATGCTTATCGGTTTTGTAAACGCGGGGCTTATTTCTCTTGTTGATACCGTTCCGTTCATTATGGGCGCGAACATCGGTTCGACCATTACCGCTCAAATAGCCGCACTTGAATCGTTTGACTTTGCTCTTTACGCAATGGTGTTTGCGTTCGTTGGCATATTTATGTATATGCTAGCCAAAAACGATAAATATCGCACGATAGGTCTTGCGCTTGCGGGCATAGGCTTGTTGTTCTTTGGCTTGGAAACAATGAGTGAACAAATGCGTGTTTTAAGAGACGAGCCAATCATTTATGAAACGATGGAATCAATCACCAACCCGATATTGCTTATTCTTTTAGGCGCAATCGTAACGGCGGTGCTACAATCTTCAGGCGCTGTAACGGCGATTTTGATATCTATGGTTTCGGCTGGCATTGCTGTTGGCGGTGGCGGAAACGGCGTATTCTTCATTATCTTAGGCACGAACATAGGAACGTGCGTAACGGGTATGATTTCGTCTATCGGCACGACTGCTAACGCTAGAAGAACGGCGATAATCCACTTATTGTTCAACATTTTAGGTTCGCTACTATTCATCATAATCTTGTTAATTTGGCAAAATTTCCACTCGTTTATAGGGGGCTTGTTCGAATCATCGGGAACACAAGTAGCAATGTTCCACACCTTCTTTAACTGCTTATGCACGCTTATTTTCTTACCGTTCTGCAAATTATTCGTTAAGATTGCCATGCTTATCGTTCCAGAAGGAAAGAGCAAAAAGAAAGAAAAAATTGCTTCGCTTGACGAGAGATTTTTGCGCTCACCGGGCGTTGCAATCGGTTCTGTTTTAAACGAAGTTAAAAATATGTCAGTTTGCTCAATGAGCGCGCTAGAGGCTGCATATCAAGGCTTTATGGATAAAGACGTGAACGCTAGTAAAGACGTTTTAGAACACTCTAAAAAGGCTGCGCTTTACGATAGTGAAATCACTTCGTTCCTCATTAAAATTTCGGCTGCGAACGTAAGCTTGAAAGACGAAAAGATAATTTCTGCAATTCACTCTTCAATCCCTGATATCGAGCGTTTAGCCGAACTTGCTGAAAATATCACTCGTTATACTAAGCACTACGTTGAAGAAGAACTATCTTTCTCAAATACGGTTATGGTTGAAATTAAAGAAATGTTTGAAACCATTAAACTTGCTTACGGCGAGGCGTTAGAGGCTTTTAACCTAGACCCTTCTAAGACTATCGACGAGGCAAAACGCCTTGAAGATACTATCGACTCGTATAAGAAAAAACTTCTCGATGGGCATATGGAAAGATTAAAAGAAGGAAAATGCAAACCTGAATCTTCGGGCGTGTTCATTAACTTTGTTAACAACCTTGAAAGAGCGGGCGACCACTTGTTCTTTATCTCTTCTGCGATTATCGAATCTAAAAACTAAACTAAATTCAAAAATGCTTGTTAAATTTTTCGCAAGCATTTTTCTTTTTCTTTTTTGTCTATAAGATAGACAAAAAATATTTTTTATGATACAATAAAAATTGCTTTAATTTATCATTATCTAACTAAAAAAACTTAAATACAATAACTCGAATATAATAAAGGGAACTTAGAGGGGATATTTATGGATTTTTTACCTATTTTAACCTATGTTTTTTGGGGTGTTTTAGGCTTTTTTGCGCTAATTTCAATGCTTATCGGCATTGGTAGAAAATTGCCTAAGACAATCGTTAGATTGTGCATGGTAGTGCTATCTTTCGCGCTCGCTGTCATACTTTCTAAAACGCTTTTAATGGGAACGCTAAAATCAACTATTTTAGCTAAAGTTCTTCCTATGATTGAAGGTGTTGAGGGTATGGGCGATATCGTAGCGGCATCGCCAACGTTAATGGAATTTTTGCCAAACATTATTTTAACGCTAGTAACGCCAATAGCCTTTATGTTGCTATTTATCGTATTACTACTTATAACGCTAATCCTTGGCGCAATTATCAATCTTTTCTTTAGAAAACTAAACGAAAAGCCAAACCGCGCTGTTCCAAGACTTTTAAGTATGATAATTTCGCTAATTTGCGGCGTTATTATCGCAAACGGAATTTTGCTTCCTTTTGCGGGCTTTGCTACAACTGCTAGCCAACTTTATAGCGACCTTGAGAACAAGAAACTTATCGCTGCGGAAAATGAAGGCGTTAAACTTGCTGAAGACATTAAGGCAATGAGGGACAAAACTCCCGTTAAAATCGTATATACTCTAACCGGCACTTTCTTTGATAATATGCTAACTTATCAAGATGCAGACGGCGAAAAGGTCAGCACCTTGGACGAAGTTTACGCCATAATTGACATTGTGCCACCTATTTTAGACGTTGCCTCTATAGATTTTAGCGATATTGAAAATCTTAACACCAAGCCTTTTAAAGATATAGTTTCTAATCTTGATAAGTCGCAATCGGTTAAGAAAATCGTAGTCGAAATTTTATCTTACGCAGGTCAAAAATGGGCTGACGGCGAAGCCTTTATGGGGCTTAACGTAAAAGATCAACTCCCTGAAGATTTTGCAAATTACTTTGACGTTGTTTTTGAAAAGTTAGCAAACACAACTAGCGAAAATCTAGCCCAAAACCTAAACGAGTTGATAGCCGAAATGGAGGCGCTTGGCTCAATTTATCCTGACCTTCAAAACGTTATGAATATGGAGTTTGATGATATTTCTTTGATAGATGTAACTCCAATAAAGAGCATAATTTCAAAACTTGAAAACACAACTATTATCAAGCAAATTTTTGCACAAGTTTTTGCTGACGCTGGCGGGAAATGGGTTGACGGCGAAGAGTTTATGGGGATGAATATTAAAGCATCTTTACCAACCGAATACGAACACTCGCTCGATAAAGCGCTTGAACTTTTGAAAAACACAACAACCGAAACTTTGGTTGAAGATTTAAATGTTTTCGCTGATACTATAAATTCCGTAGTTAAAGCATACGATTATTACACTTCTTTAACCGATACGAATATTACAAAAGAAGAGGTTATCGATAAACTTCACGACACTCTAACTAGCATCACGCCTGAAAACGTGGAACTTTTAACACCCGTTGTAAGCCAAGAAACTATGAAAAACGTTGGGCTTAGCGACGAGTCGGCAGAAGTCGTTTCTAGCGTTTTACAAGATAGTTTAAACGAAATTTCTAAGATGGATCAACAAGCCGTTGAAGTTGAGGCTGATGCTATTAACGAAGTTTTAAATTACGTTAATCCAGATACGGCTATAGCCGTTGATGCGGAAGATATGATTGATAAAATTTCAAAAACTTCTGCGGTGAAAAATGCGCTTATTGATTATACTCAAAATCCTGAATCTAAAGCGCTTCAAGCAACCGAAGTTGAGAAAGTTCAAATATCTGCTGCTATTGAAAATTATAAGTTAGGCGAAAATTATGACGCTGAAAAAGATAGCGAATTGTTATCTGCGCTAGAGAGTTTATTCAACTTAAATCAAAACTAGCCGAAAGGTAAAAGGTGAGTTATGACCAAAAGGGAACAAGCGCAAAAACTTTTTTTGGAAGGCTGTAATTGCGCGCAAGCCGTTATTACTGCATTTCATAAAGAAATCGGGCAAGACGAGGAGTTTTGCCTTAAAATATCGTCCTCGTTCGGTGGCGGTATGGGCAGAAAACGGCTAACTTGCGGAGCGGTTAGCGCGCTCGTTATGGTTGCTGGCTTTTTAGATGGATACACTTCAAAAAGCGATGATTTAATTAAGCAAAAAACTTATGAAACGGTGCAAGAACTTATCGGCGAGTTTGAAAAAAGGTATAACACAACGTCTTGCAAAGCCTTGCTTGGTGGCAAGTGCGATAATTCACCTGTTCCAACAAAACGAACAAATGAGTTTTATACAACAAGACCATGCTTAGAAATTATAGGTTTTTGTGCTGAGATTTTAGAAAAGCACTATCTAAAATAAAAATTACGCCTTCGAGAAAAAATCGAAGGCTGTTTTTTTATGGAACTTATTGCAAAATTGAACTTTGTTTGATATAATAAGAAAAACAAAAGGTTAAAAATGGATAATAACACGTTAGATAAATGCCTTGCCGAAATGCAACTTTACGGCAGTGAAAGGGCGTTTGAAAAACTTTATATTGAATCGCGCAAAGGGGTTTTCAGTTTCATTTATTCGTATCTTAAAAACCACCATGACGCTGAAGACGTAATGCAACAAACTTACCTAAAGGTTAGAAGTTCTTGTTCAAGTTACGTCATAGGTACGAACGCCGTTGCGTGGATTTTAGAAATTGCTAAAAATCTGTCGTTGACCGAGCTTAAAAAACGGCAACGTGAAGTTGCTTTTTCGGAAGCGGAGAGTGAAATTTCTAAACTTGAATCACACTTTAAAGAAAGCGCGTGGTTCGTTCTTGATGCAATAAATAAATATCTCGATGATGACGAGCGCAAAATCGTTATGCTTCATCTTGTTTCAGATCTTAAGCATAGAGAAATTGCCGAAATTATCAAAATGCCACTTGGCACGGTGCTTTGGAAATACAACAAAGCCATAAAAACGTTAAAATCTAAGTTAGGAGGTGAGGGCGATGAAGACTAAAATGAAAACAAAAGAAATTAAAGAAGAACTCAATAAAGAAATAGAACAAGCCATGCCCGAAGCCGACTTAGAGCCGTTTAAAAGCGAAAAAATCGTGCTTGCCGACGATAGTTCTTTGATTGCGCATAAAAAACTAGATAAGTTTAAATATTTAACAGCGGTGATAATTTTGGCTGTAATGCTGATTGCTCTTGCCATAATTTTGCCACCAATAATCTTTAGAAATAATGAAAATAATGGAACTTCGTCCTCTTCAAACGCAAGCAAAGTTACTTGCTATATTTTTGAAACCTGGAGCCAAATTCACATTATCACCGAAAACGATGTTGTTTTAGCAATAGAAGGCCTTAATGCTGACGGCGTTTATATGGTTGAAAGTTTACAAGAGGAAGATTTTGATATTTCTAACCTCGAAGCACTTTTGTTTAAGATAGTTGAAAGAAGTTGTGATCTTGGCGACCTTGATAAAAATAAAGAACTAATAATTAGGCTTTATGCTATCAATAACGATATGGAAGAGGCGGAAAAAGACGTTAATCTTGCAAGTGATCTTTTAAAACAAAAACTTAAAGATAATAACTATAAATTAATCGTTTCGGCAGACGAAATCGATTTTGAAGAATATAACGTTAGGCTAGATTCAAAAGAGATAATCACCGACCTTGACGCTCAAAAAGATGTTATTTTATCAATGGAAAAGGCTGTTGACGACGACCCAAATAACAACGGCTAAGTAAGAAGGTTATTTATGGCTAAGTTTAAAATTGGAAAATTAAGATACGGCACTCCTAATAAAGATTTAAGTTACTACGTTTCAGTTTATAACATTGCGTTCGAAGAAGGCGACGAAGTTGTTGAAATTCCGTCAACTTTTGAAGGCGAGGAAGTAACTGCGATAGGCTACGGCGAAGAGTTTGAAAAAGCGCACGAAGTTTGGTGTGATTGGCATCACCCAAGCAAAGGCTCAGATTGGGTGGACGATAAATACGTTAGATCATATTTAACCTTTATCGTTCCAAAGTTTGTTAAGAAAATTATAATTCCAAAAACGATAAACGACGTAAGTTATTGCGCCTTTAAATTCGATGGCGAGTGCGCTATCGAGATTGATAGCGAAAACCCAAATTTAATTGTTAAAAACGGCAAAATTTGCCGTCGTTAGAAAGCGTGTTCTCCACGCTAAAACTAAGTTTGCCCTTATGGGCAAGTGAAGTTATCTTGGATAGTGAAGTTCACTTCGTGAGTGAAGTTTCGACTAACGGCGAAGTGGTGGGTAAACTTAACTTCACTGCGTAGCAACTTCACTGTGTATATCACAACTTCACTTTCGCTTTTGCGAAAACTTCACTAACTAAAAAAGAGCAAACGTGCAAGATTTTCTTGCGTGTTTGCTCTTTTAGTTTGAAATTAGTTTTTACTTAAAGATTATTCGTCTTTCTTGTCTTCTTCGCTAGAAGTTTGGTTTTGAGGTTCTTCTTGAATTTCTTCGATTTCGTCTTGTGGAATATTGTTTTCCATATTATCGTAATCGTATTCTTGAACTTCTTCCTTTTCTTCTACGTTTTCTTCTTGAGCCTTTTGAGCCTCTTCTTCAGCAAGTTTTTGCGCGTTTTGCTCGTCAATTTCTTTTTGTTTTTGAGCTTGTTCACGCTTTTTCTTATTCTCGTTAATTCTTGCTTGAGCTTTTTCTCTTTGGTCGCGGTTATAGTAAGTCGCGGTTGAAGCTTGCTCTTTTCTGTTCTTAATGACAATCGTTCTTATTAATATTACAAGAAGAACTGCGATAAGAACGCCCGAGATAATAAGTGAGGTGATTTGAAGAACAGGGCTGAAGTTTTGTTCTTTTTCAGAAAGGATAGGGTCAGTTTCTTCCTCTTCCTCTTCTTCTTCAATTTCAGTAGTTTCTAAAGTTACGTCAACCGTTTCGTAAGTTGCAACGATTGTTTTTGCTTTAGCGTATTTAGTGAAGATTGTAGAAGGGGTGAAGGTTTCGTATCTTACGGCTTCGTTTTCGTCCTCGTCAAGATAGGTTACAGTCGTTGGAATTCTAGTATATTCAACAGAAGTTGAATCATCGCCAAATTCCGAAGTGATTTTACTAATAAATTCGCTTTGGTTAGGGGTAGTGGTGAAAGAAACGTTGTCAATCATAACTAAGCCAGCCGATTTAGTTTGATTATCTCTTGAGCCGTTCCAGAATTCAATTCTGTAATCAATATCGTTTTGACCGGTTGTTAACAAGAAGTTAACAGTGATAAATCCGTTTTCGCCAATGCAATCGCTTGCTGAAATTTCAACAGCAAATTTTTCGTTGAGATCGTATTCTGTGTCACTAACTGAAAGTTCGCCGTCAGTCATAGTCCAAGATCTTGCTTGAATACCTAAAACTTCAAAGTTAGAAAGTGGGTCAGCGTCAACTAAATAAATATAAGCCTTAGCGTCGCCAAAAACTTTAACGTCAACTGAAATTAAAGTGGTGCTAGAAGCGCCGAGCGTTCTCTTAGAACCTAAGTAGCCGTAAGATGCTTGTTCGCTATTCTTAATTAAAAGTGGTTGGTTATACTCATTTTCGTTTCTCGTTTCGATTGCAGAAATTGCAGTTTTTTCTTCAGCCGAGAGGAAAGAGTAGTTATTCAAATATTTAGTGTTGATAAGACCTGCAACGGTTGCATCTTGCTTGAAAGTAGTGTTTTCACCGCCAACCATCGTATGTTCACCAACAACGCCGGTGTAGTTTACGATAGAAGATGCTGGTTCAGTTTCGAAAGTTACTTTGCTTACTGAAGATGCGTTAAAAGTGTAAGAATCAGTTTTTTCTGCTTCAGTGCCGTTTGGTAAGTCTTTACCAAGTGAAATTGAACTAACGTAATCACCAGTCTTTGTTGCGCGGTTAAATTCTTCAGTATCTAAAAGTGCGGTTTCAAAGCCTGTGATGAGAGCGTAACCTTTAGTTAAGCCAAAGCTTGCATCGGTTACAGTTTCAGTAGGACCAAAATTCAATTCAAGGTCGAAGTTTCTAAGTTCGCCGTCGCCAATGAAGTTAGAAACGAATAGGTTTACTCTAACAAAGTCGCAAGTGTTTTCGTCTTCAATAGAGTTGGTTTCAAAACTTGAAATAACTACGGTTGTCTTTTCAACAACTACTGCGTTTGTTCCTTTATCAACCAAAGTGATTGAAAGACCTTTTTGAGCAGAACCTGTTTTTACCTTTACAAGGAAGGTGATATACATTGCTTTCTCGTCTGCTAACGATAAGCCTGAGTTTAGGTTAAATTTAGTTGAAGCGCCGTTGTTATGAAGAACGTAAAGTGTTTTTGCGTTTCCAAGAGGGTTTTCAACGCCTTCGAAGTTTGACTTAATGTTATCAAAATCATCGTAGCCGAAAGACGTGTCAAAAGTGTAGTTAGGGTGAGCGTAAACGTCGTTATTTTCAAACGTTGGATTAACGGTTGCAAACTGAGCAACAGGGTGTTTATGTGAGAAAGAATAACTATAAACGGTGAACTTGTTATCTTCATTCTTTTCAATGGTTTTTGCAACGTTCGAAGCCTTTAACGAGTTTGCGTTAGCGGTTGCGTAAAGAGTGTTGTCGTCAGCGTCAACTTCGTATGCCGAGAAAGCCTTATCGCAACTAGCAACGCCTAATTCGTATTCTTCTTTGGTGATATCTTCATAGTGGATATCGTCAAAGTAAGCAAAGCCTTCAACGTATTCCGTCTTAACTTCTTTAGAGCCAAAGCCAAGACCTACAACGATTTTGAAAGTTGAAGTAGCAAAATCGCTCGCTTCAAGATAAAATTCAAATTTAGCCCACTCACCTTCAGTGTTGATGTTCTTAATAACGAGTGGTTCTTTAGAATCGCTAATGGTGTTAACAAGGCTAACGTATGCGCCGAATTCATTAGTTTCTTGAAGTGTTTTTAAATCTTTAGTTAAAACCCAAAGTGAAATCTTGCCGTAATCTTTAACGGTGATAGAGGTGGTAGAAGTGAACTTTTGTGCAGTTCCTCTGCCTGCTTCGCTCGTTTCGTTATGAATCATAAGAACGAAATTGCCTTTGGTCGTTAACTTATCTTTGTTTTCAACTTCTTCGTCGTATTCGTAGTTGTTTTCAACAAACCCGTAACTTTGTGGAGTTTTTGGGTTGAAGTAAACTGCTGAATCACCTTCACCGCTTACGATAGGGAAGTTGTTATCTTTTGCGATTTTATTGTAATTTTCTTCCGTCGTATCGATAATACCAGACGAGTATTTAGAAGTCAAAGCAGAAGTTGTGATAGAATCGTTAGTTCTTGTCCAACCGATTGACGAAGAGTAAGGATAACTAGTTGCTTCCTTTCCGTCGTGCTTATACTCAAAGTCGCCGTTGGTAACTGCTTGGTAGTCAACTCTTGAAGATGAAGAGCTTGAAGATGAGCTCGACGAAGACGAAGAACTTTCGTCGTTCGTGTTAGAGCAAGCAACGGTAAATAGCATGCATAACGAGAAAACCATTGCGAGAATTATCGTCAATAAAGTTTTTACGTTGGTCTTGTTTGTCTTGTTAGTCATTTTACGTTCACCTTAATACAAGTATTTTTTTAAATTTTAATAAATATTTTTATTAACTTAATTGATTATACAATAACTTAAAATAAAAATCAATCTTTTGTTTTGAGAATATTCACATTTTCGCGCTTTTTTTTGCAAAAAAATTCTCTAATTTAACAAACTAACCTTATGCAAGCAAACAAAGTTTCAAAAAAAGATATAATTCTGTCCATCATCTTTGGCTTAGTGGTTGGTATTATTAACGGCTTTTTTGGTGGGGGTGGCGGTATGATTATAATTCCGCTTCTTATTTTGATATTAAAATTTTCAACCAAAACGGCTCACGCAACGGCTATTGCCATAATGCTCCCCATAACCGTCGTAAGCTTAATCGTTGCACTCGTCGTAAACGGGATAGATATTGTTCAATCAATCCCAATCGTTTTGGGCGTTTTCGTTGGCGGAATTATCGGTTCTTATCTTCTTAATAAATTGAAAGCGCAATGGGTTACCATCATTTTTTCTATAATAATGTTAGCCGCTGGCGTTAAGATGCTTTTTTTCTAAAAGTAGGGCTATAAGCCCGTTTTTAGCGGTTTTTAGTTGTTTTTAACAATAACTTTACGTTTTTAAGTCTGCGTTACATATATGTTAAGAATAATTTTACTTGGTGTTTGTGGAATAATCTCGGGTGTTATCGGCGGGATGGGTATGGGTGGCGGAACGCTTCTAATTCCGTGCTTAACAATGCTGTTCGATATTTCCCAACACGTTGCTCAAACAATAAATCTTTTATCGTTCGTGCCAATGGCGATAGTTTCGGTTATCGTTCATAAGAAAAATGGGCTTATCAAGAAAGAAGGCATTTTGTTTATAATTATCCCTGCCATTATTGCGGCTATTGTGTTTAGCATAATTTCGCAAAACATAGAGGGCATGCTTCTCTCTAGAATTTTTGGCGGTTTTTTAATTGCTCTAGCTATCGTTCAAGCCGTTGTTCCGTTTGTTTTAGAAAAGAAGGCAAAAGACAAAAAAGTTAAAACAAGAAAATAATAGTTTACTTTAGTAAAAAACGGATATTTCGTTTGGGCAAAAATAGTTTTTTGCCTATTTGTTTGTGCAAATTGCACAAACGACGCATAAAAGGTTTTTTTAGCAAAAACTACCGATTTTAAAGCGAAGTTTGGTGTTTTTTGTAATATTTTCATACTCTTTTTATTGAATTTTTTGCCAAATTTTCTTTTTTTATAAAAAATTGCACAAATATTAAAATTTGTCTTGCAAATATATCAATAAAGATATATAATTTTATCGAGCAGTATGCGCTAAAATTTGCTTAAAAAAATGCGGTGTTTTCGCAAAAGGAGAGTGGACGCAATGGAAATGATAGGCATCATCGATTTAGGCTCAAATTCGGCTAGGCTAGTTATCGTTAAAATGCTTGGTGACGGTCATTTTATGGTCGTTGATCAACTTAAAGAAAGCGTTCGTTTAGGTAAAGATATGGAACGTGATGGGTTCTTAAAGCCTCAGCGCGTTGCCGATACTATCAAAACGTTAAAAATGTTCCGCAAACTATGTGACGCTTATGGTATTGAACGCATAATTGCTGTTGCAACTGCGGCTGTTCGCCGTGCAAAAAATCAAAGAAGTTTTTTAGACGAGGTTGCTACAACTTGCGGTATTAAACTCAAAGTTTTATCTGCCGAAGAAGAGGCTCTATACGTTTATAAAGGCGTTATCAACACGATGGACGTGCCTAAAGGGCTCATCGTGGAAGTTGGTGGTGGTTCAACTAAGGTTATCTATTATAACCGCAGAAATCTTCTTAATTTCAAGAGCTTGCCGTTTGGCGCTATAACTTTAACAGAACTTTTCGCAAGCGACGGTTTAACTCCAGAAGGTCAAACCAAGAAGATTGAAGAATTTTTTGCTCAACAACTAACTTCTATCGAGTGGCTTAAAGATATCGACCCTGAAACAAAACTCATTTTGGTAGGCGGTTCGTTTAGAAGCCTTGGCAGAATTAGTAAACTAGTAAAGAAAAGCCCATATCCAATCGTAAATAATTATCATATTCCAACTGAGGAATTTAACACCATTTACGGCAAGTTAAAGGGTATGGAACTAGATAAAAAGAAGAGAATTAAAGGCGTTTCATCAGCAAGGGCTGATATTTTACCTTCAGCGCTTGCCGTTGTTCAATCTTTCGTAGATTATTGCAACTTTGACGAAATGGTAATTTCAGGCTGTGGTTTAAGAGAGGGCTTAATGTTTAATTACGCAATGCCTTCTACTTTCGAAAAACCTATTTCGGACGTTTTGACCTATAGCCTTAAAACACTCGTTAAATATTATGGTTGCAACGAAAAGCACGTTGAGCACGTTTTAGATATTTGTGTTAAACTTTTCAAGCAACTTCGTGTGCTTCACAAATTCCCACGCCAACACCTTAGAATTTTAAAAGTTGCCGCTATGCTCCACGATGCGGGCGCTAGCATTAAGTATTACGACTATCAAAAACACTCAAGTTATATTGCTTTAAATTCGGCACTTTATGGAATTTCTCAAAGGGAAATCGTTATGGCGGCGCTCGTTGTTTCTATCTATAAAAACGACGATTTTTCTATGAGCGAACTCGTTAAATATAAGGAGTTCATAACCGAAGACGACGTTGACGTTATTCGAAAACTTGGCATTATGCTAAGAATTGCAGAAAGCCTTGATAGAAGTATGTCTGGTTGTGTTACGGGCATCGTTTGCGACGTTTTAGGAGATTCCGTTATTATGAAAACTGAAATCGTTAGCGATGCAACTTTAGAGATAAAAGAGGCGCAAACAGCCGATCAAGACTTTAAGAGAATTTTCAAGAAGAAGATTGATATTTTATAATAACCAAAAAAACAAAAACTGCCCGATAACGAGGTTATAGGGCAGTTTTTTAATGTTTCGATTAAGTTTTTAATTAAAAATCGTTTTCGATAATATAGTTTTTAGAAATGCTTTTTAGAAGTTCAATTTGCTCTTTGCACTCTTTTAAGCTCGAAAAAGGTTGGCTTATAAACGGCTCTTTAGTTTGTGAGAAATAAAGCTTATAAGCATACTTTTTATCGGTATCTATAGTGAGGGCAAAATTGTTTTGACTTATGCTTTTAACAAAACTATCTATCATACTTTTTACGCCAGATAGCGAAACGTAGTGGTCGGTTGAATAAATTTCTTCACCGCAAAAACTAAGCGTTGCAAAATATTGAAGTTCGCTCTTTTTTATAATGAACTTAGCAATGTCGTTTGGTTTATTAACTTCTTTTAGTTGTTCTTGGCAAGGTTCAATATTATCATTAATTTCTTCTTGCGCCAAACTTTCATCGCACGCAACATCTTCAATTTCTTCTTGAATTAACTCCTCGCTTTGATTTTGGGTTTTAGTGTTTTTAGATAGAAAAAACTTATCAATAATAAAAGCAAGAACAGATATTAAAATTATCGCGCCAAAGATATAAAGTGTGTAAGATAATAAGTTTTGCGTGTTTAAATAGTAATTGATAACCGATTGCATAGATTCTATCCTTAAAAATGATAAATTAATTTTACTTTATTTTAAGAAAATAGTCAACAAAATTATTAAAGTAGTAGTTTTTTGCTTTGGAATATGTTAAAATAGGCATAGGTGGATTATGAAAGAATATCAAGTTGCAATTATCGGCGGTGGCTTTTCGGGCTTAGTGCTTGCTTGCTCGCTTAAAAAAATGGGCGTAAATGGCGTTATCGTTTTAGAAAGGCTTAACCGAGTTGGTAAAAAAATTCTCTCAACGGGCAACGGCAGAGGCAATGTTACGAACAAAAATTTATCGCTAGCGTGTTATCATGGTAGCAACGTTTCGTTTGCTGAGTATGCTCTAAAAAAGTTCGATAATGAACATATAGAGGGCTTTTTTAAAGAAAAAGGTTTAACTTTAGCAAGCGATGGCGATAAACTTTTCCCGTCTTCTTTCCAAGCAAACGCTATTTTAGAAACGCTTAGATTTTATTTAAACGAAAGTGATATTCTTTGCGAAAAATACGTTACGAGCGTTAAAAGAAAAGGCGAACTTTTTGAAATAGCAGGCGAAGGTTTTTCATATTTATCGAAAAACGTTGTTTTTGCTTTTGGTGGCGAGTGCGCTAAAAACTTTGGCACAGACGGTTCAAGTTATCACCTTGCTGAAGGTTTTGGGCATAAGTTAGAAAAAAGGTTTCCTTCCTTAGTGCAAATGCGAGTTGAAAAGGGTAGCGTAAATGGCTTAAAGGGCGTTAAGCAAAATGCTTTAGTTACTTTAAATGACGGGCAAAAACAAATTAAATCTTCGCTTGGCGATTTTCTCTTTAGCGATAACGCCGTTAGCGGAAATACAGTTTTTTATCTATCGGCGTATCTTCCAAACTTAAAAAAGCCAAAACTCATTATTGATTTTGCTCCAAATAATACTTTAGAAGAAGTTGTTTCGGTTTTAAAAATAAAAACTAAAGTTTATGGTGAAATGTTTGGCTCAAACCTTTTGCAAGGTTTTGTTCATAGCGCGCTTTCAATGGCGATAAGTTCAAGGTTTAACCTTCAAAATAAAAAACTTAAAGATTTTTCAAATGACGAAATTTCACTGTTAGCAAACACCTTAAAGAATTTCGTTCTTATCGTTACGGGAACTTTTGGCTTTGATTATGCTCAAGTTACTCGTGGCGGAATTTCAACCAGCGATATTTGCGAAAAAACTTTTGAAAGCAAACTTCAAAGCGGGCTTTATTTTTGCGGTGAGGCGATTGATATCGACGGCGATTGCGGTGGCTATAATCTGCAATGGGCATATTCTAGTGCGCAATGCGTAGCGGAGGCAATTTATGAAAAAAGTCGTAACAGTTGATATCCGCTTAACCGAGAGCGAAGATATTTTATTAAAGCGCGCCACAAAAAAGGCAGGTTTAGCATTATCTGCGGTAAAAGAGCATAGAATTTTAAAAAAATCGGTTGACGCTAGGCATAAAAACGATATTAAAATTCAATATAAGGTCGAACTATCTACTGAAAAACAAGAAAAATCACCTAAAATTTATGAAAAATTAGAAAGTGAAAAGTTTGTTGTCGTAGTAGGAGCGGGTCCAGCGGGGCTTTTTTGCGCTCTTGATTTAGTTAGGCACGGCGTTAAAGTTTTAGTGATTGAGAGAGGCGAAAGCGTAGAAAACCGCCAAAAAACCGTTGAAAAATTCTTTTTAGGCGACAATCTTAACGAAAATTCTAACGTTCAGTTTGGCGAAGGTGGCGCAGGCGCTTTTTCAGACGGCAAGTTAAACACTTCTATCTCAAGCGAAAAAATTATAAGCGTGCTTGAAGATTTGGTGTTTTTCGGCGCGCCTTTAGATATTCAATATTTAGCAAAACCACATATCGGTAGTGATAATTTACCTAAAGTTGTTAAAAATATAAGAGAAAATATAATAAGTCTAGGCGGAAAATTTATGTTTTCTACCCTCGTTACCGACCTTGTTGTTGAGGGTGGAACTGTCCGTGGGGTAAAGACAAGTTCTGGCGATGAAATTTTAGCCGATGCCGTTGTTTTAGCTATTGGGCATAGCGCAAGAGAAACGTTTGAAATGCTTTATAAAAAGGGTGTTTCAATGGAGCAAAAGGAATTTGCCGTTGGTTTTAGAATTGAACAAAAACAAGAAATTATCGATATTGATAGATATGGAAAATTTTATAAAAACGAAAAGTTAAAGCCTGCTGAATATAAACTTGTTAGCCACAAAAGCGATAGGGCTGTGTTTACCTTTTGTATGTGCCCAGGTGGCGTTGTTGTTCCAGCATCTTCGTATGAAGGCGGGCTTTGCGTAAATGGTATGAGTAACTACCTAAGAGATGGAGAAAATGCAAACAGCGCAGTTATTTGCCAAGTTAAAAAAAGCGACTTTGAATCATCGAACCCACTTGCTGGAGTTTACTTCCAACAATCTATTGAAAGGAAGGCATATTTGCTTGGCGGTGGCAATTTTACCGCTCCCGTATCGCTTGCAAAAGACTTTTTAGAAGGCACGTCGTCAACCACGCTAAATGGCGTTTTACCGACCTATAGGCGGGGATTTAGGCTAACTTCGCTTGAAAATATCTACCAAAAACCAATAACTGAAAGCCTAAAAATTGCGCTTTTTGATATGGATCAAAAAATAAATGGTTTTGCGTCAAACGGTGCAGTTTTGACGGGCGTTGAAACGAGAACTTCATCGCCTATTAGAATTTTGAGAGGTGAAAACTTTCAAAGTTTAAACGTTAAAAATCTATACCCTTGCGGTGAAGGTTGTGGGTATGCTGGTGGTATTATGAGCGCATCTTGTGATGGGCTTAAAGTTTCTTCCGCTATTTTTTCAATGTTAAAATCTAAATAATTCATTGACAATTTTTTCTTTAAATGATAAAATAAAATAACTTAAAAGTTTTTACAATTTTTTTATTTTTTAACAAATTTCAATTTTTTTTACTTTTCATTTTTTACTTTAATTTTTAAAATTTAGCATTTTTTAACGACTGCAATGCCTTGCAGTCGGTTTAGACTATCTTTTTTTGAGGTGTTTATGAAAATTAAATATTTAGGGCACGCTTGTTTTTTGGTAGAAAGTGGCGTTAAAATTGTTTTTGACCCGTTCAATAACATCGGTTACGATATGCAAAAGGTTGAAGCGGATTTTGCTTTTTCATCGCACGGGCATTTTGACCATAATAATTTTTCTTCTTGTTTAGGGGCAAAGCCAATTTCTAAAATAGAAGATATTAAAGATTTAGACTTTAAGGTTGAACTTATAAAAACTTATCACGACGACGTTTTTGGCAAAAAGCGTGGCGAGAACAACGTTTATAAAATAGAACTAGAAGGCTTGACCTTATGCCACTTAGGAGATTTAGGCGAACCTATTACAGATGAACTAGCAAATAGAATTGGTAAATGCGATATTTTGTTTTTGCCTTGTGGCGGGAACTACACAATTTGTGCAACTGAAGCAAAACTTTTAGCCCAAAAAATTGGGGCAAAATTCGTTATTCCAATGCACTTTAAAACGCCAAGGTCGTCTGTTGATATTGATGGCGTGGAATCAATAAAAGCCCTCTATAAGTCGATTATCGACGTAAAAGACGAGTTAGTTATCACAAAAGATACAAAAATAGATACTCAAACGTTATTTGTTTTTGAACACGATAAATTTTAGGTGAATTATGAATTTTTTAGATTATGATTTAAAATATAATATCAATGAACTGCGCAAAAAACTTTCTACTCTTGGTGGAACTCCTGGCAACAAAAGCAAAAAGGAATTGATTGAAGAAATTATAAAAATTGAGCAGGGAGAGTTAACTCCAACTCGTTCAAATCGAGGAAGACCGCGTAGAGATATAAAAAAGCCTGATAAAATTATTGTAACACTAAACGATAGTGAAGAGGCGTATCCTGGCGGTGAAGTTGAGGGCGTTTTGGAATTTACGCCAGACGGTTACGGCTTTATTCGTGTTCAAAATTACGATAATTCTCCACGCGATGCGTTTGTTTCTAAGCCAACGATTAAAAAATATTTTCTTCGTGAGGGCGATTTTATTCGTGGAAAAATAAAAGCAAAGCGTGAAAATATGCTCCCAGAAATGTGTGAGCCAATCACGGTAAATGGAACGATTGCAGGCGAAAACAGACCTCATTTTGAAACTCTTACGGCAAGGTATCCAAAAGAGAGAATTTTGTTAGGCGAAAATGGCGATGCAACGCTTCGTATAGTCGATATTTTTGCGCCTATTGGAAAGGGGCAGAGGGGCTTGATTGTCGCTCCACCAAAGACAGGTAAAACAACGCTTTTAAAGAAAATTGCAAAAAGTATTGAGAAAAATCACAAAAATATTCACCTAATTGTGTTCTTGGTTGACGAAAGACCAGAAGAAGTTACCGACTTTTTAGAAAGCGTTAACGCAGAGATAATATATTCCACGTTTGACTCGTCTTTAGATCATCACGTAAAAATTAGCGAACTTTTGCAAAAACGTTTAAAATCTTTAGTAGAAAGCGGAAAAGACGTTGTTTTGTTGATAGATTCTATCACAAAACTCACTCGTGCTTATAACTCCGTTATCCCATCGTCTGGCAAAATTTTATCGGGCGGAATTGACCCGCAAGCCTACGCTATGCCTAAAAAACTTTTTGGGCTTGCTAGAGCAACTGACCAAGGTAGCATAACTATAATATCTACCGCGCTTATCGAAACGGGAAGCAAAATGGACGACGTTATCTACGAAGAGTTCAAAGGAACGGGCAATATGGAAATCGTTCTATCAAGAACGCTTGCTGAAAGGCGTGTTTTCCCAGCGATAGATATTCAAAAAACAAGCACGAGAAAAGAAGAAATGCTCCTTAGCGACGATGAACTTGAACTTAGTTTTAGTTTAAGGAGAGCGTGTCAAGACATTGTTTCTAACGAGAAAATTGTTGAACTTTTCAAAAAGACAAAATCTAATCAAGAACTTAAAAATAACTAAGTTAATTGAAAAACGACCTAAAATAATCAAAAATTTTATTGCCTAAAAGGCTAAAATCATTCATTCTTTCTGGGTGGAATTGGCAAGCGATAACGTTGTTTTTCTCAATGGCTTCAATTTCGCCGTCAACACTAAGTGCGCAAACTAAAAGACCTTTTCCCAAACTTTCAATGGTTTGGTGGTGGTTGGAATTAACGATTGTTTTTTCGCCGTATAGTTTTTGCATAAAGCGTTTGCACGAAACTGCGTGGTAAAGGTCATCACCCAAATTTGAAGAGTGGTTTTTCACGTCTTGTTTAAGCGTTCCGCCAAAGTAAACGTTTAAAACTTGAATTCCACGGCAAATGCCTAAAATAGGTTTGTTTTTCGAGTGGAATTTATGAACGAGAAAAAGTTCGAAAATATCTCGGTCAAGGTCAACGTTTTTAGAAAGTTTATTAGGCTTTTTATATAGGCAAGGCGATAGATCGCCACCGCCAACGAGAATAAGCCCATCGCACTCGGCAAAATTATCTAGTTCGGTAACAAATCCGCTAGAATTTAGAGAGGTGATATAGTTTTTAAGATTTGGGTTTTTAGGGTAACTTACGAAAATTTTTGGTTTTATCATTTAACATTATATGAAATTATTTTAAACGAGGTTAAAAATGAAAAAAATCGGCATAGTTGCGGCAATGCTTCAAGAATACGAGCCGTTAAAAGAACTTTTAGGCAATGAAATTTGGACTAAAAATTGCAATGGCTTTATGGTTAAAAAATTCAGTTTTAATGGTAACGAAATTTACCTTGCAAACTCTGGCATTGGCGAGATTTTGGCAAGTGCGTGCACGCAAACGCTGATTGTTTCGTTCGACGTTGATATGATTATCAACTACGGCTTAGCGGGCGGAAAACCCGAAAAAGAAGTTGGAAAAATGTTTCTAGTTTCAGGCGTGGTGCACTATGATTTTGACCTATCTCCAATCGATAACGTTAAAAAAGGCGTTTACGAAAGGTTTGGCGACGCCGTTATAAAAACCGACGAAAATTTAAGAAAAATCGTTAAAGAAAACTTTGAAATTGAAGAGGTTATTTGCGCTAGCGCAGATAAATTCGTCGCTTCGAACGATATAAAAAACCAACTTTACAATGAGTATGGCGCAACCATTTTTGAAATGGAATGCGCAGGCGTTTTGATAGTTTGCAAAAACTCTTGTGTTCCGTGTCTTATTTTAAAAGCCGTTTCCGATAATGGTGAAAACGCTCAAGATTTTAACGACTTTGTTGCATCTAAAAACAACGAATACGTTAAAATTTTGAAAAGCGTGTTAGATAAGATTTAGGTGGAATATGAAAAGCATTGCAATAATAACAGGCGCCACAAGCGGAATAGGAAAAGAACTTCTCCTATCTATGCCCAAAGATAAAGTTTTTGACGAAGTTTGGGTGGTTGCAAGAGATAAAGAAAGGCTTGAAAAATTAAAAGATGAAACGAGTTTGAACATCGTTCCATTAAGCCTAGATTTATGCGATAATCAATCTATAGCCACACTTATTGAAAAAATTGAGGCTGAAAACGTTAATATAAAACTGCTGATTAACTCATCTGGTTTTGGCAAGTTTGGAAAAACTGAAGATATATCGCTTGAAGATACGCTCAGTATGATAGATTTAAACTGCAAAGCCCTAACGGCAATAACGCACGCTTCAATTAAGCATATGGAAGAAGCTTGTGAAATTATCGAAATAGCCTCGATTGCGGGCTTTCAAGCAATACCCTATATCAACGTTTATTCTGCAACAAAGGCTTACGTTTTGAGTTTTACAAGGGCATTAAGAAGTGAATTAAAAGCACAAAAAATCAAGGTTTTGGCGGTGTGTCCGTTCTGGACGAAAACTGCCTTTATTGATAGGGCGAAGAGTGGAAACGATGAAATTATTAAAAAATATTTTGCCGTTTACGATGCTAAAAAGGTAGCAAAACGCGCTTGGCGTGATTTAAAGAAAAATAAAAAAGTTTCGTCTTACGGGGCGGTTAATAAAATAGTAAGATTTTTCGTATCCATTTTGCCGTCTTCTATATGCGAGTGGGTATGGAAAAAATCACAAAAACTAAAGTAGGTTGAAAAATGAAAACGTTTCAAAAAATTTTTGTAGCAATTTTATCGCTAATGCTTTGCTTTTCGATTGTTGCTTGTAGCAACCAAGGCTCAAATTCTGCGTCAAGCAGTAAATCGTCAAGCCAAACAAGACTCTCTGGCAATGGGAAAAGTTCGAGTTCTAAGTCGTATTCAAGCAACGAAGATAACTCGTCAAGTTCTAGTTCAAACTCTAGTTCAAACTCGTCAAGTTCAAGTTCTAGTTCATCAAGTTCTAGCTCCTCAAATTCTAGTTCTTCAAGCTCGAGTTCAAGTTCTAGTTCATCGAGTTCTTCATCATCTTCAAGCGCAGGTGGAAATTCTTCAAGCTCAACCCAAACTAATGTGCCGTTGGTTGACGCAGGTTTAAGTTACTTAGAGACGACTGACGATATTTTAAACCCCGGCCGTGGATTTTATTATTATGTTCCAACGTTCGTTTTAGACGATTCTTCTTCGAACGCAGTTAGCGAAAACGAATTTAACAACGCACAAGAAACGTGGGATGGTGGTTGGAAAGACAATAAGCAGTCTTACGTTCACATTAAAGTCAGCCTAGAAAAATATTCTAAGAATATGGGCGGAACTGATAAAGATTTATCGCAAAACGCGCTTAACCAATTAAAGGCAACGCTTGATAATCTTCGCGCTTCCAAAATGAGCGGAACAATTCGTTTCACTTACGACCCTGACGGCAAGTCTTATGAGGGTAGATTTGACTGCGAACCAAGCCTTACTCAAGTTTTGAAGCACGTTAAGCAAGTGGCTAACGTTATCAAAGATTACGGCGACGTTTTGTATAGCATAGACGCTGGCTTTTTTGGACCGTGGGGCGAACAACACACCACGACTTTAGGCTCTGATAAAAACATTAACGCTTACTATCAACTAATTGAAACGTGGCTAACTAATACTCCTTCGAACTTCGATATTTGCGTTAGACGCCCTCTTTATTTCTTGCACTGGTATAACACAAAGTTTAGCAAAAACTACGACATTAACAACATAACTAAAGCCACCGATATGGGCGAAAGTTACCGCATTGGTTGCTATAACGACGGATATCTTTCAAACGAGAGCGACTGCGGAACGTATCTAAACAGAACTGCAGAAGTTAACTGGCTTTCGACTAGAAAAACTATGTTTGGCGGTGAAGTTATCGTCGATTACGATACCAATTTCCCTTCAAGCTACGGTCTTGGCGCATATATGTGCACGGAAGCATTTACCACGCACACCACGCACCTTAACTATTTCTATCACGACGGCGTTATTCGTTCAAATTCAAAAGGCACTGCTTGGCAACAACAAAAATACGGCACGGGCATGAGTTCGAATAAGATTGACCCGCTCTACACTAACAAAACTTATTATGACTATATCGCAACGCACTTAGGCTATAGATTAGTTCTTCGCGAGGCAAAAATCTCGTCTTCGGCAAAGGCTGGGCAAGGTTTAAGGCTCACGGGCGTGATTGAAAACGTTGGCTTTAGCCATATCGTTGGCGATAAAAAGGTTTATGTTGTTTTAGAAAACGGCTCTAAGACTGAATATATCGAAGTTGATTTCGATATTGATAAACTTTTATCAAAAGCAACTTATAACTACGATTTAACTGTTAATGTTCCGTCGAACTTTTCAGGAAACGTTAAAGCATACTTAAAGATAGCAAGCGCTTACGATTTATCTAAGACTGAAGCAAAGAGACAAATTCGTTTTGCTAATCAAAGTTCGCAGTTTAACCAAACGCTTGGCGCAAACCTTATCGGCGAAGTTTTTGTAAATTAAGAACTTTTATTTGTTAGGTAAAAGAAAAATTTAATAATTTGAGAAAAAATATTGAAGAAAAAAATAAAAAGTGCTATAATTAAAAAAGTGAAAAAAATTAATATAGGAGAAAGCAATGAAAAAGCATTTTACTAAATTATTAACGTTAATTTTGTGCTTGATTTTAGGAATTTCTGTTGTTGCCTGCTCAAACACGGGCAATAATTCATCATCGAACGAAAGCTCGTCTAGTTCTTCTTCAAACGAAGAAAGTTCTTCTAGCCAAAGCGCTTCCTCATCAAGCCAAGAGGCAAGTTCAAGCTCGCAAAGAGCGTCTTACAGTTGGGAACCAGCAACTGATCAACAAATCGGCGGAGGTGACGGCGTGACCGAAACAACTTTATTTTTCGTTGGCGATTCAACGGTATGTAACTATGGTAACGAAGGCACTAGATATTATCCAAGAAATGGCTACGGTATGAGAGTTGGTGAATATTTAAACGATAAGGTTACCATTCAAAACCTAGCGTTATCAGGCAGAAGTTCAAAAAGTTACATTAAGGAGGCTAACTATACCACTTTAAAAAACAGCATCAAAGCGGGGGACTATCTAGTAATCGGGTTTGGTCATAACGACGAAAAAGCAGAAAATCCTGATAGATATACTGACGCGGTTGGTCAAGTTATTCATGAAGGTTCTTTGAAATATTACCTCTATAACTACTATATCAAAGTTGCTCTAGATGCTGGCGCTACTCCAATTTTATGCACGCCTATCGTTCGTCGCCAAGCATCTGGCAATTACGATACTGACGGTGGCCACATTCTAGGTCCTGCTGGCACATATGAAAGAGGTAACTATCCTGAAGCCATTAGAGAACTCGGTCAAGAATTCGGCGTTACTGTTATCGACTTAACAGCAACCACCAAAGCGCTTTATATGACGAAGACAGTGGAAGAAACAAAGATATATCATGCAACAAACGGTGTTTCATCAACTGCTCTCTTAGGTCCTGATAACGGCGTTGATAACACACACGTTAACGCTTATGGCGCTTCGGTTATTGCTCATATGTTCGTAACTGAACTTAACAAGACTGAAAACACTTTAAAGAATTATATTGACGCTGAAAAGATTTTAGTTGAACCAGATATTTCTGTATTAGTTCCAAACGAAGCTCCAGCACAATAATAAACAACTAAATTCAACACACTAAGCCTTTAAATTGAGGTTTAGTGTGCTGTTTTTATTTGAGTTTTTAATTTAAGGTTTGAATTTTTAACAACGTAAAATTTATAACGCCTAAAATTAGTTATAATTTTAAGCCCCGAAAAATACAATTAGGAATAGGGGCGGGAAAATTGAAGAAACTAAACGTAAAGGCAGTAAAGGTAATTTCGTCAATCGTGTTAACGCTAGTTTTAACTATCGTTTGCGCGGTAACGTTTTCGCAGGAAGAAACGGTTGCGCTAATTAGTGGCGAGAGTTATTCGCCAATCTATTTTGGCAACAGAGAAAAGGCGCAAGTTGCCATAATGGTCAACGTTTATGAAAATGGCGATATCGTCGAAAAAATGGTTGAAGTTTTTGAAAGTTATTCTGTTAAAGCAACGTTTTTTGTTGGCGGTTGCTGGGCTGATGATAACACCGAAACTTTACGGCTGTTAAGAGATAAAGGCTTTGAAATAGGTAACCACGGCTACTTTCATAAAGACCATAAAAAGATAACTGAAAAAGATAACGAACAAGAGATTTTGCACAACCATGAACTTATTTTCGCTCTTATAGGCGTTGAGATGAATTTGTTCGCTCCACCTAGCGGAGCGTTTTCAAAAACTACGCTTCAAGTTGCTGAAAAGTTGGGCTATAGGTCGATTATGTGGTCAAAAGATACTATTGATTGGCGCGATAGCGACGTTCAATTAATAGTAAAGCGGGCAACCGAAAACGTGCAAAACGGCGACCTTATTTTAATGCACCCAAAAGAGCATACCCTAAAGGCTCTGCCTTACATATTAGATTATTACAAGGAGAAAAAACTCGTGGCTACTACCGTTAGCCAGTGTATTTTATAATGATTGATTTTTTTACCCTACCAAACGGAATAAGAGTTTTAGTTAAGAAGATTGAAGGCTTTAAGTCGGTTACGATGGGCGTTTACGTTGGCGTTGGAAGTTCGTTCGAAACTGATAGCGAAAACGGAATTTCGCACTTTATCGAGCATGTGAATTTCAAGGGCACGGAAAAGAGAACGTCATACGAACTTTCTCGTGATGCCGATATGCTAGGCATAACCTTGAACGCCGCAACTAGCAAGGAATATACTTATTATTATGCTAAAGCAATTTCCGAGCATACCGAAAAGGCTTTTGAAATTTTGCAAGATTTGTTTTTGCACTCTACCTATCTTGAGACGGAACTTGAAAAGGAAAAGGGCGTTGTTATAGAAGAGATAAATATGTATGAGGACACGCCCGACGACGTTTGCGCCACTGAACTATCTTCGCTTTTTTACGGCTTAGGCACGGGCTACGGCAAGCAGATTTTAGGCACGAAGGAAAACGTTTCACGCTTTTCTAAGGCTGAAATTTTAGACTATAAACAAAAATATTACGCAACCGATAAAACGGTTATCGTTTTCGTTGGCGATATTGAAAAAAATCTTGCAAAGGCTTTGTGTGAAAAGTATTTTGGCGATGTTAAAAAATCGCAACAAAAAGTGCCACCAGAGCGCAATTTAACACCGCTTTATAAAACGGGTTGCCGTGAAAAAGATATCGAGCAAGAGCATTTAGGCTTGGCGTTTAACGGCGTTTCTATGCTTGATGAAAACGTTGATTCCGTTTCCATTTTCGTTAACGCCTTAGGCGGTGGGATGAGTAGCAGGTTATTCCAAAAAATAAGGGAAGAGCTTGGGCTTTGTTACACTATTTATTCTTATATGCAATCTTATAGCGACGTGGGCGGAATTTGCGTTTACGCAGGGCTTGCTCAAGGCTCAACTAAAAAAGCTTATGACGCAATTATGCAAGAGATTAGGGGCTTTAGGCAAGGCGGAATAACCGAGCAAGAGTTTTTGAGCGTGAGAGAGCAAATAAAGGCGTCGCTTGTGTTTTCGCAAGAAAATTTGTCAACGCAGATGGGCGTTTATGCGAGAAAAATTCTATCGTCTAACGAAATTTATGATTTTGATAAGCGCATGGAAAAGATAAATTCGCTTGACTATAAGTTCGTAAACGAAGTTATGAATAGCGTTTTCGACGTTGACAAGCACTCAATATCTATCGTTTCTAAAAATTGCATAAAACTTTAAGAATTAGATAAATTTTAAACGAAAAAACCGCAAATTTTTTAAAAAACAAGGTTGTGAAATTTGCTTGACAAAGTTTTTTAAATTATATATAATCTTAGCGTTAGAAAATTTTTAGGTGAAATATGAACATTGTAGAGTTAAGCGAAAAGAATTTGCCAGAGGCGATTAGAATTTATAAAAAGAGCAAGGAAACGTTTTTCCAAGCCCTTGGCAAAGACCTTCCGTGCGACGAAATGATTGAAAACGAGCTTTATCGCTACGATACGGCGATCACTTATCTTTTTATGGATAAAGGCACGGCGCACGCGCTTATCACCGTCAACAAAGATACTGCTCGCATTGAAAATTTATGCATTGATTTTATCGCGCTAGACGAGGCTGGGCTTAACAAAGTTTTAGAGTTTGCTATTAAACAATTTTCTGCTATCACTTTCGTTTACGTGTGGGTTGACTCGGTTGACTTTGCCACCAGCGAATACGTTGAGAACTACGGTTTTGAATATACCGGCGAACAAGATTATATCGACAAAGAGAAATTCATTTCTAAATATAAATACGTGTTTAGAAGAAAGAAAGGCTAAAACAAAAATTGAATAAAAGTGGCAAGTGCCACTAAAATGGAAGCGTATCGAAGTGGTCATAACGGGCTTGACTCGAAATCAAGTAGTCCTCACGGGCTCGTGGGTTCGAATCCCACCGCTTCCGCCACAAAAAATGCACCCCAAAAGGGGTGTTTTTTTTGTGGCTTCAGCTAATTGTGGGATTCGAACGGGTGGGAAGTCGCAAATTAAACTAAAGCCGAATTTTTTAGCAAAAATTTGCGACCAAACGCTCCAGTGGAGCGTTTGACACACTGGCGTGATAGCAAGGCTTTGCCTTGCGGAGCGAATCCCACCGCTTCCGCCAATCGTAACCTAATCCGAACTCAAATTCAGGTTAGGTTATTTTCTTTATGTAAAGCACTTTTTAAGGGCTTTTTTATTTTGTATCAAGGCAAGCGCACGCATTAGTGCCAAAATTAAATTTATTTCTTCACAAAGCCCGATTGTTACTCATTGAGTGTTGAGAAACAAGTAACAAAAATATATAATAATAGATGAAATCTTAAGGAGCATTTTTATGATTAGAGAAAAAGTTGGGAAAAGAATTAAAGATATACGCCATAAATTAGGCATAACTCAAGAAGAATTAGCCGATAAAGCCGAAATCCATAGAACATATATTGCAAGCCTTGAAGTTGGCAAAAGAAACATTTCTATTGTAACATTAGAAAAAATTGTAATTGCTCTTGAAGTATCTATGAGCGAATTTTTTAATTATTAAAATATATGGAGAAAAACAAATGAAAAAAGTACTTGTTCAATTAAAAGACGGAACAAAAGTCTATGGGGACGAATTTGATACCCAAGATTTTTTGCAGTTGAAAAATATTTTTAAAAAATGGCTAAATATCAATGCTGATTTAAAGGCGTTAGGTGGTAGAAACCTAAATGTCCCTGACGTTTTTAGCGAGGCAGTTTTTTGCATTGCTTTTGACGCAGTTAGAACTAATGCAACCGCACACTCTTATGATTGTGTTATGAAAGAAACTGGAGAGGGTGTTCAAGTCAAATCCGCCTCAATTCCAAATGATTGTACATCATTTGGACCTACTTCCACTTGGGATTTATTATATTTTGCTGATTTTGTTCCAAATGGTAAAATAGACGGTGAAATTTGGTTTTACAAAATAGAGTCTGACGACGTTTATAATTTAGTGCTAAATAATAAAAAAGGTGAAACATTTGCCGACCAACAAAAACAAGGGCGTAGACCAAGGTTTTCTATAAAGAAATCAATTATTGAGGCTAAAGGCTTACAGCCTATAAAGAAAATTAATTTAGCGGAATAATCTAAAAGAGACGGGCAACCGTCTCTTTTTTCTAATTATTTGCGTTTTGCAATGCCTCTTTTATTTTTTCGGCTATACGTTGTATTACTGTAACTGAAACAGAATTTCCCGCCTGCTTATATAAATGAGCATTAGCCAAGTTTTTAGGCAATACAAATGATTTAGGAAAGCCTTGCAAAAGAAAACACTCTCTCGGCGTTAACTTTCTTATGCCGTGTTTTGTTAATACTAATGGCACATTGTGACCACCTGTTCCCATATTAGCAGTTAAAGTTGGACAAACATTGCTTTGATTTTCTCTTACATAAACTCTACGCCACTGATAAACTGTATCCATACGCAACATATTTTTTTCAAGTTCATCGTAATGTTGAAAGTTTTCTTTAGTATAATAATATTTATCTTCTACTTTATTTTCGTAATCAATTAGGTCTGAAAGTTTAGTAGTAAGAGCAATGGGCTTTGGAAAATCAAATTCTTTATAAGCATTTTTGTCCAAAAAACCTACTATATAAATTCTTTCCCTATTGTGTGGAATATTTCCGTATTCCATTGTGTTTAATACTTGATACTTTACAAAATAGCCTTCAGCCTCTAGCGCCTCAATAATAATACGAAATGTTTTTCCTGAATCGTGTGCAACTAAATTTTTTACATTTTCAAGAAATATTACTTCAGGTTTTTTTTCTTTGAATATTCGTGCTAATTGAAAGAATAAAACACCTCTACCTTTTTCGTCATCAAATCCCTGTCTATAACCTGCAACCGAAAAAGCCTGACACGGAAAACCTGCAAGCATTATATTAAAGTTGGGTATTTCTCTATTTGTAACAACATTAATATCTCTACAATCAACAGGGGTATCAAAGTTTTCTTCAAAAGTAATCTTGGGTTGTATATCAAACTCGTTTGCATATATTGTTTTGAAACCGTTTAATTCAAAGCCTAAATCAATTCCACCAACCCCTGCAAAAAAAGAAGCGCACGTAAAATTGTTAATATTATAAATGTTCATTTTATTCTCCTATTTTGCGGCGCGCCGCAATTTTATAATATAATATCATATTGCTTCAAAAAAGGCAACCTGATTTATAGGGCAAGCCGTATTTAATTGACTACAATATTAAAAAATGTTATAGTAAATTAGAGGTATATATGAAAGTATGTAGTTTGTTTAGTGGAATAGGCGGAATTGACCTTGCTTTTCAGCAAGCAGGGTTTGACATTGTATGTGCTAATGAGTGCGATATTGACGCAATAAAAACTTATAAAACGAACTTTCCTAACAGTAATCTAATAGAGGGCGATATTAGAAATGTTAATGCAGATAGCATACCTGACTTTGACGTGCTAGTTGCAGGGTTTCCTTGTCAACCCTTTTCTATCGGTGGAAAACAAAAAGGTTTTAACGATAAAAGAGGAAATTTATTTTTTGAAATTGCACGTGTTTTAGACAAAAAACGTCCACCTATTGTTTTTTTAGAAAATGTTGCCAATTTAATAGACCACGACAATGGAAAAACATTTCTCGTAATTTACAATGTGTTGGCACAATTTGGCTATTGTGTTAAATATAAAGTAATGGATTCTTACGAGTTCGGCAATGTGCCTCAAAAACGCAAACGAATATTTATTGTTGCTTTTTTAGATTATAAAATTTGCAATTCCTTTTTATTCCCTGATGAAATACCTTGCTTAAAAAAATTAAATGATATTTTAGACAGAACAGTTAAACACGATAATATTTATTATTATAGTGCAAATTCTTTTTATTTTGAAGAATTACAACGCATAGTAACCGATAAAAATGCTTTATATAAAATTAGAGATAATGGCGTAACAAATCATAAATATTTCATTTGTCCTACGCTTACTGCAAATATGGGAACATTTCCCGATAGAGTTCCTGTTATTTTAGATGATTATGGCATAAGAAAAATAACACCTTTAGAGTGTTTGGCTTTAATGGGTTTTCCAAAGGATTTTACTTTTAAAGGAATATCATTAAATAGTGCATATAAACAATGTGGAAATAGTGTTGTTGTTCCTGTTGTGTATAGAATTGCAAAACAAATTAAACAAGTAATTGAGGGCGGGTATCATAACTAATACAAAACTTTAATTTTTTGGGTGGGCTAATTTGCATTATCTTTCCCAAGTGGTTTTACGTTTCACACGCTTATCCAGAAAAAGCACCCCGACGGGGTGCTTTTGTTCACTTTGCGAAGGTTAGTATGAATAAAATTTGTAATTTTTTATAATAGGTATTGAAAAATGCGGGGACTAGGCGTATAATTATAGTAACATCAACAAAAAAGGTGGTTTTATGGCAAAAATTTATGCGCGCTTTTTAACACCGGTAGCAAAGCCTGAAAGTGGAAAAACAAAAATTGTAACTCAAGAGTTTACCTTGCAATACGCCGAGTTTGACGAACAAACAACTCTACGCATAAAGCAAGAAATGGCAAAATATGAAATTTGCGTTGATAAAGACTATTCATATGAATACGATGAAGACGATTATCCTTCGCGCGGTAGCAGTAGGAAGGTTGTCCCTATAGAAAAAGTTGTTAGTCTATCGTCGGGGTTTTATTCGACTGATGAGCCAAGAGGCGATTGCCTAATAATTGGCGGGCAGTTCGTCGGCGTTGTGTTAGGTGTTGAAAAAAAAGGCGGAAACGGCTGGTCGAATTATTTTGATAGTTGGTATTGCGTTTTATACACCGACGGAAGAATTTCCGGCGAAAACACAGGCGAATATTGTTTTTCGGGTGAAAGTTCGTCTAAAGAGGAAGAATATACTTATACAATTAGAGAGGCAAAAACCGAATAAAAGCATTAAAAGTTTTGTTTTAAGCATTAACTTACTTTTAAATTGCGCATATCAGCAAGTAAAAGCGCTCCGTGTGGAGTGCTTTTTGCGTGATTTTTGATAATTCTTGTAAAAAGTTGCGTTGCGAAGGAAATCGTTTATTATATTAAAAGATTTCGCTAATTGTCAAAAAATAAATTTTATTTAACTTGTTGAAATAAACGTTTTGCTTGGTTTTTGTTGGGGCTTTTTAGTTTTGTTTGTGTTAGAATAATCTTGCTTAAGCGAAATAACGATACTTATTTTAAGGAGAATTTTAATGAACACTGATAAAATTTACGCAGAACAAATTGCAAACGAATATGCACCAAAGCAAACGTCAAAAGTAAAAGCGCTAAAAAAACTAGACGCAAAAGCAAAAAATCCGGCTAACGTATTTACCTACACGTTCGGTATTATTTCTAGCCTTGTTTTGGGCGTAGGGATGTGCCTTTCAATGGGTGTTATCGGTGCGGGAACGCCACTTATGATGGGTCTAGGCATAATCATAGGATGCCTTGGCATATTAGGCGCAAGCGTGAATTATCCGCTGTATAAAAAAATATTAGCAAAGTCAAAAAACAAATATGCAACCGATATTATTAGGCTTGCAAACGAGATAGTAAACGAAGAATAATTTTATGAACTCTGGTTTTTTTGAGAAAATAAGAAACGATATTGCCTTTCGAATAAAATTTTTTCTACGGCTAGCCTTAGCGGTCAACTTTGCATATTCAATTTTTCTTTTTGTTGCAAGCAGGTTTAGTTATTCAAGGTGGTTTTTGGTAATGTCTGTTTACTACGGGCTTTTATCTGTGGCGCGAATTATCTTATTTTTGCAGATAAAAACAGAAAAAAATATGCGTTCAAGAATAAAAACGATGCGTGGTTACGGCTGGTTTTTACTTTTATTAAATTTAGTAATTTCGGCAATGATATTTATTCTAATTTACGGAGAGAGAAACATTAAATATCACGAAATTTACGTTATTGCGCTTGCTACCTACACCTTTTCGGCTCTTACCGTTGCCATAATAAACATAATAAAATATTTAAAGAAAAACGACCACGTTTATTTTTGCGTTAAGGCGACGAGTTTAGTTACCGCAAGCGTATCAATAGTTACGCTCACAAACACAATGCTTGCAACGTTCGGCGAACATAACACGCTTTTGAGAAGTATCGTTTTGCCGAGTTTAGGCGGTGTTGTTTCTGTTGTTATAATAGCAAGCGCAATTTTAATGATACGAAAAGCAAATTTAGATTTAAGGATATTAAAATATGAAAAAAAATGAAAGTAAATATCTTTATAGCGCAACTTGTATGAATCAAGCGCTTTTAACCTTGCTTGAAAAAAAGGACGTTGAATTCATAACTGTAACCGAAATAACTAAAAAAGCGGGTGTTAGCCGCTCTACGTTTTATCTGCATTACGATAATATTTACGAATTGTTAGAAGAAACTATTGAAAACTTGAACAAAACGTTTATTAGTTCATTTAACGTAAAAGTTCCGCTTGAAATAAAGTCTAAAAATAATGCGTTTTTAATCACTGCCGAATTTTTAATTCCTTATCTTAACTTTTGCAAAGACAATAAGCGAGTTTTAAAATTGGTTCACCAAAAACCGCAACTTTTCCAAAAGAAAGAAGCCTATAATGTGATGTATGATAAAATTTTATACCCCGCCGTTTCACAATTTATCAAAGACGAAAGCCAAAAAATATACGTTCTTGAATTTTTTACGCAAGGCGTTGTGGGTATAATTCATAAATGGATAGATTTAGATTGCGTTACCGAAATAGACGAACTGGTTAAAATTATAAACCAATGCGTAGGGTATAACAACGAGCAATAAATATTTAATAACCGCTTTATACGTTTATGAAAGCACTCCTCGCGAGTGCTTTTTGTGTTTGGTAAACTAAAGAAAAGTAAAAATTTTTAAATATTCTTGCAATAGTTTTGCCATCGTGATAAAATAAAGAAAATAGTTAATTTGCGGGGCTTAAATGAAAAGAATTTTTGCGTGTTTAATTTGTGCTTTAATGCTAATAACGCTATTTGCGTGTAGCAACGAAAACAATTTAGAAAATGGTTCGTCAAATTCCCTAGAAGGCACTTCTTTCGGTAGTGAAGAAACGAGCGTAAGCCAAACTACGAGCGGAACTCATACGGCAAGCGGAAGCCAAACGACGAGTGGTAGCCAAACGGCAAGTGGAAGTCAAACCACGAGCGGTAGCCAAGAAAGTGGTGAAAATGACGAGGTTTTTAATGCGCAAGACCAAGCAATTAAAAACTTTTTAATTTCAGGGAAAGACGTTGACACGGTTACGTCTTTTGATTCTGTTGCGAACGAATCTTCAGCAACTTACGCTAACGTTCCCGACTATTATTTAGACCTTACAACAATAAGGGCTGAAGATATATTCGCTTCGCCAGAGGGCACGGCTCAAGGCGACGGCAGTTTTCAAAACCCTTACGATATTTACACTGCGCTATCAAAGATTGAAAAAGGCAAAACGCTTTTCCTTAAAGAGGGGGTTTACAGCCTTTCAAAGCGAATTAATTTTTACAAAAACGGAACACGCTCGCAATACATTAACATTTACGCTTATGGTGGCGGGCGCGCCGTTTTAGATTTTTCTTCAATGGCTTTTGGTAGCGATAACAAAGGCATGGCACTTTATTCTAACTTCGTTCGCATTTACGGGCTTGATTTTAAAGCCGCGGGCGATAACGGCTTGACGATAATCGGCAGTTACAACATAATAGAAAACTGCATGTTTTACGATAACCGAGATTCGGGCTTGCAGATTATGGGAAACGGCTCTGATTTTGCGCTTTGGCCACACGATAACCTCGTTTTAAACTGCACGGCTTTTAACAATGCTGACGTTGACGAAGGAAACGAACTTGCAACTGGCGAAAATGCAGACGGGTTTGCGTGCAAACTAGCAAACGGAAACAACAATACTTTTGATGGGTGCATTGCCTACTCTAACATTGATGACGGCTGGGATTTGTTTGCGCAAAACCAAGCCAACGGCAGAACGATTTTGGTTAATTGCGTTGCTTTTAGTAACGGCTATATGCTAGACGGCTCAAGAACGCCCGACGCTGACGGAAACGGCTTTAAGCTAGGAAGCTGGAACTTTCCTTGCAATAGCTACGTGGCAAATTGCATAGCGTTCGATAATTACGACAGCGGTTTTACGTGCAACTGCAACGTGGGCGCGTTCGAGATGTATAACTGCACGGCTTATAACAACAGCCTTAAAGGGCTAAACGAGGCGAATAACTATAATTTAGGTCGCCAAGGCTACGATTGCAAAGAAAGGTTTTTATCAAACCTTTTATCGATTTCCTCTAACACCTGCAAAGATAAAGCAACTGGAACTATAAGAAATTCGCTTTTCACGCTAAACGATAAGGGCTACTATTTTATCGAAAGCGTTGATAGGCTAGAAAAAACAGCCGTTGAAACGTATGGAAAGAGCAAAAATTTTTCAAATGAAGATATGGTTGAAAGCGTTTTATCACCAAAGATAGACGCGCAAATTCATTATTCTTTAAGGAACGAAGATTTAACCATAAATTTAGGAAGTTTTCTAAAGGTTAAAGAAAATTCTCCTATTGCCACAATGGGCTTAAACAACAGCCCTTTAGGCGCAAACCTTCACCGCGATAATTATTTTACCAAAGAAGAAGTTAAAAAACTTATTAACGAAATAGGCTTGGTTACCACTTCTTCTCAAAGTTTTTCTAAAATTTATAAGGCGACCAAATATTATTGCTCGCTTGAAAAAGACGAGCGAGAAAGTCTTTTAGAAAGAGAAGTTTTGGCTAAAGCCATTAACGATTATAACAAAAATTTATAAATTGCAAAAAGAAAGAGAAAAGGCTACTCAAAAACCGAGTAGCCTTTTAAAATGATTTTATTATGACTTAAAATAATCTTTTAAAGTGTAATAGCCGTTAGGCTTGCCGTTCATAAAAGAGGCAAGTTTTATAGCGCCGTCAGCATAAAGAAGGTTATCAAACGCTGAGTGTTTAATAGAGATAACTTCCTTTTCGCCAAGGAACATAATTTCGTGCTCGTCGTGCTTAGAACCGCCTCGAACCGAGTGAATACAAATTTCTTCGCCACGTCTTTTTGAACTTCTTCCGCAAATAATCTTTTTGGTGTTGCCAAGAGCAAGGTTAATTTCTTGCGCAATGTTTAAAGCGATAGCACCGGGCGCGTTGATTTTTTGCGCGTCATACTTTTCGATAATTTCAATATCGTAAGTAGGAAGAGCCGTTGCCATTTCAACGCAAAGTTTAAGCATAAGATTTACGCCAACTGATAAGTTGTAAGACATAAAAATCGGCGCTTTCTCGCTTGCTTTTTTGATTTTTGCTTTTTGTTTTTGCGTGTAACCCGTAGTGCTTTCAACGAGTGGGCAACCGTTTTCGGTTACAAACTCTAAAACGTCGTCAAGCATATCGGGCGAGGAAAAGTCGATAACCAAATCGACAACTTCTCTAACCTCGTCGAAAGACTTGTAAACAGGGCAGTTATAATCGCCAACCATACCCTTATCAATACCGCAAACAACGTTTAAGTTAGTGTCTTTCGATTGTTGGTAAACGGTTTTGCCAAACTCGCTATTTATTCCGCAAATTAAAACGTTAATCATATTACACCTTAAATTAGCCTAAAACTTTAGGCTTGTAACCCAAATTCAAGACTTTTTATTATCTTATGTTAAAACTTATGAGTTTATGCGACTTATTTAACAACACCAAGTTTAATTAAACTTTGAGCAATTTGAACGGCGTTAGAGGCAGCGCCTTTTCTAATGTTATCAGCAACGCACCAAAGGTTAACGCCACTTTCAACTGAAAAGTCTTGCCTAATTCTACCAACAAAAACTTCGTCTTTGCCGTCAGCGTCGCAAACGGTAGGGAACACGTTATTCTTAATATCGTCAACAACAACAACGTTCTTTGCCGATCTTAAAACTTCTTTAACTTCTTCAGCAGTTACCTTAGTTTCAAACTCAATATTGATAGATTCGCTGTGTCCATTGAAAACAGGAACTCTAACGGTAGTTGCCGTGATAGCCATATCAGGGCGGTGAAGAATTTTTCTAGTTTCTTCAACCATCTTCATTTCTTCCTTAGTGTAGCCGTTGTCTAGGAACACGTCAATTTGAGGGATGCAGTTAGAGAAAATGCGAACAGGGAATTTTTGTGGCGCTTCGCCCTTAATTCCGTTCTCAAGATCGCTCCAGCCCTTAACGCCAGCGCCCGAAACTGCTTGATAAGTAGAGAAAACAACTCTTTTAATTTTGAACTTTTCATCAAGAGGCTTTAAAACAAGCATTGCTTGAATAGTTGAGCAGTTAGGGTTAGCGATGATGCCGTTATGCTTTAAAACGTCAGTCTCGTTAACTTCAGGAACAACGAGCGGAACATCTTTATCCATACGCCATGCGCTTGAGTTATCAACAACAACCGCGCCGATAGAAGCAAAAATTGGAGCAAACTCTAAACTTACTGAACCGCCTGCGGAAAAGAGCGCGATATCAATCTTTTTATCGATAACGTTTTCTTTCTTAAGTTCGATAACGGTATAATCTTTACCGAAAAGTGAAATGGTTGTGCCAGCGCTTTTTGCTGAAGCAAAAAGATAAAAATTATCGGCTTGCAAGTTTCTTTCTTGAATAACTTCAACGAACTTTCTGCCTACCATACCGGTGCAACCAACAATAGCAATATTCATAACAAAATTCCTTCTTTTAAAAATTTTTCTTAATTTTAGCACAATAAATGATAAATTGCAAAGTTTTTTCAGCATATACGCAATTTTTGTTTGTCTTAAAATAAATTTTATATTATTATATAATAAGTGAATTATGCGCGCTAGGTGAAAAGCCTTGCGTTTTGGTGAATTATGGCTAATACAAAACAAAAAGAAAACGTTTATTCCAAGGGCTTGACCGATATTTCCGGGCAAGACGGGTATTGCCGTCCTGAAATAAAGGTGTCTAGATGGGCGCTTGGAACGGCAATTTTTAGAAACAACACGCTAAAACTTGTTGCTCTTAACTTAATTTTGCTTATCTTCTTTGCCCCGCTTGCTTATTTTATTTTCGTAAGATACGCTAGGCTTTTGGTTGATGCGTCAAACTCAGTTTTTAACGCTAATATGGGCGTTGGGTATCTTCCTGTTGTCGATATGGTAGCAATGGCAGAAGGCTTAATGTTCTCGGTTAATAGAGAGTTCTTCTTAATGCTCCCTGTTTGCGGGGCGTGGGCGTCTGTCGGGCTTTCGGGTGCGCTTTACGTTCTAAGGAATATGGCTTGGGGTGAAGACGTTTCTATCGTTCAAGACTTCATTAAAGGCATTAAGAGAAATTTCTTTAGCGTTATGCTCGTAACTTTGTTATACACTTTGCTTTTCGCTTCCGTTGGCATTGGTATTTCTTACACGAACTACGTTATCGCAGAAAGTGGCGCCCAGTGGTATTTAACGCTATCGAAAGTTTTGTTATATATTGCAGTTGCGCTCGCTTCAGTTTGGTTCTTCTCGTCTTTAACGATGGTTGTAACCTATAAGGCGACGTTCTTCAACCTTTTAAGAAACGCATTTTTAGTTGCAATGGTTCTTTTGCCACTTAACGTGTTCTTCATTGCGTTCGCGTTTATTCCGCTTTTAATCGGGTTCATTGGTGGTTATTTCGTAATGCTAGCGCTTGCGCTTATGATATTCCTTGGCATTTCGTTCATCCTCTTTTCGTGGACGGTTTATAGCCACTGGGTGTTCGATAAGTTCATAAACGGCAACGTGAAAAACGCTTATAAGCCAACCGCTGAAGAACTTCAAAAACGCCGTGAACGTGAAAGGGCTCAAAAAGAACAACAAAGCGGTGGCTTCGTTGAAGTTGATAGCGGAAAAATTGAAGGCGAAACCTATAAGTCAGTTCGCTTAAAACCTGTTACCGATAAAGATAACGTTGTTTATGACCTTGGTGAAACTTTCTCTCGTGGCGATTTAGATAAGGTAACTTCTAGTAAACAAGATATGAAAAAAGATAGCGACCTTTACGAAGAAAACCCTTCTAAATATATTAGCGATAAGAAAAAAGCGCAATCGAATTCGGCTGAAACTAAGAGCGAAAACGATGCTGAAAAAGCGGGTGAAGATAGTTCAACCCAAGATGATAAAAATTAACAAAATATTAAGTTAACGGGCTTATAGCCCAGCATTTATTAAAAATTATGGCAGAAAAAGCATACGTTTGTTTATCTACCGTTTACGAAAAATTGCAAAAAGGCGACCTATATGATAGGTGGGGCGAGCGTGTTATTAAAGCGCTCAAAGAAAACGCTCTAGGAAAAGACGGCATCGACCTTGCATGCGGTAGCGGGCATTTTACTATCTTAGAAAAAAAGGCTGGCTTTAACGTAATAGGCGTAGATAACTGCTTGGAAATGTTGCAAATTGCCAAGCAAAACGCACAAAATGAAAATTTAAAAATTGATTTTTTAAGGCAGGATATGACCTGCCTTAAAACCTTTCAAAAGGTAGATTTTGTAACCATTATTAACGACGGCGTTAATTACGTTGACAAACTCGGCTTAAAAAAGGCGTTCAAATCGGTTTATTCCGCACTTAAAAAAGGCGGGGTTTTCTTGTTTGATTTTTCAACGAGATATAAACTTGAAAAAATAATTGGCAATAATCTTTTCGGCGAAGATTATGAAGAATTGTCATATTTATGGTTTAACAAGTTAAAAGAAGATAAAATCGAAATGGAAATTTCTCTCTTTTTGAAAAAGGGCGACCTTTACGAAAAGAAGGAAGAAGAACACGTGCAATATATTCACGACTTAGATTTTATTGAAAAGTCGCTACTAGAAGTTGGCTTTAAATCGGTGAGTGCGTGTGCTCATTTCGGTGGAGAAATTGATAAAACGACTGACCGAATTGAAATTCTGGCAGTAAAATAGGGTATATTATGGGTAAGGTTTATAAATCGCTTATTTTTGATAATGAAATATCGTTAACAATTCTCGACACAACCGACGTTGTTAACACTGCAATAAAATACCATAACCTATCGCCGGTGTGTTCGGCTGCTCTAGGCAGGTCAATGACGGCAACGGCGTTTATGGCGTCAAACCTTAAAAACGAAAATGACCACTTATCCGTTACCATTAACGGCGACGGTTTAGGCGGTGGAATTGTTGTTTGCGCTGATAAAAATTTAAACGTTCGTGGCTATATCACAAACCCTAACGTTGATATTCCTCTAAATTCGGTTGGAAAACTTGACGTTGCTTCGTGTGTTGGTAGGTCTGGCTCGATAACAGTTGTTAAAAATTTAGGGCTTAAAACGCCATATACGGGCACTTCTAAAATAGTTTCTGGCGAAGTTGCCGAAGATTTTGCTCATTATTTTACTCTAAGCGAACAAGTTCCAACGGCAATGGCTCTTGGAGTTAAAATAGGTAAAGATTTAACTTGCGTTGGGGCTGGCGGTGTTGTTTTGCAAGTTCTACCAAACGCTAAAGAAGAAAATATCGCTAAAGCAGAAGAACTTATTTCTCACTTTTTTAACATTAGCACGATGATTGAAGAAATGGGCGTTAACGGTATTATAGACGGGTATTTTAAAGAAATTCTGTTTGATATTTACGATACGCAATATAAATGCAACTGCTCGAAAGATAGGGTTGATAAGGTTTTAATCACGCTAGGAAAGGCTGAACTTTATCAAACTATAGAAGATCAAGGCAAGATTGACGTTAGTTGCCATTTCTGCCCAAACGTTACCACTTATTACAAAGAGGATATTGATAAACTTTTCAATGACTGAAAACTCGAAAAAAACGTTAAAAATAACTTTAGACGATAAACTCTCGCTTGCAATAAAAAGAAAAGAGGCGGGAGATTTGGTTGGCGCGTTGAATATCTTATATTCACTAATTGATAGTGGCTATAAGTCTAATGCGCCATATTCACTTATTGCTAAAATTTATTACGAAATGGAACTTTATAATTATTCCGTTGAGTTTTGGTTTAAGTTTTTATCAAGAACAAACTCTACTCGGCTTAAACTTGAAGCCTACAGTGCGTTATCTGCGTGTTTTTGTGAAATTGGCGATACTAAGACTATGGGCTATTATGCCGATTTAAAGTTTTCGCTTAACGACCAGAAAGAACAAGAATACGATCACGTTATTTTAGATTATTTTGATTACGTTTACGATTGCGTTGGCGAAAAATATCATATCGTTTACCCGGATAGCGCAATAAAGCCAAAACGACTTTTGTTTGAAGCAGATGCTTTAAGCGAAGTTCACGCATATGACGAAAGCAACGAAATTTTGCAAAAAGTTACCTTTGATAAGGAAGAATACGTTGATGCGCAACTTAAAATTTTTCTAAACTTAGTTACGCAAGATAAACTTCTTGAAGCCAAAGATGTTATTGAAAATCTTTATAAGTTTAAAAGAGATAATCCTCTCTCGGTTGTTTATTTGGTGATGTTTTATCATCACTATAGAGATAAGTTTTTTGTCGATAATGAAGTTATAGCCACACTTTTAGACGAATGTTTAGAAAAAGATTTTGATAATAGCGACACCTTTTTTAGGGTTGCATTAATGCTTGCTCAAGAAAACCGCCTAGACGATTCTCTTAAAATGATAGAAAAATCGCTAAGGCTCAATGAATATGAAATTAATGGCGTTTTTTTGAAAGCATTAATTTTTTTAAATGGCAAAAACTATGAAAAGGCGCATAGTCTTTTTACTTGGCTTCACCAAATAACCAAAAGCCCTATCGTTGAAAGATATAGAAATTTATGTGAACAAAAGGCTCAATTTGAAAAGCCTTTTGGTTATGATTTCCGCTTATCTAAAGAAGATGAAGAAAAATATCTAGTTAAGCTTGGAATAATTTTAACGCAAAGAAAAAACGTTCTAAAAATCTTTTCGAAGGAAGAAATAAAATCTATTTGTGGCTGGGCGCTACTTTATCACGACGAACTAGAAAGCGAAATTATAGACGCGCTCTTTTCACTTCCCACCGCTTATTTTAGAAATTATCTAATTGAACTTTTAGTGTCCTACGTGCTGTCAGGCAAAGGCAAACTAAAAGTTATTGAAAACCTAGTTTTGAAAGGCTACAATAAAATGGCGGGCGCAAGTTTTGATAATATTTTCGTTAAACTAAAGTTTGCAAAGGCAACTTTTGAAAAGGAAAACGGAAAACTCTTTTTATCGGCATACGCAAAAGCCTTTGCTAGAACTTCGGCGTTTAACAAAAATGCAGTCGATTTAAGAGAGGCTGCTTTTAAAATTTATTACATGTTAAAAGATAACGGCAATTTATCAAAAATAAAAGACGAATTTGCGCTTGCATGCGCAATCACGATTGAATCGGGCTTTAAAATGCACGATAAAAAACTTTATGATATTTTATTTAAAACGACCAAGAAAAAGGTCGATGCGATTTTTTCGCTAATGGGAAATGACGATGGCAATAGTTGACCTAAATAAAATTTTTGAAAAATTTGTTAAAGAATACGTTATTAAAAATAAAGATAAAATCGAGGGCGACGTAACTTCATGTTTGCCCGAAATTTATGCTGAGTTTGAAAAAACAAATTTTAAAGAACTTGATAATTTAACGCCCGAAAAATATTATGAAAAAAATAAAAACGATTTGTGTAAAATCCTAGCCGAGCACTTCTTATTTAAAACTGAGCCGAACGAATTTTTGGTTGAAGCAGTTGAGAAATTTTCTCCTGAAGAAGAAGTTTTTAACCTTGTTTTAGGTAATAATCTATCAGTTGAAGATGAACTCAAAGTTTTGGAAATTCTATCGCACAAAAACTCAAAAATAGCGTTTAATCGATATATAGACCAACTTTTTGATAAAAATTGTGCAAAAGAGATTATAAATTTTATTGCAGAAGAGTTTATTTTGAACGTTAAAGATATAGAAGCAAAGTTAATTGAACGCGCACTAAAAGAAAAAGAAGAAAACGTTGTTGTTGCTGAAATTTTATCGCACTCAAAATCTAAAAACCCAAAGATTTCTTCATATCTTTTGCAAGGGCTTATGGCTAGCGATAAAATTGTTGAATACGCAAATTTTTTGGCTGAGTTTGGCGATGAGAGCGTAACTGAAAAACTTTTAGATTATATCGAAGAAGTTGCAGACTATTTATCGTTTAGAGAGTTAAAGTTTGCGATAGAATCGCTTGGCGGAACGTGCGATATCGAGCGTGATTTTACTAACGACGTTAATTACTATAAACTTAACGAGGATGAAAAAAATGAGCATCAAGATTAAGTTAAAAGTTGGTGAATACGAACTAGATAAAAGTAAGTTTTTCGGCGAAACGCTTATGCCTGAAATTTGGCTAAAGCAAGATATTTTTGAAGAAACCGAAGTGTTTTTTTGTCATATTAACTTAGAAGAAGCAAGTCAATTCGATAGCCAAAATCTTTTGCCAAAAACGGGGCATTTGTTCTTTTTTATCGATTTTGAAAAAACGCCCGTAAAGGCAGTTGTTCGCTACTACGGGGGCGAACTTGACGCAACGGCAAATTTTAACGAGTGCATAGATTGCGATTACGAAGTGGAAGAAGGCTATCAAATAGAGTTTTCAAAAGGCGAAGGCGAAACAACCTCACTTTTTGCGCCTTACAAAAAGTTAAAAGATAGTGAGGTTTGCTTATTGTCTTTTTACCCAGACGAATTTGTAGAACTTGATTTTTTAAAGGGTGATGCGAAGGCTATTCATTTCATAATTGAAAAAACCTCGCTTATGAAAAAAGATTTTGCAAGCGTGCTTTTAATTGCCGAATAATTTTTAAAAATAACATAAATTTTGTTGCGAAAGTTATAAAAATGTGTTACTATAACTTGGCAATAAAATAAGGCCTCATGGTCAAGCGGTCAAGACGCTGCCCTCTCACGGCAGAAACTGGGGTTCGATTCCCCATGGGGCTACCAGAAAAAACGACAAGCAGTTGTGCTTGTCGTTTTTTCAACTAAATCCACCCTTTGGGTGGGATAAATCGACTTCGTCGATGAAATCGCTTTGTGATGAAATCCTCCTACGTCGGGTTTGGGTGGATTTATTTTCAACCAAACTTGTTTGGATTTCATCTGCTTTAGCAGATTTCATCCTGCAAGGATTTCATTATTGATTTTTATGATGATCTGTGCTATACTTTTTTTGAGGTGCTAATTATGGCAGAAAATAAACTTGCAGATTTATCTATGGATTTCGCAGTGAGTATTTTGAAAATAACTGACGGCATTAAAGGAAATTATTCTCTTATAAGTCAATTAGAACGTTGCGCAACCTCTATCGGTGCAAATATCAGGGAAGCGAAATATGCGCAGAGTAAAGCAGATTTTATATCAAAGCTTCAAATTGCATTAAAAGAATGTTACGAAACGGAATATTGGCTTGAACTTTTGCGTAGGTCAGATATATTATCTATTGATAACACCAAGACACTTACTCACGATTGCGGTGTGATAAGACGAATGTTGATTTCTTCAATCAACACTACAAAACAAAACAAGGAATAACGTAATATGAAATTAAGAATATTGGATTATTTATGTAATATCGAAGAATTCAACGGAGTAGCTATTTCTGCAAAGCTTCGTTGTAAATGTGGAGAATAGTTCAGCATATCATTAAAATTGAAGTTGCCTCTAGAAAAATCGACAAGCAAGTAGGCTTGTTGTTTTTTTAATGAAATTTGCCATTTTGGCAAGTGAAATATTTTTCAAAAGGCGAATACGGCATTTTGCTATCGCTAAAATAAGATTTGGCTAAATATTTTGCCATATTTTTTAAAATTTTTAAAAAATTTATAAAATTTGGAAAATTTTGGCGCAAAAAAAAGGAAATGGCAAATTTTTTTGTAATAATTAAGTGAAGGGCTTTTTATGACAATATTTTTTGGGTTAATTATTTAATAATAATTAATTGTTTGAGGGCTTATGAAAGACACAACTTTAAAAAAGGAAGAAACGTTTTTATCGCCATACGCAAAAAAGAGTGTTGACACTTTAGGTAGAGTAAGGCAAGAAAAACCTTGCCCAATGCGCACGGAATTTCAGCGTGATAGAGATAGAATTATTTATTCTAAAGCCTTTATGCGTTTAAAGAACAAAACGCAAGTTTTCTTCTCGCCCGAAGGCGACCATTATAGAACTCGTTTAACGCACACGTTAGACGTATCGCAAGTGGCACGTTCAATCGCAAGAGCACTTTCCTTAAACGAAGATTTAGCCGAAGCAATAGCGCTAGGGCACGACTTAGGGCACACGCCGTTTGGTCATGCGGGGGAGAGATGTTTAGATAAACTTTCTAAGCACGGGTTTAAGCACAACGAACAATCAATTAGAGTTGTTGAAGTTTTAGAAAAAGGCGGGCTAGGTCTTAATCTAACTTTTGAGGTTAAAGACGGCATTTTGAACCATAAAATGACTGGCAACCCTCAAACTTTGGAAGGACAAGCCGTTTCTCTCGCCGATAGAATTTCATATATTTCGCACGATATTGACGATGCCATAAGGGCAGAGATTATCACAATGGACGACCTTCCAAAATCGGCGTTAAAAGTTTTTGGTAGGTCAACTTCAACAAGAATAAACAGCGCAATATCGTCAATTTTGAGGGCTAGTCAAGGTCAAAATTTTGTTAAAATGGAAGATAGCGTGTTTGCCGTTTTGAACGAACTTAGAGATTTTATGTTCGAACGGGTTTACAATTTGCCGTTTGCAAAAGCCGAAGAAGAAGTTGCGTTCAATATGATTGAGGCAATGTTTAACTACTTCAAAAAAAGCCCCGAAAAATTGCCGAAGTTTTATCAATCTCGCCTAGAAAAGGATGATATTGATAGAGTTTGTAGCGATTATTTGTCGTCTATGACCGACCGCTACGCCGTGTGGACGTTTGAAAATATTTTCGTGCCAAAGAGTTTTTATCTTAAAGGCTAGTGAAAAGTTGAGTTTTTCGGCTAAAAAAGCACTAAATTGCATATTTTAAGATTAGTGCAAAAATTTTGAAAAGTAACAAATAAAACGCAAATAAAAATCGTTTAATTATAGGAATTATCGCAAAAAATCGCTTTTAAATGAGGAAGGTATGGCATTTACCAATGAATTTATCGAACAACTGAAAATAAAGAACGATATCGTTGACGTTATTTCGGCATACACTTCATTAGAAAGGCGAGGCGGTTCGTATTGGGCGTGCTGTCCGCTACCTGGGCATATGGAAAAAACCGCGTCGTTTGCGGTCAACCCCGTTGGGCAGTTTTTTAAGTGCTTTGGCTGTGGTAGAGGCGGAAACGTTATCAATTTCATTATGGAAATTGAAAATTTAAGTTTTGCCGAAGCCGTTAAGTTCTTGGCTGATAGAGCGGGGCTTGAAATGCCTCAAGAAAAATTTTTCGATAAAGAAAAAAGCGACGAAAAGCGCCGACAAAAAGAGGCTGTTCTAGCAATTTTGAAAGATACCGCACATTTTTATGTGGACAACCTTAAAAAACCACAAGCACAAAAATATCTTGATTATTTGGCGTCAAGGGGGCTTGATAGCAAGATAATTCGAAAGTTTGGCATAGGTGTTTCGCTTGATTTCACTTCGCTTCCTAAACACCTTGCAGAAAAAGGGCATACCCACAAAGATATGCTAGCGGCGGGGGTTGTAAGTTACAATCAAGATACGGGCGAATATACAGACTTCGAGGCAAAAAGAATAACCGTTCCCATCATTGATAACGTCGGCAACGTTATAGCGTTTGGCGGGCGTGTGATTGAAAAGACTGATTTTATGAAATACAAGAACACAAAAGAAACGTCTGTGTTTATTAAAAATCGCTGTCTTTACAATATTAATCACCTAAAAGGCATCAAGCGCGAAGTTGGCGAGCTTGACTACGTTATTATGGTTGAAGGGTATATGGACGTAATTTCGCTGGCGCAAGCAGGGTTTATGAACGTGGTTGCGAGTATGGGCACGTCGCTAACCGTTGAGCAAGCAAAACTTCTTCTTCGCTATACAAAAACCGTTATCATTTCCTACGACGGCGATGGTGCTGGGCAAAAAGCAACTATGCGTGGGCTTGAAATTTTGCGTGATGCGGGGCTCACGGTTAAAATCATTTCCTTGCCCGACGGTTTAGACCCTGACGATATGATTAAAAAGCGGGGAAAAGAGGCTTATCAAACGCTTCTTGATAACGCGCTTCCGCTAATTGACTATAAACTTGAATATTTAAGAAAACGATTCAATTTAAACGACACAACCGAGCGCAGAAAGTTTGTTGAAAACGCCCTAAGAGTTATTCGTGAAAGCGATAAAGATTTCGAAAAAGAAGAACTCTTAAGAAACGTTAGCAAACTCACAAACTTGACCTATGAGTCGCTTAAACGCGATTTAGAGAAAGGAACAAGCACTTCAGCATCCAAAAAAATAGAGGCTGAAACTGAGCGTGAAAGCGATAAAGGGCTTATTAAAGCCGAGAGGTTCGTGCTATGGTCGGGCGTGTTCTCTAAGCCTTATTTTAGCGCAAAAGATTTAGAAAAATTAACCTTTTCATCTTCGCTTCGAACAGCCATTGCCGATTATATTTTGGAAACGTTAGAAAGTGGCAAAAAGGTTGTTCCGTCAACGATAGTCGATGCGCTCGGCAATGAATTTATCGACGAACTTAACGCAATTTTCCAAATTGAAGAAGTCGTTAATAAGAAGTTCTATTTCGATTGCGTGCGTTTTATGGAAATGCAAATTCTGCAAAGCGAAATAGACGAATTAAAGGCGTTCGCTAGCGACGTTAGCGACCTTAATAAACAAGTAGAAATTTTAAAAACAATCCAACAAAAAACTAAACGATTAAACGCCCTTAAGAAGGAGGAAAACTAATGGCTATCACCGAAGAAAACTTAAAAGAACTAGTTGTTGAACTTGTTGCTGAATATAAGTCAAGAGGCTCTATCGAAAACCAAGTTCTTCTAGATATTCTCGAAAAGAAAGACGTAAATGAAGAACAAGTCCCTAAGGTGTTTGAGGCGCTTGAAGAGCAAGGCGTGCGCGTGGAAGAAGAAATTATGCAAGGCAAAGATTTCTATGAGCAAATCATCAAAGAAATCAGCGTTGGCGACCACGTTAAACTTTATCTAAAAGATATCGGTAAATATCCGCTTTTATCGCTTGAAGAAGAAAAGGCTCTCGCTATTAGGATGGAAGAGGGCGACGAGAAGGCAAAGCAAGAATTATCGCAAGCCAACTTAAGGCTCGTTGTCAACATTGCTAAAAGATACGTTGGTAGAGGTATGCACTTTTTAGACCTTATTCAAGAAGGTAACTTAGGTCTTATGAAAGCCGTTGAGAAGTTTGATTATCGCCGTGGCTACAAGTTTTCGACTTACGCTACTTGGTGGATTCGCCAAGCAATAACAAGAGCGATTGCAGATCAAGCAAGGACGATAAGAATTCCAGTGCATATGGTTGAAACTATTCATAAACTTGCAAGAGTAACAAGAACGTTGTTGCAAGAACTTGGCAGAGATCCAAGTCCTGAAGAGATTGCTGAAAAAATGGGCATCCCGGTTGAAAAGGTTATCGAAATTCAAAAGATTAACCAAGACCCTGTTTCTTTGGAAACGCCTATCGGTGAGGAAGAAGATAGCCATCTTGGTGATTTTATTGAAGATGAAAACGCAAAATCGCCAAGCGATATCGTTTCTTACCAACTTCTTCGTGAACAACTCCTTAGCGTTTTGAATACCTTAACGCCTAGAGAAGAAAAGGTTTTGCGCTTAAGATACGGCATTGACGACGGCAGACCAAGAACGTTGGAAGAAGTTGGCAGTGCCTTTGACTTAACGAGAGAGCGTATTCGTCAAATCGAAGCAAAAGCGCTTAGAAAATTAAGAAAGCCAAGTTCACTAAAGAAGTTAAAAGATTGTTCGGAATAAAATGACTAAGCGCACCAAAAAAATCGTTTCGCACATCATAAAATGCAACGTTTTTGCTGACGTTGGTTGCGACCACGGCAACGTTTCAAAGTTTGTTTTAGATAATAACTTAGCGAATAAAGTTTACGCAACCGATATTTCTAAGCCTAGCCTTGATAAAGCCATAAAAAGTATCGATAACAGGCATATAGATAGGTTTTTTCCTATTTGTTGCGATGGCTTTTCTAAAATTTTAGAGCCGATTGATCAAGCTGTTATTGCTGGTATGGGTGGCGTGGAAATTTGCAAAATTTTAAATAACGCAGAGTTTTTGCCAACTCGGCTTATTCTTCAGCCTATGAAAAACACTAAGGCTTTAAGAGAGTTTTTATTAAGCAAAAACTACCCAATCGTTACCGATTATCTTTTTTATGACGGCGATAAATATTACGATATTTTAGTTGCCGATAAAAACCAAGAAGTTGAAGAATATTCTGCACTAGAGATTGAATTTGGAAGAGATAATTTAAAGGGTTCAAACGATTTTATCGTGTTTTTAACTGCGGAACTAAAAACGCTTGAAAAGGCAAAACGCCTAGTAAAAGATAGTTTTGAAGCCAAAAAAATTGACCAAAAGATAGAACTTTATTCAAAGGTTTTAAATAATGAAAATAACTGAGTTTTACAATTTATTAGATAAAGAATATCCGTTTGAATTATCTAAAAAGTTATGCGAAAAAGAAGGTCTTTACGATAACAGCGGTATTTTAGTTTCAATAGATGAAGAAATAACGGGTGCGTTGTTTTGCCTTGATTTAACTTTTAGCGCGGTAGATTTTGCTAAAGAAAAAGGTTGCAACCTTATCGTTACGCACCACCCCGTTATTTATTCGCCTATAAAGAGCGTTAGTGGCGTTCTTCTATACGCTATTCAAAGCGGTGTTGGGGTTATAAGTATGCACTTAAACGCTGACGTTGCAAAATATGGCGTTGATTATTATTTTGCTAAAGGGCTTGGCGCGAAAAACGCTAAAATTTTAACTGACTTAGGTTCAAAGTGTGGTTATGGCAGAGTGTTTGAAACTAATCAAACTTTGGGTGAAATTGCAAATTTTGCCGAAAAGGAATTTCAAACAAAAGTTATAACTTACGGCAATTTTGACAAAAAAATAAAATCTGTTGCGTCGTTTTGTGGTGCGGGCTTTGAAGAGGGTATGGCAAGTGTTGAAGCCGACCTTATTTGTTCAGCTGACCCAAAACATCATATAATTTTAGAACTTTTAGAAAGCGGAAAATGTGTTATTTGCTTTACGCATTACGCAACCGAAAATTACGGGTTTATGAAGTTATACGCAGACTTTTTAGAAAATAAAGCAATAAAAAATAAGTTGAATTTATATTATTTTTGCGATGAACGTTTAGTTTAGAAGCAAAAAAGGAGATAGATATGTTTAAAAAACTTTTAGAGTATCAAGAAGTTGACAAGGGGCTTAAAGTTATTGAAGATAACTTAAGAAAAAGCGAAGATTATCAAAACTATGCAAAGGCAACTCGCTTTTTAAAAAGTGCCAACCAAAACAATGAACAATTTGAAGAAAGAGCAAAAGCGCTTTTTTCGAATATGCAAGAACTTGAAAAAGCTTACAAACTATTGTTAGAAGAACAAGCCGATTTTGACGGCGTGAACGAAGCAACCGAAGAGAGCACCATTGCATTTTTAAAGAAAAAATCACAAGAGCTTTCAAAAAGATTTGCTAGCTTAGAGGCTGAAATTTCAAAACTTACCGAAGAGATTAATTCTTTTAACGACCAATATAAGAAGTTTTTAGCAACCGTTAAAAAGATGAAGGAAGTTCGTGAAAATAGTGCGCAAGCCTATAAGGAACTATCTTCTTCAATGGAAGCTGAAAAACAAGCAATCGTTAAAAAGTTGGAAACCATTGCTAAAGATATTCCTAATGAATATATGCAAAAATATCAAGAAAAGAGAAAGGACGGAAAATTTCCAATCGTTTATAAAGTTGACGCATCTAAACGGGAAGTTCACTGCTCAGCGTGCGGAACTGAACTATCTACGCTAGAGGCGGCAAACCTTAAGAAAGAAAAGTTTTTGGAGTGTGAAAACTGCCACAAATTAATTTTCGTTGAAGAATAACTTTCTTTCTGCCATATTAATTTTCTTTGAGAACAAATTTAACAAACAAAATATTTTATTTAAATACTAAAAAAATTAAAAATGGACTTGTCGAACGCTTGACAAGTCTTTTTTAATGAGTATAATTCTTAGTGTAAAGTAATTTTGCTTTACACTCTAAGTTTTTTGGTGGTTTTGTGAAAGACGTAAACTATGCAAGGCTATTTGAAATTTACGGCGAACTTTTAACCAAGCGCCAGCAAGAGGCGGTTGAAATGTATTATTCGCTTGATTTATCGCTTTTAGAGATAGCGTCTATTATGAACGTATCTCGCCAAGCCGTTGCGGACTTTTTGAAAAAATCACGCCAAGAACTTGATAGTTTGGAGAGTAAACTAGGGCTTTTTGCAAGAGAAAAGAGGCTTTTAGAGTTTAGTAAAAAACTTGAGACGTCGCTAAGACAAGAACTTAATGAGATTTTGGAGAATTAAATGGCTGTTTTTGCATCATTAGGCGAAAAACTTAATCACGTTTTCTCGAAACTTACTAAAAGGGGAAAACTTACTGAACTTGAAATTAAGCAAGCAATGCGTGAAATTCGTATTGCGCTTTTAGAGGCGGACGTTAATTTAAAAGTCGTTAAAGATTTTATAAATAGCGTATCCGAGAAGGCTCTAGGTCAAGATATTTTAAAGAGTTTAACCCCTGCGCAACAAGTTATAAAGATTGTAAACGAAGAACTAGTTGCGCTTATGGGAAGCACTAATTCCAAACTTGAAGTTTCACCAAAACTTCCAACCGTTATTATGATGTGCGGGTTGCAAGGTGCTGGTAAAACAACACTTTCTGGAAAACTTGCGCTTCTTCTTAGAAAGCAAAATAAAAAACCTCTTCTAGTTGCGTGCGATATTTATCGCCCAGCGGCAATTAAGCAGTTGCAAGTTGTTGGAAAATCTATAAACGTTGAAGTTTTTGAAAAGGGAACGCAAAAGCCGGTAAAGACGGCAAACGAAGCCATTGAATATGCTAACAAATTCGGTTACGATACCGTAATTATTGATACGGCTGGCCGTCTTGAGATAGACGACGAACTTATGAAGGAACTCGAAGCCGTTAAAGAGAGCGTTAATCCTACTGAAATTCTTCTCACCGTTGACTCTATGACCGGTCAAGTTGCAGTTCAAGTTGCCGAAGAGTTTAACAGAAGGCTTGATATCACGGGCGTTGTTCTAACTAAACTTGACGGTGATACTCGTGGCGGTGCGTGCCTATCTATCAAAGCCGTAACGGGAAAGCCTGTTAAATTCTGTGGCGTTGGCGAAAAGATGACCGACCTTGAGCCGTTCTACCCTGATAGAATGGCGAACAGAATTTTAGGCATGGGCGACGTGCTTTCATTAATCGAAAAAGCGCAAGAAGCCGTTTCGGAAGAGCAAGCCAAGAAAATGGAGAAAAAACTCCGCGAAAACTCGTTTGACTTAAACGACTATATCGACCAAATCGATATGGTTAAGAAAATGGGCGGAGCGAGCGGGCTTCTAGCGATGATGCCGGGCGTTAGTAAACTTAAAATTAAGGAAAGCGATATTGACGAAAACGGTATGTATCGCATGAAGGCAATAATTCAGTCGATGACCGAAAAAGAAAGAAAAGACCCTTCGATTTTGAACTATTCAAGAAAAATGAGAATAGCAAAGGGAAGTGGCTCATCTTTGCAAGAGATTAACAAATTATTGAAAGGTTTTGAACAAACCAAACTTATGATTAAGCAAATGAAGGGCGGAAAGAAACTTCCTTTCAAATTCTAAAAAACTAGGCTATAGGTCGATTAAACGGCATTTTTAGCAAAAAACGCAAACAAAAAATAAATAAAAAATAATAAATAAAATAAAAATTTAAACATTTTACGGAGGTAAACTAAAATGGCAGTAAAAATGAGATTAACAAGAATGGGCGACAAGAAATCACCTTTCTATCGTATCGTTGTAGTTGATTCAAGAGTAGCAAGAGATGGTAAGTATATCGAAAAAATCGGTCACTACAATCCAATCAGCAACCCAGCAGAAATCGTTATCGATGCTGACAAGGCTAAAGCATGGCTTGCTAAAGGCGTTCAACCAACTGAAACAGTTCGTTCACTTCTTATTAATCAAGGCGTAATTGAAAAACCTACTAAACTTTCTCCTGCAAAGACTAATCCTAAAAAGAAGAAAGACTAATTAGGAGGTGCTAGATGTTAGACCTTATTAAATATATTGTTTTGCAATTTGCCGAACATAAAGACAAAGTTGAATTCATCCAAGAAGACAACGGCGAAATCGTTAACGTAACGGTTGTTTTATGCCCAGAAGATATGGGAAAAGTCATCGGCAGACAAGGTAAAATCGCTAAGGCTTTAAGAACAATCGTAAAGTCGGTTGCGGTTAAAGAAGGCAAAAAATACAATATTGAGATTAAAGAAAAGGGAGAAATTGCATAATTTCTCTTTTTTATTAACGTTATGAAAATTTTAATTGGAAAAGTTTTAAAGCCACAAGGCATAAACGGCGAGCTAAAAATTTCTAACCTAACCGACGGGTTCAACGCCGTTAAAGATATTGAAAACGTTTATATTGACGGCGAAGAGTATAAAGTTTTAGAACTTTCTGTTCGCGATAACGCAATTTTTATGTTTGTTCGTGGCGTGTTTGATAGAAATCAAGCCGAAACCTTTAGAGGCAAAGAAGTTTATTGCGAAAGAGATGAACTCAACAAGGCTGACGATGCTTTCTATATTGAAGATATTATCGGTTGCGAGATTTATCTATCGAGCGGAAAGAAGATGGGCACGGTTAAAGACGTGCAAAAATCTAGCGTGGATTTGTTCGTTTTCGATTCTAGCGAGGGCGAAGCCGTTTTGCCGTTTTTAAAAGATTTGCAAGCGGAGATTGATATCGAAAATAAAAAAATCACAGTCAATGCAAAACGCTTTACTGAAGTTGTTTTTTATAGGGGGAACAATGAGGATTGATATTTTAACGCTTTTTCCCGAAATGTTTGCCCCACTTCAAAACAGCATTATAGGAAGGGCTGTGAAATCGGGCAAGGTAGAAATCGTTATAACCGATATTCGAGACTACGCTTTAAATAAGCACAAGCGTTGCGACGATTATCCTTTCGGCGGTGGCGCTGGTATGCTTATGATGCCCGAACCTATTGCAAACGCTGTTGAGGCGGTTGACCCTAACCACGAGGCTAGGCGGATTTATATGTCCCCAAAAGGTAGAACCTTTTCGCAAAAAGAAGTTCCGTATCTTTTGGGCTTTGATAGAATTTTGCTTCTCTGTGGGCATTATGAGGGCGTTGACCAACGAGTTTTAGACCTTTATTTTGACGAAGAATTATCTATCGGCGACTACGTTTTAACAGGCGGAGAACTTCCCGCAATGGTTATAACTGATGCCGTTTGCCGATACGTTGACGGCGTTTTGTCTAAAGATTCGTTATCTAACGAAACGTTCACTAACGATTTGCTAGAATATCCGCAATATACTCGCCCTCAAGTTTTTAAAGGTGTTAAAGTTCCTGACGTTTTAGTTTCTGGCAATCACGCCGAAGTAGATAAATGGCGCAAACAGCAAAGCGAAGAATTAACCGCTAAGATGCGCCCCGATTTAAACACGAAGAAAGATTAAGAGGTAATTATGCAACCTATTCAGTGGTTTCCCGGTCATATGACCAAAGCAATGCGCATGATGGAAGAAAACCTAAAACTTTGCGACGGAGCAGTTCTCGTTCTTGACGCAAGGTGTGCTTTCGCATGCGTAAATAAAAAACTGATAGGGCTTTTCAATAATAAACCCACGCTTTATCTTATTAATAAAACCGACCTAATAGATAGCGGTGATTTATCAAAAATCGTTACGAAATTCAAAGAGAATAACGCTCGAGTTTTGCCCGTTGTTGGAACGAGCCAAAAAGACGCAAAGTCGGTCTATATGTCGATTATCGATATGTTAAGCGATAAAATTCAAGCAAAAAAAGAGCGTGGAATAAATAAAACGGTTCGCATTATGGTTTGTGGCGTGCCAAACACAGGAAAGTCAACTATTATCAATTCCTTAGCGGGAAGAAAGCAAGCGCAAACGGGCGATAAGGCGGGTGTTACAAAAGGCAAACAGTGGATTAAACTTGACCACCTTGAACTTTTAGATACGCCGGGCACAATGCCACCTAGTTTTGATAATCAAACAATCGCAATGCACTTAGCATACGTTGGTAGCATTAACGATAACATTTTAGATATTGACACGCTTTGTTTAAACTTCATTGAAGAAATGATTGAAATAGGCTACGGCGAAAAACTTGCTGAAAGATATAACGTTGATATTAGCGGTGCACCTTTAGAAGTTTACGAAAAGATATGTAAGTCAAGAGGCTTTATGCTTCGTGGTGGCGAGTTCGACTATTCTCGTTGCTCAAAAGCCGTTTTTGACGATTTTAGAAAAGGAAGGCTTGGCAAGATTTGCCTTGAAAAACAATGGATAAACTAAGAGAAAAACTAGTTTTCGAAAGAGCGCTAGAAGGTTACGGAAAATTATTGATTGCTGGCGTTGACGAGGTTGGTAGAGGTCCGCTTTGTGGACCTGTTGTTTGTGCGGCAGTCGTTATGCCACTAGATGAAGATAAACTAATTATCGGTGTTGACGATTCTAAAAAACTTAGCGAAAAGAAAAGAAAACTTTTAAACGAACAAATTTTGAAAACTGCAATAGATTATAAAATTTGTGAAGTAAGCCCCGAGCGAATTGACGAAATTAACATTTTGAACGCAACGATTGAGTGCATGCAAAATTGCGTTGATGGTTTAAAAGTTAAAATCGACGCGCTTTTAGTTGACGCCGTTAAACATGATTTTGGCGTTTATACTCAGTCTATAATTAAGGGCGATAGCAAAAGCTATTCTATAGGTTGCGCTTCCATAATTGCAAAAGTTTATCGTGATGCGCTTATGGAAGAATATGCAAAAATCTATCCCGAATATGGTTTTGAAAAGCATAAAGGCTATGGCACGAAACAACATATTGAGGCGTTGAAAACTTATGGAGCAACGCCAATTCACAGAAAAACATTTATTAAAAATTTCGTTAAACAGTGCGGTTAATGGGCTTATAGGCGGACTTTTTACGAAAAACTAAGGCGATTTTATGAAATTATCGGTAGCATCTGCATCAGGAGTGGAAGCAGTAACTAAAAGGGAACTAAAGAAGTTTGGCATAGAAAACGCTCCTGCAATAAACGGAAGAATAAAGTTTGAGGGCGACATAGAAACGGTTGCTCTTTTAAACTTGAATTTATCAACGGCAAGTAGAGTTTTTATTGAACTTGCCGAGTTTAAGTGCGCCGATTTTGACACGCTTTTCGACGGCGTTACCAATATTGCATGGGAAGATATTATTTCTAAAAACGGAAAAATTATCGTTGAAGCAAAACTTGTTATGAGCAAACTTCACGCAGTTTCGGCAACGCAGTCAATAGTCAAAAAGGCTATATGCGAAAGGCTTAAAAAAGCCTATAAAACTAGCACGCTTTTAGAAAACGCCGAAAGATACGTCATTGAAGTTTCCATATTAAAAGACTTTGCAACAATATCGTTGAATACGTCTGGCGAAGGGCTTCACAGAAGGGGCTATAGAAGGTTGGTAGGAAACGCTCAACTTAAAGAAAACGTTGCAAGCGCAATGATAGATTTATCCGTTTGGAATAGAGAACGACCTTTTTCAGACCTTTTTTGCGGAACGGGAACTATCGCAATAGAGGTAGCGCTAAAAGCAAAAGGTGTGCCCGCTGGTGCATTTCGTGATTTTGACTTTTTGCATTTTAAAGGCGTTGATAAATCTTACTTCGAAAATGCTAAAAGTGTGGCTATAAGTTCGTTAAACGACAAAATTCCCTATAAAATTCACGCAAGCGATATAGACGAAAATCAGTTAAAGCTTGCTAAAATGCACGCAAAATGCGCGGGTGTTAGCGATATGATTGATTTTAAACTTATGGATATGAAAGACTTCTTATCACCTTTAAAGCGTGGTGTTGTTATTTCAAATCCACCGTATGGCGAAAGGCTCAGCGAAAGAAGAGATATTGAAAGGCTATATAGAACGCTAGGAAGGGTTGCTTTAAATAACGACGATTGGTGTTTCTACACGCTCACCCCAGTTACTGATTTTGAGCAACTTTTTGGAAAACGAGCCGATAAAAAGAGAAAACTTTATAACGGCAAAATTGAGTGCTTTTACTATACTCATTTGGCAAAACTTAAAAACTAATTTTAACCACCTTTTGGGGTGGTTTATTTTTTTGCTTTAAAGGCGAGCAATCTTAAAAAACTTAATAAAAATTGAAAAAATAAACAAAAAATGGTTAAAAAATTTAAAGTTTAGCAAAAATAGAAAATGCAGTGTAGTTTTTCGGCTAGCTTTCGCGCGCGTAAAAACTAAAGTATGTCGCACGCAAAAAAATGTAAAAAAATGCTAATTTTGGGTTGACTTAAAATTTGTATTAGGGTATAATGTTAAAGACTTAAAAGAAAACGGGCTAAAAAGCGCAAAAAAGCCCGAAAATTTATTGTTTTGAAAAATTTTTAACCATTTTTTTAGGAGGTTTTATGAAATACATTTATCTTTTCAGTGAAGGCAACGGCTCAATGCGTGAACTTCTTGGTGGTAAAGGCGCTAACCTAGCAGAAATGACTAAAATTGGTCTTCCTGTTCCACAAGGCTTCACTATTTCAACTGAGGCTTGCACAAAGTATTATGACGATGGAAAGAAAATTAGTGATGAAATCAAGCAAGAGATTATGGAAAACATCGAAAAGCTTGAAAAAATCACTGGCAAAAAATTTGGAGATATCAACAATCCGCTCTTAGTTTCAGTTCGTTCGGGTGCTAGAGCGTCAATGCCGGGCATGATGGATACAATCTTGAACCTTGGTATCAATGAAGACGTTGTTAAGGTTTTAGCAGAAAAGTCTGGTAACGCTAGATGGGCATACGACTGCTACAGAAGATTTATTCAAATGTATTCCGACGTTGTTATGGAAGTTGGTAAGAAATATTTCGAAGAACTTATCGACAAAATGAAAGCCGAAAAAGGCGTTAAGAACGACGTTGATTTAACCGCTGACGATTTAAAAGAATTAGCCGCTCAATTCAAGGCTGAATACAAAAAGGCTAAGGGCGTTGACTTCCCTTCAGACCCTAAGGAACAATTATTCGGCGCAGTTGAAGCCGTATTTAGAAGTTGGGATAACCCTCGTGCTAACATTTACAGAATGGACCACGATATTCCATACAGCTGGGGAACTGCAGTAAACGTTCAAATGATGGCTTTTGGTAACATGGGCGACGATTGCGGAACGGGCGTAGCGTTCACACGTAACCCTGCAACGGGCGAAAAAGGTCTTATGGGCGAATTCTTAATGAACGCTCAAGGTGAAGACGTTGTTGCTGGCGTTAGAACTCCAATGCCTATTTCTAAAATGGCAGAAGTTTTACCTGACGTTTATGAACAATTCTTATCTATTTGCAACACTTTAGAAAACCACTATAGAGATATGCAAGATATGGAATTTACCATTGAACAAGGTAAACTCTATATGCTCCAAACCAGAAATGGTAAGAGAACGGCTGCTGCTGCTATCCGTATTGCATGCGACCTTATCGACGAGGGTATGATCACCGAAGAGCAAGCGCTTATGCAAATTGACGCTAAATCTCTTGATATGCTCCTCCACCCAACTTTTGATACTAAGGACTTAAAGCAAGCAGACAAAGACGCTTACTTAGAATCTGGTATTGCCGCAAGCCCTGGTGCTGCCGCTGGTAAACTCGTGTTCACTTCGGAAGACGCTGTTATCGAAGGCAAGAAAGGCGAAAAGGTTATCTTAGCAAGACTTGAAACTTCTCCAGAAGATATCGAAGGTATGAAATACGCTCAAGGTATTTTAACCGTTCGTGGTGGACAAACTTCTCACGCAGCCGTTGTTGCTCGTGGTATGGGAACTTGCTGTGTTTCTGGTTGCGATAAGATTAACATGCACAGCGACGAAAAGTATTTCGAACTTTGTGGTAAGATTTTCCGTGAAGGCGACGAAATCTCTCTCGACGGTTCAACTGGTAAGATTTACGGCAGACTTATTAAAACTGTTCCTGCTGACCCTAACAGCGGTTATTTTGGCAGAATTATGAAACTTGCCGATAAATATAGAACTTTAGGCGTTAGAACTAACGCTGACACTCCTGAAGACGCAACTAGAGCCGCTGAACTTGGCGCGCAAGGTATTGGTCTATGCAGAACCGAGCATATGTTCTTCGGCGAAGGCAGAATTGATAAATTCCGTGAAATGATTTGCGCTGAAACCAAAGAAGAGCGTGAAAAGGCATTGAACGCTATCGAGCCAATGCAACAAAAAGACTTCGAGGGCATTATGGAAGCTCTCGCTGGTTACCCTGTAACTATTAGATTCTTAGACCCACCTCTTCACGAATTCGTTCCAAACACCGAAAAGGAAATCAAACTTCTTGCTGACGCTCAAGGCAAGAGCGTTGCTAAGATTAAAGAAATTATTCAAAGCTTGCACGAATCTAACCCAATGATGGGTCACCGTGGTTGCCGTTTGACCGTAACTTACCCTGAAATTGCAGTAATGCAAACGAAGGCAGTTATTAAGGCTGCAATCAACGTTCAAAAGCGTCATGCTGATTGGAAGGTTGTTCCTGAAATTATGATTCCGCTCGTTGGCGAATTAAAAGAATTCAAATTCTGCAAGAAGTTAGTTGTTGAAACTGCTGACGCTTGCATTAAGGAAGCAGGTGTTAAGATTGATTACACTGTTGGAACAATGATTGAAATTCCAAGAGCAGCATTAACGGCTGACGAAATTGCAAAAGAAGCTGAATTCTTCTGCTTCGGCACTAACGATTTAACTCAAATGACCTTTGGTTTCTCTCGTGACGATGCTGGTAAGTTCTTACCAAGTTACTACTCTTCTAAGATTTACGAGTTCGACCCGTTTGCTCGTTTAGACACGGTTGGCGTTGGTAAACTTATGGAAACTGCAACTAAACTTGGTCATAGTGCAAGAAAAGATATTCACTGCGGTATTTGCGGTGAACACGGTGGCGACCCTTCGTCAATCGAATTCTGCCATAAGATTGGTTTAGACTACGTTTCATGCTCACCATTTAGAGTTCCAATCGCAAGACTTTCTGCCGCTCAAGCAGCAATCAAAATGAAATAATTTTTAAAGCCATCACAACGCGTTTGTGATGGCTTTGTTTGTTTTTTAGATAGAGAAAAATTAAGTTTGTTTAAACTAATTGAAAAAGCCTAAATTTTGCGATAACGGGCTTATAGGCGGACATATTTATTAAAAACAAGCAAAATTTTTGGAAAAATTTAGCGCAAAAATTTATCTTTTTAAGTAAGTGTTTTGATTTTTTTCTAAAATTTGAACGAATAAAACCACGCTTAAATTTATTAGATAAAATTTAAAAGTTTTGTTTTTTTCATTGACAAAGCCAAATTGTTATGGTATAACAATAAAAATTTACAATCGATAAACGGAAAGGAGTTAAAAAAATGGCAACCTTTATCAACGAACCATCGCACACCTTTAGCGAATATTTGTTAATACCCGGCTACTCTTCAAAAGAGTGTATTCCTGCAAACGTAAGTTTAAAAACGCCACTTGTTAAATTCAAAAAAGGCGAAGAACCTGCAATTTCACTCAACGTTCCAATGGTATCGGCAATTATGCAATCGGTATCGGGCGATAGGCTAGCAGTTGCGCTTGCTGGTGAAGGCGGTGTTTCGTTTATTTACGGCGCTCAAACTATCGAAGACGAGGCTAACATGGTTAAGCGTGTTAAGGCTCATAAAGCAGGTTTTGTTAAGAGCGATTCTAACATCCGTCCAGACCAAACTTTGGCTGACGTTATTTATCTTAAGGAAAGAACTGGGCACTCAACGGTAGCTGTTACTGACGACGGCACTAGCGAGGGTAAACTTTTAGGTATTGTAACGGGTAGGGATTATCGTGTTAGCCGTATGGCTCCAACGATGCTTGTTAAAGAATTTATGACGCCTTTAAAAGACCTTATCACCGCACCTGAAGGCACGACTTTGAAAGAGGCGAACGATATTATTTGGGATAATAAATTAAATTCTCTTCCTATCGTTTCGAAAGACGGCAAACTTTGCCATTTTGTTTTCCGTAAGGACTACGATAACCACAAAAACAATCCTAACGAACTTCTCGATAAGAAGAAACGCTACGTTGTTGGCGCTGGCATTAACACTCGCGACTATGAAGAAAGAGTTCCTGCTCTCGTTGAGGCTGGGGCTGATGTTCTATGCATCGACTCATCCGAAGGTTTTTCGGAATGGCAAAAATTAACAATCGAGTGGATTCGCAAAAAGTATGGCGATAAAGTAAAGGTGGGCGCAGGTAACGTTGTTGACGCTGCTGGCTTTAACTTCCTTGCCGACTGCGGTGCTGACTTTATTAAAGTTGGTATTGGTGGCGGTTCTATTTGTATCACTCGTGAAACTAAGGGTATTGGTCGTGGTCAAGCAACTGCGCTTATGGATGTTTGCAAAGCAAGAGACGAATATTTTGAAAAGCACGGCGTTTATATTCCTGTTTGTTCAGACGGCGGTATCGTTTACGACCACCACATAACGCTTGCTTTAGCAATGGGCGCTGACTTTATTATGCTCGGCAGATATTTTGCTCGTTTTGATGAAAGCCCAACGCAAAAAGTAATCATTGGCGGTAACTATTTCAAAGAATATTGGGGCGAAGGTAGCAACCGTGCTAGAAACTGGCACCGCTACGACCTTGGTGGCGATAAGAAACTTTCTTTTGAAGAAGGCGTTGATTCTTACGTTCCTTACGCTGGCCCATTAAAAGATAACCTTGCAATAACTTTAAGTAAAGTTAAATCAACAATGTGCAACTGCGGTGCTTTAACCATTAAAGAACTTCAAGAAAAAGCAACCTTAACTTTGGTTTCTGCAACGAGCATAATCGAAGGCGGTGCGCACGACGTTATTCAAAAAGAAAAAGCAAGCACGATAAAAGGCTAAAACAAAACCAAAACGCGTTGAATTCAACGCGTTTTTCATTTTTCTTAAAATTCAACCTAAAATGCAAGATTGCGCAAGTTTTCAATTATAATATAAGGCTAAATTTTGAAGCGAAAAACGTTGATAACTTTCAAAAATTTTCTATCAAAAATTTGGTAAATTTTGTTAAAATACCAAAAAAAAGAAAACGGCGATTAAAAAAGATAAAAGTTTAGAAAAAAATTGTCGATTTACGGCTAATTGTTTGTTGACAAAAACACAAATTGCGGTTATAATCTTAATGTGTTATTTATTTAATAAATAATTTCCGCAACTGACGGATAATCGTGGATACCACGGGGGAGCGGAAGTTTAGCCGAATTCGGTTTTGAAAGTTTTTACTTTTCGCCGTCCGTCTGGGTGCGTTTCTCAAATTTGAGTGGGAGACTGCACCTTTTTGTATTTTTTAAGGGCTTGTTGGTCTTTAAGGTTTCCATTTAACAAGTTTTTCTAAGGAGTTTAGTTATGAGCAAGAAAGTTGGAATTATAATGGGTTCGGATAGCGACCTTCCTATCGTTAAAAAAGCCATCGATTGTTTGAAAAGTTTTGACGTTCAATGTGAAGTGCACGTTTATTCTGCGCACAGAACGCCAATCGAGGCAACTAGTTTTGCAGAAAATGCTAAAGATAATGGCTTTGGCGTTTTAATTTGCGCAGCGGGTATGGCGGCGCACCTTGCCGGTGTTGTTGCGTCGAAAACAACCCTTCCAGTTATCGGTATTCCTTGCAAAGGTCCTGTTCTTGACGGAATGGATGCGCTTCTTGCTACAGTTCAAATGCCAAGCGGTGTTCCCGTTGCAACGGTTGCGATTAACGGGGCTTATAACGCAGGGCTTTTAGCAGTTCAAATGCTTGCAATTGGTGATGAAGCACTTAGTAAAAAACTTGCTGATAAAAAAGAAGCGGACAGGCTTTCGGTTTTAGCAAAATCTAAAGCGGTTGAAGATGAATTCAATAACTAATTTGAATAAATGGCGAAAAGCCAAAACAAAAGAATTTAAAAATTATAGGTTGAACTAAAAGCCAACCCACAACATATTTTTTATTTTTAGGAGGATATTTTTATGGCAAAATCACTCGTTTACACTGGTAAAACAAAAGACGTTTTCGCGCTCGATAACGGCAACTATCTTTTAAAGTTCAAAGATGATTGCACGGGTAAAGACGGCGTTTTTGATCCAGGTGAAAATTCTGTAGGCTTAACAATTGACGGCGTTGGCGACGTTAACTTAAGAATGTCTATTTACTTTTTCGAAAAGGTAAATGCAGCAGGCATCAAAACTCACTTCGTTTCTGCAAACTTAAACGATACCACTATGGAAGTTCTTCCTGGCAAGGTTTTCGGAAAGGGCTTAGAAGTTATTTGCCGTCATAAAGCGGTAGGAAGTTTCTTTAGAAGATACAGTGATTATATTGAAGAGGGCGCAGACCTTCCAGCATACGTTGAATTTACTTTCAAGAACGATGCTAAGGGCGACCCACTCGTTACTAAAGACGGCTTAGTTGATTTAAAGGTTATGACGGCTAAGCAATATGACGATATCAAGGAAATGACTCAAAAAATCACTCAAATCGTTGCTGACGATTTAAAGGAAAAAGGTCTTATTCTTTACGATATCAAATTCGAATTCGGTTACGACGCTAACGGCGACGTTATGCTAATCGACGAAATCGCATCGGGTAATATGCGTGTTTATAAAGACGGCAAGTATATTGACCCTATGACTTTATCTAAACTATTCTTTGCTTAATTTAAGGAGATAATATGGGTGGTTATTTTGCTATAACCTCAAAGCGTGATTGTATTCCAGACGTGTTTTTCGGCACTGACTACCACTCACACTTAGGAACAAAAAGAGCCGGTATGGCGTCGTTTGACGAAACAATCGGCATGCAGAGAGTTATTCACAACATACAAAACTCACCTTTTAGAACCAAGTTTGAAAAGATTTTCGACGAAATGAAGGGAAACGCTGCTATCGGTTGCATAAGCGACGGCGAGCCACAACCTTTGATTATCCGTTCAAGGCTTGGCGCATACGCAATAAGCGTTATCGGCGTTGTCAATAACGCTAAGGAACTTACCGAAAAATACCTTAACCTTCCCGGCTCGCACTTTGACGCAATGACCGGCGGTGTGGTAAACATGGTTGAACTTGTTTCCGCGCTTATTTGCGAAAAGAAAAGTTTTTTAGAGGGCATTAAGTTTGCCCAAAACCAAATCGACGGAACTGCCGCTATTATCATCTTAAAAGAGGGTGGTAACATTATCTGCGCAAGAGATAAGTTTGGTAGGCTTCCTATGATAATAGGCAAGAACAAGAACGGGCATTCGGTGGCGTTCGAGTCGTTTGCGTTTAGAAAACTTGGCTATAAAGACGTTTTAGAACTAGGTCCCGGTGAAATCGTTGAGATAACGCCTGATGAAATTATTAAACTTTCACCGCCTAGAAAGAAAATGAAAATCTGCTCCTTCCTTTGGTCTTACTACGGCTATCCAACGGCAACCTACGAGGGCGTAAACGTTGAAATGATGCGCTGTCGTAACGGCGAACTTCTTGCCGAAAAGGACATAAAGAGCGGAATTATCGATAAAATTGACTCGGTTAGCGGTGTTCCAGATTCGGGCACGCCTCACGCGGTAGGCTATGCAAACAGAAGCCATAAACAGTTTGCTCGCCCTTATATTAAATACACGCCAACGTGGTCTAGAAGTTTCACGCCGTCAAAGCAATCGGAAAGAACTAAGGTTGCGCAAATGAAGCAAATTCCCGTGCTTGAACTTATAAAGGGCAAGAACCTTTTATTCGTTGACGATTCAATCGTTCGCGGAACACAGCTTAAAGAAACGGTAGATTTCTTATACGAAAACGGCGCAAAGTCAGTTCATATGCGCTCGGCTTGCCCTCCAATTATGTTTGGTTGCAAATACCTAAACTTCACAAGAGCCACTAGCGATATGGAACTTATCACAAGGCGCGTTATTATGGAGCTTGAGGGCGAGGAAGGCTTTAACCACCTTGAAGAGTATGCCGATTCTTCAACCGAGCGTGGCAAAAAACTTCGTGAGAGCATTTGCTCAACCTTGCACTTTGACTCGCTTGAATTCCAATCGCTTGACGATTTAATTAAGGCAATAGGTCTTCCAAAATGTAAACTTTGCACTTATTGTTGGAACGGAAAAGAGTAAAATTAGGAGATAAAAATGAACGATAAATCAAGATCAGATAGTTACGCAGCAGCGGGCGTTGATATAACCGCAGGTTACAAGGCAGTTGAACTTATGAAAAAGCACATCGCGCGCACGGTTACGCAAAACGCATCGGCAGATATCGGTGGTTTTGGCGGTCTTTTCGCGCTCGATTTAACGGGCTATAAGAACCCGATTTTAGTTTCGGGAACGGACGGCGTTGGCACAAAACTTAAAATTGCTTTTCTTATGGATAAGCACAACACCGTTGGTATTGACTGCGTTGCAATGTGCGTAAATGACGTTATTTGTTGTGGAGCAAAGCCACTTTTCTTCCTTGACTATATCGCTTGCGGAAAGAACTTCCCTGAAAAGATTGCTTCAATCGTTGAAGGCATTGCTGAAGGTTGCGTTCAAGCGGGAAGCGAACTTGTTGGCGGTGAAACTGCCGAAATGCCGGGCTTTTACCCAATCGACGAATATGACCTTGCAGGTTTCTCGGTAGGTATTGTAGATAAGGCTAAGGTAGTTGATAAAAAGTCAATGAAAGCGGGCGACGTTATGATTGCTATTCCATCATCCGGCGTGCACTCAAACGGCTTCTCGCTCGTTAGAAAGGTGTTCGACGTTGAGAAATGCGATTTAAAATCACCACTTGAAGCACTTGGCGGAAAGAGTCTTGGGGAAACGCTTTTAACTCCAACTAAAATTTACGTAAAGCCAATGCTTAAGGTTTTAGATAGCGTTAAGGTTAAAGGCATTTCGCATATCACGGGTGGCGGTTTCTATGAAAATATGCCACGCTCTATTCCAGATGGCTTAGGCGTTGTTATCAATAAGAAAGATGTTCGTGTTTTACCAATCTTCAAACTTTTGCAAGAAAAGGGCAAAATTTCCGACCACGATATGTTCAATACTTTCAATATGGGCGTTGGAATGAGCGTTGTTGTTGATAAGAACGACGTTGATACAGTTCTTAACATTTTAAAGGAATTTGGCGAAGAAGCTTACGTTATTGGCGAAATCGTAAATTCTAACGAAAAAATCACTATCGTATAATATCGCTTAGAAAATTAGTTTATCTAAGCGCAATAAGGATACTATGAGAAAAATTTTACGCCAATTTTTAGACGGCGTTTTAGCCGGGCTTATGATAGCAATAGGTTGCGCGGTGTATCTTGCGTGTGAAAACAAGGTAGTGGGGGCGGTTTTGTTCTCGGTTGCGCTTTTAACTATTTGCTATTTCGGCTTTTCGCTCTTTACGGGCAAGGTTGGTTTTATCGTAAACAGCCATAAAAAACAAGATTTTTCAGTGCTTTTGTTAGGGCTTTTAGGCAATCTTGTTGGAACGGTTGTTTTTGGCTATTTATTAGGGCTTGCTAACGGAGCGATTTTAGATAAAGCCGTTCTTCTTTGCACGCCAAAACTTGACCAAAAAATTTACGAAACGTTAATTCGCGCAATCTTTTGTGGCGTTTTGATGTTCGTTGCCGTTTACGTTTTCCGTGAAAAGAAATCAATCTCTGCAATTTTCTTTTGCGTGCCTGTGTTCATTTTGAGTGGTTTTGAGCACTCCATTGCAGATATGGGCTATTTTTCAGTAGCCTTAACGCAAATGGCAAGCCTTGATTCTTTCTTATTCATAATGATAGTAATCGTAGGCAACGCAATCGGTGGCATGCTAATTCCACTTCTTATGGCGTTAAAGGAGAAAAAAGAAGATGCGCAAAGTTAAAATTGCCGTTTTGGTATCGGGCGGAGGAACAAACCTTCAAGCGCTTATCGATGCGCAACAATCTAATATTATAAAAAGCGGAGAAATTGCTCTCGTTTTATCTAATAAAGAAAACGCTTTTGCACTAGAGCGTGCAAAAAAAGCGGGAATTAAAACAGCCGTTGTAACAAAAAACGGCTTAGAAAAGAGTGAGTTCGAGCAAAAAATTATAAACACTTTAAAAGAAAACGGAATAGAACTTATAGTTCTTGCGGGCTTTATGGTCATTTTGAGCGAAAACTTCACTTCCACTTTTAAAGATAGAATAATAAACGTTCATCCGTCGTTAATTCCGTCGTTTTGTGGCGAGGGCTTTTACGGGCTTAAGGTTCACGAAAAGGCTTTGGAATATGGTGTGAAGGTAACGGGGGCAACCGTGCACTTCGTTAACGAAATTCCAGATGGCGGTAAAATTATAATGCAAAAAGCCGTTGAAATTCTCGATGGCGACACGCCTTCTATTTTGCAAGAGCGTGTTATGAAAAACGCAGAATGGGTTATTCTGCCACTATCAACCGAAAAAGTTTGTTTTGATATATTGAAAGGAGAAAGATAATGGATATTTACAAAATTCACGACGTTGCCGAACTTATCGAAGGCAACTCATACGTAGGAAGAGGCATCATCATCGGCAAAACGCCTGATGGCGAAAATGCAGTTTCGGCTTATTTTATTATGGGCAGAAGCGAAAACAGCCGTAACAGAGTTTTCACTGTAAAAAACGGCGAAGTGTTCACCGAACCGTTTGACGCTTCAAAGGTTCAAGACCCAAGCCTTATTATTTATGCGGCAATAAGAAAGTTCGAAAACAGCCTCATCGTTACTAACGGCAACCAAACTGACACTATTTACGACGGCTTAAAGGAAGGCAAGAGTTTTTCTTCGGCTTTAACTTCTCGTGAGTTCGAGCCAGATGCTCCTAACCTAACGCCAAGAATTAGCGGTATTTTGAATTTTGCAAACGGCGATTTTACATATGAAATGAGCATTTTAAAAAGCAGTGATGCTATCGGCTCAAATTGTAACCGTTATACTTTCTCGTATCCATCGCTTAAGGGCTTAGGTCATTTTATTCACACCTACGTTTGCGACGGAAACCCAATCCCAACCTTCCAAGGCGAGCCTGAAAGAGTTGCCACTTTAGACGATATTAACGCTTTTAGCGATAAACTTTGGAACGCTCTTGACGAAAACAACAAAATTTCTTTATACGTTCGTTACACTTCGCTCAAAACTGGTAAATATGAAGAAGTTTTAATCAATAAAAATAAATAATAAGAGGTGCAATATGAACGAATTCCAATTAAAATATGGTTGTAACCCAAACCAAAAACCATCAAGAATTTATATGGCTGACGGCTCTGATCTTCCTATCGAAGTTTTAAACGGCAGACCGGGCTACATTAACTTTTTAGACGCTTTCAACTCTTGGCAACTCGTAAAAGAATTGAAAGAGGCAACGGGCATGGTATGCGCAACGAGTTTTAAGCACGTATCTCCAACTTCTGCAGCCGTTGGTAAAAAATTATCTCCGGTTTTAAAGAAAGCGTGCTTCGTTGACGATATCGAAGGGCTTGATGATTCTCCAATGGCTTGCGCTTACGCAAGAGCAAGGGGAACGGACAGAATGTCATCTTTCGGCGATTGGATTGCGCTATCGGACGAATGCGATTTAACAACGGCTAGAATCATTTTCCGTGAGGTTAGCGACGGCGTTATTGCTCCGTCTTTCTCTAAAGAAGCGTTAGAACTTTTAAAAACTAAGAGAAAGGGTAACTATAATATCGTAAAAATCGACCCTAACTTCGTTCCTGAAGAAACTGAAAGAAAGCAAGTTTTCGGCATTACTTTTGAACAAGGCAGAAATAACTTCAAAATCAACCGTGAACTTTTGCAAAACATCGTTACTGAAAACAAGAATTTACCAGAAGATAAGATTATCGATATGATAGTTAGTCTTATCACTTTGAAATATACTCAATCTAACTCAGTTTGCTTTGCCGTTGACGGTCAAGCAATCGGCGTTGGAGCAGGTCAACAATCAAGAATTCACTGCACTAGATTAGCCGCTCAAAAGGCTGATTTATGGCACCTTCGCCAACACGAAAAGGTGTTAAACCTTCAATTTGCTGAAGGCGTTGGCAGACCTGACAAGAACAACATTATCGACCTTTACTTATCTGACGTTGACGCTATCAACGTTCTAGGCGATGACGTATGGCAAAAATATTTTGCAGTTCGTCCAGAGCCGTTCACTAGAGAAGAAAAGGACGCATATCTTGCTACCATTAAGGGCGTAACCTTAGGCTCGGATGCTTTCTTCCCGTTCTCTGATAATATCGATAAGGCTGCAAAGAGTGGCGTTTCTTACGTTGCTGAACCGGGCGGTTCTATCCGTGACGATTTAGTTATTGAAGCGGCTAACAAGCACGGTATGGTAATGGCATTTACCGGGATGAGATTATTCCACCACTAAAATTTATTCGTTTAGCGTTGCATTTTTTGCAACGCTAAAAGTCGTTATATTTACAATTTACTCGCATTTTTTTACTTACAAACATTAGGAGAATATCATGAATTTTTTTGAAGAATTAAAAGCCTTTGACCAAGAAGTTTACGCTGCTTGCGACCTTGAGCTTAACCGCCAAAGACAAAACATAGAACTTATTGCATCTGAAAATATCGTATCTAAAGCAGTTTTACTTGCCGCTGGCACTTGCCTTACTAATAAATACGCTGAAGGCTTCCCAGGAAAGCGTTACTACGGCGGTTGCCAATACGTAGATATCGTTGAAGATATCGCAAGAGAAAGAGCCAAAAAACTTTTTGGCGCAGAGCACGCTAACGTTCAACCGCACAGTGGAGCAAGCGCTAACCTTGCAGTATTTTTCGCGCTTTTAAACCCGGGCGATACCGTTATGGGCTTAAACCTTGCTCACGGCGGGCATTTATCGCACGGCTCACCTGTTAATATTTCGGGTAAATATTTCAACGTTGTTCCTTATAGCGTGAACGATACTACCGAAACTTTAGACTACGACGAACTTCGCCGTATTGCTTTAGAGTGCAAGCCAAAAATGATAGTAGCAGGCGCTAGCGCTTACGCAAGAACTATCGACTTTAAGAAAATTCGTGAAATTTGCGACGAGGTTGGTTGCTACTATATGGTAGATATGGCGCACATTGCAGGCTTAGTTGCTGCAGGGCTTCACCCAAGCCCAGTGCCTTATGCTGACGTTGTTACCACCACCACCCACAAAACCCTTCGTGGTCCTCGTGGCGGTTTGATTTTATGCAAAGAAGAATTTGCAAAGCAAATCGATAAGTCAGTTTTCCCTGGCACTCAAGGCGGTCCTTTAATGCACATTATCGCAGCAAAGGCAGTGGCTCTTGGCGAGGCACTCACTGAAGATTTTAAAAACTATCAAAAACAAATTATCAAAAACGCTAAAGTTTTATGCGAATGTTTAAAGGCTGAAGGCTTTAGAGTTGTTTCGGGTGATACCGACAATCACTTAATGCTAATTGACCTTCGTGCATTTAATATCACGGGTAAAGAAATGGAACACCGTCTTGACGAAGTTCACATCACCGTAAACAAAAACACTATTCCAAACGACCCTGAAAAGCCATTTGTTACTAGCGGTATCCGCATCGGTACGCCAGCAGTTACTAGCCGTGGCTTTAAGGAAGAAGAAATGAAACTTATCGCTTCTTGGATGAAGCAAGTTGCAACCGATTTTGAAAACAGCAAAGAAAGAATTTCAAAAGAAGTTATTGCACTTTGCGAAAAATTCCCACTCTACGAATAAAAGTTTAAAGTTTTAGGTGTTTTATGAAAATTTTAGTAATCGGTGGCGGTGGTAGAGAACACGCCGTCATAAGATCTATTAAGAAAAACAGCAAAGTTGAACAAATTTTTGCGCTTCCCGGCAACGGCGGTATTGCAAAAGATGCAACTTGCGTTAATATTAGCGCAACCGATAAAGAAAAAATTGTTGAGTTTGCGTTAAATAATAAAATTGATTACGCTATCGTAACCCCAGACGACCCGTTGGTTTTAGGCGTTGTTGACGCTTTAACCGAAAAGGGTATTCCTTGCTTTGGACCAGATAAAAAAGCGGCGATTTTGGAAGGCAGTAAGGTTTTCTCTAAAGACCTTATGAAAAAATATGGAATTCCAACCGCCGAATACGCTGTTTTTAATAACAAAGAAGACGCTATTAAATATCTAAAAACTGCATCGTATCCAACCGTTATAAAAGCAGACGGCTTAGCACTTGGTAAAGGCGTTTTAATCGTCAACGATTATGACGAAGCGGTGAACGCCGTTACTATGATGATGGAAGATAAAGTTTTTGGAAAAAGTGGCGATAACGTGGTTATAGAGGAGTTTTTGACCGGCCCTGAGGTTTCCGTTTTATCTTTTTGCGACGGAAAAACTATCGTTCCAATGGTGTCGGCAATGGACCACAAACGCGCCAAAGATAACGACCAAGGCCTAAACACGGGCGGTATGGGAACGATCGCTCCAAACCCATATTTTACCAAAGAAGTTCTTAACGAGTGCATGGAAAAGATTTTTATTCCTACCATGAACGCTATGAACGCCGAAGGGCGAACCTTTAAAGGCTGTATTTTCTTCGGGCTTATGATAACGCCGAAAGGTCCTAAGGTTATTGAATATAACTGTAGGTTTGGCGACCCTGAAACACAAGTTGTTCTACCACTTTTAGAGAGCGACCTTTTAACCATTATGCAAGCGGTAACGAACGGAACGCTATCTAGCGATATGGTTAAGTTTTCGAATAAGAAAGCTTGTTGCGTAATAATGGCGTCTAACGGCTACCCTGAAAAATATCAAAAGGGCTTTGAAATTTCAATCCCACAAGATATTGAAGAAAACGTTTTCGTTGCTGGCGCTAAACTTGACGGCGAAAAATTAGTAACTTCTGGCGGAAGAGTTTTAGGCGTTACGGCAATTTCGAACGACTTGCCTTCAGCAATCAACGAGGCTTATTCGTTGGTAGAAAAAGTATCTTTCGAGAACGCATATTATCGCAAAGATATAGGTAAACGCGCATTGCAAAAATAAGGAGAGATCATGGTTTATAGAATTTACGTTGAAAAAAAGGCGGGCTTATGCCACGAGGCAGATGCGCTTTATAACGAACTTAAAAATTTACTCGGCATTGAAAAACTTCAAAAAGTAAGGCTTTTTAATCGCTATGACGTTGAAAACATTGCCGAAAACTTATTCGAAGAAGCCGTTAGAACGGTTTTTTCCGAACCGCAACTCGATATTGCTTCAGCTGAGCTTCCAAAAACGAACGGCGTGGTTTTTGCAACCGAATATCTTCCGGGGCAATTCGACCAAAGGGCAGATTCTGCAAGCCAATGTATTCAAATCATTTCTTGCGGGGAGCGCCCAACTATTAGAACTGCCAAAGTTTATATTTTAGAAGGCGATTTATCGGCTAGCGACGTTGAAAAGGTTAAAAAATACGTTATCAACCCCGTTGAGGCAAGAGAAGCAAGTTTGGAGCTTCCTAGAACTTTAAACCTTGATTACGACGTGCCAAAAATGGTAAAAACTATCGATGGTTTTATCGATTTTACCGACGATGAGCTTGCAAAATTCATTAAGGATAACGGCTTGGCAATGGATTTAGACGATATCCGTTTCTGCCGTGAATATTTCGTTAGCCAAAAGAGAAATCCAACCATTACCGAAATCAAAATGATTGACACTTACTGGTCGGATCACTGCCGTCACACAACTTTCTTGACTACTATCGATAAAGTTACTTTTGACGACGAACTCTTACAATCTGCTTTTAACGACTATATTGAAGCAAGAAAAGAAATCAATAGAACCAAGCCTATCAACCTTATGGATATCGGCACGCTTGCCGCTAAGGTTTTGAAAAAGAGAGGTCTTTTAGATAAACTTGACGAGTCGGAAGAAATTAACGCTTGCACGGTAAAAATCGAAATAGAAGTTGACGGAAAGAAAGAGCCTTGGCTTTTACTTTTCAAGAACGAAACGCACAACCACCCCACCGAAATTGAGCCGTTTGGTGGCGCTGCAACTTGTATTGGCGGTGCTATTCGCGACCCATTGTCGGGAAGGGCTTACGTTTACGGCGCAATGCGCTTAACCGGTGCAGCCGACCCAACTAAGCCTGTTTCTCAAACGATTAAAGGAAAACTTCCTCAAAGAAAAATCGTTCAAACGGCTGCTGCGGGCTATTCTTCTTACGGTAACCAAATTGGTCTTGCAACGGGCATCGTTGACGAACTTTATCACGACGGCTACGCTGCAAAGAGGATGGAGATTGGCGCTGTAATTTCGGCCGCTCCTCAAGAAAACGTTAGAAGAGAACGCCCAGAAGAAGGCGACGTTGTTATTCTTCTTGGCGGAAGAACGGGGCGCGACGGCATAGGCGGGGCAACTGGCTCGTCTAAAGCGCACGACTCTAAGTCAGTTGAAACGTGCGGTGCTGAGGTTCAAAAGGGTAACGCACCTGAAGAGAGAAAACTCCAACGCTTGTTTAGAAACCCAGAGGCTTCTAAGATGATAAAGCGTTGTAACGACTTTGGCGCAGGTGGCGTATCGGTAGCGGTAGGCGAGCTAGCAGACGGGCTTGATATCAACCTTGACGCTGTTCCTAAAAAATACGAGGGCTTAGACGGCACTGAACTTGCTATTTCGGAATCACAAGAAAGAATGGCGGTTGTCGTTGAGAAAAAAGACGTTGAGGCTTTCATGGCGCTTGCTGAAAAAGAGAATTTGGAAGCAACCGTTATCGCAAAGGTTACTAAAGAGCCACAACTTATTATGCGTTGGCGCGGTCAAGTTATAGTTGATATTTCAAGAGATTTCTTAAACTCTAACGGCGCAGAAAAGCATATCGAAATTGCTCCAGAAAAATCTAAAAACTACCAAAAATCAAAAGAATTTGATTTTGCTAAAGACTATAAAGAACTTTTAGGCGACCTAAACGTTTGTTCAAAGCGTGGTCTTTCCGAACGTTTTGACTCTACCATTGGCGCTGGCACAGTTTTAATGCCATTTGGCGGAAAATATCAATTAACACCAATCCAAGCAATGGTTCAAAAAATCTCGGTTGAAAAAGAACACACCGACGATTGCTCGTTTATGTCTTGGGGTTATAACCCATATATCACTAAAACAAGCCCATATCACGGGGCGTATCTTGCAGTTGTTGAAAGCGTTGCAAAACTTGTTGCAACGGGTGCAAAGTTTGAAGACGTTTACTTAACTTTCCAAGAATATTTTGAAAAGCCGTTAAAAGATAAAAAACGTTGGGGAAAACCACTCTCAGCACTTCTTGGCGCGTTCAAGGCTCAACTTGATTTAGGCGTTGCGGCAATCGGCGGAAAGGACTCAATGAGCGGTTCTTTCGAACAATTAGACGTTCCACCAACACTCGTTTCTTTTGCCGTAACAACGGGCAAAACTAGCGAAGTTTTAACTAACGAATTTAAGAAAAACGGCTCAAGAGTTGCGCTTTTAGAGCCACAATACGACGCTAACGGTTTACCTGAAAAAGAGTCGTTAATCGACCTATTCAAGCACATTTATAGTTTATCTAGTCAAGGAAAGGTTCTTTCATGCTACACTCCAACCTACGGCGGAATTGCTGAAGCCATATATAAAATGGCTATCGGTAACGGCTTTGGTTTTGACTATGATAAGTCTTTAGAAGATAGCGAAATTTTCGGCTATAAGTACGGTTCGTTTATCATTGAAACAACAGACCAAAACGTTGGTAAAACAATCGGCTTCGTTACTGAAAACGACTATATTTCTAAAGGTAGCGTAAAACTCTCGCTCGGCGAACTTAACGAAATTTACGAACAAAAACTTGAAGGCGTTTACCCAATGCGAGAGGGAAGAAAGGTTACAAAACTTGAAACTTTCTCTTACGATAAGCCTTGCACTCTAACGCCTGCAACCACTTTTGCAAAGCCTAAGGTATTAATTCCTGTATTCCCGGGCACAAACTGCGAATTTGATTCTGCAAAAGTTATGCGTGATGCTGGTGCTGACGCTGAAATTTTCGTTATCAACAATTTAACTGCTGACGGCATTTCAAGAAGCGTTGATGCATTCGCTGATAAATTAAAAACTGCGCAAATGGTATTCGTTCCAGGTGGTTTCTCGGGTGGCGACGAGCCAGACGGTTCTGGTAAGTTCATTATGGCGTTCTTCCGCAATGAAATCATTAAAGAGCGAGTTCACGAGCTTCTTGGCAAAAGAGACGGCTTAATGTGCGGTATTTGTAACGGCTTCCAAGCCCTTATCAAGCTAGGCTTAGTGCCTTATGGTAAAATCGTTGATACCGACGAAAACTCGCCAACGCTCACCTTTAACACAATCTCTCGCCACCAATCTAAGCTCGTTAGAGTTAGAGTTGCGTCTAATAAGTCGCCATGGCTTAAGGGCGTAAACGTGGGCGACGTGTTCACAGTTCCAATCTCTCACGGCGAAGGCAGATTCCTTGCTGACGATAAAACGGTTATGGAACTTGCTAAAAACGGTCAAATCGCTACTCAATACGTTGATTTCGATGGCTGTGCTACCGACGATATTAGATTCAACCCTAACGACTCGTCTTTTGCAATCGAAGGCATAACCTCGCCAGATGGTAGAGTATTCGGCAAAATGGGACACAGCGAAAGAATTGGCTCTTCGCTTTATAAAAACGTTACGGGCGAGTTCGATATAAAAATGTTCGAATCGGCTGTTAAATACTTTAAAGGTTAACAATTTTTAAGTTCAGTGGCTGAAAGGTTGTGTTAGGCAACCTTTTAGCTAAAACTTAAGAACTCATATTCAATGAAAATACGTTTTTTCACCAACGTAACACGGGCTTTTTCCACAAATTAAGAAAAATATATATAGAGGACATAAAAATGAAATATTTAACTGACATTGAGATTGCTCAACAAACCCAAATGATTCACATCACTGAGGTTGCAAAATCGGCAGGCATTGACCTTGATACAGTTGAGCAATACGGCAACTACAAAGCAAAGCTTGACTATTCTTTAATGAACGATAGTTCAAAAAAGAACGGAAAGCTTATTTTGGTTACGGCAATCACGCCAACACCTGCTGGCGAAGGCAAAACTACCACCACCATTGGTCTTGCCGACGCATTAAAGAAAATTGATAAGAACGTAATCGTTGCGCTTAGAGAACCTTCCTTAGGACCTGTTTTCGGTATTAAGGGCGGTGCTTGCGGTGGTGGTTATGCCCAAGTTGTTCCTATGGAAGATATTAATCTCCACTTCACGGGCGATTTCCACGCAATAGGCGCTGCAAACAACCTTCTTGCCGCTATGATAGATAACCATATTTATCAAGGCAACGCCTTAAACATCGACCCTCGCCGTATCACTTGGAAGCGTTGCGTTGATATGAACGACCGTCAACTTCGCTTTGTTTGCGACGGGCTTGGCGGAAAGAAAAACGGCGTGCCAAGAGAAGATAGTTACGATATTACGGTTGCTAGCGAAATTATGGCTGTTTTCTGCCTCGCATCTTCCATTGACGATTTAAAGAAAAGGCTAGCAAACATCGTTATCGGCTACACTTATGACGATAAGCCTGTAACGTGCGGTCAATTAAACGCTGTTGGCGCAATGACGGCTCTTTTAAAAGATGCGTTGAAGCCAAACCTTGTTCAAACGCTTGAGCACACTCCTGCAATCGTTCACGGCGGGCCGTTTGCTAATATTGCGCACGGCTGTAACTCGGTAATTGCAACTAAACTTGCGCTAAAACTTGGCGACTACGTTGTTACTGAAGCAGGCTTTGGCGCAGACCTTGGCGCAGAAAAGTTCTTAGATATTAAGTGCCGTGTTGCTGGTTTAAAGCCTGATGCTGTTGTGGTTGTTGCAACGGTTAGAGCGTTAAAGATGCATGGTGGGCTTGCTAAAACTGAACTAAACAACGAAGATTTAGTTGCGCTTGAAAAGGGTATTCCAAACCTTCTAAGACACGTATCTAACATCATCGACGTTTATAAACTCCCTTGCGTTGTTGCGGTAAACCGCTTCCCAACCGATACCGATAACGAAATCGACCTCGTTATTAAAAAGTGCAAAGAACTTGGCGTTAACGTTAAACTTTCAACCGTATGGGCAGACGGGGGCAACGGCGGAATTGAACTTGCGAAGGAAGTTGTTGAACTTTGCGAAAAGCCAAACGATTTTACTTTTAGTTATGAACTCGATTTACCAATCGAAAAGAAGATTGAAGCCGTTGTTACTAAGGTTTATCGTGGAAAGAGCGTAAACATCACGGTGGATGCTAAAAAGCAAATCGAGCGCTTAACTGAACTTGGCTACGATAAACTTCCAATCTGCGTTGCAAAAACTCAATATAGTTTTTCGGATGACGCTAAGAAGTTAGGAGCACCAGAAGGCTTTGAAGTAACGGTAAGAAACGTTAAAGTTTCGGCTGGTGCTGGATTTATCGTTGTTCTAACGGGCGAAATCAACACAATGCCGGGGCTTCCAAAAGTTCCAGCAGCAGAGAGAATTGACGTTGATAGTAACGGCAAAATCTCGGGCTTATTCTAAAATAAATAAAGAGAGAGTAATTTGGTTTAAAGTGCCAAAATATTCTCTCTTTTTTTGTTAAATTCCTAGCGCGCTTTAGGGCATATCGCTTGCTAAGGGCAAAATTTCGTGGCTTTTTAATGAAAAAATTATAGTGAAAAAATTTTTAAAATTTTCTAAAGGCTTTAATATGCCTTGACAAAGAAATTTAATAGTGATATTATATTAAAAATAAATCTTTAAGTTAGCACAGAGAGGCTGACAAGGTTGCAAATAAATACCAATAAAAGGGCGAATTCTACTTCGCTTTGGTTGCATAAATTGGGTTAGTTTGAAGTCTTGTCGATAACGGCAAGGCTTTTTTTGAGGGGAAAATGAAAAGAAAAGCAAAAATAATGGATGAAACAGCAATAAAACGCGCTGTTGCCAGAATAACGCACGAGATAATCGAACGCAATCAAGGCGTTGACGATGTGTGCCTTCTCGGCATAAAAACAAGGGGCATTCCGCTATCGAAAATGCTTTTCGATAACATACTTTTGTTCGAAGGCAAAAAGGTAGAAATCGGCACGATTGACGTAACGCTTCACCGCGACGATATGGAAGCGACTGATAAGTTAAAGCACGCTGGCGAATACGAAATTCCTAAAAACCTTTCCACCAAAACCGTTATCATCGTTGACGACGTTTTGTTCACGGGAAGAACGGCTCGTGCCGCAATGGAAGCAATTTTTGAAACGTCTCGCCCAAAAGCAGTGCAACTTGCCGTTCTAATCGATAGGGGGCATAGGGAACTTCCAATCCGCCCTGACTACGTTGGCAAGAACGTTCCAACCTCGAAAGAAGAAGAAATTTCGGTAACTTTAAACGAAACGGACGGCGAAACGGGCGTTTTCATCTTGTCTAATAACGATAAGGAGTAACTAATGGCTAATTTCGATATTAAAAACCTATCTAAAAGCCAACAAAAAGATTACGAAGTTTTAAAACAAACTTTGGGCGAAAAATTTAGCGAAAGTCTTTTAATCTTACCCGCTTTTTGCGACGTGCACGTTCACTTTAGAGAGCCGGGGTTTGAATATAAAGAAACGATAGAAACGGGCTCGAACGCATCGGCTCATGGCGGTTTTACCCAAGTTTGCACAATGCCAAACTTAAAGCCCGTGCCCGATAGTTTAGAAAATTTAAAAGTTCAACTTGAAAAAATAAAAGAAACTTCAAGAATTTCCGTTTATCCGTTAGGCTCGATAACGGTTGGGCAAAAGGGTGAAAAACTTTCTAACTTTGAAGAACTTGCTCCGTTCGTTGCTGGCTTTAGTGACGATGGGCGTGGCGTTCAAACGGCTAGCCTTATGGAAGAGGCAATGCTAAAGGCAAAAAGCCTTGATAAAATCATCGTTGCGCACTGCGAGAACAATTCGCTTTTATCTGGCGGTGTTATTCACGACGGCGAGTTTGCTAAAAACAACGGCTTTAAGGGAATATCTTCGGCGAGCGAATATTCGCACGTTATAAGAGATATCGAGCTTTTAAAGAAAACGGGCGCAAAATACCACGTTTGCCACGTTTCTACAAAAGAAAGCGTTGAGGCAATTAGAAAGGCTAAGAGTGAAGGCGTTGATATCACTTGCGAAACGGCTCCGCATTACCTTCTTATGGACGATATGACCTTAAAGAAGGAAGGAAGGTTTAAAATGAACCCGCCAATCCGCTCAAAGGAAGATAGGCATGCTTTAATCGAGGGCGTTCTAGACGGCACGATTGATATGATTGCAACCGACCACGCTCCGCACTCAAAAGAAGAAAAATCAAAGGGGTTAACAAATAGCGCATTTGGAATAGTCGGCATAGAAACGAGTTTTCCAATAATGTATAGCTACTTTGTGAAAAAGGGCGTTTTGAGTTTAGAGAAACTTCTAAAACTTATGGTTTATAACCCGATAGAGAGGTTTAACTTATCTGCGGATACTGGGTTAGTTGCGTGGGACGTGGAAACCCCTTACTATATCGACTCAAACAAGTTCCTATCAAAAGGCAAAGCAACCCCGTTTGACGGGATGAAAGTTTACGGCAAAAACCTCGTTTGCGTATATAACGGGCGAGTAATTTATAAAGACGAAGAAATTTAACGTTAAAGATACAAGGAGATAAATTTATGGCAAAAAGGAAAGATTTAAAGAAAATTCTCATCATCGGCTCAGGTCCAATCGTAATCGGTCAAGCCGCTGAGTTTGACTATGCAGGCACTCAAGCATGCCTTGCGTTAAAAGAAGAGGGCTACGAGGTCGTTTTAGTAAACTCCAACCCAGCAACCATTATGACGGATACAACCATTGCCGATAAGGTTTATATGGAGCCTTTAACGTTAGAATATATCGCTAGAATTTTAAGAATGGAACGCCCAGACGCAATTATTCCGGGCATTGGCGGTCAAACGGGCTTAAACCTCGTTATGCAACTTGAAAAGAAAGGCGTTTTAAAGGAATGCAGAGTTGAACTTTTAGGAACGAGTAGCCAAAGTATTGAAAGGGCTGAAGATAGAGAACTTTTCAAAGAACTTTGCCAATCAATCGGCGAGCCTACGATTCCGTCGGAAATCACTTATAACATAGAAGAAGCAAAAAAGGCTGCAAAGAAAATAGGCTACCCAGTTGTTTTAAGACCAGCCTTTACGCTCGGCGGAACGGGTGGCGGTTTTGCTAATAACGAAGAGGAACTTATTGAAATTGGTAGAAACGGCTTTGAACTTTCTCCCGTTCACCAAGTTTTAATCGAAAAATCGGTTAAAGGCTATAAAGAAATCGAGTTCGAAGTTATGCGCGACTCAACCGACCACGCAATCACCATTTGCGGTATGGAAAACGTTGACCCCGTTGGCGTTCACACGGGCGACTCGGTAGTTGTTGCGCCAATTCTATCTCTTAACGATAGCGACTTTAACATGCTCAAACAAAGCGCGTTAAAAATCATTAGAGAACTTAAAATCGAGGGCGGTTGCAACGTTCAATTTGCCTTAAACCCAAAAACTAGCGAATATTATCTTATCGAAGTAAACCCAAGAGTTTCCAGATCTTCTGCGCTTGCGTCAAAGGCAAGTGGCTATCCTATCGCAAGGGTAACGGCAAAAATCGCCGTTGGTATGACGCTTAAGGAAATTGCCGTATCTGGAACTACGGGCGACAAAGAGCCAAGGCTTGACTATATTGTTGCAAAATTCCCACGCTTCCCGTTCGATAAATTCACCACCGTTTCAACCGTTCTAGGTACTCAAATGAAAGCAACGGGCGAGGTTATGGGTATTGGTTCTAACCTAGAAGAGTGTATGTTAAAATCAATCCGTTCGCTTGAAACGGGCGTTTGCCATATCCACCACCCTAAGTTCGATAACTTCACAACAGAAGAACTTGTTTTGGAACTTAAAGACTTCAAGGCAGATTATATCTACGTGGTTGCTGAACTTTTGCGCCGTGGTATGAGCATTGAAAAACTTCACGAAATCACGATGATAACTGAATACTTCCTACAATCGTTTGCTAAAATCGTTGAAATGGAAAACAAACTTAAAGAAAACGTTGGAAGTGTTGAAGTTTTAAAAGAAGCAAAAGTTATGGGCTTTTGCGATAAGTTCATCGCTAAACTTTGGAACAAAAAAGAACTCGAAGTTACCGCCTTTAGAAAAGAAAACGGCATTAAGCCAATCTTTAAAATGGTTGACACGCTTTATAGCGGAGCGTATATTCCATATTTCTATTCTTCCTATACGGGCGAAAATCAATCGGTGTTAACGAACAAGCAAAAAGCAATCGTTTTAGGCGCAGGACCTATTAGAATTGGTCAAGGCGTTGAGTTTGACTATTCAACCGTTCACGCCGTTTCAACAATCAAAAAGTCGGGCTATGAGGCGATTATCATCAATAATAACCCTGAAACCGTTTCTACTGACTACACTACTAGCGACAAACTTTACTTCGAGCCATTAACCCCAGAAGACGTTATGAACATTGTCGAATTTGAAAACCCTGAAGGTGTTGTAGCGTCGCTTGGCGGTCAAACGGCAATCAACCTTGCCGAGCCACTAGATAGCCTTGGCGTTAAGATTATCGGCACTGATTGCGAAGCAATAGATAAAGCGGAAAATAGAGAACTTTTCGAAAAACTTTTAAGAAATCTTGGTATTCCTCAACCAAAGGGCTACGCTGTTACTAAGATTGAAGACGGCGTTAAAGCCGCAAACGAAATCGGCTACCCTGTTTTAGTTCGTCCAAGTTTCGTTCTAGGTGGTAGAGCAATGCAAATCGTTGCTAACGAAAAGCAACTCCGCCACTACCTAAAAACCGCCGTTGAAATCGATGAAGACAAGCCTGTTCTCGTTGATAAATATATCATTGGTAAAGAAGTTGAGGTTGACGCAATTTGCGACGGAAGAGACGTTTTCGTGCCCGGCATTATGGAACTCGTTGAAAGAACGGGTATTCACTCGGGCGACTCAATTAGCGTTTACCCAGCGTTTAGCATTTCAAACAAGGTTAAAGGCACAATCTTGCAATATGCTAAAAAACTAGGTCTTGGCATTGGCATTAAAGGGCTTTATAATATTCAATTCATCGTTGATTCCGACGAAAAAGTTTATATTATCGAGGTAAACCCACGCTCGTCTAGAACAGTTCCGTTCCTTTCAAAATCAACGGGCTACTCGCTTGCAGATATCGCTACCGAAGTAATTTTAGGTAAGAGTTTGAAAGAACAAGGCATTTTCGATATCTACCCTGAAGAAAAGAAGCGTTGGTACGTTAAAGTTCCCGTATTCTCGTTCAACAAAATTCGCGGGCTTGACGCTTACCTCTCTCCAGAAATGAAATCAACGGGCGAGGCTATCGGCTATGACGATAAGTTAAACCGCGCGCTCTATAAAGCGCTTCAAGCATCGGGTATGCACCTTCAAAACTACGGCACGGTATTCGCTACCATTGCCGATAACGACAAGGAAGAAGCCCTTCCGCTCATTAGAAGGTTCTATAATCTTGGCTTTAATATTGAAGCTACTAAGGGCACTGCAAAACTCTTAAAAGAAAACGGCATTAGAACGCATATTTTGAAAAAGATTAGCGACGGAAGCGATGAAATTCAAGAATCTATCCGTCAAGGACACATTGCTTACGTTATCAGCACCTCTAGTCCTGGCGCAGCAGACGAAATGAGCGACGGCTACAAGATTAGAAAACAAGCAACCGAGAGCAACGTAACGATGTTCACTTCGCTCGATACCGTTAAAGTTCTACTCGACGTTTTAGAAGAATCGACCATTTGCGTTTCTACTATCGACGCGTAAATCGTGAACTAATTTATTTGCTTATGCGTTTTATCAAACGGCATAAGAGCTTAATTTTTAAGAAGAAATGAAACAATCAATTTTTGAAATAAAATCAAACGTAATGCTAACCGAAACCGTTGCTAAAGCCGTTTTGGTTGGCGATACGTCTAATATCACAAATTCGGGTCAGTTTATCAATATTTTAATTGACGGGCTTTTCCTTCGCCGTCCAATTTCGGTGTGCGACGTAAACGAAAACGAAGTTACTATCGTTTATAAAATCGTTGGCAAGGGAACGGCTAAAATGGCTCAAATGAAAGAGGGCGAAAAACTCGATATTTTAACGGGCTTAGGAAACGGCTACGACGAATTGATTTCGGGCGAAAATCCGCTTTTAATAGGCGGTGGCGTTGGCGTGCCTCCACTATACCTTCTTTGCAAGAATTTGTTAAAACAGGGCAAAAAACCTTCAGTTATCTTAGGTTTTAACACTAAAGATGAAATTTTCTTAAAAGAAGATTTTGAAAAACTTGGCGTTAAAGTTATCGTTACTACTGTTGACGGAAGTTACGGCGTTAAAGGCTTCGTAACCGATGCATTTTTAGAAGTTGGAAACTATTCACATTTTTTCACTTGTGGACCTGAGCCAATGCTAAAGGCAGTTTATAGAGCAACCACAACTGACGGGCAGTTTAGCTTTGAAGAGCGTATGGGGTGCGGTTTTGGTGCGTGCATGGGCTGTTCGTGCAAAACAGTTACGGGCTATAAGCGAATTTGTAAAGACGGCCCGGTTCTTAAAAAGGGGGAAATCTTATGGTAGATTTAAAGGTTAATCTTTGTGGAATTGAACTAGATAACCCCGTTATTCCAGCAAGCGGAACGTTTGGCTATGGCTATGAGTTTGCCGAACTTTACGATATCAACGTTTTAGGAACTTTCTCGTTCAAGGGAACGACTAAAGACGCTCGCTTTGGTAACCCAACCCCAAGAATTGCCGAGTGCACGGCGGGTATGATTAACGCGGTAGGGCTTCAAAACCCCGGAGTTGAAAAGGTAATAGCCGAAGAAATTCCAAAAATGAAAAAGGTTTTCCATAAAAAAGTTATGGCAAACGTTAGCGGTTTTTCGGTTGAAGACTATGCCTATACTTGCGAAAAACTATCGTCTTTAGATGAGATTGGTTGGTTTGAAGTAAACGTAAGTTGCCCTAACGTTCACGGCGGTGGTATGAGTTTTGGCACAAGCCCAGAACAAGCGGGAATTGTAACCAAAGCCGTTAAAAAGGTGGTCAATAAGCCCGTTATCATTAAACTTTCACCAAACGTAACCGATATTGTTTCTATCGCAAAAGCGTGTGAAGACGCGGGCGCAGACGGCATTAGCCTTATCAACACGCTACTTGGTATGCGCATAGATTTAGCAAAAAGAAAGCCAATCATAGCAAACAAAATGGGTGGCTTTTCTGGAAGCGCAATTTTCCCCGTTGCTGTTAGAATGGTTTACCAAGTAGCAAACGCCGTGAAAATTCCTGTTGTTGGCATGGGCGGTGTTAGAACGGCTGAAGACGTTATCGAAATGATGATGGCTGGCGCAACCGCAGTAGAAGTGGGTGCAGAAAACCTTATCAATCCTTACGCTTGCAGAGATATTATTAACGAACTTCCAAGCGTAATGCAAAAATTAAAAATTGAAAAATTAAAAGATATTATAGGAGCGTGTAAATAATGGCTAAAGACGTAATCATTGCATGTGATTTTGATAGTGCTGAAAAAACCTTTGAATTTTTAGATAAATTCACCGAAAGAAAGCCTTTCGTAAAAATCGGTATGGAACTTTACTATGCTGAAGGCCCTTCAATCGTAAAAGAACTAAAGAAAAGAGGACACAAAATCTTTCTTGACTTAAAACTTCACGATATTCCAAACACTGTTAAAAAGGCGATGGCTGTTTTATCGAGGTTAGACGTTGATATGTGCAACCTTCACGCTGGCGGAACGGGCAAAATGATGCAATTTGCGCTCGAGGGCTTAACTAGGGAAGACGGCACTAGACCAATTTTAATTGCAGTAACTCAGCTAACCTCAACCGACCAAGAGTCAATGGAGAACGACCTTCTCATTAAAGAGCCTATCGATAAAGTCGTTATGCACTACGCTAAAGTTGCTAAAAACGCAGGTTTAGACGGCGTTGTTTGCTCTCCGTTAGAGGCTGGCAAAGTTCATGAAGTTTGCGGAAGCGATTTCGTAACCGTAACCCCGGGCGTTAGATTTGCCGATGGGGACGTTGGCGACCAAAAACGTGTTACCACTCCAGAAAAAGCAAGAGAAATTGGCTCGGACTATATCGTTGTAGGCCGTCCTATAACGGCAAGTCAAGACCCTGTTGCTAGTTATAACAGATGCTTAAAAGAATTCTTAGGCGAGTAAATAAACAAAAATCACAAGTTATAGGAGATATATTATGGAAAAATTAGTTGCAAAAGGTTTATTATCTATTAAAGCAGTATTCTTCCGCCCAGACGAGCCTTTCACTTGGGCAAGCGGTATCAAAAGCCCCGTTTATTGCGACAACCGCTTAATCTTAACCGCACCACAAGTTCGTGATGACGTTGAAAATTGCATGGCAAAAGCCGTAAAAGAAAACTTCCCAGAAGCCGAAGTTTTAATGGGAACTTCAACCGCTGGTATTGCTCACGCTGCAATCGTTGGTCATATACTTAATATGCCTATGGGCTACGTTCGTTCTGGCGCAAAAGACCACGGCAGACAAAACCAAATCGAAGGCAGATTAGAAAAAGGTCAAAAGGTTGTCGTAATTGAAGACCTTATTTCAACGGGTGGTAGCGTTATCGAAGTTGTTAACGTTTTAAGAGAAGCAGGCGCAGAAGTTTTAGGCGTTGTTTCAATCTTTACTTATGGTATGCAAAAGGGTATTGACCGCTTAAAAGAAGCGTCGGTTAAAAACGTTTCGCTCACTAATTTTGACGTTATTGCAAAAATTGCCGCTGAGCAAGGCTACGTAAAAGAAGAGGACGTAGAACGCTTAATTAAGTTTAGAAACAATCCTCAAGACGAAAGCTGGATTGCTAAAAAATAGTCGATAACGGGCTTATAGCCTAACTTTTTAAAAAACTGCCTAAACTAAAAGGCGAAAATAGAAGAAAAACTTTAGGAAAATTTATGAGAAACCTTATTGATATTCTTGATTTAACTGTTGCTGAACTTGACGAACTTATAGAGATTGCTGAAGATATTATCGCAAACCCTAAAAAATACGCTCATTCTTGCGAAGGCAAAATTTTGTCGGCGCTGTTTTTCGAGCCGTCAACTAGAACTAGATTAAGTTTCGAATCGGCTATGCACTCGCTAGGCGGTAGCGTTCTATCGGTAACGGGTGCGGGAACTTCTTCCGCCGCTAAAGGCGAAAGTATTGCAGACACTGCTAAAACCGTTTCATGCTATAGCGACATTATCGCAATGCGCCACCCTTTAGAAGGCTCGGCGTTCGTTGCGGGAAACAACGCAACCGTTCCCGTTATTAATGCGGGAGACGGCGGGCATTGCCACCCAACTCAAACCCTTGCTGATCTTTTAACAATTTCTAGAGAAAAGGGAAGGTTTGATAATTTAACGGTTGGTTTTTGCGGTGATTTAAAATACGGCAGAACCGTTCACTCGCTCATTGCCGCGCTTTCAAGATATAAAAACGTTAAAATCGTTTTAATCTCGCCAAAGGAACTTAGTATTCCAAAATACGTGCGCTACGAAATTTTAGAAAAGAACAACACGCCGTATTTTGAAACGACATCGCTTGAAGAATATATGCCGTCGCTCGACGTTCTTTATATGACTAGAATTCAACGTGAACGCTTTTTCGACCAAGACGAATACGAACGCTTGAAGGATAGTTACGTTTTGACCGTTGATAAGTTAAAAACTGCTAAGAGCGATATGTCAATTTTGCATCCGTTGCCAAGGGTGAACGAAATTAGCGTAAAGGTTGATAGCGACCCTCGTGCGTGCTATTTTAAGCAAGTTTCTAACGGCAAATATATGCGTATGGCGCTTATTTTGAAACTTTTAAAAGACGCTGAAGAAAATAAAGCCAAAGAAGATGCTTTTTCTAATCACGAAATCGTTGTTGATAAGTTTAAATGCACAAACCCTAGATGCATTTCTTCAACCGAGCAAGAACTAGACCACGTTTTCAAACTCGTAGATAAAAACAACAAAGTTTATAGATGTTTCTATTGCGAAAAGAAAGCGCACGAAGAATAGACTGAAAAGCCGTGCAGTTAGGCTTTTAAGGAGAAATTTATGTCAACTCAAGCATTATTAATTGTTTGCATTTTGCTATCGTTGGTTATTTTAATCGTTCCAACGGTATTTGCGATAATAAAAAACTCAAAAAACACTTCAGGTGCGCCCGTAGTTTCTGTATTTAACTGTTTTATAACTAGTGTATTCTTTGCCGTTGCCGTGTTATTTTTCCCAATGTATTTTAGGTTTGTTTTCGACGGCGAGCAAGTTTTAGAAAAACTAATAAAATCAGTTTTTATCAGCATACCTCGTGCGTTCACGCTGTTCTTCGTTGATTTAAACTTCGTGGAACTTATCGATTTTATGAAATACGTTGGGCTTTACGGCACGACAATTTCTTCAAGTTATCTTGTATATTTGGCTGTTTTGTTCACGCTTGCACCGCTTCTTTCTATCGGTATTTTATTGTCGGTAATAAGCGAGTTTATGGACGATATGCGCATTAAACTTCAAGCCCACCGTGATTTCTATATCATAAGCGAACTAAACGACCAGTCTTTTGCGCTTGCAAAAAGTATCGTTTCGACCAATGACGGAAGAAAAAAACTCGTTATAATTTGCGGTTGCACTGAAGATGACGCTGAAACAAAACAAAAAAAGTTAGAACTTAAAAAACTTGGCATTATCTGCTTCAAACGTGATATTATCGATTTTTCTATTCCAAAAAGAAACAAAAATGCTGTTAGAAAATTCTTTTTAATTGCGCCTATCGATAACGAAGATTTAAACGCAAGAAACGCCTTGTCGCTTATGAAAAAACTCGAAGAAGACAAGAATTTCAATAACAAAAACTCTCAAATTTACGTTTTTGCTAGCGCAGAGAGTAACGATATTTTAATCAACACCGCAAACACGGGAAAGTTAAAGGTTAGAATTGTTAACGATAAGAAAAATATCGTTTGGAATAATCTCCGCCAAGACCCGCTTTTCGATTACGCAAAAGAAGTGAACGGCGTTAAAGAAATTAACGTTCTTCTCGTTGGTTTTGGTCAATACGGCGCAGAAATTTTGAAAACGGCTAGTTGGCTTACTCAACTTCCGGGCTTTGAACTTAATATTCATATTATTGATAAAGACCCTGACGCTGAGAAAAAGTTTACTGCTCGTGTTCCCGAACTTATGAAATATAACGGCAAGAAGATAAAAAACGAGCCTTACTATAATTTCATTTTCCATAAATCTAAAGACGGCTCTGGCATTGATGTTTCAAGCACGGAATTTGTTGAAATTTTATCGTCTATAAAAAATATCGGCAGAGTTTACGTTTCTATGGGCGACGATTCTTTCAACATCGCAACAGCGATTAGGATTAGAAGAATTTTCGGTAGATGCGTTGAAAAAGATGATGTTCCAAAAATTAGCGCAATCGTTTATAGCGATGAAAAAGCGGAAGCCTATAAGCAAAACGGAATGAAGAATATGAAAGGCGAAGAGTTTGGAATTGACCTTATTGGTAACTATAGCGAGCGTTTCTCGCTTAGTGTTGTTGAGCAGTTAGACCTTGACGAGTTAGCCTTGAAATTCCACACCGCTTGGAATAGCTCCCCAGAATATATTGAATTATTCGATAAGCACTCATATTATAGAAGAGCGTCTTTATCGGAAGCGCTTTACTCAAAAATCACAGCAAAAACTTGCGAAAAATTTGCAATTAACGCAACTGATGAAGAAAAAGCAAGTTTTGAACACTTAAGATGGAATGCCTATATGCGCTCGCTCGGCTACGTTTACGGCAAGAAGCGAGACGATATTGCTAAAGTTCACCCAAGTTTGTTGCCAACGCACGAACTTAGTGACGAGGAATATCAAAAAGATTTTAGAGTGGTAGGCGCAAGAGAAGAATAAAAGGCTTAAAATTAATTAAAAATAGCCAAAAAAATTGAAAATTATCGCAAAAATGCTTGCTTATAAGTAGTTATTGTGGTATTATTATTGTCGGCTCGGGTGGTCCTCTTGCGTTAGCAATGAACACTTAGTAAATACGGAGGTAAGTCAAATGCAAGGTATTATTGATCAAATTATCCAAGAAAATCTTAAGGCAAACGTTCCTCAATTCAACGTAGGCGATACCGTTAAAGTATTCGTTAAGGTTGTCGAAGGCGCAAAAGAAAGATTGCAAGGCTTTGAAGGTGTTGTAATTGCTAAACGCCACGGCGGTATTAGCGAAACTTTCACTGTTCGTCGTTTGTCGTTCGGTATTGGCGTAGAGAGAACTTTCCCTATCCACTCACCTAAGATTGACAGAATTGAGGTAATTAAGAAGGGTAAAGTTAGAAGAGCAAAACTTTACTACTTACGTGGCAGAACCGGTAAGGCTGCAAAAGTTAAAGAAATTCTTTAATAAAATTACGCAAAGCATATGCTTTGCGTTTTTTTATGCCAAATTTTAGTTGTTCTTAATAACAAATGCTGTAAATTAATCTAAAAAACAATGGGCGAGCCACAAACGAATTAATTTTGTTTCATTGCCCGAAATTTGCGCTTTGTGGCAAGTCCTCCACGAATATGCCTCTCTTTTAAGTTGTTGTCTAAAACGGCTTTAACCTCTTTATAGAGCCTCTCGTCAATATATTTTAACTTATAAGAAACGTCTTTATGCACGGTTGATTTTGAAAGATTGAACGCTAAAGCCGTTTTTCTCACCGTTGCGCCGTTTTCAATAATATATTGCGCTTCTAAAATAATTCTTTCATCTAAATTTTCAATAAGCATTAAACTTTGTTCCTAAAAAATGCTATGCAAAATTTTGCCGAATAATGATAAATCTTATCTAAATTCTTAACAATTCTTTACATTTTTTTAATATTATGTTATTATATTAACTAGAATTTAAGGAGCGTTTATGAGCAAATTATTTTGTGGAATTGACTTTGGTGGAACGAGCATAAAAGGTGCGTTAATCGACCTATCGGGCAACATTTTAAAAAAATCAAGCGTTTTAACCGAAAGCGAAAAGGGTGAAGACTTTGTTATTTTAAACATCGTTAAACTAATAAAAGATTTGATTTTAGGCTTTGAAAGTGAAGTTTTAGGAATAGGGCTTGGAATACCGGGGCTTATCGATAGCGAAAAGGGCGTAGTAGTTGTGTCAGGCAACATTGCGTGGAAAAACGTTGAAATTGTTAAAAAACTAAAAGAGCATTTTTCATACCCTATAAAAATTGCGAACGACGCTAACGTAGCCGCTCTTGGAGAAGCAACGTTTGGTTCGGGCAAAAATTATAAAACAAGCGTGTTTTTCACGCTCGGCACAGGTGTTGGCGGTGGAATTATAATCGACGGCAAAATTTATGCTGGCAATATGAGCGCAGGGGCGGAACTTGGGCATATGATAACCCACCCAAACGGCGAATATTGCACTTGCGGAAATTATGGATGTTTAGAAGCCTACGCTTCGGCAACGGCTTTAATTAAGCAAACTAAAAAAGCAATGCAAGAGAACAAAAACTCAAAAATGTGGCAAATCGGCGACATTTCAAAGGTTGACGGCAAAACGGCTTTCGATTATGCTAAAATAGACGAAACTGCGAAAAATGTCGTTGAAAATTATATTTTTGAACTATCAATAGGTCTTATCAACGTTGCTAATATTTTTAGGCCAGAAGCAATCATTTTAGGCGGTGGGATAGCCTTGTCTGGCGATGATTTAATCGTGCCACTTAGAAAACTTTTAAAAGAAGGAATTTACGCAAAAGACTTTGGCCCAGAAGTTAAACTTGTTCAAGCAAGTTTAAAAGATGCAGGCATAATAGGCGCTGCGGTTTTGTGTATGAAAAACTAAAAAGTCTGCCTATAACTTCATTAACTCAATATTTTAATTAGAAAAGATGCAAAAAATTTGCATCTTTTTTTTTGCGTTTTGTAATAAAAATGCTAGCAAAATAATATATTTTAGATAAATTCTACAATCGACATTTTTACATTAATTTCTATCTTTTTCGACAAAATTTTTTAATTTTGTTTTGCTATTATAGGAGGGAACAGTTTGAAAAGAAAGTGGCTCATTTATTTATCAGTCTTTACCGTTGTGGCAATCGTTTTCGTTATTAGCAATTCCTTTATCGATTATGCCTTTAGTCTTGGCGAAAAAAGGTTAATTCCAATATATAGCGTTGAGCGAGAAGATAAAAAAATAGCCATATCGTTCGACTGCGCTTGGGGCGTTGAAAAAACTGACGAAATTTTAAATGCGCTCGATAAATTTAACGTTAAGTGCACTTTTTTTGCCGTTAAATTTTGGGTAGATAAATACCCTGATTACGTTAAAAAAATCGTTGAGCGTGGGCATGAGATAGGCACGCACAGCGCAACGCACCCGCATATGAGTAAACTTTCAAACGAAGCAATCGAAAACGAACTTAAAACTTCCGTTTCTAGCATAGAGGCTATCACTGGGCAAAAGGTAAAATTGTTCCGTGCGCCGTTTGGCGAATATAATAACGCGGTAATAAATAAGGCTAACGAACTTAATCTTTCCGTTATTCAGTGGGACGTTGATAGCCTCGACTGGAAAGATTTATCTGCAAACGAAATTGCTAAAAGAATAATAAATAAGGTTAGTTCGGGCTCGATAATTTTGTGCCACAATAACGCACTTCACACCGCTAAAGCGCTTGACGAAATTTTTGCAAATTTAACTGGGCGAGGTTATGAGTTTGTTAAAATTAGCGAACTTATTTATTACGATAATTTTTATATCGACCAAACGGGAAAACAAATTAAGAACGAATAAAACGATTAAAAGTATGTAAAAAACTAATAAAAATATAAGAAAAACAAAGTTTTAAGGAGAAAAATATGCTAGAAAAACAAAACAATAAAGTGTTTTTATGTGGAAAAATCGTATCTCAAAAGGTGTTCTCGCACGAGGTTTACGGCGAAGGCTTTTACGAGATGAATTTAGCTGTGAAAAGGCTGTCCGGTCAAGAAGATATTTTGCCCGTAACCGTATCGGAACGGCTTATCGAAAAAGAAGCTCTAGATGTTGGCTCAACAATAGCGTTTTACGGTCAATTTAGAAGTTATAACAAGTTAGTTGATGGCAAAAGCAAACTAATGCTCACCGTTTTCGTTAGAGAAATCGTAAACGTTTTAGAGCCGAAAAATCCAAATGCAATAGCACTCATTGGCTATGTTTGCAAAACTCCAACCTATCGCACCACACCTTTTAATCGTGAAATTTGCGACGTTTTGATTGCAGTAAATCGTGCCTATAATAAATCGGATTATATTCCTTGCATTGCGTGGGGTAGAAATGCGCGTTTTGTTAAAAATTTGTGCGTTGGCGATAAGGTTGCACTATCTGGCAGAATTCAATCGCGCGAATATCAAAAACGCTTTAGCGATGAAGATATTCGAACGCTCACAGCGTATGAAGTTTCAATTTCTCGCTTAGTTGCGGGCGATAATTGCGACGAGTTTGATGTTGACGCCGAATTTGGCGATGAAAATAACGAAAAAACGCAATATTTAAAGGATATCGTTTAATTTTGCTCGTTAATATTGACAAATTTTAGCCTAAGTGTTATATTAAATATAAGTTTAAAGGGGGCTAAAATGGTTTATTCAATTGCGGGCGTAAATTTTAAAATCAATCTAGAATATAAGAACGCGTTGCCGTATTTAGCGCCTTATCGAACTTTTGAACAAGCAGAATTTGAAATTTCTGCGCCAAAAGATGAAGTTGAAAGCGTTTTAACTCGTTTTGGTAACGGCTCAAGGGCATACGCAGAATTTTTGGTTATCGCTTCACAAATTTCAAAAACGCTTCTAAAGCATAAACAAGGGCTTTTATTTCACTCGTCGGCAATCGCTTATAACGATAGTGCTATTTTAATTTCAGCGCCGTCTGGCACGGGCAAATCAACCCACGCAAGATATTGGAAGGAAACTTTTGGCGATTTAGTTAAATATATCAACGACGATAAGCCTTTTATTAGGCTAGAGAACGGCGAGTTTTACGCTTACGGAAGCCCTTGGAACGGAAAGCACGGCTTATCAAGCAATGCTAGGGTAAAACTTAAAGTTTTGTGCTTTATTGAAAGGGCGGAAAAAACTTCGGTTGAGGAAATTGATAAAAGTTTAGTAATTCCGCTTTTTATGGAGCAAATTTTAAGATTTAACGACGAAGAATTAATAGACAATCTTTTTAAACTTTTAGATGAGTTTTTCAAAAAGGTAAAAATAGTAAAAATCAAATGCGCAAACGAAAAAACTTCCGCACAAATAGTTTTTGACGGAATTAAGGAGTTTTTATGAAAATTAAAGAAGGTTTTGTATTAAAAAAAGTAGGCAAGCAATCGGTAGTTGTTGCCGTTGGTGAAATGGCGTCAAAGTTCAATGGCGTAATAAGCCTTAACGAAACAGCCGAATTTATGTGGAAAAACCTAGAATCTTCAAAAGATTATAAAGACCTTGCTAAAAAGCTTATGGAAGAATATGATGTTGACGAAGAAAAGGCAATTTTGCACTGCAAAAAGTTTATTGAGCAATTAGTAAAGGCGCAGGTTATCGATGAATAGCACGAGTGATAATTCAAACTTAAAAGAAGTTTTGGAGCGTTTCGGTGTTGTTTCTCTAAAGCCAAAAGGCGTTAGCATGCTTCCGTTTATTGTCGCTGGGCGAGATACCGTAGTTTTAAAAACGCCTGAGAATTTGCCTTATAAAAAGGGTTCGTGCGTGTTGTTTGAAAGAAAAGACGGAAGTTTTGTTCTTCACCGCGTTAAAAAAATAACCGAAAGCATCGTTATAACTATTGGCGATAACGTTGCTAAATGCGACCCGCCACTTAAAAAAGAGCAAATTTTAGCCGTTATGGAAGGCTATTATAAGAAGGGAAAATACGTTGACGCATCTTCAAAATCATATAATTTTTGGGTAAAAGTTTGGTGCTTTTTACCCGTAAAAATTGTTGGAAGAGTTTTTATTAAAATCGTAAGAGTGTTTAAAAAAATGTTGAAAAAATGATAAAAGAGCGAGCAAATTTTGCTCGCTCTTTTAAGTGCTTAAAATTTAAAAACCGCCCGTTAACGAAGTTATAGGGCGGTTTTTGTTATTTTTTCTTGCCAAAAACTCTAGTTTTTAATAAGTAAATTGAAGTTGAGAAAATTCCAATGAATAAAACTAAAATAACTATTAAATTTCGCTTTGAATAGTATCCTGCGTCAACGATAAATGATGAGTTAATATAACCAACGCCATCGTTATAAATAATCTTAGCAACGCCGTTTTTTTCTTCGAGAATATAAACGGTTGAGTTTTCTAAAATTTCGCCAATTTGCGTTAAAAGACCTTCTTCAGCGTAAACGATTGCTTTCTTTGCTCCAATGGTTTTAGTTTTATAGTTTTGAGGAATAGAACTTGTTGCAATGCTGTTTTTGAGCATGCTTGTTGGAACGTAGCCCTCATTTTCACCCGATTTAATTAAGGAATAATTCACGCCATTAAAATCTAGGCTTGCAATGACTGTAATTTCTTGGTTAGTTGAAAGCGGTTGGTTTTTAAAATAATCTTCAATAACTGGGTAAAGGTAGGTGTTTGCGTTGCTCACAAGATACGCCTTTTTATTCTCCGTTTTGAAAACTGCGCTATCACAGGTTACGTCAGTAATTCTTACCACATAATATCCTTCTGCGTTTGCTACGAGATAATACCTATCCGTTTCAAAAAGTTTAACAAACTTTAAAGTTGTTTTAGTTTGCTCGTAGTTAACGTATTTGAAAAATTCGTCTTCTTTGGTGTGGGAAGGAAGGTCAATTTTGAAAATTTTTGCACCCTCGTTCACGGTAACAATTTCTGGTGAGATATTGAGTTTGTTCTCATAATCGTTAGGAATTTGAAGTTTTTGTGGAGTGGAAATTTCAAGTTCAGTGCCTAGTTCCACGATAAAACCTTCATAAAGAGCAAACGCTCGATTGGTTGCTTCTAGCAAGCAGATTTTCTTTGCTGAAATTTGGCTAGGAAGGTTTTGTGATAGCGAAATTTGGCTTGAAGTAACAGCGTAACTTGGGTTAGTAAATTTCAAAATCTCGTTTCCGCTAACTAAAACGTAAAGATTAGTTTCAAAATCAACCACGAATGATAGTGGCGTTGACTGCAACGAAACTAAAAGCGTAGGGTTAATCTCGCTAATTTGAGAAGAATAAATTGAATAGGTTTGTTGGCTTGCGTCAAACACGCAGATATAAATTTTGCCAAACAAATCAGCCTCAATCAAATCACCACGCCCAGCGATTGCGCCAATAGACGAAATTTCTAAAGTTGAAAGCGACAATTTATAAATAACTGCGTATTGATTGCTACTTATCGTTTCGTTGTTGATAAAGTAAAACGCGTCTTCATAACTGCAAATAGACGTTACGTTTTTAAATGAAGATACGTCAGTTTTTATTTGAACTTGACTTAGTTTTCCGTTTTCTTCCTTAACAAGGTAGGTGTTAGAGCCGGAAGAGAGCAAAATGTAATCATCTAAAACTGAAATAATGCTAGCGCCTTGAAAACCTGATAGCGAGAGCGAGTAGTGAAGTTTATTCTCGGTGTCATAAACCTTAACGGCGTTGTTATCTAGTGCGTAAATTTTATTGTTCCCCGCTGAAATATCGTAAACTTCGCTAGAAATTCTGTTATCAGCGTCAGATCTAGAAGTTATAGCGTAATCGGTAAACCCATAATTTTGAAGGTCATATAGAGCAACGGCGTTTAGCGAACTATCGCAAAGAAGAAGTGCGTTATTGAAAACAAAAACACCTTGTGGCTCATAAACGCTACCAAGTTCTAGTTTTTCGCTCTTAACAGCAAGTGTTTTTAAGGAAGAGGCGGCAACGTCAATCTCATAAAGCCCGTTTGGAGAGGTGAAGTAAACTTTATTATTGATAACGGCAGAAAACCTTTCGGCTGGTAGGTTGTTGATAACCTCTTGGCAACTTCCGCCAACAAATTTATAAAGTTTCTTTTCGTGGAAAAAGTAAAGATAATCTTTATCTAGCGCCATTGCTGAAACGTTATAGCCAAGGTTGAACGTTTGCGTTATCGTAAACTCAAGCCCCGTTTCCGTTTGTGAAATAGCGTAATAGTAAACGCTGTTTGAAGGGTTTGAAACAAGCGTATTGCCATAAAGCGTAAAGAAAGTTGCAACGTTTACGGGCGTTTCAAAAATTTCACTCGTTTCAAGATTTAACGAGTAAATTCTAGAGTTCGAAAGGAATAAAACGTAGCCTAAGAAATAAGAGATTTTTGAAATATTGTAATTTGTGAGTGGGTAAAATTTAAACGTTTCGTTTGAAAAGGTTATTATGCGATTGGCTTCGGCTATCACGATAATATCTTCATCTCGATAAACGTCGATAGGCGAGTTAAGGTCGCAAAACTCTTCGTAAGAGGCTGGCGTTACAATCGAGGTTGAAATTTTATTTTCAGTCATTGAAAAAGCCGTAGCGGTAGAAAAACCTATCGCTAAAACAAACAACAGCGTTAAAAACAATGCAAAAACCTTCTTCATAAGTAACCTCGAATAAATACTAAATAAATTATAACATAAAGATAAAAGATTTTTCAAGGTATTTTTAAAGATTATATTATAAACTTAAATATTTCTATAAATATAGCACCCAAAACTTTAAGTGAAAAAAATTTTTTACCAAATTTTGGCATATGTTATTCGTTTTGGCAATTTTTAGTGGTAATATATTATCGAACATATGTTCGAACAAATTTGCAAAAAATATTGTGGGTTGATAACTTGCTTGAAAAATATGCAATAAAAAATATTTTGCGGATTTTTGTTCAAAAATGGCATATGTTGTTCAAAAATCAAAATTGTGCGATATAATGAAATGGAACGAAGGAGGTGCTGAAAGTGGAAAACGCAAGAATTATTTTAACAATGTATCCTAAAATTTTAGGTGAAATTTCATTAATAGAGAGGAAGATTTTTAAAAAATGTGTCTATTCGCACTCGTCAAGAGAATCAACTATGAAGCTTTGCGATGACGTTCTTTCGATGATTGAACAGAAGAATAAACTACTTAAACTTAAGGATTTGGTCGATAGAGTTTTAGCGTGTTTAGATAAGCACGAATATGAACTTGTTGCGTATAAATTCTTTGATATTCGACCTATAGGCGAGTTTAGTTATTCAATGCGCTCATATTATAGAAAGCAAAACGAAGCGTTGAATCGGTTTAGTTTTTTGCTCGATTGCATAGGGCTAACAAGAGATGTGATAGATAGTGAATATTCAAAATTAGATTTATTTAAAACCTATAAACTAAAGTTTGAACGCTCTAAAAAGATTTATTCTCCGCTATCAAAATTTGAGCGACCAAAATTTATCAATAATAATAAAAAGGCGAGTTAATTCTCGCCTTTGAAAACCATTATTAATTTCGTTCAAAATTAGTCGTCATCATTAAAAAATGCTTCTTGCATAACTTTTTTATCGTTTGGTTTGAAAAAGAGAAAAATAACAAAAACGATGGTAAGAAGTATTAGAGCAATAACGATAACTTGTTCGGTTGAAATTGTAGATGCGCTACTAGGGTTTTGATTTTCGTTTACCGATACTGAAGTTTGATTGTTTGAAGAAGTGTCTATCGTTGGTTCAACGTAGTCTTTATGGTGGGGGATTGTGAATTGATTAAACGCAGATTTCCGCGCATAGCCCACGTAGCCTTGAGAATAAACGTAAACGTAACTCTCGCCACTAAAGGTTATTTCGCCATAGTAATAGGCTAAAGAGTTAACCGAAAGAACTGTTTTTGGCGTTAAGTTTAAAAGATCGCTAAACAAAACTTCATCACTATTTAGCGTTAAACAAGTTTTTGGGCTAGGACTATCTGGTGTGAACGAAACAAATTCTAGATTTATGTTTTCAACGTAGCCTTCAACTTTAGGTAAGTTTTCGTTAGAATTCATATAAATAACGCGTGAATAATCAGTAAAAATCTCAACAACTTTAACAAAATACGTTTTTGGTAGGTTGAATTTTACGATTGAAAGGCTAGAATCGGCATAAAACGGAGCGCTATCGTTTGATATCATAGCATAGTCATACCGCACATTAGCAAAAGTTATTTTATTTTGTGGCATTAAAAATATTAATGCAATTAAAACAAAGATAAATTTCTTCATAGTAAACATTATTATAAAGTTTATCGAAATGAGATTTTTAAGAAAAAATAGGAAATTTAGTAAAGGTTTGTCAAAAATGAGGGAGATTGTAGAAAAAATTATCGAGATAGAAGAAATTCAGCGAAAAAGAAAAGATGAAGATAATCTTGCAAATTATAACAAGGGCAAGAAAAAACACAAAAAGCAAATAGAGTTTCATAAATGCAAAAAGAAAAATCGGTGGGTTTTTGGCGGAAACAGAAGTGGAAAAACTGAGTGCGGTGCGGTTGAAGCAATTTACTTAGCAAGGGGAATTCACCCTTACAAAAAAAATAAGAATAACGTGTTTGGTTGGGTTGTTTCGCTATCGTCTCAAGTGCAAAGGGACGTTGCTCAAAAAAAGATTTTGCACTACCTTCGAAAAGACTTTATTCACGATATTATTATGGCTGAAGGTAGGAAAGATAGCCCCGAAAACGGTGTTATAGACCAACTTATTATTAAAAATGCGTTTGGAGGGCTATCAACTATCGGCTTTAAAAGTTGCGATCAGGGGCGAGAAAAATTTCAAGGCTCGTCGCTAGATTTTGTGTGGTTTGACGAAGAACCGCCTAAAGATATTTACGAAGAGTGCAAAATGAGAGTTTTAGATAGAAACGGCGAAATTTTTGGTACGATGACACCGCTTAAGGGCTTGACCTTTATTTACGACGAAATTTATATGAATAAATTTAACTCACCCGAAGTTTGGTATGAGTTTATGGAGTGGGCAGATAACCCGTATCTTGATAAAAAGGAAGTTAAGAAGTTAACGGAGAGTTTATCTAGCGAGCAGTTAGAATCGAGAAGATACGGAAGATTTAGTTCAAATAGCGGTTTGGTATATCGTGAGTTTGACGAAAACGTGCATGTTATTGAGCCGTTCAAAGTGCCAAAAGAGTGGTATAACAACTTGTCTATTGACCCCGGGCTTAACAACCCACTATCTTGCCATTTTTATGCCGTTGATTTTGACGACAACGTTTACGTTATCGCCGAGCATTATGAAAAGGGCAAAGAAGTATCGTATCACGCAGAAAAAATAAAAGAAATTTGCGATAGCCTCGACTGGAAAAGAGATAGTTTTGGCAGAATTTCTAGCCTTATTGATAGTGCGTCTAACCAAAGAACGCTTTCATCTTCGAAATCGGTAGCCGAACTGTTTTTAGAAAACGGAATTAACGTGAACACAAAGGTTAATAAAGATATGTTTTCGGGGATTGCAAGAGTTAAGGAATATTTAAAGGCGAAAAAATTGTTCGTTTTTAAAAATTGCCCGAATATGATTAGGGAATTTAAGGGCTATTATTGGGGAAAAGACGATAGCCCCATTAAGCGAGATGACCACGCGATGGACGAGCTTAGATATTATTTAATGACAAGACCGAAAAGCGATAGGCAACAAGTGCCTAAAACTTCGGTTCAAAAGGACAAGGAGAGGCTTATGAGAAAATTAAAACGAGGAGGATAACGTGAAAGATGGGCTAGAAAAGAAAATAAAAAATGCGCTTGCTAAAAAGGCGGTTGGTTACGAATCTAAAGAGGTGGTTGAAGAGTATCAAGAAGAAGACGGCACTTTAAAACTTACTAAAAAGAAGGTAACAAAAAAACACGTTCCGCCAGACTATCAAGCGGCAAAAATAATTCTTGATGAAATTCATATGAATAAGCCGTTGAAAGCCTTAACCGACGAGGAGTTAGAAAAAGAAAAATTAAGGCTTTTAAAATTGTTAAAGGAGGAGAAAAATGAAGATTGAAAAATCAAAAATCAAAATCGTTTGTGATATGCCTTGTGGCGCTTTATCGACCTATAGGCTGACTTTTGATAAAAATCAAGGCGAAATTCATCTTTGTGAAGATTGTTTTTTAGAACTTAAAAAAGCAATCTTAAAGGAGGAAAAAAGTGAAAAAAGATTTAAAAAAGTTTAAGGAAGAAATTGTTGCGGAAATCAAAAGAGATTTTGAAAAACGAAGAGAAGACAGGCGTTTTTTGGAAAGGCAATGGAACTTAAACGCTAACTTTCTTATGGGAAATCAATACTGCCAAGTTGCGCCAAACGGCGAAGTTAGAGATGAAGATAGCGATTTTTATTGGCAAAACAGAAACGTTTATAACCACGTTGCGCCTATTGTTGAAACGAGGCTTGCAAAGTTATCTAGAGTGCGCCCTGCTATGAGCGTTAGAGCGGTTGGGGGCGAAGAGCGAGATTTAAAAACTGCAAAAATTTCATCGAACGTGTTAAACGCAACTTGCAACAGAATTGATTTGGGAAGCATTATTGCAAAGGTTACTTTATGGGCTGAAACGTGTGGCTCTGCGTTTTATAAAGTTGTTTGGAACGACAAAGAAGGTAAGGTTTTAGGTAATGTTGACGGAGTGAGTGTTACTGAGGGCGACGTTGACGTTCTTGCCGTTTCGCCATACGAAATTTTCCCGGAGAGTTTGTTCCGCCAAGACTTAGCCGAGCAAAAAAGTTTAATCCATGCAAGGGCTGTTAGCGTTGACGATATCGAAGCCGTTTACGGCGTTAGAGTAAAAGGCGAAGAGATAGACGTTTTCAGTCTTGATAGTTCTTCTAAAGGCGGTGCGATTTTAACTAATGCACAAACGAACAAAACTGTAGGTAACTGCGCTATTTTAATTGAAAAATACGAAAGACCGACCATTGCGCATCCTAACGGAAGATTAACTATCGTTGCGGGCGACGAACTCTTATTCGTTGGAGATTTGCCATACGTGAACGGCGCAAACGATAAGCGCGATTTTCCTTTCGTTAAGCAAGACTGCATAGCGCAAGCGGGAATGTTTTTCGGTGCGTCGGTAATAGAGCGAGTAATTCCCGTGCAAAGAGCGTATAACGCAGTTAAGAACCGCAAGCACGAGTTTTTAAACAGAGTAAGCGTTGGCGTTTTAACGGTTGAGGACGGCTCGTGCGATACCGATATGCTAACGGAAGAAGGGCTTCAACCGGGCAAGGTTATTGTTTATAGGCAAGGAAGTCAACCGCCACGTATGATGCAAGCGCAAAGTGTTCCGCTTGATTTTACTTACGAAGAAGAAAGATTAACAAATGAATTTGTAACGGTCAGTGGCGTTAGCGAAGTTTCTAGAAATTCGCTAATTCCTACTAATATTACTAGTGGTGTTGCAATTCAACTTCTTATCGAGCAAGACGAAACGAGGCTTTCAATTACCGCAGAGAACGCAAAAACGGCAATAAAATTCGTGGCAAAGCAGATAATTAGGCTGTTTAAGCAGTTTGCAACGCAAACGAGGATGATGAAAATCGTTGGCGATAACAAAACGGCAGAATTATTCTACTTTAATTCTAGCGATATCACCAGCGACGACGTTGTGTTCGATACCGAAAACGAGTTATCTAACACACCAGCGCAAAAGAAGAACGCCGTTTTAGAACTTCTTCAAGCGGGGCTTTTAACCGAAAGCGACGGCACGCTAAATTCTAGAACGAAAGCAAAACTTTTAGAAATTTTAGGCTACGGCACGCTTGATAACACACAAGATTTAACCAATCTTCATATTTCTAGGGCTAGCGAAGAAAATCTCACTGTTTTAGAAGGTATTGAGGTTGAAGATTACGACGACCACGACGTGCATATTTTAGAGCACACGAGATATCTTTTATCGGGTGAGATAAATTCGTTAAAGAAAAAAGATGAAACTAAAAAACTTTTGGCTGAGCATATTGCAAAGCACAAAAAAACGCAACTTTCCATTTTAAGCGAGGAGCAAACGATTGCAAACGCTTTAATGGGGAAAGGGCAAGAAAATTTAAAGGAAAATGAGTAAGGAGGGGAGATAAAATGAAAAAGGAAAATGAGAAAATTGAAAATTCCTTGCAAACTACAGCGGTAGAAGTGGGCGAAACGGTGGAAAGTTCGCCAAAAGATGAGGGCAAGAGCGAATATTTAATTTCATTAACTAAGTTTAAAGACGTGGAATCTCTCATAAAAGCCTACGGCTCGCTTGAGGCTGAATTTACCAAACGCTGTCAAAAACTCAAGGAGCTTGAGAAGGAAAATCTTGAACTTAAAGCGACTATTGAAGAAAAGGCGAAAGCCCCTTTAAATATTAGCCAAGAACAAGCACTTACTAAAACAACGGAGGAGTTTTTTAGTGAACATCCTCTAGCAAACGCCCAAAAAGAAGTTTTAATCAAAGACTTTGGTTATTTAGGCGACGTGAATACGCTAAACGATGCGTATATCAAATTCCTAGAAGAAAAGGCTTTAGAGGAAAAACCAATCGGCAAGGACGAGTTGATGAGTCAAATCGAGGGAACGACGATTAAAGACGAAATTATCCGCTCGTATCTTTCAACCTATCTAGAAGGGCAAAAAGCAAAGTTCGTGGGTGGCGGTGAGATAGTTTTATATCCACCGGACAAGCCCAAAACTATGCAAGAAGCAAACGCTCTTGCAAAAAAAATTATCAAAATTAGATAGAAAAGGAGAAAATGATGGTAACAATGTCAAGTGCGGATAACGCACTAAAAACTTTATATCTTGGCGTGGTAACCGAGCAAATCAACACAAACTCGAACCCACTTCTTGCCAAGATTAAACAATCTACCCAAGACGTTTGGGGTAAAGAAATTAAACGTCTTGCTCAATACGGCATTAACGGCGGTATTGGCGCAGGCACTGAAACGGGAAATCTTCCTTCGGCTGCTGGCAACAACTACGAACAATTCACGTTGAGCCTAAAGAATTTATACGGCACTATTGAACTTTCGGACAAGGCAATTAGAGCAAGTGAAAATTCAGCGGGTGCGTTCGTAAACCTTTTAAACGCTGAAATGGAAGGTCTTTTAAAGGCGTCTTCATTTAACTTTGGCAGAATGCTTTACGGCGACGGCACAGGCACTTTAGCAAAAGTTGTTTCGGTTGAGGGCAACAGCGCTATAGTTGATAGCGTTAAGAACTTAATCGAAGGCATCGTGGTTGATTTTAGAACGAGCGACGGCAATGAAATTTCTTCTGCAACCGCTCGCAGAATTACTGCAATCGATAGAGCAAACAAGACTATCACGGTAACTGGCACGGCTCTTTCGGCAGATGCTATTACTGAAGATTGCATCATCACCGTTCAAGGCTCGTATAATCAAGAAATCACCGGTCTTGGCGCAATTTTCAAATCAACTGGCGATCTTTACGGCTTATCTAGGGATACTCATAAATGGCTCGTGCCTTATATGAAAGACGGCGTTGGCGAAATTTCTGAAAACGTTATTCAAGAAGCCATTGACACTTTAGAAGAGAACGCTGGAAGCCAAGTAAACTTTATCGTTTGCTCGTCAGGGGTAAAGCGCGCGTTTATGAAGCACCTTGCAACCTATAAGAGAAACACTGACTATATGGAACTTCAAGGTGGCTACAAGGCGCTCTCTTATAACGGTATTCCTATTATTTCCGACAGATTTTGTCCTGAGGGCACGATGTATTTACTAAATACTAACGACTTTACTTTGCATCAACTTTGCGATTGGAAGTGGTTAGAAGGCGAAGACGGAAAGGTGTTAAAGCAAATTGCAGGAACTCCTTCATACTCAGCGACTTTAGTTAAATATGCCGACCTTATCTGCGCAAAACCATGCGGTCAAGGTATGCTAACAGGTATTGTGGAAGCGTAAAAACTTATTAAATTTATTAAAAAGTTAAATTGAGTTTTAAACGGCTAAATTAAAAAAATTAAAAAATTAGTCAAAAAAAATCTCCTCACCCTTTCACTTAGGGGTGAGGACGGTTTTTTAAAGGGGGGTAAAATGACGATAGGCGATATTTTATTTTACGTTGCTGACGTTTGCGGAAGAGAGGAACTAAAGGAAAAAATTAAAAGAAAAGAAGTCGATTTTGAAGATAGCGAAGTTGAGAAAATTTTATCTTGCTATAGCCTTCTTGTGGGCGAACTTTGCGATGAGATTGAACCGCTTGTAAGTTTTCAAGAACTAGAAAGTGATGACGGCAATTTCTATTATGAAAATTTTGAATTTCGACCAACTAAAATTTTAAAAGTTGAAGAAAACGGCGTAAATAAGAAATTCCAAAACCTTTTAACGCATTTAAAAACTGACGCTAAAAAAATTACCGTAACATACGAGCGCGCGCCTAAAAAACCAACGGCTTTAGAGGACGAGTGCGAATTTTCAAACGTATTTTCGTTGCGTGTTCTAGGTAGCGGTTTGGTTGCCGAATATTTCTTGACCATTGGGCTTTTCGATGAGGCGATAGTTTGGCGAAATAGATTTGAAGATGCGATAAAAACTTATTCCATTAAGAAAAAGCGCAAAATTTTAAAACAAAGGGCGTGGCAATAATGAAAATTCCAAAAAAGAAAAGTTTTAAAGTTAATCTGCACGATTTTTCGCTCGGCTTTGACGGCGGTGTTGACGAAAAACTAAGTTCTATAACACGCCCCGAAAAAAGTTTTAACTTTTCATTAAAATCAGGCGCACTCAGCGACGGGTTTGGCGTTAAGCCGTTAGAGGTGAACGGAATAAAAATTGAACTTCCAAACGGCGTTTATGCTGTAAAAAGTTATTATAGACCGTTTTTTGATGAGGAAAAACAAGTTGACTATGACCATTTGTGCGTTTATGCAAGTGATAAAAATCTTTATGATTTTTCGCTTGTTGACGGAAGCGTTTGTGTGGTTGAAGGTTTGAGTTTTGAAAGCGCGCCCGTTGGCGTTAGTTACAAGTTGAACGGCGTTGACGTTTTGCTACTATCTAGCAAAAACGAGTTAATCGTTTATGACGGCGAGAGTTTTTCTTCGCACTTTGCGCCTGAAGTTTCTTCAATGTGCGTGCATAACGAAAGGCTTTTTATCACGACGAAGGGCGAAGGCACGAGCCTTTGGTTTTCAACTTCGTTCGACCCAACTAATTGGTTCGTTTCTTTAGATGAGGCTGGCTTTATCGATTTTCAAGACGGGCTTGGTAAACTTTTAAAGGTTGTGTCTTTTTCGGGCTACGTTTATATTTTTAGAGAATTTGGAATAACTAGGCTTTATGCGCCTAACGACCAAACGGAGTTTTTTGCAACCAATATTCCATGCGAAAGGGTGAAAATTTACGGCGAAAGCATAGCAAAAACGGGAAATTCTATTATTTATTTAACTGATAGTGGCTTTTACTCGTTTTCGGGAAGTTCCACAAAAAAGATTGCAAACAGCATTAACGCTTACCTTTTTGAGATTTCAAAAAATCAAAACTTTGCTACTTATTTTGACGAAAAATATTATTGTCAAACAACGTTTAAGTTTGAAGACAAAAAGGAAAAAGCCGTTGTTTGTTATGACGTGAAAACGGGCGATTGTTATCTTTTTAAAGGCAAGGAATTTTTGCATTTTGAAGCGGTGCACGAAAGCCTTTTAAACACGGTTGTGTTTATCGTAAAGGATGATAAAAGAATTGGCGTTTTAGATGACGTGGCTAGGGTTTTTGACGTAAATCTTAACAAGATTTGGCAATCGAAAGCAAGCGATTTTAACTATGAAAAGCGAAAGGCTTTAACAAAAATTTCGTTTTATTTAAAAGGCTCGGCAAGTTTTACTTTTTCAAGCGATGAGGGCGAAAAAACTTTTGTTGCAAGTGGTTCGGGTGAGTTTAAGGAAATTGTTGTTGGGCTATACGGCACGGAGTTTTGGGTTAGGGTTTTCTCTAAAGAGAAAAACGCTAAAATTTCAAAACTAACGCTTAACTTTAACTATTTTTAAGGAGGAAAGATGAACGATTTATCAACGAGGGTTGAAAGATTAGAAAAAAGACTTAATTCGACCTATAAACTTATTAAAAACGGCTTGAAAGAAATTTATTTTTCGCTTGATGATTTTTCTAATTCAGTTAGCGGTGGTAAAAGCGTTTTGAGTTTTAAGTTTAACGGGCTTTTAAATTCGTTTGCTAAAATTCGGTTATCGCTTTCCACTTTGAACGAGAGTGAAAAGGTTAGCGTTTTGTTTAACGGCGTGGTTGTTGAACAAGTTTATATGCCCGCTGAGGGCGAAATTGAACTTAAAGTTTTTTTAGCGCTCGGCGAGAACGAACTTTTGATTGTTTTAGAAAACGGCGAAAGTTTAAATAAAGTTCAAGGCTCGGCGTTCGGGTTTTTAAGCGAGATTGATTTCAATTCAAAAATGGAAGTTTTCAACTTTGGCGGGGCGAGAATAATTTCGTTTTATAACGGCGCAAAACGCTCGGCTAGAATTGATTACGTGAGCAACGAAGAAACATACCAGATGTTTGAAGTAACTGATGTTGACGGGTTTAAGTTTTCCACGATAGGAAACGAATATCTTGTAACGATGGAAAAAACAAAAGGCGGTTTTTTTGTTGAACTTATCGATTTAACGACTGAACAAGTTATTAAAAAAATCGAGATTGAAAGTGAGGCTCAAAGTTTTTGCGGAACAAAGGGAATGGAAGATGAGGCAAGGTTTTTCGTGGTAGAGAGGGGCGCTGTGAAAAAGTTTTCTTTCGATGAGGAGTTAAACCTTGTTGTTTCCAACACGCCTTATCACGGAAAAGAGGTTTTTTCTTCGCTAGATTTAGAAAACGTTGTGATAGTTATCGGCTTTGACGATAAACCAAAAGTTTTTTATTAATTAAATTCTTCCCCAAGAAAAGGAGATAACTATGATACGAAATTTAAGTGAAGGAAAATGCTTTAACGTGTTTGAACAAGGTGGCGAACTTTTTGTTACCTTTTCCGTTGAGGGCAAAATTTATAAGCAAAACTTAAAAAGCGGTGAAAAATCGTTCGTTGGGTTTGGCGACGAATATTTGCCGATTTATTCTAACTTAGCGCTTATACGGCGCGGACAAAACTATAAAATTTTAGGAGAAAAATATGAGTGATACCATTACTAAAAAAGGCGACCTTTTGGAAAGGTTGTCAAAAATCAACGCTAGTTTGCTTGACGAAATTAAGGCGCTTGAGCAGGTAAGCCAAGAAATTGATCTTGAAAAAATCGATTACGTTGCGCCCACTGACGATGAACTTTTAGAAGTTGCAAAAAGCACTTTGAAAGAAAAATACGATACGCAAAGAAATTCGGCAACATCTTCTAGTGAAGGCAAGAAATTTTCATTATCTAAAAGCATTGAAGATTTGCAAAGGCAGGCTCAAGAAAAAAAGGCTGTGGCTGATTCCAATTATTCTAAAGCCATAAAAGACGTTGAAAACCAAGCCGTTAAGCGTGGAATTCAACGCTCTAGCATTGCGCTTTCATCTTTAGCCGACCTTGCAGATAAAAACGTTAGCGAAAAGACTAAAATTGATGAAGATAGCGATAAGAAAAAAGAGGATTATCTTGCCGAAATTGAAAAGGTTAACGACGATCTTCATAAAACGCTTGAACGCCTTGACGAAAATGAGAAAAGTGAAATTGCTAAGGAACTGAAAACTTTGCAAGATGAGCGTGATAGAAAGGTTGTTGAGGCTATTAAATATAATAACGAAATAACCGAGAAGGAAAAAAAGTATGAAACGTCTAAAGACGTTATCGATATTCAATCTACCATTAACAAAATAAGGGGTAACCATCAACTTAGGATGGCGGGCATCGTTTTAGATTACTATCGCAATTTTGAAGATAATAACGAGGCTTTGGCTGATTTTGCTAATGATGACCAACTTGCGGTTTATTTAGGCAATTACTACGATTACGTTCTAAACGTTTTGAAAAACAGAATACCACTAACCGTTGGCAAAGCAACTGCCAATTAAAAAATAGCGCTACGAAATTTTCGTAGCGCATATTTTTTGCGAAAAAGTTTGATAGAGTTTTAATTTAATTTTTTGTTAAAAGTATTGTAATTTAGGAGAATTAATTGTATAATTATGAAAACGAAAAATATAAGGTTAAATTATGAACGAAAATAAAAGCCCTAGAACAATTCGACGTGAAAATGCTTACGTTTTGTTGAACAATTATCTTGAAAAAGACTATATTTTTATTGATTATTTTATTGATTTAGTTAATTTTTTCGATTCTAGCGTTTACGAAATTTTATCTAAAGAAAACTTTTTTGAAGAATTTAAGCAAAAAGAAATTCAAAAAGCTGTTAAAACTTTGATTAAAGATTATCTAGAGGAAATTTGGCTTTTAAAAACAAAAAGCGAATATATTTGCGCGTGGATGAAAAAAGAAGATGAAATGGAATATTTTCAATCTGTTATGCAAGACCAACATTTAATCGAGCGGTTTAAGTGCTTTTCGATTGACGAGTTTAAAAAGGCTGATAAGTTAATGAAGAAAAACCGTTTAACGCTCGAAAAAGCCTTGAAAACTTTCGGCGTTTATGAAGAAGTTGACGACGAATAATTAAAAAAATTTTGTTATTTTTCGAAAAAGTATTGAAATTGAAAGTATAATAGTATATAATGAATAAAACAAATTTAATAAGGAGAAATCTTATGAAAAAATTATTTGCAACCTTAGTTTCCTTATTTTTAGTTGCTTCTATGACGTTTGCCTTAACGGCTTGCAACAAAAGTGGCGAAGAATTTAAGGGTAACTACAAAGAAACAACCAAAGAAGAATTACAAACTCTTATTGATAGCATAACCGACGCTAACAAAATGAAAGTTAAAAACGTGGGCGATGCTTACTATACTGATTTGCTTATCGAGCAAAGTTCTGGAGATGATTCGATGAAAACGGATATGTCGCTCTCGTTTGACGGAACTAACAATCTCATTGCGCTATACGTTACGGCAACGCAAACTATGTCGGGCAACGAGCAAAGTGCTGAATTAGCGGCTTATATCGACGAGCAAAACGCTTATTCATACGAAAAAATGAATGACCAAGTTGCTGAAACAATGAATCCTGTTGTTAATTTTGAATTATCTAAGCAAACCTTTGCTGGTGCTTACGAAACGCAAGTAGACCAACTTTTCGTTCAAGCGTTAGATTATTTTAAAGTTGTTCTTGAAAACGAAGATTTAATTTCAAAAGTTACTGTTGCCGAAGGTAAAGATTTTATTAACCTTAAACTTGACTATACTTTAGAATTTGCCCAAGCGGGTGAAGATGCTAATTTGCTTACTTACTCTGACGCAAGCGGTGAAGTTATTTTATCGTTTAGATCTGAAGATTATTCAATAAGAGCCGCTAAAATTGCTGTTAACGAAGAATATTCTATGATGGGGCAAACCGTGAAGGCTAACGTTTATTGCGAAATTGCTTCTTTAAAAGAAGATGTTCAAGTTCCTGAAGTTTTAAAAAATTACTACGAAATGAAAAATGAATAATCAAATGTTTTAAATTTAAGCCACGCCACTTGCGTGGCTTTTTCTTTGCATAAGTTGTAGTTTTTATTAAAGTTCTTGGCTTAGGCTAACAAATGGCTAAATTTTTAAAAACGGCGGTATAAATTTGACTAAGTTATCATATTAAGGTATAATGAAAAAGTATTTTTTACAAATAAAAAAAGATAAAAATAAATTATATATAATTTATGTGTAATTAAAAAAGGTGATTTTATTATGGATTTATTCGATAAATGCTCAAAGCATGAGCAGTTAAATAAAGCAAAAAAGAGCGGGCTTTATCCTTACTTTCATATGCTTTTTTCTAAGCAAGATACTGAAGTTAATATGGAAGGAAAGCCCGTTATTATGATTGGCTCTAACAACTATCTTGGCTTAACTAGCGACGAAAGAGTTATAAAGGCTGGCAAAGATGCGCTCGATAAATACGGCTCGGGCTGTTCTGGAAGTAGATTTTTAAACGGCACTCTCGATGCTCACGTGGAACTTGAAAAAGAACTTGCCGAGTTTTTACATAAAGAAGATTGCGTTACTTTTTCTACAGGTTTTCAATCAAACCTTGCAATAATTAGCGCAATCGCTGGGCATAACGACTATATTTTATGCGATAGAGAAAATCACGCGTCTATTTACGACGGTTGCAAACTTTCTTACGCTAAAATGATTCGCTATAAGCACTCGAATATGCAAGATTTAGAAAGTCAACTTGCTAAACTTGATTTAACGAAAAGTGGCGCGCTAATCGTAACCGACGGCGTTTTCTCTATGAGCGGTGAGATTGCCAAACTTCCTGAAATCGTTCAAATTGCTAAAAAATACGGCGCAAGAGTTATGGTTGACGATGCCCACGGCTTAGGAGTTTTAGGCGAAGGCGGAAGGGGAACTGCTGAATATTTCGGCTTAGAGAACGAAGTTGATATTATTATGGGCACTTTCTCAAAGTCGCTTGCAAGCCTTGGCGGTTATATGGTGGCAAAAAAGGAAGTTTGCGAATATATTCGCCACGCTTCAAGACCTTTTATTTTCAGCGCGTCAATAACGCCTGCTTCGGTTGCGTGCGCTAGAGAATCGCTTAGAATTTTAAAAAATGAGCCCGAGCGTGTTAAAAACCTTAACGACGTTGCTAAATATATGCGTGATAGATTAAAGGAAAAAGGCGTTGCCATAATTGAGAGCACCACGCCTATTATTCCTATCTACGTTTACGACGATTTAAAAGCATACCTTGCGTGCAAACTCTTATTAGAGCGTGGAGTTTACGTAAACCCGGTTGTTTCCCCAGCAACGCCTGTTGGTCAAGCGCTTTTAAGGACGAGTTATACCGCAACGCATACTAAAGAGCAATTAGATATTGCCTCTAACAAGATTGCCGAAGTTTTAGAAATTTTAAAAACGGTGGACGTAAACGATTTATAATTATGAAACTTGAAAACAAAGTAGTTATTGTAACGGGCGCATCCAAAGGCATTGGCAAAAGCGTTTGCGAATATTTATCATCTCGTGGCGCAAAGGTTTATGGGCTTGCTCGCACGAAATTTGAAAGCGATAAAATCGTAAGCATTGCCTGCGATATTACCGATTTTAATGCTTTAGAAAAGGCTATTAAAGAGGTTTATGAGAAAGAGGGTGAGATTTACGCTATCGTCAATAATGCGGGCATGGGTATTGCTGGCGCTGTGGAGCAAACGAGCGACGAAAAAATAAGAAAAATTTTTGAACTTAACTTTATGGCGCTTGATAAAGCGTGCAGAATTTGCTTGCCTTATTTAAGAGAGGCTAAGGGCAAAATCATCAATATTTCAAGCGTGGCGGGGTTTATGCCTATTCCTTTTCAAACTTACTATTCGGCAACAAAATCAGCCGTTTTAGCCTATTCTAGGGCGTTAAGAGAAGAGGTTGCGCCGTTTGGCGTTAAGGTTGTTGCCGTTATGCCCGGTGATACCAAAACTTCGTTCACGGATTCTAGAGAAACTGAAATAGAAAGCGGAGTTTATTCTAAAAGAATTGAAAAATCGGTTGCTCGCATGGAAAAGGACGAAAGGGCTGGAAAAGACCCTTTAACCGTTGCTAAAATTACATATAAAATGCTAAAAAAGAAAAACCCGAAACCTTGCGTGGTGGTCGGTTTTTCGTATAAACTCATTGCTTTTTTAGATAGAATTTTGCCAAAGCGAGTTGTGAATTTTATTATTAGATTGATGTATGCTAACTAAAAAAGTTAGAATAAAACAATAAATTTGCATTATTCAAATTTTGCAAAAAACGAGGAAAAATGATAGTAAAAAAAGTTAGAACTAAAAAAGAGCAAAAGCTTTTTTTAGAATTCCCAAATAAATTATATAAGAAAAACGAGTTTTTCGTGCCACCGCTTTTTATGAGCGAAAAGGCTATTTTTGATAAAAATTATCATTATTACGAGCAAGCCGAAGCCGAATATTTTCTAGCCTTTGACGATAACGGCAACGTTGTTGGAAGGCTTAGCGTGTTTATTCAGTTTGCCTCAAACAAAAAAACGGGCGAAAGCCGTGCTAGGTTTACCCGTTTTGACTCAATCGACGATGAAAACGTATCTAACGCACTCTTTACTGAGGGTGTTAAGTGGGCGAAGGAAAAGGGTATGACCAAAATTTGCGGTCCGCTCGGTTTTTCGGATTTAGAGCGTGAAGGGCTTTTGGTTGAGGGGTTTGACAAAGTTCAAACGTTTGAAGAGCAGTATAATTTCGATTATTATCCAAAACTTATTGAAGCGTTTGGGTTTAAGAAGGAAGTTGATTGGGTTGAGTTCCAAATTAGAGCCAATCCCGATGAACTTGAGCGTATGAAAAAACTTATGGATTACGTTTCAAAAAAGCATAAACTTAGAATTGCCGAGGCTAAAAATACCAACGACTATATTGAAAAATATGGCGAGGGGCTTTTTAAACTTATCGACGAGGGCTACGAAGACCTTTACGGCACTGTGCCCGTAACCAAAAAAATGCGTGAAGAAATTATTTCTCAGTTCAAACTCATCTTAAAAATGGAAAATATTATGTGTATTTTGAACGAGAAAGACGAGATGGTTGCTTTCGGTTTATGTTTCCCTAATATTGGCGAGGCGATGAGAGCATCTGGCGGGCATTTGTCCGTTAAGGCACTATTTAGGCTACTTAGCATTTTAAAATCGCCAAAAATTATCGACCTTGGGCTTATTGCTGTAAAAAAAGAATATAGAAACACGGGGCTAACGAGTTTCTTTATTTATCACCTTAATAAATATTTAATGGAACACGATATCGACCATTTGGAAACGAATTTGTGTTTAGAATATAACACTCAAATTCAAGCGCAATGGAAATATTTTGACTCTAATCAAGTTAAAAGACGCAGAAGTTACGTTTTAGATATTTAACTCTTCTTATCCTACATAAACTTTATAAAAATTTACTCAAAATAATTAAAGATAAATTAAAAAATATTAAACCATAGACATACAAAGGAGATAAATCATGGGGTTTAATCACATTTTATTGCTTTTAGCGGGTGTTGGCGTGTTTATCGCGGGGATGAACATGCTAAGCGGAGGTTTGGAAAAAAGCGCTGGTAGCGGATTGAAAAAGTTGCTTGGAAAGATTAGCAATAACCGATTCGCCGGCGTAGGTGTTGGTGCGGGAGTTACCGCTGTTATTCAAAGTTCTTCTGCAACGAGCGTTATGGTAATTGGCTTTGTTAATGCGGGCGTTATAAGTTTAATGCAGGCAACTTCAATTATTATGGGCGCGAACATAGGAACGACTATTACAGGTATTATCGTTTCGCTCAAAGCCTTGCCGATTGATGAAGTTGCTTCGGCGTTTGCGTTTGTTGGCGTTATGATGATGTTTTTCAAGAGCGAAAAGGTTAAGCAAATCGGTGGGGTTTTATGCGGGTTTGGTTTAATCTTCGTAGGTCTTGAACTTATGAGCGATTCCCTATCTTCACAAGAAATTAAAGATTTCTTTATTAATCTGTTTCAAAAAATAGATTTTCCACTCTTGTTGGTTTTGTGCGGTATGATCTTTACCGCTGTTATTCAAAGTTCTTCTGCGGCTACGGGTATTTTCATAACTATGGTCGGCACGGGTGTTCTTGGGCTTGAAGGTGCGCTTTTCTTAGTGCTTGGCTCAAACATTGGAACTTGTGTTACTGCGATTATGGCTTGCATTGGAGCAAATACCAACGCAAAGCGAACTGCGTGCATCCACCTTTTATTCAACGTTATAGGCTCAATTGCATTTATTGTGTTACTTCTTCCTTTAAAATCGCAAGTGGTATGGCTATTGTCGTTTATTCCTGGTGGCGTTCAAATGCAACTTGCGTGGTTCCACGTTACATTTAATATCGTTACTACTTTACTTTTATTGCCGTTTGTTAAACAACTTGTTAAAATTGCAGAAATTGTAGTAAAAGAAAAGAAAACGGACGATGAAAAAAGACAACTTAAATTTGTTAACAACCACTTGCTAAAAACGCCTTCTATTGCGCTTATGCAAGTTAAGAAAGAAATCGAATATATGCTATCGGTTGTTCACGAAAACCTTGAAAAATCGTTCCTTGCTATGGAAGAAAAAGCCGAAAGTTACAAGGCAGAACTTATTGAAAACGAGGCTATTATCGATTTTACGAATAATTCTCTCAATAAATATCTCATAAGCCTTTCACCACTACTTGATTTAAACGAAGCAAACGAAGCGGGCGCGTTCTTCCACGTTTTGAACGACCTTGAAAGAATTGGCGACCATGCTGAAAATTTTGGTGAGATAGGCGTTCAAATGCAACAAAAAGGGCTTGTCTTTTCGAGTTTGGCAAAAGAAGAACTTGACGCAATGAAGCAAAAAGTTTTAAAAATGTTTGAACTTGCTCAACACGTTTTTGATAATAACGACTCTTCTAAACTTTTAGAACTTACTGAACTTGAAAATCAAGTTGACGCATTAAAAAAGGAACTTTCCGCTAAACATTACGACCGTTTAGCAAAAGGAACTTGCGTTGTTGAGCATAGCCCTTATTTTACCTCTATTGTTATTGGGCTTGAAAGGGTGGCGGATCACCTTGTGAACGTTGGTTATTCGATAGTTAGCCCAATCGGTTCGCAAACGCAGAAATAAAATGCACTAATAAAAAGCAAGAGTAAAAGTTAACCTTCTATTCTTGCTTTTTTTATAGATTGTTATATATAATAATGAAAGCGAAAAACGCTAAAGTTTTTAAGGAAACAAAAATGAGCAAAAGTAAAAGGACTTAACCTTCTATTTTTGCTCTTGTTTTTTTTTGTCGATATATTCACTTTCGTGAAATTTGTTCACTAAAGATGAATTCGATATGCTCTCGCTACGCTCAAGCTCGATATATTGTCGCTACGCTCCAATTCGATATGAGATAAATCCCTCGTTTGAGAAGCAAACATATCGAGCCGAAGGCATATCGAGTTGCGTTAGCAACATATCGAAAATCCCGTAAGGGATTTATCTCAATGCGTGTTCTCCGCTAAGGAAGCACGCTATAAAAAGCATATTAAAAAGACCGTAACAAAAGTTAACGGTCTTTTTAAAAGGTAACCCCTAAAAAATCAATATTGTTATGCAAGAGCATTAATGCGTTTTGCAAAGCCAGATTTTTTGTTAGCAGCGGCGTTAATATGAATTTTGCCTGCGCTAACAGCCGAGTCTAAAAGTTTAGATGTTTCTCTAAAAATTTCTTGAGCAGATGCTTTATCGCCAGCTTCAATTGCAGCGTTTAACTTCTTCATAGAAGTTTTAACTTCAGCGATTGCACTTCTGTTTTCGGCGTTTTTCTTTTTGTTAACGATAACACGCTTTTTAGCAGACTTAATATTTGGCACTTTTCTCACTCCTTATGTATTGCTGAAAACCAGCATATCTTTATTTTCTTTGAACATTTTAACACATAAAAATCATTATTGCAAGAATATTTGAGCGTTTTTTAACATTTTTAGAACTTTTTAAAAAATATTTATTCTTTTTTTAGTATTTTTCTATTAAATTTATGCATTGTTTTTTAGCTTTTAAAATTTCTAATTTTTAAATTTAATTTTGAACTTAATTTTAAACGAAATTCGTGAGCTTTTTGAACGGCTTAAAAACCCTTGATTTATGGGAAATTTTACCATATTAAAAATAGTTGTCCACATAAAACGTTGATAAATGTGGATAATTTAACGCAATTTTGAACGAGTGTGAAAACTGTGTGAATAAAATCTTGTGTTTGTTTAAAAAAGTTAGGAATAATGCGGAATTTTAAGTGCGCAAAATTATGTTTTGCATAAATGAATAATATACCGATTTAGCCAAAAAATTATTATATGCATAAAATGCTATGTGGATAACTTTAATATTTTAACGTTTGATAGTGGAATTGGCGGTTTAAACGTTTTTAACAGTTTAAAATCTACCTTTAAAGCGGTGAATTTTTATTACGTTTCCGACTTTAAAAACACGCCTTACGGAACCAAAACAAAAGGCGAACTTCTAGAAAAAGCAATAGCCTTATTAAAAAGCGTTGAAATAGAAAAATTTTCGGCTGTTGTTCTTGCGTGCAACACGCTATCAACTAACGTTTTAGAAGAGCTTGAGGATTATTTCAAAATTAAGTTTTTTGGAATAACTCCGCCTATACAAAATTTAACGGGCAAAACATTGCTTTTATCAACAAAGGGAACGGCGAATTCTCCCTTTATAAAAAATTCTCACTATATAAAATATGAAAGGGAACAAGGCCAAAATTTGACGGTTTTTTCACCCTTAGGTTTGGTGGAAGAAATCGAGAAAAAAGCCCCCTTATTTTTAGAGCAAGACTTTGTTAAATTTTTGCCAAAATATTCATTTGAGTTTGATAGCGTTATTTTAGGTTGCACGCACTTTATCTTCATAAAAAAAGTTGTGGCTAATTTTTACAAAAACGCTCAAATTTTAGACGGCATAGATGACTTGAAAGCCTCAATTTTTGAGTGTTTTGGAAATTTCGTGGAATTTTTGACCACCACTTTTAACGAAGGTGAAATTACTAAAGTAAATTTTCTTGGAAAGGACGCAAAACGCAATTTTTGGCTTTATAAAAGGCTTTTTTACTCAAAATAGAACATAAGTTCGAAAAACTCTAGGAATAATGCGGAAAAATAAGTAAAAAAATTTTAAAAAAATTAAAAAAAATTCGCAAAAGTGGTTGCAAATGGTCAAAATTTATGTTATCATTGAATTACAAAAAAGAAGGGAGGCAAAAACTATATGTTTTTTGGCGAATTCCATCACCAAGTTGATGCCAAAAACAGAATAAGAATTCCATTTCGGTTTAAAGACGAATTGGGCTCGAAATTCGTGTTCTGCGTATTGCAAGACGACGTAGTTTCTGTTTACCCTCACGAAACGGTTGAAGAGAAGTTTGAATTTATGAAAAATATTTCACCGTTTGACGATGATTCAAATTTCCTTGTTACCGAGTGCCTTTCAACTTTTTGCAACGTTGAAGAAGATAATCAAGGCAGAGTTATTATTCCCGAACTTATTAGAGATGCTGTTAAACTTGGCAAAGATATTGTTTCAGTAGGCTCAGGCGATCACATCAAGATTATGTCAAAAGCAAAGCGAGATGAAATAAGAGCAAAATACGCAAATAAAGAAACTCGCATGAAACTTGACGCTATTTTCAAAGCATCCAAACAGTAAGCGGTATGGAATTTAAACACTTCCCGGTAATGCTAAACGAGTGTATGGAAGCGCTTAACCTAAAAGACGGCGGATATTATTTCGACGGAACTTTAGGAGGGGGCAGTCACACACGAGAAATTTTGAAACGAACTAACGGCTCAACGCTCGTCGCAACTGATTTAGACATAGTTGCCATAAAAAACTCCGAAAGCATAAAAAACCTCCATGGCGAGCGTTTTATTGCCGTTCATGATAATTTTAAAAACTTTTCGTCAATTGCTAACGACCTTCAAATTTCGGGCTTTGACGGAATACTACTAGACCTTGGCGTATCGAGTATGCAATTAGATATTAGAGAGCGAGGCTTTTCCTATCTAGGAAAGGACGAGCGTCTCGATATGCGAATGAATCAAGAACAAGAACTATCGGCTTATGAAGTTGTAAACTTTTATAGCGAGAAAAAACTTGTTGAAATTTTAAGAGATTTTGGCGAAGAAAAGTTTTGCCATAAAATCGTTAGCGAAATTTGCAAAAAACGCCAAGAAAAACCAATTGTAACTTGCGGGGAACTAGTTGAGATAATCGATAGGTGCATCCCGTATAAATTCAAGAAGGACTCGCACCCAGCAAAGAAAACCTTTCAAGCGCTTAGAATTTGCGTGAACGGGGAACTAGACGGGCTTAAAGACGTTCTTTACGAAATGGTAGATAGACTAAACCGAGGCGGAAGGCTTGCCGTTATTACCTTCCACTCGCTAGAAGATAGAATAGTAAAATCGGTGTTTAAAGATTTATCCACCGGTTGCACGTGCGATAGGCGCTTGCCTGTGTGCGTGTGCGGTAGGACGGAAAAGGTTAAAGAAATCACTAAAAAGCCTATCACGGCAAGTTTAGAAGAACTTGAAATCAATTCCCGTTCAAAAAGCGCAAAACTAAGAGTTGTTGAGAAACTCTAGAAACGGCAAAATATTTTAAGGGAGAGATAATTATGTTAGAAAATGAACAATTCGGTTACCAAAGTTTTGACGGACAAACCACTTACGCAGAACCATCAAGAGGTCGTAGTGATGCTGATGATTTTGAAAGTATGTATTTTACTTCTCCCGACGTAGCGCAAAGTCAACTTCAACAACAAGGGCAAACTTCTGCCGTTCAATACGTAGAACAAGCCGACGATATGCCTTCTATTACCACTATGCAGTTTATGGATAGAACGGCTAATCCATTGCAAGATTATCGTCCAAGCCACGAAGCAGAGGCAGATAAAGACTATAAGATTAACGCTAGAGGTAAAATTTTAGTTACCGTTTACGCTTTAGTTATCGCTACTATTTTCGCGCTCATTATTTTAAACACCAGACTTTTAAAGAGCATGGACGCTACCATCGTTGAAAAGCAAACTGAACTCCAAGAGTTGAAGGCTCAAAGCCAAGTTTTAAGCGATGAACTTGATTTCGTTTCAAGCGATGCTGAAATTGAAAGAAAGGCTATGGAAATGGGCATGATTCAACAATAATAGAACCAAATTAAATAAGCCATAAAGAGTTTGATTTATCCATTTATCTCTTTTCATAAACAAAAGGGGGTTGTTGCATTTTAGTGCGACGATCTCTTTTTTTTTGCGTTTTTTTGCCTTTTGTTCTTAGCGTTATAAGAATATATCAAAAAAACTATAAATAATTTAATAGTAGCAAAATTTGAAATCGTTTAATCGTTGCAGATTAAAACGCTAATAATTGCTAAAATAAATTTTTGAGGTAGTGTTATTCAAATTTCAATCACGGTTATTAGAAAGCGATTGTTTGCTTATTTGGTGGCGGTTTTATGCGCGTTTATTATTGTTTTAGGTAGGCTTTTTTACGTTCAAGTCATAAACGCCGAATTTTATCAAGAAAAGGCGATTGAGCAGTGGACGAGAGAACTTCCCATAGTTGCAAAAAGGGGCGATATTGTCGATTGTAACGGCGTTATTTTGGCAACCTCTAAAAAAAGTTACGCCGTTTTCGTGCGCCCTCGCTCGGTTACCGAGCCTGAAAAGGTTGCACTTTTAATGCAAAAACTTTTCGGCGTTGAATATGAAAGTCTTTTAGAAAAAATAAAACAGAAGAAAACGAGTGAAATAACAGTCAAGCGCGGGGTAAATCGTGAAAGCGTTAAAATGCTTGAAGCAAACAATCTTGACGGCGTTTATTATTCGGTTGATAACGCGCGCTATTATCCGCTTAATGAAACGCTTTGCCAAATTCTTGGCTACACTTCTATCGACGGCGTTGGCGTTTCTGGCTTAGAAAAATATTACGATAAATATTTAAAAGGCATAAACGGCGAAATTTTATACGAGGCGGACCTTGTCGGCGTTGATATCGAGGGAAAAACACCGTCTTACATATCTGCTGTTGACGGGCTTTCGGTTAAACTTAATATTGACTATAAAATTCAGCAAATTTGCGAATATGCGCTCCAGCAAACAATGCTAGATTACACGCCAAAATCGGCTTCCGTTCTTGTTTTAGAGCCATCATCTGGCAAGGTTTTAGCCGTTGCAACTTACCCAAATTACGATTTGAATAATATTCCGCGCGATGACCTATCGGCTTTAAACAGCCTATCTAGAAGCCCTTTAATCGTCGATTCTTACGAGCCCGGTTCAACGTTTAAAATCGTAACTTCGATAGCAAACATTGAAGAAGGACTTTTGGGAAACGAAAAGGCGTTACCTTTAACCCACGTGTTTTATAATGACCGTTATAGAACTGTTTTGGGGCGAAAAATTAAGTGCTGGTCTTCGCACGCAAACGGAAAGCATTTAAACCAAACGCTAAAAGAAGCGCTTAACAATTCGTGCAACCCTTGCTTTGTTGATATGGCGTTATCTTTGGGCAAGGAAACAATGTATAAATATATAAATTCACTTGGTTTTGGCTCGGTAACGGGCATTGATTTTTTCGGTGAATCAAGCGGAATGGTTCTTCCCGTGCAAGCGGTAACCGAGGGGGACTTAGCGAGAATTTCGTTCGGGCAAACGATAGCGGTAACACCACTCCAACTAGCGGCGGCGGTTTCGGCAATAGTTAACGGCGGGCAGTATTTTGAACCGCAAATCGTAGGCTCAATTGTTGCTAAAAACGGCTTTATAGTTGAAAATTTTGAAACGAAATTCAAAGGGCGAGTATGCTCGAAAGAAGCGTCGAAAATCCTTGCTTCGTATCTTGAAAGCGTTGTAAGTGAAGGAAGTGGCAAAAAGGCTTTCATCGAAGGCTATAAGGTGGGTGGAAAAACGGGAACGGCGCAAAAATATGAAAACGGCGCAATTTCGCAAGGCAAATACGTTATGAGTTTTTTAGGCTTTTTTCCAAGCGATAATCCCGAATATTTAGCCTTAGCAATCGTTGACGAGCCAGTTGGAGGAACTTACGGCTCAACCGTTTGCGCGCCGATAGTAAAACAAATTTTCGAGGGCATAATCTCATATAAAAACATTTTGCCATACGAACAAAAATAAAACACATTTTATTGCAAAAAAAGTAAATTGTTTGTATAATATAACCGATGGTTTATGTTGTTGCAGATATTCACGGCGAATATGATTTATTTATGAAATTGCTACAAAAAATTAATTTTTCTAAAAACGATGAAATGATTATTTGTGGCGATATAATTGATAAGGGGCGAGATTCAGTTAAACTTTTAAAGTTTATAAAATCTAAGCCCAATTTTCGCTGTGTTATTGGCAACCACGAATACGATTTTTTAAAATATTATTGGTCGATAATGCGCGAAAAGCCTAAATTAAGCGAGGCTTTAAAAGCCCTTCAAGAATACTTTCCTTACGACGGAAATTTGCTTGACTTTGCTACGATAGACTGGCTAGAATCGTTGCCATATTTTATTGAAACGCGCGATTTTATTTGCGTTCACGCAGGTGTTTTGCTAGATGAAAATAAAAAAATCGTGGCTTTTGAAAAAACTCCTAAAGAGCAGTTTGTTTACGATAGGCAGTTTAAAGAGCCAAGCGTTAAAACTAATAGTGAAAAGTGTGTTTTTTTCGGGCATACTCCAACGAGTTACATATCTAACCAAGCAAAAATCATCAAATATAAACGTGAAGAGTTTAACACGAACAGCATAAAAGATTTTTATAAAATTCATTTAGATTTAGGCGTATGGCTAAACGGCGTGTTAGGCTGTTTTTGCGTGAACACGTGCAAAGAATATTACGTGGATAAACTCGGTTATTATTAAAACTAAAAAGCAACAATTTCTAGGCGATATTGCCTTTAAAAATTTGATAAACAAGGGAAGTTTATGGATTATTTTATAGCAGACTTGCATTTTGGGCATTCAAATATTATTTCGCTTTGCAACCGTCCGTTTGGCTCGGTTGAAGAGATGGACGAAGCGCTTATAAAAGCGTGGAACGCAAAAGTAAAAAAGCGGGCGGACACCATTTATATCGTCGGCGATTTATTGTGGGAAAAGGTTGAGCCAACAAAATATCTTTCAAGGTTAAACGGCAAAAAAGTTCTAATTTGTGGCAATCACGATAAAAAATTACTGAAAAAACATAATTTAGAAAGTTTTTTTGAAAAAATTACAGATTATCTTGAGATACGAAGCCAAAACGTTGACATAACGCTATGCCACTTCCCAATGCTTGAGTGGAACAAAAGCAGAAAAATAGGCTCAAAAAAACTCGGTTTTCATATTCACGGGCATATTCACAATAAATATCTACCAAACTATAAGCCGTTATTTATTGCGCCACACGCACTAAACGCTGGGGCAGATTTAAACGATTTTGCGCCCGCAACGCTAGAAGAACTAATCAAAAACAACGAAAAGCATAAACTTTCAAAAATTCCGTCTTTAATAGATAAGGCTGAGTTTTTGGCTTCAAAATATCATTTATACCAATTAGATAAATCGGGCAAGCCATATATTGAGCACCCAAGAACGGTTGCCTCAATGGTTGAGGGCGAAAATTGCAAAATCACAGCCTTTCTTCACGATATCGTTGAAGATACTAATATCGATATTGAAATTTTAAAAACCAACTTTCCAAATGAGGTTGTCGAGGCGATTTTGGCAATGACTCATAGTTTAGGCGAAGATTATTTTAACTACGTTAGAAGGGTAAAAACAAACGCTATTGCAAAAGTCGTAAAGGTGGCGGATTTAACTCATAATATGGATTTATCAAGGTTTAAAACCGTTACCGAAAAAGATTTAGCGCGGGTTGAAAAATATAAAAAAGCAATGGCGATTTTACTGCAAGAATAGTAAATGCTTTAAAAAACTTGTTACTGTAAAAACGTATTTTGATAAAATGAATTTACTTTTAGGAGAGAAAAAAAGTGCTACTTTGTGATTTGCATACTCATTCAACGTTTTCAGACGGAACTTTTTCGCCAGAACAAATTTTGCAACTTGCTAAAGAGGCAAAACTTGGCGCTGTTGCGCTCACTGACCATAACACCATTGACGGACTTAAAATTTTTGTTGAGAAAAGCAAAGATTATGGCGTTGAAGCAGTTCGTGGTGTGGAAATATCGGCAGATTATGGAGAAAAAGAACTTCATATCGTAGCGTTGTTTTTAAAAGAAGAAGCGTTTCCGCAAATTGAAAGTTTTTTAAACGTTTATCTAAAGCGCAAAGAAGAAAGCAATTTAATGCTTGCCAAGCGTTTAAAAGAGGCTGGCTATAACGTTGATTATGAAAAAATAAAAAAAGAAAATATCGGTGCGATTAACAGAGTTCACTTTGCTAAACAACTACTAAATAGTGGACAAGTTGCTTCAATAAAAGAAGCAATGGAAGGTATTTTATCAAAGAAAAAAGGGTTTTACGTTCCGCCTAAAAGATTTACTTCATTTGAAGTTATTGAATTTATAAAATCAATTAACGCCGTTGCTGTTTTAGCGCACCCGTTACTTAATTTAACCAAAGATGAGTTGGTTGAGTTCTTAATTGAGGCTAAAAAACACGGGCTAGACGCAATAGAAACCCGTTATTCCGCTTTTTCTTTAGAAGAGCAGGAATATTTAGAAAAACTCGCCACAAAGTTTAATCTTCTTTTAAGTGGCGGAAGCGATTTTCACGGAACGAATAAGCCTAATATTGCTATCGGTAAGGGCTTTGGCGATTTGCAAGTTCCGTTAACTTTTGCCGAAAACTTAAAGAAAAAAATATAAAAAGTAATGCTTAACGGCATAAAATCGAGAAATTACTCTAATTTATTGAATTTTAAAATCAAGTGTGGTATAATCGCTTTATGAGAATTAATTATGATGACGGCTCTTACTACGAGGGCGACGTTGAAAGTGGAACAGTTCGGCACGGATACGGAACACACTTTTCAGCAAGTGGCGCTTACTATGAAGGCGAATGGTCTTTTGACCAAATGCACGGTAAAGGCGTTCTTTGCTTACCTGAAGGAATAAAGCACGAAGGCGATTTTTTGCATGGCGAAATGACGGGCTTTGGAATAAGAACTTATCCAGACGGCAGTCGTTACGAAGGTAATTTCAAAAACGGAAAACGCCACATTCACGGAATGCAAACCTATGAAGACGGCACAACCTATCTTGGCGATTGGAAAGATGGCAAAATAAGTGGCATTGGCGAGTTAAAAACGCCCGACGGCACAGTATATTTCGGGCATTTTAAAGACGGTGTTTTTGATGGGCTTGGCAAAATTTCGTATGGTAGCGGAGATCGTTACGAAGGTTATTTTAAAGACGGCAAATGGTGTGGCACGGGCGAATTTGTTTATAAAGACGGAACTTCTTATATGGGCGAATGGATTTCTACAGGTGACGGCAATAACATCCTTTGCAATTCAAAAGGTCAAAAAATTCGGGGCTATTTTAAAGATTTTGTTTTCCGCAGTTATTAAAAAATCTTAGGTGTTAAAATGACAATTTACAATATTATCACAGCGATTTGTCTTGCGTTTTTTGCAAGCATTGCGATAGGTTTTATCGTTTCGCTACTAAAGAAAAATCACAGCGAAAGAATAATTTTTTTGCGCTCCTTCAAAAAAGGCAAATGCGCTTTTGTTTACATAGTTAGCATCCCGCTTTTTTATATCGGTCATATTTATGCTGGCAACGGCGCTTTTAGCGGTTTTTTCTCAGCGGTAAACGACGTTATTATGGCTGTCGTTTTAAGATATTCAACCTCAGGCGTTTCTTCGCTAATGGGGGCGAGCCGTCTTTATGAGATAACCATTTACGTTTGCTTTTCGGTTATTGGCTTGAACGCTCTTTTATTCACTTTCTCGCTCGTAAATCAATACGTTTGGTCGTGGATAAACGGCTTAAAGTTTAAATTTTCACCAAAGAAAAAACTTTACGTTTTAGGAAATAACGAAAAAAATCTTTCGCTCTATAAAAGCGCAAAAGACTATTCTTGTGTTGTCGTTTCTAAACTATCTGCGCAAGAAAAGGATGAACTTTACTTAAAAGAAGTGCCTTATTTTGACGTTAATGAAGACGAAACGAGCATTGAAAAAATCGTTGGGTTAGCCAAAAAGAGCCCAAAAGAGATTATCGTTGTTGTAAACACTCTCGACGATACTAAAAACATTAGGCTTTGCCGAAAGTTTATTGATAGGCTTAACCTAATTGACGTTGAAGAAAGAAAGAAAATTTTCAACGTTTTAAAAGTTTTTGTTTTTGGCGACCCGCAATACGTTGCAATCTATGAAGATATCGTATCTAGCGCGTTCGGCGTTATTCAATACGTTAATAAATATCAAAGAATTTCAATGGATTTAATCGATAAGCACCCAATCACCGAGTTTATGACGGGCGAGCATATCGATTATGAAACGTCGCTTATTCGAGACGGCGTTGATATTAACGTTTTCCTTATAGGTTTTGGTAAGACTAACCAGCAGGTTTATCTATCTTTAATTGCAAATCACCAGTTTTTAACCAAAAAAGACGGCGTTATTTGTGAAAAGCCGGTAAATTACGTTATTTTTGATAACAACCGAGCAGATAGCAACAAAAACCTTAACCATAACTATTACCGCTTTAAAAACGAAAAGAAGAACTTTAAGGAAGAAGATTATCTTCCTATGCCTAAAGATATTTCTAACGAGATTTTCTGCAATATCGATATTAATGACGCCGAGTTTTATTCCACCATTAGAAAAATGGTTGAAAACGAAAAATCGGTTAACTATGTTGTTATTGCGTTTGGCTCAGATTTAGAAAACTTAGATATGGCTCAAAAACTTGTTGAAAAGAGGCAAGAGTGGGGCTCGGTTGATTTTAACGTTTTCGTTAAAGTTCGTGATTGGAAAAGAGAGCAAACGCTCATTGAAGACGATTGTTGCCACTTCTTTGGCAATGAAGAAGAAGTCGTTTATTCGGCAGAAAAAATCATTAACGATAAAATTTTCCGTATGGCTCAAATGCGTAACGAAATTTACGATATTGAATACGCAATCACCACAAACGAAGGCTTAGAACTTACCGATGATTATATTCTAAAAAGCAAGCAAAATTCCAAAGAAAATTGGTATTTGGTTAAATCTCAACTAGAGCGTGAATCTAGCCTTTATGCGTGCTTATCGCTCCGCTCAAAACTCAACCTTTTGGGGCTTGATATTGCCTATAACGAAGAAAACGATAAAAAGCCTTTAACTGAAAAAGAATATCTCGAAATTTACGCTAAAGGCGATATGCCTAATTTTTCTAAATATTCTTCGACTGCAATCGGCAAGCCTATCGCTTCATATTCGCTAAATTTTAAAGATTCTAGGCGCAAAACAATGGCAATTCAAGACCATAACCGTTGGAATGCTTTTATGATAACTAAGGGCATTGTTCCGTCGTCAATTAGCCAAATTTTAACCGAGAAAACCATTGACGAAAACGGCAACGAAAAGTTCACTAACGGCAAGAACTATAAATTCCGTCGCCACGGCAACATCACCACTTTCGACGGCTTAGTTACCTTTAGGCAAATGCTTGCAAAACGAGATAATAAACCCGAAGAAAAATACGACGTTATAAAGTATGACTATCAAATTTTAGACGACGCTTTCTGGATGGTATCATCTCTTGGCATGAAAATGTTTAAAAGATAAAAAAATTTAATATTATTAAACAAAAAGAAAAAGAGAGAATTTTGCAAAACTTATTTGTTCTCTCTTTTTGTTTTATTCTATAAACAAATCTTTAAAATTTAAATAACCGAAAATTACATATTTTTCCAATTACGGGTGGCGGAAAATATCCGTTTCGTGCTTATTTTGAACAAATTGGTGGCTAAGATAGTAAAAATTATCAAAAAAAACTATTTATTTTTAAAAACGAGTTAAAAACATTAGTATTATTTTAAAAAATAATATACAATTAGTCTAAACGAAATTTAGGCGCTTTTCGCGTTTGAAATTGTTATTACAAAAAAGAGAATTTCAGTTTGGAGATAATCAAATGAAAATGACTTTTAGGTGGTATGGCGTTGACGATTGCATATCACTTGAATACATTAAGCAAATGCAATGTATGACGGGCGTTGTTACCGCTATTTACGACGTTCCCGTTGGCGAAGTTTGGGAACTTGACCGTCTTTTGAAGCTCAAAAGCGTGGTTGAAAAATCAGGGCTTACGATGGAAGTAATTGAGTCTATTCCCGTTCACGAAGATATTAAACTTGGTAAAAAAGATACTCGTGATAAATATATTGAAGTTTTCAAGCAAAACGTTATCAACTGCGCAAAGGCGGGCGTTAAGGTTATTTGCTATAACTTCATGCCTGTTTTCGACTGGCTTAGAACCGACCTTTATTTCAAGCATAAAGACGGCTCAACCTCTTTAGGCTACCGCCACAAAGCGCTTGAAAACATTGACCCTAAGACTTTAAGTTTGCCGGGTTGGGATGAGAGTTATACGCCTAGCGAATTAAGTTTTATGATTGACGAATTTAGAAAGGTTTCAAGAGAACAACTTTTCGAAAACCTTATCTATTTCCTTAAAAAGGTTATGCCAACTTGCGATGAGATGGATATAAACCTTGCAATTCACCCATCTGACCCACCTTGGAGTTTGTTCGGGCTTCCTCGTGTTATTTGTTGCGAAGAAGATTACGAAAGGATGTTTAGAGAAGTTCCTAACAAGCACAACGGCATAACTTTCTGCACGGGAAGTTTAGGCGCAGGGCTTTTTAACGACCTTCCAAAAATGGCTGGCAAGTTCGCTGATAGAATTTTCTTCTGCCACCTTCGTCAATTAACTCACACAAGCGAAGAAGATTTCTACGAAAACGGACACTTGACTGAAACTGGTAGCGTTAATATTTACGGCATCGTTAAAGCACTCGTTGATAACGGCTTTGACGGCTACGTTAGACCAGACCACGGCAGAAACATTTGGGGCGAAGAGGCAAAGCCTGGCTATGGACTATACGATAGAGGTCTTGGCGCATACTATATTTATGGCTTGTTCGAGGCTCTTGAAAAAGTTAAAAACGGCAGTAAGTAAGAAAAACTAAACAAAAAGTTCGAGAGATAGTATTATACTATCTCTCTTTTTTGCATTTTTTCAGCCTTTACGACAAATTAAGTGATATTTTCCGCATTTTAAAAATATATAATAGTTACAGTAATATCATTTGACTGAAAACTTTTTTTGTGGGTGAGAAGATGAAAATTAGCAGTTTATTAAAAGATTTAACCGAATATTCTTTGGAAAACTATTCGTGCGATTTTGAGATAGAAAAAATTGTGTCAAACAGCAAAACTGCTTGCAAAAACGGGCTTTTTTTCGCTCTTTGTGGCGAAAATTTTAACGGCGAGAATTTTGCAAAAGAGGCGGTAAAAAATGGGGCTGTTGCTATCGTTTGCGAAAAACGATTAGACGTTCAAGTTTTGCAAATAATCGTAAAATCGGCAAGGCGGGCATATTCAATTTTATCGGCTAGTTTTTATGGCAATCCGCAAGAAAAACTAAAAATCATAGGCGTTGTTGGAACTAACGGAAAAACTTCAACTTGCAAGATAATTGCACACGTTTTAAACGAGAATAAAATGCCGTGCGCCGTTGTTGGAACGCTTGGCTATTCCTTTTTAGATTTTGAGTTAAAATCTTCGCTAACAACACCCGACCCTGAAGAGTTTTTTATGGTTTTATCTAAGTTTTTAGAAAAAGGCGCAAAGTTCGTTGCGGTAGAGTATTCAGCGCACGCTATCTTTTTCGAAAAACTTGCTCCTATAAATTTTGAAGCGCTTATTTTTACTAACTGCACGCAAGACCACTTAGATTTTTTCAAAACTATGGAAGAATATAAGAAGGTAAAATCGCTTCCGTTTTTAACTAGTCGGGCAAAGCATAAAATAATCAACACTGACGATAGTTTGGGGCTAGAAATAGCAAAAAGCGGGGCGGAAAACGTTATAACTTACGGAATTGACAGCCCTTCCTACGTTTTTGCTATCGAAATTAAGGAAGCAAAAAGAGGAACGAAGTTTATCGTCAATCTTTTCGATAGCGTTTACGAGGTTCAAACTTCACTTCTTGGCAAGTTTAACGTTTATAACCTACTATCTTGCATTGTTTTGTGTAAACTTTTAGGCATTGACGGGCTAAAAATCGTATCTGCAATAAAAACTATTCAGCCAATTTGCGGGCGGATGGAAATGGTTGCGTCATTTATGGGCGCAAGCATTTTTGTGGACTACGCTCACACGCCCGACGGCTTAGAGAAAAGTTTGTGTTTTTTAAGGCGAATTTGTGGAAATAATCTATATTGTCTTTTTGGGTGCGGTGGCAATCGTGATAAGCAAAAACGCCCTATTATGGGCAGAGTTGCTGGCGATATTGCCGATTTTGTTATTCTAACTAGCGATAATCCGCGCTTTGAAGACGCAAACAAGATAATCGGCGAGGTTGAGTGCGGTTTAAGGGAATCTAGCCTAGATTACGTTTGCATTGAGAAAAGGGAGGTTGCCACTCGTTATGCGCTATCTCGCCTTCAAAAGGGCGACGTTTTGCTAATTGCGGGCAAGGGCGGTGAAACGTCGCAAGAGATAATGGGAGTTAAGCATTATTATAGCGATAAAGAAACCGTCTTAAATTTAATAAAAAATGTTTAATTTAGCGTTATGTTTCCTATTTTCGCTTGTTTTTTCGATAATATCGTTAAAACTTTTGATATTTTTCTTAAAACGGCGCAAAATTGGTCAACCAATTCTATCTTACGTTGAGGCGCACGAGAAAAAAAGTGGCACGCCAACGATGGGCGGTTTATCGTTTATATTGCCCGTAGTTTTCAGTTATTTTTTGTTTTGCAATGGCAATAAAAGCATTGCTCTTTTTGCAGTCGTCATCTTTTTAGCGTTTGCAATCGTTGGTTTTTTAGATGATTTCATTAAAGTCCGCTTTAACAAAAACGATGGGCTATCTCCAACGCAAAAAATAATTTTTCAACTTACAATCTCGGTTTTTGCAGGCATTTTTATTTACCGAATGGGGCTTTCGGTTGCGTATATTCCTTTTGTTAATAAAACTGTTAATTTAGGCGTTTTTTACCCGATTTTATCTGCGGTTGTGTTCTTGGCTACGACAAATTGCGTAAACCTAGTTGACGGTCTTGATTCGCTAGCGGGAAGCGTTTGCCAAACTTATTTTATTTTTTCAGCAATTCTTATTGGGCTTCAAATTTCAGTTTTTCATCAAAATTATTTCAGCCTTGCCGAATATTCCAACTTAATCGTTATACTTGTTGCGGTTATCGGCTCGCTTTCGGGCTTTTTGGCGTTCAACACAAACCGCGCTTCCATTTTCATGGGCGATACGGGCTCTTTGGCACTTGGAGGCTTAGTAGGCTTTTCGCTCGTTGCTAGCGGAAACGTTTTCTATATTCCAATAATCGGCATAATTTTTGTTTTAACGGGGCTTTCGGTAATTATTCAAGTTGCGCATTTTAAACGCACTAAAAGGCGGGTGTTTTTAATGTCACCAATGCATCACCACTTCGAACTTAAAGGCTATAGCGAAAGCAAAATAACCTATTGTTATAAACTTATCACAATAGTTTTCGGCATACTTTCAATTTTATCGGTATTAAGGAGCGTTAATGTATTTTAAAAATCAAACTTTTTTCGTTTTCGGGTTATCACTATCTGGCTGTAGCGCAACGGCAAGTTTATTAAAAAACGGTGCAGAGGTTTACGTTTTCGACGAGGAAGACTCTCCCCGTGTTTCAAAGGCTTACGATAAACTATCTCGGCTTGGCGCAAAGGTCGTTAAAAATCTTGATTTTGCGCTAGAAAAATCTAGCGTTATCGTCGTATCTCCCGGCGTTAGGGCTGATAATGAAATTTTAGTTAGGGCAAAACGCAAAAATAAGCGAATTATAGGCGAGGTGGAACTTGGCTTTATTCTATCTAAAGCACCCGTCATTGCAGTTACGGGCACTAACGGAAAAACAACGACGTGTTCAATGATTTTTGAGGCTTTAAATTCCGCAAACATCAACTCACGGCTTGTTGGAAACGTTGGAATTCCTTTTTGCAATGAAGCCGAATTTTTAAATAGAGAAGATATTTTCGTTTGCGAAGTTTCTTCATTTCAACTTGAAACGGTGCACTCGTTTTGTCCGCACATAGCGGTGGTTTTAAACGTAACTGAAGATCATCTTGACCGCCACTACACTATGGATAATTACATATTTTTAAAATCTCGAATATTAAAAAATATGCGTGAGAGCGAGTTCGCTGTGCTAAATTACGACGATGAAATCGTTCGAAGTTTTGCTAATAAAACAAAGGCGAAAATCGTTTGGTTTTCTAGGCGTGAAAAGGTTGACGGGGCGTATATTGAAAACGAGGCAATTTTCTATAACGGCGAAAAGATTATAGACCTAGAGAATTTAGCCTTAAAGGGCGGGCATAACGAAGAAAATGCGTTAGCAACCGTGTGCGCATTAAAAATTGTGGGCGCATTAAACAACGATATTTGCTGTTCGCTTTCTAGTTTTAAAGGCGTTAAACATAGGATTGAGTTAGTGCTTGAAAAGGGCGGTGTTAAATACTATAACGATTCAAAGTCAACTAACGTAGATTCGGCGATAAAAGCCATTGACCTTATGCAAACGCAAACGGTAATTATCCTTGGCGGAAAAGATAAAAATCAAGATTATTCCAAACTTTTTGAAAAAATAAAGAACTCGCCTGTAACTCACGCAGTTTTAATGGGCGAAAATAGATATAAACTTTTGCAATCGGCAAGCGAGGCAGAATTTTATAAAGTTTCGGTATCTTCCTCGTTTGAAAGCGCAATAAAAATAGCCAAAATCGAGGCAAGAGGTAGTGGCGCTGTTTTGTTAAGCCCTGCAACTTCAAGTTTTGATATGTTCTGCGGATTTGAAGAGCGTGGCGCTGAGTTTACGAGAATCGTTAAAGCCATAAATGATTAAAAAAAGAAATTTTCAAGGCGACGTTTGGCTTTTAGTAATAGTTGCCGTTTTATCGTTTCTTGGCGTAATTTTCGTGCATAGCGCAAGTTATTATAACGCTCAAACGCTTTATGGCGATAGTTTTTATTTTACCAAAAAGCAGTTCGTAGGTTTTTTAATCGGCGCTGTTTCTATGTTTTTAACGGCTCGGCTAGATTTTAATAAATATTTCGGCAAAGGAAAGTTTATGCTTTTAGTAACCATAATACTTTTAGCACTTGTTTTCGTGCCGTTTTTATCGGTTGAAGTTTACGGAGCGAAAAGGTGGTTAAACTTAGGCTTTTTCACTATTCAGCCGTCGGAATTTGCGAAGTTTAGCCTAGTGTTTTTTTGCGCTGAGTACTTCGCTTTTAAGCCAGAGCGGGTAAAAACTTTTAAGGGGATTTTGCTTCCGTTAGCGTTAGGAGGGTGTCTTGCCGTTTTAATAATTTTAGAGCCGAATATGTCAATAACGGTTGCGCTTATGTTAGTTCTATTCGCCGTTTTGTTCGCAAGCGGAATGAGACTAAAACATTTTATGGTTTTAATAATTCCGTTTTTGGTGCTAATTCCCGTAATGATAATTGCTGAACCTTATAGGTTAAAACGGCTTTCGGCGTTTTTGAACCCTTTTGAATCGCCAAAAGGTGAAGGTTATCAACTTTTGCAGTCGCTTTATGGCATTTCATCGGGAAGTTTTTTCGGCGTAGGGCTGTTTTCGTCAAGGCAGAAATATAGGTTTTTACCTTTTGCCGAAAGCGATTTTATTTTATCGATAATTGCAGAAGAATTAGGTTTTTTGGGAACGGCAATTTTATTCGTTTTAATGTTTGTTGTGATTTTTAAGGGCATAAAAATTGCTTCAAAATCCAAAAGTTTTTATGGTTTCATTTTGTCAATCGGCATAATAAGCGTTTATGCGGTTCAAGTAATTTTAAACGCTCTTGTCGTAACGGGAAGCATACCGCCGACGGGGCTTCCGCTCCCGCTAATATCTTCGGGCAACACGTCAATTATTGTGTTTATGGCAAGTTTTGGCGTTTTATATAATCTTTCAAAGCAATAATATGGCTTAAACGCATATTCACTAAAACCTCGTGATTTGGCATAGTATGTTGTAGATTACGGGGTTTTTTCATGGCTGATTACGTTATTAATGGTGGAAAAAGGTTAGAAGGCGAAATAAACGTTCAAAAAGCAAAAAATTCTGTGCTTGCGCTAATCTCGGCGAGTATTTTATTAAGCGGTGAAACGCTCATTAAAGATTGCCCAAGGATTAGCGACGTTTTTATTATGCTAAAAATTTTAAGACGAATCGGCGCAAAGACCTATTTTTGCGGAACTGATTTATATATCGATACTAAAGATATTTTTTCAACACGGCTTCCAGAAAAATTATCTAGCGAGGTGAGAGCGTCGCTTTTTTTGGTTGGGCCACTTCTTGCTAGGTTTAGGCAAGCCACCATTTATCGAGCGGGTGGATGCAATATTGGCGAGAGGCCTATCGATATTCATTTAGACGGATTAAAACGGCTTGGCGCTGACGTTGAAGAGGGTGAAAACAAACTCAAATTCCACGCAAAAAGGGTGGTCGGGGCGGAAATAAAATTGAAATATCCGTCAGTAGGCGCAACCGAAAATTTGATGATGGCATCTATCTTTTGCGACGGAGTTACAATCTTAAAAAACTGCGCCAAAGAGCCCGAAATTTGCGACCTTCAAGATTTTTTAAATCTTGCGGGTGCAAAAATTAAAGGCGCTGGAACTTCAACGATTAAGATTGAAGGCGTTAAAAGTTTATCGTCTGGCGTGTGCTTTAAACCTATGTTTGATAGGATAGAAGCAGGCACTTTTTTGCTAAGTGCACTATCGTGCGGTGGCGAGATTAACTTAAAAGGCGTAAAAAGCAAAAATGTTTTTGCTTTACTGCAAAAAATTCAAAATAATGCTTGCAAAATATACATAAACAATGATAATATATATATAAAGGCAAATAATCGCCATAAAGGGTTTGGCAACGTTGTAACTGCGCCATACCCACGCTTCCCAACCGATTTGCAACCGCAAATAACCGCGTGCGCGTGCGTAGGCGAAGGAAGAACCTTCATAACCGAAACGGTTTTTGATTGTAGGTTTTCTTACGCAAAAGAACTAAAAAAAATGGGCGCAAACATAAAAATTGGCGATTGCCGATTAGAAATTCAAGGCGGTTTTTTATTCGGCGCAGAAGTTGAAGCAAAAGATTTAAGAGGCGGGGCTGCCTTAGTTATTGCAGGGCTGTCCGCTCAAGGCAAAACGATTGTATCTAACGTTGAGCATATCGAAAGAGGCTATCAAGACTTTTTAGAAAAATTAAGTTCCTTAGGCGCAGATATTAAAAGACGGCAATAAAAATTTTAAGATTGCTAAATTTAAACGAAAAACACAACTTTTATAAAAAGTTGAACGGTTGAACTATGAAAAACAAAAGATTAGTAATAACTTTATTATCGCTTATTTTCGTCGCAGTTGTTGCGCTGTTTTTCACTGCGCTATATTCCGTTAAAGACGTGCACTGCGAATATTCCGTTTACGATAGTAGCGACGTTGAAAAGGCAGAAGAAATTTTGCAATCGTTCAAAGGCAAAAATCTTATTTTCTTAAATGAAAACGAAGTTAAAAACGCTATTTTAGAAAACACTTCGCTAAAGGTTGAAAAGGTTGAAAAGGTTTTTCCTAACAAAATCGAAGTAAAATTAACTTCTAGGCAAGAGCGTTTTGCAGTGTTATCGCCAAGCGGAAATTATTATGTGTTAGATGAAGATTTCACCGTTGTTGCAATAAGGGGCGATATTTCAAATTCGGCAGACGAACTTAATAACATCGTTGTTGATTTTCAAGTTGAAAACAAGCCTGTTTTAGAGTTAAAGCAAACTATCGATACCGTAAACGATTTAAGGTATAAGGCGCTAAGAACTTGCGTTGAGCCGTTCGAAAGCCCAAGGGACGTTATTGAGTCTATCACGCTTTACGAAACTGAAGAGGCTGGTAATTTTAGAGTTTTTATAAAGTTAAGAGAAGGCGTAACTATCGTCGTTTACAAAGCCTTAACGAGCACTGAAAATAAAATTTTAGCGGGGCTAGCAAAATACGCCACGCTCGCCGATAAGGACAAGCTCATCGGCGAAATCGTTTGTTATCAAGAAGATAGCGGAAAAATTAAAGCCGTTTACACTAATGAAAATTAGTAAACACACTAAAGAATAAGGAGAAATTATGCTTAAAGATACGGTAGCCGTAATTGATATAGGCTCGTCGAAACTAACGGCGATAATAGGTGAAAACGGGGTGAATAAAAACTTTGTTATTCGTGCAATCAGCGAACAGCCACTAAATGCTATTTTTGACGGCGAGATTATTGATTATAACGCGTTGACTAGGGCTTTAATTAATGCACTAGATAGCGTTTGCCAAACGGCAAGAGTAAAAATTTCACAAGTTTACGTTGGCGTAGGCGGGGAATTTTTAGAAGTTGTTAGGCGTCAGCACGAAATTTCTCTGCCAAGAAAAAGGCGCATAAACTCTAAGATTTTAAGCGATTATTATCAATCTGCTATTGCTAATATTAGCGTTGCTAACTTTAAGGTTATCGACCAAAGCGCGACTATGTTTTTTGTGGATGGAAATATGCGTGTTGAAAACCCTATCGGGCAGGTAACCCAAAACTTAAAGGGCTACGTTTGTGCTTTTTTAGCCAAGCAAGATTTTGTAACTAAAGTTGAAGCCGTTTTAAAAAGTAGAGGCGTGAAAACTGTAATTTTTGTGCCAATTCCGCTTGCCGAAGCAAAATTTCTTTTTTCAAAAGAAGAGCGCTTTGCTTACGTTTTGCTTCTTGACGTTGGGTTTATGACTTCGTCTTTTTCAATTATCCACGGCGGTGGTGTGATTTATAATAAAGCATTTCCTGTAGGTGGCGGTTTTATTTCGGGCTACTTTGCCGAAAGATTGAACGTTGACGGCGAAATTGCCGAGCGCATTAAGAGAAAACTCAATCTTTATTTGCCCGCCGAATACGAAAGCGTTTACGAAGTAACTTACGGCGATGAAGTTTTTAGTTTTTCGCAAAAAACTTGTAATGACATAGCAAAAAGCGTTCTCACCGAAATTGCCGAACACGTGGACAAGGCTATCGCAACAAGCCATGCAAACATACCAAACGATTGCGTAATTTCATTGACGGGTGGCGGTGTTTCGTTTATTCGTGGCGCAAAGGAATTTTTGTTTAGCCAAATCGAAATGCCCGTTGAACTTGTTAGCCCTAACGTCATTTATATGTCCAAGCCAGACGAGAGTTCTAAACTTTCGCTTTTAAACTACGCTCTTAACGAAAAGTAAAATCACTAAAATTAAAGCGAAAACATTTAACATAGAAAACGAGGAGAATTAAGCCTAAAATGGGTAAATCTAAATTTTCAAAACGCAAAATTCGTCCGTCAATTCACGGCGAAAAAACGATAAGTCTTGCCGTTACTTTAGACCAAACGGCTCAAAATAAAATTTTAAGCGAAGAAATTGAAGAAATAGAGGAAATTGAACAAACTCAAGAAGAAACTTTTGAAATTGAACAAGTTCAAGAACAAAGTTTTGAAGAGGTTCAAGAATTGGAAGAGATTTCTCAAATTCCCGCTAGCGATACTTCTCACTACTATAGCCCTGAAGATGATGAAGACGACGAAGGCGAAGAACAACTTGAGCAACCCGAAGAAGATATAAGTTCAAGATACTATTCTCAAGCCGATACCGAAAACTATGATAACGACGACAATTTTGACGCCACTCAAGAAGAAGTAGAAGAAGTAGGCCAAGCAGAAGAAGTATTTGAAGAAGAAACTCTTGAAGAAGAACAAGCGGTGGAAGACGCTCAAGAAGTTTTTGAGGAAACTTTTGACGGCGAACAAGCCCAAGTAGAAAAACATATCGGTGAAGAAATTATCGACGATAACGACGTTTTTGCCGAAGATTATAGCGAGATAGATGCTGAAACTGAAGAGCAAATTGAAGATAAAGAGCCTGAAGAAGAAGAGATTGTTTTAACCGATGAAGATAAGGCTGAAGTTGAAGAAGTTGTTGAAGAGCATTTAACGCATCTTGCCTTAGTTGAGGCAGAAAAAGAGGCTCAAACACAAGCCGAAGAAGAACTTGAGACTGAAATCGAAATTGAAGAACCTAGTCAATATTACGCTGAAGTAGAACATAGTTTTGATAGCCAAGACGACATTGTTGAAGGCCAAATAACGTTAGAGGAAGCGGGCGAAGTCTGCTCCAATTTGCCTGATGGTGAAATTGAAGAAACTTTCTTCACTAAAAAACCTATCTACGTTGTTGAAGAAGAAATCGAAGAGCCAATCGAAGAAGTTCAAGAAAAAATAGAAGAAAAAATTCAAACTCAAGTAGCCCAAACTGAAGAGAAAGTGGCTAGCAAAGAGGACATAAGGAGAAAATATATGGTTAAAGAAGGTGCAGGTTTAAATATTGCAAAAATTATGGTCATCGGTGTTGGCGGTGGCGGTAACAACGCTGTTAACAGAATGATTGAAATGGGAGTTGAAAACGCTAAGTTCGTTGCTATAAATACCGATAAGCAAATTCTTCTCGTTTCAAAATGCAACGAAGAAGATAGATATCAAATTGGTGAGAATGCAACCAAAGGTTTAGGTGCAGGTGCAGACCCTGAAGTTGGTGAAAAGGCAGCGGAAGAGAGCCGTGAACTTATCGAATCTATAGTTGATGGTATGGACCTTGTTTTTATCACTGCTGGCATGGGTGGCGGAACGGGAACGGGCGCAGCTCCTGTTATTGCAAAAATCGCTAGAGAAAAGGGCTGTTTAACTATTGCCGTTGTAACCAAGCCTTTCTATTTTGAAGCAAAAAAGCGTGCTAAGAACGCTGAAAAGGGTATAGAAAACCTTAAAAAATACGTTGATACTATCATCATAATTCCTAACGATAGGTTGATTGAGGCAATGCCACCTGAAACGTCTTTCCAAGACGCTTTAGCATACGCTGACGATACTCTTCGCCAAGGTGTTTGCGGTATTGCCGACCTTATTTCAACGCCATCACTTATCAATCTTGACTTTGCTGACCTTAGAACTATTATCAAGAGCAAAGGCCTAGCACATATGGGCATTGGTCGTTCAAAAGGCGAAAATCGCGTTATTGACGCCGTTCAAAAAGCAATTTCGAGCCCACTATTAGAAACTTCTATCGAGGGTGCAAGAGGCGTTATACTAAACGTAACGGGCGGTAAAGATTTAACTCTTCGTCAAGTTGCCGATGCCGCTAAACAAGTTCAAGACGTTATTGACCCTAGCGCAGAAGTTATTTTTGGCGCAAACATCAACGAAAAGTTGCAAGAAGAAATCATTATCACCTTAATTGCAACCGGCTTTGATAGCCCTGCTGTTCTAGACGAAGAAACCGAACAAGCAACGCAAGTTTATAAGCAAATGTTTGCTCGTCCTCAAACGGCGGAAGTTAACCCAAGCCAAGGCGCTTTTGTTGAGCCAACTCCTGTAGTTGAACAGCCTATTCAACCTCAACAACCTCAACAACCTCAACAAGCACCGCAACAAGAATTTGTTTCGCAACCTTTTGCGGAAGAGAAGCCAAAGAAAGAACTTCCTTCATTTATGAAGCGTTTATTCAAAAAATAAAAAAGTTTAAAATTTAAGTAAAAAAATAACACTCACTAACTAAATTCGCAAAATCAGCGTTTTTGTAGTGAGTGTTTTTTATTGTTTAGTTTATTTATGATTTCTAGACCACTCTTTCATTCTAAGTTCTCTAGATAGAATTTTCTTCCTAAGCCTAATGCTCTTTGGGGTTAATTCAACGAGTTCGTCGTCAGCGATAAATTCCATGCATTGCTCTAAACTTAAAATAGTTGGAGGAATAAGTTTTAACGCCTCGTCAGACCCGCTTGCACGGTTGTTGGTTAAGTGCTTTTGCTTGCACACGTTAACAACTAAATCGTCTTCACGAGAGTTTTCGCCAACGATCATACCTTCATAAACGCTAAGCCCCGCGGAAACGAAGAGGGTGCAACGCTCTTGAGCGTTATAAAGCCCGTATTGCGTGGTAACGCCGTTTTCAAAAACTACCAAACTTCCACGAGTTCTTTCGGCAATATCACCTTTATATTCTTCATAGCCCGAGAAAACGTGGCTCATAACGCCAAAGCCTTTAGTGTCGGTCAACATTTCGCTTCTGTAACCTATCAAGCAACGAGAAGGAATTTTGAACTCTAGTTTAGTTTCTCCGCTAGGGTTAAGGCTCATATTCACAAGTTCACCTTTTCTTGCGCCGATTTTGTTCATAATAGCGCCAACGAACTCTTCGGGAACTTCAATAACCAAATCTTCCATAGGCTCGTGGCATCTGCCGTTAATTTCTTTAAAAATAACTTTAGGCCTAGAAACTTGGAATTCATAGCCTTCACGGCGCATATTCTCTATCAAGATAGATAAATGCAGTTCGCCACGGCCGTAAACCTTATAGGTATCAGCCGTTTCTGTTTCTTCAACACGCATTGAAACGTTTGTTTCAACCTCTTTAAAAAGCCTTGCACGAAGGTGGCGTGAAGTTACGAACTTGCCTTCTTTTCCAGCAAAAGGCGAGTTGTTTACCATAAACATCATTGACATTGTCGGCTCGTCAATCGCAACGAAAGGAAGCGGGTCAACGTGCCCAACGTCGCAAACGGTTTCGCCAATGTTGATTTTCTCACTGCCGTTAATGGCAACGATATCACCCATTTTGCCTTCAAGCGTTTCTGCTCTTTTTAGCCCGTCGAAGTGGTAAAGCCTTGCAACCTTTTCTTGAACGCAAGTTCCGTCTGCTCGGCAAATAACAACTTGTTGGTTTTGTTTAATTTTACCACGAATAATTTTACCAACGCCAATTCTTCCAACGTATTCGTCGTAGTCAATGTTACAAATCATAAGTTGAAGAGGCTCGTCCATCTCGCCAACGGGGGCGGGAATTTCTTCAATAATCGTATCAAAAATAGGCGTAATATCAACTTTTTCGTCGTTTAAATCACGAACAGCCCAGCCTTGCTTTGCCGAAGCGTAAATTGTTTTAAAATCAAGTTGGTCGTCGTTTGCGCCAAGGTCAAGGAAAAGGTCGATAATTCCGTCGAGCGTTTTGTCAACGTCGCCACCCTTATCGATTTTGTTAACGACAACTATAGGTTTCTTGTTAAGGTTTAACGCCTTTTTGAGAACGAAACGGGTTTGTGGCATACACCCTTCAACCGCATCAACGAGAAGTAAAACGCCATCTACCATAGATAAAATTCGTTCAACCTCACCGCCAAAATCGGCGTGCCCGGGCGTATCGATAATATTAATTTTCGTTCCGTTATACATAACTGAAGTGTTTTTAGAAAGAATAGTAATACCTCTTTCTCTTTCCAAATCACCGCTATCCATAACTCTCTCGGCAACAACTTCGTTGCTTCTAAAAATATTGCTTTGCTTTAGAAGTTGGTCAACGAGCGTGGTTTTGCCGTGGTCAACGTGGGCGATAATTGCTATGTTTCTAACGTCATCTCTTTTTTGCATAATGTTTACCTCTTTAAAACTTTCTTATTATAAAATTTTATTAAAATTTTGTCAAACACTTATGCAAGATTTTGTTTTTTAATATAGGAATATATTAAAATTTGGTTAATTTTTGGGTGTTTGCCCTAAAAAAAGCGTATTTATATAGACAAGAACGAAAACCTATGATAAAATATTGCTATGAAAAATAAAGAAAGCATGTATCGCAAATTTTTATCGTATTATAAACCGCATAAAAACGAACTCGCGCTAGACCTAATTTTTGCGCTTGTTTTTGCTGTTTGCAATCTTTTATACCCAACGATAGCAAGATATATTTTGAACGATTACGTTTTTAGAGAAACGTTCGACCTTGCCCTTATTGCAAGTGGCATTATTCTTGCAATTTTTATAATAAAAGCGATTTTTAAATATTTAATTCAATATCGTGGGCACGTTCTTGGCGTAAAAATGCAACAGGAAATGCGAAGTGAACTTTTTGCGCATTTGCAAAAACTTCCTGTATCTTATTTCGATAACAACTCAACGGGCGGATTAATTTCAAAAATTGTTAATGGTCTATTCGAGGTTTCGGAACTAGCGCACCATCTTCCAGAAGAAGGGTCAATCGCACTTATATCGTTTATTGGTGCAACCGTTTTAATTTTCACAATTCACCCAATTCTTGCCTTAATTATTGCGCTTGTTATTCCTATTTTTATCGTTCTAACCGCAAGGCTTAGGCATAAAATGATTCACGCTTTCAAAAAAACTAGAGAAAAAACGGGCGAGATTACCGCCGAGATAGAAAATTCTATCTCCGGCATTAGAATAACTCGCTCTTATACCGCAGAAGAAACTCAAAAAAGAAAGTTTGAAATTTCTAACCACGGCTATCGAACGGCTAGGCAGGGTGCGCTCAAAATAATGGGTAAATTCCACTCGGTAACCAATTTTCTTATTGATATTCTATATCTTGCGTGCACAATCGTTGGCGCATATTTATGCTTTAAAGGCGTTATCACCGAAGGTGACTTGACGGCGCTCGTTCTCTACATATCTATGCTTATCGTCCCAATCGAAACGCTTGTTAGTTTAACCGAGCAAATTGAAGACGGCATAACAGGGTTCGTTCGTTTCCAAGAAGTTTTGAAAATCGAGCCGGAGATTGAAAGCGAAAACGCAATCACTGTTGATAAACTCGGTGGAGATATATCTTTCAAAAACGTGCATTTTTCTTACGAGGTTAAAGGCGAAGAATCAAAGGTTTTAAAAGGCGTAAATTTAGATATCAAAAAAGGCACGGTAACTGCAATCGTTGGTGCTTCTGGAACGGGTAAATCAACCATTTGTATGCTGCTTCCTAGATTTTATCGCGTTGATAAAGGCGAAATCACTATCGACGGCATTAACGTCAACGATATCAACTCTCAAGATTTAAGGCGAAACATCGGCATCGTTGCCCAAGATACCTTCCTTTTTTCGGGAACGATTAGAGAAAATATTGCTTACGGCAAAGAAGACGCAACTGAAGAAGAACTTGTTAAAGCGTCAAAACTTGCGGGCGTGCACGAGTTTGCTATCTCGCAAGAAAACGGCTACGATACCTTTATCGGCGAGCACGGCGTTAAACTCTCAGGCGGGCAACGGCAGAGAATTTCAATCGCAAGAGCCTTCCTTAAAAACCCGCCTATTCTTATTCTTGACGAGGCTACCTCTTCTTTAGATAATATCACCGAAAAGAATATTCAGTTAGCGCTTGAAGAACTTGAAAAAGGAAGAACTACTATTATCGTTGCGCATAGGCTTTCAACTATCGTTAGTGCGGATGAGATTATCGTTGTTAGAAACGGCGAAATCGTCGAGCGTGGCACGCATAAAGAACTTATACTTTTAGGCGGAGAATATTCTAAACTTTATTCAAGCCAAATTGATTGATATGCAAAAAAATCAAGTTTTAAAATATCTTCAAAACGATTTTTTAACAAATTGTTTTATGATTGAGGTTATAAAAAACGAGCCCACCACTATCCACTATTTTGGTAGTGGTGGTGTTTTAATGTCGTCTTGCGTATCTAATATTCCGCTAACTAATATTGAAGATGAAATAGAGTTAAAAACTGGCTTAAAAAGTCTAAAAAGCGCTAATATTTTTGTTGCAACGAGCGAAAATTCTGCTAAAATTATAGCAAAAACTTTTAACCTAACTAAAATAAAAGAGTGCTATCAAATAGTTTACGAGGGCAAAGATTTGTTGCCGATAGATAGAAATATCGAAATTAAAAAACTTGAATATTCTCACAAAACTGCTTGTTTTGTGAAAGAGCGTTATACTCTTAACTATTCTTTAGAAGAAATAGAATATCTTCTAAAAAACGTTGGTCTTTACGGGGCTTATATTGACGGAGAACTAGCAGGTTTTATAGGTCGGCATAAAGAATTATCGTTAGGGCTTTTAGAAGTTTTTCCAAAGTTTAGAAGAAAAGGAATTGGTAAAAACTTAGTTAATTTTATGCTTAACGATTGTTTAAATTCGGGAAAGATTGCTTTCGGGCACGTTTTGAGCACAAACGAGGCGTCGCTTAATCTTATGAAAAAAATAGGTTTTACCATTTGCGCTAAAAAAATTTATTGGATTGAGTAGTAAAAATCTTCTTATGCAAAAATACTTAAGGTGCATAAAAAAACACAAAATTTTACCGAAACAGAGAAAAATATTCAATTTTTAGTTCAAACACGCAAATAGATTTTTAAAAAATAGTTTTTATAAAAAACTTAATTTTAATGCTATAATGCGTGTTTTTTATTTGCTAAAATTTTGAGCAAGGCTTTCTATAACCATAAAAATAGCGGAATTTTTAAAAAATGAAAATTGTGTTAAAATGTCCTAAAGTGCAAAAAATTTTTATTTTTGTGCAAATTTTGTAAATTTTGCAAAAACTGGCATATAAAAAATCAAGATAAAATCAACGTTTTTGAGTTTTTTAAGTCGAAATGTTGACAAAAATCACCTTTAAATTTGCACAAAAGTATTTTTATTTTGCAAAATAAGTCGCAAATTTCTTTGACTTATCATATTATGTAATGTATAATACAAAGGCGATTGAAAATTCGCCAAAGAAAAAGAGGAATAAATTATGTGTGGAATTGTAGGATACTTCGGCAATGGATGCGTTGAAGACGTTTTGATAGAAAAGTTAAAACTTTTAGAATATCGTGGTTATGATTCGGCGGGCATTGCCGTTAAGAAAGATTCCAAAATTAACGTTACTAAATCGGTTGGTGAAATCGCCAATCTTGAAAAAGCCGTTAAGAAAACTGATGGCGCAATTTTAGGCATTGGTCATACGCGCTGGGCAACTCACGGAAAGCCAACGGAACTTAACGCTCACCCGCATTTATCGGCAAACAAAGAGTGGGCTATCGTTCACAACGGAATAATTGAAAATTACGCTCAACTTAAAGCAAGTCTAGAAAAGGACGGCTATAAGTTCTATTCGGATACTGACACCGAAATCGTAGCCAAACTCATAGAATATTATAGAACTGATAAGTTTAACACCAAAAACCACGAGGCAGTTCTTCGCGCGTGCAAAAATTTAGAAGGCAGTTTTGCTTTGGCTATCATAAACAAGAACCAAAACAAAATTTATTTTGCTAAAAACAAAAGCCCGCTTTACTGCTCGCTAAAAGACGGCGAGTTTATGCTCGCTAGTGACCCTATTTGCTTTGTTGGTTTTGCGGACGAATATTTTACTCTCAAAGATGACGAATTTGGCTTTTATAGCGACGGAGAACTAGTTTTCGTAGATAAACTTGATTTGCCTATTAAAAAAGAGGCAACAAAACTTGATTGTTCTAACTATAACCTCAACAATTCATATAAGCACTATATGATTAAGGAAATTTACGAGGGAAAAGACGCTATTAGAAACGTTATTGAGCATTATAGCAACGAAAGAGTTTTTTCTAAACTTGATAAGATTGATTTATCGAAGATAAAAAATATTAAAATCGTAGGTTGCGGAACGGCTTACCACGCGGGGCTTGTTGGCGCGAATATGGTTGAAAAAATGCTTGGCGTAGAGTGCAATGCGTATATCGCAAGCGAATTTAGATATAGCGACCCTAAAGTTGATGAAAATTCACTAGTCTTTTTCATAAGTCAAAGCGGTGAAACGGCTGATACTTTGGCTGCCGAAGAAATTTCTCGCAAAAAAGGCGCAACGACTGTTGCAGTTGTAAACGTTGAGTATAGCACGCTTGCTAAAAATGCAACGATGTATTTCCCGATTAAAGCGGGCGTTGAAATTTCGGTTGCGTCAACTAAGGCATACGTTGCGCAAATTGCCGTGCTTTTCACTATCATATCTAAACTTGTGGCAAATAAAAATGGCGAAAAATTATCGCTAGAGCCACTTTATGAGTTAGAAAAGGCTATGGTTGTTGAAAATGAGAATAGGTTAAAACTTTTAGCCGACGTTTTCCAATATCAAAATAATTTATTTATGATAGGCCGTGGCGACGATTATTGCACAGCGCAAGAGGCGTGCCTAAAGATTAAAGAAACTTCCTATATTAACGCTAACACCTATTTTGCAGGCGAATTAAAACACGGCTTTTTAGCGCTCATTGAAGATAATACCTACGTTGTAGTTTTTGCAACTGAAGAGAGTGTTTTGCAAAAAACACTTGCTAACGCCGCTGAAGCAAAAGCAAGAGGCGCAAAACTTATTCTTCACACTTCGCTCGATATCACAAAAGAGCAAGAACAAGAATTTTATTTTGTTATAAAAGTTAAAAAACTTTCAACTCAACTTCAAAACGTTGTAAACATTTTGCCATGGCAAATCATCGCTTACTATACTGCAATTTATCGTGGCTTTAATCCTGATAAGCCAAGAAACTTAGCAAAATCAGTAACGGTAGAATAAAAAATTTAGATAGGTAAATTTACCTATCTTTTTTTGTCCAAATTCAAAAAAGTGGGGCTATAAGCCCGTTATCGAACGATTTTTGCAAAAAACTTACAAAAATATTTTTGTTTGTTTTAGTTTTTCAATGCGTATTAAAAAGTTCTTTTATATATTAATATATAAAATTTTTAAATAACTCTTGACTTATCTAATTAATGATAGTATAATTATAGCGATCATTTAAAATTGGAGAAAAATATGAAAAAGTTACTAGTTTTACTTTTGACCGTAGTTTTATCTTGTTCGCTTCTATTAACGCTAAGCGGTTGTTCAACTCAAGTTGGTGCGCTTCGTGATGAAGTTGCTAAGATAAAAAACTACCAAAACACTTTTGAGCACGAAGGTTTAGTTTACGTTGAAATTAACGACGGCGCTGAATATTCTCTTGTTGACTATACTGACAATAAAATGACGTCGGTTACAATTCCTAGCGTTGTTAACGGCAAGAACGTAACCTCAATCGGTCCCTACGCGTTTTACAATAGTTCAAAACTTGTAACTCTTAAGTTTGAAGCAGATAGCCACATCAAAACTATTGAAAAGTTTGCTTTTTCGGGTTTGAGTTATTTAAGAACGCTATCTGGCAAGCTTCCAGCATCTATCGAAGAAATTCAAATTGGTGCTTTTGCTGAAACGAGGTTTCAAAACATTGAGTTTGAAGATGGTAGTTTGTTAAAAACTCTTAGCGATAGAGCGTTTTCCGGTTGTGTTAGATTGTCAAAAATCGTTTTGCCTGAAGGCTTAGAAACTATCGGTGATTACGTTTTTGAAAACTGCTCCGCATTAAAAACTATCAATATTCCTTCAACTGTTGCAAGCATTGGCGATTGGTGTTTCTACGCTTGCGACGGATTATTAAGAAGTAGCGTTCAAGTTCAACTCGATGGTGATGTTTACAAAGCTGTTAGCGGAGATACTTTGGTTGATTTTGCTAATAACGCAGTATCTTATGATAACGCATATTACGTAGGCAATGCTCAAAATCCGTTCCTAGTTTTAATTAACGCATCTTCTAAAGATATCACTTCTTGCACGATTAACGAAAACACAAAGTTTGTTTGCGGGCCTAGCTTTTATGCATGCAAGAATTTGGAAGAAATTCTAATTCCAGCAAGCGTTGAATCAATTGGCGCTTATGCTTTCTGCCAATGCGAAGCGTTGAAAAAGGTAACTTTAGCCGAAAACTCAAAATTAAAAAATCTTGGAAAATACGCTTTTTATAAGTGCGACGTTTTAGAAATAAATGAAGTCGAAAGTTTCTTAAACTAAACTAGATTAAATAAAAGTAGGCGATTAAGCCTACTTTTTTTATGCTAAAAATTAGTAACGCGATAATTTTTTGTATCGTATAATATAATGATAGAGCATACGATTATGACTAGTTCAAAAGAAAAATTAAAACTAAAAGTTATAATTTTAAGTTTTGTTTTTAACTTATTTTTATTTGCGATAAAGTTTATTATTTCATATTTAGAAAATTCTATCGCGCTACTGGGCGATGCATTTCACTCCCTTGCTGACGTTTTAATAACCTTCATAGCGTTTATTGGCATAAGTTTATCTAAAAGGAAGCCTACGAAAAATTATCCTTTCGGCTTTTCGCGGTTTGAGTGCGTGCTATCAATTTTGATTTCGTTTGTTTTATTTTTAACGGCGTTTTCAATTTTAAAAAACGGTCTAGAACAAATTTCTAATAAAACGTTTAATCAGTCGTTCAGCCTTTCAATAATTGTTACAGTAGTTTGCATTATCATAAAGGAAGGTTTGTTTCTAGTAACAAAAAAAGTTGGCGTTAAAACCTCGTCAACAGTGCTTATCGCTGATGCGTATCACCATCAAGCCGATGCTTTTGCGTCTGTCGGTGCGCTTCTAGGTCTTATTGGCGCAAGATTTAACGTATATTTTGCAGAAGGCGCATCTTGCATAATTATTTCGCTTTTTATCTTTAAAGCCTCAATTTCAGTGTTTTTCGATAGCGTTAATAAACTTGTTGATAAAACCGCTAACTTTAGCATTGAACAATTTGACGAACTAAAAAGTTTACCATGTGTTGGCGTTAACGTTTTATTTTTCCGTTCAAGGCAATTTTCTTCACAAGTTATAGTTGACATTTTTATTGAATTTTCTATTATGGCTAATTGCGAACAAACTTTGCAAAAATTAGAAAAAATAAAAGAGAGTATTCTTCAAAACAACCCGATAATTAGGGAGTTAAATTTTATTCTAAAACTATAAAAGCCCGCCTATAAGCCCGTTATTAGCTTTTTTTAAAGAAAAAAAGAAAATATTTTCTAAAGCGTTGTAATTTTTAAGATAAAATGTTAAAATGAATAATAAAAACTTTTTGGTGTTTTATGTTAAATTTATATAGCGTTAAAAGCGTTAGAAAAGAAGAAGAATTAAAAATGCAAAACGGCACTTTAGAAACGGCTCTTATGGAAAGGGCGGGTTTTGGCGTTTTTTCTAAACTTCAAAAAAATTTATCTTACCTTATAATCTGTGGTGGTGGAAACAATGGTGGCGACGGCTTTGCAATCGCTTATTTTTTGAAAAAAGAAAAAACTAAAGTTTCTGTTATTTCAATTAAAGAGCCAAAAAGCCAAGCGTCAAAACATTTTTTCAATCTTTGTAAAACTGAGCAAGTTGAATTTTTAGACCTTGAAACGGCAAAAACTAAGCGCTTTGATGCTATTATTGATTGCATTTTCGGCATTGGCTTAAACTGCGAAATCTCAAAGCCGTATTTAGAATATATCAACTTTATAAACGAAAAACGGAAAGAAAGTTTAATTATCTCGTGCGACGTTCCAAGTGGCTTGTGCGCTGATAGCGGGCTATATGGCGGGGCTGTAGCGCATAAAACTTATACTATCGGTCTTAGAAAGATAGGTTTATTTATTAACAAAGCAAAAGATTTTGCGGGTGATATTGAACTTATTGATATTGGTCTTGAAGAGGTTGAGCCTTGCGCAAAACTTCTTGAAGAAAAAGATTTTAGCGATATTTTAACAAAACGGGCTAACTTTTCGCATAAAAATAGTTATGGAACTGTTGGAATTTTTGGTGGAAGCGTTGATTATTCGGGCGCGCCAAAACTTAGCAACTTATCGCTTTCGGCAATATTGTCTGGCGCGGGAATTGCACGTCTTATCGTGCCTTATGAAATTCAAAATTTCGTTTTGCCGTATATTCTTGAGAGCACTCTAAAAACAGTTCCGTCATCTAGCGGGCGTATAATTTATGACGAAAAGGCTATCGATTTAGCGCTAGAAGGCTTAAAAGCGCTTGCGTTTGGTATGGGGCTAACAAATTGCGAAGATACCCAAAAAACGCTAGAATATATACTAAAGACTAAGAGCCTAAACCTTTTAATCGATGCTGACGGCATAAATTCGCTTGCAAATTGCGTTAATTTATTAAAAGAAACTCGTTGCAACGTTATTTTAACGCCTCACGTTAAGGAATTTTCACGAATTTCAGGCTTTAGCGTTGATGAGATTATCAAAAACCCAATAGAGCGAACAACGGCGTTTGCTAAAGAATTTGGCGTTGTCGTTTTGTTAAAAGGAACTTCAACGATAATTACCGACGGGGCGCAAGTTTTCGTTGTGAATAAGGGAACGGCTGGTCTTGCAACGGGCGGTAGCGGAGATATGCTATCTGGAATAATCGTTGGGCTTTTAGGCTATAACGACGTTTCGCCAAAAGTTGGCGCTTTAGGCTCGTTTATTTTAGGGCTGGCAAGCGAAATAATGGCAAAAGACGTATGCGAAATTGCGCACGCTCCGTCAAACCTTGTTCATTATATTCCTAAAGCCATAACCGAAATTTTTAACAAAAGCAATGGTGAATTGTGATAAAATTATGAAAATTATAAAAACTTTGTAAAAGGTGTTCTAAAACTATTGAAATTAAAAGTATATTCTAGTAGAATACAAGAAGTAGTGATTCTACAAAAACTTAAAGGAGAAATGTGATGAAAGATTTAGTTAAGACTTTAGAAGGTTTGCCTTATTTAGTTAGAGTTCTTTTAACTGTTTTTATTGGCATCTACGCTAACTTATTACGTCTTATCAGAAGCCTTGCTGCAGGTAACATCATCGGCATCATTTTAGCAGTTGTATTGTTATGTACTTGCGGTTTTGGTATTCTTTGGATTATCGACATAGTTATGGTAATTCTTGGAAAGAGCATTTGGTGGATAGACTAATTACCTTTAAAAATTCGGTAGCAACGGCTACCGTTTTTTTATTTGCAAAAAAGTTCAAAAAAACTTGATAATTTGAGTTAAAAATGATAAAATAAATTAATGAATAAAGAATTTACTAAGGTTTTTGGCGTAACAACAGATAAAGAACGTGCGTTTTATAAGTCGAGTTTTACTCATTTTAAAGACTGCAAGTTTTCAGGCGACGAGGACGGAGAGTCTGCTCTTAAAGAGTGTGATAATCTATTAATTGAGAACACCGTTTTTGAACTTCGCTATCCGTTGTGGCACGTTACTGAACTTAACTTAAGAGAAAGCCAAATGACTTCTTCTTGCCGAGCGCCTTTGTGGTATGGTAAAGACGTTATTTTGCACAAAGTTCAATGCGACGGCGTGAAAGCGCTTCGCGAGTGTGAAGACGTAACGCTATCGCAAAGCAAGTTTAACTCACAAGAATTTGGCTGGAAATGTTCGCGAATTAACGCTTACGATTTAGAAGTAAACGGCGAATATCCTTTCTTTATGATTAATTATTTCCACGCCGAAAAGGTTAATTTAACGGGCAAATATTCTTTTCAATATGCTTTTGACGTTTACTTAAAAAACGCCGTTTTAACCACTAAAGATGCGTTTTGGCATAGCAAGAACGTTATCGTTCAAGATAGCGAGATCAAGGGCGAATATTTAGGCTGGTATAGCGAGAATTTAACTCTTATAAGGTGCAAAATATCGGGAACTCAACCACTTTGTTATTGCAAGAATTTAACGCTTATCGATTGCGAGATGATAGGCTGTGATCTATCTTTTGAAAATTCCACGGTAAACGCTAAAATCATTGGCTCGATTGATAGCGTTAAAAACCCAATCGGCTCGATTGAGTGCGATAAAATTGGCGAAATTATCATTGACGAGTTTTCAAAAGGCGAAGTTAAAATCGTTGAAAAGTCAAAAGAATAATTGAATAAAAAAGAGGAAAGTGAAGTGAAAATCTTCCGCAACAGCCATTGCCGTGATAGTCGGAACGCTCTTAATAATAAAAAACTTTGTGGGCAAAGATAAAGTTTTGGCTAACGCTATTTTTGCCTTTCTTTTGAAAGGCTTTTTTCTTTGCAACAAAATAAGGAGAAAAGATGAAAAAATTATTTGTTGTATTTTTAACTTTAGCATTGTTGTTACTATCTTCTTGTGAAAACGCAAACGATAATTTAGGCACTGTGAAAGTTTACGTTGGGAGCGAAAACGTATGTTATACCATTGACCTTTCTAAAGTTGAAATTAAAAACGGCTTGTTTTCAGTAATTGAATATTTAAGCGAAGAAGAAAATCTTGCGCTAAACTATTCGGTTTCCGCTTTTAGTTATTACGTAACAGAGTTTGGTTCGTTAAAAGAAGGCGACGGCAACTATATTTATTTTTACACTTCAATTTCTGCCGATTTTGACGTTTCTTCCTACAAAAAAGAAGTTGAAATTTTTGGGCAAACACTCGTTTCTTCTCGTGTTGGCGTTCAAGATATGAAAGTTGAAGATAATGCAGTTTATTTCGTTGGGTTGGTAAGTTATGGAACGTAAACAAACGATAGCAAAAAAAGTTGCAACGCTAGCCGTTATGGCAACGCTTCTAATTTGCGTAAAACAAGTTTTAAGTCCGATAGCGAACGTTGAACTTGTCAGCCTATTTTCGGCTGTTTTTGGGTTTTGTTATGGGCTTATTGCAATAATTCCCGTAACGGTTTTTTGCCTTGTTGAATTCTTAATTTGGGGCTTTGGTTCGTGGCTAATTTGTTATTTAATCTATTTTAATATTTTAGTTATCGTTTTTGCATTTTTAAAAAAAATCAAGGTTGAAAATAAATTTGTAATAACCTTGATTGCTGTTTTATTAACTTTTTTCTTTGGGCTTTTAACGGCTTTTTTTGATATCGTTTTAATAGGGTTTGAAGATTTCTTTTATAGGTTTGCAATTTACTATTCTGGTGGAATATTGTTTTATTTGGTGCATATTCTATCAAACGCAATAATCTTTTTATTTCTATTTAAACCATTAGTAAATTTAAAAATTTTAAACGAATAAATAAAGAATAATAAATAAAAAACGCCCGATAACGAAGTTATAGGGCGACTTTTTATTGTTTTTGTGTTTACTTTAATCTGTCGGTAAGTTTTAAAACGTCTTTATTTTTACCAACAACCATAATATGGTCGGATTCTTTAAAGGTATAGTCCGCGCCGGGAGCAACGAGCATTTTGTCGCTGTTTTTAATGGCGATAATATTTAAGCGGTATTTTTTGCGAACGTCAATCTTCATAATGGTTTCGCCAACCCAATAGTTTAAAACAGGAATTTCAAAAATGCCGTATTCGTCGGAAAGTTCAAGATAATCAAAAACGTTAGAAGCCGAATACTTAACCGCAAGCGACGAGGCGATATCTCTTTCCGGGAAGATGATTTCATCAGCGCCAATAGTTTGCAAAATGTTTGCTTGAATATCTTGGCTGGCTTTAGCGATAATTTTCTTAGCGCCAAGTTTCTTTAATAAAATAGTTATAACTAAGGAAGATTCGAAGTTCGTGCCAATGGTAACGAAGCAAACGTCGAAACTCTTAACGTCAAGACTTTTTAAAACGTTCTCGTTAGTGCAGTTACCGATGTGGCAATCAGGGAAGGAGGCGGACATTGATTCGATAATTTCTTCACGCTCGTCAACAATCATAACCTCGTTGCCAAGATTTAAAAATTCGTGGGCGAGGTTTCTTCCTAGTCTTCCCATACCAATAATTAGAATTGATTTCATATTTTCTCCAAAGAATTTTTTTATTTAGTTAAGGCAAAGCCTTAAAGAGTAGAGTTTAGTTTAAATTTAGAATTTAACCAATCATAATATCTTCGTTTGGTCTTTCGGTTAAGTTTGAAGATTTTGGCTTCGAGAAGGCTAAAATAAAGGTAAAGCCACCAATTCTTCCAACGAACATAAGCGCAATAATAACGTATCTTGAAGCCATAGAAAGAAGCGACGTTACGCCTTGCGATAGCCCAACCGTTCCTATTGCCGAAATAACTTCGAAAACAACCTTTTGCGCAGAAATGCCGTCAATAGTGCAGATTGCAACCGACGCAACGACTATTGCCATAATATAAATGAAAGCGATGTTAAAAGCGTTTCTTACCGTCGTTTCGGTTAAACGGCGCTTATACGCTCCAACTTCGGTTTTTCTTTTGATGGAAGCCAAGAAAGTAAGAACTAAAACGGCGAAAGTGGTTGTTTTAATACCGCCTGCAGTTGAGCCCGTTGTTCCGCCGATAAACATAAAGAAGTAAGATAAAATCGTTCCACCGCCAGATAGCGAGGCTTGATCAACTGAAGCAAAGCCGGCAGTTCTTAGCGTTACCGATTGGAAAATTGCATTTAGAATTTTATTCCCTGTTGAAAATTCTTGAAGCGCGTTATTTTGCTCGGTTACATAGAAAAGGCATGAGCCTAAAGTTATCAACAAAAATGTTGTGGTTAGCGCAAGTTTAGAGTGGAGTGAATATTTTTTAAAGCGAAGTTTGTGCTTAGAAATATCGTTCCAAACGAAAAAGCCTATGCCACCAATCACGATAAGGCACGCAATCGTTATAAGAACGAGAGGGTCTAAGTTATAGTCGATAAGCGATTTGCCCGTGCCGAAAATATCAAACCCAGCGTTACAAAACGCCGAAACGCTGTGGAAAATCGCAAACCACACGCCTTTTAAAATACCATAGTCGCCAATAAAGCGAATAGATAAAACGATAGTTCCTAAAAATTCAAAAGCGAAAGTCCCGATTAAAACCTTGCTAAGCGTCGAGCGAACGTCGCTATAAGTGATAATGCCCGACGACTGCATTGCCATAGTTCTATTTCTTAACGAAGCGTTGTTCGATAAGAAAAGAAGAATAATAGACAGGAGCGTCATAATGCCAAGCCCGCCAATTTGAATAAGCACAAGAATTACGATTTGCCCAAACAGCGACCAATACGCGCCCGTTTCAACGACGATAAGCCCGGTTACGCACGTAGCAGAAGTTGCGGTGAAAAGGGCGGTGGTAATATCCGTCCACTCATGCGTTGCGGACGAGATAGGCAAGGTAAGAAGCCCCGCGCCAAGAAGTATAACGGCTAAAAAACTCAAAATGATAATTTGAGTGTAGGAAAGCCTTTTTTTAATTTTTCTATTCTTTTTGCGCATATATAAGCATTATACTATATTTTAACTAAAAAATCAACCTTTATTGCGTTTTTGTTTAGTTAAAATAAAAATTACGCATAAAATCAGCGATTTTTAAACTTGGAAAGTGTTAAAATTTTTGTAAATTATACCATAAATTTTATTTTTTGCAACAAAATTTTAAAAAATTGCCTAAATGAAAAAGAAAAAAATAAAAAAAGAAGGGCTTGGAAAACCAAACCCTTAACCTTATTTGCGCCGTGTGGAACAAAAACTCAACCCGCTTACGTGCAGGTGGGTATCCTACTTCATAGACCTTACTGCTTGTTAAAAAAACGGTCTGCACAAAAGACAAAAACCACAAGAACTACGGGTTTATGAAGAAAGCAGATTCCCTGAAGATGACTGTGGAGAGAATATAATCCCACCTCGAACGCAAAGGCTATTATTATTTTAGCAAAATAAACGCAAAATATGCAACCAAAATTAAAAGTTTTTTAATTTTTCTTTATTTTGTTTCTGTTGACATATTTTTGAATTTTTGTTTTAATATTAGCGAGGTAAAAATTATGTTTAAAGTAACAATTTTAGGAAGAAACGGCTTGTATCCAACGAAAGATTCGCCTTGCAGTTCGTATTTAGTTACCGCGGGCGACAAAAACATTTTGCTAGATCTTGGCGCTGGCAGTTTTTCTAAACTTTTAGAAACGCTTGCGCCCGAAAAAGTTGATATGGTCATTTTATCACATTTGCACTTTGACCATATAACTGACGTTGGCGTATATTCTTATTATCTGCAAACCAAAAACAAAAGCGTTGAACTTATTTGCCCTTTCGATGAGGAAAGGTTACCGCTTATAAATAAGGCAACGCATTTTAAAATTTCGTTCATAAAAGACGGGCTTTTAGATTTAGGCGGGGGATTAAAACTTAAGTTCTTTAAAACAAATCACCCGATTTTATGCTATGCCGTTTCCGTTATTTATAACGGAAAAACTCTTTCCTACACTGCTGATACGAACGACGCACCTTTTTTAGACGAGTTGTTTAAAACAAGCGACTTGGTTATAGCCGATAGTGCGTTTTTGCATAAAGATTGGAATAGTAAAAAGCCACACCTTTCGGCAAAACTTTGTGCAGGGTATGCTAAAAAATATAAAGTAAAAACAATTTTATCTCACCTAAATCCCAACCAAACTAAAGAAGATATTTTAAATGAAGTTTCTCCAATCTGCGACCTTTTAGAAGTAGCCGAATTTAAAGAGTATATTGTTTAAAAAATATAGCGGTAGGCTTATAAATTTTAGGCCTATCGTAATTCTTTGTTTGGTTTCGGTTTTATCAATTTTCTTATCAATTTTAGCAACCATAAGTATTTGGTTTGTTTTATTTCCAACAATTTCTCTAATTTTATCAATTATTATATTGTTTATAACCAAAAAGTCGTTAAAAACAATAAATTTTCTTCTAGTTTTCCTTTTAATTTTCTCATTATTTTCTTTTAGAGTATTATCAATTATCGATAGAAAAGACCAAACTGCACTAATTAAAGAAACAGAAATTTTAATGCGAGCAAAAGTTGAAGAAATCACTCAAATAGATTCTGGCAACTTTGCCGTAACGCTTAAGATTGAAAACGCTCAAGAATTAAAAAGTGGCAGTAAGGTTTTGGTTTATCTCACTGAAGAAGTAAACCGAGGCGATACTCTAACCATCATAGCCGATTTTAAGTCAATCACTCCCAAATTAAACAATTTAGATAGTTTTATAAGTCCTATCGACTATAAGTCTTCCTCCTACGTTAGAATTATTAAAGTTGAAGAGTATAGCGATTTTTTTAACGCTACCTATTATGGAATAAGGCAAATCTTGCTCAATAATATGAGCAAGCAAAACGCCTCAATTTTGCTTGGGCTTTTGGTTGGCGATAAGTCTTTTATCGAAGAGCAAACGCTAAAGCAGTTTAACCTCGCGGGCATTGGTCATATTTTTGCCGTATCTGGGCTTCATATAGGCTTTTTGGCGGTTATAATTTCATTTATTTTAGATAAACTTGGTATCCGCTCACTTAAAAAATCAATAGTTTTGCTAATAATACTATTGCTATATTGTGGTATATGCGGTTGGTCGCTTTCGTCTATTCGCGCGCTGATTATGACTATGGTTTTAAGTCTTTCTAAGATAGGCGGTAAAAAATACGATATGCTAAACAGCGTTGCAATAAGCGTTATTATAATTCTATTTTTAATGCCTAGTAGCATTTTTGATTATGGTTTTTTATTATCAGTTGGCGCAGTTAGCGGGATTGCTCTTCACCAAAATAAGTTTAAACAAGCGTTTTCGCCGTATTTATTAAGCCCAATTGCAAGTTCTTTAGCAGTTAGTTTATCGGCGTTTTTAGGCACGTTGCCAATAATTTTATTGCTAACAGCCTATGCCTCGATAATTTCAGTGTTTTTGAACATTTTAGTTATTCCGCTCGTTTCTATCATTTATTACATTGCGCTTTTTTCAGTTATCGTTGTTGCGATATTTTCAAAACTTGCGCCACTTTTAATAATTCCCGCAGGCTTAATTCAAATTATAGTAAATATAATTCGCGCCGTAAATTTTGAAAGATTTTTATTCTTTGGCAATCCTTCAACTTCTGCCGTTTTATATTATTATTTAACTTTGGCACTCTTTAGTGATAAAGTTAATCTAAAAGAGCGTTTTAAATTCATTATAACTTGCTTTATTTTTTGTTTAGTGGTATTATTTAATTGATATGAAATTCCAAGACCTTAAAAACTCTTTAGCTGAGCAAATATTTCCTATCTATTTAGTCGAGGGTGAAGACGCTTTCTTTAGAAACCGCGCTGTTGCGTTAATCAAAGAGGCGTGTTTAACCGAGCCTGATTTTAACTATACCCGTTTTGTAGGTAGCGAAATAAAAGGTCAATACGATTCTCTTTTATCTGCCGTTAGAATTTTTCCGTTTATGAGCGAAAAACGTGTGGTTGAGGTTATTGATTTTAATCCAACCGCAACCGATTTAAAAGACAAGGCGCTTTTAGAATACTTAAAATCGCCTGAAGATACAACGGTTTTGATTATCGTAAACAAATCAAAGTGCGACGCTTTGAAAAAATTTCCGTCCGTAACACTCGTTGATTGCCAAAAGGCCGATAGCGACGTTATCGCCAAATATATTCGAGCAAAAGCCACTAAGGCAAAACTTATAATATCTTCTAGCGTTTGCCAAAAAATCATTGATTATAGCCTTAGCGATATGTCTAAAATCGATGGCGAAATAAACAAACTTATCGATTATTGCAATGGTCGAGCCGAAATCACTGAGGCGGACGTTGATAAAATTGTATCAAAAGACCTTGAATATAAAATTTTTGAAATTGTTCAACTTGTTGCCAAGCGCAATTATGATAGCGCATATAAATTTTTAAGCGAAATAACCTCTATTGCGGAAAAACAGCAGTTTTTAGTTTCGCTTTATTATCAGTTTAGGCGGATGTTTTATGCAAGCGTAACGGCGGGCGATGCTGACGAGGTTGCTGAAATTTTGGGCGATAAAAGATATACCATAATAAAGGCAAGGGAACTAGCAAGGCTTTTTTCTAACAAGCGATTAAAGGAAATTATGCAAAATCTTGCTCGGCTTGACGGAGAGTTTAAAACGGGAGAAATTTCGCTCGATAGTGCGTTTTCTCAAGCAGTTTTTTCGGTTCTAACTTAAAAAAGTTAAATAAACTTTGCCAAAAATTATCGTTTTTACCCTAAAGAGGGCAATTAAAGCAAAAAAAATCGCAAAACGCTTTATTTTTAATTTTTGGTATGCTATAATGTTATAGGTTTAAATTATAAATTTAAATTTTGGAGATTTTAAATGGACGAAGTATTACAAAGGCTAAAAGACCTTTTTTCAAATTTTAATATTTTTAGCGCACTTGCGCTCGTTCTCATTTTCTCGCTCGTTTTCTTTATGTTAAGAGCAATGATAGTAAATAAGGCAACTAAACTTGTATGGCTTTATCTTTTCACAACAATTTTAACGGGGCTTTATTTCTTCTTTAATAAGGGCGAGTTGTCAACTATTTTGTTCTTAGCAATTCAAGGAATGTTTGCTCTTGCCGTAGTTGCTCTATTTGCAACGGAGATTAAACGTGAACTTTGGAACAAGCGCTTATCGGACGGTGGCGGTGATAAAACCGGCTCGGCTGACGCGGATTTTTGCATTGAAGAAATTATAAAAGCCGTTCAAAATATGTCAAAAAGCGATATTGGCGCAATAATCGTTTTATCGAACGATAACATTGCCGAAAGCACTTTAAATAGCGGTGTTTCAATCAATGCTGAAATATCTTCACAACTTATTGAAAGCATTTTCTTACCAAAAACTCCGCTTCACGACGGCGCTTTGATTATTAACGGCAAGCGTATTCAATCGGCTGGATGTTTTCTTCCTGTATCGCAAGAAATTAATCTTTCCAAAGATTTAGGTTCAAGGCATCGTGCTGGAATTGGCTTAACTGAAACGGTTAACGTAACCGCTATTATCGTTTCGGAAGAAACAGGAATAATTTCGATTGCTAAAGGCGGTAAAATCGCACGCTATGCCGATACAAACGCATTAAGGGACGCGCTTAGAGGCTATTATTGGAAGGAAATGATTTAAGGGGGAATAGATAATGTCAAAAGATAATTTTTTCGCTCGTTTAGGTAAAGCAATCACATCAAATATTAAACCTTTAGTTATTTCGATATTCGTTGCTATTTTTATTTTTATAGTAGCATTTGCTTAACAACAACAAAAAACAGGGCTAAGCCCTGTTTTTTTATGCTCTTTTTTATTATTGTTTAGTTAATTTTCTTAAATCAACGCCGTTTAAAACGGGGTGAATTGCCGTTAAAAGCCTTGAAGATAATCTTTCGCCATAGCGAAGTTCAATTTCTTCAAAAGATAAGTTTGTGGTTATAAAATACGGCTTTTTGTTGTTAATTCTTTCGCTAATTACCATTAGCAAATTTTCAATAGTTATCTTGTTTAAGAGTTGTTCGCTTCCTAAATCGTCAAGAACTAAAAGGTCGCAAGAAGTTAAAATTTCTTTGACGATTAGTTTTTCTTGATTGCTTGCATAAAGTTGTTTTACGAAAATATCGTTAAAATCAAACGTTGTTAAATAGATTGCATTAAAACAATTTTCGTTTATTTCATTTGCAACGCACTCAGCGATAAAAGTTTTTCCCGTTCCTCTTTGACCAGATAGTAATATGCTTTTTGAATTTAAAGAAAAGTTTGAAGCATATTCTTTAAAACTATTCATAAACTTCTCGGTGTTTACCACGAAAGATAGTTTATCGTCTTTAAAAGACGCAAGTTTTTTTGGCTTTATCTCTAAAAATTCGTAAGCAAGTTCGTTAAGTTTTTTAAAGTAGCACTTGCAAGGCTTACCACCGACTGAGCCAAGGTCGTTGCAAAGGTCGCAAGATGGCTTAAATTCATTATCAATAAGCGCGCTTCTTAGTTTTTCTAAAAGCGCTTTATATGTTTGAACTTGTTCTTCAAGTTCTTTAATTTTTTCTTGATTTTGCTCAAACTTAGCCTTTTCTAGGTCGAAAACCATTGTTTTATAGGCTTTTTTTGAAACGGAATATAACGCGCTTTCGTGCAAAATTTCTTCTTCGGTTACGTGTTCGTTATATCTTCTTTGAGATTGCAAAAGTTCAAAATGTTGAGTTGTTTTAGTTAATAAAAAATTGCTTTCAATCATAATTAAAAATTAATTTTGCTAACGTCGTCAATAAACGAGTCAAGCTCCTCTTTAGTATATTTTCTTTCGTTTTGCGTATGAACGCCAACGGTAGGGGCTAAATCTTTTCTAACAAACGCTGGAATTTGGTCTATCGTGAAAATGCCTTTAGACTTCCAATCGCTCAGTATTGTGTTCATATAGACTATAACGTTGGTTTTGCCTTGAGCACGGAGCGCTGCTTCCAAAATCATTTCGTCGCTAAATCCCCACTCACGCCAAGAGAACAGGTTTTTTCTATCCCAATCGTTAGGAAGCCTATCAAGAAGGCTAGTTTCAAAAATTTTCTTAATAAACTCGTCGTCTAAAGCGCGCTTTTTGAAATAATCAATAATGTTATTTATGCTAACTCTGCCTTCTTTGTAGAGTTTATCAACGATAGAATTCATATCTTCAAGCGTTTTTTTGCCTTGTTTAAAGCAAAACTTCGCAATAAATTCTAGCGCATCGCTCTCAAAACCTAGCGATAACCAAGGGTTGATATAGTTTTCAATAACGGGCGCAATCACTTGGCAATAAACAGAAAGTTCTCTTGCAATCGTTTTTGCAAGCGTTTCGGTTTTGATTTTTTTAGCGTAATATTCGCTAATTTCGGCTTTCGAGAACGCTTTTGCGCTATATAGTTCCATCAAAACTTCGTCAAGTCGCAAAACACTTTTAACCTTATAGGTTGTAACAACTGAAATTATCGAATCAGTGGTGAATAAAAGTTCTTTTGTCCACTTGTTAAAATAGTTAAAATCGTCAATATCGGCAGTTCTTTTAAGTTTCATTGCCGATAGAACTTTTTGAATATCGCTCGAGCGGTTGTTATATTCGTTAAGTTCATCTTCAACTAAAGAAGCGGTAGTTATTCCACGAGCAAAAAAATCTTTAGCAACGGCTAAAATATACTTTCCACCAATGTTCTCACCCTTTAACTTAATGCAATATTGGCAAATCATTAAAAGTGCGTCGGGTTTTGCGTTATAATCCTCCATAAGCGAAAAATAGTCGGCGTATTCGTTAGTTGAAATCATGCGTGCGTTATTTACTAAAACTTGCAACGCCTTTGAAAATTCGTCGTATTTTCCCGCTTTAAAACGGCGTGCCTTGCCGTGGTGAGTGATAGGCAAATATTTAACGGTAAAAGGCTCGTCGCTCATAATGGAAACAAGGTCAAACTCTTCCCAATATTTAAAACAATCTTTAACCGTTTCAACGCTCAATGAAAGAGCCTCAGCGAACTTATAAACGTCAACGTCCTCAACTTGATTTTTGCATAAGAAAAGCCCGTAAACATAAACTTTTACGGCATCACCATCGCTTTCGGCAAGATAATCGGTGATGAACTGATTTTCAATCTGCGTTGTGAAATTTTTTCTCGAATCGTTAGTTAAAGAACAAAAAGACATTTTAAATTTGCTCCGCTTGTTTTTTCGTAAATGACTTGAAATATTTGAGATAATATAATATAATAAATAATAACAAATTTCAACTATTTTTTAAGTATTTTTTTAAAATTACTAAATATTGTGTTATATCTTATGTTAAACTACAAAAACGATATAACTTATAAATTTTCGCGGGTTTGAAAGTCTACTTTCAAAACTTTAAATTTAAGGATTTCTATGAGGTTTTTACACACTTCCGACCTTCACATCGGCAAACGGCTTGATAGAGTTGATAAAAAGTCGAGAATTGAAGAGCAAAAAAAGGTTATAGATAATTTGGTTAGCATCGCTAACGAAAAAGAAGTTGACGTCGTTTTAATTGCAGGCGACGTTTACGATACGTTTATTCCTTCCGCTGAGGCTGAAGCATTGTTTTTCGATATGCTCTATAAACTTTCTAGGTTAAACGTTTTAACAATCATAATTAGCGGTAACCACGATGACGAGGAAAGATTAACTGCATCAAAGCAAATTTCTGCGTTTGGTGGGGCGTTTTTTGCTGGCTCAAATTTTGCATTTGAGAAAAAAATCGGTCAAATAGAGGTTGAAAATTCGGGCGAAGATTTCATAATTTTGAAAAAGGGCGATGAAAGTGTTTTTGTGTCGCTTTTGCCGTATCCAACCGAATATAGGATGAAAGAAAAACTTGACGAAGAAGAAACGTATGAAAACAAGGTTTCTCGCTATATTCAAAAATCGCTTGAAAACAATAAAGAAAATCTGCCCGTTATCTTAGTTTCGCATATTTTTATGCTAGGTGGCGTATCAACCTCGGGTGAGCGAGCAATCGAACTTGGTGGGGCAAGAATTTTGCCTCAATCAATAATACCTTCTTGCTGTATTTATACGGCGCTAGGGCATATTCACAAAAGGCAAGTTCTAAATAAATACCGTAATATTATTTATAGCGGTTCTATTATGCCGTTCACTTTCGACGAGGCAAACAGCCAAAAATCAGTTACCGTTTTTGACGTTGTTTCAGGTAAAGTGCAAAATTTGGAAGAAGTAAAACTTTCGGGTTATAAAGAACTTTTAAGGCTTTGCGCCTCAAGTATTGAAGAGGCTATGCAAATCTTAGAACCTTATAGAGAATATTTCGTTGAACTAACTTTAAAACTTGAAAATATCGTATCGGGCGAGAGTTTGAAACAACTTAGCGCTTGCTATCCTAACGTAAAAATCAATTTGGAATATACCGCAAATGAAAAAATCGAAGTAAAACGCCGTTCTGCTATGACCGATAAAGAAATTTTCATCGAGTTTTATAAATCAAAATTTTCAACCGAGCCACCTTTTGAATTGGTTGACTTATTTTTAGAAACGTTAAATCAAGGGGGCGGTAGCGATGAAACCTATTAGGCTTGAATTTTCGGGCATAAAAAGTTACGTAGATAAAACCGTTGTTGACTTTGAAAATTTGTCTAAAGGCGGTTTATTTGGCATATTTGGCGCAACGGGAAGTGGTAAATCAACCATTTTAGATTGCATTTTTCTATCGCTCTATGGTAGATTAAAAAACACCGCTCATCAAAGCGATTATCTTAATAAAAAGGTCGATTTTGGCTACGTTGATTTTACTTTTGATATTATAGAAGACGGGCAGTATCATAGATATAACGTTGTTCGTCAGTTCAAAAGCGCGGAAGGCAAAAAGACCATTCCAACGCCTAAAGTTTTCGTTAGTGAAATAATTGACGGCGAGAAATATCCTAGAGCCGAAAAGGTTGATTCTTGCAATGAATTTATGATCCAAACCATAGGGCTTAACATTGACGATTTTTCAAAGTGCATAGTTTTACCGCAAGGCGAGTTTTCATCTTTCGTTTTGCAAAAAAGAAGCGAAAGGTTATCTATGATGGCGGGGCTTTTTAATCTTTCAAAATACGGATATGGTTTAATCGATAGGTTAAAAGATAAAGAAAGCATTTTGTCGAAAGAAATTGTTAAACTGCAAACTGAAAAAACTCTTTTAGGCGACGTATCAAATGATGCCCTCGATAGTGCTAAAACCCTTTTAAAAAATAGCCAAAAAGAGCACGATGAAAAAATCGTAAAAAAGACCAAAATCGAAGAAGAACTCAAAGAATATGAGAAAAATTATGAAACGCATAATTTGCTTTTAAAGGCAAGAGAAGATAAAGAAAAACTTGAGGCTTTAAAAGAAGTAATTCAAGATAAAAAATACGTTTTAGATAATTTTGAACTAGCAAAGAAAATTGTTGAAAACTATAAAAAAACACTCTTAAGAAAAGAGGAAATTTCAGCACTAGAAGAAGAGATAAAAAAATCGCAACAAGTATGTTCTGCTCTTTTAAACGAGGAAGAAATTCTAAGTTCAAAAGAGGGTGAAATTAACCAAAAAAAGATTGACCTTGAAAACAAGAAAAACTCCTTATCGGTTTTAAATTCCTTAAAAGTTGACTTTTTGGAACTTAGTAAAATTGATAGTTTAATTCAATCAAAATTATCGCTTTACAAAGAGAAAGTTGGCGAATTAAAACTTTTAGAAGAAGGGTTAATTAAGTTAGAAGAAGATAAGGAAAAGATTGAAAAAGAGATTGAAGATTTTAACTTTAACTCAAAAATTAAATTTTTCATCGACGCATTATCTGCAAAAGATACGAACGAGTTTATAAAAGAAGAAAAAGATTTCTTGTCATCACTAAGTGCTTATTTATCTAGCGAAGGCAAAGAAAAAACAAACTTTAGGCAAGAAGAACTTGAAAAAATGCTTAAATGCGTTGGCGAGGTTGATTATTCTAGATTAAAAGAAATTCTCGCAGTAAACGATGAACTTTTCTCAAAAATTTCTTTAGTTAAAGAGAATATTTTAAAAGAAACTGCAAAAATTTCGGCAATAAAGAGCCAAATTGATAATATTTTGGAAGAAGGTAAAAAAGAGCGTGCAAGGCAGACTCAAATTTTAGAAAAGTTAAATTCTTTCACTTTTGGTTTAGGCTTTGAAGAAGCTGTTTCATTTTTGCAAAAAGAAATTGCGCAAATTAATGCTGAAATTAAATCGTTTGACGATAAAATGCGTGAATTAATCACGAAAAAAGATAACGCAAAACTTAGCGTTAAACTTTTGGAAGCAAAATTAGAAACTGCGTTAAAAGAACTTGAAAAAGAAGAAAGGGAATATGAAAAATCATTACATTTGACCTTAGACGAAGCAAACAGAGTTTTTTCTTTTAGCAAAGAAATTGCAACCATTTCGGCTCAAGTTAATAATTTTGAAAAGGAATATTCTAGAACCTCTCTAGATATTGAACGGCTAGAAAAAGACTATAAAGAGCAAGAATATTCGCTTGAAAATCTAGAAAAACGGCGTGAAAATTTATCGCTAATATCGAACGAAATTGACCTATTAAAAGAAAATATATATAAATATAAAGATATTATCGAAAAATTGTGGAAAAATTTAGATAAAAGTGCTATAATTGAAAAAGCGCTTGAAAGCGTTAATTCAAAACTTGACGTTGTTGAAAAACTCAAAAGCCTTTTAAAGTCGAGTGCGCTAGTTGATTTTGTTGCCGAAGAATATTTGCAATTTATATCAATCGATGCGAACGAACTTTTGTTAAAATTCACTTTTGGAAAATTTGGTTTAAAATATCAATCGAATTTTGTCGTTGTTGATAACACTCAAGGCGGTGAAATAAGGCGAGTTGAAACGTCGTCTGGCGGGGAGTTGTTCCTCGTTTCGTTATCGCTTGCGCTTGCTTTATCAAAGAGTATATACGCAAGAAACAATAGACCTATCGAGTTTTTCTTTTTAGACGAAGGCTTTGGCTCGCTTGATTCTAATCTTTTAGAGGGCGTTGTTGAAATTTTAGATAATCTTAGCAAGGTCGAAAAGGTTTCAATAGGCGTAATTTCGCACGTTGAAGCATTGAAAGAGCGAATAACTTCTAAAATTTCGGTGATATCGGCAACTGAAAATAGTGGCTCAAAGATAGTAAAGTATTAAAGTTAAATTTTCTAGAGTGAATAAGAGCAAACAAGAACAAACTTTTTAAAAAGTAAACATTAAACAATAACCCGTTTTAAGGAGAGTTATGGAAACCGCGATTTTATCACCCGCGCTTATTTGGGAAGGTTTTTCCGTTAGGAAAATGTTCCAAGAAAGCAAGACGGATGAAAAGATTTTTGACAACGTAATATACAGCGAATATTATTTTTCGGGAAGAGATGTTAACAATAATAGTGTTAGAATCTTTGGCGTTTACGCGCACCTTAAAGATACGAAAAATCGCGCTTCTAAAGGCGGGCTTTTGATAATTCCTGATGCAACCGATTCGGTTGACTATGAAATTATGAGCGTTTACGCTAAAAAAGGCTACTCCGTTTTAATGATAGATTATCGCGGAGAAAACGCTGAAGTTGAAAATTATACTAAATACCCGCAACAGATTTCTTACGCAAACTATTCTAAGTGTGGCGAAACGTTGTTTAGCGCACCGCAATCGGCAAAAAGCACTTGCTGGTATGAGTGGGTTGCCGTTGCAAAATGCGCAATAGCGTTTTTGAATAGCCGAGATGGCGTTGAAAAGGTAGGCGTTTTAGGCATAAAAGCAGGGGCAGATATAGGCTGGCAAGCGTGCGCAAACAATGATTTGGTAAGTTGTTTCGTTCCATTGTTTGGCGCAGGCTGGAGGGCTTATAAAGGTTACAGCAAATTTGGTGAACTCGATATTGATTTGACTGACGATAAACTTCGTTTTATCGCGGGCTTAGATGCACACTCTTATGCGCAATACGTAACTTGCCCGGTGTTCTTTATGGCTCCAACCAACAACGTCGATTATGACGTTGATAGATGCACTGATACGCTTCTTAGAATTCAAAACCGAGAAGACGAGCAAGAAAAACTTAGAGAAAGAATGCGTGGTTTTGTTGTTGTGGATAAAAAAGAGGCGGAATCAACAACGTCGAAAACACGCAAAATAAAATATTCAAACGCCTCAATTTATCTTTGCCCGCGTTTTAACGACGTTTTGGATGCAAAAGCAAAGAGAAATATTGATTTGTTCTTAGCAAAATATTTGTTAAACTTCCCACTAACTCTTCCGCAAGAGCCGTCGTTAACGCTTACCGTTGAAGATAAGAAAGTAACGTTAGACGTATCTTTAGACTATTCCGACGTTAACAGAACCAAAGTGATTAAAGCCTATATTGCGGAAGACGGCGTTATTTCTGCTTATAGAACGTGGGAAGATATGCGTCTTTTGAAGTCGGAAATTGAAAGCGAAAAGCGTTTTATTTACGATATAAAAACAAAAGCGTCGTTCATAAATGTTTTCGTTACCATTGAATACAAGTCGGGAATTACGATAAGTTCTAAGATTTTATCGAAAAAATTGCAAAAAATCTCGGCTAGGAAGTATAATTTAATTTATTCTTCAAGAGAAAAACTCTCTCCTGTTTCGGCAAGTAAACTTTCGCAAAACTCGATTGGCGGTTTGTTCTTTATGGCTGAGCCTTTAAGTGTTCAAGAGGGAAGTGATGGTATTTGGGGTTTGACTTCCGTTGGTTCTTTCGATTTTTGCAAATTTAATCCATCGTTTATAAATCTCAACGAAAATTCGCTCATCAAATTAGACGTTAATACCAAAGATTTTGCAAACATAAAGTTCTACTTAACGTGTTACGATAAGAGAAATAAACGATTTGTTGAATATCAAACCGAGCAGAATATGAAAGGTGCTGATTTATGGCAAAATATTCTTCTTCGCGTTGTTGATTTCAAGTTCCAAAACACCCTTTCTATTAAAGATTATGATTCCGTTCTATCGCTAAGAATAGAGTCTTCTGCAAAAATTCTTATCAACAATCTTTTGATTATATAATTAAAAACTTCATTAACCATAGGTTAATTAAAAAATGATGAAAAACGCAATTCGAGTTTACAACAGCATAGTTGAAAACCAAAAACTTGCGCGCGAGAACAAGCGTTCTTGGGTGCTGTTTTTCATTGTTCTAATCGGCGTTTTTTGTATGTTTGCGTCAATCCATTTAAACGTTTTTATGTCAGTTAGGGTTAGCGGACCGAGTATGGAATCAACGCTTATTAATGGAGACGTTTTAGTTATAAATAAATGCGCTAAGATTAATCGAGGCGATATTATCGTGTTCTATAAAAGCCAAGACGTTATGTATATTAAGCGTGTTATCGGGCTTCCGGGCGATACGGTTTGGTCGGAAAACGGTGTGGTTTACGTAACTTTTAAAGATGAACTTGGCGAACATTTGGTAACTCTTAACGAGCCATATGCAAAAGGCGAAACGTATTTTTCTTATTACCAGCACGAAGGCGTGAACTATGGCTCGAAAGATATGCCAAAAGTTACCGTTGACGAAGATAGAATTTTCGTTCTTGGCGATAATCGTGAAGTTTCTTACGATAGCCGAAAACTTGGCTGTATTTCTCAAAGCGCAATCGTAGGAAAGGTAACCGATTTTTCTCTAGAGCATAAAGATAGTTTTTTTAAGTTTTTGTTTGCATTTGTTTAGGCTTCAGCCTAAAAATCTAAAACAAAAGAAAAACTGCAACGTTTTGCAAATAGGCGAAGCGTTGCTAGAATATAAAAAATAAATTTTGAATACAAATAATAAATGAGGTATTGTAATGAGTTTTAAAATTTCATCTGACAGCACTTGCGATTTATTGCCATCTTATTTAGAAGAAAACGAGGTTTTCTTATCACGCTTAACCATTATTTTAGGCGCAACAGAATATACCGACTGCGTTGATATTGACACTCAAAAAGCGTTAGCATACGTAGAAGAAACGGGGCAACTTCCTAAAACCGCTGCCTATACCGTTGAACAATATATTGAAGATTTCAAAAATCTTACCAAAGACGGAAGCGAACTTATTCACTTTTCTATTTCTTCAAAAAGTTCGTCATCTCACGACCATGCTCTTCTTGCTTCTAAAGAAGTTAAAGGCGTTTACGTTGTTGATAGCAAGCATTTATCAACTGGTCAAGGTCTTCAAATAGTTAAAGCCGTTGAAATGAGGAAAGAAGGCAAGAGCGCAAAGGAAGTTTACGACTATATGACGGCTAACACTAGCCTTGTTCAAACTTCGTTCGTTGTTGATAGGCTTGATTTCTTGCACAAGGGCGGAAGATGCTCGCTTCTTCAACTTCTCGGTGCAAAAATGCTTAAAATCCACCCTCAAATTTCTATGAAAGACGGGGCTTTATCTATCAAGAAAAAATATTCAGGCAATATGATAAGAAGCGTAAATCAATACGTATTAGACCTTGCTAACGAATACACGAATTATGATAAAAAACTTTGCTTTATCACTCACTGCGAGGCTGATAGGGCTATTGTTGACGCCGTTAGAGCAAAGGTTGAAGAACTTTTCGAGTTTGAAGAAATTATCGAAACAAAGGCAGGAACAACGGTTGGCGTTCACTGCGGAAAAAATACTATCGGCGTTTTGTTCTGGACGCTATAGTTGATTTTTTTCGTAACTTAAATTATTAAAATCATAACTTTTTGCGTTAAAAGGAGAAAAAGTGGCTAAATCAAGAAGCGAAATAATAGACAGCAGAAAATGGAAAACAGAGCATATTTTTCCTAGCATAAACGATTGGAATTTGCTATTTGAAAAGGTGGAAAAATCCATTGATTTTGCGTGCTTTGAGGGAAAATTAAACACAATTTCGGCTGTTAAAAAATGCTTTGATAAAATTTATAGCGTTTGTTTAGACCTTGAAAAACTAGCAGTTTATGCCTATATGCGCCACGATGAAGATACTCGTGACGATACTTTTACCGCACTTTTAAAGCGAGTCGAGGTTTTAGAGATTAAATATTCTCAAGCCACCTCGTTCATAACTCCAGAACTTACCGAACTCCCTGAAGAAACGCTTAAAGAAATGATTAAAGATGTTTCTTTAAAAGACTATGATTATGAACTTAACAGCATTTTAAAGAATAAGGCGCACGTTTTATCTAAAGAAACTGAGAGCGTTTTATCGCTTGGCGGTCAAGTTTTCTCGGGATATAAAGAGATTTTCAAAATGATAGACAACGCCGACCTCGATTTTCCTAAAATGATAGTTGACGGCGAAGAAGTTACAATAACTCACGGCGTTTACGGCGTTCTAATGCGGGATGATAGGCAAGAGGTTAGAAAAGAAGCCTTCCAAAAGTATTACGAGGCTTATAGAAAACTATTAAACACCATAACTTCAACCTACGTTGGTAACGTAAACAAAAACGTGTTCCTAACAAGGGCTAGAAAGCACAAATCTTGTCTTAGCCGTGCTCTTTTTAACGAAGACGTTGATACTATCGTTTACGAAAACTTGATTGAAAGCGTGAATAATGCCGTTCCAACGCTTCACAGATACGTTGAGCTTAGAAAAAAAGCGTTAAAACTTGACGAAATGCATATGTATGATATTTATGCTTCCACCGCAAGCGACGCTGACTTAAAACTTGAATATGAAGAGGCTTTCGAAGTTGTTAAAGAGGGCTTAAAGCCACTTGGCGAAGAATATTCTAAGCTTTTGCAAGAGGCTTTTGACGGCGGTTGGATAGACGTTGAGGAAACGGCTGGTAAGAGAAGTGGCGCTTATAGCATTGGCGTTTACGGAATTCCACACCCTTACGTTTTATTAAATTATCAAAAAACTACCAACGATATTTTCACTATCGCTCACGAACTAGGACACGCAATTCATACCTATTTTTCAAACAAAAATCAACCGCAATCTAAGGCGGATTATAGAATTTTCGTAGCGGAAGTTGCAAGCACCGTAAACGAAGTGTTGCTCCTTAGAAGTTTGGTTGAAAAATCAAACGATTTAAAACTCAAAAAATATCTTTTATCTTACTTTGCCGATATGATAAAAGGCACGCTCTTTAGGCAAACGATGTTTGCTGAGTTTGAATATATTGCGCACTCAAAGGCGGAAAAGGGTGAACCGCTCACCAAAGACGTTTTGAACGAAATTTATCTATCACTTAACCAAAAATATTACGGAAAAGCCGTTGTTAGCGATAAAGAAATTTCGTGGGAGTGGTCAAGAATTCCGCATTTCTACAATGCTTTTTACGTTTATAAATACGCAACGGGCATAATCTCTGCTCTATCTATCGCAAACAGAATTTTAACCGAAGGCGAGCCTGCTGTTCAAGATTATTTTAAGTTTTTATCGTCTGGCGGAAGCGATAGCCCGGTGGAACTTTTAAAAATAGCGGGCGTTGACTTAACAAAAAAAGATGCCTTCAACGTGGCTTTTGAAACTTTTAAAACTTGCCTTGACGAGTTTGAAAGCATAAATCTCGATTAAAAATTTATCGAAATTTGTAAATTTAGCAAAAATTAAGAAAAAAATCACATTTTATTTAGGTGTTTTATGGCTGTTTCACAAAAAATGCCCTATAACTTAGAAGCCGAGCAATCGGTGCTAGGGTGTATTTTAATAGACCAAGTAGTTCAAATAGATATCGTTTCCGATCTTAGCGAGCAAGATTTCTTGGTTGAATCACATAAGATAATTTTTAGAGCGATGAACTCTATTATGGCAGAAAACGGGGTGATAGACCTCGTTACTCTTGCCGACGTTTTGAATAAAAACTCACAATTAGAAAGCGTGGGCGGAATTTCATATTTAACCGAATTAACTCAAGTTATCCCGTCATCTGCTAACTACTCGCAATATATTGAAATTATCAAGCGAGATAGCGCTTTAAGAAGGCTTATAACTTCATCAAATCTCATTATCGAAGACGCTTACACAAGCGTTGATAGTGAGAAGAGTTTGCAACGCGCAGAAAAACTTATTTACGATATTTCTGAAAAGAGTGAAAAGCAAGGGTTAGAGCAAATGAGCGTTTATCTTGACCCTGTTTTAGATAAGTTTGAAAAACTCGAAAAGGGCGAAAACGATGAAATTGGTTTAAAGACGGGAATTAAGCGTCTTGACTATGCGACCAACGGCTTCCAAAGGGGTAACCTAATAATATTGGCGGCACGCCCGTCTGTTGGTAAAACGACGTTTGCAATGAATATCGTTGAAGAAGTTGCCCTAAAGCAAGATGCCGTTGTTGCTGTTTTCGAACTTGAAATGACCAAACTAGAACTTACGCAAAGAATGCTTTGCGCTAACGCTGGCGTTAGGATGGACGATGCTCTAAAAGGTAAACTCACCGAGCGTGATCCAAGTTCTTTGAAAAAGTTGTGGGAAGCTAAAAAACGCTTGAGTAATGCGAAAATTTTTATTGACGAAACTTCGATTATCACTCCTCAAAACATCTTAACTAAGTGCAGAAGGTTAAAGGCAATGCAAGGCGGAAAGTTAGATTTAGTCGTTGTTGACCATATTCAACTTATGTCGTCAGCGAGAAAAGATAACGATAACCGCCAACAAGAAGTTACCGATATTTCTAAGAACTTAAAAGCGCTTGCAAAAGAACTTAACGTTCCCGTTATCGCGCTTTCACAATTATCAAGAGGCATAACCTCAAGAAAGGGTAACAACTCAGAGCCCGTTCTTTCAGATTTAAGAGAATCGGGCGCAATAGAACAAGATGCCGACCTTGTTATTTTCCTTCACAGAGAAGATATGGTTGGCTCTGTTAAAGAAGGTCAAAGCGATAGAGAATCGCTCACAAAAATTCTCATTTCCAAAAACAGAAACGGTAAACTCGATAAGTTTGACGTTGTCTTTAGGGGAGACGTTGGTAAATTCTTCAATTTTTATGCAATAAACCCTGAAGGTGCTAACGCTGTTCCTAAAACAAAGGAAGATTTTGAGCAAGAAGAATCGAATAAAAAATATAGGGAAGAACTTTCTAAAATCGACCTTGACGAAGACGAAATAAATAGCCTTTCTAACAATATTCCGCCTGAGGAAGAAGATCCATTTTAAGTTATGAAAAACTGCAATAATATCTTCAAAATCACCGATGAAACCTTAAAAATTGCAAAAGAACGTATTGAAAATGGCGAACTTGTTGCATTTCCAACCGAAACGGTTTACGGGCTTGGCGCAAACGCCTTTTTAGACGAGGCAATTTTATCGGTTTACGCAAAGAAAGGAAGACCGGGCGATAATCCTTTAATCGTTCACGTTCATAAAGATTACGATATTTCTACCCTTGTTTTTGAGGACAAGCCCTACCAAAAACTTATTAAAGATGCGTTTATGCCAGGTCCTATAACTTTGGTTTATAAAAGCAAAAATAAGGTTTCACCGCTCGTTTCGTGCGGGCTTGAAACGTTGGCTATTAGAATTCCAAAAAGTTTGAGTGCGCAAAGATTTTTAAAGGCGGTAAATTTGCCTATTGCTGCGCCTTCTGCTAACGTATCTAAACACACAAGCCCGGTAACGGCTCAGCACGTTTATGACGATTTCAAGGGCGAAATTTCTATGATTTTAGACGGCGGAAGATGCGAGGGCGGAATTGAATCTACTGTGGTTGACGTAACGGGGGAATATCCTGTAATTTTAAGAAAAGGCTTAATCACGGCTGAAATGATTAAAAAAGTGTGCGGAAAGTGTGAATACGCTACCGAAAATTCTGCGCTTAATAGTAGGTCTCCGGGCACAAAATATCGCCATTATTGTCCGTCAACAAAAACTTTATTGTTTGGTAAAGACGAGATTAATCTTGCGATAGAAAAATATAATGAAACGATAAAAAGCGGAAAAACTGCGTGCATAATGTGCGAAAATTCCGTAGCAGAAAAACTTAAAGAATTTAACGTTTTGAACTTAGGTTTAACGGGTGAAGAAATGGCTTCAAGGCTCTATTATTATCTTCACGAAGGTGAGAAATTCGACCTTTTAATCGGCATAAAATTTGATGCTGATACAGAACTTAAGCAAAGCGTTGAAAATAGATTTATAAAGGCGTATAGTTAATGGCAAAAAAGAAGATAGCGTTCGTGTGCGTTGGCAACACTTGCCGAAGCGCAATGGCTCAATTCGTTTTAAAGAAAATGCTAAAAAATAGCAATTTTGAAAACGTTTTAGTTTCATCGTTTGGGCTTTCGGTTTGCGAACTTTCAATGAATGAAAAAGCGAGAATTTCGCTCAAAAATCACGGGTTTAGGCTTTCTAAATTCACGCCAAAGCAAATTGATGAAAAGGCGTTAAAAACCTACGATGCTTTAATTTGCATGACGGACGAAATTAAGGAAAATTTGCCAAGGCAAAACAACGTTTATTCTATGAACGATCTGTGTAAATTAGGCGACGTTTTAGACCCTTATTCTTGCCCTCAAGAAGTTTACGATAAAACGCTTGAACAAATAATAAATTGTTGTGAAAAAATAATGCTTTTGCTAGAGGAAGTTTTAGCAAATTAGATAAAAAGAGGTTAATATGAAAGTTGCTATCGGTTGCGACCACGCTGGTTTTGAAGCAAAAGAAGCTATTAAAAATTACCTTACTGAACTTGGGTATGAGGTTAAAGATTTCGGCACTTATTCGATTGATTCTTGCGACTACCCAGAGTTTGGTTTTAAGGTTGCAAACGCCGTAAAAAAAGGCGAGTGCGAAAAAGGCGTTGTTATTTGTAGCACAGGGGTTGGGATTTCAATTTCTGCAAACAAGGTTAGAGGTGTTAGATGTTCTCTCTGCACTGACGAGTTTACCGCCGAAATGACGAGACGCCACAACGATTCAAACGTTTTAGCAATGGGTGCGAAAATTGTTCCTATCGATAAGATGAAAGATATTGTTAAAGTATATTTTTCAACCGAGTTCGAAGGCGGAAGGCACGCTCGCCGTGTTGATAAAATTGGCGCAATAGAAAACGGTGAAGAGTTTTAAAATAAAAAAATTATCGCATTTTTGCGAAATTTAAACAAATAAAAAATCGAATAAAAATAATTAATTTTGGAGAAACGTATGCAAAAAGTTAAAAAAGCAGTTATCCCTGTTGCAGGTTACGGCACAAGGTTTTTACCTTTTACTAAATCAGTTCCAAAGCCAATGCTTCCAATCTTAAACGTTCCCGCAATTCAAATTATTGCTGAGGAAGCAGTTAAAAGCGGAATTGAAGAGATAATGTTCGTCGTTGGTCAAAAGCGCGAAATTATTGAAAGCCACTTTAACGAGTTTCCTGAACTTGAGGCTGTTTTAGAAAAAGGCGGAAAGTTTGAGTTCTTAGAGGCTGTTAAATACCCTGAAAAAATGGCTAAAGTTTATTTTGGTGTTCAAGAAAAACAACGTGGCACGGCGGATGCTGTTCTTGCCGCTAAAGATTTCGTTGGAAACGAGCCTTTTGCCGTTATGTTTGGCGACGACGTTATGTTCAATGAAGGAAGGCAAGTTATCGGTCAACTAATTGATGCCTACGAAAAAACGGGCAAAACGATTATCGGCGTAAAAAGAGTGCCTATGAAAGACGTTCCTAAATACGCTTCCGTTGAATACGATAGTCAAGACGGCAACATGTTCAGCGTAACGACGATAACCGAAAAACCGCCTATTGAACTTGTTAAAAGCGACCTTGCTCCACTTGGGCGTTACGTTTGCTCTCCAACGATTATTCCTATTTTAGAAAACTTAAAGCCATCGGTTAATAACGAGTATCAGTTAACTGATGCGCTTTGCCAAGATTGCCAAAAATACGGCGGTTACGCTTTAGAGTTTGAAGGAATTCGTTACGATATGGGTGATAGACTAGGTTTTTTAAAGGCAAACGTTGAGTTTGGTTTAAGAGATGAAAAGTTGAAAGAAGACTTCAAAAAATACCTTGAAGAACTCGTAAAATAAGTTTAATTGAAAATAAAAAATAAATTATGCGTTACTTTGTAACGCATTTTTTTGTGATTAAAAATATCAATTAAAAAAAATTATTAAAAATTTATCGAAAAACGGCAAAAAAAGATTAAAATAGAGCCAAAAATTTTACAAAACCTATTTACAAGTTATTTATTTATGTTATAATATAATAAATAAAGGAATTTTGACTATGATTTGCCCTATTTGCCACAAAAACCAAGCCAACTCAAAAGTTATAAAAAATTTCGGCAGTTTGACCGTTGAGGGTCTTGTTTGCGACGAGTGTTATAACGTGGCTTGTTCGCTTGACGCAAAGGGCTTTTATTATTTGTTTTATGAACTTCCCAAAAAAAGTTGCTCGGTTTGCGGAAGAAGTTATAGAGAGTTTTCTCAAACGTTGCTTCTTGGTTGCCCTAATTGCTATAATGAGTTTCGTGAAGAGTTAGCGCCACTTATTAGCCGAGTGCAGGGAGGTGGCGGTAAATGATTAAAGACACTTCCGTTGCGGTAACTTCAAGAATTAGGCTTGCTAGAAATTTATCGGGCTACTACTTTCCGACCCTACTTCGAGGAACTAAACAAGAGGCGGAAATTGCAAAAAGTCTTGAGCAAGTTTTGCAAAGAATTGGCGGGTTTACCTTTTATAGGATGAAAGACTTACATCAAGCGTTCAAAGAGTCTCTAGTTGAAAGATACATAATTTCAACAGCGCTTGCCGAAAACGACGGCGGTGTTGTGTGCATAAATCGTGATGGGCAAACATCGGTTATGATAAACGAAGAGGATCACGTTCGTGAGCAGTGCTTATTTAAAGGCTTGGACCTTATGAGTGCTTATTCAAGAATTAGTGCGCTTGATACGCTTTTGAACCGAAATTTGCGTTTTGCAAAAAACGGCGAAACTTATTTCACGGCTTGCCCAACCAACGTAGGAACGGGGCTAAGAGCGTCGGTTATGCTATTCTTACCAGCGCTAACCTATTCTTGTGCGATAGGCGAAATTCAAGAGCGCGCAACAAAAATTGGGCTAACCGTTAGAGGTGCGTTTGGCGAAGGAAGCGAGGCAGAATGCTTTTTATACCAAATAAGCAACGAAATAACGCTAAACGTTCCGCCAAAGAATTTAATAACGCAAGTAGATAGTTTTTCAAAGCAAATCGTAAAAGAGGAAATTGACGAGCGCTACGCGCTCTATACCGACTACCGCGCACTTATTGATGATAAATGCCTAAGAGCGCTAGGAATTTTGCAAAATGCAGTAATTTTAGGCTACGAAGAGTTTGTTGACCTAATTTCTAAAGTTAAACTCGGCATTGCAATGGGAATTATCAAAGCCCAAATGCCAGAAGTTATAGACAATCTTTTGGTAACCGCTAGAACGAATAGTTTAACGCTCGTTGAAGATATCGAAGCAAACAGCCTTGACGAAAAGCGAGCATCTTACGTTAGAAGGGCTTTAACGCAAATAGGTTGCAAACCGAATTTTAACGTTTAAAAACATAAAAACAACTTTCAAAAATAATTAGGTATGGAAAATAAAGGCGTTTCGGGTGGAAGAGCCATCCAAAGAGCAACTGAAGAATTTAAGAAAATCACGGCAATGACAAGTGAAATTGCCGCATCTTTTGGCGTTAAATATATCGCGACCGAATTTTTCTTGCTTGCAATAATTAGATCCAACGGAAGAAGTTCAATGTTACTTCGCTCTTATAACGTAACCGAAACGACGGTGCTTCCTATAATTCGAAATTGTATCGATAAGTCGTTAACAAGGGTTGGTTTTACCGTTTCGGTAAAAAGCCTTATCAACAACTTAACCGCTATTGCAGACGCTAATAATTGCACTTATATTTCCACCGAGCATTTCCTTTACGCAATTTTATCTTTTAACTGCGTTGCAAGAGATATTATTTTATCTACCGCCACAGATATTAAATCTTTAACGGAAAATTTGCAACGGCTTATGCGCCCGTCTGTAACAAAACCTTTAACGAGAAGTGTTGGGGAAAGAGGTTGGCAACAACCTAGTTCCACTTCAACCGCTCAAAAACCAAGTTTTAGCCAAGGCGGTTTTGTGGGTATTGGTTCTCAAAGCGGTTTGAGTAGCGCAAGTTCTACTTTTGCCCAAAGTGTTTCAAATCAAAACGCTCCGTCTATTAAAGGCACTCCGCTTGAAAAATATGGCGTAGATTTAACCGAACAAGCAAGATTAGGTCGCCTTGACCCTGTTATCGGCAGAAAAGACGAAATGCAAAGTCTTGTTAATGCGCTTAATAGAAAAAACAAAAACAGCCCGCTTTTAGTTGGCGAGCCCGGCATTGGTAAAAGCGCCGTTATTGAGGGTTTTGCCGAACTTATCGCAAGCGGAAACGTTCCCGATAGTTTAAAGAACAAAATTTTGTTTTCGCTAGATTTAAGTTCAGTGGTTGCGGGCGCAAAGTTTAGAGGCGAGTTCGAGGCTCGTTTCAAAGAAGTTATAAAATACGTAACTGAGGCAAAGAACGTAATTTTATTCATTGATGAAATTCATAACCTCGTTTCGGGTGTCAAGAGCGACGGGATGGACGCTAGCGAAATTTTAAAACCAGCGCTAGCAAGGGGTGAAATTCAACTTATCGGTGCAACGACTATTGCTGAATATAGAAAATATATCGAAAAAGATTCTGCTCTAGATAGAAGATTTTCAGTTATAAATCTTAATCCGCCGTCCGTTGAAGATACCATTGAAATAATAAAAGGGCTTAGAGATAATTTTGAAGCCCACCACCAAATCGAAATAACTGACGAGGCAATCGAAGTTGCCGTTAAACTTAGCGATAGATACATAACGACTAAATTCTTGCCCGATAAGGCTATTGATTTAATCGACGAGGCGGCGGCAAGGTCTAGGCTTCAAAGCAGTAAGCCAGATAGTGAGATACTTCAAAAAGAAGAGGAATATCGCCAAATTTTAGGCGAAATTGATTACGCTCGCTCTTGTGGCTATAACGTTTCTGCGCTATCGACAAGACAAGCCGAACTTGACCGTGAAATAGAAGAACTTTATAAGGCTAGAGATAAGCGTTTAGCAAGGGCTAATCCGTTTATCGACGGGGAGGACGTTGCTAAAGTTGTTAGCGATACCACAAAAATCCCCGTTGCAAAACTAACCCAATCGCAAGCAGAAAGGCTTATCAACTTAGAGAACATTTTGCACGAGCGAGTTATCGGTCAAAGCGAGGCAGTAAATAGTGTTTCTCAAGCGGTAAGGCGGGCAATGAGCGGTATTGCCGACCCTAACAAGCCAATAGGAACTTTTATGTTCGTTGGCCCTACGGGCGTTGGTAAAACAGAACTATCAAAGGCACTAACCGAAGCGCTTTTTAGCGATGATAGAATGCTTATTCGCATCGATATGAGCGAATATATGGAAAAAAGTAGCATTTCTAAACTTATCGGCGCGCCACCGGGCTATGTTGGTTTTGACGACGAGGGGCAACTAACCGAAAAGGTAAGAAGAAATCCTTACTCTGTCGTTTTGTTTGACGAAATTGAAAAAGCGCACCCAGACGTTTTTAATCTTATGCTTCAAATTTTTGACGAGGGACGGCTCACTGACAGCAAGGGAAGATTAGTAGATTTTAAAAACTGCGTTATCATAATGACTTTAAACGTGGGCGCAACCGAAGCCGTTAAAAAGAAAGTTTCCATTGGCTTTGGAGCAGTAGAAGAAACTAGCCAAACTGACGTTAAAGAACGTGTTGAAGTAGAACTTAAAAAGAAGTTTAAGCCCGAGTTTTTGAACAGAATTGACGAAATTGTGCACTTTAATAGGCTTTCTAAAGACGAGTGCAGTGAAATTTGTATTCTTATTTTAGAAGGGCTTAAAAAGAGGCTTTTAGATAAGAAAATTTATATCAACTTCGACGATAGCGTTATCGAACATATTCTCGATAAAGGCTATAACGAAGAATACGGCGCAAGACCGTTAAAACGCGCGGTTAGAGATATGATTGAAGATGAACTTTCTAACAAACTTATTCGTGGAATAGTAAAAGAAGGTTCAAGAGTTTATATCAGCGTTGAAAATCAAAAAATCGTATTCAGCGTTGGCTGAAAACAAATATAAATAAATTTACGGAGGAAATTCTATGAAAATTGAAATCGCAGCAAAAAACTATCGTGTAACTGAAGACCTTAACAAAGTTTTAGAGAAGAAACTTTCTAAACTTGATAAGTATTTCGACGACGACGCTACTTGCAAAATTTACCTAAAGAAAGAGAAGCGTGATTCCAAAATGGAAGTTTCTCTTGAACGTGTTGGGCTTTATTTAAGAGCCGAAGCAAACGGCGAAAATTTTTACGATATTATCGACGCTATCGTTCCAAAACTAGAACGCCAAATTTATAAATATCGTTCAAAACTTGAGAAAAAACTCAAAAAAGGCGTTAAAATCGAAGATATTGAGCCTATCGAGGCAGATGAGTTTAAACTTGTTAAAACCAAGCAATTTGAAGTTAAGCCAATCTCGATTGACGAGGCTATTGAAGAATTTGAACTCATTGGGCATAGTTTTTTCGTGTTTTTAGATGCTGACGATAATAAAGTGAAAGTGCTTTATTTAAGAGACGACGGCAACATCGGCTTAATCAATCCTATCGTTAAATAGGCTTAGTTTAAATAATTTTTATTAACAATTACGCAAGAAGGTAAAAATGGAAATTGGTGTTTCAACTGCGTCGCTTTTTCTTCGTTACTATAATGAAGACGCACTTGCAATTTTAAACGGAATTGACTCAAAAGTTACCGAAATTTTCCTTGAGTCGTTCACGGAATATAAAAAGGAATTTGGCTTAAAACTTCAACCGCTACTAAACGGGCTGAAGGTCAATTCCTTGCACGTTTTAACGACGCAGTTCGAGCCACAACTATTCGAGCCGTGCGATAGGGCAAGACGAGATGCTTTCGATATGATTAAAGGCGTTTTTGAACTAGGAGAAGTGGTTGGCGCAAAATACTATATTTTGCACGGCAAGGCTTATTTTAAGAAAACGGCAAAATTTAATCAATACGAGTTTTACGGCAAGAGTTTTAACGAACTTTGCGACCTTGCCGAAAAATACGGTATGGAAATTTGTTTAGAAAACGTTGAGTGGGCGTTTTATAGGTCAATAGGCTTTTTCTCTAGGATGAAAAAGTTTTGCCCAAGACTAAAAGGTTGCCTAGATATTAAGCAAGCAAGACTATCGGGCGTTGATTACACTGATTATATCAAAGAAATGAAAGGTGCGATAGCAACCGTGCATTTGAGCGACTACGACGAAAATGGAAAAATAGTGCTTCCGGGCAAGGGGCTTTTTGATTTTGAAAAACTCTTCAAGGAATTGAAAGCAGTTGGCTTTGACGGAAACGCTTTAATTGAAGTATATAAAGACAGTTACGAGAATATCGATGAACTTAAAGAAAGTCTTTATTATTTAAGAAAAATAAAAGAAAGGGTATATGGTTAAAAATTATGAAAAGATTTAGCAATGCAGAATTTTTAAAAAGCATGAAAATCCGCTTCGACTTCAACAACATGATGCAAGAATACGTTGGAAAAGAAGGCTTTACCGAAGAAGACTTACTTTGTTCTAAAAAACTTTGCCAAGATGCGTTTAAAATCGTTAAACAAAATCGTGGCAAAAATATGATGGGTTGGTCGGAACTTCACAAAAACCAAAAAGAAGTTGTAAAACTTATAAAAGCTGAGGCTAAAGAGGTTAGAAGAAAGTTTGACTATTTCGTTGTTTTAGGTATTGGCGGAAGCGCACTAGGCCCAATCGCAGTGTTTAACGCGCTAAAACATCTTCACTATAACGACCTTCCAAAAAGCAAGAGAAAAGGTCCTAAATTTTACGTAGAAGATAACGTTGACCCAGAGCGTATGACTGCGCTTTTAGACGTTATCGATATTGAAAAAACAATGTTCAACGTAGTAACTAAAAGCGGTTCTACGAGTGAAACGATGTCGCAATATCTTATCATTTGGAATATTTTAAAAGAAAAACTCGGCGACAAGGCTAGCGAGCATATTATCGCAACCACGAGCGAATCAACGGGCAACCTAATTAAAATTGCTAAGCGTGATAATTTAAAAACGTTCTTTATTCCAGACGGCGTTGGCGGAAGATTTAGCGAACTTTGCCCTGTTGGGCTTTTGCCTGCTAGCGTTTTGGGCGTTGATATTGAAGAACTACTTGCTGGTGCAAACTTTATGGATAAACTTTGCAAAACGGCTTGTCCTTTTGAAAATCCTGCAATGGCGTTTGCAATTTTGCAATATCTATCATTTAAAAACGGCAAAAACATTTCAGTTATGATGCCTTATGCCGATAGTTTAAAACTTATGGCAGATTGGTATTGTCAACTTTGGGCGGAAAGTCTTGGCAAGGCAACTAAAAAAGATGGTAGCCCAGCGTTCGTTGGTCAAACGCCTGTTAAATCGCTCGGCGTTACCGACCAACACAGCCAAGTTCAACTCTATATTGCAGGTCCTTTCGATAAAGTTATCACGTTTATCGGCGTTGATAATTATCGTTCTAGGGTTGAAATTCCAAACGGCTGTGAAGAATTCCCTAACGTCAACTTCTTGTGCGGGCATTCTATGAACGAACTAATTTCAACCGAAATGAAGGCAACCGCTTACGCTTTAACAACGCACGGCAGATTAAACAATACCATTTATTTGCCAGAAGTTAACGAGTTCACTCTCGGTCAACTTATGTTTATGTTGGAACTTGCAACCGCTTATATTGGCGAAATGTTTGGCATCGATACCTACGACCAACCGGGCGTTGAAGAAGGCAAGAACGCAACTTACGCTATGTTTGGAAGAGAGGGTTTTGAGAAAAAACGCGAGGAATTAAATTCGGCTAAACAGCCAAACGATAAATTCATCGTTTAACTAAAAGATAAAACTATGCAAATTTACTAACAAGTTAAAAGCCGTTTTAAACAAAAACCGCAAAAACTTAATTCTAATAAATTATGCTAAAAATAAGTAAATTTGCAAAAGAAGATTATGATTACATTACTTTCATCAATTTTTATTAAAAACAAAAACGACGTAAGCAATTCTCGTGTTAGAAATGCTTACGGCGTTTTGTGCAGTGCGCTAGGTATTGTTCTAAACGTAATTCTATTTGGCTTCAAGTTCGTGATAGGTCTAATCACGGGCTCGATTGCTATTCAAGCAGATTCGTTTAACAACATTTCGGATGCTGGCTCATCTGCACTCTCGCTTTTTGGGTTTAAGGTAGCATCTAGAAAACCTACCAAAGAAAAACCTTTCGGGCAAGCAAGAATTGAATATATTTCCGCGCTAATCGTTGCTATTATCATAATGATAATGGGTTTTAGCGTTATAAGAGACGCGCTTTTTGGAATAATTGAGGGCACTTCTTCAACATTTTCTATCGTTGCGGTTATAATTTTAGGAGCGTCAATTTTAGTTAAACTTTATATGGCTTTTTATAACTATAAAGTTGGAAAAAAGATTAACTCTTCTGCTCTAAAAGCCGTTGCAACCGATAGCATTGGCGATTGCATTTCAACTTTTGCAGTTCTTTGTTGCTTGCTAATTAACAAATTTTTCACTATTGATTTAGATAATTATTGCGGTATTATCGTTGGTATTATCATTATGATTGCCGGCTTTAGAACAACTAAGGAAACGGTAGGCGAACTTCTAGGCAAACGCCCAAGCAAAGAAATAGTGCAAAAAATTTACGATATCGTTCTATCTTATGAAGAAATTTATGGTATTCACGATTTAGTCGTTCACGACTATGGTCCAAACAAACTTATGGTATCTCTTCACGCTGAAGTATCTGGCGATATGGATATTTACTATTTGCACGAACTTATCGATACCATTATGAATAGGCTAGATAAAGAACTAACTTGCGTTTCGGTAATACATATGGACCCTATTTGCCTAAACGACGAAAAAACCAACGAAATGCGACTAGAAGTTGCTAAAGCGTGCCAAAAACTCGATTCTAGAATAACAATCCACGATTTTAGAATGGTAGTAGGTCCAACCAAAACCAACGTCATTTTCGATGCTGACGTGCCACACGATTTATCTGGCGACGATGACGAAATCCGTCAAAAACTCTGCGAAATTATTGAAAGCGAACTTGAAAACACTCAAGCCGTTATTCAAATTGATAAATCTTATATTTAAAAGAGGTTACTTTAAGAAAAATTGATAGGTTATCAAGGAGATAATATGAAGAAAATAGTGATAATTGGGGGTGGCCCTGCGGGGCTAACAGCGGGTTATGAACTCGTAAAAAACAAAGATAACGAAGTTATCATTTTAGAAGAAACTAACGTTCTTGGCGGTATTTCTCAAACGGTTAGGCACAACGGCAACCGAATGGATATCGGCGGTCATAGATTTTTCTCTAAAGACGACGAAATAATGAAGTGGTGGAGCGATTTAATGCCACTTCAAGGCTCGCCGTCTTACGATGATAAAGTTTTAGGAAGGGAATCAACGCTCGCTGAAAATGGCCCTAACCCTGAAGAAGACGACGTTGTTATGCTCGCAAGGCATAGAGTTTCTAGAATTTACTATAAAAATTGTTTCTTCGATTACCCAATTTCAATGAAGTGGGAAACAATCAAGAATATGGGCTTTTTCACCACGATAAGAGCGGGTTTTTCTTATCTATGGTCGGCTGTTTTCAAAAAGAAGGAAACAAATCTAGAAAATTTCTATATCAACCGCTTTGGCAGAGTTCTTTACGGGATGTTTTTCGAGGGTTACACCGAGAAACTTTGGGGTAGGCATCCTAGAGAAATTTCTGCCGATTGGGGCGCGCAAAGGGTAAAAGGTTTATCTATTCGCGCAATGATTAAAGATATTTTCGGTAAAATTTTCAAAAAGAAAAATAGAGAAGTAGAAACGTCGCTAATCGAAGAGTTTTGGTATCCTAAATATGGCCCAGGTCAACTTTGGGAACTTGTAGCCGAAAAATTCGAAAACGAGGGCGGAAAACTCGTTAAGAACTGCAAAGTTGTTAAAATTAATCAAGAAAACGACAAAATCGTTTCAATTTCAGCCATTTTAGATGGTGTTGAGGTTGAGTTTAAGGCGGACGAGTTCATTTCTTCAATGCCTGTTAAAGACCTTGTTGAAGGTATGCAAGCAGAAGAAAATATTACGAGAATTGCCTCAGGGCTTCCTTATCGTGATTTCGTAACGGTAGGGCTACTTGTTAACAAACTCAAACTCGTTAACAAAACAGATATTAAAACGCTTGGGAACATTGTTCCAGATTGCTGGATTTACGTTCAAGATACCAACGTTAAACTTGGCAGAATTCAAATCTTTAACAACTGGTCGCCTTATATGGTTAAAGACCCAGATAATACCGTTTGGGTAGGGCTTGAATATTTCTGCAACGAGGGCGACGAGTTCTGGTCAATGACCGAAGAAGATACCATAAACTTTGCAATAGCCGAACTTAAAAAGATTGGCGTTATTGCTGAAGATGACGCAATTTTAGATAGCCATAGAGAGAAAATTAAGAAAGCGTATCCAGCATATTTTGATACTTATGCGGAATTTGACGTTGTTAAAAATTATCTTTCTTCCTTTAAAAACTTATATTGCGTAGGCAGAAACGGTCAGCATAGATATAACAATATGGATCACTCTATGCTAACTGCTATACTAACTGCTCGTGCTATTGAAAACGGCGGCGAGGGAAAAGACGATATTTGGGACGTAAACACTGAAAAATCTTACCACGAAAAGAAATAATAATTATGGAAATTCGCTCTAGTGAATCACTTAATTTAAAAAAATCGGTATATGATTTTGCGAAAAATCATCCGTTCATATTATCTTTTGCTATTTGCGTGCTTTTGTGTTCCTTTTCGTTTATGGAACAGCACGAAATATCGTCTGGCAATAGATTTTTCATGCTCGCAATAGCGTGTCTTGTTTGCGTTGCGCTAGTTTATTTAATTTCAACGCAATTTGCGCTGTCAAAAACCAAACTTTCGCTAATTTTTGCGGGGTTTATATTCTGCGCGTTTGTGTTCTTTAAATTTTTCTCGCCGTCCCACTCAAAAGCGGCGATTATTGGCGCAAGCGGAATAGTTTTTCTTCTTATCGTTACGATTTTTCTAATTGCAACTAAGAAAATGACGTGTGAAAACGCAATAATTCTCATATTTTTAGCGGGAATAATTATTCGTTTTACCTACGTTTTATATACTTCCGCCCAAGCGCGCCAGCACGACGTTTACGGCTTTGAAAACGACGGGCATTCGGGCTATATTAAGTATTTGTTTGATAACAATTTCAAACTGCCCGATTTTGATCCAACTTTAATCGACCAATTTTATCATCCGCCACTTCACCACTTAATTTCTGCGGCGTGGTGGAAGATTTTATCGAATTTAGGCGTTTTAGATTATTACGCGCAAGAATCTATTCAAACTTTAACACTATTCTATTCAATTTGTTGTAGTATTTTGACTTATAAAATTTTGCGTAAATTCAATGTTAAAGGTCTTACTTTAGTTGCGCTTTTTGCAATAATTTCGTTCCACCCAACGTTCATAATTTTTTCGGCTAGCATAAACAACGATATTTTATCGGTAACGTTAATGCTTTCGGCGCTTTATACGTCGCTAAAATGGTTCGAATCGCAAAAACTTAAAGATATTCTCTTAACGGGGCTTTTTATTGGGCTTGCCATGTTCACAAAACTCTCAGCCTATATGATTTGCGTGCCGATTGCAATTTTGTTTGCCGTTAAATTTTTCCAAAACTTAAAAGAATATAAAAAATATCTTATTCAGTTTGGGCTATTCCTTTTAATTTGCGCACCGATTGCGCTATTTTGGAGCGTTAGAAACGCCGTTTTATATAACGTGCCAATAAATTTTGTGCAAAAACTTGGCGAAGATTCTTGGCAATACGTGGGCAACCACACCGTTATTGAAAGGCTTTTCGATTTTAGCCCGAAACTTTTTGAAAGCGTTTTCGACCAATGGCTGTATCGTGGCAACAATCTTTATAACGAATATAACCCAATGATTTCGCTTTTAAAAACTTCAATGTTTGAAGAGTTTATCAACGACACGGCTTTTAAAAACATAACGTTGGTTTCAATTATTTTGTTCTATTCAAATATCATTATCGTGTTAGTATCTTTAGTTGCGCTAGGCTACCTCGTTTTCGCTATGATAAAAGATAGGAAAGTGTGCTTTAGAACGCTTTCAATAATGATCGCATGGTTGGCAATGGTGGTGTTCTACTATATTTTCTGCTTTGAATTCCCGCACCACTGCACCGAGAATATTCGCTACGTCAGCCCGACGATAATTTTCGGCTTAATCTTTATGGGGCTAGCCAAAAACCGAATTGAAGAAAAGGCGAGCGTTGAAGGGGCGAGCAATGCATTAGTTAAAACTGATAAAATTTTATCTAATTCGTTTGCTACTTTAGCGGGAATTTTCAGTTTCTTTGCCGTTATGATGTTCCTTCTTATGAGTTAAGGTGAATTTATGAAATGCTTAAACGTTGAATACTTGTCAAAAACAAACGTGCTTTTTCCAATAGATATCAACGAAATTTTAGATTTTTTCACAAAAGGCGAAACACAAATTTTTGAAGATAACGAAAAGAAAGTTACTCTCTACCCAGACGGAACGCTTGAAATTTTGGGCTTTGAAACAGCGCCCGAACTTTTTAACGATAGAAAAGGGCATAACAAAGAATTTTGTTTTGGACAATATGAAGCAAAAAAACTTAAAAATGCAATTAAGAAAATAGTCGTTTTGGAAGGCGTTAAGGCGCTTAATGAGTATTTCGCAATAGGCTTTGATAATCTTAAAGAAGTGATTTTACCAAATTCTTTAGAAGATATAGGTCAAAGCGCATTCGAAATGTGCGTTAACTTAACTAAAATAAATTTTCCAAAAAACCTTAAAAAAATAGGCAAAAGAGCGTTTTATTCGTTAGGCTTTGATGGTGAACTATATCTTCCAAATAGCATAACCGAGATAGGCGAAAGGGCGTTTGCTTGCTCTAAGATTAAATCAATAGTTTTGCCGAATTCTATTTCAAAAATAGCAGAAGATTGTTTTACTTATTGTTTTAATTTGCAAGAAATTCAAATTCCAAACGGCGTAAAAGTTATTGAAAAAAGCGCGTTTTGTAGATGTTCAAAATTAAAAAGCGTAACTTTCCCCGCAACGCTAGAAAAAATTGGTAAATATGCTTTTGAAGGCTGTAAAATGCTTGAAAACGCTCTATTTTTCTCTAACGTGGAAATATGTGATAATGCGTTTTTAAATAGCGGTTACGAGAAAATTCTTGCCGAAAAAGAGATTGGCAACACGCCTAAAACCGAGTGGAATAAAGATTTTGGCGAAATTAAAAACGAAGTTGAACTTGTTGAAAGGCTAAGGGGCAGAGATATTAGCGAACAAGCAAAACAATTAATGGCAAAATTTATCACAAAAGAAGATAAATATTCTTACGGCGAGTTAGATTCAAGTAGCGTTTTTGAAGAGAGTGAAATTTTATCTAGAGTTTGCAACGTTTCAAGTTTTATCGTTAAAAACGGGGTAATAGTCGGCATTGTTTATGATAAAAAGAACGTCCTTTTTGGCGTTGAAACAATTCTTTATTCTGCTACCGATGACGACGGCACCGGCTCAACCTCAGTTTTAAAAACAATTAAAATTTGTTTTTCTAACGAAGTTTAAGAACGAGAAAATTGCATAAAAAAAACGACAAGGTAGAAAAAACCTTGTCATTTTTTTCTGGAGCTACCGACCGGATTTGAACCGGTGGCCTGCGCATTACGAGTGCGCCGCTCTACCGACTGAGCCACGGTAGCAAAATTACTATAATAATATATCACATATTAAAATTCTTTGCAAGGATTTTTATTGCGATTGTTTAAGAATTAAAAAAATTGAATAATATTTTATTTTATATAAAATGTTAATATTATAGCGCAAATTTCATTGACAATTATCAATAAATCATATAAAATGTTTATGCTAAAACGAATTGCTGGTGTGGCTCAGGAGGTAGCGCGCCACCTTGGTAAGGTGGAGGTCACGGGTTCGATTCCCGT
>JAZSJZ010000001.1:0-231952 GCA_045534575.1 Christensenellaceae bacterium
AGAAGTTATTAAGCAACTTGCAGTCGAAGGTATGACGATGGTTATCGTAACCGACGAGTTAAAATTTGCCGAAAAAATAGCATCAAAAATCGTTTTCTTAAACGAAGGCAATATTTTGGAAGTTGGTACTCCTGATGAAATTTTTAAAAAATATAAACTAAAAATTTAAATACCTCGCCCTATAAGTTGATTATCGGGCGAGTTTTAATTTTTAAGGGGCAAGTTCGTTTCGAACTTGCCCCTTGCTTTTAATCACTTTCTTAACTTACAAATTTACTTTTAATTTAGTTCTTGATAGGTCCGCTAAACGCCATGCACTCTTGCTTTGCAGTTTGAGCATCGGTAAGATGTGAAACGTTAGATCTGCCTAAGGTTTTGCTATAGTAGAAATAAATGCTTTGCGTATCAAAGTTTTTCCAGAAATTATTGTTCGCGCCATAAGCGTTGTTGTTTGAAACTGCTTGATCTCTTGACGAAACTTTAGAAAAACCGCTAGTTCCAGAGCAATTAACTATTTCGTCATTAAACGATTTAACAACCCCTCCGCTTTGGAGAACGCAAGTGTTAGAGCAGTTTTCATAGTAGTTATACTCACTGAAAATATAAACGTTTGCTCTTGCGGAAATTGTTGAATTATTTCCCGAGAAATAGTTGTTATACATATGAATATTCGCTTGGCGTGCTAAAGGACAGCGTGCATTGCAGTTTTCATACCAGTTGTGGTGATAAGTTATTCCGTTTTGCATATCGCCGTCATCACCACCGCAAAGACCGGTTTTCTTGCAACCTTTTAGGTGGTTATACGATAGCGTTACATATTCGCATCTTTTAACGTCTAAACTGCCGTCGCCGTCAGCCTTATCGCTCTCGGTTGGGTTAGCGCAATAGCCTTTGTTAAATCTGTTGTTATGCACCCATGCATAGCGAACAGGAAAATAATCTACGCCTTCAGTAGGAAAATAATTTGAACTATAAACTGTTTGCGTGCCAATAATAGAAACAGCGTCTTCAGGGTTGTTTTGAATGGTTAAGTTTCTAATTTCAACGCTTTCAGAAATGCCGTTTTGATCGGAAGAAATTGCAACGCCCCAGCCATCAATACAAGCATCAGTGCCAATGCCTTCAATCGTTAAGTTTTTAACGCCGTTAATTTTGGCTTGGCAACCGTTTTCTTTATCAGGCGCATACCAACCCGTTGCCTCGTTGTATCTTTCAGTATTGCCGGCAGGGTTTGTGATTTTACCAATCAAACGAACACAAACAGGGTGTTCTTCAGTGATTTTTGCAACGCCACGAGGCCAAGAAGAATAAACGGTTGAGTTTTGCGTGTTTAAAATATAGCCAATGCCCGTGCCTAAATATTCATAGCCTGGAACTGTTACCGTATTCATATTTTCTGGAGTAACGTAGATAACGATAGCCCCGTCTTTTAGCGTTCCGTCGTCTTTATAAGCGCCGATTCCGCCGTAATTAGTAAATTTTGCAAAATGATGAGCAAAACCGCTTCTGTCGTGATTAGAAGTTACTTTAAGCCCGCCAATCTCAATGAAATTATTCTCGCCCGCTGGCTTTACCTTTACTGCGTAAGTTCCAACCTTAAGCCCTACAATATCTACCCTTGCTTTGCCCGAAAGTTGGCGTATAAGTTCGTTATCGACCTTTTTAAAGTCGCTATCGTTTTCGCCCATAACGTAAACTTCCGCACCAGAAACGCTTGTTGATGGCCAAGTTAAATATAAAGCCTCGTTATAAGCGCCGGTTATAAAATCGCTGGTTGCTATGCTGGTTCCGTTGTTCACGTATTCTCCAATAACTTGCGAATAGGAATTGCCACCTTGACTAGATGAAGAATTTCCACCTTGCTGTGACGATGAATTACCTTCAATAGAACTAGAAGAGTTTTGAGGTGAAGAACCTTCGCTACTTGAAGAACTTTCTTCATCGCCCGCACTATTCGTTGAACCTTGTTCGCTTGAAGAAGAATTACCGCTACTACTACTTGAGGAATTTTCTTCTTTATTGCAAGAAGCAAACGCAAAAAGCATAACCATTGCTAGTAAAAGACATAAAATCTTTCTTTTCATATTATCCCCCTTAGAATAATTAAAAATTATTAATTAATTTTTACATTAAAATAAATTATACGCTTTTTTGACTTTCTTGTCAATAAATTTAAAAAAAATCGCAAAAAACTACTAAGAACCAATGAAAGCCGACGAAATTTCGTCGACTCCACTAGTAAACAATAATAAAATTCATTACTTTATTTAGTTTTTTTAACAATTCTAAAAATTTTAATTCTATTAACTTCGGAAATATATTTGCACGGAATTAAAAGATTTGACTTATCATACATACGAATAACGAGAAAATCTTTAACGTAAAAAATTTTCACAACGAAATATCGTTCGTATTTTCCAATAGCCTTAGTGGCGTCAATTCGCTTATTTATTAGATATTCTTCGTCTAGCGATAACTCATATTCCATTTCATAATCTTGTTTAAAGTGGCGAAAAATCTTCTTCGCTCTAGTTGTTACCCTAGAAATTCTAAAGAAACTAAGTGCAATTAAAACTAGCCCCATAAACGCTAAGATAAGCGGAAGTTTAATGCTTTCGCCACCAAACTTTATAACAAGTGAAATAAGCCCGTAAAGAAGAATTATTGCACCCAAAATTAAAAACGTTAAATTATCTCTAACGGCAACCCTTTTTATGCCAAGTTGCAATTCAAAAGGCGTAATTTTATAATTAAAAACCATAATAATACCTTAAAAAATATTTCAAAAAAACCGTGTTAATGAAGTTATAGCCTAACTTTTACTTTCTAGAAGCTCCCAAATTCGCAGTTTTTCCTAAAACCCCCGTTGCCTTAATGGTGTTAGAGGTTTGCTCGTTTGAATAGGTTGATTTTAGCCAATTTTGAGTTGAGAAATCCATTTTTCCCGCACCAACGTTGCCTTGCATAACAAGATAAAGTTCGGTTGGATTGAATAAAACGTAATCGTAGGTAAGCGCGTTTTTAAATGCATCAGTATCGAACGAGAGCGGAGGAATTGGGAACGGTTGCATTAAATTGCCATCGTTAATCGTTGAGTGCCCAAAGAAGGTGTATCTTCCGCTTTTTGAAACTTGAGTGTTTGTTTTATTATCGTAATTCCAAGAACGAGAAATTCCATCAACAGTATAGTAGGTTGAGAGCGCTTCAACACAGCCCGTGTAAGCGTCGCCTACGTTTTTGTTATTGTTGCGGAGCGGTGTGTTAATGCCGTCAATATAGCAATTTTCTAAAAGTAATTTACCATAATTTGTGCCAAGCGAGCCGTTGGACGCAAACGACAACGCACTCGGCCATGAAATGCCTCTAGACTTAATAGAATTTTCTAGAGCATCAGCAGCGGATGCATCGAAAATGCAGTTATAAACGTGCGCTTTACCCATTCTTAGTCTTGGAAGCCTTTCAGTGCAACCATAGTAGTAGTTATTGCAGTAAGTTATTCTAAAGTTTTCGTCGCCCGCAGAATTATCGGTATGCCCGATTAGGTGAACTTTCTTATTGATTGAAGCGTAGTCAATCATATCGTCAAAAGAAGCACCAGCACTTCTTGCCGCATTATAGTTAGGGAAAGACGAGCGATTATCTTCAAGATAATTCATCATATCCATAAAGTCGCTATCGTCTTTGGTGTAAGGAATGAACGAGCACCAAGAAATTGTGATATCGGTTGCAGAATACTTGATATCAATCGTGCCGTCGTAAGGCTTAGTGAAGGTGCAGTGGTCTATCCAAATATTAGAAACAGAGCCTTTATCCGCACGGATAGTAAAAGTATCCCAGTCGTTCTTATCGTAAGCACCGCTATCATCCCACTCCCATGCGCCAACGAACTTAATATTCCTTATTATAACGTTTTCGCACGCAACGCCGTCTTGTGCACGCATTTGGAAACACGCATGGCTTAAGCAACTACCGTTCTTTGAAAATATGGTTAGGTTTTGACGACCACCAATATAAATAGTAGAAACGCCTGTTTGCTTTAAGGTTGGGTGAACTGAAGGGCTGTTTGCTTCAATTACGTCAGAAAAGCCTTGCGCAACCGAGCCAATCTTATTCCAGCCAAGGTCGATATCGTTCATAACTTCAACAACTGCTGGGCGAGTGTTGAAGCCCGTATCACTTTTATCGTCATAATTTTTTCTGCCAATGGCTTTTATGAACTCTTCAGCGGTTGAAACTTGATAATAGTCAGCATCGCCAACGGAAAGATTGCCCCCACCCGTTACGTTCTTGCCATAGCCTTGAGAACTATAAAGCGCAACCGACGATTGAACACTCGTTCCGCTAAACGTTGCATTAGAATCGTTAATAGTATAAAGCGTTGGCGTTTTTGGGTCAGATAAATCTCCCGACCAAGATGAATTACCACCTTGATTTTGATTTCCACCATTTCCGCCATTTCCAGCGTTTCCACTATTTTCGCCATTTCCAGCGTTGCCACCATTTCCGTTTTGGCTAGTAGAATTTCCGCCGTCGCCACCGTTTTCACCCCAATATTGAGATGAATTCCCGCCGTCGCCACCGTTTCCGCCGTTACCTGCGTTACCGCCGTTTTCGTTTTGAACGCTCGAACTTTGATTTTCGCTACTACCCTCGCCTTGTTTTACCACTTCGCACGCGCAAAGCGACAAACTCAATAAAAGCGTGAGCAAAACAGCAATAATTTTTTTCATATTACCCCCTAATTGAAAACAATTTTTCACTTTTTTTCTTCTTTAAAAACTATTTAGTTTTTACCCCATAAAAACATTATATATTTTCAAACAAACTTTGTCAAACCTTTTTAAAGGCAAAAGGTTATCAATTAAACTCTAAAAACAACGCAAAAATCACGCCATTTTTAAACAAAATGGCGTGATAACGGGCTTATAGCCCCACTTTTATAATTTTCTTACGGTGAGCTTATCTAAAATCTCAAGGTATTTATCTTTAGTGAAAAGATTAGTTCCCGACGTTGTTACCGACGCAGTTCCTGCGGCAACTGCACGCATAAGAACGTTTTCTGGGCTTTGGTTTTCTAAAATTGCAACGCACGCCGAAGCCACTAAAGAATCGCCCGCGCCAACGGTTGAGTTAACGGCAACGTTTGCGCTTTTGCAAAAATAACTATCTTTTCCGTCGGTCAAAATTGCACCGCCCGAGCCTAATGATAATAAAACGTATTTTGCGCCAAGTTTAATAATCTCGTTGCACGCTTCTAGCATTTCGTCATAATTTTTAAGCCTTCTATCGGCAAACTTTTCTAGTTCCGCTAGGTTTGGCTTAACCATAAAAACTCCCGCCTTTAGCGCCTCGAAAAGATTTTCCTTTTCGCAATCGACAACGATTTTAGCCTTTTTGTTAACGGCTTTACAAAGTTCATAGTAGTAACTAGCGTCAACCCCTCGAGGGAGCGAGCCCGAAATTATAACGATATCTGCCTCGCTAGACAAATTTTCAACTAAACTAAGGAGTTCTTTTTGCTTAGAAACAGGAACTTTATCGCCCCTATCGTTGATTTCAGTCATCATAGACTTGCCGTCTATAATTTTGTAATTTACTCTAACCGAGCCTTTCGTCCAAACGAAATGGTTATCAACGCCCTCATTATTTAGCGCCCTAGAAAACCTTTTGCCACCCGTTTCGAACATAAACCCGGTTGCGATAACCTTTCCGTCTAATCTAGAAACGCCAACCGCGCTGTTTAACGCCTTGCCGGACATATTCTCCTGCTTATGTTCAACGCGGTTAAGCCTACCTATTTTTAAATCTTCAACCTCAATCGTGCAGTCAACGCACGGATTGGGACAGACCGTCAATATCATTTATTATTATTCCGCCTTTGAAGCCTTAGCCTCTTTAATTATTTTTTCTTCGGCTTGTTTAGAAACTTCTTCGTAACGAGCAAACTCAGTGGTGAACTTACCACGACCTTGAGTCATACTTCTCAAATCGATAGCGTATTTAACGAGTTCGGCTTGAGGTGCTTCGGCAGAAATAACCGTTTTGCCGTCAACTTGGTCAGTTCCCAAAATTCTACCGCCACGCTTGTTCATATCGCCCATAATATCGCCCATATAACTTTCAGGAACGGTAATTTCAAGGCGCATAACAGGCTCTAAGATGCAAGGGGAAGCCTTTGCAACGCCGTCAGCATAAGCAAGTTTAGCCGCAGTTACGAACGCAATTTCTTTTGAATCTACTGGGTGATATTTACCATCGAACAGCGTGCATTTTAAGTTAACCATAGGATAACCCGCTAAAACGCCTTCTTTGATAGCCTCTCTTAAACCCTTATCAACAGCAGGGATAAATTGCCTTGGAACAGCACCGCCAACAACCTCGTCAACGAACTCGTAAAGCCCGTCAGCCGCGCCCGGTTCAAAGCGAACTGAACAGCAACCAAACTGACCTGCGCCACCCGATTGCTTTTTGTGCTTACCTTCAGCCTCTGCTTTTTTCTTAACCGTTTCACGATAAGCAATCTTTGGTTCTTTCAATAACGCCTCGCAACCAAATTTGCTCTTTAACTTCTTGCATAAAATTGCAAGTTGAGTATCGCCAAGCCCCGATAACAACATTTCGCCCGTTTCGGCGTTCTTGGTAACGGTGAAGGAAATATCTTCGTCTTTTAACTTGTTAAGACCGCCAAACACTTTATCTTCTTCGCCTTTCTTAGCGGCAGAAACAGACATTGAGTAAACAGGAGAAGGGATTGCGAATTGGTCGAATATGTATCCGCCAGATTCCGAAAGCGTATCACCGGTAGAAGTGTCGCTAAGTTTTGCAACAGCGCCGATATCGCCGGCAGAGAGCGATGAAACGCTATCTTGCTTCTTGCCCTTAATGCAGTAAAGCGCGGTTATCTTCTCGTCTTTACCGCTATTAGAATTCTTTAAGGTCATACCAGGGGTAACCGTTCCGCGAATAACCTTGAAAATGTTAAGCTTACCAACGAACGGGTCAACGATAGTTTTGAACACGCGAAGAATAGTTGAACCGCCTTCTTCGCAAACGATTTCTTTAATTTCGTCGCCTTTCTTGATCTTAAATGGAACAGCGTCGTTAGGAGATGGGAAAAGCGAAATGATCTTGTTCATAAGATTTAGAACGCCTTTGTTATACATAGCCGTTCCGCCGAAAACAGGAATACAACTACCCGCCTTAACACCAATCTTAACGCCCTTTTCAATCTCTTCGGTGGTTAAAGTGCCTTCGTCGAAATACTTATCTAAAAGCTGTTCGTCGTTAGAAGCGGCAACCTCGGTGAGTTCGCCTAAAAGTTCTTGATATTCGTCCTTTAAACTATCAGGCATAGCCTCTTGGATAACGCCAGCGCCGTCAAAGAACTTTCCGCTAGAAATATCAACCCAACCACGGAAGCGGTCGCCTTCCATATAAGGAAGAATACACGGAGCAATTTTTTGTGGGTATTTAGCCATTATTGCTTGAACAGTGTCGTGATAACGGATGTTATCTTTATCGAGCCCGCTCATAAAAATCATAGTTGGAATACGGTTTTTAATACAATAATCAAGCGCAAGTTCGGTACCAACGCTCATAGAGCCTGACGCGCTCGTAACGATAACAGCGCCAGCAACTACCGATAGCGCTTGAATCATTTCACTTTCAAAATCGAAAAAGCCGGGAACGTCAATAACGTTGAATTTAACGCCGTTATAAACGCCGTAGCCTAAAGACATAGAAATGGAAGTTTTTCTTGCAATTTCTTCAGCATCGTAATCGCTAACGGAGTTTCCATCGTCAACCTTACCCAATCTATCAATCGCTTTAAGATTGAATAAAATAGCCTCCATTAAAGTCGTTTTGCCTTCGCCAGCATGGCCGATTAAAGCAATGTTTCTAATGTTTTGAATATTAGCCATAAATATCACCTACCATTGTATTTTTGGGGATGCCCCAAATTAGTGTCCTTATCTATTATATAATAAATAATCTCCTTTTTCAATAGGTATTTGAAAATTTATTGATATTTTTTTAAAAAAGCCCATTTTATGCCACTTTTTAACTGCTCAAAACGCCGTTTTTCGACATTTTTTATATGGACTTTTCAGCACTCAAGATATAAAAAATAATTGAAACAAGCCGATTTTTTTGCCAATTTTTAGTAAAGATACAGCACTTTTTTAAATATAACAAATAATATGCAGGTACGGTTGATTTTCGGAAAAGGTTATGGTATAATGATGATAATATATAGAAAAAATCTATATAAATTTACAAAAGGAGAAAAAAGAATGGAAAAGAAAGAAATTAAAGTAGTTAAATTGCCCGAAGGCAAATGTTGCACGTTGTATTGTGGAGATTGTTCCTATTTCAACCCCGCTAAAACGAGCTACGGTAAGTGCTGGTGCGGTTATTATAAGAGCTATTCGAGAAACTCAAGCAACATCGCTTGCAGCAACTTCCGCAGATAATCAAAAGTCGGAAATTTACCGCCCGAGAGCAATCGACGCTTTCGGGCGGTTTGTATAAATTACGGTTATGAAAATTACGCGAAAAACTTACGAAGAAATTTTAACGAAATTAGATGCTACGAGGCAAGAAACGGGTGGTATTTTAGGCGAAAAAGATGACGTGGTCTGCCGTTTCTTTTTGGACGGAGCAGGAACTCGCGGAGAGTACCGTCCGAACATTGCTCTTCTCAATCAAGCGATTGAGGCTTGGGCGAAAGAGGGGGTGTCTTTTATAGGCTTGGTGCATACCCATATCAACGGCTTGGGCATTTTATCCCCGAACGATATCGACTACGCGAGATTGATTTTGTCCGCAAACGAGCTGGAATATGTCTATTTTCCCGTGGTCGCAAAGGATAAGGACGGGAAAAAGATTATGCGGTCGTATCGAATTACGCAAAACGACGTCGTCGAAGAACAAAACGAAATTACAAACTAAAAAGAAGTCGTTTATAAGCGACTTCTTTTTTAACGTATTTTTTGTCTAAACTTTTGGGTTCACATTATTTATGCTGAACTCTTTTTTATTTAATTTTAGTAGTTTTCGTTTTTGATTTGGAAGTATTCTTGTTTATGCAAGCAAGTTGGGCAAACGAGCGGAGCTTTCTTGCCGATTGCAATGTGACCGCAGTTTAAGCAGTGCCAAATCATATCGCCATCTCTTGAGAAAACTAAACCGCCTTCAACGTTAGCGAGCAATTTTCTGTATCTTTCCTCGTGCTCTTTTTCAATCTTGCCAACGAGCGCAAATTTAGCGGCAATTTCATCAAAGCCTTCTTCTTTTGCTTCTTTTGCCATGCGGTCATACATATCAGTCCACTCATAGTTTTCGCCCTCTGCTGCAGCCAAAAGGTTTTCAGCCGTTGTTGGGACTTCACCGCCGTGCAAATACTTAAACCAAAGTTTAGCGTGTTCTTTTTCATTGTTTGCGGTTTCTTCAAAAATGTTTGCAATTTGAACGAAACCATCTTTTTTAGCCTTTGAAGCAAAGTAAGTGTATTTATTTCTTGCCATACTTTCGCCGGCAAACGCTTCCATTAAGTTCTTCTCAGTTTTTGTGCCTTTTAAATCTTTCATCTTATTTTCCTCCCTAAGGTTTTTATTAATTATATATTATGAAATCAAATTTTGTCAATACCAAATTTGAAATTTTTTATGCACTTTTCGGCTAGAATTGTTCTTTCTTCTAAATTTCTACAATTAAAGATAATATTTTATGCTATCTTCAATCCAGTAACCAAAACGCGCTGTTGGGCAGAACTTTTCAAGCGCTTTAAACTTTTTATATAGCATTGCCCCGTCGCCACAGTCGTGCCAAATGTCTGCGTAAATATAGTCAAACGAAAACGGCTTTAAAGTTTTTGCAAACTCAAAAGCATCGGCTTTAATAACGGTGATTTTATCTTGCACGTCCCTTTCAAAGCACGGCTTAATTTTAGCGTTGAAAACTTCGATAACTTTTTCGTCTAAATCAACGACGGTTATCGACTTAACGCTTTTTTTTCTCGCCACGTGATACACGTAGTAACCAAGCCCCAAGCCATAGGTTAAAACTTTTCCGCTAGCCTCACTGATATAGCGTTTTTGAGAGTTTATCTCGTTGGGAAGAAGGGTCATCCACTCGCGACCGCAAGATAAAATCGCAGGGTAACAATAATCTTTTGAGAAAAAGCCAATCTTTGGCAAAACCTTGCCAGAAGGGAAGAATTCATAATCATCACGAACAAAACCGCAATAGGCTTTTTGCGTTAAATATTTAAGTTCAACGTCGCCAAGTTTTGCCCCGTCAAATTTAACTTTTTTATAATATTCGTCGCCGTAATAGTCTTCGAGTTTAAGTTCTTTTACGCTCGGCACGAAATATTCTCTAAATAAAGCCTTATCTTCGCCCTCGGTATCAAGCCCCAAGCCCTCGGCAAGAAGAAGCGAAAAAGCGTATTCTTTAGAAACGCCAAACTTTTCCACCTCTAAAACGGCGCTCTCTTTAACGATATCTTCCATAAAGTTAAGATAGGTAGATAAAATTTTCAAAAACCTTTCGTTTAAAATTTCGTAATTCATTTAATACGCCTTGTTTTTTTAAAGTTTTCTTTGCGTTTTTTACTAAAAGTTGGGCTATAAGCCCGTTATCACGCTAAAATTTAATTTCTACGAGTTTGTTTTTAACTTGGTCGCACGAGGTTAAAAAGTATTTAACGCCGTTTTTTTCAAGTTCTAAATCGGCTCTGCAATCTTTGCCGTGCAAGTGCCCATAAACAACGGCTTGAACGCCGTTTTCTTCAAAGAGTTTGGTAAAGAGAGATTCTTCACGCCTAACGTTGAACGGCGGAAAGTGCATTAAAACCACCAGCCTATCGCCCTCGCTGACTAGTTTTTTCGCGCTCTTAAGCGCTAAACGAAGCCTTTCAACTTCTCTAAGATAAATCTTTTTATCTTCTTCGGTAAAGTCGTTTGAGCCTTCACAAGTCCAACCGCGCGAACCGCAAACAACCAAGTTTTCAATCTTAACGGCGTCGTTTTGAAGAACGAAAAACTCGGGCATTTTTTCACGGATTTTAGAAACACTTTTCCACCAATAATCGTGATTGCCTCGAATTATAACTTTTTTGCCTTTGAGATTTCTAAACCTTTCCAAATCACAAATGGCGTCTTCTAGTTGCATTGCCCAGCTGTGATCGCCAGCAATTAGAACAACATCGTCATCAGTTACCTTCTTTTCCCAATCGGCAATAATATCTTCAACGTAATTTTCCCAAGAAGCGCCAAAAACGTTCATAGGTTTAGCCCCCGTTAGGGAAAGATGCAAATCGCTTATAGCGTAAATTTTCATAAAACGCCTTCCTTTTTTAGGCTTTTAATAAGCCCTTCTAGCCCTTCTTTCACGTCGCTATAACAAGTTTCAAAATCGTGAGTGTACCACGGGTCGTCAATATCGCGCGGAGCGTTAGAATAATCTAGCAAACGGCAAACCTTGTGAGAGTTCTCTTCACCGCAAATTCTTTTCATTGAAATTTCATTGTAACTATCCATAACGATTAAAAGGTCTGCCTCGTCGCACTCACGCTTAGTAATTTGCGAGGCGCGATGCGCCCTATAATCTATCTTAAGCCTATCTAAAACGCCCCTCGTTCCATAATGCACGGGTGCGCCAAGTTCTTCACGAGAAGTTGCTCTAGATAAAACTTCAATATGATCTGCGCCACGCTTTTTTAACATATCTTTAAAAAGATATTCAGCCATCGGCGAGCGACAAATATTTCCATAACACACAAAAATAATTTTCATTGTTCACCAAGTTTTTTTATTGCTTAGATTATACCATAAATAGCGTTTTTAAGCAAAAAAATTACAGTATTTTTTGCCAAACTTGAAAAAATTTAAAAAAATTGAAAAATTTTCAAAATTTTACCAATAAAACAGCTTTGTCAATCGTTTAACAAGTGAAAGAACGAGATGTGAATTTTTTCGGTTTGCAATGTTTATCCCCCATTGCGAACCCTCCTTTATAACCCCTAAAAAATGTTCGGCGATTTGCCGAGCATTTTTTTTGCTTTAAATTGTATAGTTTATTGTTGAAAATTTTGCTAACTCGTGCTAAAATTTATGTATCTTAGGTGGTTTATGGTTGAAATTTTATCTCCAGCGGGAAGCATCGAAAGTTTTTATAGCGCGATAAACGGCGGAGCAAACGCAGTTTATCTTGGGCTTGACGATTTCTCGGCTAGGAAAAACGCTCAAAACTTCACAAAGGAAAACCTTCCTTTTTTCGTTAATTACGCGCACCTTTTTGGCGTAAAGGTTTATCTTGCCCTAAACACCTTAATAAAAGATACGGAACTAGAAAAATTCTTTGATTTTGCTTCATTTGCAAACGAAATCGGCGTGGACGCTCTCATTATTCAAGATATGGCGCTAGGAAAAATTTTAAAAAATGCTTTTCCTGATTTAGAACTTCACTTATCAACTCAAGCCGGCGTTAATAACGAATACGGCGCAACGCTTGCCAAAGAATTTGGCTTTTCAAGAGTTGTTCTAGCGCGCGAAACGGCTTTTGAAGAAATTAAAAAGATTGCAAAAATTATCCCAACCGAAGTTTTCGTTCAAGGCGCGCTTTGCTCATCGTTCTCGGGGCAGTGCTATATGTCTAGTTTTGCAGGGAACTTAAGCGGAAACCGCGGGCTTTGCAAACAACCTTGCCGAAAAAAATATAAACTTGTTTCCCCTTCTTTAAAAACCGAAGGCTATTTAATTTCGCTTGCCGATCTTTCACTTCAAAACGATATTTTTAAATATATTGATGCTGGAGTTGTTTCCTTCAAAATTGAAGGAAGGATGAGATCGAGCGCCTACGTTTTTAGCGCAACGAACTACTATCGTGGGCTTCTAGACGGCAAAAACCCCTCTATAAGCCCGTTAACACGCACTTTTAATCGTGGAAACTTCACCAAGGGGCTTGCCTTTTCTCAAGATGAAAACTTCATTTCTTCAAAAGTTCAAAGCCACTTAGGCGAAGAAGTTGCCTTAATTTCTAAAGTTCAAAACGGCAAAATTCAAACGATACCGCAAATAGAAAAGACGGTTGGCAACGGCTATAAAATTATCCGCGGTGGCTTTGAGGTTGGCTCGTGTGTTGTTGATAAAAACTCTAATTTAACCTATTTTGGCGACGCAAAAATTGGCGATAAAATCTTCATTACTAAAGACCAAAATTTAGAAAACAAAATTAAAAATTTCACTCGCCTTTTAAAGGTTGAAGTTTTTGGCGAGTTTTTAAAAGGTTGCTACCCGAAGGTAACAGCCAAACTAAACGGCGTTTTAGCCCAAGTTATAGGCGAAACCGTTTTAGAAAAAGCCAAAAATCAGCCTCTTTCTTCAATAGAAATTGAAACTGCTCTTTCGAAGGCAGACACTCTTCCCTTTGAAATTTCCGCTTCCGTTAAAACTGACGGCGTTTTTATGCCAAAATCTATGCTAAACGCGCTTAGAAGAAAACTATTTGAAAAATTAGTTTTGAGTTTTAACCCACACAAAAATAGGCGTTTTATAGAATTTGAAATTCCAACCTTAGAAAAAACTTTAGCCGAAAATTCGCTTGCCATTATTGACGACGATTTTTCGTTTGCGAGCGATTTTTCGTTTGACTATGCTATTTTCGCCCCGCAAAACTACCTTGAAAAAGAGTGTTTTGAAACTTTCTTTAACAACCTTAAAAACCATAAAGCATTGCGGTTTTTATACCTTCCGCCTATGCTAAATAGTGAAGATAATGAACTTATAGCCCCACTTTTAGACAAATTTGACGGAATTTTCGTTGACGGGCTTTACGGCATTGAATACGCAAAAAAATTTAACAAAAAACTCTTTTTAGGAAGCCAAGCAAACGTTTATAATAATTTAGACTTAAAGTTTTTAAGCCCACTATGCGATGAAATTTGCCTTTCTAAAGAAGCGACTTTAAGTTTTGCAAAAAACAATGAAAGCGCGTTTTACTTTTCGCTTGGCTCTATAAAAGTTATGGAACTTAACTATTGCGTGTTCAATAAAGAACTCTGCCCGTGCAATAACGATATTTCTTACCTTATTGATGAGGATAGAAAGTTTATTTTGCGAAAGGTTAAACTTTCATCTTGCAGATTCGAAGTTTATAATCTTTCAAACCTTGTTACCAAAGGCTCTAAAAAGAACTTAATTTCACTTTTGACCTACGATTTTGCCAAAAAGAAAGAAATTTTGCAAAATCTAGGAAATTTTGATAAGTTAAAACAGATTTTATCGCCCCACACTTTAGGGCACAGCGAAAAACCTTTAATTTAAAAACCACAAAAAAAATTTTGCACAAAAAAACTAGACGCACTCGTCTAGTTTTTTATTTTTTATCACAATCTATCTGCAATATCGAAAATTAGCCTTTCGCTCTTTTCCCAGCCAAGGCACGCATCGGTTATAGATTGACCATAAACGTTACCCGAAACGTCTTGCTTGCCGTCAACAAGATAACTTTCAATCATAAAGCCTTTCAACATTTTCTTAATATCTTTGTTATAGTCTGCGCTATCTAGCACCTCTTTAACAATTCTAATTTGTTCAAAAGCGTTCTTGTTGGAATTTGCGTGGTTAGCGTCAATAATAAGCGCTGGGTTTTTAAAATTTCCGCTTTGGTATAGTTCTGTTAAATGCATTAAATCTTCATAGTGATAGTTTGGAATGCAATTTCCGTGCTTATTCATATAGCCCCTTAAAATCGCATGGGCTAAAGGATTGCCTTGAGAGTGTGCTTCCCAACCACGATAAATAAAGGTGTGCTTATGCTGAGCGGCGTAAATTGCGTTCATCATAACCGATAAATCTCCGCCCGTTGGGTTTTTCATACCAACAGGAACTTCAATACCGCTAGCCGTTAATCTGTGCTGTTGATTTTCAACAGATCTAGCGCCTATTGCAACGTAAGCGAGAATATCGTCTAAATATTTATAGTTTTCAGGGTAAAGCATTTCGTCAGCGCAAGAAAAACCCGTTTCTTTAAGCGCGCGAAGATGAAGTTCGCGAATTGCAATAACGCCCTTTAACATATCAGGCTTCTCGTGCGGATTTGGTTGGTGCAGAAGCCCCTTATAGCCTTCGCCCGTCGTTCTTGGCTTGTTAGTATAAATTCTAGGAATAATGAAAATTTTATCTTTAACCTTTTCTTGAACTTCCCTAAGCCTTGAAATATAATCTAAAACACTATCTTCCCTATCGGCTGAGCATGGGCCGATAATTAAAATTAGCCTATCGTCTTCGCCTTCAAAAATTTTTCTAATTTCTTCGTTTCTCGAAATTACTAAATCTGTAAGTTTATTAGATAGAGGATATTGTTCCTTTACCTCCATAGGTATTGCAAGTTTTCTCTCAAAAATCATATTCATAACAGTAAAACCTCTAGTTTACGGGCTTATAGCCCCACTTTTTATTTTTTATCGAAGTCTGCTCTTCTTTTTGTTGATAGTTTCATTTTCTCTCTTAAACCATCTCTATCGCCTAAAACTAAGAGCTTTTTCATTTGGTCAAGTTCGAGCATAAAAGTATCGATTTGCGAAACTAATTCTTTTTTGTTCATTAAAAATAGTTCGCTCCACATTTTATCGTTTATGCGCGCAATTCGAGTTAAATCCCTAAACGAGTCGCCCGTGAAAAAAGGAAGCCTTTCATCATCGTTGCAGGTCATAAGCGATATTGCAATAACGTGAGTTAGTTGAGATAAAAAACCAATCATTTTATCGTGCTCGGCAACGGAGAGTTCGCTAATTTGTGCAAAACCTAAAAGTTTGCCAAAATCTTTGCACCACTCAATGGTTGAGGGCCTGTTTTTCTTGGTTGGCACAACGATATAGTTAGCGGATTTAAATATGCTATCGTCGCTGTTTTCAACACCGCTCATCTCACGCCCCGCCATAGGGTGAGCAGAAATAAACTCGATATCATCTCTTAAAATGCTTTGAATTTCTTCAACCACACCGCTCTTTACGCCCGTTACGTCAGTTATAACCGCGCCCGATTTTATATACTGTTGATTTTCTTTTATCCACTCAACAAAAACTGAAGGGTAAAGCGCAAAAACTATTACGTCGGCTTTATTTAAAAGTTTTTTGGAAACACAAGCCTCACCCTCGTCGATAATGTTATTTTCAAGCGCAAATTTTATTGCGTTTTCGTCTTTATCGATTGCAAGAACGGTTTTTCCATTTTTCTTCAGTGCCTTAGCGTAACTTCCGCCAATCAAGCCAAGACCAACTATTAAAACGTTTTTCTTAGAGTCCATTTTGTTCAAAACCTCTATTTAACGGGCTTATAGCCCCACTTTTTTATTTTTCAATTATTTTAAGCCCAAGCGACGAAACATCTTGCCAATAAGTTTTATAAGACTTTTCAACAGCCTCAGCCCCGTCAATTTCACCGCCATATAGCGAGCAAACAACAGATAGTGCCATTGCAATTCTATGGTCGTTATGCGATGATAAAATTTCTTTAGGCTTAATTAAAGATACCTTTTCAACTTCAACGCTATCTTCAAAAACGCTAATCTTTGCGCCAAACTTTTCAAGTTCTAATTTCATAGCGTTTGCCCTATCGCTCTCTTTAATTTTGAGCCGTTTCGTTCCCGTTATGGTTGCGCCGTTTAAAAGCGCGGCAACTGCTATTAAGATAGGGCCTAGGTCTGGGCAAGAAGAAATATCAATAGTAGCCCTTCCGCTTTTTAAAAGTTTATAAAATTCGATATATTTTTTATCGGCTTGAAGCGAATTTTCGTTCAAGTTTTCAACGCTAACTGTTGAACCAAATAGGTTAAACGCTTCTAAAAACGCAGATGAAGAATAATCTGCCTCAACCTCGAAAGCGTTTGGTTTTAAAACGCTAGGGCTAACGATAATTAAGTTTTCTCTAAATTCTGCCTTTCCGCCGAAATCGGTTATCGCCTTTAGCGTTAAATCGATATACGGCTTTGATTCAATGGGCGGAACAATTTCTAGAACGCTTTCTTTATTTAAAAACACAAGCGCAAACAAAAGCCCCGTGATATATTGACTGCTAATATTGCCAAGCACCTTCAAATTGCAAGCCGAAAGTTTTCCTTTAATGGTTAGGCTATCTTTTTTAAGGTCAAACTTAAAGTCAAACTCATTGCAAATTTTTTGATACTCATCAAGCGGGCGTGAAAAAAGTTTTTCCGTGCCAACAAAAGTTATTTCCTTATCTAAACAAAGCGCAAGCGGAATTAAAAACCTTAGCGTGCTACCGCTTTCGTTGCAGAAAAGAACTGCTCCGTCTTTGGCGGAAGAAAAATCACCGCCGAAAACCTTAATCGTATCGCCAAAAGTTTCAATCTTTACGCCAAGCGCCGTTAGGCAGTTTATGGTAGCCAAAACGTCTTTAGAAAAAGAAACGCTCTTAATTTCAGTTTCGCCTTTAGTTAAACTTGCCAAAATTAGCATACGGTGCGCAACGCTTTTAGATGTGGGCGCGAAAATTCGACCATTTAGTTTTGATGGAAAAATTTCAACCTTCATAATTATACTTGTTCTTTATTCTTTACTTATTCATTAAAATATCAATGGCTTCGAGATAGCCTTTAACGCCCTTTCCAATAACGCTAGATACGCAATATTCACGAATAAAACTTATGCTTCTAAACGCTTCTCTTTCTTGAACGTTAGAAATATGCACTTCAACAGCCTTTATTTGCACGGCTTTTAACGCATCTAAAATAGCAATGCTCGTGTGCGTGAAAGCGCCCGGGTTTATAACGATTCCGTCAAACTTTTCAAAATAGGCTTGCTGAATTTTATCAACGATTGCGCCCTCGTAGTTTGATTGATAGCACTCAACCAAAACGCCTTTTTCGCTTGCGTAATCGCTAATTAGTTTAACCAAATCGTTATAAGTTACAGCGCCGTAAATATCGGGTTCTCGAATACCTAGCATATTAAGATTAGGTCCGTTTATTACTAAAATTTTCATTGTTTTAATTCCTTCAAAATTTCTTCGCAACAATCTTCTGCCGTTTTGTTGTTATCAATTTTCACGTCACAAGTCGCGCTATAGGTCGAATAACGAGCATTATAGAGTTTTTCAACGTGCTGTTTATCGCTTGAGAGAGGTCTATCGCTGGAGGCAAAAAGTTTATCGAGCGGTCTATCAATAAAGAAGATTTTGCCGTTCCTTTTTAACGCCAAAACGTTCTCATCTTTTAACGGCGCGCCACCGCCCGTTGCAATAACAAGCCCTTGTTTTTTAGAAACTTCTTTGATAACTTCCGTTTCAATTTCTCTAAAGCGTTTTTCGCCAAACTTTTCAAAAATTTCGCTAATTTGCATTTTAGAAAGTTTAACAATTTCTTGGTCAGTATCAACAAATTCCCGCTCAAGCATTTTTGCCAAAAGTTTGCCAACCGTTGATTTCCCACTCGTTGGCATACCCGTTAGAACTACGTTTTGCTTTGAAAAATATATTTTTTGGTAAATTTCTTCAACGACGTTTTTATCAATTTCGCTACCCAAAAAATACTCGCTCGTTTTCACGGCTTGATAAACTAGCATATATAGCCCCGAAGCCGTTTTTGCACCTTTTTTGCTAGCAGATAGCGTCAAATTAGTGCAAAGCGGGTTGTAAATAACGTCAAAAACGCCTTCTAAGTTGTCAAAATTATCTAAACTTATTGGGGTTGCATCAACGTCTGGAAAAGTTCCAAGTGGCGTTGTGTTTACGATAATTTGCGCGTTATTATATTTTGAAACAGCCTCGTCGTAAGTTACGCTACCATCTTTTGCCGTTCTTGAAACTTTTAAAATGTGAGTTGCGCCTAAATCTTCTAAAACGGCTTTTGCGGTTTTACTAGTTGCGCCCGTTCCTAAAATTAGGCAAAGTTTATCTTTAACCAAAACCCCGCTCTTTTCTATGGTTGCCTTAAGCCCGTAATAATCGGTATTGTAACCAAAAAGTTTTCCGTTTCGATTAACGACGGTATTCACCGCACCAATTTTTTTTGCGCTTGTATCAATCTCGTCGAGATATTTAATAACGTCCACCTTATAAGGAATAGTAACGTTTACGCCTAAAAATTCTTTTTTTTCAAAAAACTCACCTAGCATATCAGGCTCGAGTTCTATCAAAGAATAAGAATAACCACCTATCATTTCGTGAACGATTTTTGAAAAACTATAAGGCAAACGTCTGCCTATAAGCCCGCAATCTGCATATTTTTTCATTTTACTTCAAAAAATTCACTCCGTTTTTCGTAGCCAAAATATCGGCAATCGCAATATAAGTCATAGCGTCAACAACAACTTTTGCTCTTTGAACAATGCAAGGGTCGTGCCTACCAGAAATCGTGTGCTTAATAGTTTTTCCTTCAACAAAATCAACGGTGGTTTGCTCGATAAAAATCGAAGGCGTTGGCTTGATAGCAGTCCTAAACAAAATAGGCATACCGTTAGTTATTCCGCCGTTAATTCCGCCGTTGTTATTAGATAAAGTTTTAACCTTTCCGTTTTCCATAACAAACGGATCGTTTGCCTCGCTTCCCTTATGACTAGCAAATGAAAAGCCTAAGCCAAACTCAACGCCCTTAACCGCAGGGATAGCAAACATCGCTTTAGAAATAACGTTCTCAACGCCGTCAAACCAAGGCTCGCCAAAACCAGCTTCAACGCCCGTTACAATCGTTTCCAAAATTCCGCCAACGCTATCGCCTTTAGTTGAAGCATCCTTTATGCACTCTTGCATTTTTTCGCCAGCCTCAGCATCAAGCGTTGCAAATTCTTGATTTTCTAAAAATTTGATATCATCTTCTAAACAATCAAAATCTCTATCTATAATGCCTGCAATATTTTTAATATGCGTAATAGTTTTAATTCCCTTTTTTTCAAGCGCCGTTTTAAAAATTGCGCCAAGTGCAACTAAAGGCGCTGTGAGCCTTCCGCTAAAATGTCCACCACCACGATAATCTTCAAAACCGCCATACTTCACGCTTGCAACGTAGTCGGCATGAGAGGGTCTTGCAACGCCGTATTCATAAGCCTTGCTGTTTACGTTCTCGTTAGGAATAATGATGCATAAGGGAGAGCCCGTAGTTTTTCCGTTAAACACACCGCTCACAATTTGAAACTCGTCCTTTTCAATTCGCTTTGTTGATAGCGTGCCGTTTGGTCTTCTTTTCGAAAGCATGTTTTCAATTTGACTGTTATCAACCTCAATCCCTGCTGGAATTCCGTCGCAAACTACGCCAATCATCTTTCCGTGGCTTTCGCCAAATAGCGTTACTATTATGCTGTTTCCAAAACTGTTTTTCATATAAAAACCCCTCTATACGTTCATTAAACGCTCTTTTAAGAATTCTTCGTCAACTTCTTTGAACTCAAAACTTCCAACCTCGTTGGCAAAAACAGCCGAGATTTTTTTGCCGTTAGACTTTTTATCGTGCGAAGCTTTTTCTAAAACCTTTTGCTTATCTATTTCAATTTTTGAACTTATGCCTAACTTATCTAAAACCTTTTCTAGCCTTTTTTTAACTGAGTTTGAACACATATAAGTCATACCAACGGCAACTGCTTCGCCGTGATAAATATCATCCGCCGTTGTTTCAATTCCGTGCCCTAAAGTGTGCCCAAAATTTAAGACTTTTCTTAAATCTTTTTCCTTTTCGTCTTTTTCAACAACGTCTTTCTTAATTAAAATAGCCCTAGTTATAATGTTTTCAAGGTTTTCAAAAACGTCGTTTTCTTCGATAAACTCAAACAATTCTTTATCGCAAGTGAGAGCCATTTTAACCGCTTCAACAAGCCCGTTCGAAATTTGCCGTTTTGGCAAAGTTTCTAAAAGTTCTGTATCGATTAAAACCTTTTTTGGCTGATAAAACGCACCAACGATATTTTTAACGCCGTCAAGGTTTATTGCCGTCTTTCCGCCGATTGACGAATCAACCTGCGATAAAACGGTGGTTGGAATATTATAAAAATCAACGCCACGCATAAAAGAGGAGGCAACAAAGCCCGCTAAATCTCCACAAACCCCACCGCCAACCGCAACAACGGCATCGCCTCTAGTGAAGGAATTTTTTAGCATAATTTTTAAAAGTTTTTCGTAGTTTTCAAAAGATTTCGCCTCTTCACCTTGGCAAATTGTTGCGATAACGGGCTTATAGGCTAACTTTTCTAAAGTTTTAGCATAAACGCTTGGGACTCCTTCGTCTGTTACAATTAAAACTTTTCTGTTTAAATTTAGGTGCTTATCGGCGTTTTTTAGCGCGCCCCTTTCAACAATTATATCGTAAGAATTTTCTTTTAAGTTTAAAGAGATTTTCATATTTAGCCTCTTAAATTTTCTTCAACGCCAAACGTCCCCACGATTTTAAGCATTTGGCAGTGTTTTTTTAACTCGTCAAGCATTTCTTTTGCTTTTTTCGAGTTCAAATCGCCCTCGGCTTCAATATAGAAATAATATTGCCAGTCGAGCGTTTTCATAGGTCTTGATTTTAGCGATTTCATATTAAAGCCCTTCTCACCTATAACGTTTATCGCCTTAGCGAGCGCGCCAGCCTCGTTTTTTACTGAGAACATTAGAAGGAATTTATCGCTACCCTCTTGTGTTTTTTCGTTTTTCACCTTAGAGAAAACTGCAAACCTAGTTGCGTTTGTTGCGCTTTCGTTAATATCTTTTTCGATAACTTCTAAGCCGTAAAGTTGAGCCGTTTCAACGCTTGCAATCGCGCCGACCGACTTATCGTTAAGGCTTGCAACGTTTTGACCTGCAACTGCGGTGTTTGTTGCTTTAACTTCTTCAAAGCCGTGCTTCTTTATAAACTCAGCGCATTGCGACAATGCTTGCGGATGACTAACAACCTTTTTAATATCGCTAAGTTTTGCGCCCTTAACGCCGAGAAGGTTTTGCGAAATTGGTAAAACGTAAACGCCGTTTACATATAGCGAGCCGTTAAACATTAAATCAAGCACCTGCCCCACTTCGCCCGCGTAACTATTTTCAATAGGCAAAACGCAATAATCGCACTCGCCGTTTTCAACAGCCTCGTAGGTTTTTTGAAAGTCTTGATACGAAACAGCCTCGCCGTCAGGGAAGATTTTCCTTGTTGCGATGTTAGCAAAAGCGCCTTCCACTCCGCTATAAGCAATCTTCGCGCCTTCTAAAAGCCTATGCTGATAGTTTTTAGAAACGTCCATAATGGACTGCATTACCGAAACAAAATACGCCTTATATTCATCGTTTAAGATAAAATCTGCGCATTTTTGCAAAACTTCAACCTCTCTTACGGCGTCGAAAACGGGAATCCCCCTTTCCTTTTTATATTCCGCAACGAGTTTAACAGCTTCAAGCCTTTGCTCAAAAAGTTTTGCCATTTTTTCGTTAATTTCGTTTATTTGGTTTCTTGCTTTGGTTAATTTATCCATAAAAGCCTCAAAATTTTAATAAAATAAAAAGCGGTATTGCTTAAAAAACAAACCGCCAAAAATCAAAAATTAAATTGCAATCTATTCTTTAAACAATTATTTTTTTGCACAAAAACTAAAGCCCGCAAAATAATAGCGAACGAAAGAATAGAAATAAAAGTTGTGAGAAGAAACTAAATTTTTCATTTAAACCACCTCTAACTTTTTTTCATTATAGCACAGCAAAATTCACTTGTCAACGCTAGAAAAAAATTTTTTAATATTTTTTGCAAGTTTTTTTAGGCGGTTTAAAGTTAGCATTTTGCCCGTTTTTGTTAGGTTTCTTGAGTCTTTTTGCCGTTTTTGGTTGAGGTTTTGCAAAGTCTTGAGGAAAATCAACAAGACAGTCTTTGCCCTTGCCTATTAAATCACGACGCCCAGCCTTTAATAAAATTTGACAAACTTCCCTTTGGTTTTCCTTTTTGAAAAACTGCAAAAGAACTCTTTGCTCACGCTTTTCCTTTGCCGTTTTAGCAACGAAAACAGGCTTTAAATCTAGAGGGTTTAAGCCCGTGTAATACATAGCCGTTGCGAGCGTTCCCGGCGTTGGGTAAAAATCTTGAACTTGCTCGGGGTGAAGATTTTCCCTTTTTAAAAACAGCGCAAGTTCAATAGCGTCTTTTACCCCGCTTCCCGGGTGCGACGACATTAAATACGGCACTAAATATTGCTTTAGCCCTGCCTTTTTTGTAAGTTCGTAAAACTTATCTTTAAACTTTAAATAAACGTCAAAATTAGGCTTGCCCATAAAAGATAAAACTTGGTTAGAGCAATGCTCTGGCGCAACCTTTAACTGACCGCTAACGTGATGTTCAACAAGTTCTTTGAAAAACTCTAAAGACTTATCTAGCATCATATAGTCAAAGCGGATACCCGAGCGAACGAACACTTTTTTAACGCCTTTAATCGACCTTATCTCACGCAAAATATCTAAATATTCATCGTGCGAAACGTCAAGATTTGGGCATGGCGTGGGCGCTAAACACTTCCTTTCTGCGCACAGCCCCAAAGTTTTTTGTTTTTGGCAAGATAGATGCCTAAAGTTAGCAGTAGGTCCGCCAACGTCGTGAATATAGCCTTTAAAATCGGGCATAGCAACGAGTTTTTTGGCTTCTTTCAAGATTGATTCCTTGCCTCTAACTGCAATCATCCTGCCTTGATGATAAGCAATCGAACAGAAATTGCACGCACCGAAACAGCCCCTAACGTGCGTTATAGAAAACTTAACCTCTTCGATTGCAGGCACTCCGCCAAATTCTTCGTATGAAGGGTGATAGTTTCTCTCGTAAGGCAAATCGTAAATTCTATCGAGTTCTTCGGTGGTAAGCATTTTGCTAGGTGGATTTTGAACTAAAATTTTATCGCCGTGGCGTTGAATAACGGTTTTCCCACGAACAGCGTCAGCCTCTTTATGCTGAATTTTTGCCGAAATTGCATACTGCTTTTTCCCGCTTTCGTCATTTTTTGAAACAAGTTCATAAGATGGGCATTCAGCGCATGAACGGAACACATAATCGCTAGTTTTAACGAGATAGCAAGTGCCTAAAATATCGTTAAGCGCAGACTTATGCTCGCCCGCATTTAGCCTTTTTGCAATTTCCACCACTTGGTGCTCGCCCATGCCATACATTAAAATATCAGCCTCGGTATCGACCAAAACTGAGGGCATAACCTCATCTTTCCAATAATCGTAATGCGCAAAACGGCGAAGCGAAGCCTCTAAACCGCCGATAGCAATGAAGACGTCTTTGCCAAAAAGCCTACGAATAGTCTTTGAGTAAACGATAAGCGCGCGCTCTGGTCTTAATTTCGCCTTTCCGCCCGGCGAATAAGCATCTTCAGAGCGAGGCTTTTTTGCGCTAGTATAGGCGTTGACCATACAATCAAGGTTACCGCTATTAACCAAAAACCCGAGCCTTGGCTTGCCGAAAACCAAAAAGTCGCTATCTAATTGAGGCTGAGAAATTATGCACACCTTAAAACCCTCGTCCTCTAAAAGACGAGAAATAATCGCCGTGCCAAAACTTGGATGGTCAACGTAAGCATCGCCTGTTACAAGCACGAAATCGGGGCAATCCCACCCACGATTTAACATATCTTGACGACTAATAGGTAAAAACGGCATAATAACTCCTCAATTTTTGTGTGTTAGATAAATTTTTGTTAAACATATTATAGCACGATTATAGCACGAAATGTTGAGTTTGTAAAATCATAACCAAAAAGTTTAAGCCTTTAATAAAAATTAAACGGAAGGCTTTTCTTTTTTCTAATTAAGTTGTATAATAAAATGGTATGGAAAGTAAATTTTTAAAAACTTCATATCAAGAACTTGGCTTGAAAGACCTTAACTTAGTTCTTGAAACCTCGTGCCAAGATTTTTTTGACTACGAGAGTTTTTTCGTTTTTGAAAATACGAGCCTCGTAATAATTTTTAAAGCCTATCGCCCGCTAATCGTAAACGATTTTTCCGTGGCTTCGGTTGGGAATTATTACGGCGCGCACCAAGAACTTTACCAAAAAACAAACGAGGCTCTTGCCGAAATTAGAAAAATTTTTCCAACCGCAAAACTCTACGGCGGGTCATATAAAACCTTGCTTTTAACCTTAGGGTTTAGTAGCCAACTTAAAAACTCCCTTCTTTTCATTAAACCTTTCGGCTCGTTTTTCTGCTTTGAGGTTATTGACAAATTCGGCGATTTTTCGCTTGATAAAAAAGCCGAGATTGTTCTTCATAAAAATTGCGAAAGTTGTAATCTTTGCCAAAACGCTTGCCCTAACAAAGCGTTAACGGGAGAAGGAATTATTCGTGAAAAGTGCCTAAGAGATTTGCAAAACAAAGTTCCTTCCGTTGGCGACGAGAAAATTATTAAACTTTTGAAAAACAAGGTTTTAGGTTGCAACTATTGCCAACTAGCATGCCCTATTAACAAACCGATTTTTCAAAAAGCGCAAATTCCAAACAACAAATATTTAGAACTTTTCTCGCTAGATAATTTTTTGCTATCTTTAGTTGACGATAATTTTAAAACTAGCGAATATGCAAAAATATTTGGCAAAAATTATCTAAAGCCTATAAAATTTTTAATTTTTACGCTTAACGCTATGCTTTACGACGACCCTAAAAAGCATTTGCCCGCCGTTAAAAAGTGCCTTGAAAAGAACAACCCCAACGCCAAACCGCACCTAAAAAAATATATCGAGATTTGCGAAAATTTAAACAAAACTTAGACTTTTTAAAACACAAAAACACGCCTATAACTTCGTTATCGGCGTGTTTTTCAATTCTTTGTTTAAGTTTCAATTGGCTCTTATTGTTCTTTTTTAGCCCTTTCGAGTTCTTCTTTTCTATAAACGAAAAACTTGCAGTATAAAAATTCTAAAATAAAGTTAGAAATCATTGTAACTGCTAGAACGACGTATTCGTTTCCGCCGTTTGCTTCCCATAAACTTCCCAAAATTGTTGAAACGGGCGTGAACACTATATAGAAAGCAAAAACTTTGAGCATTGCTATCGGCACGTTTGAAAAGGACTTGAAAGTGAACTTTCTATTAAAAGTGAAGTTCCATAAAACTGACGAGATTAGCGAAATTAAATACGCTGGCCAATAATCAAGTTTTATTAGTTCGTTCAAAAGCGTGAAAACGCCAATCTCTATAATTCCCGCAGAGGCGGAAAAGAGCGTAAATTTTATAAATTGAAGCACTGAACTTTGTTTTTTCATAAATTTTCTCTTAATTTTCGTTTATTTTTTGAAGAAGCGTTTTTTCAACTCTATCTCCAATATCTAAAGTGGCGTTATCGTTAAACTCTTCAGGCTCGATAACGGTTAAAACTTCTATCTCCACGTAAGTTCTTTTAAAAGGCGCGTTCTTTACTATTTTTTCTGCGCCTAAAATCGATAAAACGGCAATAGGTTTTTTAGCCTTGGTCGCAATTTTAAAAGCGCCGTTTTTCATTGGCAAAAGCCCCTCGCCCGTTTTGTTTCTAGTGCCCTCAGGAAAAATGCCAATAGAATAACCTTCTTTTAAACGCCCAACGCTTTTGATAATAGTTTTCAGCGCCTCTCTATCGTTTTCTCTATCGATAGGCATAAACCCTAGTTTGTGCATGCACCCGCCCACCATAAACGTTTTTAAGTTTTCGGGCTTAGAAATCATAAGCGGTCTATGTTTTTTCAAAACCTTCGCAACGACAAGCGGGTCAAAATTAGAGCGGTGATTGAAAACGAAAAGGTAATTTTTAGAATTATCTAACTTTTCACCGCCTTTTAGTTTTACCGAAACGTTGGATACGTTCAATATAAGCCCCACGGCAGACAAATAAACGCCATAATAAAACTTGCCGGGCTTTTTAATGGGTTTTTCCTTGTTTACAAACGCAAACAAAACAAAAAGGAATAAAAAATATAACAAAACGCACGCTAAAAACGCTAACAAAAATACGCCAACGGGAATTAGAAAACGCCCGTCGTAACTTATAGCGTTAAAACCATATAATGCAAAAGTTGCTAGGCAAGAAAACACCAAAAAAACTAACAAAATCATACTAAATTTTTACCGAATATTTTTTAACGTTTAAATAAGTTTCGCCATCGATTTGCAAAGCGCAAGGCTTATCAAATTCCACTTCCACCTCGCTCGCCTGCATCATTTTTACGCATTTAAACTTAGTGTGCTTGCCCTTGAAAATGCTAGGAAAAGCAAACAACAGCGTTAGCCTTGACGCTTTAGATACGCAAACAAAGGTTACCTTTTTATCTTCAAAAAACCTATCTTGAAAAGGCGCAACTTTCATACCGCCACCGAAATATCTTCCTTTCATAGTAGGGGCAATCCACACCTTTTGGAACTTAAATTTTTCGCCGTCTAAAACAACGGTTGCATTTCTTGGCTTGAACGCGTAAAGACAAAGTTTTAGCGCAATGAGCGTATAGTTAATAGGCTTATCGCTCTTTTTCTTCTTCTTATCGCCTAGTTCGCAAGCAACGCCGTCTAGCCCAAAGCCAATGCCGTTTAGGAACTTAAACTCTTTGCCGTTGACGGTAACGGTTGGCAAATTTTTAATTAAATCGTTTATTCTAATTGAACCGTCATCTAGCAGTAAATTCTTGTTATCGTTTATAAAATCATTGCCCGTGCCCGCTGGGTGAAAAAAAACGTCGCAATGAAGTTCAGTTCCGTAAACGGAGTTAGCAAAAATATTCAAAGTGCCGTCGCCACCGATAAGATGAATTTCATCTTGTTCTTGGCAAGATAGCATAAATTTTTTATAGTCTATCTTGGTAACGTCGATAAGCGTTGCGCCTTGAAATTTTTTTGCAATCACTTCAGCTTTTTTCGCACCCGATTTATTATCTGCAAGCGGGTTAAACAAAACGTAAATCATATAATCCTTTAAAAATAACGTAAGTTCTATATTGAAATATATTATACCATAATTTTTCTATCGTGCGTAAAGATTTGGTAAAAAAAATTCAAAAAAAAGGTAATCTTTTAGGAATTGTTGTTTTTTAAGTTAAAAATATGCTAAAATAAGGTTATCAATCACACGAAAAGTGAGGTTTTTATGTTTAACATTTTGCTTTGCGAAGACGATATTAACATTTTAAGACTGATGAAACTTAGACTAACCAACAGCGGTTTTAACGTTTTCTGCGCAGAAGACGGCGTTAAAGGCTTAGAAGTTTTTTCAAACAACCACATTGACCTTATGATTATCGACGTTATGATGCCAAACAAAAACGGGCTTGAACTTTTGAAAGAAATCCGCGCAATAGGCAGTAACACGCCCGCTATTATGGTTACGGCTAAAGGCTCGCTAGAAGATAAAACTCAAGGCTTTTTAGTCGGCGTTGACGATTATATGGTTAAACCTATCGAATTTGAAGAACTTCTTCTTAGAATCAACGCCCTTTTGAAGCGCGCGAAAATTGTCAACGAGAAAAAACTAACCATTGGTTCGGTTACGCTTGATTATAACACGCTAACAGTATCTTCACAAGACGGAAAACAAGTAACGCTAACGAAAAGAGAGTTTTCAATACTTTTTAAACTTTTATCTTACCCCGAAACGTCTTTCACGAAAGGTCAACTGTTCGACGAGTTTTGGGGCTACGATTCGCCTAGCGATGAAGATACGGTAAAAGTTTTCATTAACCGCATCCGCTCCAAGATAAAAGACTTTGCCGAAATTGACGTTGCGACTATTCGTGGCATCGGCTATAAAGGAGTTAGAAATGAAAAAGCGCAATAGACTAAAAAAATATCTCTACTCGCTAAGAGCAACGGCAATAGTTTTCTTATCGTGGATGATAAGTTCTATTTTAGTTTTGGCGCTATCGGTTTTTCTTCACTCGGCTTGGAAGGAATTTAATAGATTTACGTTTTTTCAAGCGCAACTTTTCGTTGGAATTTTAACGATAATTTTCGGTAGCGTTTTAACTTACGTTTTCACAACGAGAGCCTCACATATGACTAAATCTTTCACTAAATGTATGAAAAAGGTTGCCGAAGGCGATTTTTCGGTGAGGATGGAAAAACTTGATAACGAATCGGAACTGGCAAGCGTTATTGATAGTTTTAATAAAATGGTTAGCGATTTAAACTCCGTTTCTATTTTGCGCCAAGACTTTACTTCAACTTTTTCGCACGAGTTCAAAACACCTATAACTTCAATTCGTGGCTATGCTGAAATTTTAGCGCAAGCCGATAACGTTACCGCTGAGCAAAAAGAATATCTAAAGGTTATAATCGACGAGAGCAAGCACTTATCAACCCTAGCCGAAAGAACGCTACTTTTATCTAAACTCGATAGCCAAAACATTATAACCGATAAAACTTTGTTTTCGCTTAACGACCAAATTGAGCAGTGCATTTTGCTTTTCGATTCTCAAATGACGCAAAAAGCAATCGAGTTAGACTATAACCCAACTTCCGTCAACGTGCGCGCTAACTACGACCTTTTAAAAGAGGTTTGGACCAACCTTTTATCTAACGCCGTTAAATTTTCTAATGAAAACGGCAAAATTTCAGTTAAGATTGAAAAAACGTTAGATAAAGCAATGGTTACCATAACCGATAACGGAATCGGTATGGACGAGGAAACCCTTTCAAAAGTTAAAGAAAAATTCTATCAAGGCAACACCGATAGAAAGAAAAGCGGTTTAGGCTTAGGGCTATCGATAGTAGAAAAAATTATTGAGATTTCTAACGGCACACTCGAAATTTCTTCAAAACTAAACGAAGGCACTAAAGTTTTAGTTACGCTCCCTATCGAATAACTGCATAAAGCTTCACTGCGTAGCAACTTCACTTTTGTGCCAGCAAAAACTTCACTGCATAGCAACTTCACTTTTGCACCAGCAAAAACTTCACTAACAAACAAAGAGAGGACGTTTCGGCTACTAACCGATTTGCCCTCTCTTTCTTGTTGTTTTTTATTGTTTTTTGTATTTAGTTCACAACGTTTACCATAACTCCATAAACGTTTATAAAGCAAGAATCTTGGTTCTCTAACGAGCCAAAGTAATAAGTGCCTGGCTCAAGAGTGATAGAATAACAGTTAAGTACAGGATTTGCTTCGAAAACTTGAATAGCCGAAGAACTAGAAATATCGTTTAAACTATTAAACACGGCTAAAAACGCATTCCCCACTGATCTTGAAGACATTGCATAAACGTCAACTTGGCTCTTTTTTGTTAAAGTGATTGATAAATATCTACCATCTTCAGTCATTGCGTCATTAAATTTTAAGCGGTGGGTAAACGCCCCGCCTTCGTAAGATTTCGAGTTAGTGTCAATAATAACGCTAGTTTGCTCGCTAGCAACCACACAAACGCCTGAGAGAAATTCTTGAGATGTCGTTATTGTTTGGTTTTGCGAAAAGGCTAAAATCAAATTGCCATTGCCGTCCTCTCCACACCTATGCAAGTTTTGAGTTTTTTTGTAGTTACAACCCGAACAAGACGTTGTTAAAACACCCATATTTTTATAAGTTGGAGGCGTTGTTATCACTCCGCCGTCTAGAGAATGCATGTCTGCATCAAAAATATCGCCACAACTTTCGCATTTATGATAATGTATATTGCTATCATAATACAATGTTTCCGAAGGAACACAAACGTGTGTTTCAAGTTTAGGAATATCTTCAAGCACTTTATAATCGCAAACAGAGCAAGTGAAAGTTCTAACGCCCTTTTCTACAAAAGTTGGCTCTTTTGTTACAACCCCTGAATCATAAGAATGATTGGCTTTTTCGGCTTGACCGCTTCCACCCTCAATAAGAAGCCAGTGATAATCGGCATTGCTTGACCATAACTGCGGTATAATAAGACTTTCTGGAGAAACGGAAAGTTTGTTTTGGTTAAAATATCCGCCACAATCTTCACAATAATAGTGCTGTTTAACACCAATAGAGTATATTGTTGCCACTTCTTCTTCGATTAAATTCCCAAAGTTGTGCCCTTTTTTATCCGTGCTTATGGCAAAATCAATTTTTTCACCATTCACCGTAATTGAATAATTTAACTCACCGGGCAATTCACAAGTAGCAGTATTTCGCCCAATTTCATACCCCGCATCTGTTAAGATAGGGAGAGTAACAGTTATTTCATGCCCGTCTTGACCTTCTTGGCAAGTTGAGCAAACTTTCTTAGCAAAGCCCGTTTGCGTTTGAGTTGGAGCGGTTATTTCCCAATTATAGTTATGCTCGTGAGGTTTTTCACACGCAGAAAGAGAAATCATTGCAAGTCCAAAAACCATTGCCAAAAGCAATGAAATTAAACTTTTTCTTTTCATAGTTAGTTTCCTCCCTTGATCTTCAAGATTATCAATAGCCTAGGTCTTTATTGATTAAAATAATTTCAACGTCGCTATTTCTTGGCTTTTCCCAAAACACAACGAGTGCCTTGCAAATTCTATCTTTTGAAGAGCAGTTATAGCATCTATCGGCATTTTTTGCGCAAGGTGTGTTCTTCTTTAGCCTTTGCGCATTTTTTGGTGCGGCAATGTTCCTTGCCCTAAAAAGAGCCGTATCAAAGTCTTCGCAAATCTTGTTCTTGCCAATGACGAAATAAACCTTCTCGTGCCCAAAAATCGTTGAAGCAACTCTGTTACCCCTTCCGTCAATATTAACAATCGTTCCGTCAAGCGTGATTGCATTCGCTGAAGAAAAATAAACTTGGCAATTCCTTGCTTCCATTTGAAGCTCTTCTGGAGTTTTGCCTTCGGGAATTCTTGCGTGCCACAAAACTTGGTTATGCGTGATAAGTTTATCGTAAAGCCCCATCTCGGTCAAAGTAACCGAGCCACCAAAAGCAACGGTTTTGCCGTCAACCTCTTTATCTAAATATGCATTTGCACTCTCAACATCTTCAAAAACCGAAACCTTATAGCCTTTTTCTATTAAACTTTCTTTTAAAGCCTGCATCATTTTTTGTAGCCCCCCCTAGCTTTTACAAATTTATTGTATCATTAATATATTATGCCGTCAATACGTTTAGAAAAACTCTTAGCCAATTTCTATTTTTACGTCTCCCGTTGTGGTTGTGATTTCGCAAACGCCACCCGATTGCGTCTCTGGAACATCAATTTTTCCCGTGCTTGTTTTTGCAATGAAAATTTTGCTAGATTTTAGCGTTCCTAAAACGTCGCCCGTATCTGTTTTAACAAAAATTTGAGAAGCGTCGCAACCGATAAACTTAACGTCGCCCGTCGTTCTCTCTATTGAAAAGCCGTCTTTTGCGATAACGCTATTTAAAGTGATATCGCCCGTGTTTCCGCTAGATACAACGCTGTTACAATTAACGCTAGATAAATTCGCTTTACCCGTTGAAACTTTTACTTTAACTTCGCCATTAACTTCAACGCTAGAAACGGTTACCTTTCCAGTTGTAACAGATAGGTCAAGCGAGAAAGCGTTTAAATTCTCGACTAAAATATCGCCCGTTGAGGTTTTAATTTTTATCGTTTCAGTAGCGGAGGAATAGCATTTAACGTCGCCCGTAGAAACCGAAATATCAATGCTACTAAAAGAAAAATCTTTAGATATTTCAACGTCGCCCGTGCTTTGTTTTATATTAAGCGAAGAATATTGAGCCTTTGGCAAATATACCGTTATCTTTGGGTTTTTAAAGTAAAATCCAATATGCTCATACCATTTTCTAGTATCATTTACCTTAATTTCAAGTTTATCATCAGTAACTTTTACGCTGTGGCTAAGGTTTTTCTGCTCGAAGCATTCAACTTGGCATTTTGCATTATCGGTAGCCACAAATTTAATATCGGCAACGCTAGAATCAACCAAAATTGACGAGAAATCTTCTTCTATTTCATAATTATTTGTTTCATACTTAGTAGTTGATAGTTTTGAAAAATCCCACTTTAAAATCGTCATCATACCGCAAAAAATAATACCCCCAATTAGTATAAGAGAAATAGCCAAAATAAGCCATTTAGTTGATTTACCCATTACTCTTCCTCCTTTTTAGCAAAACTTTTCTTCATAGACACAACTAATTTTTTAGTAAGAACAGCGCACCCCTTCGTTACCATTTTGCAACCAAAAAACGCAAAAACACTAAGCCCCGCTAAAACTAGCCCTGCTCCAACTAGCGAAATTGCCGAATAAGCGTTGCCTTGCAAGAAGAAAATAACGCATGACGCTATGCTAGCAAAAGAACCAGCAACGAACGATACAAACACCTCCCATAGCGATACGATTACAGCCCATAGCGATACGTAAAGCGAAAATATTACGGCTAAAACAGCAATTACAAGCGATAGCCAAATAGGCGAGCCAACCGCCAAAAGAACAATTTCCCAAGCCTTAAGCCTTCTTTTTGGCATAGCCTTTTGTTTTGCTATTTTCAAAAATGGAATATCGGCAATAATTTGCTCGGCAACGTCTTTTACCGAACCAATCGCCGAAACGGCTTGCTCTTCTAATAGCCCGTCTTCAATGCGGTCATCTATCATTTCGCTATAAAACTCAAGTCGCTCTTCGACCTCTTTTGTAGGAAGCCCTTTCAATTTAGCGCGCAAACTTTCAATGAACTCTTTCTTATTCATTTTTCGCACCCCCCTTAGTTACAAATTGATAAATTAACATAACTTCCCGCCACTCGTTCTTAAACTCTTCAATGCGTGAAAGACCTAAACTCGTAATGTGATAATACTTTCTTTTTCTTCCACCAAAGTTTTCCTCTCGAACGGTTAGCATTTTTGAAAGTTCTAGTCGCTTCAAAATGGTATAGAGCGTGGATTCTTGCATTTCAATATACGGCTTCATATCTTTAATAATTTTATAGCCGTAAGAATCTTCGCTTTTGATAGCGGCTAAAACGCAAACGTCGATAAGACCTCTTTTTAATTGAACATCCATTGCGTTTTCTCCTTTTAATACATCGTATCACGAAGTATTGTTATTAGTCAATAGTTTTTCAAAAAATTTTGGAATTTGTAATTGCTAAAAACTTCGCAATTTAAATAATTTATCTCATTTAAGAACACGAAAAAAGCACCACAAACGCAAAAAACGTTTGTGATGCCGTTTTTATAATTTATCTTTTTCCGCACGCTAACCGCGTTAGCGATTTCATCCTAGCCTCGCTAGGATTTCATCTACAAAGTAGATTTATTCCGCGCAAAAGCGTGGATTTAATTGAAAATGCACAAGCATTTGTATTTCTTTTATATAATTTAACTTCTTCCGCACGCTAACCGCGCTAGCGATTTCATCCTAGCCTCGCTAGGATTTCATCTACAAAGTAGATTTATTCCGCGCAAAAGCGTGGATTTAATTGAAAATGCACAAGCATTTTCTTATTCCCATTCAATTGTTCCACTTGGCTTTGGAGTTAAGTCATATAAAACTCTGTTAACGTTTGCAACTTCACTCGTAATGCGGTCGGTAATGCGCTCTAATACTTCGTAAGGAACTCTCTCAATGGTTGCGCTCATTGCGTCAACGGTGTTTACCGCACGGATAATAACGGGGTAAGCGAAGGTTCTCTTATCGTCTTTAACGCCAACCGACTTAAAATCAGGAACAGCCGTGAAATATTGCCAAACTTTGCCCTCTAAACCTGCTTTTTTGAATTCTTCTTGCAAAATTGCGTCGCTTTCACGAACTGCCTCTAGGCGATCACGAGTGATTGCGCCAAGGCATCTAACGCCAAGACCCGGGCCTGGGAACGGTTGACGGAAGACCATATTATCAGGAAGCCCTAAAGCCTTGCCAACAATTCTAACCTCGTCTTTATACAAAAGTTTAATAGGCTCGCAAAGTTCAAATTGCAAATCTTCAGGAAGCCCGCCAACGTTGTGGTGGCTTTTAACGCCGTCGCTTTCCAAAATATCAGGATAAATGGTGCCTTGTGCTAAGAAATCAACGTCAGTAAGTTTTCTTGCTTCTTCTTCGAACACGCGAATAAATTCCGCGCCGATAATCTTTCTTTTTTGTTCAGGGTCGCTAACGTCAACGAGTTTATCTAAAAAGCGGTCAACAGCGTCAACGTAAACGAGGTTTGCGCCCATTTCTTCACGGAACACTTTAACAACTTGTTCAGGCTCACCCTTTCTTAACAAGCCGTGGTTAACGTGCACGCAGATAAGTTGTTTGCCGATAGCCTTAATCAAAAGCCCCGCAACAACCGAAGAGTCAACGCCACCAGATAGAGCAAGCAAAACCTTTTTATCGCCAACTTGTTCTCTTATGATAGCAATTTGCTCAGCGATAAACTTATCAGCAAGGGCTTTGGTGGTAATTCTTTCCATCGTGTCAGGACGAATATTATCGTTCATTTTCGTTCTCCTTAAAAATTTCGGTAATGTTTTTGGTAAAGTTTAAATATTATGCATTAAATATTGTATATGTGAAAATTGTCAATAATTTTAAACTAATTATGAATTAGTATAGTTATCGAAATAGCCTTGAACCAAAACAACAGGCGTTCCCTTATCTCCCGAACCGCTGGTTAAATCGCATAACGAGCCGATAAGGTCGGTAAGTTGGCGAGGAGTAGTGCCTTGGGAAGCCATATTGCCAACTAAATTTTCTTGTTTTGCCTTGATAGACTTTGAAATTGCCTCTTTTAACGCCTCGCCAGATAAATCTTTAAAGTCGTTATCGGCAAGATATTTAAGTTTCAATTCGTTAGGCGTGCCGATAAGCCCATCTGTAAACGCTGGAGAAACAACAGGGTCGGCAAGTTCCCAAATTTTACCTTTAGGGTCTTTGAAAGCGCCGTCGCCATAAACCATAACTTCAACGTGCTTGCCCGTTGCCTTTAAAACTTTGTCTTGAATATCTAAAACGAGGTCCTTGCAAGCCCTTGGGAAGAGTTTTATCGTAGTTTCGGTTGACTTGTTTGAACCAAGTAAACCATATTTCTCATTGCAACCGCTACCGTCAACTGGCGCGTTCATAATATCGTCAAGCCCGCAAACACGCTTAGCGCCGTTACTGAGCAAAATTCTCTTTGTTCTTGCGCGGGTGTGAATATCGCAAGTTAAAACGCTGTCGCAATAGTTTAGAATAGTTTTTGCTTGGTTAGCAAAAATAATTTCAACCTCAGCCCCGCACGATTTGATTAGTTCTTCGTAATATTCAACGTAGTCAATGCCCGTAAACTCGTGAACGTTCTTGCCGAAAAGTTCACGATATTTTTCAAGCGTTAAAACGTCGCTATAAGGGTTAACGCCCGCTTCGTCGATTTTATCGAGGCTAACGAGTTCGTTACCAACCTCGTCTGAAGGGTAACTTAGCATTAACACGACTTTCTTGCAACCCATTGCAATACCCTTTAAGCAGATAGCAAAACGATTTCTTGAAAGAATTGGGAAAATTACGCCAACCGTTTCCCCACCGAGTTTTGCCTTAACGTCGCTAGCGATATTTTCAATCGAGCAGTAGTTGCCTTGCGCTCTAGCAACGATAGATTCGGTTATTGCAATAACGTCCCTATCGCGAAGCGCAAAACCTTCGTCAACACTAGCCTCAATTACGCTATCTGCAACGATTTTAGCAAGGTCATCGCCTTCACGAATAATAGGGCAACGAATACCACGGGAAACTGTTCCAACTTTTCTTTCTTTGCTCATAAAAACTCCTAGTAGCAAAACCGCGCGAAGGCTTAACTTATTTCACGATTTATTTCGCGCTTTTTCGCCATTATTTATTACAATAAAATTTTATCTTAAATAAACGAGATTGTCAAGCCCTAAACGAATAAAGATTGTATCATAATTATTTATATTTAACCCTAATTTTAGTTATATTTCTAAGCCGTAAAAAGTTGAGTTTCTAAGCCGTAAAAATTGCAATAGAATTTTAAACCTATAAGCAAAAAACTTCCGCTAAAGTTTAGTTTTCGTTAAATTTGAATAAAATTGTTTACAAACTTTAATCGTTATGCTATAATTTCATATAATATTTTAATTAGGAGATTACAAAATTGATTACAACTGATCCCGAACCCGAACCTGAAAGTATAACTTTATACGTTGTTATACTTGTTTTTTTAATTTTGCTGTCGGCATTTTTCTCGTCAACCGAAACGGCGTTTACGTCGGCTAACCGAGTGCGCTTGAAAACGAGAGTTAACGACGGTAAAAGAAACGCTTCTAAGGTTTTAGAACTTTTAGAAAACTTTGACCGCGTTTTATTTACTTTGCTAATTGGAAATAATATCGTAAATATAACGGCATCGACTATAGGCACTATTTTGTTCGTAAAACTTTTGCAAAACGAAAGCCTAGGAGCTACCGTTTCGACCATCGTTTTGACGGTAACCGTTCTAATTTTTGGCGAAATTTTTCCAAAACTTATCGCTAAAGAATATCCTGAGCGTTTGGCTGAGTTAACCTACCCTATCATTAAATTTTTCTCAATCATCCTTTTCCCAATCTGCATGATTTTTGCAGGGCTTAAGTGGCTGTTTGAAAAAGTTTTCAAGTTTAAAGGTGATGATGGTATTACCGAAGACGAACTTTTAACTATGGTTGAAGAAGCCAATGAAGACGGGACTATTGAAGATAGCGAATCGGAACTTATTTCAAGCGCAATCGAATTTCACGACTGTGAGGTTGGCGATATTTTAGTTCCTCGAGTTAACGTGATTGCCGTGCCTATCGACCAAGATATGGCAAAAATTAAAAGAACGTTTTTCAAAAACGCCTTTTCTCGCCTACCCGTTTATTCTGGCACTATCGATAAAATCGTCGGTATGATTCACGAGCGTGATTTTCTTATCGCAATGGATAGAGGCGAAACGTCTATTCAAGGCATTATTAAAAAGACGGCTATCGCCACTGAGCATATGAAAATTTCAACGCTTCTTCGCAATATGCAAAAAGCAAAAGTGCATCTTGCCGTTGTTGTTGACGAGTATGGCGGAACGCTAGGCATTGTAACGCTGGAAGATATTTTAGAAGAACTAGTTGGCGAAATTTGGGACGAGCACGACGAGATTGTGGAATATTTCGACCGTGTTAACGATAACACCTACCGCGTTGACGGTAACGCTGACCTTGGCGACTTTTTTGAACTTTTCTCCATAAGCACCGAAGAAGACGATTTTGATTCTCAAACGGTTGGTGGCTGGGTAATGGAAATGCTCGGCGAACTTCCTAAAAAGAACGACTCTTTCGATTTTGAACACTTGCACGTTATTCTAACCAAGTGCACACAAAGGCGTGTTATGGAAGTTAAAGTTGTTATAACCGACGAAGAAGTCGTTAAAGAACTCAACGAAGAAAATAACCAAGAAGATTAACAAAAAAGCAGTATTAGTCAGCCTATAAGCCGATTAACACTGCTTTTAAACTACGGAGAATTATGGCAAACAAAAAATTAGGTATTGTTTTAGGCGCTGGTGGCGCAAGAGGAGTTGTTCATATCGGCTTTTTGCAAGCGCTTGAAGAAAACGGAATTTTCCCAGATATTATAACCGGCTGTTCTATAGGCTCGGTGGTAGGCTCGATTTATCTTTCGGGCAAATCGCCAAAGCATATGTATAGGCTGGCTAGTGCGCTAAAGAAAAAAGATATTATTGATTTTAGTTTAAAACTTTATTCAAACAAAGCAATTTTAAAAACAAATAAAATGATTGCGCTTTTAAAGCACTTTCTTGGCGATAAAAACATTGAAGATTTACCAAAGCCTTTTGCGTGCATTGCAACAGACGTAAAAACAGGAAAAATTCACACCTTTACTAGCGGAAACCTTCTAACGGCGGTTAGGGCAAGTTCTACTATTCCTACTATTTTTACGCCCGTTGAGTTTGAAGATAAACTCTTGGTTGACGGCGGGCTTTTACTTAGAACGCCGGTAAAAGTGGCAAAAGAACTCGGCGCTGACGTTACTGTTGCCGTTGACCTTTTAGCATATTTACCCGATTTTGAATCTGCCAAAAACATTGTTGATATGGGGCTTAGAAGCATAGATATTTTGCAACATAACTCTAAAAAGGCTTTGGGTGCAAACAAGCCCGATTTAATGTTAAAACCAAAACTTTGCCACTTTAGCCAATTCAAAATTGAAAACCAAGATAAACTTTACGAAATTGGCTATTCCTTAGGCATTGCGAATATCGCAAAAATTAAGAATTTATTAAAATAATCGACTTATAGCCCAACTTAGCGTGATACTTCACGCAACGAATTGCAACCTCTCGGCTGCGTGAATTGAAAGCGGTGCTTTCATGAATTGCCTGTGGCATGATTTGCGCACCAAGGCGCATTGATTGCAATTCAATTCATGGAGGTGGCGGAACGCCGACGAGAAATTATGGCGAAGCCAATTCACGATGCATCAGCATCAATTCATTTGTAAAAAAGCGTTTGGGTTTTACTTAATGATGTTTTCTTGCGGATAGTGAAGTTTTGCCTTCGGCAAAGTGGAAAATTTAACTTAAATTTACTTTTAAAATCAAATTCAAAAACAAATTTTTCAAAAAATAAAAAGCACTCCAGAAAAGATAATCACTTTTTGGAGTGCTTTTAAATTTTTTTCTTACATTTCAAACGCTAAAGTTTTAATTGCGCTTGCAAAAGCTTTTTTATAGTTTTCTTTGTTTTCCTTAAACGTGCTAAACGACCCGCTTACGTTCATAACAAATTCATAATAATCCGAGTAAGCGAGCATAACTGCTTTTATCTCATCAGACAATTCTGAGTCCTTGATGTCTTTATATAGCGATTTAATTATAATATCGTTTTCTTCAATTTTCAATTTGTTTTCTTCATTGTTGCTAATGGCATAAGCGATTGCATAGTTTATATTTCCTAGATATTCATCATTATAAATTGCGTCATACCAACAATCATAAATATCGTCGGCAAAATTATCAAGGCAAGTTTGCGATTCCACAATTTTATCGTAAAACTCTTGAGTTTTATTACCCTTACCACCTTTACAGCCAACGAACGTAAAGCACGAAACAGCCAGCAACACTACTAATATAAAAACTAATAGTTGTCTAATTCTTTTCATTTGTATTACCTCCAAAAAATGATTTGTATTAAGAATATACCACACCAAACGGTGTAAGTCAACAAAAATACACCACTTGGTGTAAAATAAATATATGAGTAATAATTTTAAGATGGCTTTCGCTCAAAATTTAAAAGCACTGATAGGAGATATGAGCATTTCGGAGTTTTCGAGGAAGGTTGATATCCCACAGCAAACAATTTCAAGATATCTTCTTTGTCAAAGAGAAATTTCTTTGACTAATCTTTGCAAAATTGCAGACTTTTTTAATGAAGATATAGATTTTTTAATTGGTCGAAAAGAATACTAAAAGCCCGCGATTTTATCGCGGGCTGTTGTTTTTTTGAAATACTTTTAAATGCAGACTAGATAGAAAACGGTTACGACGACTAGGAAAATAACAGTGGTTACGCCGGTGAAAAACGCTACTGATTCATAGCCTTTGACGGCTGTTTTCTTGCTATCGGTTATCATAATAGATAGCATTCCGCCAGCAGATAGAACGATGGGAACAATGTATCTAAAATCCATAGTGCAACCGTATGGCATTTTAAGGTTAAAATAAAATTGCAAAAGTGAATAGCAAGCAATCATCGAGAAGAACAAAATTGTTCTAAGGTCGAAAACCTTTTCGCCCGCCTTCTTTTTGTGAATAAACCAAAAAACTAGCAAAGTAACGAACAAAATTATAAGAACGTAGTGCAAAATTACCGCAAGAACTGCAAAAGCCGTGCCGTTCCACATTCCAAACTCGCCGAACATTGACGATTTAACGGTATAATCAAACAAGTTATAGTCATCCCACGCGTTAGCAAAAGGTGAGTTGAAAATCGTTGAAAAACTTGGCAAGAAAAACCTTTCGAAAAACGTGTGCTCGGCAACCGATAATTGACCGTTTAAGTATGGGAACACGTAGCCAAAGCTTTGGTCAAACCTAACCCCTGCATAAATTTGGAACCAAAGCGCGAGCGGTGCACAGATAACAACGAATAGCGCATACTTTCCAATAAGCGCAAAACTTTTTTTGCTCTCGCCTTTAAAAATTTCTTTAAACAAAATAATGAGCATTAAAACTGCTATCGGCACGCAAATCATTGCGCCGTTTAGTTTTGCCATTATCGCAAGCCCAACGCTTAACGCTAGCATAACGGTGTTATAAATCGTTTGGTCGTTATAAAAGCGAATTGCGTAATAAACGGAAACGATTGCAAACGTAATTGCGGGCAAGTCGTTATTAAGTTGACCCGATAGTTGATTGAAGCGCGGGAAGAAAATCACGAACGCTAAGCCTAAAAGTGAAAAGCCTCTGTTTAGGTTTAGTTCCCTAAAAATTTTGCTCGCATACACGGTGATAACAACCGTTTGAATAAGCGAAAGCGTTTGGCACGCAGAAAATAGCGCAGTGGTGGAAACGTCTAACCCCGTTCCGCCCGTTACAAAAAGCATATGCTCGTTAATGAACGTGAATAGCCAATAAAAAATATGCATAAACACTGCTTGCACGAACGCGTTTAGTGGCGGGTGATAAAATTGATATGAGTTATTATCGGGAAGTTTTCCGTTTTCATAAATATAGGTTGCGTAGTGATAGTGCCCAGCGTTGCTATCTAGCGGAAAGGTGTCATACTGGCGGGAAGTCCCTTCGGTGTAAAGAATATAGCCAAGCCTTACCGCAAACGCGATAAGTATCATAAAAAAGATAATAACTTTGCTATCAACTTTTCTTTTATAAACCAAGAAACCGAAAACAACGATTAGCGCAATCACTAAAAACAGCGCTAGCGCCTTTGCATACTCTCCTCGACCAATATTTACCGTGCCTAAATATTTTGGCACGAAAATCACGTAACAAACGACGCTAAATAAAAACAACGCTAAGTAAAACGCTATCTCTTTTAAAATCGGTTTAGTTTTATCCCAAAAAGTTCTCATTTTTCTCCCGTTCTTTGGTTGTTTTTTCTTTGTTTTTGCTTAATAATCGACCTATAGACCCACTTTTACGCTTTAAAAAACTGCAAAAAGTTTTTCAAATTCTCTTGAGGGTTTTTAACAACGGCAAGCCTTTCACCACTTTTCAAAACGGCCTCGTAGCACTCGCCCACTATTTCATCGCCCACGTTTATTGCATTTTTGAACATATTCGATAGCAAAATAACGCTATCGAATTTACTTTCTTTTAACTTAAAGTAAGCGTTTTTAGAAAGCGAAAACTCATCGCTTACAACAATTCCTGTAAACTTAAATTTCTTTTCAAGATTAAATTTTTCAATTTCTCTAAGGCAAGGAAGATAGTTTTCATAGTTAAAAAAACAACAAATAAGCTTGCCCAAAAGATAAAATCTTGCCTTCCAAAACAGCCCGTTTTCAAAAACTTTGCACTCTTTTTTTGCCGTTAGGCTATCTATTTTTCTCTTAATTTCTAAAAGTTTTTGGTTGTTTCCGTAAAAAACAAAATCATAATCGCCAAAGGTGTTTGCCCCGATTAAAATCGAGCCAGTTATTCCAAGTTGGTCTTTTTCTAAGTTAAAAAACTTTTCAATTTCTGTAGCAACAGAATTTAACTCTAAGTCTTTTTCTCTTAGCGTTTTTAACACTTCTCTAGGAAAATAAGTTTTGGTAACTAAATTTTCATTTATGAAAACGTAGTTATCAAAAACGCCCGACCTTGTTTCAACTTCCAAAAACTCACGCTTTGCGATATCTCTCATTTCATAATCGCTAACGTTTTGAAAGTTTTCGCCGTTTTTCACATACGCTAAGTTCAAAAACTCACCTTCTGGCAAGACCTTTGTTTTAAAACGGCTAGCGTCAAAACCGTAGTTTTTCTTTTTGATATAAATCGGCTTCCCGAAAACGTAGCCGTTTTTAGAAAAATTATGATATTCGCTAAAAAGATAGATAATTCCGCCTTCTAACTCACATCTATAATATACGGTATCTTCCATAATCACTCGCAAAAAAGTTTTCTTTGGTTTTTAGCAATATCACTAAAAATTTCAAAAAGTTTCTCTTCGTCCTTTTCTAAAATATTAGCAACGAAGTTCTCTTTTTGTGGCGAAGATAAATAACTATTCCCATCAAGCCTTAAAATTAAATAGCCTTTTTTATAAGCCTCAAATAGTTCGCCTTCTATTGGCTTATAGCAAATAGCACCAGCCTTTTCAACGCCTTTTACTATCTCTTTTAAATCAAGAAGTTGGTCTATAAGCCCGTTATCGTTATAAACGTAGCCAATTCTAACGTTCTTAACTTCAAGTTCTTCTATAAGTTTTGGCAGGTTTTTTGCGCTTTCAAAATTATCTTTTGAAACGGTGAAAGTTAGCCTTACCTTAACGCCTTTTTGAATAAGTGTTTTAATTGCTAAAATCGCCTTTTGAAACCCGTCAAAACCACGAAAAGAAAAATAGTCTTTAGAATTTGTGGCAGGAAGGCTCACGTCAACAAAATTTAAAACGGGCAAAAATTTATCAATCACCTTTTCGCTTAGCAACGTTCCGTTAGTGCTAACCATTGTTGCAATTTTGTGTTTCTTTGCCGTTTCGAGTAGGCTATAGAGCCTATCTTGATACACAAACGGCTCGCCACCGCTTATAACAAGCCTTTTTATTTTTAGTTTAGAAATTGCTGAAAATATGGCTAAGTCGCCCTTATCTTCTATTTCGTCGTTTTCAAACTGGTTAAAGCAATAGGGGCAGGCTAGGTTGCATTTATAGCCAACGTGCAAGCACGCCGTTAAAAGTGAAAAATTAATCTCCTCTTGAGTTTTTATAAACCTATCGGTCTTATTATCATAAAGAACGTTCTTCATTTTATAAAAAGATAACGAAAATTAAAGCCGATAAGAACATAAACCCGATTGCAAAAAACAAGCAAATTTTGGCTTGGAACTCAGGGAAAATCTTTTCGTAATTAGCGGAACGCATATTATAAAGCGTTTTGTTTTTTATCGCCTTTTTATCGAGAGTATCGTAACGGCTATGAAGGTATTTTATGGTTGCCGTTCTAGCAAATTTTGACTTGTTCACAACCTTCTTTTCTAAATGCGGAGCAAGCGTAGTTTTCTTTTTGAAAAAGGCGTCGAAAATAATCTTGCCCATTCTGTCTTTTCCGTGAGCAACCTTCGATGAGAACGATTTGATTGCAAAAAACACGCTAAGAAGCGAAAACGCCAGCCCTAAGATAGATGAAATTTTTAAGAAAAGATTATCGCCGTAAAACCTAGCGGTTATCGCCGAGAAAAACGCCGTTGCACAAAACGTTGCAATGATTAGTATCATTGACGATTTATTATCTAAATCGCCTAAAAAATTAGTGTAATCTTTAGTTTGAATATCGATAATTTCTTGCAAATCGTCGCTTTCGCCTAAAGAATACAAAGCAAAATCATAAATTTCTTCCCAATTATCTAAAGCAATAAAACCAAATTCGTCGTAATCGGCAATGCTTTTTTGGCGGGCTATAATTTGTTTTTCAACGCTTTTTTCGCTCTCGTGCGTGGTGATAAGCACGGCTTGCACGCCGTTTTCATAGTAACTTATAGAATCTGCGGCGGTATCGCCAACGCCGAAAACAATTTCTCTAGTTAAAACAAGGTCTTTAATTATAGAATTTTTTTCTTTTAACTGAACCTCGTCATAAGTTTCAACGGCTTCCTTGTTTTCTTCGCGCGCCATAATAAGTTCGCCTTTAGGAAAGCCAAATTCTTCTAGGCTCTTTATCGTTACTTCCCTTAACTTTTCAGCCCTAGAAGTTAAATAGATTATCTCAACGCTGTTTGCTAATTTTGAAAGATAAAAGTTGGCGTTTTTAACAATTTCTAAATTTTGCGCTTCATAAAACTCGTTGCCAAAGAACGCTTCGTTAAACTTTGCTAAAGTCTGCTTTTCGTCTAAGCCCTTATCTTTTGCGACCTTTTTTAGAACGTTCACAAGCGAATAGTCGGCATTAATTTCGGCAAGCGTTAAATTTGCGCCGAAAAGTTTTTCAATGATAACCTTCTTTCTTTTGTTTTGAGAAATTATTGTGTTGTCGATATCAACTAAGATATATTTCTTTAATTTTTCCATAATAATTTATGCTTTTTTCTTATAATTCCTACTTTTCTTTAGTGGCTTTTTCTCGTCGTTTTTATGCGTCGCTAGGCTCGTTTGGCTCGTTTGATTATTCTTATCAGCCTGACCGTTTTGCGCGCTTTGACCGTTGTTGTTCTTAGGGATGCGAACGTAGTAAACGATGCTGTGCGGGTTTTTATCGTTAGCGTGCTCTTCGCTCGCCTTAATTTCATAGCCGAAATATTTCAAAAGGTCAACGAGTTTTTTCTTGCCGTAGTTATGCGAGTGGAAATCTGGGAAAAGGTTTGCCATATGCGAACCAACTATGCTAACTAAAACGTAGCCGTTTGGCGTATCTAAATGCTCGTCAATGCATTTGTTGATAGCCTTTTTAACAACCTCAACGGGTGTTCTTGAACTCTCAACCTTTTTCTTAGCCGTTTTAATAGTTTTTTCTTGCTTCTTATCGGCTGAAGCCTTTTCTTCTTGCGGTTGCTCTAAAGCCTCGTCGATAACGTCGAGGAAGAAAAATTTGTTGCAAGAAGCAACGAAAGCCTTTGGCGTTTGGCTTTTACCCATGCCTACAACGTTCATCCCCGCTTCGCGAAGACGGGCGGCAAGCCTTGTGAAATCGCTATCGGATGAAGCAAGCAAAAAGCCGTCAACCTTGTTAGTGTAAAGAATATCCATAGCGTCGATAATCATTGCGGAGTCGGTTGCGTTTTTGCCTCTAGTATAAGCATATTGCTGAATAGGCGTTAAAGAATATTCTAGTAGCACGTCTTTCCAAGACCTAGAATTTGGCTTTGTCCAATCGGCGTAAATTCTTTTGTAAGTTACAACGCCCAAGTCGCTTGCCGTTTCAATAATTTTTTTAATGGAACTTGACGCAACGTTATCAGCGTCAATTAATAGCGCATATTTCATAAAAATAGTCCTTTTTTGTTAATATTATATATAAATATAATAATATCTTTTATGAAAAAAGTCAACGATAGTTTTAATTTTTTAACTATCACAGCAATCTTTTTGCCAAAAACCGCCAAAAACCGACCTATAGCCCCACTTTTTGGAAGTTATGCAAAATGATTTAAAGTTAAAATTTTAAGTTTTTATTAAAACCCCGCAAACGAAAATTTCGTTTGCGGGGTTTTTGCAACGTTTTTTAAACATTAACTGAAATGATTTTTGAGAATTTTTTAGCCTTTAAGTGCTTTTTCTTAATTAAAATGCAAGAATATTTTTTAACCATAACTAAATATTGTTTTTCAAAATAATCGAGTTTTGGCGGGCACATTATTAAAAAGCAAATATAGTCCTCGTCAAGATTAGGCATTTTCTCTTTGACAGCCTCAGGCACGTCACACAGCATTTTTGTGCCGTAAGCGTGCTTTTCGTCTTCCGTATCAGGATTTTCAAACTCTAAGGCAAGCGGTTTATCAAACCGACCAAAATCAAACTGAGTGTTAAAATCTTCAACTAAAACTTCGCCTTTTTCTTTAACAAAAAACAAACTATAGTTATGACTATAAATATCGTAATAGATATAAATCATACCTTTATCTGGCAAAAGATTTTCACTATCGTAAGGCTTAATATCTTCAAGGTTAATTTGACCGATAAACATATCTTCCTTTTCAAAATCTTTTTTTAGAAGTTTTTTGCTTACAACAGGATGCCCAAAAAAGTGCGTGCCCGAATCTTCTGCTAAGCCTTTGTAATATTTTAACGTTACGTTAATGCTCATTTTTTACCCCCCTATTTTTAAAAAATATCGCAATAACGGGCTTATAGCCCTACTTTTTTAAATTTACAAGTCAGTAAATCTCTTCAAAAAACTAAGGTCTAGCGACCACTCATCAACTTGATTTCTTAGTTTATGAAGTTCGTTTGCTCTGCCTAATGCTTTAATATAGTCAGCGTAAGAAGCTTTATTCACCTTTTGAAAGTGCGAAATTGCCTTGTTTTCATCGCCCATAAGCTGGGTTCTTCCTATATGAATAACGCTGTGGCAACTATGGCAAACGGCAATAACCGTTTCTAGTTTTTGCACTTTTTTAGAAATATCATAGCTCCAGCGCTCGTGCGCTTCTAGGCGAGAGACTTTTCTTCCGCAAATCATGCATTTTCCGTTAGCCCTCGCATAGGCATCTTTACGAACGATATCCCACGCTTTGGGCTTTAAAATGCTACGAAGGTTTGAATACCAACAACTATCGGGAACTAACTCAAAATCTAACTTTAGTTCCATTAATGTAGCGTAATTGTGGTTACTAACGCTTCAAGAGCAGTAACCGTTTCAGGTTTCATTAGCGTTGACGGAACAATGTAGCTAGTTGGCTGAGATAAAATGCTTGCGCCAAACGATATGTTTTCACCATAAGTGGTGGTCGTTTGTGCGGTTACTAAACCATTTAGCCTATCTGCTAAAATTGCCGCGGTAATATATGCGCCATATTTATTATAGTGTGTGCCTTCAACACTATTAGCCTTTGAACCATCGCCATTTTTTAAAGCGGTGTATAGATCATCGTAATCTTTTGGCCACTCTTTTGCAACGCCGTTTGGTTTTAACGCCATTAGAAGATCTGATTCAGCCTTTTTTGTGATTTCCATCATCGCTTTTGTTTCAGCGTAAAGGTCGATAAGTAAGCAATCTTCTTCCTCTGCAAGTTGGCGAACTGATTCAACGTATTCAAGATTTGCACCGTGTTTTCCGTTTGCGCCAATAATTTCGGTGCCATTTGCATTGAAGCTTACTCTAGTAACAGGCGTCATCAAAATAGGAATTGCGCCAATAGATCTAGCAAAATCGATATACATTTTTAAGTAGCCCTTGAAAGTTCCACCGCAATCGTAAGAATAGTAAAACTCGCCGTATTGCTTAATTTGTTGAAGTCCGGAGCTAATTGTTGATAAAGCAGCAGATTCTGAAAGTTTGTTTGCATAATCAACATAATCTTGAGGAAGCGCTAGCGTTGAAACCTTAACTTGAGGAACAACGGTTGGATAGATTCCGTTCTCGTCTGGAGTACCAACAGGAACACGCCTATCTAGATAGTTAGAATATCCACCACCGGTAGAATCGTCATTATGCCCAAATTGAATAAACAGATAGTCTCCGTTTTCAATTTCGCCCTCAATAGGAGTAAAACTTGAGTTATTAATGTGATCATACTTGAAAAGTCTTCCTTCGTTAATGAAGGAACGAGAACTTCTTCCACCATTAGATTTGTTGATGACGGTAACGTTTTCAACGTTTAAAAACTCTTGCAAATATTGCCCCCAACCTGCAATTTCTTGAGCATCAGGATAGGTTTTTACCGTTGAATCGCCAGCTAAGAAAATTTTAGGGTTTTGTTTAGCAACCGGAGCAACGGGAGTTATTGGCTCTCTGTTAACTTCGATAGGGTCTGGAACAATAACCGAACTAGAAGAAGAACTTCCACTTGAAGACGAATTTTCATTAGAAGATGAACTTTCGCTAGAAGACGAGCTCTCGCTTGACGAAGATGAAGTGTTATCGCCTGTGTTGTTATTACAGCAAGCAAGCGAGAAGCACATCATTAAACAAAGTAATAAACAAATAATTTTTTTCATAAAATTTCTCCTTGTTCTTATATTTTAACATAAAGAAAGCAATTTTTCAAGCAATATTTAAAAAACGGCCTTTAAGAAAAATAAAAATTTATGTAAGCCTTATAAAACTTCAAAAGAGAGGCAAAGAAAAAAGCGACAGCCGAAATCGGCTTGTCGCTTAAGTCTTAAAATTAATTCAACTTATCAAAATTATTCGATGATTGAAGTAACAGTACCAGAACCAACAGTTCTACCACCTTCACGGATAGCGAAACGGAGACCTTCTTCAATAGCGATTGGAGTGATAAGAGAAACTTTGATTTCTACGTTATCGCCAGGCATAACCATTTCAGTACCTGCAGGAAGTTCGATAGTACCAGTAACGTCGGTAGTTCTAAAATAGAATTGAGGACGGTAGTTGTTGAAGAAAGGAGTGTGTCTACCACCTTCTTCTTTAGTCAATACGTAATCTTGACCCATGAAAGAAGTGTGAGGCTTAATTGAACCTGGTTTAGCAATAACTTGACCACGTTGGATAGCAGATCTATCAATACCTCTTAATAAGAGACCAACGTTATCGCCTGATTGAGCTTGGTCAAGGAGTTTTCTAAACATTTCAACACCGGTAATAACGGTAGTGTTAGTTTCCTTAATACCAACGATTTCAGCTTGGTCACCAACTTTGATGATACCTCTTTCTACCTTACCAGTAGCAACGGTACCACGACCAGAAATGGTGAATACGTCTTCTACAGGGAGAATGAATGGCTTATCGTCGTCTCTTTCTGGGTTAGGAATGTAAGAGTCGATATTAGCCATGAGCTCAAGAATTGGTTGAGCTTCAGGTGATGCTAAAACTTCTTCATCTGAGCAACCAGAAGTTGCTTTTTCTAAAGCCTTGAAAGCAGAACCTCTAATGATAGGAGTATCATCGCCAGGGAATTCGTAAGCAGAGAGAAGTTCTCTAACTTCCATTTCAACAAGGTCGATAAGTTCTGGATCGTCAACAAGGTCAGTCTTGTTAAGGAAAACAACGATGTAAGGAACACCTACTTGACGAGCAAGAAGGATGTGTTCTCTAGTTTGTGGCATTGGACCATCAGTTGCAGCAACTACAAGGATTGCACCGTCCATTTGAGCAGCACCGGTGATCATGTTCTTAACGTAGTCGGCGTGGCCTGGGCAGTCAACGTGAGCGTAGTGACGAGCGTCAGTTTGGTATTCAACGTGTGCAGTGTTTATCGTGATACCTCTTGCCTTTTCTTCAGGTGCTTTATCGATTTCATCATATTTCATCTTAGCAGCCTGACCTTTACAAGCCATAACCATAGTGATAGCAGCAGTAAGAGTAGTTTTACCGTGGTCTACGTGACCGATGGTACCTACGTTAACGTGTGTTTTACTTCTGTCAAATTTTTGTTTTGCCATAAGTTTTGTTCCTCCGAATTTATCTTTTTATTTTTTATTTTTTTATATTTTGTGTGGACGAGCCACTTTTTTTAAGGATTATTCCTTACTCGCTCTTTCGCCAATAATCTTTTCAGCTACTGACTTTGGAACTTCATAATAGTGTGAGAATTGCATGGTGTATTGACCTCTACCTTGCGTTCTTGAACGAAGGTCGGTTGCATAACCAAACATTTCCGAAAGTGGAATGAAGCAATCGATAATCTTTGCGCCGTTTCTATCATCTGTTCCGGTAATAGTGCCACGACGAGAAGATACGTCACCCATAAGGTCGCCAAAGTAATCTTCTGGGGTTACGATTTCTACCTTCATAATAGGCTCTAAGATAACAGGTTTTGCTCTCTTAACGCCGTCTTTAAACGCCATAGAACCAGCAATCTTGAACGCGATTTCCGAAGAGTCAACTTCGTGGAAACTACCATCGTAAACGGTTGCCTTAAAGTCAACAACTTCGTAGCCCGCTAATATACCGTTCTTAGCCGCTTCTTCAATACCACGGCGAACAGGGTCGATATATTCCTTAGGAATACTACCGCCAACAGTCTTATCTTCGAATACAAAGCCTTGTCCTGCTTCGAGTGGTTCGAAGGTAACTTTACAGTGACCGTATTGACCTTTACCACCAGATTGACGCTTATACATACCTTCAGCATCAACGGTTGAGCGGAATGTTTCTCTATAAGCAACTTGTGGCTTACCGTTTTTAGCTTCTACCTTGAATTCACGAAGAAGTCTATCAACCATAATCTCAAGGTGCAACTCGCCCATACCAGCGATAATGGTTTGACCTGTTTCTTGGTCGGTATTAGTCTTAAAGGTTGGGTCTTCTTCAGCAAGTTTAATAAGAGCAAGCGTCATCTTTTCTTGACCTTGTTTGGTCTTAGGTTCGATAGCAACTCTAATAACTGGTTCTGGGAATTCCATTTGCTCTAAGATGATTGGAGCGTTTTCAGCACAAAGAGTATCACCAGTTGTGGTATCTTTTAAACCTACGATAGCGCAAATATCACCAGCGTAAATTTCGTTGATTTCTTCACGGTGGTTAGCGTGCATAAGAAGAAGTCTTCCAACTCTTTCTTTTTTGCCTTTCGTGCTGTTATAAACGTAAGAACCGCTAGATAAATGACCAGAATATGCTCTAAAGAAAGCAAGTTTACCTACGAATGGGTCAGATACGATTTTGAATGCAAGACCAGCAAAAGGTTCGTTATCTGCAGTCTTTCTTTCAACTTCGCCACCGTTTTTATCAACGCCTTGAACGTTAGGAACGTCTAATGGGCTAGGAAGAAGGTCAACGATAGCATCGAGAAGGTGTTGAACACCCTTGTTACGGTAAGAAGAACCGCAAAGAACAGGGGTAACCTTCATTTCGATAGTTGCTTTTCTTAAAGCCTTCTTAATTTCGTCAACGGTAAGTTCTTCGCCTTCTAGATACTTCATCATAAGTTCGTCATCTTGCTCAGCGCAGATATCTAAAAGTTGTTGACGATACATTTCAGCTTCGTCTTTATACTCGTCAGGAATTTCGATGATAGATTCATCAGTTCCTAAGTCGTTATTATAAATGATAGCGTTGTTTTGGATAAGGTCGATAATACCTTTGAAAGTATCTTCTTTACCGATAGGAAGCGTGATAGGAACAGCGTTAGTTTTTAATCTGTCACGCATCATTTCAACTGCGCCTTGGAAGTTTGCGCCGTTGATATCCATTTTGTTAACGTAAGCGATACGTGGAACACGATATTTGTCCGCTTGACGCCATACCGTTTCACTTTGAGGTTCAACACCGCCCTTTGCACAGAAAGTAGCAACGGCGCCGTCTAATACTCTTAAAGATCTTTCAACTTCAACGGTGAAGTCAACGTGGCCTGGCGTATCGATAATGTTAATACGGTTACCTTTCCAGAAACAAGTGGTAGCAGCAGAAGTGATGGTGATACCACGTTCTTGCTCTTGAACCATCCAGTCCATAGTAGCAGAACCATCGTGGGTTTCGCCAAGCTTATGCGTTTTACCGGTATAGAACAAGATACGTTCAGTAGTGGTGGTTTTTCCGGCGTCAATGTGCGCCATAATGCCGATATTACGGGTATTTAATAAATCAACTTGTCTTGGCATAAGAAATCACCTTACCAACGGAAATGTGCAAAAGCTCTGTTAGCTTCAGCCATTCTGTGCATATCTTCTTTCTTCTTAACAGCACCACCGGTGTTGTTAGCAGCGTCCATAAGTTCGTTAGCAAGTCTTACGAACATATCACGGTCGCCTCTCTTTCTAGCGTTGATAACAATCCAACGGATAGCAAGAGTTTGTCTTCTTTCCTCTCTAATTTCGATTGGAACTTGATAGTTTGAACCGCCAACGCGTCTTGCCTTAACTTCGAGTTGTGGCTTAACGTTAGCAAGTGCTTGTTCAAATAATTCCATAGCGTTTTGACCGGTTTTCTTTTCCATTTGATCGAAAGCGTCATAAACGATGGATTGTGCGATACCTTTCTTACCGTCTAGCATAACTTGGTTGATAAGCTTTGCTACAACCTTGCTACCAAACTTAGGATCAGGTAACACGTCCCTTTTAGGGATGGAGCCTCTTCTTAACATAATAATTTCCTCCTTTTAAAATGATGGGCATTGCCCAGTACAGCTATCGCAAAATAAATTTTGCGAACCTTCTGCCAAAAACCTTTGGCATACTGCCTACTTTAATCGGGCGTAAATGAATAATTCCGAAAATAAGTAGGGTAAAATTTTGCGGTTAGATTATTTGTTTATTATTTAGGTTTCTTAGCGCCGTATTTACTGCGTGATTGTTTACGTTTTGCAACGCCTGCAGTATCTAACGTGCCACGGATGATATGGTATCTAACACCCGGTAAATCTCTAACCCTTCCGCCTCTAATGAGAACAGAACTGTGCTCTTGAAGGTTGTGACCTTCGCCAGGAATGTAGATAGTACCTTCCTGCTTGTTCGTGAGCCTAACTCTGGCGATTTTACGCATTGCTGAGTTTGGCTTTTTAGGAGAAGTCGTCGTAACAGAAAGGCATACGCCTCTTCTTTGAGGACATTCTTCTAAAATTGGCGACTTACTCTTTTCAACAGCGCTTCTTCTGCCGTGCTTAATGAGTTGGTTAATCGTTGGCATTTTTAGACCTCCTTCTATATTTTCGGAATATTTCAATCTTTGCCCCAAAGAGGAAAGATAAAAATCAAATTTAACACGCGAAAAAGGGTCAAAACCTTGACCTTCTCCGTAATTTTAGCATTTTTAAACTTATTAGTCAATTATTTTTTGCTAATTTTCTTTGCTTGGAAGGGCGTTTTTGCCCTTCACTAGCAAAATTTATATATTTTAGATGTTATTGATAACTTGTGGGTTTAATTGCTTGTAATCTTTAACGCCCGTTCCCGCTGGAATAAGTTTACCGATAATAACGTTTTCCTTCAAACCTACTAATGGGTCAACCTTATTCTTAATTGCAGCCTCGGTAAGAACTCTTGCCGTTTCTTGGAAAGATGCAGCGGAAAGGAAACTTTCGGTTGCAAGCGATGCCTTTGTGATACCAAGAAGCATTCTCTTAACGGTAGCAGGTCTTTTGCCGTTTTCCATAGCCTTTAAGTTTTCTTCGTCGCTACGGATAATATCAACGAGTTCACCTGGGAGCATTGACGTATCGCCACAGTCTTCAACTCTTACCTTTCTTAGCATTTGACGAACGATAATTTCAATGTGCTTATCGTTAATATCAACACCTTGAGAACGGTAAACCGATTGAACTTCACGCAAGATATAGTCTTGAACGCCTTTAGGTCCTTTTGTTCTTAAAATATCTTGTGGGTAAACTGAACCGCCCGTTAATACGTCGCCCGGTGCTACAATATCGCCCTCTTTAACGAGAAGAACTGAGCCGAACGGAATAAGATAATCTTTAACAGCGTCTTTAGCGAGCACGTCGTCGCTTTGAACGATAACGTGAGGAACGCCGTCGCGTTCTTCAATAGTAACAACACCACTCGTTTCGCAAACGATTGCTTGACCTTTTGGTCTTCTCGATTCGAACAACTCTTCGATACGAGGTAAACCTTGAGTGATATCTCCCGCAGATGCAACACCGCCCGAGTGGAAGGTTCTCATTGTGAGCTGAGTGCCCGGTTCACCGATTGATTGCGCTGCAATAATACCAACTGATTCGCCGATATTAACAGGGAGCATGTTAGACATATTCTTACCATAACACTTAACGCAAACGCCGTTTTTGCTCTTACAAGTAAAGATGCTTCTAATAAGAACTTGGGTAATACCAGCCTTAACAACAGCCTTTGCTTGCTCTTCGCTAATCATAGTGTCCGCAGGAACGATAACTTCGCCCGTTTTTGGATGACAAACGGCATCGATAGTCCATCTACCAACGAGTCTATCTTCAAGGCTTTCAATTTCCTTACCCTTTTCGTCAAGGATGGCAGAAATCATCATACCCTTAGGCTTTTCGCCGAGCGACTCGAAGCAGTCGTCCTCACGAACGATAACGTTATGAGATACGTCAACTAAACGTCTAGTTAAGTAACCTGAGTCAGCCGTTTTTAAAGCGGTATCTGCTAGACCTTTACGACCACCGTGTGATGATACGAAGTATTCTAGAACAGACAAGCCTTCACGGAAACTTGACTTAACAGGAATTTCAATTGTTCTACCGCTTGGGTCTTTCATAAGACCACGCATTGCGATAAGTTGTTGTAATTGAGATTGGTTACCACGCGCGCCCGAATCCATCATCATTGCGATAGGATTAAACTTATCGAGAGTGTGAGGTAAAATTTGACCAATTTTCTTTTCAACCGCTTCCCAAACCGCAATAACACGGCGGTGGCGTTCGTCTTCAGTCAATAAACCAAGAGCCGCGTAGTTATTAATTTCGGCAACGTCTTTAGAAGCCGTTTCGATAAGTTCTTTCTTTTCGCCAGGAATCTTCATATCGAAAACGGAAGTCGTTAAACCGCTTATAGTTGAATATTTAAAGCCGAGTGCTTTAATATTATCGAGCGTTTCAGCCGTTTGAGGAGCACCGTTAACCTTGAAGCAGTTACCGATGATTTTCTTAAACGTGCCTTTAACAACCTCGTCGTTAACCTCTAAAAGAAGGTAATCTTCTTCCTTTTCTCTCTTGCAAATACCAAGATTTTGAGGAATTGCCTCGTTGAAGATAACTCTACCCGGCGTTGTTTTAATAATGCCCGTAATTTCTTTACCTTCAGGAGTTACTACCGTTCTTCTTACGAAAATTTCGTCTTGGAGGTGAATTTGCTTAGTTTGGTATGCTACGATTGCTTCGTCAGCAGTGTAAATACCGCCCTTATACTCTACGCCCGCCTCATTTTCGGTAAAGGTTTCGTCATATTTTTTACCGTGAGCACGGCGTAAAATAGTTAAGTAGTAGCAACCTAAAATCATATCTTGCGATGGCGATAAAACAGGCTTACCGTCAGCAAGTTTTAAGATGTTGTTAGAAGATAGCATTAAGAAGCGTGCTTCAGCTTGAGCCTCGATAGAAAGTGGAACGTGAACAGCCATTTGGTCGCCGTCGAAGTCGGCGTTGAACGCGCCACAAACGAGTGGGTGAAGTTTGATTGCTCTACCATCGATTAAAACAGGTTCGAAGGCTTGAATTGATAGTCTGTGAAGGGTTGGAGCACGGTTTAATAAAACCGGATGGTCTTTGATAACCTCTTCCAAAATATCCCAAACAACAGGCTTCATGCGCTCAACGGTTCTTTTTGCGCTCTTAATGTTGTGGCTATAACCATTTTCGATAAGACGTTTCATTACGAACGGCTTGAAAAGTTCAATAGCCATTTCTTTTGGCAAACCGCATTGATAAAGTTTAAGTTCCGGACCTACTACGATAACCGAACGGCCAGAATAGTCAACACGCTTACCCAAAAGGTTTTGACGGAATCTACCTTGCTTACCTTTGAGCATGCCTGATAACGACTTTAAGTCACGATTGCCAGCGCCAGAGAAGGCTTTACCACGCCTACCGTTATCGATAAGCGCATCAACAGCCTCTTGGAGCATTCTCTTTTCGTTCCTAATCATAATATCAGGAACGCCGAGTTCTAATAATCTTTTTAAACGGTTGTTTCTCGAAACAACTCTACGATAAAGTTCGTTCAAGTCGCTTGCGGCAAATCTACCGCCTTCGAGAGCAACCATTGGGCGAAGTTCTGGCGGAATAACAGGCAACACGTCCAAAATCATCCACTCTGGGCGGTTTCCGCTCTTTCTAAACGCCTCGATAATATCAAGTCTTTTAACGGCTTTAAGTTTCTTTTGACTAGAACTAGATTTTTCAACGATTTCTCTGCACTCTTCAGCCTCTTTATCTAAGTCAACAGCCATTAAAAGTTCTTTAATTGCTTCTGCGCCCGTGCCTACTTTTAAAGCATCTGCGCCGTATTTTTCTACCGCTTCACTATACTCAGTGTCGCTAATAACTTGCTTATAAGCAAAGTCGGTTGTGCCCGGATCTAAAACTACAACGCCAGCAAAATATAAAACTTGCTCAAGTTGCTTAGGACCCATATCAAGAATAAGACCTATTCTTGAAGGCACGCCTCTAAAATACCAAATGTGAGAAACGGGAGCGGCAAGTTCAATGTGCCCCATTCTTTCACGACGAACTTTCGCCCTAGTTACTTCAACGCCACACTTATCGCAAATAACGCCTTTATAGCGTATTCTTTTATACTTTCCGCAGTGACATTCCCAGTCCTTAGTAGGTCCAAAAATTCTTTCGCAAAAAAGTCCGTCTCTTTCTGGTTTTTGAGTTCTATAATTGATTGTCTCAGGCTTAGTAACTTCGCCGTAAGACCATCCTCTGATTTTTTCAGGAGATGCAATACCTATTTGAATTGAGTCAAAATTGTTAAGTTCAAACATTATTTAATTCCCCCTTATAATAAATCTTCGTCATCGTCGTCGTCAAAATCGCCATCCAAGAAATCAAGGTCGTCAAAATTATCGTCGTCCATATCTTCGATATCGGTAAAGTCCTCATCGCCAGATTTCTTATCGAATTCATCCATGATAAGACTATCGTCATCACCAGATACGGCAAAATCTTCGCTTTCTTGACCAAGGTCAAGTTCAACGTCCTCAAGTTTTTCTTGTTCAACGGCTCTTGGACGATCATCAACTTCATCATCCTCAAGTTCTTTGAGTGAAATTTCGTCGCCCGTTTCGGTCAACACTTTCATATCTAAACCTAGCGATTGCAATTCTTTCAATAAAACTTTGAAAGATGCTGGAATACCCGGTTCTGAAATATCGTCGCCACGAACGATTGATTCGTAAGTTTTAACACGACCAACAACGTCGTCTGATTTTACTGTTAAAATTTCTTGCAAGATATGCGCTGCGCCGTAAGCTTCGAGCGCCCAAACTTCCATTTCACCAAATCTTTGTCCGCCGAATTGCGCTTTGCCGCCCAGTGGTTGTTGGGTAATGAGTGAGTAAGGACCGATTGACCTTGCGTGAATTTTATCGTCAACGAGGTGGTGGAGTTTAATCATATACATTTGACCAACGGTTACCCTATTTTCAAAAGGCTCGCCCGTTCTGCCGTCGTATAGTTGAATTTTGCCGTCAACCTCGCCTTGAGGGTTAACGAAAGAACCCTCTTTCAATAATTCTCTAATATCTTCTTCGCTAGCGCCGTCAAAAACAGGCGTAGCAATCTTCCAGCCAAGTTGCTTGCAGATAAGACCTAAGTGAACTTCTAATACTTGACCGATATTCATACGAGAAGGAATACCGAGTGGGTTTAGAACGATTTGAAGTGGAGTGCCGTCTGCAAGGAAAGGCATATCGCACTTAGGAAGAACCTTAGAGATAACGCCCTTGTTACCGTGGCGTCCTGCCATTTTATCGCCAACAGAGATTTTTCTCTTTTGAGCAATGTAAACTCTAACGAGTTTGTTAACGCCCGGCGACAACTCGTCCTTATTTTCTCTTGTGAATATTTTAACGTCAACAACAACACCGCTTTCGCCGTGAGGAACTCTTAAAGAAGTATCTCTAACTTCTCTAACCTTTTCACCAAAGATAGCACGGAGAAGTCTTTCTTCTGGAGTGAGTTCAGTTTCGCCCTTAGGCGTTACTTTACCTACGAGAATATCACCGCTCATAACCTCTGCGCCGATACGGATAATACCATTTTCATCAAGGTCTTTGAGCGCATCTTCACCTACGTTAGGGATTTCACGAGTGATTTCTTCTTCACCAAGTTTAGTATCTCTAGCCTCGGTTTCGTGCTCTTCGATATGGATAGACGTGAATAAGTCGTCCATAACGAGTTCTTCGCTAATTAAAATAGCGTCTTCATAGTTATAACCTTCCCAAGTTAGGAAGCCGATAAGAACGTTTCTACCAAGTGCCAATTCGCCGTTGCAAGTTGCAGGGCCATCAGCCAAAATATCGCCTTTTTTAACAACTTCGCCTTTAGATACGATGGCTTTTTGGTTAAGGCAAGTGCCTTGGTTAGAACGTTGGAATTTTTTAAGTTCGTAACTTGTAACAACGCCGTCATCGCCCGTAACTTCAATTTTGTTACCAGAAACTCTAGAAACAACGCCGTCTTTTTCGGCAACAATCATAACGCCCGAGTCGTAAGCGATTTTTGCTTCAATACCCGTTGCAACGATTGCGTTTTCAGGACGGAGAAGTGGAACTGCTTGACGTTGCATGTTCGAGCCCATTAGCGCACGGTGGCTATCGTCCGTTTCAATGAACGGAATAAGGGCTGTTGCAACTGAAACAAGTTGCTTTGGAGAAACGTCCATATAGTCGATTTTTGACTTTGGCGCTTCGGTAATATCTTCTCTAAAACGGCAAGATACGATTTCGTTAACGAATTCGCCGTTTTTATCAACAGGCTCGTTAGCCTCTGCAACGATGAAGTAATCTTCTTCGTCGGCAGTTAAATAGTCAACGTCTTCAGTAACAACGCCGTCTTTAACACGAAGGTATGGCGATTCAATAAAGCCGTATTCATTAACCTTAGCGTAAGAAGAAAGCGAAGAAATAAGACCGATGTTTTGACCTTCTGGCGTTTCGATAGGACACATTCTACCATAGTGCGTGTAGTGAACGTCACGAACTTCGAAGGTTGCTCTATCTCTGTTAATACCGCCAGGACCTAACGCAGAAAGTTTACGCTTGTGAGTAAGTTCTGCAATAGGGTTGGTTTGATCCATAAATTGCGATAATTGCGAAGAACCGAAGAACTCTTTAATCGCAGAGGTTACAGGGCGAATATTGATAAGACCTTGCGGGGTTACTTCCTTAGGGTCTTGCGTTGCCATACGCTCTTTGATAAGTTTTTCAAGTCTTGCAATACCGATTCTAAATTGGTTTTGTAAAAGTTCGCCTACCGAACGAACACGACGATTTCCTAAGTGGTCGATGTTATCAATCGAGCCAATGCCAAAGTTTAAATCAAGGTTTAGCGAAATTGCCGCAACGATATCGTCAACGGTAGCGTGTTTGTGGTTAAGTTTTTCTAAAAGCGGTTTAACCGTCTTTTTAGTTTCAGCAGAAATTTTCTCGGTTGGATTGGTTGCTAGAATTTTGAAGAACTCAACGCACGCTTCAACGAATTTAATTCTTTGTTGACGGCGCTTTTCAGCGTTCTTTCTATCTTCTGGCTTTTCTTCACCGATAATTTCTTTCTCTTCAGTATAATATAAATCGTTAATCTCGTTAATGAGTTCGTTAGCCGTTTCTTCAACGCCCTTTAGCGCGCAAAGCTCGTTAACCTTTTGAGCAAACAACAAGGTTGGGTAGTGAATAGTTTTAATAAGACCAAACACCTTGTTCGAAACGCCCGTTACCGCTTCAAAACTTACTGCGTTGTTAGCGATAATCTTATGCTTCTCGCCGTTAACCACAACATACGCTTCGTTAACGCCTGCATTTTGAATTTCGATAGCCTTTTCTCTAGAGATAACCTCGCCTGACGTTGCTAAAACTTCACCGTCAGCCGATACGATATCGTCAGCGAGAGTAAGCCCAACGATTCTTGCAGCCATTTTCAAGCGCTTATCATATTTATATCTACCAACTCTAGCAAGGTCGTAACGACGGAAATCAAAGAAAAGGTTACGGAAACTAATCTTTATAGCCTCATCGTTAGGAATTTCACCCGGACGAAGACGGCGATAAAGTTCAAGTAAACCTTCTTTGGTTGATTTAGTGGTATCTTTATCAAGAGTTGCTTTAATAATCTTATTGTCGCCAAAAAGTTCTTTAATTTCAGTGTTTTCGCCAAAACCTAAAGCACGCAACAAAACGGTAGCAGGGAGTTTACGAGTCCTATCTACCTTAACCCACAAAACGCCGTTAGCGTCTTGTTCAAATTCAAGCCAAGCACCTCTGTTTGGAATAACGGTGGTTTGGAATAGTTTTTTACCGGTTTTATCAAGTTCAAACGCGTTATAAGCGCCAGGGCTTCTAACGAGTTGGGAAACGATAACTCTTTCTGCGCCGTTAATAATGAAAGAGCCGTTGTTAGTCATCTTAGGGATTTCACCCATGAAAACTTCTTGGTCCAAAACCTCGTTAGTAACTTTGTTAACGAGAAGAACCTTAACCCTTAACGGAATAGCATAGGTAGCATCCCTATCCCTACACTCCTTTTCACTATATTTAGGCTCGTCGATAAGCCTGTGATCTAAAAAGTAAAGTTCAAAGTGGTCGGAATAATCGGTAATCGGCGAGAAATCCTCAAAAACTTCGGAAATACCCTCGTCAATAAAAGACTTGTAAGAATCCTTTTGAACTTCAACAAGGTTAGGAATCTCAACGGACTCTTTAATTCTTGCGAAAGAAATTCTTTCAATCTTACCATATTTAGCCGGCTTCTGCAATTCACGTAACATTAAGCACCGCTCCTTTAAAAAAATATTGTCATCCCATTTACAAAACCAAAAATTTGGTGTATAATAAAATGGTCAAAAGCCCAAAATCTTACTTGTTTTCTGCGTTTTTTTATCGTCTAAAATGTAAAAAAGGGCAGAAAAGCACAATTATCGATTTTAATGCATTGTATAATTATAAAAATTAAAAGCAATACTGTCAAGTCTTTTGACGCATTTTTAAAAAAATTATTTATTTTGGCATTTTTATGAGGATTGACAAATTTTTAAAAGTTTCTAGAATTTTAAAAAGAAGAACGGTTGCTCAAGAGGCTTGCAAGGGCGGAAGGGTTTCGGTAAACGGCAAAGACTGCAAGCCTTCTTACGACTTAAAAGTTGGCGACGTGGTTGAAATTAGGTTTGGAGCATCAACTTTAAAGTTTAAAATATTAGACCTTAAAGAAACGGTTAAAAAGGAAGAAGCGCAATCGCTTTACGAATTATTATAATAATATGAAAGTATCAGTTATCGTAACCGCGGCAGGAAGCGGTGAGCGCGCTAAGCGCAATAAAAACAAGGTTTTGTGCCAAATAGGTGATAGAACTGTTTTAGAAAAGGCTGTGTTGCCTTTCCTATCTTTTGAAGAAGTTTTTGAAGTTATTATAACTTCGAGCCAAACAGATTTTGACGAAATTTCTTTTTTATTATCGTTCGAGCCTAAAATCAAGGTTGTTGTTGGCGGAAAATCTAGAGCGGAATCTGTTTTTAAGGGCTTAAAACAAGTTAGCGGTGATATCGTTTTAATTCACGACGGCGCTAGGCCTTTCATAACCGAAGAAGTTATCGCCCGAGTTATTGAGGGAGCAAAAACTTTTGGCTCGGCAATTCCCGTTGTTGACGCAACCGATACGATGGCAATAATAGAAAATGGCGAAATCGCAAAGACGGGCAGAGAGCATTTGAAGAAAATCCAAACCCCGCAAGGCTTTAAGACCGAACTTATAAAATCGGCTTATGAAAAAATAGAGAACTTTGCCGATTGGACTGACGAAACGAGCATTTTCTGCAAATTCGTCGCCCCTTGTCATTTCGTTTTAGGCGATAGAAAAAACGAAAAACTAACTTTTAGCGAAGATTTTGAAAAATTAACGCCGTTTAGAGTGGGAACGGGCTTTGATTTGCACCGCCTAGTTGAAAACAGAAAACTCATTTTAGGCGGAATTGAAATTCCGCACGAAAAAGGGCTTTTAGGGCATAGCGATGCTGACGTTTTAACCCACGCGGTTATGGATGCAATTCTATCGGCGTTGTCGCTAAGAGATATAGGCTATCACTTCCCCGATACCGACCCTAAATATAAGGGAATATCTAGCATACTTTTATTAAAAGAAGTTTTAAAACTTATCGACCAAAAAGGTTACGAGGTAAACAACGTTTCCGCCTGCATTATGGCTCAAAAGCCAAAACTTAAACCTTTCATTGACCAAATCACGAAAAACCTCGCCGATAACTTGGGCGTTGAAAAAGAAAAAGTTGGCATTGGTTGCACCACGCTAGAAGGCATTGGCATCGTTGGAAGAGAAGAAGGCATTGCCGTTCAAGCATACGTTTCACTAGTGCGCCTATAAGGCGATTATCTTAGTTTTTTAGTTTTGAAAAAAGAGCATAAAAAAAGCAAGCTTATGGCTTGCTTTTTTGTTTTTAATTAAAGATTATCAGTGCTAATTAAATCTTCATAACTCATCTTGCCTGCGTTGAACATTAAGAACTTATCGTTAAAGTCGTCAACGGTGTTGGTTGCGATTGAGATAATATAGTGAATTAATTCGCTAGATGGGTCCATTTCACGGTAACTTGAAGTTAACTTGAAGTAAACAGTGCCGTTAGAAGTATCAAGGTTGAAAGCGCCGTCGCCAAACTTTACGTTAATATCGCAAATAGCCATAGCAGTTTCTACGATTTTTTCACTAGCCATCTTAAACGATAAGAAAGAGTAGTAAGAAATAATATCAAGATTAGGGTTGATAGCAATAGTGAAATCAACAGGAAGGTCTTTAGTCTTAACACCTGTCTTAATGATTAAGCGTTCGTCATCTCTATCGTAAGTCCAATTCATACCGTCTAAAACTTCGATAACTTTGTTGTAAACTTGCTTTGCTTTTTCTAAATTAGCCATATTTTTATTCTCCTTAAAAATTATTATTTTTTAAATTTGTCTAAAATTTCTTGCATTTCCGCTTCGATTAAGCTGTTCTTTTCGAACAAACTCTCAACGAGTGCGTCAAGCATATCAATATTATTTTTAATCAGCATAACCGCTTTATCGAGTTGTTCTTTCAAAATAACGTTTACCCTTTCACGCACAGATTTTGCAATAGCGTTATCAACTATGCGGGACATATCTATATAAGATAGCCCAAACTCCTCGTCCATACCATAGTCGCAGATAAGCGCTTCGCAAAGTTTAGTTGCTTGGAAAATATCTTGGCTAGGGCCTGTTGATAAGCCTTCTTCTTCGCCATAATAAACCATTTCCGCAGCACGGCCAGCAAGGCAAACTCTAATTTGTTTTAAAATTTCGCTCTTAGTATAGCCAAATTTTTCCTCGTCGCCCATTTGCATATATCCGCCGTATTTAGCGCGGGAAACGATAGTTAAATACGATGGCACTGTGCCCTCTAACATATTAACAAGCGCATGCCCTGCCTCGTGGCGAGCCGTTCTTAGAACAACTTGTTCACTCCAATTCTTCTTTTCACCGCTATTATAAGTTTCGAACGCTTCGTCGAAAGCCTTATCGTCAACAACGGCGTTATCACGCTTAATCGCTTCACGAAGGGCAAGTTCTATAATGTTAGATAAATCGGATAAACTCATCGCCGTAGATCTAGTTGCAATGTTTGTGATTTGGTGCGGAGTTAATTCCAAAAGTTTATTCTTGGCAACCGCCGCCTTTAAAAATCTTTCACGCTCTTCCTTGTTAGGAAGGTCAACTAAAATCTTTCTATCAAAACGCCTTAAAAGAGCAGGGTCGATAGAGTTTTTACCGCCGTCAATCGAGAAGTTAGTTGCCGCAAGCACGAAAACTGGCTTATCGGCGTTACTTTTAAAGCCGTCCATCTCGGTTAAGAAAGCCGTTAGCGTTGCCGCGGACGAACTTCCGCCACCAGAGCCCGCTTGGTCACGAGAAGTTGCAATTGCATCAATTTCGTCAATGAACAAAATCGCAGGAGCGTATCTTCTTGCCGTTTTGAATAAGCGGTGAACTTCTTCAGGGCCTTCACCCACGTAGCGTTTTAAAAAGTCGTTACCCTCAGCCGCGATAAAGGTGATATCACCCTCGCCCGCCATTGCTTTAGCGAGCATTGTTTTACCCGTTCCCGGAGGCCCGTAAAGGAGAACGCCTTTCGGTGGCTTAATGCCCGTTGCCGCAAACTTTTTAGGATTTTTAAGATATTCAATAAAGTAAGCGAGTTCGCCTTTAGCGTCTTCTGCGCCAATAACGTCGCTAAATTTTACGTTTGGTTTTTGCACGTCGCTAATAACTTTCTTGTTATCGGCAGAGTTAAGAGCTAGTTCAAGTTTTAAGTCGAACAAATCGATAGTCGCTTCAGTGCCGTCAAGCGATAGGCTTTGCTCGGTATCAAACGAAAGAACTTTATTGTTTTTAGCAAGAAGTTCCATCGATTGTTGTTGATGAAGGCTTTGACACTCGCCAACCAGCCTATTAACGAAGGCTCTATCGCCCGTTTCGGTAACGTCAACGAAGCCACGAACGCCCCTTCTTGCAAATGATTGCTTTTCTTCAAAACTAATCTTAAGCGTTTCATACTCAAGCAAGAAAAGCGGAAGTGAAGGGCAATATCTTTCGTGGAAAACAAGGAATTCGTTTCCAAGCCCTCTCAAGTCTTCAACGTTTAGAACACGCTTATCGGTCTTTTTAGCCTCGAAAGTGATATCGCTTAAAATAAGCGTAATGTTCTTATCTTTCAAAATCTTTTGCGCCTCCACTATCGTTTCAGCGTGCAAGAACTTAATTTTCGAACTCTTGATGTTAACCTTTTTGAAAATTGTTTTATCGCAGAACACTAAAACGTTAGGCTTTTCTTCCTGCTCGAAAATATTAATAACGTCTTTCTTGGCGTTAGTAAAATCAATGTTGAACTTAATCTTTTTTAGGCTCGATAGTTCCAAATTTTCTTTATCTAGCAAGCGGAAAAGTTCATAAATTTCTTCCATAAAGAAGTTTTTGCCCCTTCCCTTTACCGTTCTAGCATCGCACGAACCGCCCAGCGAGAAAATAATCGCCGACGCTATTTTTTCATCAAGATCAATCTTAATGCCGGTGTTATTTGTGAAAGTATCGGTAGCCTTATTTAGTTGCGAAGTTAAAATGGTTGCAAGGTTATGCGCCACCATATGGTCGAACATAACCACGTTGTTAGAAGCAAGCCTTGATACGATTGCCGATGGAAAACTATGATTGTTGGTTACAGGGTTTTTCTCTTCGGCAATGGCTTTAATTATCGTCTTTTTAGGAAGAGCAGATAAAAGCCCAATGTTTTCGTCCTCATAAAGTTCCTTACCAACGTTAGTGGTGAAAATTATGATATTGTTAGTGAACGAAACTTCTTCGTCGGTGAAGTTATCTCTAAGCCTTCCCGCATCGAGTATTTGAAGGAATAAATGAATAATGTTAAGGTGCGCTTTTTCAACCTCGTCAAACAACAAAATTGCGTTCGGGTTTTTGGCAACGAAAGAAGTTACGTTACCCGAGCTACCATTTTTATAAACCTTATCAGAGCCGGCAAACTCAAAATTTGCTTCCTTATCGGCATATTCGCTCATATCGAATCTACGGAACGGAAGGTTTAAAACTTCGGCAGATTTTTCAGCTAAGAAAGTTTTACCAACCCCCGGAGGACCACAGAAGAAGAACACTGCTCTAGGTTGGCGAGATAAAGTTCCCGTCATAACGGCATACTCCGCGTTAAAATATCCGTTTATGAAATTATTAACGGCGTGGTCTTGCCCGAAAACCGAGGTCAAAAGCGATTTTTGCGCAGATTTTACCCTGCGAATAAGTTCCATTAAAGCGTCCGTTTTGAACTCTTTTTTAGTCTTTTTAGGCTTCTTTTTTTGGCTTTCCTCAAAAAGTTCATCAAAAAAATCGTCAGTTAAAGGATCTTTATCTTCGGTTTTTAAATCTTCTTTTGTTTCTTCCGTTGCAGATTGACTATCTTGCGGTTTTTGCGAGGTCGTTGTTTTTTTAGCGTATTTTGCGCCGATTGCAGAAATTGCTTTTGGCGAAAGACTTGCAAAAACCTCTTCCAAAAGGTTTTCTATTTTGATATTTTCGCGCTTTAATTTAAACGTTAAAAGATAATAACGGCTAACTTGTTCGGAATCAACATACTCTGGGCTTTTAACAAAAGCGTCTAACTTATTATAGGCTGAAACGGTATCTTGAATACCATAATATTGCGAAAGACACGACTTCATCCAATTAATTTCGGTGATAATAGCAGGGGTATCTTTCGTTTCGTTTTGCATATTGTTAATAAAATGAAAACAAGAAAGAAGCATAAAGGACATCGTTGCACTGCCCAACCCTCTCGATTCCACTTCTTTTCTTGCTTGCGTAACTAATTTATAGTTAAATTTGTCTGAAATAAACAAAGTTTTGCCCCCTTGAGCGTAATTGCGTGTATATATAATATCACACTTAGTTGCTTTTTGCAATACATTTTCAAAATTAATAGTTTGTTTTTTAAACGAAAAACGCAACCAAATATAGCGTGATGTCCTTAACGGACAATCACGCTAACTAAGTTTGCCTTTTGGGCAAGTGAAGTTATCTTCAATAGTGAAGTTCACTTGGTGAGTGAAGTTTCGCCTTGTAGCGAAGTGATGAGCAAACCCCTAAGAACCGCAACCATATATATGATTGCGTATGCAACTCTATTTTGTCATTTAAAGACGTTTTGAACGTTAACTTTAATTCACGCTCTTAATTTCGAGCCCCCATATGGTAACTGATGATATATAGTCAAGAACACAAAGAGCATAAGTGCCTTTAGATGGTATGATAAATTGCTCCATATAAATATCCATTTTTGTTTCAATGGTTTGGATGATTTGATTGTCAGAATTTACTAACGATAAATTACCATATTCTGCCCCGCTCGTTGAGCGACTTGAATAAACCTCAAGGATGCAAGCGCCTTTAACGGTAATTTGGATAGACTTCCAGTTAAAGGAACCATTTTTTGGCAACAAACAGCCCCCCACAAAAGTCGTTTGGTTGCCGTTTCGGGCTGTCTTTCCTGAGGAAGTACTGTATCGACAATCGTCAGTGAAAGCAAAACATCCTCCAAAATCACCCAAAAGAGAAGTATCTTTTGGAAGCGCTAATTGCGATAAATCAAAAAACGGCACAGGCTCTTGGAATTGCCCATCTTGCGATGGAACTTTTTGTGCAGAACTAGAACTTGCGCTAACGTTTTTTGAAGAACTTGAACTCGAACTTTTTGAAGAACTAGAACTACTGCTTGGATAAACTTTAATGCTTGAACTTGCTTGGCTTGAAGAAGAACTGCGTTTTACGCTAGACGAAGATGCTGGCACATATGCTTTATTCTCGTTAACTCTTGCTAAAAAAGCCGAAAACGAACAGCCCGAAAGCATTACCATTATTAAAATGATTATTGGAAACAACAATAAACCTTTTTTCATAACTTCACCTTTTTTGTTTGACCTTATTTTAACACAACCTCAAAGTAAAAGCAACACTTTGCAAATTTTTATTCCTATTAATTAACAAAAAACTTGCCTATAACTTCATTATCGGGCAGTTTTTGTGTTTTTTTGCAAAAGAAAACTCGCCCAAGGAAACCCCTTAGGCGAGAATTTTTTTATTATGCTCTTTGAGCTTTTTGTTCTTTTCTCTTCTTCATGTTTGCGATAATTTCGCCTGGCCATAAGAAGTTGAACTTTCTTGCTATGATATCTAAAATGAATAAGCAAATTGCTATAATCATGAACAAGAAGCTTGGATCGAAAATCTCAGTTTCGTAGTCGAGTTCACGGTTGAATAAATCGTCCGTTGAAGAACGCATGTGACCGCCACCTGCGATTGCGATTGAGTTAACGAATTCAAATAAGCCAAGGTCACCATCGTAGAAGGTGTTATATTCTTGAGAATAAGAGAATGTGAAGTAAACGTTAGCCTCGTCAATTACTTTGTTTTGACCATCAACGAGTTCAAGGTAGAGTTTATATAAGCCTTCTTGCTTGTTTTCAAGTGAGCCCATAAACTCATCGTCGCCGATAATGCTTAAAGCATCGTCGTTAACGTAAGTCTTGCCGTCTGGAGTGGTCAAAGTATAGAACACTGCGTTATCTCCGTTAGCGGTATCTGCTAGAACGAAGAAGTCAGTAGTGTAGTTACGCTTTTCGTATTCAACGATAAGGCTTGAAGTGATTGTATCTTCAGGAAGAAGCATCGAAATGACGTTCTGCAAGAACATTTTACCACCATTGTCGCTATAATACGAACTTGCCCAACTATCGCCAAGGTTACTTGCAAAGCTACCTACTTTACCCTTACCATACTTCCAAGAAGCGTATAGACAGTCGTTACGAATAGTTACTTCGTCATCGTTTTTAGCAACGATATTTTCAGTTACGCCACTCTTTGTGGTAACGCCGTTATATTTATAAACGTTAGGAAGTGACGAAACGCCCTTAGTTGCTTGAGAAGGGTTTGTGATTTCTACAGCGTAGTCTTCGCCTTCACTTGTTGGAGGAGTTGTTGCCTTTTTACACTCATCTTCAATAGAGTCTAATACTTCTGCAGAAGTTCTGCATTCGTAGTATCTACCTTGACCGGTTTTAGATAAGTCTTGCAAGGTGGTTCTCCATTGATTAGTGATATCACCCGAAATTGCGATAGTTGATAATGAAATATCATAGTAACTATAAGCATCTTGAGCGATTTGGGTAAAACCAGTGTTCTTGCTATCTTGTGGGTCACCGTCAGTGATGAAGATAATGTGTTTATGCTTTGCCGAAGTGAAGTTCTTAAGTTGGTTAACGGCTTCTTCTAGTGGTTCTTTCCAAGAAGTTCCCTTAATAGTTTTAACGCCGTTAACTGCGGCAATGAACTTACCAGGTTGTGCAGCAGTAGTTAAAGGAAGGTCAACGATAGGATATTGGTTAGCCGTTTTACCAAAGTGGATAAGACCAATGTAGTCTTTCTTACTAAATACGGTCATAGCAGCGTTGATGAGCGCGTCTTTTGCGTATTTCATTCTGGTATTTTGATAACCTGCGCTTGATTCGTTATAGAAACAGTCGCTATCCGAACTACCACCTCTATCAATGTCGTAATACATCGAACCCGATGCGTCAAGAACGATCATAATAGCCGTTGTTTCGTTATTTTCAGGCTCAACGTTAACAGGAAGCATTGATTCGAAAAGCGTTCCTTGCATATTGCCGTAGTAATAAGTGTTCGCGCCACCAGTCGTTAATAAACCGCCACCGTATTCGTAAACGTATTTGTTAAGTTCTTTATCGAAACCGTTAGCGAAATCTTTAACGTTAACGTTCATCATAATAACTTCGTTATAGTCAGTAAGGTCAGCGGCGCTACTTGGAACTGATTGCGGAGTGCAAGTATCAACCGTGTAGCCCATGCTTTCTAACAAAGTTTTCATGCCAGCGCTTTGAGCACCGTCACCGTCGATAATTAAAATGTTCTTATCGGTTTCAATGTTTACGTAAGAGTAATAAATGTTGTTTTCTTCGATTTGGTCGCCTTCTGTTTTTAATTCAACCTTAATGGTGTGAAGTCCAGCTTCCTTAAACGAGAAATCTTTAAAAGTGATATCGCTGTTAATACCCTCTTGAACGTCATATTCAATAGGATCACCCATTTGAGTCCAATTGCCGTTATCAACTCTATCATATAATGTTAAAGTTGCTTTTCTTGAAACGTGGCTTTGAACTGTAACGGTGAAGTCAAGTTTTTCGCCAGGAAGAACGGCTTTGTTGAAGTCGATAGCGTTAATTTGCATATCTCTATCGTATTGAACAGGTTCAAAATAAACCGTGTCAACGGTGATGCCTTTTTGCGCTAATGCCTTAGACGTATCGGTAACAACTTTTCTTTGAGCGGCAAGATCTTCTTCGCTATTTAGAAGTTCAGAGCCTGCAATCGTTTCAAGAATAACCAAGCTGTTTTCTGTTTCAAGACCGTCGGTTAAAAGAATAATTTTAGCGTCCTTAGGGTTTTCAAATAAGTTTGCGCAATATTTCAACGCTGCGGCAATATCGGTTGCGTTACCAGTATTGTTCTTTCTTGCTCTTTTATAGTCAGCGAGCATTCCTGAAGTGTTACTGCTAAGATCCGATACTACGGCTGCGCCGTCCGCAAACGTTACGATACCAACTTTACTATTGCTGTCGCAATCGTCTAAAACGGTTTGAATAAATTCTTCAATCGCCTCTTCATTGTTATCGGTAGATGAAGATACGTCAACTAAAATAAACGTTTCTTTCTTCTTTAACGATTGCTCGTTTTCAATGCTGAACCCGCTAAGAACGAGCGTGCAAAGAACGAGAATAATGATGTGGAGAACGAGCGAAGTGATTTTATTTCTGTTTCTTCTTCTTTCCTTTTTTAAACGGAAAAATGGGAAGAACGCAAAGAATAAACCTGGGATTAGAACGAGAAGGAACAGCGGTTGTGCAAAAATAATACTAGTATTGTTCACGATACTGTAACCCCCATTCAAACAATAATAACAATAACAAACCTAAAGCAAACCAGAACATTAAACTATTTTGATCAGCTTCGTCAAGGTTAACGGTAGTAGAACCAGTTTCCTCTTCGTCGTCTTGAGCAAGCAACTTAGGATTTGCACCAAAGTAGCACTCATCTTCCGATAAAGCAACGTAGAAGCTGTTTTCTTTTGGTTCAGACGTGTTATCGAGGTGTTGTGAAATAGTGTAAACGCCAGGCATTGTTGCTGAATAGCTAAGTGGAAGCGTGCTATATTCGTAGTTCATCTTAACGTCGTAAGAAGACCAAGCCGAAGCATACTTCTTGTTACCAAAGTAAGTTGGTTTAACTTCATCGGTTGCGTAATTAATTTCAACGTATTCAGCGTTAGGCTTTGCATTGATGGTAACATCGCTGTCGATGTCGTATGAGTAATCTTCCAAAGTGTGCTTTAACGTAAATGCTGCGATATTTTTAGTAAACGTAGTCATATTAATTGATAACGGAATATCAGTATAACGAAGGTCAAAGCCAAATACTACGATTTTAATACCATCTTTTTCACCCGCAATGATTGCAGGCTCGCCATTGATAGTCATAACCGTTTGCATATCTTCGTTAGTTACCGTTAAAGCGGTGTGTCTTGTAACTTTAGTTCCTAAGCCAGAATATTCAACTATGTTTTGTGCAAGAGTATTGCTCAAATTATCGCTAGTAGTTGAAAGATTTGCCGTTTGAGAAACCATTCCAGCGGTAGAGAAACCATAGTTAGCAGAGAAATTGCTGTTTTGTGGTGGGTTGATAATCCAAACTGAACCATCAGTAGGTAAAATTGTTGGAGGAGCAACGCCATCGTAAACATAAAGGTCAAAACCGGTGGTTACTGCCGTGTTCATAGGAAGTCTTGCGCTAACTTCCGAAATGTAAACTTCAGGGTTTGCGCTAAGAGCAGCAACGATGTATGGCGGAGTGGTGATATCTGCCGCTTGGTTAGAAACAACTTGAACGTTGAACTTTTCAGCCTCTGCACCGAAGCAGTAGAATTGGTCGTCGATAGCAAACGAGTCGCCAATTTCTTCACCGCTAGCCGTCGTTAATTTAAACTCTGCCATCTTGTAAGAAGAAATACGCATATCGGCATTAGAACCGCTCTCTAAAACAGATTCTTTTTCGCCTTCAATTCTAATAATTCTCGTTTGATCGTCATCATCAACGTCGTCTTCTTCAGCAACAGTAAAGTCAAGAGTTTGTTTAATAACGAGTTTTGATCTTTCAATTTCATCGTCGTAACCGTTAACACCGGTGATAGTTGCGGTTAAAGTGTAAGTTCCAGATTTATAGAACGAACCTGCGGTTACTTCGAAATAAATATAGTCATTGTTACCTTTGAATTCTTCAACCTTAATGATTGAAGCGTTCCAATCACTATCTTCTGCAAAACTTACAACGTTTACAAAGCCGTTCTTAGTGAACTCTCTATCGGTATAAAGATATACTTCAAGATCTTCGTTTGCCGTTCTCTTTTCTCTAGCGATTTCTAACGCTGCAGCGTAGTCGGCAGTTTTGTAAGTGCAGTCAGTGTTACCCAAGGTCATGTTCATCTTAACGATGCAGTCGTTCCAGTCGTCGATGTAATCTTTCGATACGTCGAAAATAGGATTTAAACCTTCAACTTCTTCAGGAGTATCATCACATAAAATAACGGTGATGTTGTTAGATTCATCCGATTTTTGTGCTAATTCCTTAATTTCGTTTTTAGCGTTTTCAAACCTTGTTTTGCCGTTAGAAGAAACCGTCATCATACTTGCCGAAGCATCTAAAATGATGAGTTTTTCTTTGGCTTCCTTATCGTCTTTTTCGTGGATAAGGTTAGGGTCTGAAATCATAAACGCAATAACTGCAACGATTAAGAGTTGAACGAATAATAAAAGCGACCTTTTGAGCCATTGTAGTGGTATTTTACGTTTTCTATACTTTAAGCTCAAACGCCAAATGTGAGTAGAAGTGATCTTCTTTTCTTGGTATTTTGGCTTTAAAATATAAATGATAATAACAATAGGAATACCGATGAGGGCAAGTAATCCTATTGGCGCTAATAATCCAAACATTACTTAATTACCCCCGATTCAAAGAGTTGTTCAAAGAATAACTTTTCAACGTTAGCATCGCTTCTGCCGAAAAGATACGTGATACCACGCTTTCTTGTGAATTGCTTAATATCTTCGAGATAGTCTTTCAATGCTCTTCTATAAGCATCGTATTCACCTCTCGTGATGTTAATCTTTAAGTTGCGTAAGTCGTAATGGTCATCTGATTCAGAGTCTAATAAGATAACTCTGCCCTTATAAGATGGGTCCATTTCTTCAGGGTCAAGCATATGAACGAGCATAACTTCCCTTCTCTTATACAACAAGTAGTCCACTGCTGATTTCCAGTTGTCTTCATTTAAGAAGTCGGAAACAAGAATTGTCATACCGTCGTTGCTACCTACGTTCTCGCAAGTGGTGATTGCCTTGTTAAAGTTCGATTCACCCTTGAATTCAGTATCTTCAAGTTGAGATAATGCGCCAAGGAACGCTTCCTTGTTAGACAAAATACCCCAAGGGTCAATCGCAAGATTACCCTTTACTAACTTGATAGTTACTTTATCCATGTTTTGAATTGCAAGATAGCCAAGCGCCGCAACGGTTTGCAAAGCAAATTCCTTCTTCGCTGAATCTTTAAACGCCATAGATGACGAGCAGTCAAGGAAGATGTGAATATGCATTTGCCTTTCGTCAGTGAACAGTTTTATAAAAAACTTTTCAAAACGGCTATACAAATTCCAGTCAATACGCCTAAGATCGTCGCCCAAGATGTAATCACGGTAGTCAGCAAACTCAACCGTAGAACCATACGATTTAGTTTTGTGCGTTCCACCGAAGAAACCTCTCATAGCGGTCTTCATATTGAAAGAGATAGCCTCAAGACGGCTTAAGAATCCGTCGTTGATTATCTTCTTCTTCATACGGCGTATTAATCATCCTCTTCTTCGTCTTCTACTTTTTTAGCCTTTTTTGCAGCCTTTTTAGCCTTTTTTGCTGGCTTTTCTTCTTCAACGTCAACTTCTTCTTCGTCTTCGTCTTCTTCTACTTCTTCGTCATTGTCAACTTCATCTTCGTCTTCATCAACTTCATCTTCATCGTTATCAACAACGTCTTCGTCAGCATCTACTGCTTTTGCCTTCTTGTTATCTTTTGCTTTCTTAGTGATTTTTGCAATTTCGTCTTTAACGATAGTGCCACCAAGTTCTTTAACGATTTCAGCAATTACGTCGTCAGTAGTGATGTGTTCAGTGATTGCTTCGAAGTTAAGTTTAATTCTGTGACGGAGAACAGGAATTGCTAATGCGTTAATATCAGTAGTAGAAACGTTAAATCTACCGAAGATAAGTGCTCTAACCTTAGCAGCGGTGATAAGTGCTTGTGCAGCACGAGGAGATGCACCGAAACGGAGGTATTTCTTAGCAACTTTTGCAGGAGCTTCGCTTTCTGGTTGAGTTGCAACTACGAGTTTCATAGTGTATTGTAAAACTTTATCAGCTACAGGGATTTCCTTAGCAACTTCTCTCATCTTAAGAAGTTCTTCGCCGTTACAAGCAGCGCTTGCAGTTTCTTCCATAGTCTTTTGAGTCATTACAACGACTTCCTTAAGTTCAGCCATGGTAGGATAAGTAACGATAAGTTTGAACATAAAACGGTCCATTTGTGCTTCTGGAAGTGGGTAAGTACCATCTTGCTCAACAGGGTTTTGAGTTGCAAGAACGAAGAATGGTTCTTCTAACTTTCTAGTTGTACCCATAACGGTTACGCTATGTTCTTGCATGGCTTCGAGGAGTGCTGATTGAGTCTTAGGAGTAGCACGGTTAATTTCGTCGGCAAGGATAATGTTAGAGAAAATTGGGCCTGGTTCGAATTGGAACTTAGAGTTACCCGTTTCGTCTTTTACGATGATGTTAGTACCGGTAACGTCGGCAGGCATCAAGTCAGGAGTAAACTGAATTCTTGAGAAAGGAAGATCGAATACTCTACCTAAAGTTCTAACCAAACGAGTTTTACCTACACCTGGAACACCTTCCAAAAGAACGTTACCACCAGCAATCATTGCGATTACTGAACCGTAAACTACGTCTTGTTGACCAACCATATCTTTGCTGATTTGCTCAAATATTTCTGCTGCTCTATCACTAAAGTTTAAAATGTCTTTTTCTGAAACCATAATATAATTTCCACCTTTAAATTTTTTTATTTTTATTTTTTGCTTTTGTTAAAGCTTTATTTTAATTTAATGAATTACTTATCCTTATTCTTGTTCATAAGGTTGAAGTAAGCGATTGCCATGTTATAAGTTTCTTCGTCGATATCACCATTTTCAAGTGCTTGATTTAACGCTTGTTCATAACCGTTTTCAAACGCTGTGTAGAAGTCTTGACTACCGTCAATAACCTTATCACTCTTGATGATAACACTTAAACCAGAACCGCCAGAGTCACCCGCGAACGGATCGTCAGCTCCGCCACTTTTTGAAGTAGAACCAGAACTTGAACCAGAACCCGAACCAGAGTTAGAACCCTTTAAGCTACCAGAACCTGAGTTAGAACCAGAGCCTGAGCCCGAACCCGAGCCACTGCCCGAACCTGAACCAGAACCTGAGCCACTACCCGAGCCAGAACCAGAGCCTGAGCCTGAGTTAGAACCCTTCAAACTTCCGTCACCAGAATTTGAACCAGAACCTGAACCCGAGCCACTGCCAGAGCCTGAACCTGAGCCAGAACCAGAGCCCGACATGCTGCCTGAACCTGAGTTAGAAGTTGGTTTCTTTTGATCTTCGAGTTGTTGAATATCTTTAATCGCTTCATCAATCTCTTCTTTCATTTGATCTTTAACTTCTTCTTCTTTTTCAAGTTTTTCTAAAGCGTCGGTAACTTCTTGCTTAGTATCTTCAACCTTATCAGCAGCCTCTTGCTTTTCTTGTTCGGTTAAAGTTCCGTTCTCTATCTTAGTTGCGGTATCTTCCAAGGTCTTAATAAGATCTTCCAAGATAGGATAGAGTGGTGATAATTCGTTACCAGCGATAGCATTTCTAATATCGTTGGCAGCATTTTTAAGTTCCGTAGCATTTGCAGGATTAGTTGCGTCAATATTCTCAATAACCGTAGATAGGTTACCTAGAGCATTTTCAGCACGCTTCTTATCGTTTGTTTTAACCGCTTCGCCAAGTTCTTTTAACGCTTCTCTTGAACCTGAATCAGCAACGATACCCGATAGGTTGTTACCAATGTTGAGCGTTGCTTGCTTAGCGTCGGCAATAACTTGTTCGATTTCAGCCTTAGTTTGTTCGATTCTTGCAATCTTACCAGCCGTATCGTTTGAAGCAATTTGGTCAACTTCAACTTCTAACGATTCAATCTTATCGAACAATTCGTTGTAGGTAAAGTCACGAATAATATCGTTTTCGTAAGCTTCGTTAACGATTCTCTTAAGTTCTTCGATAAGCTCGTCGATACGCGCGTCAATTTGCTTGTCAATCTTAGCGTTGTGCTGACGATTCAACAAGTCTTGCGCTTCAACGTCAGGAAGAGCAATGAGCGCAGGAAGACCGATAAACGCAAATGCAAGCATAAGAATAAGCGCAAATATTGGGAAGCGCATTTTCATTTGCTTAGGCTCAACCGTCTTAATCTTTTCACCAGCGTCTTGCCTTTGCATTTTTGCAACAACCGAATCGTCGTTAGCGAACTCAACCATTGTTACGGCTCTGTCTTCCAACCCCATATCATCTAGACGAGTCGCAACGTTTTCGTCTTTTGGCAAGAAAACTTTGTAATAGAACCAGAACGAGCACGCTATGAATACGATAACGCCAACCACGATTATAATCCAGTTAATCTTTGCATTGAAAAGATATAACCCTAGCGATAAAACGCCAATCGCAAGGAAAGCGAGCATTCCGGCAAAGAACAAAGATTTTAAAAGAAGTTCTATACCTAACCTTTGACGGTAACTGGTAAGCGAATCTTCTCTTTTATCTTGCCTGAGCATTTTCTTAAAATCCACTTTCACATTTCTCCTTTATATTATTTTTGAAGTGATATTTTTTAACTTATTTAACGCCTTTTCACCTTAAAAAGGTGGGAAAGAGCGATAATAATAAATCATACAATAAATATTATAATATTATAAAAAAAATATGTCAACTTAATTGCTAAAAGAACTCCATTTTTTTAATATAAAGTGCTAAATTTTTAGTAAAATCGTCGAATTTTAGCGATTTTTTTGCACTAAAAGCAACAACGCAAAAACACAAAAATCCGTATAGTGTATATAACTAGAAAAATAAGACAAACGAATAATATGCGATAAATAAAAGAATTTTTGCTTTTTCTTAACTAAATAATTTAGATTTTAAAAATCCTTATTTAATTTTATTGGAAAAATTTGTGTCTTTTTGTGAAAACTTCGGTGAATATATTCAAAATTCAGCACTTTTTAAATAGTTTTTAGACCAAATTCCTCTCTTTTTAGAGCAAACGGCGGACTTGACTAATTATATATATTATATAATAGGAAAGCAAATCACCTTCTTTTGCCCGCCAGGGCAAACTTCTTCACTTGCCTTTAGGCAAACTTTTTCACTCTTCACTATTCACTCTTCACTTCTCTTTATTCTTTATTCATTATTCTTTATTCATTATTCTTTATCCCGTTGCCGTTAGGCAATTCACAACTAAAAAAACCGCAAGCCATCGCTTACGGTTTTTTGTTTAAAAATTATTATTCGCCTTTAAATGGGAGAAGCGCGCAGTGGCGAGCTTTCTTGATAGCCTCTGCAAGTTCTCTTTGGTGCTTTGCGCAAACACCGGTCATACGTCTTGGAAGGATTTTACCCTTTTCCGTGATATATTTTTTTAACTTGCCAGATTCTTTATAATCAATGAAATCAACCTTATCAACGCAGAAAGAGCAAACTTTCTTTCTGTTAGGTCTTCTCATAGGCTTTTTTGTTTGTTTTTCTTCCATAATAAACTCCTTTTAAATTTTAGAACGGCAAATCGTCGGTATCGTCATCAACGGGAACCAATTTTGCCTTTTCACGCCTTACAGGGCGCGCGTCTTCGTCCTCTTCGTTAACGCGAGATGGTAAAAATTCAATTTCACTCGCGATAATATCGGTAACGTTTCTTTTAACGCCGTCTTTATCTTCGTAAGAACGAGTTTGAAGACTGCCCGAGATAGCAACTTTGCTACCCTTTTTTAGGTATCTGCCACAATTTTCAGCTTGAGTTCTCCAAACGGTAATGTTGAAGAAATCAGTTTGCCTTTCTCCGTCACTGCCAGAATAAGTCCTATTAACAGCAATAGCAAAACGGCATACTTTAATACCGTTGCTCGTTTCTGCAAGTTCAGGATCTCTTGTTAGATTACCAATTAGAAATACTTTGTTCATAGTTTTCTCCTGCTTTTGTTATTTTGAGTTTCGAACAGATACGAGTCTTCTTAATACGTTTTCAGTGATACCGGCAACTCTATCGAGTTCTTTAATGAAAGATGGGTCTGATTCAAACGTCATAAGAACGTAATAGCCTTCGGTCTTGTAGTTGATAGGGTAAGCGAGCTTTCTAACGCCCCACTTATCGCTTGCTTCAACAACGCCACCGTTATCTTTAACGAGCGCTTCGAACTTAGCAATAATTGCTTCTTTTGCTTCGTCCGCTACGCTTGCGTCAATGATGTAAAGCATTTCATACTTCTTCATATTTTTTACCTCCTGGTCTTATTCGGCCTGCCAACAAGTGGCAAGCAAGGTTTCGGTTTTTCAACCGATTTTTCACAAGGCTTAAAGTTTTTTCGCCTTCAAGCCTTGCTATTTTAACAAATAATATAATATTTGTCAATCGTTTAACAATAAATTCTTATTTTACTTCATTTTGCCTTGAATTTTAAGTTTTCGAAAAATCAAGCGGTTATTGAAGTGGTCCATAAATTGCTTCGTATGCTTGAAGTCTTGCGTAATATTCGTTAATTGTTAGCATTAACTCTTCCATAAACTTAGGCATCGAAATTCCCGTCCAGTAAGCTCTTGCCTCGCCGTCGGTTACAGTGCCGTCTTGATTAGCGTCCGCAATAAATCCGCTTGCGTTAGTCTTGGTTTTGAAGATAGCATCCATCATAACGAAGTTAGCCCCTTGTGCTGAAGCAACCGTTTCGCCTTCTAAAACTTCAAAATAATCACCGAATACGCCGAGTTTGATAAGTTCTTCAATAGTAGATTCGGCTTTAACTTTTTCAATAAGGCTTGTTGACAAATCGCCAAGTTTCCAACTAGGGTCAACGAGTGATAAGAAGCCGTCAGCGTCGTCTTGACCAGCATCAGCAAAAATGGTGCCGATAGAAACGTTTTCGAGCATTTCTTGAATAATATGGTCAGAGAAACCTATTCTATCGCCGTTATCATCGTAAAGTTCATAACCGGCTGCGCCCGTGAAGTTACCAATATAGTAATTAGCGAGAATAGAAAGGATTTCGTCGGTTACGAGAACGCCTTCGTTATACCAGTTATTACCCGTTCTAGTATAGCCCATAACTTCGCCGATTTGCATTGAGTTTATAGCTTCGCTTGCTTCGTGAATAGTGTAGTTTTGCATATGAACGAAGAACGGATTGCTGTTGATAGTTTCATCATCGAAAACTTCGCCGAAAGTCCACTCTTCAACGATGTTGTGAATATCGCCTGTGAGTTCGTTCATAGTGTGGTGGCACATTTTTTCCATTGCGCCTTGAACGAGCGTTTCGCCATCATACCATAAGCCGTCTTGACCTAAATTATAGCCTAAAACGTAGCCAAGTTCTAAGGTCTTGATGCTATCCATAATAACGTCAATGCCGTCGTTTGCCATAATATCGCTAACCTTAATTGGGCAAAGCGTTTGATAAAGTTCTTCGCTCTTTGTGCCAGCAACAAAGTTACCTAAGCCGTCAACGATTCTCTTTCCGCCTTCGGTTGCGTAAGCATACCACACGCCTTCCACTTCGTAAAGATTGAATAAATCGCCTAGTTTGCAATCGCCGATAAGCGACTTAACGTTGAACTTGCCTTTAATAACGTCTTCAACGCTAAGTTCTGCCAAAATTCTATCAAGAGTATCAACAGGCATAAGCATCGTCGTTTCGCCAACGCCTTGAACGTAAACGTCGGTAGGCTTTTTCCATACGCAGTTTTCGTTATGAACGTGGCCTAAAACGTAAGTATCGTCGCACTCGTAATTTAACATTTCGCCAAGGTAAGCACCGCCGATAATATCGGTTACGTTTAAGCCCTCAACTAGCGACGAGAGTTTAACGCTATAAATTCTAGATTGAATAGCGTTATCTTGAACAGAGCCAAAATCGATAGGCGCGCCGTCTTTATCATACCAAACGCCGAGTGTTTCGTCGTAAGAATTTAAACCGCCGTCCATAATATCGCCATAGTAGAGGCTACCGAACATTTCTTGGCTAAAGATATAACTCTTGCCTTCGTTCTTTAAGCCCTTGAGCGTATCGATAAGGCGCATATTCGCAACTATGGTCATAAACTTATAGTAACTGCCGGTTGCGCCGTAAGTGCCGTCCTCTAAAGCAACGATTTCGCCGTTATAAAGGTTTGGCATTTTTTGTTTGATAGTAGGAATTAGATCAATTAAATATTCACCGAACGGAACGTTGATAAATTCCTTAATTTTTTCCATATGCCTAAACTCGGTTAGGTCATACATTGAGTAGTTATAAACCTTAGTAAGAAGCGTTGCGAACGCGCCGGATACGATATATTCTTTACCATCGTAATTAACAGCATAGTCGATATCGAGCCTGTTCATAACCTTTTCGGCAAATTCGTGAGCAAAATCACCAACTAAGAATTCGCCCATAAGGTCTTTAATGCCTTGCTTACTTAAACTATCTAAAAGTTCTTTAATGGTCTTGTTATAAGCCTTGTTGCAAAGAATATCGAAGTTACCTGAAACGGTATAAGTGCCGTCTTGGTTGATAACGTAAGAGTGGTTGATATCAACAACGTCAAACGCCTTTTTAACGATATCTGCCACAAAATCACCAACAAGGAAATCTTCTGCTAAAGCCTTAATTCCTTCCTTGCTTGCGCTCTCTAAAAGTTCTTTGCCGTTCTTGTTATAAATCTTGTTAAGAAGTTGAGCAAATTTACCGCTAACCGTGTAAGTTCCGTCTGCATTTATGCTAAACGCGCTGTAAACATCTAAAATTTCAAAAGCCTTGTCTGCAATATCTGCCGAGAAATCACCAACTAGGAACTCGCCCATAAGGTCTTTAATTCCTTCCTTGGTTCTTATTTTTGAGAGAATTTCTCTTAGCGACTTGTTATACATCTTCTCTTGAAGTGCGCTAAATCTTCCGTCAACGTCGTAAGTGCCGTCTTCGTTGATTTCGTAAGAAGAAGTCATGCCGAACATTGAAAGTGCTTTTTGAGCGATATCTGCCGAGAAGTCGCCAACCAAGAACTCGCCGAGAAGTTCTTTAATTCCTTCTCTATCAGCCTTTTCTAAAAGTTCTTTGCCGTTCTTGTTGTAAATCTTGTTAAGAAGTTGAGCGAATTTACCTTTAACGGTATAAGTTCCGTCTGCGCCGATAGTATAACTATGCGAAATTTCAGCAATATCCATAGCCTTAGCAACGATTTCAGCAATGAAATCACCAACTAAGAATTCTTCCGCTAAGTTCTTAATGCCTTCTTTGTTAAGGCTCTTGTAAAGTTCGTAGAACGTCTTATTATAAAGTTTGTTGCAAAGAACGCTAAATCTACCATTTACGGTATAAGTTCCGTCTTCGTGGATAACGTAAGAGTGGTTAACGTCAAGTTTTGATAAAACTTTTTGCAAAACTTCAGCGAAGAAATCGCCAGCATAAACGTTTTGAGCAATTTCTCTTAAGCCGTTTTTAATGCCGTCGTCAAATTGATTGAACTTAGTATCTAAAAGTTTGTTGGTTAAATGTTTTCCAACAGGTAAAACGTCAACAGGGTCGCCTTCAACACCGCCAAGTAGGCACGCCGTGTTCATAAAATCACGAATAGTCAACTCGCCGTAGTGCTTGAAGAAACCTTCTCTAAATAATTGAGGATTATCGTTAGTGAATAGGAACACTAAATCGCTAATAGTTGCTTGGAAAGTTGCCTCTAAAACAGGGTCGTCGAGATATTCTTCAGGGAGATAGCAACCAAGGCACTCTATAAGTTTGATGTGCCCGTAAACTTCGTCAAGCGTCTTTTGTGCGCCTAAAAGTTTAACGAAATCAACTACTTTCGCGCTGTATAAGCACCTTAAGAAGCAATCGTTTTGCCAAGTATCGGTGAAGCAGTTAACAATTTCATAAAGGTAAGTATCGCCAACGATTTCTTCCCAAATAGCAAAATTATCGTGTTCAAACGATTCTAATAAATCGCCAAGTTTTATGTTGAACAAGTTATTGTAGATTGTAGGAATTTTTGAACTTTGAACAATCCACTTGCCTTCTTCGTTAGAATAAATTGCAGTAACGTCGAAATTATCAAGCCTATGAACAATTGGCGCTAAAATATCGCCCGCTAAAAGTTCTTTCGCCGTTTCTTTAAATGCGTCAGTGCCTTTTTCGGCAAACTCTTTAACCGTTATGCTAAAGAACGGAGCAGTTGCCCTCTCTAAATCGCCGTCAACGAAAACTTTTTCGCCGTCAGTTACGATTTTATCGGTGAACATATTAAGTGGAAGAATAGTTCCGTAAACTACGTCGCCAAGAGTTAGTTTTTCAAAGTCGTAATAAATATTGTAGTCGCCACCTTTTTGCATCGTGGAAACGACTTTCCAAATTTCAAGGTCTAAAAATTCGCTAAAGCCTTTGGTTACGTGCGCTTCGCCCTTATGCCAAATAGCATCGTCTTGAGTTTTTTCAAAACCGAACACCGCGCCGTAAATTTCGCCGATAGTCATATCGCCAACGAGTGCCTTAGTCATACCAACTGCGTCGTCTGCTCTTAGAACGTCGAAAATATTGCTAAAAGTTATATCAAGAAGAAGTGCCATAACTTCGTTATCGCAAATCCACTTGCCGTTTTCGTCCTTTTCATAGCCGAGAGTTTCGCCAATGGTAATACCGCCAATAGCGTTTTCAAGCGCAGAAAGGAAGGTTTCTAAAGAATATTCTTCTTTTAAGAAATCGCCAAGGCGCAAATCCATAAGCGCAGCCGTTAATGCGTTAGATTGAATTTTATCTTTAACGTCTTTAGTTAAAACGTCGTTAAGCGCTTCGCCTAAAGTCATATTGCCAACGTAAGTATCGAGCATTTCGATAATAGTTGCGCCAATGTTCTCTTCGCCGTTTCTTAAAATATCGCTCACTGTTACGTTGCCAAGCATAGAGATAAATAGTGGAATATCTTTCTCATCAACGAAGGTTTCGTAAAGCGTTAAAATCGACATATCGCCCGCAACAGCCTCGATGGTTTTCAAGGTGTCGCCGTCAGCGTCTAAAATATCTTTAAGGTTAAGGGATGCAACGGTTTCTAAAAGCCCGTCAATCTTTTCGGTGCAACTATCGTCTTTATACCAAACGCCGTCTTTCTTTTCAAAGCCGAGAAGGTAACCAATTTCAACTTCGGTTGCAAGTTTATCGAAAGTAATTTGATAGCCGTCATCTTTCTTCGTAAAGAGGTCGCCTAAGGTCGCGTCGCCGAACACTCTTAATAAAGGCTCTAACTTATCTTCAAAATCACTTCCACCAACAGTTGAAATATCGCCTAAAATATCAACGATTTTTAAGTGCGATATCGCAACTAGGTCGCCTTCCATAATCTCGGTGAGAGGGTCCTCGCCGTTTATGATATCCATAACGCCTTTCATCGAAACGTTAGCGAAAATATTCAAAATACCAAGCCCGTTGCCTTCTTTAACGGTATATATGTATTCGTGCTTATCTTCGTTATATTGCGCCTCGAAAATAGACGGCAAGAACGAACCGAACTTTAAACCTTTAAGCGCAGAAACAAGACCGAGTTCTTTGTTTATCTCGTCGGAATTCATAAGTTCCCAAAGCGTATAGTCGCCAAGTTTAACTTGCGCTTCCTTAGATAAAATCTCGTCAAGTTCAAGCCCCGTAATTTGAGGTAAAATTACGTATAGCGCGCGAAGTTTAATTCCGTCAAGGAACGGCTCAATTCCGTTTACGATATTAAAAATCGAAATGTTGGCTAAAGCGTTCCAATCGCCCTCGTCAACCTTGTCTAAATCAACACCGTTATTGATTAAAAAATCTTTTAAACTAATGCCGTATTCTTCTTCTAAACGAGCAAGCGTATAATCGTCTGGCGACTCGATTGCTAAGGTTAGCAAGTCAACCAACTCTTCAACAGAGTAATCTTCAAGCCCGTCTTTTTCCGTGCTTGACGAAAACTTCTGCTTGTAAGCAAAAAGCCCAGCGCCGACAACCGCCGTCACCGTTAAAATAATACCAAGTAAGAACGCTGTAATTCTGTTAAAAAAACTACTCATTGCTATCTCCTTTAGAACACGACCAAGATATTTTTATGCGTGCGCATTAATAAATTATTTTATTTATTATATAACCTAAAGTTCTAGTTGTCAACAACCTAAAATAAAAATTTTTGCGCTTTTTCCTTTTTATTTATATTATCTTAACTCAATTTTTAAAGTTTTTTCGCAATAAAAACAGCCCGCTTTTTTTAAAGAAAGCGGGCTATAAGCCCGTTATCGGGCATTTTTCGTTCTCTAAAAAAGCCTTCGTTTTTTATAAATTTTGCCAAAATTTTACCAAAAAATTTTTTCTTTCAAAAATTTAAGAAATTTTTTGGCTTTTTTCAACACTTTTTATGTGGAATTTTGCTTTTTTAAACGAGAATTTTATTTTCGTTAAATATTTTTTGCATTAAAAAAGTGGCGTTAACCGACTTATACGCCACCTTTTATTATTTTTTAAGATTTTAGAAAGAAGTCCAACCGCCGTCAACTTCTAGAATAACACCGCTAATGTAAGAAGAAGCATCGCTAGCCAAGAAAAGAGCGGCGTTAGCAATATCGGTAGCCTCGCCAGGCGCTGGAGAGAGTTTCAACACACCGCCAAGCCTTGAATAGCCGTCCATATCAGGCATACCCATTGCAGAGCCAATTTCAGTGTTAATTCCGCCAGGTGCTATAACGTTGCAACGGATTTTTTCGTTTTTATACATAAACGCCGTGTTTCTAGAAATTGCGTTAAGAGCCGCCTTTGATGCGCAGTAAACAGGGCCCGCTGCTTGGTGCATAGAACCAACTGAAGAAACGTTAATAATGTTTCCGCCAAGACCTTGTGCTAAGAATACTTGGCAAGCCTTTCTCATAGCGGCAAGAGGCCCGTAAACGTTGATACCCATAACGCTTGCAAATTTTTCATCGCTAAAACTTGCAACAGGCGCCATATTATCCATAACGCCAGCGTTGTTGATAAGAACATCTAACTTGCCATATTCTTTAACGGCAAGGTCAATCATTGCTTCGCAGTCTTCTTTTTTTGAAACGTCGCCAACGAAAATTGTAACTTTGCCCGCTTCGTTCTTTAAACTATCTTGAAGCATTTCAAGGCGTTCTTTTCTTCTAGCAACGGCAACAACACTTGCGCCTTCTTTTACGAAAAGTTCAACGATTGCCTTACCCATACCCGACGATGCGCCGGTTACTACTACTGATTTACCTTGTAATTTCATTAAATTTTCTCCCTTAAAAAAATTTATTTTCTATATTTTACCATAAATTATAGAAATAATCAATAGCAACTTAAAATTTTGTTCTTAACTTTTTTAAGAGTAAATAAGTTATAAAGTTCAAAAAAATGTCAGTTTTTCGTTTTTTTGAAAAATTAAATTAAATGAAATCAAAAAGCGATAACGGCAATAAGTTAAGGCTATTTAGTTCATCTTTATTGAATAGTTTTAAATAATTGTTTTTATTATCTAAATTAGGCGTTTTTTCAAAAAAGCGTTTGGCTTCGCCTTCTTCTAGTTCATATTCGTAAAGAAAGTAAATTTGGTGGCACGAAACGCCCCTTAACATAAAAAAGTTTTCTAGCGTTGTTAGATATTTAATTTTATCTTTATCAACCAAAATTCCTAATTCTTCTTTTATTTCTCGGCAAATTGCGTCTTTAGAACTTTCGTTTATCTTTACTCTACCGCCGGGAATAACGGAATTTTCACCCACCAAAGAAACGTCAACGATAATTTTTTCTTTAAACCTTAAAATCGCCCCGCAACGCACGCTAAAATCAATTTCGCCAACTTTTAACGATAAATCTTGCATAAATTTTCCTCCTTTTTGCCCGCCTTTTTTAAAGCGTAGGCGCCGATTATAACAAAAAGATAACTGCTTGTCAACTATTTTTTTAAAATCTTTAGGCAAAATTTTGCAAAAATTTTTCCGCCACCCTTATTGACAAAATTTTTCATTGTTCTATAATATATATAAGACTAATAAAGGAGATTAAAAATGAAAAAATTAGCAAAACTTTTATCAATCGCACTCACTTTAGTTCTTTGCGCGTCAATTTTCGTTGGTTGTAGCAAAGTTTCTCAGTCTTATGCCGACAAAATCAACAACGCCGCAAAAGACGGCAACCACTTAACTTACGAAAAAGTTATGAAAGATTTAGGCGACGGTGTTACCGGTCTTGCAGGCGGGCTTCCAGGCCATGAAACAGGCGCTGTAACCGCGGTTAAAGGTTGCAAAACGGCTGAAGAAGCGTTAGAAAAAACACTCAGCGGTGAAGCTTATGAAGCAATTATCGTTACTTTCCTTAACGGAAAGGCTACTTTTGCAGAATACGTAAAAGTAGAAGCAAAAGATTAAATTAACAAAGATAAAACGCTTAGCGAAATGCTAAGCGTTTTTGCTTTTGATTTTTTTATTTGTTTTGTTTTTTCAAATATGAAATTCTATCAAGCGAGTAAAGAACAACGTCGAAAACTTGCCCTTTATGGTTTTTAACGGCTTCTTTGAGATAGCCTTCTTTTTCAAAACCCAACTTTTCAGCAAGCCTAATTGACGCCTCATTTTTAGCAAAAATTTGAATTGCAATGCGCTCTACGCCACGCCTTTTAAAAAGTTCTTGCAAAATAGCGCAAACAGCCTCTAGCATATAGCCTTTATAAGCCGTTTTCTCAATTAGCCACGCTTGCAAGGTTATGGAATTTGTGTGGTATCTTAAAGGGTCGTCTTTAACGGCAACGCAACCTATAATTTCTTGAGTTTCCTTTAAAACCAAAATAAAATGCTCAAACTCAACAAACTCTTTTAAAATTTGCTCTTTTTCGCACTTTTGATAAAGGTTAAACTTCTCCACGAACTCTTCGCCTCGCTTTATAGCCAAAACTTGAGCGTCTTGATCCTTTGGCGAGCGCAAAATAAGCCGACTTGTTTCCTTGAAAAAATCGCCGTTTATCATTTAAGTGTTTTAATTATGCTAAGCGCAGACTTTAAAATTGCCGCTTTGTCGGCTTTAGAAAACTCTTCTAGTTTTCCCATTTCAAACCGCTTAACCGCAAAATAGGCTATTGCTTGGAATTGAATAATGTTCATTTGGCAAAGGCGCATATCACGGCGATAAACGTCGCCCGTGGTTGCATAGTTATTGCCATAGCAAGTTGGGCAAGCGTTTCTTATAAAGCACGTTTTGCACTTATCGTCAATTTGCGCTTCGGTAAGTTTTAAGGTGGAAAAATCAATATCGAGCGAGCGTTTAGCCTTTTCGTCGCCTACGCAAATCGGCAAGAAAAATTGGCAAGGGAAACAAGTTCCGTCGCAATCGTAAGCGCGCATAGCGTAACCCGCACCGCAAACGCGGTAAGTCCTATCTTCTTGCAAAGAAATGCTCTTAATGCGGTTAACATCTAAAAGCGAGCAAGGCTTAATTTTATCGTTTTCAAGATAATAATCGATTAAAAGCGAAAGTTCTCTAGCGAAAGTGTTTTGGTTTTCTTCGTTATCCCAATCAATGCCGTAGGCTAGGTTGCAAGAAACGTCAAAGCCCTTTTCATGGCAAAAAACAACGCCCTCTTTAAGGTTTGGTAGCGTTTCTTTTGATATTGTCATCTTAACCGTTTGGTCAGGATAAGTTTCTCTAAAAAAGTCGATATCAATATCGTCAAAAGAACCACTGCGGTTAGTATCGTGCATTTGTTTTGTTCCGTCAAGACTAAGCCCAATTTGAAGGTAGTCAGTGTGCGCTTTTAGCCAAGCCTTCATCTCGTCAGTTAGCAACACGCCGTTGGTGGTTATGAAAAATATGTAATCTTTATCATACTTTTTGTTGATGGTATATTCAACAACTTCCTTAACCGTTTCAAACTCTAAAAGCGGTTCTCCGCCGAAAAAGTCAAACTCAACCGTTTCAACCCCGTCTGCCATAGTAAGTTCTTTGTCAACTATCTCTTTGGCAAGGCTTGCTGGCATTGTGCATTGGTTCTTGTGGTGTTCGTAACAATAAACGCAATCTAAATTACACTGGTGAGTTAACACCAGTGTAATATTCTTAGATTTTTGTTCTAAAATCTTAGCCTCGCTCATTATCTGCCGTTCTTTTTGCACTTAACAGCGCAGTTTTCAGCACATGAGTTAGAGCAATCCATACAACCGAAATAACGAATTTCGCTTGCGCTTGCAGGAACAAATTCGTCTTGAACGAATTTTTCTACCATAGATAACAATTCTTCTTTTACCTTAAACATTTTTCCACTCCTATTTTTACTCAAAAGGCAAACGCCTTAAGGTTCTTATATTATATCACTACTTCCCTCGCCCGTCAATAGTTTTTGAAAAATTATAATTTTTTATGTTTGTATTCGCTCCACAAAAAAGTCAGCCTCAAAAAGTTCGAGACTGACAGTTTGATGCTATAATCAATTTGAGCGTAAAATTTTTCGCTCTTTTTTGTAAAATTACGGGCAGATAACCCTTTTTCTTTAATATTGCGCTAATTCATTTATTTGTTTTTTAACATTTTCGGCATTTTTTATATGCGTGAAAACGATATTGTTTCTACTTGCGCCTTGAATACAGAGTGTTCCAAAATTAAAAAGTTTACCAAAAAAAGTATATGTAACGGTGATGTTTTCAATTTTGTTCAAGTTCATTTCATCGGTATGAGTGGCTATCCAACCGTATTTTTCCATAACTCGTTTATCAGTAACTAAATATTCTGTTGAGCAATATTGTATTGTTGCAATTATTGCTTTAACGGTAGGAATCAATAAAAGCCAACAACCTAAAACACCCCAAATCCATCTAAGTATTAAAAATATAGGATTTTTCATAGGTTCAATTTTCACAACTTCATTACTGCCAATAACATTTTCCTTCAAATAACTCATGTTTTTTACCTCCTGTAAAATTCTTGTTTATATTATATGGAACAAATTGTTCTATGTCAAGTATTTTGGAACATTTTGTTCTAAACTAAAGGTATGGGAAACAAATTTGCAGAACAACTAAACGCTTTAAGAACGGAGAACAATTTTTCACGCGCGCAACTTGCGGAAAAGTTAAACGTATCTGTTCGCTTAATTTCTTATTGGGAAAACGGTCAACGTGAATGCAGTTTCGATATGCTTATTAAAATTGCTAGTCTGTTTTCTGTTAGCGTTGATTGCTTGCTAGGAATAAGCGACTATTAATTTTTCAAAAAAACGCTTAACCTTAATCGTTTTCAAACCAAACAAAAAACTTTTGCAAAGCAAAGTTAAAGCCGAGATTGAATTTTTAACTCAATCTCGGCTTTTTTGTTTGAATTTTTTTGTTAATTTGCTTTAAAACTTAGGCTATAGGTCGATTAAAGGTATTTTTCGATTACGCTCTTTGGCCAAGTGCCTACCCACGAATAGCCCGTTCTGCGCTCGTCGCTAATTTCTTTAACGTCGTAGAAATAGCCGTTATATTCCGCCCATTTTGGGTTAGTTTTTCTATCACTGAAAAAGCCAACGCCTTCTAAATCGTAAAATCTAAACCAAAGGGTAGAGCCTTGCTTTTCGTAAAGATATTCTTTTTCGCCAGTTGTTGGGTTTGTTACGCCGTTTTTGCTAAACGCCATATTTTCTAGTTTATGGTCGTTAAACCATCTAACCGCGCTAAGCCCTGCCTCTTGAGCTTGTTGATTATCGGTGAGGGACATTAAAAGTTCAATAATTCCAATGCTTTCAGAACCGCTAATTGAAGGGCGTTCATATTCTCTTGCTTCTTTTGGCTCGTATGTTATAGGGTCGTGCTGAGCGCACCAGCCCGCTTTAACGCCTTTAACCTCTATTTGCGATGCTAAAATATATTCAATGCCCTTATCGAACATAGCCTTTACTTCGACTCTTTGGGCTTCGTCTAAAATGTTAGTATATGGCGATTTATTTTCATAAACGTTTCTTAATAGTTGCATAACGCTAACCATTGCGTTATCGTTAAAGGTTACATAATCAGAATAGCTTCCACGAATTGGATAAACTTGAGCAAAACCGCCCTTTTCGGTTTGAAGGTTTTTCAAAAATTCAACAGCAAGCAAGAAACTTGTTTTATATTTTTCATCGCCCGTGATGGAATATGCTTGCGCCAAAGTTTCCATGTGCGTATAAGTTCCGCCGTTATCGATGGTGCCCATATAACCGCCACCCTTTGCTGTCCAGCCAGACGATTGGTTATACTTGCTCTCTCCACGCTCTCTTGAAGCATGCAAATCGTAATCTTTATCCCAACCGCCAACGTCTGGAATTTGCCAAGTCATTAAGTTGTTCGCCTTTGTTACGATTTCACGCTCGGCGGTTGTTAAATCGCCTTCTTCTGCATCTTCACCTGTTGCGCCCTCGCCCGAGAACGCAATTCCATAGATATTGATAGACGCAGCGCCCGTTGGCATAAGCGCATATTCGCCCGCCTCGTTTATGTCCATTTCATACCTTGCAAATTGGTCGGTTATATCAAAAATTGCAACGGGTTTAAATGTTGAGTTGAAAAGTTGAAGTTTTCCAAGTGCAACGCCCGAAGAGCCAACAATGGCATAAATTGTGAGTTTTCCCGAAGTTTTTACCTTGAACGTTATCGACTTTTGCGAAAACGGACTTGACGACGCGCCTAATTGACACGCCATCGGGAAAGTTTCGTCGTCAAGAGATTTTTCGCCAGCGGTTGAAGTGAACTTTGCGTTGTTGGTTAGAGTGTATATACCAATTTTATAAATTCCCGAAACCTTGTCTTGGTTAACGTAACCCGTAACGTCTTTACCAAAGTTAATAAAGTTTTTAAGCTCGGTTGTGTCTATTGAGCCTTGTGAAGCTCCGATAGAAGTTGCGCCCGAAGATTGCCCTTCGCTACTACTTGAAGAAGATTGTTCTACACTGCTCGAAGAAGATTGCCCCTCTCCACTACTACTTGAATTTCCGCCACCCGCGCACGAGCACATAATTAATGCGGTGATTAAAAGCACTATAATTGCAATAATGGGTTTTTTAAACTTTAACATTTTTAACCTCTAAATATCTTTTCGGCTTTTGCCTTTATTAATTATATACTATTTTCTTAAACTTTTCAACTAAAACGATACGCAACCTTTATATAACCCTTAAGTTAAGCACTTTCTAACCTTTCGCCAAGACTCCCCACCACCACCCCTTTCGCTTACAACTTTTATATTATTGTTAAATCCTAACAAGTTAATAGAAAATAGTGGAAAAATAGTGGAAAAACGTTAACCGTTAAATAATTTTTCGGTTTTTGGCATAAAACAAGCCCCTTAAAAGCAAAACACTTTTTTGGGGCTTTCATTTTTCTTAAAACGAATTTTTTATTAAGTTTTTTGAAAAAAAGGGCAACCCTCAAACACATCACAGCCAAATTTTACGCCTTTTTTAACTGATAGTTTTTTTAGATTAGCGCAGCCATAGAAGGCTCTATCGCCAATATGAGTTACGCTATCTGCAATGATTACGCTTTTTAGCGAACAACAGCCCTCAAACGCTCCTTCTTCAATACGAGTTACGCCTTTTGGAATAACCACGCTTTCAATCGAATCGCAACCAAAAAAGGCACGTTTTCCAATTATGGCTACTTCATAAGGGATTTCAATTTTTTTGCCATTACCATAATATTCAACCAATTTATCGTCCTCGACCATAAAAGCGTTTACCCTATTCATAAATCTTCTTCCTTTCATTTTCTTAAGCCTTTTACTACCAATTTAAAAAATCGTATAATAATCTACCTAAATTTTTATATTCTTTTTCTAGATTAACTTTTTCGTAAATCTTTTTTTGCAATTCTTCGTATTCTTCTTTTTTTAATTTGCTCCAAACAAATTTTCCTTTTTGATTCAATTTCTTGTCTATAATAATACTATCTATAGGGCAATCGCAGTTTGAATAATCAATAGACATACCTATTAAATCATCAAATACGTATAGATACTTAAAAGTCATATTAACCAATTTTTGAGAAAGACCATATCTTGTTGCAAAACTTTTGCTATTCTCAATTTTTTCATTTTCACCAAAAATCGCACAAGTGTCTTTTATTAAACCTCTTGAAAACTCAAAGTTTTTTTCAACTAAAATCTTATAAAACTTTTCTTTTCGTTCATTATTTCTTTTGGTTTTTTCTTTGTCGCTTTTTCCCAAATCTTTGTCTAAAAAATACATTCCTGCCGTCATCATATCTTTATATGCTAAAGATATACATTTTTTAATAACTTGCTCCTTGTCATCGGCATTAACACCTTGCCCCAAAAGATTTTTCTTAAGAAAATTTAGTATAAATTCATTGTTTTGTGTAACCATACTTTTCTCCTTTTTTGTTTTGTAATATTTTATCACACCGCCTCAAAATCTCTCAAGGACTTTTTTGTGTTTAAAGAAAAATAGTATATCTTGTATAGCCTTAAATCCTCGACCACATACGATTGCATCTTAAAAGATTGTTTTTTAGAATTTAAAATATAATAAAATTTTGCAAAACACGCGCCTATAGGTCGATTATCTCGCAATTTATGAAAAAGCAAAAAAGTGGTTAGAACTTTCTAACCACTTTTTTTATGTTTTTACTATCTTTTTTTCTTTTTCAAAATTAAGAACGCTATAGAAGCACCAGCAACTAAAGCCACACCGCACGAAACAAAAATTATTGTTAAAACGACGTTGCCATTATCATCGGCTGGCAGTTTATCAATGGATTGACCCCTTTCAATGGTATAGTTACAAACTGAACAAACCTTATCGCCCGTGTAACCGTATCTAGTTTTGGTTGGAGCTTTTTGGTTTATAGTTACAACTTGGTGTGCTTGAACTTCGTGTTTTTGACCACAAGAACAATCGTAATAATGCTCAACGCTATTTGAATGCCAAGTTGAAGAGTAGTTATGCAAGCCATTGTTTCCGCCTACGCCAGCATTATTGTTAGCGCCATTTTGTGTTGCGCTTTGGTTTCCGTTTACGCTACTGCTATTGTTTCCGTTTGCATTACTGCTTGAGTTTCCGCTTCCGTTACTACTTGAGTTTCCGTTTCCGCTACTACTATTACCGCTACCGCTTCCGCTATTATTTCCACTTCCGTTTCCGCTTCCGCCAGACGTCATATAGTTTAGTCTAATTCTGCCAAGAGCCAACGCTTTCTTATCAGTGCCGTCTTCAATGTTATAAACAAATTTTTCGCCGTTGTCTGCATAATCGTCAGTAACGATAGCAAAACCTTCGTAGTTTGCGCCTTTATCTAACGTTGAAATAGGTTTTACATTAGTCATAGTTGGATTTTGAGTGCCGTTGAACACAACTTGAGCAGACATGTTGTTTCCGTTATCATCGGTAACAATCCACAAAACGTGTTGTGAAACGTCATAATCTAACGCCATAGCGCAACCAAAGCCTGCATTGATATCGGCAATTTGAACATAAGTTCCGTCGTTATTTAAAACGTAGCCGTAAACGTGTCCGTTAGCCTCTAATGCAACGAAGAACACGCCGTTTGCCGTTTGCTTTGGATAATTACTGCTGTTAAATAATCCGTTTTTGTTTTTATCGTAAAGTTTGCCCTCAAGTTCGCTGTTCGATACCCATTCAACAGCCTCTAAACCTTCGTTAGAATCGCTTGATTTTGGCAAGCTTGAAGTTAAATCCCACTCTTCAACGCCAACCAAAGTGCTTCCGCTTGCCTTTGCATTTATCTTAATGATAGCATTTTTAGGCGTGCTTTTGTTTGCTGTATCTCTCTCGGTGCTAACGTAAACCCAACCGTCGCCATCAACGGTTACGCCTTCGGTATCAACCGCTTTGCTACTTGATGCGTTGCTTTTGAACTTAATTTCTTTGCCATCTTTATTATAGCCACTAGCATAAGATACGCTTCCGTTTTTAGCAACGTCTAAAACCCAAAGAAGACCATCGCCGTTTTCAACAACGTAAAGTTGACCGTTATAAAAATCTAAACCTGACGAGTCTTGTGAAAACATTGTTGACGTATCTAAAAAGGTAGTTGTGGTGCTACCTGGCCACTCAATTTCTCCACCTGATGCGAGCATGGTTTTATCGCTTGCAGTTTGCGAAACGATTGGCGCAACTAAATTCTCGGTCCTAGCCTCACAAGGTTGAACACTTGCGCCAAAGCATAAACAAGACACAATTAAACAAAAGCTTAATGCCGTTTTTGCTAACAAATTTTTCATAGTTTTTCCCCTTTATTAAAATATAAAATTTTTGTTTAAAATTTCTAATCGAAATCAAAAAACTTAAATTTTACGTATCCCTCGCCTCTTATTCTATATTATTAGTTTAAAAAAGTAAAGAATTATGCGAAAATTTGTTATAAAATTTATAAAACAACTATTATTCGTTGCAAATTATTCGCTAAAAATAACACGCATACCTAAATTTTAATAGTTTAAGCAAAATAAATTTTGCATTGACATTTTGATAAAGTAATGCTATAATCAACGAAACTATATTTTAGCAAAATAAAAACACAACGAAAAAAATGGAGAAGAAAAATGACTTTTAATACGGCAGAAGAATATCAAAGAAGAATTAAAAAAGTTCTTATCACAAAAGAAGAAATTGCTGAGAAAATTATTGAACTTGGAAAAGAAATAGATAAAATTTACGACGGACGCCCAATTTTATTAGTAAGCATTTTGAAAGGCGCTTTCGTGTTTTTAGCAGACCTATGCCGTGCCGTTTCAGTGCCGTGCGAAATAGGCTTTATGCAAGCAAAAAGTTATGCTGGCACAACTTCTTCGGGCTTAGTGAAAGTTACTATGGATCTTGATAAGGACGTTTCTAACTACCACGTTGTTATCGTTGAAGATATTATTGACACCGGCAGAACGATAAAAGACGTTTCAAATATGATAAAAGCCCGCAACCCGCTATCGTTTCACGTTGTATCGCTTCTTGATAAGCCTTCGAGGCGCGTTGTTGATTTTGTCCCTGATAAAGCGCTGTTTACTATTCCCGATTGCTTTGTAATAGGCTATGGGCTTGACTGCGATGAATATTATAGAAATTTGCCCTATATAGCAGAGTTTGACGAGAACATTGATTAAAAATTAAAAAAGGCGTTGCCTTTAAAAAAACACCTAGTTTAGTATACAAAAATCCGCCCGAAATTTCGGGCGGATTATTTTGTTTTAATCTAACTCTCGATCCAGTGTGAATATAGTTTAGTTTCTTTTTTATCGTCTTGTATGCTGTCAGTTTCAAAATTCCACTTATTTGTAAAACTGTTATCTTTATACCAGCCATCAAAACTATATCCATCTTTTTGTGGGGTTGGTGGAATAAATTTTATCGTTGAGTCTGTTTCATAATAATCTACGTAATAGAATGTATTTTCATCAAGCATAAAGGAAACATTAGCTTGCTTAACTTCCGCCAGACATCCCGAATCCAGCGCTTTAAATTCTTCGAACTTATCATACGGAACATAAATTTCGTTATATAACTCTTTTAACCCAAACCGTTTCAAATCAATTATTGTTCCGCAATAAAAAACTTTTAGATGCTGAACCGACCAAATGTAACCGTCAAATATATTAGTTATAGTATTAGGGCAATAATACCTTGAGATGGTCACTTGTTCGCCTTCATGATAAAATGAATTATTATAAAAACCACCTCCTCCAAATCCAAGCCCAGAATTGTAACCAAGTTGTGTAACAGTTTTTCCATTAATACTTTGGGGAATATATACTGCTCCGTTTTTTGAAAGACATGTTATTTCGCCAACTGCAATTTGATTATGTGCTATTTCTGTATAACTATAACCATCTGTATTATAACTTCCTTTGGGATATTTGCCACTACATGCAACAAGATTAATTAGTATCATAGAAGCAGCAATAATCAAAATTGTTTTTTTCATGTTACTCGTTATCATTTATCACCTCCTACCCATTCTTGACACCGACTTTGTCGGCTGGCTAGATTGCTCTTGTTGAACAACCTGTTCTTGCAATTTTTCGTCGTTGCTCTTAACATTTTCTCCTTTGTAAAAAATTTTTACAATAAGATTATAGCACACAATTTTAAGCATTTCAATATTTTTTAAAATTCGTTCCCTTTTTGGCACGTTTTGTTTTTTTGGTATAAAGCAACCTCCATTATTTTTTTGCTAAACGAAAAATATTTGTTTCTTTTTTTGTTGGCTGTTTTTTAAAAACATAAGCCTATAAGCCGATTAACTGAGATTTTATAAAAATTAACGAAGATTTTATAAAACAATAGTAACCATATAAAAAGCCGAGATTGAAGCCCCCCCTCAATCTCGGCTTTATTTTATTGTTTAATTTTCTATCGCGATTTTTTAAAAATACACATTGTTTTTAATTTCGTCGATAATTGTCAAAAATGCTTTTTGTACCAATCCTCCATTTGGGAAATTGATATGGAATTATATTGCCATTTTTAAGTCAATTTTTTAATTAGATTTAATTTTAGCATGCACAAATGGTAAAATAGACTTAACAATTATCGCATTAATTTTTCTTTGCTGTGATGAGTAAATGGTGGTTTTATCATGCTTATTAAACATATCTAACATAAAATAATAGTCTTTTCTTGCATCAAAATTATTATATACATTAGCCACAAAAACATCGTTTTCATATAAATATTCCAACAATTTCCTAGAAAAATATCTTGAGTCCAAAGTAATTTGTTCTCGATTTTTCACCGCATGCACCAACTTAAACATATCATCGTAAACAGACACTTCGTAATTAAGGTCGTCTCTCTCAAATTTATTAATACAAGTACTTCCAATGGGATATAATTCATTACCATTAACACAATTTCTGATTGTGAATAGATACTTAAGATTTTCTTTGCCACACACGCATGCTTTGGATAGTTTTTCATCTATTTCACAGTCCACGATTTCCCATTCATCAACCGCAATCTCCCAAGAATCTCCTTCCGACAACTCAATTACTCTTTTTATTAAATTCGCAATGTAACGATTTTCTCTCATTTTCAACCTCTACTATTAACTATTTGTAACTTTTTATCACTTTTCCTTTCTTACCCCTTTAAACGGCTTATTGTTTGAAGTCTTATTATCCATAAATCTTCCCGTTGAGGCGTCTCTTTTTACCCAACTGTCTGTTTTTGGATTGTATGTTTGGCTTCGCCCCTTTACTGCACCGACTCTTGCATTATCACCTATTGGTTTATTTTTTGCCATAGTATTTTCTCCTTGTTTTCACTCATCAAACTTGATAGTTTCTTCAGCCTTATTATAAATTTCTATTCTATTTGACACCTTAATTTCAGAAACAATCCATCCTCTAGCGGTACATTGTCTAACAAAATCTTCTATTCTATTTTTGCCAGTTATTTCTTTTAAAGTGACCACCACACCAAAATTCATTCCTTCCCCATACTTTAACTTTAACCTCTCCTTTGTCTTTACACTTAACCCCCACAATGATGTTTCATAAGAATTACGAGCTCTAACGCCTGGCTTAATTTCCTCTTGAATGTGTTTTACATTATCCCATTTACGATAATATTCTCTTGCATTTTCTTCAAACACAAAGCCTTCAGATGTATCAGTTTGTATATTGTTATTAATAGTTTTAATTTTGTTATGTGCCATTCTACCAAACGAAATATCAAACTCTGTATTAGTATAGTCAACGCCTTGATTTCGAGAGCATGCAGGAAAGTAACACAACGTAGCCTTTGCTACAAAAGGAAATTTATCATTCTCATCCAAAGGAACTGGTATGTTATAGGTATAAGTATTATACTTTTCGGATTTAGCAAAGAAATAAAATTTGATTTCGTCTCTATTGCTTTCAATTATGTCTGAAATCTTAATTGGAACTACTCCGTAACCTTTTTGTTCTGAATATGCATTATTATTCCATCCAGCAGCTGAATCAATAATTAAAGCCTTTGCCACCTCCCTATTAAACTTTAAGACATAAATCAAGTAAGCTAATTTTCTAGCAATCCATGGAGCCGCATATGAAGTTCCACTTACTAATCTCTCTCCCAAAGGAGTACAAACATGTAAATACATGTCTTCATCACCACCATAGTAACTAACGTCTGGCTTATGAAAAAAAGATAAAACAGGACCTTTTCTCGTATATGTAGCAGGATGCTTACTCATATTCACAGAGTTTACAACTATAGAATTAATCGAATCCGCCGGTGCACCTATGTATTTTTGTAAACTTTGTTCGCTATCATTAGTCCCTGACACCACAAAAATAACGTCATTTTCATATTGTATTTGATCCAATATAGCAGCTTCTGGTGATACATAATTAGGATTTATTTCTAAAATGGAACCTAACGAGATGTTCCAAACCTTAATATCCCTATTATTAGCAATAATACTTTGAATGTTCTTTAACAAGGTGAATGAACTAAATTTTCTCCCTACGGCCACAGCAAAATGCCTTACCCTAAATCTTCCACAACCGTCATCTAACCCAGGATTAAACGACGGACCATCAACAATTATTGAACTAACGGTTGTACCATGATAATCATCTTTTTCCACTTCTCTTAACGTTTTATCTATCAAATCATAATCTTCAACCCAATCAGAAAAATAGACATCTCTATCAAAAATTTTATCTATAACTCCAATGATAGGCTCATTTGAAGGTTTAGGAATAGAAAGTACTTTCTCTATTTTTGTATTTTTTAAAGATACATCTTCTATTGTTTTTTCATCCTCCACCCCCATAGAAATAAGATACGGAGCAGAGCCTTTTAATAAATCAAGTTCATTTTTGTTTAAAAGTACTGTTGTTGTATTTTTTATAATTCTATCCGGCATAACCCTAATGCCAACTTTCGATAGTAATAACGCTAATTCAACATTTACATCATATAAACTTATTAAAGCCGTATTTGTAAAATCTTTGTTAAATGATGGAATATCAAATCCTTCCACAAGATATGAGTCGCATAACATTCTAATAAAAAAATCGTCTTTTATCTTTGAACTATTGATAGACACTAATTTGTTTTGTATTGCTATTATATCTTTTGGCAACACTTTATCGTCATAGAGTTGTTTTGTTATATTTATTACTTCGTGTAAGGAATTTATAGTTTCTTGTAATACTGCTTTAGAAACATAATGTGTAAATATATGTTTTTTGTTGTGGGAATCATCTTCTGCAAATCTAGCACCTCTAATAGAATCCTCCGAATCAATCCCTTTAGATGAAAAATAACTACTTATACGACTACTCTTTGGAACAATTCTATTGTATTTAACATCAATTAAAGCTCCATCAATTATGTTATTTCTTAACCAAAAGCCTTGTAGCGCTATTAAATCATCCAATAAAGAATCTAAATGCTCTATTTCTAAAACACCTTTTAATGTGGGCCTTCCATATGCATTTTTTCTTTTTTCTTGCTTAAACTCTCCTCTTAAATATAGCAAACTATTCTTCATCGCTATCTCCTTTTAATTCTCTAGCTAATTGGCTTTTGGAAATTTTTGTTATTATTTCTATTTCTCTTAACGAAAAACCTAATTCTTGTAGCTTTTTAGGATTATCTTTATCCTCTCCCACATAAACCTTAAAAAACATGTTTCTTAAGTACCCATACTCACTATCAAGGCCACTAAATGCAATAGATGTTTTTATTAGGTTAATCAGTTCTGCAGGATATGGAATATTCTCATATAGATTAATAATTTTTCTTACCATCCTAGAATTTTTACCATTCAAATTATACTTATCCAAAAGTTGATTTGTTATCATTACAGCAATATCTATCAAATCATTTCTTGTGTATCTATTAAAATTAACTACTGCATCAAACCTACGAACTAATGCCTTATCAAAAACATTGAATAAATTTGTTGTAGCTATAATAACCACATCATCTCTTAACGAATCTAATCCTTTTAGCATTGCAGAAGTCGCCCTACCCATTTCTCGAACATCATTACTATTTATCCGATCAATAGCGATACTATCTATTTCATCAAATAATACGATGTTTTTGTTAGAAAACACAAAATCATTTATATCATCAAATAATTTAGCTATGTTCTTTTGAGTTTGCCCCAAATGACTATCTACCAGTTCACTAAAATTTACCACATACAAATTTTTGTTTAGAACCTTAGCTATAAGTTTTGCAGCTTCAGTTTTCCCTGTTCCTGGTGCACCTTCAAACAAAAATTTGTTTACTCCTATCTTATGGTTAATTGCGTTAACAACACCATCTATATCGGCCCTTATTTCAGCTGGTAAAGATAAATATTGAACACCAACTGTCACCTTCCTTAAAAATACCGATTCTTTTTCCATTGTTTGAGACATAAACGAATTAGTATCAGCCAAAACAGAAACAATGTATTCACTTAATTGATAATCTCCATCATTTTCAAATTCTTTAGCTATTTCATACGCCTCATCTTTAAAAGCCATTTCATTTTTTTCAGCAAAATATTTAATTAAATTAATCACATTTTTCTTTTTCATGAGCCTCCCTCCTCTTAATATGGGACACAACTAATGTTTTTTGGGACAATTTTAGTTTATCATACATATATTTTTTTTGCAATCATATATGACAACTTTTCTTGAAATTTTCAAATTAATTTTTTATGTTGTAATTTTATTCTTTCTTGTCGTTTATCTTTACGAATCATAATAAAGACACCCTTGAGCACAAGGGTGTCTTTCTCGATTTTTTTATATATGTGATATATTTATTTCTTTAACTGATATAAGATTCTACAATCTTTTCTGCAATTCGCCTTATACTGGTACGACCACTGTTGCCAATCATATTTCTTCAATTCCTAAACTCTTCAAATATTCATACGTTCCGTCATAATATTCAGGCAAGCGCGTACTATCTTCCCAGAACCCGCTAATCGTTTTGTTAGAATTCCCTTTCGGCACGCAAATCACCATTCCTGCTCTTGCGCGCGTCAGTAAAACGCGATAAGCGTTTAACATATACTTCATTAAATCTTGTTTACTTTCGCTCGTTGGGGTTTGTTCTACCCACTTTGTTTGCCCGTTAAATCTATAGAAATGCCACTCGCCATTTTCATATCTCATATCGGCGTCCCAAAGCAAACACGTATAATCAAGTTCTAACCCTTGAACTTGTATCTCCGTTGCCGCATCTTCAAGATAATTTGATGCTCTAGTATCAATTTTATCCTCTAAGAACCAATGAACAGCATTTTCATCGCCCGAAGGCAATACATGGATACCCAAAGGCTTAAATCTTGCCGATTCTTTTGTTATAAGAACACCTGTCCGCTCCGTCCCCCTAACCTTGTCGTGCAACCACCTTTTTGCCTTTTCCATATCCCTTGTAAGCACAATAGGATACTTGTCTTTAATTTCTTTATATAATTCTGCAGCAGTGGACTCAATCGCGAGCAATGAGTGAACAAAAGCAGAGAGTTTTTCTGCCCTATAAGAACGCAAAGACACCGCGAGATGTAAATTGTCTGAATATGTAACCTTGTCGTTCTTTTCAAGCAACTCGTTAACTTTTCCTTCCGCATATTCCTCTTCAGTTAGTTTAGAGGAAATATGAACATTCCAATGTGGAAATTTCTCATTAAGCGCGTAAATCCATTCAGAAATACCCGCTTCACCAGTATTGATTTCTTGACCGCCGCCAACTAGACAAATAATCGTTGCCCAATCTTCGCGTTGGTCAAGCGACCAAATCAAAAACGCCGCTTCAGACATAGGGAAATTGGGAACTTTCAATTTATTACCGTAAGTTCCACCTCTCTTCAAGTAATCAGCAAGTCTTTTGTGCGTCCAAGAACGTTGCGCCTCGTCAAAAATTGCAACATGTTCCACTTCACCATAGCCAGATTCTGCAAGTTTTACCGCCTTTTCTTCATCAATTTCTAAAATGCCATTTTCAACAGGATTTTTGATTTTTGCAAGCATATTATCACGATAACGATGGATAATTTGAATAAACTTGCTCACCTCTCTGCGCGAATCTGAAAGTTTTTTACTTTCGCTTCTCTCACGGCATTTTTTATGATTATCTTTTGCCAGCGCTTCGGTCAACACTGCAACCAACGGGCCGTTACCCGAAAGGTAAACAGCGCCTTCGTCTTCAATAGGTTTGTCTTTTCCTTGATAAGTTTGTCTTACAGCAACGTCAAGACCTACAAGCGTTTTGCCTGCACCAGGAACGCCAGTTACAAAACAAATACTTTTTTCTCTATTTTTCTTACTCTTTTGTATTACGTCAAGAATATATGCTATCGTCGCGTCTGTAGAAACCTTGTCTGCCTCATGTCTTGTAATATTTTCTACCGAATGACTTTCATAAAGAGTTTTTGCCGCTTCAATAATCGTAGGCGTCGGTGCATACGGACTGATAATCCAATCTGGATTTACTTCAGGTTCGTTGGGGTATTTTTCTAAAATTTTAGATATTAAATTTGAAACTCCTCTTTCGCCTGTAACAAGAGGATTAACTACTCTATCGTCATAAACAGACATTCTAATATCGGTAGATGAACTGCGATAATTTGTCGCGACCAAAATCGGAACAATAAGGTTCTCCTGACTAAATTTGTGGAAATTTTTCAAATCAAGTGCATAGTCAAGAACTTGGTCTATGTCTGCTTCCAATATTTTTGATTCTCCAACCTTAAACTCCACACAAAAAACTACGCCTTCAAGAAGCAACACTACGTCAATTCTTTTCCCAAGTCTAGGAATATCATATTCAAATATAACCTGTCCGTTTTTATTTGCAAAATTTGATAAAATGCCCTTTATGATAGATATTTCTGCTTTCCACGCTTCTCTTGTGGTCGTAAGCGCATCACCATGATAGTTATCACATAGCGCGCCAAATATTGAATTTTCATCAGCGTTTATGAATTTTTCTAAACTGCTGTTATACAAACAACGATTCATATAAAATTTCCTTCTTTATTCTTTTAGGCACATATTTACTAAAATCAGTTCGATTTTAGCACAGTAAATATGACAGTTTTTGTCATATTATAAAAATTAGTTTTCTTTTGAAGGCACAATTTCTACGATTTCGTCCATTGTGCAGTTTAAGGCAGTGCAAATCTTGACAAGCACGTCGCTTGATACGGTTGCACCGTCTTTTTTCATTTTTGCTAAAGTTGCAGTGCTTATACCCGCTTTTAAAGCTAGGTCTTTGCTTTTCATTTCTCTATCTATTAGCAATTTAAAAAGTTTCTTATAGCTTGCAGCCATGTTCCACCTCGTAATAAATATTTATATATTTAACATTATAATATATCCTTTTAGCAATTTCAAGGACTTTTGTAAAATTAATTATAAGTTCTTTTAATTTTTTAAATCATCGTAAACAAAAAACGCTACCAAAATTTTTTGATAGCGCCTATCCACCTAACGGAAATATGCACAAAACGGATATTCCAATTTTTAAGTTCCGTCTTTTTGCTTGAAAAAAATGCTCATTTTTAATTTTTGCCAAACGATTTTTTTCAAAATTCTTAAGGCTCAAAATTCCGCATTTTATCTAATATTTTAAGTTTATTTTTTGTAAAAAAAGTGGATGTGTTGAACAAAAAGTTCAACACATCCGTGTAATGGTGACCTAATTCAAAGGTAAATCTGCATTTAATTTATCTTTAAAATCACTGATAAAATCGACAATTTTGCAACTTTTAATAATGGAAAAAATATTAGCCTTTTTTTAGTGTCTTTTTTGTCCATATATATACAAATCGGCTATTTTTATTCGTTTAAAAATTAATATTTTTCAAACCATTTTTTAAGGAAAGGTCAACCATCTCTTTTTTTTGAATTCTTTTTTCTCACAAGTATTTTATCCATAACAACTAATAAATTGCTTTGTTTTTCACCAATTTTTTCCGCCTTAAGACTTTTCTCAGATGCAATACCTAAATTTTTTAAATTTGCAAACTTTTTAGCTTCTCTGGCTTTACTTGTATTAGGTATAGATCTACCTAAAAACACTTCTTCAATGTTTTTGCAAAACCAAACAAGCTTGTAATTGTTTGATTCACAGAAAGCAATTATATCTTGATTTATTTTTTGTACTTCCGGATTTGCATTTTGCTTATCGATATCAATACAATACACAACTTCTGAAGTATCTTTATAGGGGCCAATTTTTTCTTTAATTTCTTTTAAAACAGCTCTTTTATTATAATTCCCTTTACCGTTTAAATACACCCATTGTGGCTTAAAACTATACTTATCTGCTTCATAAAAATATTGCAAAGCCTTATCAATATATTTAGGATCTGTGGCAGTCTTTTTATCTGTTTCTACGCAAAACACTATTACTTTCATATCAATCCTCTCCAAATACGCCTAAAAAGCTAAATCCCTCTATATTGAATGGAGAGTTTTCAATTAACCCCTTACGATATAAAGAATCTGGGGTTGAGTTGCCTTTACTTTTCCAAGAAGTAATTTTGGAATTAGATGACAGAAAATCAATAGAAAACTTTTCTTTCTTTAAAACCTCCATAGGTCCAACGTTATGGGTAGTAAAAATCAATTGACCGTTTGAATAGTTTACAAAATATTCAACTAATTTAATCAATAAAACATCGTGTATATTTGCATCAAATTCATCAATAAATACAATATTACCTTCATCAGCTTTGCTTAGGAATGTATAAAGTTCAATTATTTTCTTAATTCCAGTACTTTCGTACGCTTTACTAACCCTAGTGCCATCATTATATATTAAAATTAAATCACATTCAAGAATATCTCGATTTTCCAAAACCTTAATATCAATTGTATCTAATTCTTCCTTAAATACTTGGATAAACTTACATAATCTTTTTACGTATTCTTGAAACTTATCAAAACTAATCCTTGGAACTCTAATAATATCTTTTTGATTAATTCCTCTATTAACAAGTAATGAAGTAAACATATCAGAGTCAATACGCTCTTTTAATGAATTAATAACATCCATTTGATCTACTACATAATCTATATCAATATAATTTTTATCTATGTTTTGCATTACAACTTTTATAGAAAAAATAAATTTAAATAATTCTAATAAATTATCAAGAAAACCCGAATTTATCAAATTTAAATCATTGTTCTCATTGCTTAAGCTATCAATAATATCGATAAAGATACTAAACATGGATTGTTGTTGCAAAAGATTTGCCGTTTTTGAACACAAAAAATCTTTCTCTTCCTTGCTACTAAACTCAGATATAAATTCTCCGTTTTTAATATGAAAAATCGTTTTGTATTTTTCTTTATTTTTTAATCTATACCCTGTCAGTTTTGAAAAAATTTCTTCTGATATCACATACTTACTTCCTACACAAACAATTTCAATATAATGAGAAAAAATATTGATAATTTTGTTATTGTCGTCGAGTGAAGCAAAAATCATTCTTATATTAAATTTTTTAGTCTTTTGATTAATAACATTTCCTAACACATCATTTACATCGTTTAATCTTAAGTAATTAGAGTTTAGCATTAAGCTCTTGTATATATCTACAGCATAAATGATACCAGTTTTTCCTGCTCCATTAGAACCATATATAGCTTTTACTTTTGAATATTTGTCATTTATGTCTTTAAATAAATTGTCGTTACTAAAATCTAACCTAATTTCATTATCAATACTTTTTATTCCATTTATAAACATTTTTAAAACAATATATTTCATTTGAACAAACACCATCCTTTATTATAATTATACACAAAAATTAACAAATGTAAACAAATTTAATACATTTTGTAGGTTTTTTGTTTTTAATTCGTTTCTATTATAATATAAATTTTTTTATTGTCAATAGAGAATTGACGGATTTTTATAGCGTTTTAAAATAATTCTTTTTCAATTATGCGTTTTTCTTGCTTTGTATTTGTAGCTTAAACCGAAAAAAGCGGTGGGGATTAATTTCCTCACCGCTTTTTTGTTTTATTGATAAACATACTTCATTTCTACAGTTGTAGAATTCTTCAAACATATTTTTCCTCCAAAAAAACAAATTACATAAAAAATCTATAATCATATATTGTTCCTTCGTATTGAGAAAGCAGCCATCCAATTCTTGCTAATTGATTTGACGACTCTATAGTACAAGGCAATTTAGAATACAACCCAAAACTGTTCCAATTCATTTTAGATAATCCTAAAATTTCAGTCGCAATTTGCACCATGTCACCAGAGCCATAATGTTTGACAATTTTTAATGGGATAGGAACAGTTTTCCCTCCTTGAATATATTTAAAATTAGGATTTTCAACTGATGGCGCAATACCATGTGTATAAAGAAGCATAGTTTTTTCGTCCATAGGAAAACATAAACCTCTTCTAACAGGGTATGTGTCTATATTAAAGTTTTTTTCATAAGCAAAACTTTGTATTGCATCTTCATAGTTTATTTCTAGCAATTGAATGTCAGATATACCAGCAGATGATAGACATTTTACTAAGCCGTCAATTTCTTCTTTTTTGAAGGGTGTTCGTTTATGAATTACAACTCGTTTTGGTATTTCTGTGAATGATTTATAAAATAAGTCTTTTATGTTTAATCCTAATTTATAAGCTTCGCTTTCCGTTAAAAACGGATTATTTTTCTTATCCAAGTAGAAATCTTTAATTTTAGAAAGTTTGTATTTTAATCCTTGTCCGTCTGAAGAATAAATATGGCTACATCCAACAACAACACTTTTACCATATTTAGAACTATTAATGCTATATCCTATTCCAGCGAAAGCAGTGTCTGGGCGTATTGCTGAAATAACCCATGGTATATGACACGATTTTACGTATAAAGCAAGCGAGAGTGCCCACATAATTTGACATCTCATTCCAGTTTCTTCAACGGTTTTTTCTCTTACAAATTGTGTTGCAATGTTTTTTTGAGCTGCATACGCTTTTACTACATCGTGTAGATCATAATTATCTTGTTCTGTAAAACGCTCATATTCTTTTGGAATATAAATTACAATAACGTCAGTTGCTTGCGATGAAAGTTTATCTATTTGTTGCAATATAGAATCTCTAAATTCATTAATAGCAAGCATAATATTCGAATTGTTTGGTGCTGATATTTCAGACCATTGTCCACTGCTTATTAAAGGAACGTTTAATCCGATATTAAAAGCGTTAAAAAAACCAGGAAAAGGAATAACGTAAGCAGTATTAAAGCGAACACTGTGCTTATTGTTTAATTCATTCAAGAATCGCTGAAAATCTGTAGAATGATTTGTTGGGCAAATTACACTTAAACTAATAGAAGTTCTTGAAATTTTACTTCCTAATGCAAAGTCATATGGACTGTTATTGGTTAACCCACGCATTGGGTGAAAATCAGTGCACATTGAGTTTTGAGTAGGATTAAAAAATACTAATTCGGGGTCTTTGCATTCAATACCTTTAAATACTATCCTTTTTGGATTTATAGAATTAGGAAGATGCATAGAATAATTTCTTGTACTATTTATTCCAACCAAAACACTGTTTGACCGTATTTTAAACTCAAAACCATTTTTGTCTTGCGCAGGAATATATCCTATAAAAACTTCAGTTCCAAGTAAAGTATTTGCCCACTTATCAATGTAGTTATTTATATTTAAATTTGGAGTCTTGCCATTAGTTAATGCAGAAAAAGCATCTGCAAACGCTTTTAAAGTAGTATTATCATATTTAACGTCTTTACAAAAGTGATAAGTTGGCTCAAATGACAAATAAGTATATTTGTAATCAAATTTTAAAGATAATTTAATGCCATAATAGGCAAAAATCTCCTCGTCATATATCTTGAATGAAAACATGTTTTCATTATTTGTTTCGTCCCAGATTTTATCTTTGGAAAAAGCAAAGTTTGAACCTTGAGATATCGCCATTGTAATTCCACGTAACAACATTTGTCTAAAAACTTTGTTCGTTAATATCAAATCTCTAGAAAAAGCGGTTATTTCAATGTCGCTCTCTAATCTATCTAAACAAACCTTGGAAATTGTTTCTTTATTCCCCCAAGCATAAACTAATCCAGAATTTGGTATCGCAATTATTCCATATTTATTAAGTGATTTGCATATATCCCAAGCTCTTTCGTTTTCTCTAAATTTTAATTTAAATTGATAGCAAGTTTTAGGAAAGGCTATGGGATATAAGTTTGTTTTTACTATATTTTTTATGTTTCCGCTAATTTGATTAAATGGGGTGGACTTATAATCAATCGTATCCCCTAATTCATTCAAAAGTTTGTCAATTCGGCTGATAAAACTTGCATCTTCACTCATGCAATATTTAGACAACAAAAGCATTGTTTTATCAAAACCATCTGTCGAGATATAATAAGCTTGTCTTCCTTTTGATATAATAGAGGTTAATAAATCCTCTACTTCTTTTGGAGCTTTTTCGCCATAGCCACACCAATATAATCTTCCTGCTCCAGGTTGTGAATAAGCTTCTTTAAGAGCCTCCATAATGGAACGGTCTCGACCACTATAACCAATTACAATTAAATTTCTTCTTGATAATTCTTTTATTAATGTTTTAACCAGGATATCGCTTTGAGCATCAAGCTCCATAGCCGTATTTTTTAATGGTCCGTATTTATAATCTCCGTGTAAAGCAATACATAATAATTCTTTATCGCTTTCCGCACGATAAATACGTTGTTGAGATTCCAATGTAACTTCGATTGGTACAACATTATATTGATGAGCTACCTTTAATGTTAACCCATCAAAATTAGTTGTCCAAACACTTCGCACCCACCCAATTTCAGCAAGCATTGCTAGTAAATGATATCCTAAACTTGGTTTTTTGTTCTCAAATAAGTTTTGAAAATACTTTTTTCGATCATCTTCAATAGGGTAAGCCCTTTCAGCATAGATTGAATATTCTGAGTCATCATTTAATGGAGGAAATGTATGCTGTTCGTCTATCCATCTTTGAATTAAGCGCCTAACACTTTCCATTTTAATATTATTACAAGCTTTAACATCGTGAGGATTTTGGGACAAATAAATATCCCTTTTCCAATCCCAAATACAATCAGTCGCAGATTGTATTCCCGACTCTATAGATGCCCCCGCTCCAAGAAAAAGTGAATACGCGCTATCTTTATTCTGCTTTAACGAACGTATGAATTCATCAAAATTTAATTTGTTCATAAATCACCGTAAATCTTTAGTATGTTTATATTATAGCATGGTCTTTAAAATTTATCAAGGCATTATAAATATAAAGAACAATTCAACAAATAACGATCATATTACACACTTTTAAGATAAAATAGAATAACCTCTTAAATTTTACCTAGAATAGCATTTTCAACTAGCTAATAGCTTTAAGGTGGTGTTCTTTAAACTTGCTTAAACTTTTCTTTTTAGACTTGACTTTCACATTTTTTTGCTTTTCGTGTTTTGGTTTAGCACAAAAATTGTCAAAAAACAAGGCAAAGAAATTTTGCTTTGGCAATAAAAATTTAAGTTACTCGAAACTGATTTTTCAGCTTCGTTTTTTTTTATGCAAATTTTCTTTGTTATCCCTTGTTTTCCGACACGATAAATATTACCGAGAAACGTTATATGAATTTTTGCACTATCCCCTTTTTGCGAAAAGCAAAAAAATAAGGAGTAAAGAATATGAGAAAAGTAATTTATTCAATTTCAAAAGTTAGTAGGAAAAATCCAGTAAAAATATCTGGCATCGGGTATATAACCGATGAAGATTTAATAATCGCATTAAATAGCAAATCTAATAAACCTTATATTAAAGTTTTTGAAGATTGCATTAAGTCTTGCGGAAAAAGCAATGAAAACGAATTCAGCGGTCATTACTATGAGTTTAAAGAAGTTGACCTTGAAGATGAACGAGGCAAAATCACCACAAAAGAAATTTGTCTTGAATACAAGATATGGTTCAAAATAATCAACAATTAAGGAGTTATTGAGTATGAAAATCTTAATGCAATTAGAATTATTTGATGGTGAAGATTTTATAAATTTCGACATAATCGACTTAAACAAAGATAAAAAACAACTAACAGCAGTTGTAACAAATCGTGGAAAACTTAGTTACTCAGAGTTTGACTTATTTGAAAGCAAATATGGTTACTACATAGAATACGGTCCAATTTTAACAAAAATATATATCGACTTATAAAGGAGAAAAAAATGAAAATTATCATTAAGAATTTAAGGACAGAAAAACCTACCAAGCCTTATCAAGTAAGAGTTGATAGAAATCACTCTATCTTGGGCAATCCGTTTTATATGCAAACAGAAAATGAACGCGATGAAGTTTGCGAGAAATACAGAGATTATTTTTATAAAAACGTCAATCACAACAAGACATTCACTGATGCTTTAAGACAATTATATAAAATTGCAATTACTTATGGAAAACTTGAACTATTTTGTTGGTGTGCGCCAAAAAGATGCCACGCAGAAACGATTGCTCAATTTTTAGAAAAATATTTAGGAGAAAATAAAAATGATAGACAATGAAATCAATATTGTAATTGGTAGTTGGGGTTCTTACAACGAATGTAATGAACGAGCTTTAGGTTCTAAATGGATTTGCTTAAATGATTATGAAGATTGGGAAGAAATTGAAGAAGAACTTAAAAAACAAGGCTTTGAGCTTGATGGTATTGACGAAGAATTATTCGTTCAAGACATTGAAAACTTTATAACTACAGGCGTTAATTGGGACTATGTTAACCCACAAGACTTGTTTGAAACATTAAAAAAATCTGAAATTTTATATAACGATTATAAATATGAATTAGCCGTTGCCTACTGCGAAATTGAAGGCTACGACAGCTGGGAATCGAAAGTTGAAGATAAAGAAGACCGTTGGGATGACGACATTTACCTATATCACAATTACGATTGGTATGACTTAGGCTACAACTTATTACACGAATTTCACGATATACCAGATTATTTAGATAACTACATAGATTATGAAAGCTACGGCGAAGAACTTAGGTTTGACGGCTTTCACGAATGCAGTTTAGGAATAATCGAAATAAGATAATTTGGAGATTAGAAATGAAATATATAACTTACGTTAGAAAGAGTTTTCAAGGTGCTTGGATTATAAGTGGCACAATAGGAACTAAACAATATATGTTTTATTCAAAGCGAAACGCTATTAAACTATATAACTACGAAGCAAAATTATTTGAAAGTGAACAAAAACAGAAAAATGCCAACGGCTAAGGTCGTTGGTTTTAATATTTTATAAGGAGATTTTGAAAATGAAAATCACAAGAAACGAAAAGAAACAAGAAGCACTCAAAAGAATGAAGTATCTAAAACTTCACTCTAACACTCTAAGAGAATTAGAACGTGAAGACGTTGTTAATTACTCTGAAGCATACGGAATTTTGTATTGGCTTGATGAAAAATGGCTCAGTTTAGTTAAAGACTTTGAAATTAAATACAAAGCACTTGTTTATCACGCTATACATAACTATACCGAATTTGGCGAACTGCTAACGCTTTTATACGTTAGCGATTACAAAAATGAATGGGAAACCGATTGGGATGATTTACACGAAGGACACACTGTAGCTTACGTTATCAATCTTGACGATGAAACCTGTTCAGAATTTGGTGGCGTTGGAATTAAAGCACAATTTGGCGGACTAGTTAGAACTTATTAAGGTGCAATATGAATAACAGACATAGAAAAATATGTAAAAATCTTGGCTGGACAATACGGGAAAATGGCATATATGTTGACGTTTGTCAATATTCTCCCGCCGGCGAAGATTTTTTCTTTACTGTATCTAAAAGAAATTTTGCAGAAGAAGTTGATCAATACGCAGACGATTTTGATGCGGACGAACACGCAGAAATGTGGGTTCAATGTAGAAATTCAGTCAGTGGCGTTCCACAATCTATAAGAACGCTAATTGACGACGCTGATGCAATTCAAGAAATGCTATACGAATTAGCACGAAAATTAAATAAAAGGAGTTATTAAAATGAAAAACTTAAAAGAATTAGATTCTATACTTTGTGTTCTCTACTACTATAATCGTTTAAGCGAACACGAAAACGTTGAAATTAGAGAACTTTTAGATTATACGTTTGACAGAATTTTAGAACGCAACACAAATTTACTTATACTTGCTTGCATAGGTAGAAAACTTGACGAAAGTCGCCCTGAAATCGAAGAAATCCTCAAAAGAGATACAAAGTTCTTTGAATACAAGGCACGAAAAGAAGCAATACGAAAATCTTAAAAAGGAGAATAGCACAATGAAAAAAGTTTATTTAGTAATGACACAATACTCAACAGACGATTGCGACGGCATTGATACTTTAGCCTTTGACACCTATTCAAAAGCCGTTAAACATTTCAAAGAACAAATCGAAAACGAAATATCTTACGACGGTTATTGGTCTGTCAATGCCTTTGAAAATGGTGTTTTGCAACACAATTACGAGCTTGATTGTTCGCCTAATTATACCGATGACGAAGAACACGAACTTTGGTGGTACTTACATTGTAAACTTGATTGGTATTTACACACTAACATAGAACTTAGAATATTGGAGATTGAATAAAATGAAACCATATAAAGCTTTGGCTCATATAAATTCACTCAAAGGTGAAATGAAAGAAATTACTATTTTAGAACAAAAAGATAACAATTACATAGTTGATTATAACGGTGTTAAATGCACCGCTATTTTTAATTGGTTTAATTGTCAATTTTATGTTGATGATGTTTATGGAATTATTAAGGAGAATTAAAAAATGGCTAAAATACAAGATTTAGAAAAATATTTAAATTATGAATTTTCTACCGGTTGCTACACTGGCGAAGATTACAAAACATTTGAAAGGAAATACATAAACTACCTAAAATCGTTATGCAAAGATAACGGCTGGGAACTTGCGTGGGCTCATAAAAATCACTACTCGTTTACGGCTTGTCTAAAAGAAAAAGAAAAGCATATTTACTTTAGCATTAGCGACGTTAGATTTTGGCAAAACGAGTGGTATAACCACATTTTATACCGAACAATGGAACACGAAAAAGATTATCACGGCGGACCTAATCATTATACGAGTTTGCCAGAACTTGTAAACGATTATAAAGTAATGTTTAATAGGATGTGATTTATGATAAAGAAAAGTAGATACGGATATAAATTATTAAGAAAATTAAGAAACGAGCCGAGATTTAAGAAGTATTTTATTGCCTTTAAATACGGACATGCAGTCATCGTTCAAAAAAACGAAACTATTAAGTTTAAAAACAAAAGGGTTAAGCACAAAATAACCCCTATTAAGAAACAATATTACAAAAGGGTGGTTTACAAAAAATCACCCTTTTAAAAAACAATAAAACAAGGAGAATTAAAATGAAATTAAGTTTAACCGCTACAAATAAAAGCGAAGAACTAATACTTAAATATTTACAAGAAAACGCAAGCGATAGCCTTGCGAACAAAATAAATAACGGCGTTAAAATCGTTAAAGACGGTAAAGAACTTTTGAATAAAAAGACCTTATCTGGCTTTATGAAATACGCTAGCGAAGAAGCAAGAAAACTTGCTGAAAAAGGAGCAAATTCCGCCTGCGTTGAAGACTCGGTTGTTTACGGCTGGGCTATCCATTACTTTGAAGAAAATAGCATTGAAGAAAAACTATTTAACCTTGACGGAACAGAATTTAAGCCTGTTTCTAAGCCTAAAAATACTCAAAAACCGACCTATACGCCGATTTCTAAGCCAAAACCTAAGGAACATACACTGTTTGATTTGCTTTGCGAAAATGAAGATATCCCTAACGAAACAACTAACAATAACGATGAAATAACTGAAGAAGATATTAACGAAACACAAGAAGAAATTCAAGAAACAACTAAGCCAAAAGGTTCGCCTATTTATGAAGAATATATGGAAGTTCAAAACAAATATCCTAATCACGTAATTTGTTTTAGGCTTGGCGATTTTTACGAAGTGTTTGGCGATAATGCAAAACTTTTATCAAACAAGCTTGATTTAACATTAACAAGTCGTGATTGTGGACTTAGTGAGCGTATTCCAATGATAGGTTTTCCTTATCATATAGCAGACGTTTTCTTTAATAAAATAGTCAACATTAAACCTATCGCTATCGTAGAAGATAACGACGTTTCAATTAAAGAAAAAGAAGTTGCTAAAATTGACGTTGATTTAGAAACGGGAGAGATACTATCAACCGATTTAGAAGAAGAACAAGCACTTAAAACCGCCTATGATAAAGACGTTTTACTGTCATTAATCGACTTATTTGGCGATATTTTAACTTTGGAGTGAGAAAATTATGAATATTTACAATCTTAAACCTATACCAAAATACATAGTAAACTTAATAAGAAAGAAAGATAAAATTACATACAAAACACCGTCGGGACAAGTTCGGTTTTATTCTTATCTAACTAAGGTTGATAAAGAACTAATTCAAGTAACGGTTGCCGTAAAGAATAAATACAAAAACTGGCATATAAAGCAAGTTGCCGTTCATAGCGTTGACAGCAAAATTTGTTACGCTAAAGATATAAACTATTTCTTTTTGGGTGGATACGTTGTAGGCTGGTTTGAAGAAGGCTTGACCAAATACCCTAAATGGTGGGAATCTTCCAAGTGGGAACTATACGACGATAAATATTTTCATATGCAAGCACCAGTTATCAACAAAGAGTTTGCTTTGAAGTTTAAAGAGTATAAATACAGCGCTATCGAACTTTATTCGGGTAGCGATATAACCACGTATTTAACCAACTACCTAAAGCATCCTATCGTTGAATATCTAATGAAGATTGGGCTTTATAGATATATCTATAGTTCGCAAATAGTAACGCTTCTTGAAAAAGACAAAAAGTTTAGAAAGTGGCTAATCAAAAACGCACCTGATATTAAAAACAAATTTTATTACGTTGCTTCTGTTATTAAAGCATACAGAAAAAATGTAAGCGTCGAAACCGTTCAACGCCTTGCAGAGTTTAGACAAGATATTAAAGGAGAATCGTTTAAGACTTTGAAAGAAACTTTCAAGAAAGATTTTGAGAAGTTCGCTACCTATATCGCAGAGCAAAAAACTCAGGCTGTAATTTACAACGATTACCTAAAAGCTTGTCTGTTTTTGGGCTTAGATATGGAAAACGAAAAAAATCGCTATCCACGAGATTTTAAGCGTTGGCACGATATACGAATTGATGAATATCACACCGCTAAAGCTGAAAAAGACGAGCAGGAAAGAAAAGAGTTTTACGCTAAGTTTTTAGGCGTAGCAACCAAGTATTTACCGCTTGAAAGCAATAAAAAGTATGGCTATATAGCGATTATCGCCAAAAAGCCAAGTGAATTAGTCAATGAAGGCAATGTTTTACAGCACTGTGTTGGACGCATGAACTACGACCAAAAAATGCTACGAGAAGAAAGTTTAATATTCTTTATTCGCAGTATCGACAGTCCCGAAACGCCACTTGTTACGGTGGAATATTCGATTGCAAGCAAGAAGATTTTGCAGTGCTACGCAATGAACAATAAACGACCAAGCGAAGATATTTTAGAATTTATAAATAAAAAATGGTTGCCACATACGAAAAGACAGCTTAAGAAAATAGCATAGGAGAATTATTATGGAATTTTTTAGAATAACAGCATACAACCCAACTGAAGATTGTAGTATAATTATTGACTCAAACGGCAAGTTTGAAAAGCTTTGGCAGTTTAGTTCGCTACTCGTAAACAAAGGCTTTAAAATACTCGTTGTAACATCCGAAAGGAAAATTACAAAGACGAATATACCCACGCCCAAATACTCGCCAGATAGCTTAATTTTAAGGGCTTGCATCAAAGGCAAGGTCGATACGTCAAACAACTACACCGAAATAAACGGAAGATGGTATGAAGTTTAAAAAAAGTGAAAGCCGAGAGTTTTTTCAAACTCTCGGCTTTTAAATAGAATACACAATTTCTATTTAACGCCCCTATAATATGCGGTTAATTGATCTTTTGTTGTTTTTTCGGCGTCGTATGCGATTTTTAAATTAGAAGATTGCAAGTTTTCTATCTCTACGGATACTAAACGATCATTTTGATATAAAACTTTCACAGGTTGCTTTGTGCTATTAAATTCAGCGTCATAGACATTTATAAAAAAACTATTATTTTGGCACTCAAGAGAACCCAAAGGAAGAATTAAATTTCCTTGCACAACATTATACATAAAGCACAAGTTTAGAATTTTTCCGTTTATAAGTTCAGGCGAAACGCTCGCAACCCTTAATCTAATATTATAAAACTCACCGCCACCGTAAACTGCATTTTCGAAAAAGACTTCTATATTTTTATTATCTAAACAAATAATACGTCTATCATCTTCAACACAGTTTACAAAATCGGCATAATATTTAGCGTGGCAAGAAATGTTTACTATAACGCTATCGTAATCGTAAAAGATGAGCTGAGTTTCGTTCGTTTGCGGTATGGTGTTAAAAAACAATCCGTTAAAAGATAAAATTTGTTCGTTTTCGCCTTTTGCAATAACTTTATCTTTAAGCACGAAATCCCCAACGTTTACTAAAATCGTAGAGTTTTTATCAACGGAAATTGTTTTGGTTGGAATTTCGCAAACGCCAATCAAATCGAAACAATCGAAAACGTATCCGCTTTTTTGCTCTACATAGTTAGTTGGTGTATATTTAACAATTTCATCAACGATTGCAATTTGTGCTTGCGCCGATTTTTTATAGCCTTTAATATTAACGAGCAAAATTACCGCGATTAAACTTAAGCAAAACACGGAATATGCAATATAAAAGGCAATTTTACTGATTTTTTTATTCAAAACGCAACGCCTCCACGATATTTCGCTTATTAGAAATTACGCAAGGAATAATCGACGTAATTAAGCAAACGAAAAAATTTAATAAAACGGGTATTAAAATCATTTCCACAGAAAAATAGATAGAACCGATATTTAACGCAACGCATAAAATTAAGCCCACGCCAACGCCTATAAGCGCACCGATAAAACTTGTTAAGATTGCCGTAAATAAGCTTTCAAAAACAAACTGAAAAGCAATGTCTGAACTTGTTGCACCCATAGCCTTTTTTATACCTATTTCGCTAATACGTTCCTTCATTGAGAAAATCATAATAATAGCAATAAGCACGGCAGAAAACGCTAAAATTATATAAAGCGCAATATCCAACATATTAGAAAAATCGTCCATTTCTTTTTGCTTTTGAATAACTACTCTATCGTAAGACAAACATTTTATATCGCTATCCGACACGCTATCAATAAACTGACATGCGTATTCTACGTTTTCAACATTAGAAAAAATAATCTTTTCAAACCGAGTTGCGTTTTTGCAGGCAGTGTAAGGGATATAGACATTTCCCACCACAGTATAATTTTCGTTATTCTTTATAGCAATTGACAAGTTTTGCTCTTGAGTTTTTAAGTCTAAAGAATCGCTTAAAATTCCAACGACCGTATATTCCGTTCCACTAACATTTATTTTTTTGCCGAGCGCAGATTCGGAAAATAGCATTTGGGCAATAGAATTGTTTAAAACTACAACGTTACTTTCTGCAAGTAAATCTTGACGCGTTATGCCCCTTCCGCTTATCAATTCTACTTTTACTAAATTATCCGTTTCTAAAACAGATGGTATAGGCATATAACAAAAATCATCGTTTACGCCAACTACTTTTATATCCAAATTAATGTTTTTATTTAATTCTTTTGCGTTTACACGGTATGAACTATCTTTATACACCGAAAAAGAGCAATCAACGTTTTGAGCTATTATTTCAAACTCTTGTTCAGTTAAATTTTTAGCGTAAATAACATTATCGTCAAATTCTGAATAAACGTTTATTTTAGAATAGTTATAACTTTGCAAAACCAAACTTCCAACAAGGTATAATACGATACCTATAATAACACCGATGGAAGTTAAATAATATCTTGGCTTGTTTGACATTACGACCGAAAAAGAGTGCTTATATATGTTAATAACTTTAACCATACTTAATAAGCCCCCCTTCTTCAAGTAAATAATGCGTATCTGCTTTTTCGGCAACCTTATCGCTATGAGTGACTAAAATTAACGTTTTCCCTTGGACTTTAAGTTTATCAAAAGCATCTAAAACGATATTTGTGTTTTCATCGTCTAAATTTCCAGTCGGCTCGTCGCAAATAATAATTTCGGGGCTAGTTGCCATAGCCCTTGCTATTGCTACTCGTTGCTTTTCGCCACCGGAGAGATTTATGGCTTTATTGTTCAATAAATGCTCAATTTGAAAATTCTTGCTAAGCGCATTAATTACCGCCTCATCAATCTTTTTGTTACGGTAAATTAGTGGAAGTTCTAAATTTTCTCTTACGGTAAGAGAGTTCATTAAGTGGTAAGATTGAAAAATAAAGCCTAGATATTTTTGCCTGTAAAGCGAGCAATCTTTTAAGGTATCAATTTTTTCGCCGTCCAAAAAAAGTTCGCCACCGCTTGGCGCATCTAATAACCCAATAATATTAAGCAAAGTGCTTTTTCCACTACCAGACATTCCTTTAATTGAAACATATTCGCCACTTGATACGTGCAAATTAATATTTTTTAAAACTTGTATTTGCTGTTGGTTTCCGTTTTCAAAAACGGTAAAATGCTTTTTAATTTGAACAAGTTTAATCATTTTTAGCCCCCTTATTTATTATCAGGAATAAAAATGCTTTCCCCGTCGGTTAATCCGTCGATAATCAAATAATAGTCGTCGTTTTTGTCAGCAATCGTTACAAATCTATAGCTTAAAGTGTAATCGTTTCCAACTTTTTTAGCAACTAAAACCTTTTCAACACGAGAAACGTTTACGTTAGAATCGGCAGAGGTCGTGCCAACTTGATTGCTGGTTTTTATTGCGCTCGTTGAAATGCAAACTGCATTTTCAACGCTTTTTTCAATTTTAGTGATACTTAATTTACTGCCTTTTAGTAAAATAAAATCTTTATCTTGTATAGAAACAGTAATTTTTATACCGTTGTTTGTTAATTTATAGTCAATGTTTGTTACATTATTTTCAAATTCAATTCCATTTGACTCAACGATTAACTCGGTAGAAAATTGAAATTTACTTCTGTCTTTTTCAGCAATATAAAATTCAGCATAATAACACTCGTTATTCATAACCGCAACGGTTATTTCGTTAGTTGCTCGATTTTTTTCAACGGCTACGACTTTACCAGAAAACGTGGCTAAAACTTGGTTTGTAGTTTCGCCTATATAACCTATAAATTGGTCTTTTGCAACTATGTCTCCGATTTTTAACCCTGTGTTTGATACAAAGTAATTACAAATATATTGACTATCATCTGTAAGTAAAGTTGAGCTATACGATAGTCCCTTTCTAAAAGTCGTTTTTTCGGCAGTATAAAGTTTTCCAGAACTTAATAAAACGTGTTCTTCAATAGTGGATGAGTAGTTTGGTAATTCAATTTTTTCGTTTTTATTTGCATTTACTAATACGATAGAAATAATAACTCCAAAAATTAAAATTAAAGCGATTAAAAACATAACTCCGCCGTTTATTTTTTTACTGTTTTTTTCCATTTTACACACCTTAATTGATATATCTGTTAAAAGTTAAGTTTGGAAAATTTTCCGAACTATTTAATAGCGTAAGCGTTGCTATAAAAACAGGTTCTGTGATAATTTCCGTTTCGCCCAAAAGCGAATATGAAACGACGATATGTTCGCCTAAATAATCGAAAGTGTTTTTATTTATTTTTGCAACGCCACTAAACGAAGTCCACACGTCGCTCGTCGTAAGCATTTGATTTAAATTCGAATAGTCTGTATCGGTAAGTTTTTTATCAATTTCTACATTTTCGCCACTAAAGTCAATAGATCTTAAGATTATGTTTTTACTTGTTGTAAGTGAAATTGGCATGTAAGTGTTAAATGAATAATTTTCGGTATTTTCTAAATTACCAATTTGAACTTCAGTAGAAGAATTTATAAAAGTAATATTTTTTTCAGGAACATAATAAACGATTAATAAAATATCAGGTTGCTTTGTTAAAGTAGTTTTACCCTTGTTCGTTTCAATTTCAAACGTTAAAGAATTAACTTTCACCCTTTCATTGCCTATGCTTGCGTTACTAAATATGGTAGCACCAAGTAAAACATCATAAATTTTATGTCCGTTCTGCTCGCCAATAAAATCGTTTTGTTCAAAGCTTTTCACCGCTAATTCTAATTCATGGTCGCCCGTTACGTTATAATCTAAAAGATTAACGTTTTTTATTGTGCTATTTGATATTATTTGGATATTCCAACAATTTCCAGCAGGTTTAACATCTTGACTTTCGCCAAAGGAATTATTCAAAAAGCAAGCATACGAAGAATAATGATATGCATCCGTATTTATAATAATTTTTTCTTTATCTTTACTGCACCCGCTAGACGAAAAACAAATTATTAATGCAAGCAAAAAAATCACAACTTTTTTAAGTTTATATTTCATAACAGAAAACTCCTTTTCAATAAATTAAAAGCCAGCTTGCTTGCCTGCTAATGGCAAGCAAGCAAAAAAGATTAATTATACATAAACAACATTTGTTGCTTGAGCTCCTGCATATAGCATTTTTCCGATGTTTGAATCATACTCATAGGGTGATAAACAAACGGTTAATTGTATAGGGTTTAAGAACTGTTGTTCTCCAACACCCGTATTAATTCCCGTCGGAGTATAATAATGCATCGTATAACCCAAAAAACCAAGGCCTTTTTCAATAGTCTCGGTATAACCAATTTCAAAAATCTGCGCTATATAACAATTATAAATAGCTCTAGTTTCACAAATATAAGTCATTGGATAGCTTAAAGTGTTTTTCTCTCCCGCAATAGTTGTGTTTTGCCCAAGCGACACTGAATGTGTTTCATTATAACTATACATATTTTCTATCGTCGTCTTAATTTCACTTGCGCATTCAAAACCAAGCTTTAAGTTATCACTTTTAAAACCAACTGCTACGCCCACCGATTCTGTCCTTTCTGAACCGATACTAGTAGTGGTTCCTTTAGTTTGAGAATAAATATAAGACTGACTTGCTGTAAAACTAGCTGTTTGATTAGGCTGAACTGTTATAGACGCAAATTCAGCAACATGAGCACTTAATGCTTTTTCGTATCTAAAATATCGTATATAATACTTATCGTAATTTTCATAGTCACTAGCAAAAAACGCTCTCTCCATAGTAACTCTCGTGCCTTGAACAACACCCTCACCAATATATGTACAATTTCCTAAAACATAATGACTTGATGGCGCGGGATATGCTTCTCCATTATTAATTGTTATTCCTTCTACGCTTGGTCCAACTTTTATCAAGCGCCAATACGCAGATGTCATATCAGATGTTTGAACCAAAAAAGCAGATAGGTTATAAGAATTATTTTGTATACCCAAATACTTAGTATAATTAGATGGTTGTGTTGTGATTGTATATATATTACCATATTGATAATTGAATTGAAAACCTTGTGCTTCGGAATCAAATTCATCATATAATGCAACTTCAACATTATTATCTGCTGATGCCCATGGAACATCTAAAACTCTATTTAAATATTCGGCATGAAGCGGATAAATCTTCCATTTTCCATTAATTAATTTCAATACAAATTTTTGATTATTCGTATCCCAATCATGCCACTGCAAAAGTTGAGTTCCATTATCGGTCGCAGCATTCGCAACATCCAAATAAAGTCCTGTATATACATTTTGCAACTTATATATACCACCATTTTCTAATCCATTTGACTGAACTGGTGTTTGAGCAAATGCCGATGGTGGCACATTAACGGTGCTAACAAAAGTATAACATAAAGCTAAGCAAAGTGCAATTAAAAGCACTTTGAATTTGCTAATGGTTTTTTGCATAAATTTTACCTCCTTGCGTTTTTACATTAATGAATTATAATTATTGCTAAAACTTTTTCGCTTACTAGTATTTATCTTGTTTCACCACCTCCAAATATTGATCCCTTATAAAATTTTTTCGAACTTTTGCAAAATATATTAAAAAACTCATTTGTTTCAATGAGTATAAATGATTCGTTTATATTATTAAACAGCAAACTCTCTGTTGTGTAGTTTTATTATTATAATCAATTCGATTTTAAATCGCTATTTTTTAAGACTTACCTCCTTTTCTTAATTTATTCGTAGTCCACAACATTGCTTATTTATCTATATGTTGAAAATTCAAGTTGTTAAGTAAAATGCTATTTACTATCTTTTTTAAGTTTTCTTTTTCTTCTTTTACTACTAATAGGACTGCAATTCATTGGACGGGCAACAGTAAATGTCTTTCCTTCCTCAAGAGTACTTCTAGAATCTTCTAACTTTCTTCTCTTTGATACATCACTCAAATTCTTTTTCTTATAAACTTTTATTTCACTCTTATTCTTTTTTAAGAAAGTTAACATTTGTAACCGTGCTAGGCTTCTAGTATTTGCTTTATAGTGATGTGCTCTTTGCAGTACTCTTTGTGATCTTGTATTTTCTATTACCGACGACTTACATAAAATTCCCTCTAAAAAAACAGGTTCTTGAAAAATATACTTATTAACAATATCATCACTCAATTTTACTTCTTTACTTTCAATTGAATCAATAAGCTCTACGGCAAAACCCATTTTCACTAAAAAATCTATACGTTTTATAGGATCTAATTGTTTCAAATTATTTAACAACTCGTCTAAACTCTTCTTATAATCCATCTTTTATCACCTTTAAGCCTATTATTTCCTCAATAAATTCATTACTTCTTACGCACATTTCTTTGCGTTTCGTCCTACAGTCCAGCATTGTTTTTAACAATTTAGGTTTCCTGGCAAAACTTGCCATCATCACCTTACAATCCTTTTCTTTTTCCCAGATATAGTTCATAAGCGCACATTGATTTTCTTGTGTAGATCCATTACAAAATTCGACCTCTAATTTTGCAAGCTCTTGTTCAAAGAAACTATAAATACTCGAACCTTTATCAGAATCAAAATCAATTACATTCTCGTCCGGGACTCTTATTATAACATGCAAAATCGCAACCTCTTTATATTCTTTTTGGATAGTCCAATCTAACGCGTCTGCATAATTAAAATAAAAATAAATTCCTTCACCCAACCAATCCCTAGGACTTTTTGACAAATAAAATTTCTTTTCCTTCAAAACATTATTCGCGTTTTCCTTTGTTGTTCCATGATACCCTGTTATTATCATCTGTATATTCCTCTAATACCATTAAAACTATTTATTTTATTTTATATTATATTATTTTATATTATATTAGCAGTTAAAAATTAGATAGCCATTAAAGATTCAAAAAATTCTTAACATACACGTTTAATATAGCTTTTCTGAATAATGAATATAATTTTAGATTACGTAATAATTAATTATAAAACCATTGCCAAAAATTCTATTAACCCAGAATTAAAACTCTCTTTGGGGTTCTATATTAAATATTAAATAAAAATATATGCTACCAATCACTACAATAGCTATCGCAACCACAAAAATCAAAACAATCATAACTACATCCTTCCCAAAATTCTTTTTGGAAATCTTTAAATGAAGCATTAATTATTATGTCCATCAATTTAACCTCGTCTATTTTATTTAATTTTTAATTCTTCTAACTTGCTTTTAATTACTTTAGCAGAACAAGTTTTTTCAATAACCTTTTCAGTGTAACTAAGATATTCCCAATTCTCTTCATTTCCCAAAACTGAGTTATGCAACTGGTCAACAATCTGTTTGCCCAATTTTTTCTTGAAATCAACCCATGCTGAATCTGAAAATATTTTAGAATGATTAATTTTCTTATCATCCCTTTTTTTACATAGAATATCATATATTTTTGTTATTCCATTTGAATTTTTATCCATAATTGCAACAATAGTAAATTGCATGAATTCGTTTATCTCGTTTTGATATTCTATGCTATAAATAAAAAACAATAATTTTTCATCTTTTGAAATCGGTTGCACATAATTATTATCAGGTGAAATAGTTCCCAAATCACAAGGCTTATGTATTTCTAGAGAAGAACCATTTGCGCCAGCAAGATAACGCCAATAATTGACCTTTGCATTCTTAATAAAACGATTGTGTGGCAAACTTAAATGCACATAGTAATGATGCCCATTAAAAATACTTTTTATTTGCTCAGGATCAACTAACCAAACATCATTCTCACTATCAAGCCTTGCATCAATACTATCTAGTGCATCGTTCCATATAGACAAAATAGGTTTACCTCTTTGAATTTTCCTTTCTTTAGTTTGCTCCTTTTTATCATTTTTGATCTCTTTTGCGAATTGAACAAGGAGCACGAATATTCCAATAAGTCCAATACTATTAATGAATGTATTTATTATATTCATTACTAACGTGATGTCCATACTTCTCCTTTGTGTATATGTTTATACTTTTTTATATTTAACCTCTTAATCTGCAATTCTTAATAACAAATGTTTTATAAAAAGCTCGCTATAATAACAAGATTTTCCTTCTGGTAAATCAAATTTTTGAGCAGGACAACCGCCTAAACATAGAGGAAAAATCTTACATGTTTTACATTTTTTCTGTGGCATATTAGCAACAAATTTGATTAAAAAATCATTGTAATTCAGTCCATACTTTATATTACCCACAACTTTGTCCGCTTGCCCAACGTGATGCTCACACTTGTATAGCTCTCCGTTTGGGCCTATAACTTGATTATTTAATTTAAATAATCCACAAAATGATTTTCGATATTTTAGTATCGTAGGTTCATACACTTTACCTTGAAGTGCGCAGACATATTTATTAAACTCAATCTGCTTAATGTCGAATTCCTCTTGAGAATAGAATGATTCTCTTCCACAACCATCATAATCAACAAGCTTCGCTAAATATATGTTTAAATTGTTATTCTTACCGCACTGCTCAACCAAAAGTTTGGTTACAACTTTTAGATCTTCATAATTCTCGCCATCGCAATTAAGCCGTATTGATACTTTTAAATGGTTTAAAGCTGATTTTATGTTTTCTAATAGAGTGTCAAATTGTTTTTCTGTTGCATGTTTTCTTGAACAATATACATTTTTAGTTCCATCAATAGTAATTTGCACTTTCTTAAGCTCACACCTCTCAGCCAAAGCCTTCGCCCGCTCTTTAGTCAACAGCACGCCATTACTAATCATACTTGAAGTAAATCTAATTTGCTTTTTTTCAAGTTTTGGTATAAGATAACGACTAAATTTTAATATCTTATCATATGCAATAAGGGGCTCACCGCCAAACCAAACAATATGAATTTCTTTTAAATCATGAAATGTGCGATTATTTATATAATCAGCAACCTCCATAAGTAATTCGTCACTAATAGAACTATTGTCACGATAACCTTTTTCAAAACAATAATCGCAATTAAGATTGCAAGCTAGCGTAGGAGCAATTACATATGTTAAAGAATTTTTAGGTTTAGATAAAACAGTTATATGCTCTGTAAGAATAATTTTATTATACTCGTTTAAATCAAAAGGCTTAATAAAACCTTGTTTTAAAAGCTCATCAAAATACATGCACTTATTGTCATCGGTAAGAACATTATTAATAATAGTATTATGTATTTTTTTTTCCAATTTACATAGCGCCCCAGAATACGAGTTGTACAAATACACAAACTCTTCATTCTCTTTTATAACTATATTATAGAAAGAATAGTCGTAACGCATTTAAGCTCCCATCCAACAATCATCGCTTGGATTATAGTTCGGACAATCTGGTGTACAATTCCCCTCCACATCGCAACCACAACTATAAGAATCGCAACTACAATATTCGGTAGTTGACAAAATACTGCTATTAGCCTCTATTAATAAATACATAATCCTCTCCTTTTGTAATAAAATTTTATACTTAAATAACTTCTGATAGATAATAGTTTCTGAAAATTTAAAACCTTTTTAGATTATCCCCTCTTTTTTTGTGTTCTCAATTTAAAAAACTTTCTTCCTTCTTTTACGCAACATTTAACTTTGAGTCAATTCAAATTCAATTTTACTTATTCCATTCCATCCTCCTTGATAGCCATATGGCAAACTTGCACCTTCGAAGTTTATTGTAACTCCACTGCAATCAGCAAATGAATTAGTTTCAGCATAAATAACTGACGAAGGAATATTTACAACAACATTATCTGATATATTAGAAAAAGCATTTTTCTTTAAACCAACGACTTGATAAATACTGTTGTCATCTAATATAGTGTTTTGAATTGTAATATAAGACGAGGATGAATTACATTTCACAACAAAGGCTTTCTTAGAACAAGTATCATCTAATATCAAATAAGTTAATCCATCTACAGTTACAAGTTTAGAAAACACAATGTCTTTGTGAATGGTTAGTTTTTCTAAATTATCACTTTGAACTGAAAAATTGTCTTCGCTAACACCTGTTAAATAAACATTATTTTCAAGGACAACTGTTGCTTTTTTAGCGTGTTTTATTATTTTACCATCAACACTTTTTATTGAATTAGGAATATAAATCAATAATAGTTCTTCTGAAGCGATAATTGCATTTTCGCCTATACAAACAATAGAATATCCATCATATATTCGAGGGACAGTAAAACTTGTTTCGCCAACAGGTATGTCTACTTTATCAAGTTTAGCAGTTTTCTCCTCTTCACTTAAAACACTTATTTCAATATTATTGTAAACGGATTTTTTCATAAATTCAGCAATAAAATCTACGTCTTCAGTAATATAATTAATTGTGTTAAATAAAGAACCTTTTTTTACTCGCCACCCAACAAACATGTACTCATTTGTGTCAGTTGGGTCATTGTTGATGTATTTTGGTATATTATAGTCACAATAACTGCCATCTTTAGAAACGTTTTTACTTTCAAACAGCGTTCCGTCATTGTTATATAAATTAACGTTGTAAGTTACTGCTCTTTTTTCATAAACGGCAATATAAATGGTATCTTGAGATATACCGGTTATTTCTTTATCCCAACCAATAAACTCATTATTATTTTCAGGGTCTTTTGGGTCAAGAAACGATGGCGTTGGTCCAATATATTCTGGCACGGAATTATAACCAATTACTGTAGTAGAATAAAGCAAAACACCGTTACAATTATTAAACCGAACAGCATATTCTTCATAACTAATACTTTCTTTATTGTTAAGATAGTCATTAAAAACTTTATTAACTAGAGAAACGTTAATATGTTTTGAATGACCTTTAGGAAAACTGTTATAATCACCTATAGAATCAATTTCGTAAACTGAAATATCATTATAATGATTATACTCGTAGAAGTAAGCTCTATTTAAGGTAATTTTTTCATTATTGTAATAAGACAACGAAACAAAAACATTTCCATAACCTAGTTCTTTTGTGTAATCAGTATTACCACTTATAAGCTCAAGCGAATTTTTAACCTCCTCTTTTTCATCTAATAAAATATTCGAATACACGTATTTTAACACCGAAAAAGCAGCCATCTCATTTGAACGTTCTTTAATAGTCGTAATGATAGGATTTTGCTGATTTGATGAAATTGAGTTCTCCTCACGTATTGAACTAGAACCATCATCTTTAATTGAAGCACAGCCTACGTTTATCAATAATAGATTAATAAAAAGCACAAGGATAAACACTAAATTTCTTTTAGTACTCATAACATTCTCCTTTATTTTAACAATCTTGACGTGTATAAATTAGTTTACCTTATAATAGATCAGTTGCTTAAAGATTTAAATTATTATTAAAAATTTGAATTTGCAATATTCATAAATTCTTCAACACTAATTCTCTTGTGAGTTCTAAGATGTGTAATTTGCATATCTTGATTAACTAATTCAGTTGTAAAACCTTCCAGGAATCCATTTACTTCAAATATATAAAGCGTAGCATTATCAATAAAATCATCACTTGCTTTATAATTATTAATAATTTCTTTTGCATTATTAATCAAAATTTGATTCTGTGATTCATCATCAATTATATTTGTTATAACATCTCCAATTTTTACTAATTTATAAACATAATTACTGTATAATACTTTAAAATGGTCATCACTAGATGAATTATTAAAATTATTATCAACTAAGTTGTTCTCATAATCATTTTGGCTAATACTGCGATTTAATCTTCCACCATCATCATTATAAACATTTAAATAATCATCATTCGCAACTGAATATACAATATTGCCAGTAACATTACGATAATAAACTATTGGATTCCAAATATCGTTATTATCGTTTCCAGCTAGATACGCTTGCCACATTGGCCATAAGTCTCTTCTTGTTGCAAGCGTTGCTTGATAAGCCGCATTTACTCCAGAATAATTATTAAATAACGCATCAAAATAATTCATTAACCAAACACCACCATTCCCAAGATCCCCTCGCCAACCTATAGAATAATCAGCACCTCTAACAACTGTTTCTCTAGCCATGCTTGTATAGTAGCCATTAATATTATTTAAACCCGCTCCTCCGCATGTTACCCAAACAGCTTCTTTTAAATTATTTAAATTAGATGGTAATTGAATAGCTCTTAAATAATTTTTGTCATCACTTGTTAAACCATTATAATAAAACACACCATCAGGATTACCATGACCCCAAAACACATAATAATCGTTATTCATTTTTGTTTGATTTGTCGGCAATGTTTCGTATATTGATGTTTTATCTATATTAGCCAAAACATTTAAAAAATAGCCCTTTTGCGCCCACTGACCTCTAGTATTCAAAATTCCAGAAACATTATCTAATTGCAAAACTGGGTCCCAAATCGTGTTTATATATATTTCCTTCTTCGGCCTAAAATTAATATAAACATTTCCCATTTGTTGCTGGTTTTTTCCTCTTAAAACAATAGAATAATCCCCAGGCGAATTAAACGTATACTCTATGGCGGCATATTGAGTAGAGTTGTTCTGTGTGTTTACAATTGTAGAATTTGAAGTAGTATTTAACGATAAAAATGTTGATACGTTATTATTCTCATAAGCTAAAGTTTCTATAACGTAAGTTCCTGCCTGAGGGATAGTTAAATTATAACGAATTGAATTTGTTCCTACAATATATGCTTCTCTTTTATTATTCATCCCAAGAGTATCTGTTTTTATTAATTTCCATCGTTGCATTGAATCATTGTTTGACACAACATCAGTTTGAATAATTTGCGTGCCTGATGAAGAACTACCATTAAGAGCTAAACATTTAGTAAAAGAACTTGCCCCAGTCAAAATTTTAAATGAATTTGTACTTTGATGATATTGAAAAATATACTTATCAGACATTAATTTCGCATCAGAATATCTTTCAGATTGAACTTGCAAAAACTTGTTGCTTAAATCACTATCGTCTTGAATAGCTAATACTTTTTCTTGTTTATCTAAAGGAATCATTCTATATGTATCACACAACACATTATTAACTGTATAGTTAAATTGTTTTCTTAAGATAAATCTTTGATTGCCCCACCCCAACGATGTCCATGCAATCATATTTGTTCCATCATTATAATTACAATTAGGAACATCCAATGTAATACTAGTATTTGCAGCATTTACAAGGAAATAAACTGCATTATCTTCAATTGAAGAAGCATATTGATTGTCACTATACGCGAAACCTATAATAGGTGATGTTAATATATTTGTAAATAAAGAAATCAATATAAAAACAGTAAAAACTCCAACTTTCTTTTCCCTATTCTTTTTTGCCATAGTTTTTCTCCTCTTATTTTATTTAAAAATTTTTATAACCATTTTGCATATAAATTAATTTCTCCAAATTCAAGCATAATGTCCGTTTCGAAATTCCATTCATTAACGCATTCGGCTTCTTGTGTTTTGCTATTTGACCGATAAATATTAAATTCAGCTAATGTTTTTTACGGCCTTAATTTAATAATGCTTTTTATTTGCTTTGCATTATTTGAAAGGTTTTTACCATATTTTAAAAATTTTGCAAAAAATGTTTTTATGTCGTTATCCGTAAGTATGCTTGCAACTTGACTATTTTTAAGTGCAATTTTATAAATTTCTTCTTTTTCACTTTGGTTCCAACAATTTATTGAATCCATCTTAGCAATAATTTCATGTGTTCTTGCAAAATTTCGACTATCTTCTAACGAACTGATCAATTCTTGTTTTTTACGTTTTATCACATCTGTTTTTGAATCAGATTCATAATTCTCTTTTTCATTTTCGATATGTATTTGCTCTAATCTTTCATTAGAGGCAGTCCTTTCAATTATTGCTTTAATAAGTTCGTCAAGTTGAGTGCCTTCTCTATAATCTGACGGAGCAAAATATTTTATTCGCTTTTCTCGCATCATTTTATAAACTTTAGTCTTATCTTGAATTTCTGGATCATATACTCCAACAGAATGCCCACCGTTAGACGTTACAACTTTCATGCAAGGAATGTCACTATCGCTATCTCCAATATAAACTATATTTCTAAAAGGGATTCTAATATCTTCAGGCTTGAAATAATCATTAACCCCAAAATCGTTTATATTCAAAACACCTTTCATAATTCTAAAAAGAAATTGTGTTTTATTCGTATAGTTAATTACTTGCGCAGGCCATCTAACGGCACCTTTTTCATTAAAATAATATGAATTCGCATAAATTTTCTCAAAACAACCTGCCTTTGCAATAGAAGTTCCTTCAATCATTTCCTTTATTCCGCTTGAAATTATGTAATGTTCTATTATTACACCTTTTTCTTGGCCATATTTTTTAATTCTTTCAAACCATTCTTCTACTCCTGGATATAATATAACTTTTGAACCATAGTCGAGAAAAGTTTGTTTATTAACAACAATTTTACCCTCCGCCAAATCAGAAATTTGAAACATATATGCAAGGTTTTGGTCCATATCATTCTGTTCCGCAAAAGCATTGGACTTGTTCCAAAAACTAGTGGGATCAAAACCCAGCGCTTGAATAATTCCTTGTGATTGCATTTCTTCTGGAGTAAGCGTTCTATCAAAATCATAGCAAATAGCTAAAACAGGCAGCTTTTCTTTGGGTTTTCTTTCATATGTTTTAGATTCCATATTTTTCTCCTAATGGTTAGATATTCTCTTTATTAAATTTACGTATTTAAAATTATTTTTATCAACCAAAATATGCAAATATTTTTAAGCTAAAAAACTATACATAAAACTCACCCAAAATTTAATTTTTTGGGTGAGTTTAACTTTTTTGTTTACACAAAAAAAAGATTGCAAAAATTTTGCAATCTTTTTACTATACTCTTGAATCTATTAATTTTTTTGCTGCGCTTATTGACACGATTTCTGATGACGCGTAATAACATTCTATAAAATATGTGTAGCCGTTATATTTAAAATAAACATTATTGCTGTTTGTGTATGAACAATAGTAAATATCAATATTTTGGTAAGTTTCACATAATGACATATCTGCTCTCAATCCTTCGATAGTATCGAAAAGGATATTATTATATAAAATCGTTATTTTAATTTCATCTAGCGTTTCCAAGTCGTATGCCGTTTCTAATATGCCTAATACTTCTTCTGAATTATTGATATCTACATATAGTTTTGTGGTTCCTTCATCAACATACCAGTCATCTACAAACAACAAATTAATGTCGCTTGCTGACTTTTCTTTTAATGTTTCTGTAGAAGATGTAATGTAATAATCAGTATCACAAAATCTGTAAATGTTATCTTCCTTTTTGTCTAAAACATTAAATAAAATAATAGGCAAAATTAAACAAACCACTAGGCAACACGATACTAAAGCAAAAAGTCCTTTTGTTGTAAAGCCTTTGGGTTTTTCAAAAGACAAACCTGTTTCACTTTCGATTTTTTGCCAACATGCATCCTTTGCTTTTTGCTCTTCATCTGTCAATTCATTTAATTTTTTGTCAAATCTTTTTTCTAACATTATTTACCTTAATATATATTCGTCGTTATTACATCTACTATATCTGATGTAGAATTAATTGAAAAATAAGATTGCCCGTATCCAGGCACATTAGAACATACTGACAAATATGTATCAACTCTTGTTTGCCCATTAATTAAAGTATAGGATATTCTTTCGTAACCATATATTACCATAATATGAGCACTTGTAACATTGCAAGAAGATATCGTCGCAGTATTATTAGAGTAAGTTAACTTATATAAATGACTTGGGGCGCTAAATAATAAAAGCACTCTTCCTTGATCAATTTCATTCTTTACTGCTGAATAATTTAAACCAGATGAAGAAAAAATTGAACTATAAGCAAAATGATTTCCTGTGTTAGATACATATTGTGTTAACCCGCTTAAAAAATCGCTTTGACTAACCCCAACATCATCAATATTAGTTCTCATTAGCGTATAGAGGTTGTTTATTAATGCTGGAACATATGTTGAATCTGCTTGTCGATACCTTTTTAAAACTGAATGATATGATGAATAATTCGGTATTAAAGTCTCTATATATCGGTCATAATAACCAACAACGTTTGCCCCAGCGACAGCACCGCACGAATTAGACAAATTAGAAGTATAGTTAGTGCAATTTGCTGGCGTAAAGTTTGATTCTAAAATATTCATTGAAGAATAACTAAACACTTCGTTAGATAAAGCGGAAACAGCGTGCGCGTCTGTATATCTAATTCCTGTTTGCAAATCATTTTCCGCTGCAAAAGCAGTAAAACTTGTTAAGGAACAACAAATAGTTAAAGCACAAACTAAACATACAAATAAAAATTTTTTCATAGCAAAAACCTCCTCAATGGTTTCACTATATTTACGCAAACAATTAAGATTTTTCAACTAAAAAATTAAATTTTAGTACGTTGCCCCAATTGTTGAATTATCCTTTTTATTTTTTTATGAGCCATCTGTGGCGAAAACCCTTTTTTATCTCCTATCTCTTTATATGTATATCCACTAAAAAAATATAAATAAATTAGCTCTTGTTCCTCTTTGTCTAATTTTTTTATCATTTCATATATATCTTGCTTATTATCAATCTCGTCAAAAATATTTTTTTCTTCAATTAAATTTTCACTAGCTAACTCAGTTTCAAAAAATTTTCTGTTTAAATCTAAAGCTTTTCTCTCTGCAATTTTACAAATCCAATTATATCCGTCCTTTGTGATATCAAACTGCGAAATACTTGCATTTATTTGAATAAATGTTAACGATACAACATCATCAGCGTCGTTTTTATTTTTTAAATACTGATAAGCTACGATCTTTAATTTCTTATACAAAAGGTCAAATAGTTCCTTTAATGCATAATTATTCCCATTTTTAAATTTTAATAATAATTTGTTAACTTTTGTTTTTAATAACGACATTTCATCCCCTTAGTATGATTACTATAGCACAAATTTAGTTGTTTTTCAAATATTTCTACAAGGACAAAATCATTTTTTCTTAATGGATACAATATGGTCAATGATTTGCATTATAGTTTTCTTATCAAGACCATCTAATTTTGACCATTTAATTAACAAATCATTTTGCTCGTCAGTTAATGTAGGATCAACTATATCCTTAAAAAATTGGAACAACGTAATGCCGTAAGCTAAGCAAATTTTCTCAAGAACGGGAATTGATGGAGCTTTATTTCTTCTAATTAAAGAATATATCGTTGATTCTGATATGTTTGAGTTTTTGCTTAATTCATAATAACTCCAACCACGTTCTTCGTTTAATTGTTTAATTCTTTCTAAGATCGTCATAATTTTACTAATATTACCTTTATATTTTAAACTCTGTTTAAATTAGTATATATGATCAAACAGTCTCATATAAAATATTACGCACTATAATGTATGCTATGCAATTTCACAGTATCTTATCTATCACAACCCTAAAAACAAAACAAAGTGAAACGTTATAAATTAACCCGTTTTACAGTTAGACACGCCCTTGTCTTGAAACGAGAGCGTCGCTTCGCTCCGCTCGACAAGGGCGTGTCTAACAAAACTAAAATAAACGTACCAAAATGGATAAAACGCCTGAAGTTGGTTATCGCTAAACCGCTGATAACTCAACATTCAGGCGCTTTTTTGTTCCTACCATAATTCGCCATTTTGTTAACTGTTTGCTTTGCGAATAATTTTTTTAGTTTTTTCGTCACTTATTTGCCCTAAATACTCACCTTCTTCAAAACAAGAAAAGTCGTCGAACAAGATCACCTTATTATCTTCTTCGTTCAACTTAGTTATTACGTCATCATCTAAAATATCAGTAACGTAATACATCGGAAGTCCACGAGAATAAACTATCCTTTCTTCGGTCTTAGTTATGTATTTTAGCAAATATTCTAACACGTTGCTATACCTTATTGCGTTTTGGTCTATTTCTTGAAAATCGCTTCTTCCAAATCTCTTATTAAAATAAGTGTTTTGCATCGACGTTTGAATACGCTTTGTTACTATAGAATAATCTTTTACTTCCACGATCTCCCCCGGCATAGTTCCTTGTGGGATATTAAACAACCCGTGAAAATGAACTCTGCCTTTTGGGGAACGCTCCCACACGCCCATATAGGTCCAACCTTTCTTTGAGTGCATATTATTTAAATAACTCATAAGTTTTTTCTTGAAACTCTCTGGCGTATGTAGCTTTTCGTCGTAAGTAAAAGTCGCAAAATAATTAAACGTATTAAGATAGGCTTTCCTCAAAAACCTACGTTTTCTGTCAAGCATAGACCTAAACTTGCAATCAAGTTTATGATTAACGTAGAGCATAGTGCTTTCATCGCTCTTAAAAAACTTTCGCAAATGCTTTTTTAGAAAATTTTCCTTTTCTTTACGCCCTTTGCTTATACATTGCGAGTAAAAATTTTCAAACTCTTTCGAGAGCGTTGTCGTCCTCGTAGTTTCCTTATCTTTTTGTTGCTCCTTCGCCTTAATTTCGCTTTCTTCAGCCTTCAAAATCATATCTATGAGATTGTCATCATAAGGCTTTGTTTTGTCGGCTAAATCGCTCCTTTTAGGCGTTTGGACAACTTCTTCTATCGCTTCACCATCTTCGCTGACAACGCTCCTTAACAATATTTCTTTTTCTTTATGTTTCGGGCGAGATTTTTTAATACCATTTGTATGCGGAATTGCAATATAATGGCTGCCATCATGATAGACCTTTGCTTCTTCATACGGCATAAAACTCTCCTTACTTTTTATTTTTCGTCAGTTATTTAGTTTTGCTCGGAATCATTGCTGGCGTTCAAAAAGCCCGAGAAGATATCGCTGATAAAATAACTGTTCTGTTGCAATAATTCATACATCGTTGCTTTTTCAGTTTCATATTCTGGTAAATCATCAATACCATACTTCGACATTAACGCCTTTAAAGTAAAGAAATCACTATAACAGTCAGTTGAAAATCTTTTACTATAAATTTTCTTGTTCATTAAATAGTAATAGTTTCTCTTTATCTTTCCGTCTTGCGTTCCTTCTTCTATCTTTGTCCTTACCGCAGAATAACCAAACTGATTATACACTCGCTCATAATGACTATGAATCATTGTTACAAGCTTTTTGAACGAATACATAAATAATGTATTATCAGCTCGAACATAGCGATACCTATAATACAATTCGTTAAATTTGTTATAAATTATTTCGTGAATTAGTCCCCCCAACGCAAAAAACGGTAAACACAATTTATTGTCACCACCATCTACGTTGGTTATTATTTGACAAAGCTCCCTTGCATCAGCTCCCCAACTTGCTGCTCTTTGCTCGTCGGTTATTACTTTTACAAACGGATAATTGTCAACAGTTGCACTATGTCGAACCATTTTCAACCAATGGTTAAACAAGTCGTTCTTTTGATTTGTTTCATTTGCCTTCTTTTTCTTTTCAAGGTTCTCTAAATTGTTGCCACGCTCCTTTCCAATCTCCGTTAAATTTATAACGCCAAACTCAAAACTGTCCTTATATTTATTATCTTCCACGACTTTTCTTCCAAGCCTTAAACTATCGAAGTCTAATATATGAGAATGTCTTGAATATGCGTCTATAAGGCGACTATCACGCCTAAAGAACCCACTATTCCACATAGGAAAGTTTCCTAAACTTCTTAAAACTGCATCCGTTCTTATTGAATAATTAGAAATTATTAGCGAACTTTGAACTATGTAAATGAAGTATAATTGTGCGTAGTTTTCAATCGTTTCCCAAACGTTTATAATGCGTAGTTTATCATCATATTCTAAACCGTAACGCTCGTAATCGTAATCAAAAATTTTTGCTTTGCACCCGTTCTTTTGCCAACGCAACTTTTTCTTTTTTACATACTTTCGGCAAGTCGCTAAATTATATACTTGATGATTGCTAATTGCAGTTTTTAGTGCGTTCTCTAAGTTGATCCACGGAAAGAAAGGAAACCTTAAATCGTTTTCTAAAATCTTTTCAAAAGCCTTATCTCTAAGCATTGCTTCCTGAGAAAGAGCCATATCGGATATCGTGGTCGTTTTTTTCATACCCATCGTTCCACATACCATATACACAATAGGTCTTGCGTTTATAAAACCCCTATTCTTTCTTTCCATATGATTCAACATTTTATACGCAATATTCTTACGCATATGAAGAAAAATGCAAAAGGCTATTATGCACCAAACAAAAACAGGAACAAAATCTATCAATGAAGATAAATCTTTTAACAGCTTTACTATTTGAACGTAAATATTTGCAATATCAAGTGATACAACGAAATACAAATAAAACGCCAAAAATTCTATCACGATAGACATCAAATTGAAAGCATAAGAAAAAATCATTACCCAGATTATAAAATAAGCCTTATTTTCTTTTATAAACTCAATAAACAAAACCATCCACGTCTTAATAGGGATATATGTATATTTGGCTATAACTTTTGTAACTTTCAACGGAATACTATCTTTGTTATACTTGTTGTTTTGACTTTCAAAATAGTGCTTAAAATAGAGAACTGTCGCCAAAATAAACGGTAAAACTATCAACATTATTTTGGTAAAGTTATAAGCCCCTTTTAGAAATATTTTTAGATAACTTTTAACGTATTTTATATCAACGAACATTTCCCAATATCTTTCCCAATTACTCTTTAGAACCTCAACGTTTTCAGGAATTTTTATCGGCAAATCAATAGGAACGTCGTTAAACAATTTAGAATAATCTTTTACCGTAGGCACAAATCTTCCACCGTCAAAAAAAAGCTCGTCAACGTAGTATCCACAAGACGCTCCGAAATCCTTGATGCTCTCGATAAGCCTACCGAAAGCATCAGGAAAAACGAAGATTGCAAATGCCACAAAGCCGAGAGTTATTATCAAACAAAGATAATGCCTATAATTTATTCTTCGAAGTGCTTTTATTAGCTTCATAGTTTACCCCCTATATAGAAGAAATATCCTACAAACAAAAGCAAAAGTCCACCTATAAGCACTTTAATTAAGTTTTTTAGTATCTTCATAACGCTCTTTTACCTTCCTTTTTGCTACTTTTTAATCATCTTTAAAGTCCTTATCTTGCTTGTCCTCTTTAGACAATTCACCTTTATCAATTAACTCGGCAATCCCTTTCACAGCCTTTACAGGAAGCATTACTACCCAAGCAATTCCTTTTGCTATATACGGAAGCACAGGCCATAAGATTATAATAAGCACAATCACCGCTATAATCGCCAAAATTATCACCCAAGGTTTTCCATCGCCTTCAGTTATTATTGGCGACGTGCCATCGTGAATAATATCTATTGGCGACATAACAACAGGAATTACAGTTTTTACGTTATCTTTAGTAAAGGTTACGTCTATAATATCAAAATCAAGGTTAACCGTTTGTTGGAAAAAATAGGCGTTAGTATCTACTTCGCTCCAAGAATCAATACCTAAAAAACTACTTATCTTTAATAACGACGCTTCTTGAGCTATATAATCACTTACTTGATAACGGAATAAATAAACCGTATTATTAACGTTTTGAACTGAATTGCAAAAGGCTTTTAGTTCTTCACAATCGTTTTCTCCCACAAACAACCTTTTGGATATTTGTGCATTAGTCCCTTCTAAATCTTTGGTCTTATCTATCGCTTGAATAGCCTTTATTCCATTAAACGCATCGCTATAGTCTGTTTCTGAATAATTCCCCCAAATTTCTTGCCAGAAATTTTGTGAAATTATTTTATTCGTCAGATTATACTCTGCCGTTGACTCAATATTGATATCCGTAAACTCACTATCTACGCTCGCAAAGATTGCCTTGCTATACTTATCGTTTACAAGTTCACCCCCAAATTTCGTCGCACTATCTAACATAGCTTTAGTTATTTCTTCAGAAGTAACAGTGTAAGTATCGGCGCTGTTATCTTTTACCCCAGAATTAAAAATCATATACAAAGCATCTAACTGCGAACCATACTCTGAACGAGTAAACTTATAGAAAGCATTAGGCGAATAGCAATTATAATCATACCCAACTTTATAAAAATCAGTGGTAACTAGACCAGAACCTGCAGACCAACCGTAAGAATAAGCCCCTGCATAAGCATAGGTTAAGTTGGCGTTACCATTTCCAACGTTAACGCCAAGCCAACTATCGCTAATCGTTTTAAACGCTTCTTGATTTCCCGTTACGATAGCTGGTTTTGTAACCGCATTTAGCCACGTTGCATGAACCGCCGTCATTTCACCGTATTCTTTAATCATTGAATTAGGAACGGCAAAATATACACTATGCAAACTGTCCTGAGTATATTGATTCTTTCCGTTAGCACCTTCTGGGCGATAATAAGTTGGATTAACCTTCAAACTCAAAGTATCACTAATTCCATCAACAGTTGAAGATAACGTGCTACTTGTCGCACTTGGCGGACCATAGTCCTTTGCAAAGCCTGTATATGTATATTTCGTTGCACACTTATATTCAGTTACTTCAGAACCTACACATAATTCATAACCGCTTACCTCGTATACTCTAGCGTTTTGCTTTACGTTGCTTAGTATTGCGTTTCTTTGAGCAAGATTTAATTTTACTTTAAACTTATAGAACAAGCCTTCGTAACCAATTTCATTTGTATAGTTTAGAAAGGTTAATTCATACTTTTCAAAGTTTCCCGTCTCCCCTACACGCAACTGAATTTTGTTTCTGTTAGAACTTACGTTAAACTCTTTTCCTTGCGGATTATATATGTAAATATACAAGGCATAATTATCTTGCATCGAAGATTTAAACGAATAACAATATTCCAAAAAACTTATAAGCTTTGGCGTGCCTTTTTCATCAAACGGATAATTTGCTAAGTCAAATTTTTGACCGTTTAAAGTCGAGCCTTCCAAGTCTTGAATTACTGTAGATTTTTCAAAATTGTTGTCTGTTGAAGCATATGCAATATTACCATTTCGTGGGGAGAATAAACTCCCCACTATTAGCATAAAACAAGCAAAAAGAACCCCGATTTTTTTAGATAAAGTCATATTAACCATAATAAAAACCCCCTAAAAATCGACTTATAGGCTTAGTAACAGTTAATTCCGTAAATTACAAGTCTGTTTGAAGAAGACTTTAACACACAAGATTTACCTGCTCCTAAAGTGAATGTAACCTTGTAAGGCTGACCGAGTTCGCAAGTCTTATTTCCCGTATCACCACTTAACTTAATAGCCTTACCTGTATCATCAAAAACACCAATAGCGCTTTCAGTTGCTAACACCGAACCGCCTTTTGCATAATACAGGTCGTCTGCTTTAGTTAAACCATAACCGTCGGTGACAGTAAAATATAAATCAAAAGTCTTTCCTTCTTCTGCTCGGTTAGTTAAGTTCCAAACAGGTGTGCTACCATTTAAAACAATCAAGTGACTAAAAGTCGTTCCATCATCGGCAGGTAGAGATGAAATTGAAGTAACGCCATCTTTCTCATAAGCAACTTCATATACGTCAGCAAAGGCACTTGACCATAAACTAAAGTTTTTGCACGTGTAAATTTGAACACCATCATCAACCCTACTAAATATCTTGTCTTTTACCTTGTCGGCAGTAAATTCGATGCCCGGATCAATATCTAGTGCATCTGCAATATTATCTTTATATTTAATGAATAGCGATAACGCCAAACCTAAAATTAAAACGATAATAGCTATGTAAATAATAATTGTGATTTTCTTTGTCATTTTATATTCCCCCTTGTTTTATTCCCAACTATCCCAATCGTCATAGTCGTCATAGTCGTCATAATCTTCATAATCGTCGTTTGGTTTCTTTTTAAAAACCTTTAAACAAATCATTATAATTACAAATACTAAAGTTAGACCTAAAGCAGTTCCGATTAAGATTTTAATTGTCTTTTTAGCATCAAAAGTAGGGCTATCAGTCGATAAATCGCTGTTTTCACCGTTTTCAACGCTTGAGTTTTCGCCTGTACCAGCCCCCGTTTGAGTGTTATCTTCCACCGACGTCGAAGGCGTTTCAGAAGAAGTGTTTTCGTTAGGCGTTGTTGTTGGCTCAATATATTCAGCTACCGTTATTTCACATAAATTTACTGCACTATTGAAAGTTAGATAATATGCACCAGCTTCCATTACTGGGCTTGTTGCTCCTACATACTCATTAGCAGTTTCATACGTTGCAATAATGGTATCGTTAGTCGTATATTTAGGTTCACTACCTAACGCTACGTAAGTTTTTGTGCTACTGTTTGACGCTCCAACCACATACATTGTAAAATCATAATCAATTTCAAAAAGTATATATTTTGAAGTTGAAGAATTACCGCCAGATGGCGCACATAACTTATATTCTTTATTGTTGACAACAACGTTCGATAAAGATTTTGTAGAAGTTGAATAACCGTAAACGGTCATATCTACGTTTTCGTCAAAAGCACTTGTTAAACCAGAAGCCACAGCGCTTGTGTCATATAACGTAACAGCTTTTGCTTCACTTGCTAAACAATAAGTTGTCGGTATCATAAAAGCCATAAATAAGGCGATTATCGACACAAAAATAGATAAAATTGATAGTTTCTTCGTCATAATATTCTCCTTTTAATAATGAAAAATCCTGTGACGATTTTTCGCCACAGGATCTAATTGCTTAATTATCTTATAAGCATTTTAAGTAGCGATTTGTCTGATGCTCTGTTTGGTCTAATAGCACACTCGTAAATCTCGCCATCTTCGTCTTCAGAGTAAACGCTATAAGAATTACCCTTAATTACTTCACCGTCGTTAGATTTCATTTCAAATGGTGTCACCTTTAACTTTGCTTTCGTATTGCCGTTAAATACGATATCTAATACCGTATAACCGCCTACGTCTGGTGGAGTTACACCAATTCTTACGTTCTGTCCTCTAACAGTGCCTTGAATGAAGTATGAAAAGTATTCTTTACCATCTTTTTCAAACACTTCTCTTTCTACCATAATTGTTGATTCGGTTGCTTTATTTGCCATTTTTCTTTTCCCCCTTAATTACTTTTTACCTTTAATTTTAGAAATAGCACGAGCTTCTTCTTTAGTCTTACCTTCGTTCAACGCTTTCTTATATTTATACAAGCCTGCGTGGTCTGACTGACAAAGAAGGTAACCCGAACGAAGACCTTTTTGATAATCATCTAATTCGTGATTTTCCTTTGGACCACGTTGGTGAACTTTCGCCTTACGTTCTTCTGCATAACCTTTTGCTCGAACGCCCGGTTTAATCCAACGTCTTTCGTTATAATTTCTTTTTGAAGTTTGAGCTTCAGTAGATTTCTTTGCCATAATAATTCTCCTTAAAAATGTTTAGATTTTACTTTGTTATCACGGCGTGCTATTCTACACGCTAAACAAAGTTTGTTATTAAATTTTTACTTGCAATTATCAAGCTTTTTATTGGAACAACACGTTCCCGGCGACATTGCGTAGGTGGCCACCTTTACAATAAATGTAACGCTATAGGTCGATTTTCAACTCTTTTGCTTGAAATTGCTTATTGAATATACCTTAGTCGATATATTCTCTTACATGGAAAGTTGTCTTTATTCTCTTTCCTTGCACGAGTGTTCCATCAATTAGGAATTGGTCTAAATATTCTTCAAAGCGTTCTCTGGTTTTGGCAAAGTATAGGTCGTGGCTTATCGTTAAAAGTTGACCTACCTCGTTCTTTAAAAAACTAATGCTTTGAACTACGATATAATCATCTGTTAAATAGACGTTTACGTTTTCTTCAGACATAATCTTTTCCAAATTAAATTCCATAGTTTTTACCCCCTGTTAAAATAGTTCGCGAGAAAGTCCATCAACTCAGAATTTAACCGTGAGATATGCTGAAATGACCTTTCCATATCATAAGCCAACGCTTCACAAGTGTTATTATTCACATACAACCCAATGTAAATTGACGCTAATTTTGCCGGTGCTTCCATAACTGCGATTTTATACTTTTTACAAAGTTTCTCAGCTCTCGACTCGCCATCGTAAAACTTATCAAATATTTTCTTATTGGCGTAATAATAACGAATATCTTTTAAGTCTGTTCTAACTTGCTCTTTTGTCATTTCATATCTCCTTTTTTAGTTTCTGATGTCAACACCCTTCACTTATAAGGAGTGGACAAGGGGTAATTGTTCCATTATTGTGCAAAATTTTTTCTAATTTTTTTTAAAATTCTTTGCATACGCTTTACAATAGCAGGATGCTGAACACCGTAATCTTTAGCAATAATCTCATATTTTTGACCTAAAAAGTAATATCTTTTTATTAAATCTTTTTCTTCATCACTTAACAAATCAATCGCCCTTCTTAACATTTCAATTTCTTCGGCCTTTAATAAATTTTCTTCAACGTTAGGATCTTCGCTTGCAAATTCAACACCTGCTTCTTCTAATTTTTCCAATGAAATATCAGCTTTCTTTTCTCGCCAATCGAATTTCCAATCGTTGCGAGTTGTTTCTAAATTAATCTTTTGATACGCTTCATACATTTCATCAGATACTTCTACTTCAATAAATTTGCCTTTTTCAATTTCATAATTAATTATTTTCATTTTAATACCTCAAAAAAATTCAATTCAAAACCCCAAGTCTGTGAACTGAATCACGCCTTGGGGCATAAATTTAAATTTGAGGCATTAAAAAAAGACCTAACAAAAATAAACCGAACGTTAATTCAGCTTAAATCTGTTAGGTCTATAGGTCATATCGTCGCTATAAACACTTACACTAACAAATCTTAATTATTGCAATCAAACAACTCGCCTAAAGCACTCTGTTTCGACACTTACAAATAATTGTGTTTATTAAGTTGTAATTTAGTTAGCGTTAGAAACTTTTTTAATATCTTTTATTATTTGAAATCTCATTTCGCCGTTCTTTGCAGAAACAATAAACGTAGTTTTGCAATTTCCGCACTTTGTTCTTGCTACCGAACCGTCTGCTACGTCTATAAACGTCTTTCCACAGTGTGGGCAAATACCAAAAATGAATTCTACATTAGTTTGCATAATACTTACTTCCATTATTTTTTGTCCTTATTATATATATTTGAATTTAAAACACCATTTAAGCAAGGTTGGACGTTCCTTCGCAATAGCATTTCATTATATATAACATATCTTTTGTTAAATTTTGCCTTAACTAAGATTATAACAAAGGCTCAGCATTAGATAGTATTTTTTTGATTTTACACCCCCTTAATTTATTTCTGCAACGCTAAACCGTGATTTTATTATAGAACATTTGTTCGACATTTGCAAGCAATTTTTTGGTCATTTTTAGTAAAAAAAATATAATTTTTAACCTTAAATTTCTTGTTAAATTTGACAGATTTTGACACATTGTTATGCTAAAATATTCTTTAATTGACTAATAGCAAAATTATTTTTCTCTTTTTTGTGCTTGATTTTTAACTTCTTTTTTAATTACTTTAAACTTCATACAAAAGGAAAATGGCTCGGATTATTCCGGGCCATTTTTTAGTTTTCTTTTTCTGGTTTACTATAACCTTGTTCTTTGTAAAGGTAAAAAACTTGTGCTTTGGCTTTTAAACGAAAAGCTATTTATGCAAACTTTTTTTGCTATTTTATTTTTAAAATTTTACCGCCTTGACAAAGCCCGGTGGTTATAGTGTTTTGGCGTTGCCAAAAGTGAGAGTTTGGTTTTAAAACAAAATTTAATTTAATTGCTTTTTTGTTTTTGAATGAGAAAAAAAGAGAAAAAATGAGAATTAAAAATTACTTTATAGATGCTTTAATCGACTTATGTGATGGTTTTATTCTGTTTTCTCGGTTATAATCATATCACAAAAATCAAAAAGCAAGAAATTAACGTAAATCGAAAAACAGCAATCCCCGGTTATCACTTCGCATAGAAGTCAGTGGTGTGTTTTAAGGCGAAAATACCGTTGTGTATTACGTCTTTTTTCTATGCTCTAAAAACGGGGGTGTAGGTTTGAAAGAATTAAATTTAAAAGTTGTAAAGCCTAATAAGTTAAAAATAGAATGTCTTTCTCAAGAAGAGCTTAATAGTTTTTACAACACAATAATTAATCGTATGATTGAACTTTATAAAAAATCTAAAAGGAGATAAAAAATAATGAAAACAGCAGTAGTTTATGCAAGATATTCTTGCGACAAACAAACAGAACAATCTATCGAAGGACAACTTCGTGTTTGCGAAAATTTCGCTAAACAAAATGGTATTTTAATTGTCGATAATTATATTGACAAGGCACTAACAGGAACTAACGACAATAGACCTTTTTTCCAAAAAATGATTAAAGATAGTGCTAAAAAGGCTTGGGACTTCGTTCTCGTTTACAAACTTGATCGTTTTTCGAGAGATAAATACGAATCAACTATTTACAAAAAGAAACTCAAAGACAACGGTGTTAAGGTTCTTTCCGCTATGGAAAATATTCCCGATACCCCTGAAGGCATAATTTTAGAAAGTTTGCTTGAAGGTATGAACCAATATTATTCATTAGAACTTGCTCAAAAAGTAAGGCGTGGAATGAGAGAAACACGACTTAAAGGTCTCTGGCAAGGTGGAACGCTTCCTTACGGTTATAGAAAAGAAAATAGACGTGTTTTTGTGGACGAGGAACAAGCCGAAGTTGTAAAATATATTTTCGAAGAATACTCACACGGAAAAATCGTTCGAGAAATTATAAGCACTCTAACAAGCAAAGGTATTACAGCTAAAGGAAATCCTTTCACCTATAACATTGTTTATGGTATATTGAAAAATGAAAAATACACTGGGAAATACACACTTCGTGAAGAAATTATCGATAATATTTATCCAAGAATAATCTCAGACGAGCTTTTTGAAAGAGTTAGAAAAATATCTGAAATCAATAAACACGGTAAAAATAGTAAAGCCGTAACATATTTACTTCGTCAAAAGCTAAAATGTGGCTACTGCGGGGCAAATATGAACGGAGATAGTGGAACGGGTAAAAACAGACAAATGAACTACTATTACAAATGTAGGACTGTAAAACAGCATCTTCAAGATTGCCCTAAAACAACTATTGAAAAAAACGCTATTGAAAAACTTGTTATTAAACATATTAAATTCGAATTAAAAAAGACTAACGTTTTAAATGAGTTAACAAATAGACTTTATGAATATCAGAAAAAAGTTGCGGAATCTAATAGTTCGTTAAAAATGCTATTATTAGAACAAAGCAAAATTGAAACTTCATTAAAAAACTTAACGGACGCTATCGAAAAAGGTATTTTCACCAACACAACAGCGAATAGAATAAACGAACTCGAAAATAGAAAAGCAGAAATTGATATCCAAATTGCCTCTGAGAAACTCAAAGAAAATATCTTGATACCTAAATCGGAAATTAAAAAATTTTTTGAAAAGGGACTTGATTTAGAACCTCAAATGCTCATTGCATATTTTGTTAAAGAAATTATTCTTTACAACGACAAAATTGATATAATATTTAATACGCCAATCAAAAATAACCCCGACGAAAGTCAGGGTTATTTTTCTATTTGTGAGAAGAAAGTTTACGCCTATCCACCTAACGGAAATATGCACAAAACGGATATTCCAATTTTTAAGTTCCGTCTTTTGGCTTGAAAAAAATGCTCAGTTTTAATTTTTGACAAACGACTTTTTTCAAAATTCTTAAGGCTCAAAATTCCGCATTTTATCTAATATTTTGAGTTTGTTTTTTGCAAAAAAAGAACAATCTTACCCGAATTTGAGTTCGGATAAGATTGCGACTGGTGACCCCTACGAGAATCGAACTCGTGTTACCGCCGTGAAAGGGCGATGTCTTGACCGCTTGACCAAGGGGCCTTATATGGTAGCGGCGGTCGGATTCGAACCAACGACCTGCCGGGTATGAACCGGCCGCTATAACCAACTAAGCTACGCCGCCACATCCATTTTTAGAAAATGAATAAACTAATGGTTGCGGAGGCGGGATTTGAACCTCGCGACCTCCGGGTTATGAGCCCGACGAGCTACCAAGCTGCTCTACTCCGCGTCGATAATGCTAATGTATTTTAATTTAATTTTTAGGTTTTGTCAACTGTTTTTCAATAAATTTATTATATTTTTTAAATTCTTGCCCAAAATTTTTTCTTAGAGCCAACTTTCGACCAATTACCTTGCATAAAAATTTTTAATGTGCTATAATCCTTTTATGTTACGCGTTGATTTTTCACAAATTAATAAAGGCGACGTTATTGCCGTTGCTCTCTCAGGCGGGGTTGATTCCGTTTGCCTTCTTGACATTTTGTGCTCTTTTTCTAAGGAAAGGGGCTTTTCGGTTTGCGCAATCAACGTGGAACACGGTATTCGGGGCGAAGATTCTTTAAAAGATTCCGCTTTTTGCAAAGCCCTTGCTGAAAGTTACGGCGTGCCTTTTTATTCTTACACCGTCAACGCCCCCGCCTTCCAAAAAGAAAACGGCTTCACGCTAGAGCAAAGCGCTCGCATTTTGCGCTACAACTGCTTTTTCGATGCAATAAATAAAAATCTTTGCACTAAAGTTGCAGTTGCTCACCACAAAAACGATAGCGTTGAAACAATTCTATTTAACCTCTTCCGTGGCTCGTCTTTAAAAGGCATAACTGGCATTAAAGATAGTGCCTATCTTGGCAAAATTATTCGCCCGCTTCTTGCCGTTTCTAAAGAAGAAGTGGGCCTATATGCCCAAAAACGCCAACTTTCGTTTGTTGTTGATAAGTCAAATTTTGATGAAAACTTCTCTCGAAACGCAATTCGCCATAGCATAATTCCACAAATAAAAAAGGTTTTTCCTAACTTTGAAGACGCTATTCTTCGCTTTAGCCAAACGTCTTTACAAGACGACGAATTTCTCTATAGCCTTGCTAAAGAAAATTTGATAATTGAAGGCGAAACTTTTAAAATTCCTTGTAATCTTCAATACCCCGTTTTCTCTAGATGCTTAATTCTTGCTTTTAATGAACTCGGCTTCACTAAGGACTATGAAAAAGCGCATATCGACGCCGTTTTTGCCCTTACCAAAAACCAAACAGGAAAGAAAGCAGAACTTAAATTTGGCATTGTGGCTGTTAGAGAACACGACTTTATTATAATTAAAAAGATTGCTTGTAAAAACCAACTTTCAACGACTTTTAGCCTTGGCGAAATAACGCTTGGTGGCTATAAAATCACAACCACGCTCGTTCAAAACTATGACAAAAGCGATAAAACTGCTCTATATTTTGACTTTGACGCTCTTCCAAAAAACTCCGTTATTCGAACTAGAACTATTGGCGACGAAATTGAGAAATTTGGTGGTGGAAAAAAATCTTTAAAGAAATTTTTAACCGACAAGAAAATTCCCGCTTCTAAAAAAGACGAAATGCTGTTCGTTGCAAAAGAGAACGAAATTTTTATTGCGCTCGGCGTTGATATTTGCGCAAAATTAAAAATAACTGAAACAACTCAAAAAATAGCAAAAATTACTATTGAAAAGTTATAAAACGTTATTCAACAAAACTAAAAGCCCTTGCAAAAGCAAGGGCTTATTTTTATATTTTTATGCGTTTAATCGACTTATAGGCCTACTTATTTCCTTTGTCGCTCAACTCTTCTAAAAGTTCGGAAATTCTATCAAGATCGTCACGGGTGTAATAATCTATGTAAATTCTACCCTTTCTATCGTTGCCAATAGCCGAAACTTTAGTGCCGAAACTTCTTTGCATCCTAACGATTAAATCTTTAAGTTCAACGCTCATTTGCGCTTCTTGCTTAGCCTTCTTTTGACGGCGAAGTTCTTCAGGTGGATTATAATAATCTTTAACGGCTTGTTCAACTTCTCTAACCGACATTCGCTTAGCAACTGCCTTTCTTGCAATCAAAACTTGCTCGTTCTTAGGAAGCGTGATAAGCGCTCTAGCGTGGCCTTGAGATAGCGCACCGCTAGATACTAGGTCAATAACTTCAGGCTCTAGGGTCAAAAGCCTTAATGTGTTAGCAACGGCGGAACGACTCTTACCAATTCTCTCAGCCAAATCCTCTTGGGTGATGTTATATTCGTCCATAAGCTGCTTCATTGCGTTTGCCGCTTCGATAGGGTTCAAGTCCTCACGTTGAAGGTTTTCAATGAGCGAAATTTCTTTAACTTGTCTTTCAGTGTAATCCTTAACGATAGCGGGAACGGTCTTCTTTCCGGCAAGCCTACTTGCTCTCCAACGACGCTCACCCGCGATAATCATATATTTTTCGCCTTTCTTGTTTACAACGATAGGCATAATAACGCCGTGAAGCGCAATAGAATCAGCAAGTTCTTGAAGCGCAGTCGGCTCGAAAACCTTTCTTGGCTGATTTGGGTTAGCCTCAATTAGAGCAATATCAATCTCAATAACGCTATTTTTTATCTCAAGCCCCTCTTCGCCAAGGCTCTCAAACGAAAACTTGTTATAATCTTCTTGCGTGTCAGCAAGAAGTGCGGCAAAGCCTTTTCCTAAACCTTTAGCCATTATTCACACCTCTTTAGATATTCTTCAACTAATTCGTTGTATGCAAGCGTGCCACGGCAACGCTTATCGTGGAGCATAACGGGAACACCGTGGCTTGGCGCTTCCGACACCCTTATATTTCTAGGAATAACCGTCGAGAAAACCTTATCGCCGAAATATTTGGTTATTTCTTCGCGAATTTGCCTAGAAATTAGCGCACGCCCGTCATACATAGTTATTAAAACGCCTTCAATTTCAAGGCTGGGGTTAAGAGACTTTTTAACTAGCCTTATGGTGTTCATAAGCTGGCTTAAACCTTCAAGCGCATAATATTCGCTTTGGATAGGAATAAGAACGCCGTCTGCGGCAACAAGCGCGTTAATGGTAACAAGCCCGATAGCAGGTGGGCAATCGATGAAGATAAAATCATATTCATCTTTAACGCTTTGAAGTGCTTGAGCCATCCTTTTTTCACGGCGAGATTTTGAAACAAGTTCAACTTCCGCTCCAGCAAGGTCAATGCTAGATGGCAAGATATCAAGGTTAGAAATGTTTGTTTTAACGATTGCCTTTTTTGCAAGTTCCTCTTCAATTAAAACGTTATAAAGAGAAACCTTTAACGAACTTTTTTCAATACCAAGCCCGGTTGTTGCATTGCCTTGCGCGTCCATATCGCAAAGCAAAACCTTTTTGCCTTTTAGAGCAAGACCAGCGGCTAAGTTCACGCAAGTTGAAGTTTTTCCAACGCCACCTTTTTGGTTAGATATTGCAATTATCTTTCCCATTTTTATCCCCTTTTTGTTGTTTTATTTATTTAATAAGTTGGTCTATAAGGCGATTATCGCTATTTTTTATTGATTTTCGCCGTCAGTTTTTGAATTATTTTCTCCATCTTCTTGTGCTATATTTTCACTTGACGATTGAGCGTTTTCTACAATTTCATTTTGAGGCTTACTTTTATCTTCTTCAGTTTTTTCAGCCTTTGCAACCTCTTTAGCAAGCGGGTTTTTATTATCGCTATTTTCCATAAGCTCAATAACTTCTTGGTAAGACTTACCGCTCATAATCATATCGATTTCTTCGCTGTAAATTGTTTCTTTTTCGATTAAAACTCTTGCCATAGTGTCTAAAATAGCACGATTTTCAGTTAAAAGTTTTACTGCGCGCTTATAGCCTTCATTGATAATTTTACCAACTTCCATATCAATAGTTTTAGCAATTTCTTCACTGTATGGTGCTTTAGTTTGGTAATCTCTGCCAACGAAAATTTGCGCGTTATCGCCATAACTTACAGGGCCGATTACGTCGTTCATACCAAATTCGGTAACCATAGTTCTAGCAAGGTTAGTTACGTGCTTAATGTCGGAAGAAGGACCTGAAGACACTTCCTTAATTACAATTTCTTCAGCGGCACGGCCACCCATTGTCATAACGATATCGTCTAAAAGTTTTGACTTTAGATAATAGTTATCATCACTGTCGGGGCGGGTGAGCGTATAGCCACCAGCGCTTCCTCTTGGAATGATTGAAACTTCTTGCACAGGATCACAATGCGGTAAAACTCTTGCAAGCACGGCATGGCCTGCTTCGTGATAAGCCGTCATACGCTTATCTGTTTCGGTTACCAAACGGCTACGCTTTTGAGGGCCCATAATAACTTTATTGATAGCCTCGTAAAGGTCGGTGTTTGTGATAAACTTTCTATTTTCCCTAGCCGCCAAAATAGCCGCTTCGTTTAAAAGGTTCGCAAGGTCCGCTCCGCTGAACATACTTGTCATTCTAGCCAAAACCTTGAAGTTTACGTCAGGGGCGAGAGGTTTATTTCTTGAGTGAACTTTTAAAATGGCTTCACGGCCACGAACGTCTGGAAGGTTAACGTAGATTTGTCTATCAAAACGGCCCGGACGAAGAAGGGCTGGGTCTAAAACGTCAGCACGGTTAGTAGCCGCCATAACGATAATGCCTTCATTAGCTTCAAAACCATCCATTTGAACGAGTAGTTGGATAAGTGTTTGTTCTCTTTCGTCGTTACCACCGCCAAGGCCAGCACCTCTTTGGCGACCAACAGCGTCAATTTCGTCAATGAACACGATGCACGGTTGGTTTTTCTTTGCGGTATTAAACAAATCTCTTACTCTTGATGCGCCCACGCCAACGAACATTTCAACAAAGTCCGAACCCGAAATTGAGAAGAACGGAACACCCGCTTCTCCGGCAACAGCCTTAGCAAAAAGGGTTTTACCCGTTCCTGGCTTACCAACGAGAAGAACGCCTTTAGGAATTTTAGCGCCGAGCATTGTAAACTTTTGAGGGTTTTTCAAGAAATCAACGATTTCTTTGAGTTCTTGCTTTTCCTCTTCGGCACCAGCAACGTCGCTAAACCTTGTTTTGATGTTGGTAATGATAGTCGATTTAGTTTTACCAAAATCAAACGCACCCTTGTTGCCCGCACTCATTTGCCTTGAGAAGAAAATAATTACGAACGCAACCATCGCAAGCATAAGTAGTGGCATTATAAGCGATGAGAAGAACGAGCCTGCGTTAGGGTCAGTGTAATCAATGGTAATCTTTGCTGACGGAAGCCCTTTAATTACGCTTTCCGAAAACTCATCGTTTCGCCCATAAGACGATTCATATATTAACTTGCTACCCTTATAGCCTTTGAGGTTATAATTTTCAATAACAACAAGGTCAATCTCGCTTTTATTACCAATTATGATAAATCCTTCACCAATATAAGAGATAGGATTTTCTAAATCGCTCTTGTAAAGATCTAACAAAACTTTGTCATTAGTGTCTAGGTAAACAACGCCTGCTTTTTCAAAGAAGGTTGAGGTCTTAACGTCTTCACCGTTACTAAAAAATAGAAACGTAGCAATTAACATCGCCGCCACAACCAAACAAGCAATACCTATAATTGTTTTAGCTGTTTTATTCATTTTAATCTCCTTTATTCCCAAGTTAAAACACTAAAATTTTTGTTCAATTATATTGATTATAATATTATTAACTTTAAATATATTATAAGTAATTTGTAACTATTTTAACACAATTATATTTTTTTAGCAATACAATTTAAGTTACATATCAGTTAAAAATGTTTAAGTTTAGAAAAGTTTTTTAAAAAATTATTCACTTATCTTTTCTAAATAATATTTGTTTTACTCATTGATAGCGCATATATTGCGCATTAATCGACATATAGACTAGTTTATTAATTAATTAATTACGCAAAGATATTAACATAAATTTCAAATTTAAACATAATTTTATATAATTTTTTTCTAATTATTGAAATGATTAATAACCTTAAAAACAGCAACAACTTTAGCAAAAATAAGCAAAAAACGATATTTTTCTTTAAAAATTCAAACCTTTAACTATATTTTTGACCTTTTGTTTGCTACTTCAAAAAAACTGCATAAATCCAAGAAAATATTGAAAAAAGTTGAAAAATCATTACATTTTTTGATTTTTTGTTAAACCCCCTGCTAAAACATAAAAAACACTTAAAATTTTAAAACTTTCAATGAAATTTCTCTCAACGCATCGAGCATCACGCCAAATTTAATAAAATCAATAAAAAACGCCAATTTTCTAGAGATTTTAGATAATTATTAGACGTTTTTATCGATTTCACAACTTGAGGAACGTTGCTTGGTTAGCATTATATCTTATTAATTTTCAAATTTTTCAAAAAAAGTTAGCGCACAATAGCGTTTTTTGCGCTTATGTAGAAATTTGTTCATAAACAATGATTTTTTATGTTTTTATATATTCCGCACGTAATTCAACGTTATTTTTAAAAATTATGCATAAATTACGAATACGCTTAAATCAGCAAATATCCTGTTGAATTTCGCCTATTGCTTAATAGAACCTCGTTTTTTTGCGCAAATTTAAACGAATTCTAACAGAATGGTTGATTTTAATCACAATCTTAATCATATTCAACTTTTTATCGCTACGCCATCAGTTTTATTATCAATTTTGACTATTTTACGTAACTTTTTTAGAATTTCATTAAATTTTCGCTGTTTTTATTTTTTTATTTAATTTTTTTAAAACTTTTCGCACTATATTAAAGCTATAGCACCTAAACTAATATTTTATATTATTTTCTTAATTTTTTATAAGTTTTCTTATGATTTTTAATTCAATTTAAACGAATTCTAACAGAATTGCATATATTTCAACCAGAGCAAAACTTAACGTATTCTGCGGAATTTTTAACCAAAAAATTTAAAAATTTTATCATTCGCACCAAATATTAAATTTTGCGCATATCACTTTATAAAAAAATAGAATTTTAACCTTAATATATAATTTTCCGTCGTATTTATCTTAAAATAATAAAAAACACAACATATAATACGTAAATTCAACGTTATTTTATATATTTGAGATAAAAATTCCCGCAAATCTTACCCAACTATCACACTATTTTAAAAATACATTCAATTAGGTATTATTTTTCTTATTATTTAAACGCATTTATAGAGAATAGATAATTTTTTTGCCACAACGTGTATTCATCTGCTCTCTTTAATTTAATGGTAAACTTTATGTTTATATTCTTATTTTTATGTTCTTCGATGCAATATTTTTATCTTAGCGCATAATGCAAAAAATTATCAAAAATTTCTTCAATCCAAATTTTGTTCTTTTAATTAAACACAATTAAGAACACAAATAGAGTAGACATCGACTCAAGCGAACATTAACTAAATTCAACTTTTGACTTGCTTATTCGCTTTTTTAAGTTTTATTAATGCAAATTTAAACGCAATGAGAGAGAATGAAAAATATTTTACTCAAGCTTTTTCCACACTCATTTTGCGGTTTACACAATAATTTTTCGATGTTTCTGTAGAGATAAGCACTACCATATTATTATAGCACTTCAGTCATTATATTTCTTTCGTTTCAAGCAAAATTTTACTATATTTTAGCTTTTTCGATATTTTTCCCAATTATAAACGATAAATTTTGTCATAATTTAAACGAATTCTAACAGAATAGCAGTATATTTTGCCTAGCAATTTTTCAGGCTACTTTTTGATCCTTTTTATGTTTTTCTGCTGTTTTATTAGTATTTATTTATATATGTTTTTCTATGTAAACAACATTTGCTTTTGAAACAATTTTTAAATTTCACAAGCAAGAAATATAATGTTTCACGTGAAACAACACTAAGCGCAAGTAAATACTTATGCGCTTAGTGTTTTAGCGCCTTTGCTTTTTTGCAGTGCAATTAAGTAAAATGTTGTTAAATTTTGGTTTTCATAGCGGTTTTATTAAATTTATCAAAATTCAAACGTTCGCTGAGGTTTTCGCTAGGTATTTATTCTTTTTTATTAAAATCCTGAATATAATATTGAATATTTATGCACTATTATTTCACGTGAAACGTTAATTTTTTGCGCTTTGAAAACCCGAAATGTTTCACAAACAGCAAATTTGACAAATTCTAGACAATTTGGTAAGCCAAATTCATTGTTAATTTTGCTTGAAAATTAGCCTGATTTTATGCTTTTTTGTTTGATTTTTCTATGTTTTTGCGCTTATTTTATAAAATTTCTACTTTTTAAAACAATAGTTGGGAAAAGACAATGTTTCACGGAATGGTTTTCATAATATATTTATGTTTTTGTAAAATTTATGAATATTTTTAGTTTTTTTGCATAATTTTGTGAATATTTATTCTTTTTAAATCTTGCCTTGACAACCTTTAATTTATTTATTATAATACTAATGGGAGAATATATTATGTTAAGTAAAATTAATAAAAAACTAGGTTTTGGAGCAATGCGCCTTCCTATAGTTAATGGAAAGATTGATGAAAAACAAATTTGTGATATGTTTGATTTCTTTTTAGAAAACGGCTTCAATTATTTTGATACTGCTTCAGGATATTTAAACGGACTTAGCGAAGAGGCGATTAGGGTTTGCTTATCTCAAAGATACCAAAGAGATAAGTTTTTACTTGCTAATAAGTTAACTGATTCGTTTTTTAAATGTGAAGAAGATTTAGAGCCTTTATTTGAAAGGCAGTTAAAATCTTGCGGAGTTGAGTATTTTGATTTTTACTTAATGCATGCGCAGAACTTATCTTTCTATAACAAATATAACAGATGCAATGCTTACGAGTTTGCGCTAGAGAAAAAGAAGCAAGGCAAAATTAAGCACCTTGGAATTTCTTTTCACGATGAGGCTAAAGTTTTAGAAAAAATACTAACCGAAAAGCCGTTCATTGAGTTTGTTCAACTCCAAGTAAACTACGTTGATATGGACGATAAGGCAATTCAAGCAAAAGCGTGCGTAGATGTTTGCAATAAATTCAATAAGCCAATAATCGTAATGGAGCCGGTTAAGGGCGGAATTTTGGCGAACGTATCAACCAAGGCAAAGAAAGTTTTTGAAAACGTTTCGGAAGGAAGCCCCGCAAGTTTTGCAATTAGGTATGCTTCGGGCGTTGAAGGGGTTTTCTTAGTTTTATCTGGGATGAGCGATTTAGAGCAAGTTAAAGATAACGTTAGTTTTATGAAAGACTATGCGCCACTAAATTTTGATGAACTGCAAGCAATCGAAGCCGTTAAAAAACTAATAGTTGGTGAAGATTTTATTAACTGCACTGCCTGCCGTTACTGCGTGAAGGGTTGCCCTATGACTATTCCTATTCCCGATATTTTTGCAGACTTCAATCTAAAAAAGCGGTTTAACGAGTGGAACAGCGATTGGTATTATATGGTCCACACTCAAAATAAAGGGCGGGCGAGCGACTGCATTTCGTGCAAAAAATGTGAAAGCGTTTGCCCTCAGCATTTGAAAATTGCTAGCCTTTTAAAGGAAGTTTCTATAGCGTTTGACAAAAAACAAAACGACGATTAGAATTAAATTTTTACTAATAACGCCCCCCGACGGAGAATCCGTCGGGGGGCGTTATTTATACTTTTTTCGTTTATTAATTTGTTTTTGATTGTTTTAATTATTAAAAAACGATTTCAATTTGTCTAAAACGTTAAAATTTATCATATTTAAACGCAACGAGGTAGAATTTTTTAAATAATTAAAGCGAAGAACCAAGCAAAAAGGTTATATTTTGCTAAAAATTGAAGAATAACCGAGTAAGAAAACAGCTTGTTTAGCGATTCGGCTGGAATAAATGGCAAAAGTTGAAGAAAAAATATCAAGCCGTAAATGCAAATTATGGTTGTGAAAATTGAAGCAATTCCGCCTAAAATTCTATTAGCCAAGCCAACGATAGGCACGTCGTTAATAAAGAGCAATATCTTTTTTAAGATTTTGCAAAGAATTTTTACTGCAAACAAAATAACGAGATAGCACGCGCCTGTTAAAAGATATTTCGCAATCGTTTGGGCAATAACGGTTGAGCCTTCAACAACGTTTTGCCCAAGAGATAGTGCGTGGTTAGAGATTGCTGTTTTTAAAAATTCGGGGTAAAACGAATTGCTTAGCGCAAGTTCTATTTCTGTTGCAAAAACTTCACCGCTTATCGGGAAATTAAACGCATTTTTAATCGCTAGCGAGAAGTTTACGAAAATTTGAGTGTTCTCTTTAAGCCAATTAAACAGCGTTCCGCAAAGCGCGTAAGCAATAACGAAAGAAAAAACCGTTCCAACAAGGCTTAAAATTTGGTCAACGAACCCACGCTTTAGCCCGACTAGAAAAATCACTATCAAAAAAATGACAATGATTAAATCAACGCTGATATGAAATTGCGATGATAGAACGTTTTGCAACACCAAACCCAACCTTTTTGCGTTCCTTTCTACATAAATATTAACATTTATAATAAATTTAGTCAATATCTTTTCAAAATTTGATTAAAATCAAAAAAAGGGGCAATAATTAAGGCTATGAGAGAATTTTGTGTTGAAGTTGAAAACAAGAACGCCCAAGAAATTATTATGAAAAGTCTTAACGAACTTTTAGGTGGGGAAACGCCTATTTTCGTTTGCGTTGGAACAGACGCTTCGATTGGCGATAGCGTAGGCCCGTTTTGCGGAACTTTTTTAGAGCATAGCCAGAACGACGTTTTTATTTACGGAACGCTTCAAAAACCAATAACCGCTAAAGACGTGCGCACCGTAAAAAGTTTTATCTCTAAAGTGCATCCGTTTTCAAAAGTGGTAGTTATAGATGCCGCAATAGGCAAAAAGCAAGACGTTGGTAAAATAAAGATTTTTGACGCACCTATAAAACCGGGGCTTGGGCTAAACAAAAACTTACCTGCCCTTGGCGACGTTTCCATCATTGCCATCGTTGCAGAAAGAGGTGAAAAGAACTTATCGCTTTCAAACTTTACGAGAATTTCGCCAATTTATAAGTTAGCAAGAACTATTGAAGGTGGAATTTCAAAATATTTAGAAAACAGCAAAAAGTTAGGCTATATAGCGATTAACGAGTAATTTTAGCAAAATTTCATTTAGAAAATTAGAGTTTTTTAATTTAAAATAATCTCTTTTTTTAACAAAAAACCGCTTAAAGAAATCTTTAAGCGGTTTTGTTTTTTATTTTTCTAAAAGTTCCATAGCAAATTTAATTCTTTCAAGCGAACGTTCTTTTCCTAAAATTTCAGCCATCTCGATTGCACCGCCCGGCGTTACGTCTTTACCCGTCAAAGCAACTCTAGCCGTCCATAAAACTTGACCGTTTTTAAGTTGTTTTTCGGTGGCAAGATTAATTAGCGCATCGTGAAGACTATCATGCGAGAAATCGGCAAGATTTTCTAGCGTTTCGTATATCATAGGAAGCACGGTTTTAGCAAGTTCAGCGTCAGTTTTCATCTTCTTGTGGAAGAAAAGTTCAGTTGAAAACTCGCCGTATTCTTCTAAGAAATCTACCTTTTCTGGAATCTCGCTCAAGATCTCAATTCTTGATTTAACGAGGTTATAGATTAACTTTTCGTCATATTTGCCATAAACTTTGCTCTTTTTTAAGAAAGGCTCGGCAAGCAAAGAAAACTCATCAATTTCCATTGCCTTTAAATATTCGCCGTTGAGCCAGCGAAGTTTAACCTCGTCACAAATAGCAGGGGACTTAGAAACACCGTCAAGCGAGAACTTTTCAATCATCTCTTGCATGGTCATCTTTTCGCTGTTATCTTTAGGGCACCAACCGAGAAGCGCAATGTAGTTCATAATGGCTTGAGCAACGTAGCCTTTAGAGATAAAATCGTCAAAGTTAGCGTCGCCATAGCGTTTAGAAAGTTTTCTCGTTGCATCCTTCATAATAGGCGGAAGGTGAATATAAACAGGGCGTTCCCAGCCGAACGCATCATACATAAGATTATATTTAGGCGTTGAAGAAAGATATTCCGTTCCGCGAATAACGTGGGTGATACCCATTAAATGGTCGTCAACAACGTTGGCAAAATTATAGGTTGGCATGCCGTCGCTTTTGATTAAAATTCCGTCTTCAAGTTCGCTATAGTCAACGGTGATAACGCCGTAAATTTGGTCAACGTAAGAGCCTTCGCCTTTTTCAGGGATGTTTTGGCGAATAACGTAAGGCTCGCCGTTTTTAATCTTTTGTTCGATTTCTTCTTTAGAAAGTTTAAGGCAGTGCTTATCGTAACGCACGTTGCCAAACTCATCTTTTAAAGAGGCAATCCTCTCTTTTGAGCAGAAACAATAATAAGCCCCGCCCTTTTCAACGAGTTCTTTAGCGTATTTAATATATAAATCTTTTCTTTGGCTTTGAACGTATGGCCCGAAGTTACCGCCAATATCAGGGCCTTCGTCATAACTCATACCACCGTCTTTAAGCGAAGAATAAATAACCTCGGTTGCGCCCTCAACAAAGCGTTCTTGGTCGGTATCTTCAATGCGGAGAATAAAATCACCGCCCATTTTTTTTGCAAAAAGATAACTATAAAGCGCAGTTCTCATCCCGCCAAGGTGCATAAACCCGGTTGGACTTGGTGCAAAACGTGTTCTAACCTTACTCATAAAATAATTCCTTTCTTGGCTTAGCCAAGCGTTTTCTTTGCTCTATTTCTAAATTCATCTAAACGATTGTCGTAATAATAACTATAAACCTTTTCGCCTGCAACGATAATATGGTCGATAAGCGGAACGCCCATAAGCGATAAAATAACGCAAATTTTTTCGGTTGTGATATCGTCTTGAGTGCTAGGCTCAGGCGATGAGCCTAGGTGATTGTGAGCGATAACCACGCTTTTTGCATTATTCAAAACCACTTGTTTTGAAAAATCGTTCAAATCGATATCAACACTCTTGGTGCTATGCCCAAAAATGGTTTTCTGCGATATAATTTTTTGACGGCTATCAAGAAAAAAGGTAACGAAAACCTCTTCGGTATAAGGGCTGAACAGTTTAATAAGAGGCTGGCGGATATCAGCGAAGTTAAAAAACTTAGGAAATTCAATTTCGTCTTTAGAAAACTGACTATAAACACTGCCAAGCGTAACTAAAAACGCCGCCGTTTTCTCGCCAACGCCCTCAATATTCACAAGCATATCGGGCGAAGCCTGTAAAACCCGTTGCACCGAGCCGAATTCGTCAATAAGCCTATGCGCAATCTCGTTAGTATTCTTTCTTGGAACAACGCTAAACAAAAGAAGTTCCAATTGTTCATACTTCGATAGCGTTTTAACGTCTTTCAGCGCCTTAACTCTTAGCCTATCTCTGTGGTGTTCGTGCATTTTTTTACCTTTTGTTAAAATTACTTACTTAAATATTTTAACATATTTTGAAAAAAGTGTATAATATATTTATCAAATTTTTTAAAGGATGCAAAAAATATGTTGCTTGAAAGCCTTTTAGCCGACCTTTTTCCTCTACTTAAAATACCGAGCGTAAAACAAGCGCCAAAAGACGGCGCACCTTTTGGCGAACCTATCAAAGACGCTTTAACCTACGTTTTAAGTCTTGCTAAAAGTAAAGGTTTTGAAACTTATAATTATCAAAACTATATCGGCGAAGTTGTGTTCGGCAAGGGCGAGCCTTTCGCCGTTTTATGTCACCTAGACGTTGTGCCCGCTGGCAGTTTGGCTTTGTGGAAAACCCCGCCTTTCGAGCCAACGATTATTGACGATAAACTTTTCTGCCGTGGCGTTTTAGACGATAAATCTTCGGCTATAAGCGTGTTAACGGCACTTTCTATGCTAAAAGAAGAAGGCTTAAAGCCAAAAAGAGAGATTCGCTTAATCTTAGGTTGCGACGAAGAAAGTGGCTGGGCGTGCGTCGAGCATTATAAAACAATTAAAGAGTTGCCAAGCGAAGGTTTTTCGCCCGACGCTGATTTTCCTGTGGTTTACGCTGAGAAAGGCATTTTGCATATTAAATATTCAGTTAAAAAACTAAAGCCTTTCAAAATTTGGGGCGGAGTGAAAGCCAACGTGGTTTGCGATAGGGCAGAAGTTGAGGCTTTAGGGAACTTTGACCTTGAAAAATATAAACTAAAGAGAGAAAACGAAAAAATCGTGTCTTTTGGCGTATCGGCTCACGGCTCAACGCCCGAAAAAGGCGTGAACGCGCTAGATAAACTTTTTTTATTCCTCGAAGATAACGGCTTTATTGAAAAAGGCGCGCACGATAATTTCTTTGTAAGTAGAAAAGGCGTTAAAACCATTTTCGACCAAACGGGCACTTTGACGTTTTCGCCAAACGTGGTAGAAGACGGAAAGGAAAGTTTTTCGGTAATCGTTGACGTTAGATACCCCGCAACCAAAGAAAAACAAGAGATTTTAACGAGCCTAGAAAAGATTGGTGCGTTTGAAATTTTATCTTTCCAAGCGCCACTATTTAACGATAAAAACGGCACGCTCGTAAAAAGCCTTTCGTCGGCTTTTGAAAAGGTAACGGGAAAAACTTTAGAGCCAATCGCGATAGGCGGTGGAACTTACGCTAGAGCCTTAAAAAACGGCGTTGCGTTTGGCCCTGCCATGGGCGACGAGGGGAACACCGTTCACCAAACAAACGAATTTTTAACGCTAACAACTCTTGAGCAAATGACGAAAATTTACTACGAAGCCTTAAAAACTCTTTGCTTTTAACGCTTACAAATAAAACAAAATTTATAACTAAACGGGCTTTTAAAAAGCCCTTTTTTTGTTGCAAAAATTTAATAAAGATTTGAAAACTGAAAAAATTTTTGTTCAAAAAATGGCAGTAAAAGAAACAAACGGGAAAAACGTGGTGTATAGTTAAATTAGCCGAAAAAACAAAACGGCAAAAAAAATTTGGAGGAAAATAAAATGGGTGAAACAAATTTTGTAAACGTTTCAAGGAGCAATTTGACTAACAGACAAAAAAGAATTGAAATATCTTTTTTAAACACACCCGCTAGTGGTCAATCGCAACCTTTAACGCTTACAATGAAACAAGTAAACAGAACAACGGGCGTTGAACAAACGCCTGAAAAAGTTAGAATTGATAATTCTACTTACGCAAAGCTTATGCTTAAACTACACGACGATCTTTTGCCAAAATATGCAAGAATTACGTCAGCAACGTTAGAGTTCGTATCAGACGACGCTACTTCGAGCCAGATAAAAGTAAAACCTTTAATTTTGCAAGATGACGGAACTTTTGAATTAGGCAAAGAGATAGACGAAGTTGCAAGTTATTATGATGACGTTCTTTTAGATCAATTTTCATATTTTAACGTAACGAAAACACTTAGCCAAAGCAATAATGGCGAGCATTATTTCGCTATTGGCAAAGATGACGAAATTACGGGCTATTTAGGCTTGCCTACGGCAAACAACAGCTTAAATTATTTAAGACCGAAACTAGTAATTGACTATCTTCCATACGACGAGTTTGGTAAAGATCGTTCAATAGTAAACGGCTCGATAGGCGCCTACGATACCTATTCGGTGGACTTGTTAAGCGGAAAATTAGAGGCAACTAAATTTTTAGCAAAGACGACGGGTGAAAAAATGCAAGCAAGCCTCGGCATGACTTATATGCCAAACAATGCCGATTCAACAAAAATTAACGGCTATGAAACGGGCTTACCAAAGGGCTGGAAATTTAACGTTTTACAATATTTATTCCAAGACGGCGAAAACTATAAATATATTGACGCAAGCGGAAGAGAGCATATTTTTAAGCCGTGCTCAGTAAGCGGATTATATTACGACGTTTCTGGAACAGGGCTTGTTTTAAAGACGAATTCTGGTTTTGAAATTACTGACGAAAAGATTTTAAGAATGTTCTTCTCAAACAACAGACTATGTGAAATTAGAAAAAAGACGAAAAACTCGCCTGAAAAAACGGTAAGTCAAACGTTCTCATACGATAATAGCGGAAGACTTTCAAAAATTACCGACGGCAATTTAAAAGAAATGGTTATCACGTATTTTGATAATGGCGAAGTTATGATAGCGGAAGATTATCAAAACATTACTTATATTAAGAAAAACGTAAACGGCTATCTTAGTGAAATTTTAACGCAAGAAGGAACGTGGAAATATTCAGTCGATAGCGAGGGGAAATTAAAGTCTGTAAAAAACGTCAACGGCGAAGCGGTTGTTTTTGAGTATGAAACTGACGGAAAAGTTAAAAACGTTCAAAAAACCTTTACTGATAAAAATTCAACAACCAGCGTTTTAGAAATTAAAGAATTTGTTTACGGCGCGTTAGAAACTGTTTTTAAAACAACAACTTACCCAAATTCGCATCCATACAGAAGAGGTGTTGCATATTCATACCTTTTCAATGAAGAGGGTAAAACCATTACAAATTATGAAATTAGCGTTGCAGACGAGACTTTGACGGGCACGGTTATTTTAAGAGAAAACGGCGACTTTGAAAAATTCCAAAGAAAGATAGATAAATCCCCAGTTGATACTTTTACTTTTAGAGGTGGAAATTCTGCGATTATCAACGGTGATAATTACGAAAACGACGATTATTTAACCGAAGTTTATAGCGACGTTTTATACGATGCGTGCCTCACTGAAGGACAAGACTATGTTTTCTATTGCGAAGCGCAAATGCTAAAAGGCGCACATACGAGGAATACTTCAATTTACGGCGTAGAATTACTAACGCGAAGTGGTAGAAGGTTGTGCCAAGTTGAAGTCAACCCAACGATTCAGCAAAAGCAATATTTAAGCGTTAGATTTACCGCAACTAGCGACGTTGACGTTAAAGTTAGAGCATATACTAGGGATAAAGCCGTAAAAATGGAAGTTTCGAACGCAAAAATTTTGGACGTTGAAAAAGCCCATTCTTATTCTTGCATAAAACTCTCAACGGGTGAGGAAAACTTACTTTTAACCGACGGAACTCAAAAGTGGTATAAACTAACGCCACTTAGAATAAAATATACGTTAAACGATAATGAAAGTGAAGCAACAGTTACGCTTACGGAAAATGACCTAAGAAAAAACGTAGAGCTTTCGCTCTCTAACTCAACGCACAATTTTTGGTATAATAACTTAACTTCGTTTATTCCAAATGTTACGAACGTTAAGCTCGTTGGCAACGGCACAGAAATAAGCTTATCGAATTGTTGGGTGGGTAACTTCGTTCAACGAGAAACTGATAAAGTTTTAAACTACGTAGTTTTTGACGATGAGGAATATGAAAATAACGTAAGCATAAGATTTAAAGAGGGGGAAAGATTTGCACACGTTTCTTTCAAAGACGAGGTTGGAAACTTCCTTGGAACAAGTGCAAAAAACGTTTACCATAGATTCACTTATAACGACTACGGAAAAGCCATAACCGAAAAATATTACGACGACGGAGGCGACTATTTTACCGATAAAATCGAAACCAATACGGAATATTCAACCGACAAAACGCAAGTTCAAAAAATTAAAGAATATTTAGACACTTTCGTTCTTGAAACAAGTTATGAATATAATACCGACGGCACTCTTTCTAAAACCACTTACCCTAACGGTAGGCAAGAAACTTATTCTTACGATAAAAAGAAAATGGTTGAAATTTCAAGCGCAGGCGCTTCGAACGAACTGACTTATGACAAAGAAAATTTAACGAGCGTTTCTTCAAACGGCGCAACCTATTCTTATGAATATGATAGTTTAAATCGAATTTCTGCAATTAAACTTGGAACGGCAACTTTAATTTCGTTCGAATATTCTTACGGAAATATTTATGACGAAATTATCGCAACGTATGCTAACGGTAACAAGAAAAAAGTAATAATCGACTTCTACGGAAGAGTTTTACAAGTGGAAACTTGCGCTAGTGGCGAAGAGTTTGAAATTATTAAACAGTTTTTCTATTGCGAAGAAAAAGCCGAAGTTCTTTATTCGTATTTAAACGTTGTTGATCACGACCTAAAAGTATTTAGCGACAGCAAATTAAAAAAATCTGTTGACAAAGGTGTTGTTAGCCTTTATACTTATAGTGATGATGACTTAATTTCAACTGAAACAAGGGGTAATCAAAGTTACACGAGTTCGTTAAATAGCGTTGGTGAACTTATTAGGGAAGAAATTAATTTTGACACTTCAACAACGACTCAAAAAATGGTGCATACCATAGAGTATGAACTAAACAACGCAGTTGACGGTGACTATTATTCAAAAGATGAAGTTACGCACCTAAATTCAACGTTCACTGAGTCACACGCAAGAGACGGGCTTGATAGAAAAAAACAAGTTATTCGAGAGTTAGATAGAATTGCCCTAAAAGATGAAATTACTTATAATGGCGTTTACAATAGCGACGATGAGGCTTGCGGAACAACGGTTTTCCCTTCAAACCACAAATATTCTATTCACACGGCAAACGGTTCGGCATATCAAAGAATTTTAACTGAATCTTTTCATTACAACGCTAACGGAGATATTTCAACTATAGTTAAGAATTTTGCTAATTATAATTCTACGGGTTCAAGCGCATATAAAGCAGAAAGGTATTTTTACGATAGCCTTTCAAGGCTTATTAGAGAAGATAACCAAGAACTTGGCTTTACTAAAACTTTTTCTTACGACTCAAACGGCAATTTAACAACCAAAAAGGTTTATGCTTACGTTCCCGACGATGATTCTTTGCCAAGCGTTTTGCAACAAACTTTTAACTATTCTTACGACTTGTCAACAGATAGGCTTTTAAGTTATAACGGAAAAACTTGTTCTTATGACTTAAACGGCAACCCTACTAATTATCTTGGAAATACTACCACTTTCAACAAAGAGAACAAGCTTGCAAGCTTTAAAAAGCAAGGCGAGGCTAACGCCACAACTTTCACTTACGATGCAGAGGGCTTAAGAAAAACCAAAACAACGGCAAGCGGTGTTACCAAGCAATATACTTACTTTAACGGAACACTCTATCGTGAGCAATTCTCTCAAAGTGGAAGTTCTTATGATTTAAGGTTTATCTATACCGCAAGTGGAATAACGGGCGTGATTATTAACGGCGCAAAGTATCTTTACTTAAAGAATAGCTTTGGCGACGTTACTGGAATTTACGATGCAAACGGAAACCTTATCTGCCGTTACGTTTACGACGCTTGGGGTAATCACAAAGTGCTAAATGCAAACGGCGTTGAAGAAGATTTAGAAGATTTTGTTGGCAATCTCAACCCTATTCGTTACCGCGGTTATTATTACGATGCTGACTTAGGTCTTTACTACTTAAAATCACGTTATTACGATAGCGAAGTTGGTAGATTTATTAGCCCAGACGATGTATCAAGTGTAGATCCATTTAGAATAAATGGGCTTAATTTATATTGCTATGTGAATAACAGTCCGATTGGAAGTGTTTATGGTAGTTCTAGTACTAGTGGTACAATGGTAAGTTCTATTGCTGTTAGTCCTAGTGTTAGAACAGCAAACGCTGTTTCAACATCTAAAGTTAGATTAAATTTAGGATGGTTTGCTAATGGACTTGATATAGGCTCAACAATCCAGGGTTTATATACATCAATATCAGCATTAGTTAATCATACGGCTTATTTTGCTAAAAATTTAATGCCTTTTTCTGATGATATGACTATGATTGGGGCTTCAATCAAAGATGGGGTTCTAGCATTTAACCAGTTTTCTTGGGATTTTGGTAAAATTGATGCTCTAGGTGTTATCTTAGGCGTAGGGCTAGATGTTTACGATAGTGTTCAAAGAGGAGTGAGCCCTGGTGGTGTTATATTAGGAGCAACATTAACTGCGGCTAAAGGAGTCGGTTTAACCTATTTGAATAAGGGAATTATGTATGCAGGAACTGCAATTGGTTCAGCGATTTGTCCTGGTGTAGGAACAGTCGTAGGATTTGTTGTTGGTGGCGTCGTTTGTATTATTGTCGATATATTTGCAAGTAACTGGTTAGATGACTTAATTGATAAAATCGCAAAATAGGAGTGTAAAAATGAGAAGGAGAATAATAGCATTTTATGATGTATTATTATATGGGATTATATGTAGCCCATTGATAGTCACAACCGTTAAATTGCTGTTTTTATTAATAACCAAAGGAACTAGTGAATGGATATACGAAAATTGGCATTTAGTGATTCTTTTTGCTATCACATTTATGATACCAATTGGTGGAATGATGTTGATTAGATATTGCATAATAAACAATAATTCTGTTCGATTCCATTATTTTCCATTCACAAAAAGCCGGGAAAAAGCATTCAATAATATAGACTTCAAATGGAATCAAAATGTATTTATTTCTGAAATAAAAGATATTGAAGTCGTTAAACTTACAGAAGAAGAACAACAAACTAAAGTTTATTATAAACACTGGTTTAATAAATATCTAAAAATTAATTTAAATAATGGAAATTATAAATATGTTTATGTTGGGAATTATTCTCACAAACAAACTACAAAGATAATAAAAACTTTAACGAAAGGCTAAGAATTAAGGATCTCTTTGTGGATAGTCTAAAACAATCGTAACAAATAAAAAAAGAGTATGTCTATCGTAAGGTAGGCACACTCTTTTTGCGTTAAACGACCTATTGGCGAACTTTTAGTTCGCTATTCTTATGACGAACTTAACCGCCTTGTTCGTGAAGATAACAAAGAACTTCAGCGAATAATTGAATTTTAACCAACAAAAAAGGGGCAACTTCGGTTGCCCTTTTAAATTGTCTGTTTTTTCTTTATTATATAATATGAAACTAATTTATACGTTATTGGAATAGAGTTTAGCAAGATTTGTTGCTTGTTCGAAAATTTCATTTTTGAGTTTTTCGGGCTTAATAACTTTTAGCCCCGAGCCAAATTTCATAATTTCAAAAACTAAAGTTTTGTCGTAAGGGAAAAAGCCTTGCGCGTAGGTTTTGCCGTTCTTTTCAAAAATGCTTTCAACGCCGAGCCAGTCAATAATATCGCTCACGATAGATTTATCAACTTCGAGCAAAAATTCTTCCTTTTCAACTTGAGAATACCAATCGTTAAAATTGATTGCGCTTTCAGTAATTTCACGTTTTTCAAAATTTCCAACCACAACAGCGTTTTCAATTCTGCCAAGCCTAAAAAGCCTAAACTCTTGTCTTAAGTGGCAGTATGCGTAAACGTACCAAATTCCTTGCTTTAAAACGAGCGTGTAAGGCTCGATTTTGCGCTCAGATTTTTCACCTGACCTATTGTGATAAGCAATTTTTAAAAGTTCCTTTTCTTTAATGGCTTTAACAATAACTGCGATTTTTTCCTTTTGTGGCGCAGAATTTCCCCAACTTCCGCCGTCAATAACAAGGCTATCGCTAGAAAGTTGAGGGAAGTAATTGTTGTGCTTGGTCGCGGTGAGTTTATTAATTATGCTCTCAAGTTCGCTATCTTGCCCAAGTTCTTTGCTAACGGCTTTTAGCGTGGAAATTAGTCGAACGTGTTCTTCGCTTGTAAAAAACGTGCTTGATAGTTTAAACGTATCGGCAATGTAATAACCGCCGTTTGCGCCACGGTCAATAGTGATAGGCACAACGAAAGATAATTCGTCAATGTATCTATATACCGTGCGTAGCGAAATTTCAAAGCGCTCGGCAAGCTGGCGCGCCGTAACTTTTTTTCGCGCTAAAATGTAAAACATAATTTCTAACATAATTTGGTATTTCATAATTTTTACCTCCAACAATCGTTCTTTATTTGTTGAGATAAAATTATCATACCATACCTGACAATATCTGTCAACATTAAAAAAATTTTTAAAACTTTTTCAAAATTTTAGCAATCTCTTCCGCTCCACCTAAAAGTTTTAAACTTTCAATATTTTTTTGATAAGTTTTTCTATTTTTAAACGTCTTATCAAGAGCTGATATGAGCATATTTGAATTTAAGTTTTGCTCTTGTAAAACGTTGCAAACGCCGTTTTTTAAAAAATAATTAGCGTTTTCAATTTGGTCGCCACGGCTTGCGCTGTTAGCAAGCGGAATAAAAAGGGTTGGAATTTTTAAGGCTAAAAGTTCAAACGCAGTGTTTGCTCCACAGCGAGAAAGGCAAAGGTCGCAAACGGAATAAGCCTCGCTAATATCATCTAAAAAACCTATCTGCTTATAGCCTTGTTTTTTAATATTGTTCGTGTGAGCATCTCCACATATATGCAACACTTCATATTTCTCTAAAAGTCTATTAAGTGAGGCTATAACTTCGTTATTTAGCGTTTTGCTACCTTTTGAACCACCTAAAACAAGTAAGATAGGCTTATTGTTTTTAAGCCCTAATTTTTCTAAAGCCTTATCTTTATTGAGTTTGAAAACGCTTTCTCTAATAGGTGGGGCAACGCACTTTCCGTTCGAAAGGCTTTTTGCAGTATCTTCAAAACTTGTTAAAACTAAGCGGGCTTTCCGTTTTGAAAGTTTGTTCGCAAGCCCCAAAGAATAATCGCACTCGTGAACGATAACGGGAATTTTTAAACTAAACGCAGCAAAAACGGTGGGGAGGGCAACATAACCGCCTTTTGAAAACACAACGCTTGGCTTAATATCTTTTAAAAACTTTTTGGCTTCATAATAACCTTTTGTAAAGTTATAGGGAAGAAACGTGTTTTTGAAAATACTCGACCTTTCAAGTTTGGCTGTCGTTATGCTCATATATTCAACTGACGAAGGGCACATACGTTTTTCTATGCCGTTTTTTGAGCCGAAAAAGTAAAATTTATCAAAATGGTTGATTAAATGCGGGTAAACTGCGAGAATTGGCGTAACGTGCCCAGCCGTTCCACCGCCCGTGAAAACTATTGATTTCATATTACATAGTATGAATAATTTATATAATAAATTTCAAACCCATTGAAAATTAAAAATTTTTATGTTAAAATAGGTTTATGAAATACGTAATCGGTCTTGACGTTGGAACAACATCCGTTCGTTCCGCACTATTTAATCTTGAAAGTGGCTCGCTAGAAATTGCAAAAGCCAAAGAACTTGAGCAGTTTTATCCTAAGCCTTCGTGGGTGGAGGAAGATGCTGAAGAAATTTTCCTTGCAACAAAACTTTGCCTTGAAGAAGCATGCGAAAAAATTGAAGGCGAAACACTACTTGGCGTATCGCTAACAAATATGCGCGAAACGGTTGTTGCGTGGGATAAATTTACTCAAAAACCCCTCTATAACGCGATTATCTGGCAATGCAGAAGAACTGCGGAATATTGCGAGAGTTTATCTAGCAAAGAAAAAGCCGTTATTTTAGATAAAACGGGTTTGGTTGTTGACGCTTATTTTTCGGCAAGCAAAATCCGTTGGCTTTTAGATAACGTTCCAAAGGTTAAAAAGGCGTTCAAAGAAGATAGGCTTATGGTTGGCACGATTGATAGTTTTATTTGCTACCGCTTATCTAACGGCAAAAGTTTCGTAACCGACGTTACAAATGCGTCTAGAACAATGCTTTTCAATATTAAAACGCTAGGCTATGACGACGAACTTTTAAAAATTTTTTCTATTCCAAGAAGCATTTTGCCAACCGTTATCGATAACGACCAAATCGCTTGCACTATAAACGTTTTAGGGCGTGAAGTTCCGCTAGCGGGAATTGTTGGCGATCAGCAGTCAGCACTTTTCGGGCAAGACTGTGTTTTGCGTGGACAAGCCAAGGTTACATATGGCACGGGGCTTTTTATGTTGTTTAACACGGGCGAAGAGTGCGTTGAATCTCGTGGCGGACTTCTATCGACAATTGCTTACCGCATTGATAATAAGACTTATTACGCTTTAGAGGGTAGCGTTTTTAACGCAGGCACGGCTATTCAGTGGCTTCGTGATAAAATGGGGCTTATAACAACGGCAAGCGAGAGCGAAATGCTGGCAAAAAGTATTCCGTCTAGCGAGGGCGTTTGTTTTGTTCCAGCGTTCACAGGGCTTGGCGCGCCTAATTGGAAAAGCGATGCAACGGGGCTTATCACCGGTCTTACTCGTGGCACGGGCAAGGCTCATATTGTTAGAGCATCGCTCGAGGCTATGGCTTTTGCAACGAGGCAACTTTTTGAACTTATGCAAGAAATTAGTGGCGTTAAACTTGCCAGCATTAAAGCGGACGGCGGGGCTTCGAATAACGGCTTTTTAATGCAAACGGAGGCAAACGAACTTGAAACGGCTGTTATCGTTCCAAAAAACAGTGAAGCAACGGTTTTTGGTTCGATTAAACTTTGCATAAAAGCGTTAGGTCTTCAATGTGATTTTACTACTGAAGGCGATAAAAAATATAGCCCAAAATTAAAGGAAGAGGGCGCTTACGAAAAATGGCTTAAGGCAATGGAGAGGTGTTTGTTATGATTAGATACGATTTCACCGCAACTGACGGCAAGAAAATTTCGGTGGTAGAGTGGAAGCCTTTAGGCGAAGTTAAGGGAATCGTGCAAATTTTTCACGGCATGGCTGAACACGCTATGCGCTATGATTTTCATACTAAAATTTTTACCGATAACGGCTTTTTAGTCGTTTGCGACGACCACCGTGCACACGGGCAAACCGATATTGAAACGCTAGGCTATTCTAATGGCGATATTTTTAACTTAACGCTAAAAGATGAAAAGGAAATTTTCGATAGTTATTCTCAAAAATATCCTAATGCAAAAAGGGTGCTTTTCGGGCATAGTTACGGCTCGTTTTTGTTGCAACGCTTTATTGAAATTTATCCAAATTTGTGCCAAAACATAATTTTAGGCGGTTCTGCTAAAATGAGCGGAGTTGCGCCGTTTTTTGGGAATATCGTTGCAAGCACAGGCTGTTTGTTTAACGCTAAAAAACCTGCAAATTTTATTAAGAAAATAACCTTCGACGCTTACAATAAAAAATGCGGTGGAAGTTTTATAACCTCTATTTTAGACGAGGCGAAAAAATACGATGAAGATAAACTTTGCGGTTTCGTTTGCTCAAACGCTTTCTATAAATATTTCTTTAGAGGGCTTTTGAAAACTTATAAAAAAAGTGAGTTGAAAAAGGTTAGCAAAAACCTTAATATGCTAATTATAAGTGGTAAAAACGACCCTGTTGGTGATTTTTCAAAGTCTGTTTTAGCGCTTGAAAAAATGTATAAAGGACTTGAAATTGAAAGTTTAGAAGTGTGCCTTTTTGTAAATTCTCGCCACGAATATTTTAACGACGTTTGCAAGAATTTAGCCTATGAAGTGGTGCAAAACTTTTTAAAATGAGCAAAGTAAAATTTTATCGAATAATAAAAACCGCCCGTTAACGAAGTTATAGGGCGGTTTTTGCTAAAAAACAAGGGCGGAAAACAAAACAAAATGCACTAAATGATAGCAAAATGGTAGCATTTTGGCGGTAGCGTGGGCTCGTTTTTGCGAAATATGACAAAAACATTAAATTTTCGCACACGTTATATTTTTCGTTGACACACTAGCGTTATAATAGTATAATTTCAAAAATATATATATTGGAGAATTATATAATTTTGCAAAATGTTATCTAAACTAGTCGGCTTAACGACAAATTTTAGATGAAACGTGCAAAAATTAATTGTATAAATTAAAAACATGTTTTTAAAAATTTTTTTCGCAAAAAAAATGAGGTCGAATTAAACTTTTTAGTTTATTAAAATAAATTAACAGGAGAAAATTTTATGGAAGTAATGTTACAAGCTGTAGTAGTAATCTTTATGCTGTTTCTTTGCTCGCTTTGCTTATTTGCTGTAATAGTTATCGTTCGCGATATTATTCACGAAAACGCAAAAACGAGAAGAGAACGTCTAAAAGATGAAACCGCTCCAGAAAAAGAGCCACAGCTCCCACCTATCACTGTTCAGCTTACTGCACCCGTAATGCCACAGCCAGAGAAAGAAGTTAACGAAGTGGTTGACAATAAGCCTGAAGAAAAGGTAGAGGAAAAGCTCGAAGTGGTTGAAGAGGCTAAAGAGGTGCAATTGCCTCAAGCTGAAGAGGCGGTTACTGTTGACGGCAATGCAGTAGTTTTCAGCAAGCATACGCTTACGATGGCTGAAAAATACGCTCAGCTTTCTTCTCAGTATAAAAAATACTTTGAAGAAATTGCTCGCCACGCACTTTCTAAACAAGGCGTTAGAGAGCTAAAGCTTAACAGCTCGTATGACTATAAAGACGCGTCATATAGAGTTGTTCGCTTAAGCATTAAGCGTGGTGAAATTATTGCAGAGTTCATATTTATCGATAAAGATTTTATGAATTATGCAAACGCTAGCGATGTTAAGATTAAGCAATCGGCAACGCAAATTAAGGTGATAGACTCTAACTCGGTAGGCGTTGTTAAAGACGGCATTGACCTTGTTGTTTCTCAAATTGCTGAGTATAAAGAATACAAGAGAAAGCTTGCAAACGAGAAGCGCAGAGAAAAGAGAAAAAAGGAAAACGCTTAAGTCTTTTAAGCTTTAAATTTTGGAGATAAGAAAATGGTAGAAAATAATTTGCAAGGGCAAAAAACAGAAAAAATTGACGCAAAGAAAAAAATCGTCAACATCGTGGCGATAGTTATTTGCGTGTTGCTGTTGCCTATTCTTATCATAAACTGCACGCTTATAGTAAAAGGGCTAGGAAACCCCGATGAAGTGCCGTCAATTTTTAATCGAATTCCGCTAATCGTTTTAACCGATTCGATGGAGCCAGATATTAAATCGGGCGATCTTATCATTTGCAAAAAAATTGATGCAAAATCGGTTAAAGTGGGCGACGTTATTTCTTTTTACGACCCTGAAGGCACGGGAACTTCTATCGTAACGCACAAGGTAAATTCTATCATTGTTGACCAAGTTTCGGGTGAAATTTATTTCCGCACGCAAGGCGTTAACAATAACGTTGAAGACCGTCTTTCAGTGCCTCAAGAAAATTTGGTTGGCATTTGGACGGGTTCTAGGTTTGGTGGAATGGGAAGCGTTGTTTTGTTTATGCAATCAACAGTAGGGCTATTAATTTGCATTTTAGTTCCGCTTGCCTTGATTTTTTTAGCTTACTTCATTAATAAGAAAAAAGCCGAAAAACAAGGTCTTAGTGAAAAAGAATTGCTCGTTGCCGAGCTTAATGCTTTAAAGGCGGAAAACCAAGCTTTGCAAAAAGCCGATAGCGATGCGAAAGAGAAAAACGAGGGCGAATAAGTCGATTAAAGCCGTTTTTAGGCAAGCTTAATTTGGTTTATTCGGCTTGACGGCTCAATAAAAAAACCCGCTGTTAAAGCGGGCTAGAAATCAAAAAACAAAAATAAAAAAATAAAAATTTTTATAACTTAAAGGAGAATTAAAATGAAGAAAAACAAATTTGTTAAAATTGCTTCAGCGTTTGCAATTTTATGCATTTTATCAACTTGCGTAATTGGCTCAACCTTTGCTAAATACGTAACCCAAGATTCTGCTACCGACGATGCTAGAGTTGCAAAGTGGGGTGTTGAAGTTAACGTAGGCGGAACGCTTTTTGGTAAGTATTACGCTTCCAACAATGCAGTTAGCAACGCCGACGAAATCGTAGCATCGGCAAGCGAGAGCGTTGATACTTCTGCAAGTGATAACGTGGTTGCTCCGGGAACTAAAAATACTACCGGTTGGCAAGTAAAAGTTTCAGGTCAACCTGAAGTTGCGTTCGAAGTAAAGGCAGTTTCTTCAAACGTTAAAGATATCTATCTTGCAGCAGGTTCTTACGGCGTTATGGTAGAAGCATACGGCGTAACCGCAGCAAACTTTGCAAACGACGTATATTACGTTTTAGACGCATCTACTTACACCGTTGCTAATAGTTTTGATTCAAGCGCTACTTACTATAAACTTAGCGACGCTTGCACTTTAGCCGATACTTACTACCCTATCGCCTGGTCGGTAAACGGCGGAGCGGCAACTTCAAATTTAGTTGACGTTTTCGGCACTATCGTTGACGAAATTAACGGCGTAGGTCAAGTTAGCAAGGTTTATAACGCAAACGAGCAAGTTGATAACGAATATACTTTAACTTGGGCTTGGGCGTTTGACCAAAACGACGGAGCAGACACTATTTTAGGTAATCTTCAAGCAGGCGTTAGCGTTGTTAAGTTAGACGGCGCAAATTACGTTGCTCCAGTTTTAGATACCGATTACTCGTTAACCGTTGGTTTTGGCCTTACGGTTACCGCAACTCAAATCGACTAATAGAATTTAACCGATTTTTGCAAAAATATTAGGCTAAAAGATTAAAATTACCAAAGGAGGCGCAACGAAATGGCAGAGGATAAGAACGTTTTCGCTAGTGAAAATCCGCCAAAAGGCTCGAGAAAGTCTTGGATGTGGATAATGATGTTCGTAAACATAGTTTTCATTTTAATACTTATGACCGTTGGCATAGTTGCGCTAAAAGTTGGTAACGTTTTGCCAAACAATACGGATATTTTATTCATCGTGGGAAAAAATCCTTCCGTGGAAGTTGAAGACGAAAAAGAGTCTTGGAAAGCCCAAAAGAACGTTGATATTTTTAAAGCAAGTTACAAAAACGAGCAAGGCGAAACCACAGTTATATCGCAAGACGGCACAAAAGTTATAGCGCCGGGAACTCAAACAACTTATAAGTTTACGATGTATAACAGCGGTAATATGGCGGTGGTTTACCAAACCGACTTAGATTTTACGCTAAAGATAGGCGCTGAGGTTCAGGAAAACTATTCTTTTCCGCTAAAAGTTCGCCTAAAGAACGAAAGCGGAGAAATTTTAGTAGGAACTGAAAACGGCTACGAGAACGTGCAAGACGCAATGCTAAACGGCTACGTTAGCGTGCTTGGCGCAAATTCTTACGAAACTTTCACGCTAGAACTTGTGTGGGATTTCGAAGGCGGAAACGATGAACTCGACACCCTTTACGGTGATCTTGCTTGTGAAAAAGGCGTTTACTTAACGCTTGGAATTAACACTTACGCAGAAGAGCATTTCGACCCAACCGCTCAAGGCGGAAATCAAATTGAAGTTGAAGGGAATATCGAATACGGCGGAACTTTCCGTTGGTTATGGCTTATTATGTTAATGCTAAACGTTGGAATTTTAATTTTCTATATCTCTTGGCTAATGAACAAGAGAATGCAAAAATGGTAAAAGGAGAAAAAAATGAAAACAAAAAAATCTAAAAAACCTTTATTGATAGTTGCAATTTGTCTTATGGTGGCTTTAGTTATGGGTATGGGCGCAATGACTTACGCTAGATACGTATCTACCACCGAGTTAGGCTCAACTCAAGCAACCGCTGCAATGTGGGGCTACGTTGTTACTACCGATGCATCGGAAATGTTCGGCACGGATTACACTAAAAACGGCACTTTTGCTACCGTAGTTGATGAAAACGGCGTTGCTATTAAATCTTCAAGCGAAAACTTGGTTTTAGCGCCCGGTTCAACCGGTTCGATTGATATCATTATTAACGGAACGGCTGAAGTTTTAGCGGAGTTCTCTATCACGATTGATGCTTTAAATAGCAAAGTTCCATCGGTTGACGTAACCGTTGATGAAGAAACCACCACTTACGCGCCTATTCTTTGGTCTCTTAAAGAAGACGGCGTAGTAGTTGATGAAGATATGACTTTAGCGGAATTAGTAACTGCTGCGGCAGATTTTGACGCAACCTTAACGCCAGGAACAGAATTAGTAAATAAGACTTACACTATTTCTTGGGAATGGCCACTAGATAGCGGAAACGACGGCGCAGATACGGCTATTGGTTTAACGGCTGCAGAAGAAGATATTGATGAAGCGGTTTATTCTAACGTTGAAACTCAATTAGTTTTAGACCTTTCCGTAACTATTAGACAAATTCAAGAATAATAAAAAACTAAAAACTATAAAATTTTCTTTTAGGTAAAGCCCTTCGCCTTTTTTGGCGAAGGGCAGTGCCTAGAAAAAGAAAACGTAGCGAAAAGTTAGGCTATAGAGCGATTAAATATGGAAAAGAAACAAATTTTTGCCGTTTTGAAAAAAGCGTTATGGATAGTTTTAACGGCAATTTTAATATTTTTAATTATAGTCGTTTCGGTTTTAGCGTTTGATAAGTTCGTGAAAAAATCTATTGTTCCGTCATGCTTTGGTTTTAGCGCGTTGACCGTTGAAACTGGAAGTATGCAAGGCACGATTGACGAAGGCGACCTTATTATAATAAAGAAAACCGACGATTATAAAATAGGCGATATTATAACTTATCTTGGCGAAGGGGACACTATTCCAACAACTCATAGAATAGTAAACTATAATAGCGACGGAACTTTCGTAACCAAGGGCGACGCAAACAACACCACCGACCAAGATTGGATAACTCAAGATATGATTTTGGGCGAGGTTGTTTTGGTTGTTCCAAAATTGGGCATTTTTGGCGATTGGGTAAGGGCTGAGGGCTGGCTGTATATCGTATCGGTGTTAGCAATTATCGTTCTTGGCTCGTTCATTATTAAAAGTAGCAGTGGCGAAAAAGAAAATGCAGAAAAAGATTGTCAAGCTGCTAACCCAAATACCGAAAAAGTTACTGAGCAAGAACAAACTGATGACTATTTAAAGCCACAAAGCCAAGATAGCTCAAACGAGCCTGACAATAAACAATCTTAACTTAGAATAAACCTAGAAAACCGAAAAATAAAGGAGGGGTAAAAATGCTTAACGTAATTAAGTTTATAAAACGCAATATGTTTTCATGCATTTGCGCCCTTTTGGCTGTGCTTGTTTTTTTAACGGGAACGGCTTATTCGAGATATATTTCGGTTGATAGTAATAATAAACAACCAACGGCGGGCACTTTTGCGCATTCTGCCGAGATTGAAGACGCAACGCCTTTGTCGTTTGGTAACACTGAATATTGGAACCAACTCGATACCGAAAAGGTTGCAATGAACACAATGCGTTCGCTAAGCCTCGCCGTGAATAACTTCAAACAAGACGAAAAAGGAAAGACGATAAGCGACGTGAAGATGAAGTATAATCTCACCTTTACTTCACCCGTTAACTTTTCAGAGCACCTTGCAATTCAGCTTTTGAATGAGGATGGCTCTGCCGTTTTACCTCAGCTCGTTATGACCGACGTTTTATCAGCAAGCGTTGGTTCGGTTATAAGAACTGATAATTTTATCGACTATAATTCAGTGGAAGCATCTGACCTTGCTTTTACTGTAACCGAAACAACTGATGATAGCGGAAACGTTACGAGGAAATTAACTTCGGGCGAGATAGAACTTAAAATTGAAACAATGGTTAAAGAAACAAACCAAACCATTCAGTTTAGAGTGTGGGACGTAACTGAAGAGACTGACGCAACGACGCCCGTTATTGATACTGAGGCAGGCAGGCTTTTAGCCCCGCTTATCGTAACCTACACTGATGAGGTTGAATACTATAAGTTCACGTTTTCTATGCCGAGCTTTAAGTTTAATCCCGGCTATGAGCAAACGCACAGATACACTTTGCAGTTTGTGCCAACAAAATTCCTTCACGATATGCATCTTGGCGGTTATTTTGCCGATGAAGACGGGCAATGGTATAAGTCGCTATACGCTGGCGAAACAATAACTTTGCACTCTACTCTCGACGAAACAACCGATACCTACCAAAACGGAACAACCCACACCTTTAACGAGGCTGTTCCCGGAAGTGGTAGATATTACATTGTTGGCGAAACCTTTGAGGGTGATACCACAAATTATAGAAACGTTACGGGTGAGACTGCAACCGAAAGCGTTGTTAGCGATACAACTCAAATCACCCAAAGCCAAACGATAACCGATACCTCCACTTCAACTAACCCTGTTAATTATTATACTAACAAGGTAGCCCTATCAAGCGAAAGAATAAGAAATACTACTTATTATCCGTTTGAAGCTCAAGTTGAAAAGGTGGAAACAATAACTAAGGTTAGAACTATAGTAACTGAAAGGGTAACGACGCTTGGTATTGCCGATACAACTTCCACTGAAGAAATAACAACTCTTTCCGTTTCGGACGACGGTTATATTTCTCAAAGCGTTAAAGTTTTGAAGTCGATTGAAAAATACCAAGAGGTTACCGTTGAAAGAACGACTAAAACAATAACTACTGTAGAAAGGGTTACCACCAACGGCACTAGAAAGTTTTATACAACAAGAAGCGGAAGAGTAGGCAATTATACTTATACTTACGTTGCAAACGTAAACGGAGCAGAAACGACTTGGCAAAGCGCTGAGGCTACGTCTAGTATTATCAGCCAAGAAGAAGATATAAACAAGGTTGATAGCACTCATTTTACCCAGCCTGTAAAAACACAAGAAACCGATACTGTTAACCGTTTAATAAGAAGGCACGTTCACTCTGCAACCATTACCATTAACAGCATTTGCCGTGAAGATAAGGTTTTTAACGAGCACGACGAGCCCGTTGATGTTTATATTTATTACGATGAGCAAAATCAGCTTAAGCTGTTCGAGGAAAACGGTGAGCAAAAACTCTATATTTCTCAGTGCTTTACTAAGAACTATCCCGTTTCGTTAAACGTTCACTTTGAGCAAATTCAATAAAAATTAAAAACAAAAAAATCTAAAAAGGGGGTGGGGAAATGGATACCAAAAAATTGACATTAGTTCAAAAAATTTGTTTGGGCATGCTAATTGTGAGCTTGCTTGTTTTTGGTGTTAATTTAATTGCCCCAACCCTATCTAAATACGCTAATAAAATACCTATCCTTTACGAGGGCGACGAAGAGCTTAACTATACGTTGAACGGCGTATTCATTGCACACAACCAAGAAGAGTTGTTTTCTGCAGTAAATCAAGGCTATAGCTACGTTCAGCTTAGCAAAGACATTCGAAACCCGCTAATCGTAACGCAAGACGTTAAATCGCTCAACACCGACCTTATTATCGACCTTAACGGCATTGAAATTCAGCGCAACGGCCACGAGCCAATTTTAAATATTGAAGAAGGCGTGCGTCTAACCGTTGTTGATACCTCCGCCGAGCAAACGGGCGGGCTTTATAACCCTATAGGCTCGGTTTTCTATATCGACGAGGGAACTCTAACCGTTTCTAAGGGTAAGTTCGAGTCAGGGCCAAGATATAGCGAATATTATTCTTATAACGAGAGAATTGTTAGCTCCTCGAGCTCGTATTCCAACAGAACAACGGTTGAAGATAATGCTCGCTCGGTGTGCTTTATTGAAGGTGAAACCACGACTTATATAACCGCGCCTATCATCGTGCCTTATACCACTTTAATGGGCGAGGTTACCTATACACACGGCAACCTTTATTTCGATAACGCCGTTACTCGTGGCGATTTGACCATTAAGCCTGATACTTATTGTTATTATAGAACTAGCGAAGACGAATCGCTTTTAACCAACGATCCATCCACCAGCGATTGGCGTTATACTTATTACGTTGATAAAAATTATGAATATCACGCGCCGACTTTGGGAGATGGGGAGAGTGAAGATGATTTCTACCAAATAACCATTTATGGTTATGAAGACGTAATCACAGAATCGCTTAACAAAGAACTCGTTGACTATTATGCCGCAATCAAGATGAAGGCAGGAAGCTTAGAAGTGTTAAACGGAGAATTTTTCTCATATTTTGGCACTTATAAGTCGGCTTGCGTAAACGCTTCGGGCGGAAACATAACCGTTAAAAAAGGCTTTTTCTCAACCCGTATTCCAGATGCTTTTTCGGCGGTTGAAGATAGTGTTATTATAAAGGAAGAGGACGAAGAAGCGTTTGGTGAAACATATTTTACTAATTTCGATTGGGCAAACACAACCTTTACTGAGGGCGCGCAAGCAAGACGAGGTGCCAGCCGTTCTATTATAAATAGTGGCGAGGCAATCGTAACCATTGGAACGGGGCAGTTCTATTCGTCTAATAATAATATTATTGATATGCAAGGTGGCTCGCTAACCATTGGTGGCGGGGAGTTTACTAAGCGAATGACCTTGCCTCTTGGCGATCCTTATGATGATGGCGCGGCTATCTTTATGCAAAACGGCGACCTTACCGTTTCTAACGCCAAATATAGGGTTATAGGCGATTTATCTACCGGTATTTATATGAATAACGGTAAAATTAAAATATCGAACAGCGAGTGTGATATTTACGGCGAAGAAACGCACGGCATTTATTCTTCGGTTATGGGAGACGATAACTTCGTTGTTGAAAACACTAACTTTAATTTACGCGAAGGCGACAACCAAATCGGTATTTACTCTAAGCACGGCAGAGTTGTTTTATCTTCTTTAGATGAGGCAGAAATTTATCTTTCCGGCTCAGATGGTAGAGGGATTTTCGTTGAGGAAGGCGGTTCGGTTGACTCTTTTAACTATAGCTACGAAATCGCTGGCGATAGGTCTTACGGCATATATTCTACGGGCGGTTCTATTAACGCTTCGGGCGGAACCTTCCAGCTAGATAGTAATAATAACTGTTACGGCATTTATATTTGCTCCACGCAAACTTCTGCTATCAACGTCAACGTTGAAAATGCTGAAATTAACGTTGGTTATAATTCTAGCAATCAAAAAGCTTCAGGCACGCATAAAGCATCGATTGGTGTTTTCCTTGCCACTAACAACCCTTCTAACGCCGTTGTTTTAAACAATACGGTGATAGAGAGTTACGAAGTGGGCGTAGCCGTTGCGGGCGGACATCTTCAACTAATGGGTGAAGGTCAAATTTTAACTAAAAAAGCAACTGCGGCGGCGGTAGCCTCTGGTAGTGTTACGTTTGAGAATGATAGTTCGTATATTATAAATTCTAGCAACACCACGCTAAACTCAAATAAAAATGATTACGATTTAACCCTTCCTATTATTCAAAACGACGAGGTTGTAGACGTTGCTTATAGGAACACTGACGGCATTTATGTTTCGGGTGGTTCGTTTACAACAGACGGAACGGTTTACTTAACCCACAACGGGCTTCAAAACGATACCTCTTACGATAGATACACCGAGCTTGAGATGACGAGCTTTGCCGTTAGAGTAGAGGGCGGGCACGTTACTATGTCTAAGGGCGAAATCACTGCAACGCAGGGTGGCGGTGTTTATTGCTCGGGTGGCGATATCACAATGGGCAACGAAGCTTCGGCTATAAGCGATATCACGGTTAAAGCAACGGGCGAAAGGATGGGCGCTGAGTTTGATGCTATCGGCACCAATATTTCTTCGGGCTGGAAATCTCTAAAGAGCGTTAACGGCGGAAACGCTGTTGAGCTTCACGGTGGTAACATTGTTATCTATAACGGCACTTTCGAAGCAAGCTACGGCAACGGCGTTGCTGCTGAGGGTGATGGCATAATTCATATTTATGACGGCGTTTTCAACGGCTGGATGGGCACGGGCAGTAACGCCCTTTCTGGAAAATCGGGGCCTGCTGCATTCTATGGCTTAAAGGTTATAGGCGGGGCTGAGGTTCATATTCACGACGGCGCTTTCGACGGCGGTAACGGCGGTGCGTTTATCACGGGTATTGATACTTTCGTTTCAAAAACCAATATTAGCGGTAACATGGCGTTCGTTTATATCTATAAAGGAACTTTTGGTCACGAAAACACCTCGCTTGTTGACGGTTTCAACGTTTACGACCTTGCAACAGTTGTGTTCGGTGCAACTGATTATGCAAGTTCGGGCACGGGCGGATTAGATTTACTAGGTCTTATTAATATCTACGCTCAAAACGCAACCATTGCCGCAAACAAAATCACCTATGACGGTTCTTACCAAAAATCGTTCATTAACATTTATTATGGTAACTATGTTGAAGGAACGCTTATCTATAACGAAGGCAATTTTGCTCAAATTGATGCGTATAATATGTCGCTAGGCTATACCAAAATGCCAACCGGCACAACCTATACGAACAAGGGCAATAGAACGGCTATTTTCTATCCAGCAACAGCTTAGCGTTAACGTTATAACGGGCTTATAGAGGCACTTTTTGGCATATCTTGGCAAAAAAGAAGGGTATTGCAAAGCGAGAAAATATGTGGTATAATTAGCGTAGCAGAAAGAATTTTAACAAAGGAGGAATGCAAATGAAAAGATTAATTCAACTTTTTTCAAGCATAGTTTTGCTGGCTTTGGTTGCCTGTTGTATAAGCTCCTGCACTATAATTAATTCTGATGGCGATATTGACGTTATAACAACTAACACATACACCGTGCAGTTTGACTCAAATGGTGGAACAAGCGTAAAATCGCAAAAAACAAACGTATTAAAAAACGCACCTTCAACCTCAAGAACAGATTATTTGTTTGACGGTTGGTATCTTGATAAAACCTTTACAAACCAAGCAAAATTTCCGTTAGAGATTAAGCGAGACACCGTTCTTTACGCTAAGTGGATTAAACTTACAGACAAAATATACTGTGAAAGCGCGTGCTTAAAAATGTGGACGGGAAATAATTCATCGGCAATGTATTACATAACGCCATCTGGCTTTGAAATGGATAAGCTTGCTAGCTTAGATTATTCAATGCAAATTAAGGTCTCTTATAACGTGCATTACGTTAAAGATTATAATGTTCCTCTAGATATAGGTTATGCGGGCGCACCTAAATATGAGATTTATATCCTTAATCAAGACGGCGTGGGCGAAATTCAAGAAAATATTAAAACGCAAACCTCAAAAGTTGCTAAAACTGCAACATATAAGAGCAAAATTGTAAATTTAAAAGACCAAAGAATCACACTAACCTTTTCAACGAACAATATTCAAAATTTGATATATTTTACTGACATTGTAGTTGAATATAGATGCGTGAAAAATTAAAAGCAAGTTAAAAGCGGAAAGGTGCACCTTTCCGCTAATTTTTTTAAAAGTTATAAGTGAAAAAATCTTCGATAATGCGCCTATAAGTCGATTATCGGGCAGTTTTTTGCTTTTTCGGTATTATTTTTTAACTCTTTCACATAATAAAAATATGCTAAGTAATGAAGAAATTAAAAGCCTTTTAAAGTGGGCAAGCCCTAAAACTTGCGCAAAATTAACTAAAATGCTAGTAGAAAACCAAATTAACGAAAACGAAGATAACTAAAGTTTATTTTTTGACTTTTTTCCTAGAAGTCCCACTCGGGAATATACGCTGTTGTTGAAGAAGAAAACTCTTGCAAGAAAACCTTTTCAAAGCCGAGAAGTTCAACCAATTCTTTAGCCTTATGATATTCTCTTTTGGTGATAGGTCTTTTTAGTTCGCTAAAGTTTTCGATATCGCCAAACGGGGTGTATTGCGCCATAAGCGATAAATACGCATCTTTAATGTTTGGGCGAAGCCACTTTAAAAGCGATACGGTTTCATCTCCGTTTTGTGGCAAGATTAAGTGCCTAACGATAACGCCTTGTTTTAAAAGCCCGTCTTTTAAAATGCAAGGCTTTTTTTCTATCATAAACTTAACGGCTAAAGATGCATGTTCAAAATAATTGGGTTTGTTGGCATAGCGCAAAGCCCTAGTTGCAGAAAAGTATTTAAGGTCGGTTAAGTAAATATCAACAAAGTCGTTAAGTTTTTCTAAGGTTTCTATCGTTTCATAGCCGTGCGTATTCCAACAAATAGGAATTTTTGGGCGGTAAATTTTAAGCGCTTCAATAATCTGGTCGGTAAAATGCGTGGGGTTAACAAGGTTAATGTTATGCGCGCCGTTTTCTTCAAGGCTTTTAAAAATTTGAGAAAGTTCCTCTGTTGAAAATTCTTTTCCTCTAAGAGATCGGGAAAGTTCAAAGTTTTGGCAAAACACACACTTTAGCGAGCAACCGGAAAAGAACACCGTTCCCGAGCCGTTATCTCCTGAAATTATGGGCTCTTCAAACGGGTGAAGATAAAACTTTGCAATTTTGACTTGTTCCTTTTGACCGCAAAACCCATAATTCTTAGTTCTATCGATTTTGCAATCGTTAGGGCAAATTGAGCATTTGTTCATAAGCGCATACCTTGCACTTATTTTAACAAATCAAGTTTTTGTTTGCAAGAGTATTTGACATATTTTCTCTAAGATAATATAATATACGCAGATTATAATAAACAAAAGGTGTTTTATGAAAAAATTTTTTACGAGCGAGAGCGTAACAGAAGGGCATCCTGATAAAATTTGCGATATTATCTCCGATTCTGTTTTAGACGCTATTTTAAAAGAAGATGAAAACGCAAGGGTTGCGTGCGAGTGTATGACGACCACCGGGCTTGTTTTGGTTGTTGGCGAAATTTCCACTTCTTGCTACGTTGATATTCAAAAAATTGCAAGATCTGCCATTAAAGAGATTGGCTACGATAGAGCAAAATACGGGTTCGATGCCGATACTTGCGCCGTTATAACTTCCATTAACGAGCAAAGCGCAGATATTGCTCTTGGCGTTGATAATTCTAAAGAATTTAAAGAAGGTGGCGAAATTTACGATAAAATCGGCGCGGGCGACCAAGGTATGATGTTTGGCTATGCGTGCGACGAAACCGAAGAACTTATGCCACTTCCTATTATGCTTGCTCATAAACTTACCAAAAGACTTGCTGACGTTAGAAAACAAGGTATTTTGCCATATTTAAGACCAGACGGCAAAAGCCAAGTAACCGTTCAATATGACGATAGAAAAATCATAGGCGTTGATACGATTGTTGTTTCCACTCAGCACAGCGAAGACGTTAGCACCGAAAAACTTCGTGAAGACGTTAAAAAGCACGTTATCGATGCGGTAATTGATAAGTCGCTAATGAATAAAAACGTTAAGATTTATATCAATCCAACGGGTAGGTTTGAAATCGGCGGGCCTATGGGCGATAGCGGACTTACCGGCAGAAAAATTATCGTTGATACCTACGGCGGTTACTGCTCGCACGGTGGAGGTGCTTTTTCGGGTAAAGACCCAACCAAGGTGGATAGAAGCGCTGCCTACATGGCAAGATACGCTGCTAAAAACGTGGTTGCTGCTGGGCTTTGCAAGGAGTGCAGAATCGAAGTTGCATATGCAATCGGCGTTGCAAGACCTGTTTCGATGTTTGTTGATACTAACGGCACGGGAGTTTTCAGCGACGAAAAACTTGCTGAAATTATCTCGGCTGAGTTTGATTTCCGTCCGCAAGCGATAATCGAAAAATTGAATTTAAGAAAACCTATTTATAAAAATACCGCGTCTTACGGGCATTTTGGAAGAGATATTTTCTCTTGGGAAAAACTTGATAAGGTTGAAGATTTAAAGAAATATTTATAATGCGTAAAAATCGAAAAACTGCCCTATAAGTCGATTAAAGGGCAGTTTTTGTTTTGTTTTTAATTATTCTTGGCTACTTGGTTGGCTATTTTCTTCTTGTTTTTTGGCTTTTTGAAGGCAAGATTTAACTTGCTTTTCTACTTCTTTTTGACCTTTTAGAACAAGGCTTTTAACACAAGAAGAATTTAGGGCAACAACCGCGCCAACAGCCATGCCAAGCATAGCGCCTAAAAGAAATTCTTTATTCATAACTCCTCCTTGACAATAGTTTTTGCGATTTATCGAAAATTATACTATTTTGTTATAAAAATAAATTTAATCTAAAACTATTAAAAAGAAAATTATTATTCTTGTTGCAAAAGGGTGAGATAAATGCTATAATGGTTAGGATATGAAATTTATTGCATATGATATAGGAAACAAAAGAATAGGTGTTGCCGTTAGCGATCCGTTCATGCAAATGGCGCTCCCAAAGGAAACTTATTTTAGAAAAAATTTCGAAAAGGACGTATTGTTTTTAGCCAATTTGGCAAAACAAGAAGGTGCAACACGAATTGTTTGTGGGCTTCCCGTCAATTTTGACGGAAGTGAGAGCGAACAGACGAAAATCACTCGCTCGTTTATTGAAAAACTAAAAACCGTAACGCAAATTGAAGTTGTTACGGCAGACGAGAGATTTTCAACCAAAGAGGCGACTAGAGTTCTTATTCAAGGCGACGTTTCAAGAGAAAAGCGCAAGAATTTCGTTGATAGCATTGCTGCTTCGTATATTCTTGAAGACTATATTAGAAAATTAAGAAATAATGGAGAAATAAAATGAAAGAAGACAAGAACAACGTTCAATTAAACGACAATGAAGAAGAAATCGTAGAACTTACTGACGAGGGCGGAAAAGTTCTTCATTTCTACCACGTGGCAACGACGGAATTTAAGGGTAAACTTTACGCTTTTTTCCAACCCGCTGAAGATATTGAAGGCTTAGAAGAAGATGAGGTTGTGGTTTTAGAGGTTAACCAAGAAGACGGAACGCTTCTACCAATTTTAGACGAAAAACTTCTTGACGAAGTTTACGCTGATTTCATCGAAACCTTTGACGACGAAGACGCCGATGATGACGCTCACGACGAATAAGTAAAAATGAAAAACCGCCCGATAATCGACTTATAGGCAAGGTAATTTTAAAAAAGAGCGGTATTTTAAAAACAAAATAATAAAAATTGAGATTGTGATTTTAATCTTTAAGATTAGATTGCAATCTCTTTTTTTTTGTTTTAAAAGTTCTATTTGCGTTAAAGTTTTTTAATATTTAACATATATTTTTTGTTGTTTTTAGCAATAATAAAAAGGTAGGAGAATTTTATGGCATATTCGTATAAAGGAGCGATAACGTTCGGGCTTGTGTATATTCCCATAACGCTATCGCTATCGGTAAGAGAGCAAGATATCGGCTTTAACATGCTAGAGAGAAAAACTAAGTCTAGGGTAAAATACAAAAAAACTTGCGTAGATTGTGGCGGAAAGGAAGTCAAAAATGAAGATATCGTAAAAGGTTATCAATACGAAAAAGATAAATATGTTATTTTCACTAACGAAGATTTTGAAAAGTTAAAAACGCCTAAAGACAAAAATATTACGATTGAAGAGTTCGTTGATTTAGACGAGGTTGACCCCATTTATTTCGACAAGGCGTATTACGTAAAGCCAATCGGTGCGGACAAGGCTTATTTTGTGCTACTTAAAGCAATGGAAACGCAAAAAAAGGCGGGAATTGCAAAAACGGTGTTAGGAACGAAGGAAACGCTTTTGTTGCTTCGGGCTCGCGATGGAAAAATGCTCGTAAACACTCTGTATTTTCATACGGAAATAGAAAAAGCACCACAAATTGAAAAGACTTCGGTTGCGCAAAAAGAACTTGCGCTTGCTAAAAACCTAATAAGTCAAATGAGTGGCAAATTTCAGCCGGAAAAATATAAAGACGAATATCACGAACGAGTTAAAAAAGCCATCAAGCAAAAGATAGCGGGTGGGAAAATCGTTCACTCTAAGGATGAAAAAGAGCCTGTTAAAATTATCAATCTTATGGAAGCACTGCAAAAGAGTTTAAAGCCGAAAAAAGGCGCAAAACAAGTTTTAGAGGCTAAGTGATGAGTTTAAAAGAATATAACAAAAAGCGCGATTTCACAAAAACTAACGAGCCTAGCGGAAACAAAAGCCAAGGCAGTGGGCGGTTTGTCGTGCAGTATCATAAAGCGAGAACCGACCATTATGATTTTCGTTTAGAGTACAACGGCGTTTTGCTAAGTTGGGCGGTTCCCAAAGGGCTATCTAAAAACCCGAAAGTAAAAAGGCTTGCCGTTAAAGTTGAAGACCACCCCACTGATTATATTGATTTTGAAGGCATTATTCCTAAAGGCAATTACGGCGCGGGCACGGTTGAAATATTTGATAGCGGAAATTATAGCCCTATAATTGAAATGGATAAAGGCTTAAAAAAGGGGCACGTAAAAGTTTTATTAAATGGTGAAAAGTTAAAAGGCGTTTGGTCGCTTATAAAAACTGACGGCGAAAATTGGCTTGCCGTTAAATATAGCGATGAATTTGCAAAAAATAATGATAAGCCGTCAAAACTTCCGTTTAAAAAATGTTCGGTAATGCTTGCAACACTTGCGCAAAAAATTCCGCACGGGAAAGATTGGGTTTATGAAATTAAGTATGACGGGTATAGAATTTTAGCCTTCTTTGAGAACGGAAGCGTTACGCTAAAATCGAGAAATCAAACGGACTACACAAAAAAATTCAATAAAATTGCTAACGCTTTAAAAGATATTGATGCGGAAAATTTTATAGTTGACGGCGAAGTTGTTGCCTTTGATGAAAATGGTAGAAGCGATTTTGGTTTGCTTCAACAAAGCATAAAAAATGGAAAAGCCGAAATTTATTTTGTGGTGTTTGATTTAATTGCTCTAAATGGTATTGACCTAAGGGAAGAGCCACTTTTAAAAAGAAAGGAAAAACTTGAAAGACTTATCTATAAGTCGGGCAATAGGTTGATTTTCTCCCATCACGTTGACGACGGGAAAAAGTGTTTTGAACTTGCGAAGGAGAATAATCTCGAAGGAATAATAGCGAAAAAGGCGTCGTCGAAATACGTTAGTTCAAGGTCGGAAAATTGGTTAAAAATTAAAAATAGTCAACGCCAAGAGTTCGTTGTTTGTGGCTTTACCACAACTGAAAAAAACGAATATCTTAGCGCACTTATTTTAGGCTATTACGACGGGAGTTCTCTTGTTTATGCGGGAAAGGTGGGAACGGGATTTAGCGAAAACGATAAAAAAATTCTTCACCAAGCACTTTCAAAAATTAAAAGAAAAACAAGCCCTTTTAAAGATTATAGTGAAAAGTCGGCGACTTTCGTTAAGCCTATTTTGGTTGCTCAAATTAAGTTTGCAGAGTGGACGAAGGAAAATCTTTTGCGCCAGCCAAGTTTTTTGGGATTGAGAGAAGATAAAAATGCAAAAGAAGTTGTGAGGGAGGGCTTTGATGGAAATAAAAATAACAAATCCTGATAAAATACTATTTCCAAAAGAAAAATTAACGAAAATGGATTTGGTAAAATACTATCACGATATATCTAAAACAATGCTACCGTTTGTTAAAAATCGCTTTTTGAGTGTTATTCGCTGTCATAACGGGGTGAAAGGCGAGTGCTTTTTTAAAAAACACCCAACCACCGATAAGGAAGTTGAAATAAAAAAATATAAGGGCGAAGATTATTTTTATATTAAAAACGAAAATCAATTAGTATATCAAGTGCAGATGGGTTCGGTGGAATTTCATACTTGGGGAAGCGAGGTAACATCGCTAAAAAAGCCAAGCGTTATGGTATTTGACCTTGACCCAGACGAGAATTTTTCGCTCGATAGACTAAGAGAGGCCGTTTTAAAAGTTAAATCTGTTTTAGACGATTTAAATTTAAAGTCTTTTTTAAAAACGAGTGGTGGAAAGGGGTATCATATCGTTGTTCCGTTTAAAACTTCTAAAAATTGGGACGTTTTTTATGATTTTTCACGCCAAGTTGCTGAAGTTTGCCAAAATAAGTGGGATAAAGAATTTACAACTAACATTAGAAAAGTTGAGCGCCGAGGTAAAATTTTCGTTGACTATTTAAGGAATAATATAGGTGCAACGTGCGTTGCTCCCTATTCCGTTCGAGCTCGCGACGGCGCGCCCATTTCAATGCCGATATCTTGGAATAAACTTGAAGAAATTATGCCCAACGAAGTTACAATAAAAAACTATAAAAAATATTTAAACAACTCTTGGGCTGATTTTTTTGATACGTCTTCGCTCTTGTCTTAACCTTTTTCTAAACTTAAAAATTATCAGTTTTATAGGACAAAAAGAAAATAGTCTTGGTAAAAAACCAAGACTATTTGTTTTATAAATTATCAATTAGTTTGCCTATAAGTCGATTAAATGCGTTTTTTGTCAATTAAATAACGTTTGCAATGGCTAAGACAATAATAATCACGCCTAAAATTATTCTATACCAGCCAAAAGGCTTGAAGTCTTTTTTCTTGATATAGTTCATTAAGAATTTAATAACGAACAATGAAACAACGAACGCAACCAAAAATCCAATGCCGAGAATAATTAATTCGTTGGTTGCAAAGAAGCCAACCTCTAAAACGTATTTAACAATCTTTAAAAGGCTCATACCAATCATAACGGGAACGGCTAAAAAGAAAGTAAATTCAGCGGCTGCAACTCTTGAAACGCCAATGATAAGCGCGCCGATTATCGTTGCTCCCGACCTAGAAGTGCCTGGAATTATCGAAAGAACTTGAAAAAGCCCAATGTAAAGCGCGGTAAGATATGTAATTTCTCCAAGCGTTTGAGTTTTAGGCTGTCTTTTTGCGTTGTAAGTTTCAACTAAAATAAACAAAATACCGTAAACGATTAACGCAATAGAAATAACGACAGGGGTTGATAGGTGTGCTTCGATAATATCGTCGAACAAAACGGTTGCAATAAAGCCGGGTATGCACGCAACGACTACCTTAAACCAAGTGGAGAAAACGTCTTTTCTAACGATAGGCTCGGTTTTATCTTTAAATTGGAACGGCCACATTTTTTTCCAAAACAGAATAACAACGGCTAGAATTGCGCCAAGTTGAATAAAGTAAAGAAAAACGTCAAAAAATTCTTTTGTTGCGTTTAGGTTGAAAAACGCATTAAATAAAAGAAGGTGCCCTGTTGAAGAAATAGGAAGCCACTCCGTTATTCCCTCAACGATACCGAGCGCAATAACCTTTAAAATTTCAAAAAAATCCATAATTCGCTCCTTTTTGTAATGATATTATGATACAACATAAATTATGATTTGTCAAGATAAAAAAATAGCCGATAGGTTACGCTTTGCAACCTATCGGCTAAAATCATTTTAAATTAAAAAATCGTGAAAGCCTTCGTGAGTGCAAGAAGAGAATAAAAGTTTTTCTCCAAAATATATTGCAAGGTCTTCAAAAGGCGAAATTTTATAGTCGTTTTCAAAAGATAAAAGATAACTTTTTGTTTTTTCGGTTAATTTAAAAGTGAAAACGATTATCGGCTCGGATGATAGAGTTACCTCGTTAAAGAACGAAACCTTTGCGTCTACGAGGTTATCAAAAAGAAGTGGATAATCTTTCAAAATGTCGGTTAATGGGCTTATAGGCTGGCTTTTTAGTTTTTCAAGCGTAATTTTTGCGTTGAAAATAAATTCAATGAGCGAATAAAAATGCCAATATTCTTGACCATACTTTGTTTTGCCTTCAGCAACTAAATCGCAAACAAAAGGCATATTTTTAGAAACTTCGTCAATAATTTCGGCTAAAACCGTTTCAAAGGATGCCGTTTTTTTGTTTTTGGGAATTTTATTAAAAATGTGTTGAAGTTCACTAAAAACCTTTGCGCTTAAGTTTTGGTAGGCAACGCTTGCGTCTAAATTAGAAATTCCAAAGTCCGTAAGCCTTAAAGATAGCGAGAACCTATCAGCCGAACTAGTAAGTCCTAAAATTTCAGCCATCGTTGCGTTTTCGAGCTTCTTTGCTTTTAAATATTCGTCAAACGTAGAAAAGTTATCGTTAATTAGAACAATTTGCGCTTGGTTTTCCTTTAAAAAGCCGTTTTCAAAAAGAAGTTCTTCAACTGCGTCATAATCGGCGCATTTTACGGGATTAGCGCTAGACGAAAATTTCACGATAAAGCCTAAATCTTTAGTTACGGCTTTATAACTTTCGCCGTCTTGAACAACTTCGATAACCAAGTTTTTGTTAATTGACGCTTGTTGGTTTTCGCTTTCTAACTTCAAGCGCAAATCTTCTTGTGTTAAATATCGTTTAAAATCTAAAAGAGAAATAGTTTGCATAATTTTTATTCGATTTTTACTAAAGTGTAGCCCTTAGGCTCTTTTGGTTGAAATAAAAACCCCTTTTTATAAAGGTTGATAAACACGATTAATAAAGCGATTGCAACGATTATAGAAATGATTGTGATAAGAAGGGCAAGGTCGTTAGTTTTGCCAACTTTTGCCGTTTCCCACATATCGTTAAGGTTTTTGGTTGTTTCGTCGGAAAAGCACTCCATAACCGTGCAACGATTAACCGTTTCAAAGTCAGGATATTGCGCGGAAAATTGCCTATCAAGTTCAGCCGTTAAAATAACGGGCGAAAAATATTCTTCAAGTTCGCCGAAAAAGTAAGATAAGTCAACGGCAAAAACTTCAAACTCTTCACCCTCTTCGATAAGTTCAAATTGGGTGCCGTCTTCATTCAATGCGTAATAGTTTTCGGTAACGAAATAAGACGTTTGGTCGCCATCAACCACCCATCTATAAGTAACGTCCCACGCTTCTTCTTCGCCATCTTCTAATAAAGAGGCAAGGTCGGCTTTTTCTTGATACGAAAAGGTTGAAACAGCGCCGTCTATTAACTTTTCAACGCCTTCTAAGTTTTCGTCAAAACTATCGAGCGCATAGCCATACCAATCAACTGCGTTTTCGAACATAACGTCGGTTGCGATTGCCGAAGTGTAACCGATATATTCCATATTCATCTTCGCAATTTCAGGGCGGGCGAGGAAGTTAATAAACTCGTGAGCAAGTTCCACGTTCGCACCTTTTGGAATAGCCCAGCCGTCAAAGAAAATATTGCTACCTTCTTCTGGCACAACGTAGTTAAGATAAGTTCCGTCCTCTTCGGCAACGTCGAGCGTGTAAACGGCGTCGCCACTCCAAGCAAAGTTAATGCTGATTTTGCCTTGAGCCATTTCCTTTTTACCGCTATCAACTTCGTAGCCGTAAATCTTGTCTTTAAGTTCGGTAAGTTCACGGCTTACAAGAGAAATGGTTTCCTCGTCAGTGCGGTTGTAAATTTGGGTAAGCGTTTGGTTATATTCTTTAGCCGAAATTTCGCCGTTTTTATAACTTTCTAAAACGTCTTTTAATTCGTCTTGATAAACTTTGCCAACGGCTAAAATATAGCTATCGCGCACGCTATCTTTAATAGTGCCTTGATTTTTATATTCGTCTTGCCATAGAAGCGACCAATGCTTTGCGTCTTCGCAATCAACCTTATCTGGGTTATAAACGAAGCCCATTGTGCCCCACATATAGCAAGCGGCGTATTGTGAAAGCGTTTTTTCGCCAATTATAAGTTCGCTAAAAAGGTTTTGAATATAGGCTGAAGCGTTAGATGAGTAGTTGGGTAAAAGGTCGTAATTTAAAGGCTCGAGCATATCTTCCTTCATCATTTTAAGAAGCATATATTCGCTTGGGCAAACAAGGTCGTAAGCATAGGTTACGCCACTTGCCGTCGATTTTTTGGAAAGGTTTAGCTCGTTATACATATTTTCGTTTGTGCCGAACGTCGAATATTCAACCACAACCTTTTGACCAAGTTCTTGTTCGCAATATTCTTCAAACAAAGAAATAACGTCGATAGACTTATCTTCTTGGTCTTCGCTGATATATTCTTCCCAGTTATAAATGCGAAGAATTGTTGCGTCTTCTTCAACCTTCGTTGCGCCTTGCATAAAGTAAAGCGCCAAAGATACTGCCATAACGGCAACGATAATGAGAGAAAAAATCTTATTCATTTATTTTCTTCCCCCGTTTTCTTTTGCTTTTTTGTTTGCGCTCACGTTCGCAACCACTACCGATATGATAATGATTAAGAAAATAATCGCAGAAAGCGCTCTAAGAGCAGGAATAGAAGTGTTCGCTGCGTTCTTTGCGTAGGCGTTATAAGCGTAGGTGGAGATCGTGTCAATCGTCGAAGGCTTGGTAAAGTTTGTTATAATGTAGTCGTCGAGCGATAGAGTTATTGCAATCATAAACCCAGACGCAATGCCCGGCAAAATTTCAGGAATAATTATGCTAGTTAACGCTTTGAAAGGCGATGCACCAAGGTCAAGCCCCGCTTCGTAAAGGTTTTTATCCATCTGCTTTAACTTCGGCAAAACGCTAGTTACAACGAACGGGAAGGTTAAAACCACGTGCGAGATAAGAAGCGAAGCATAAGTTCTAGGGAACAAGAAGATCGAGCACGCAAGCGCCATTGAAATTGCGGTAACGATTTCAGCGTTAACGATAGGAATTTGCGTTACCGTGTTTAAAATATTGAAAGTTCTTTTCTTTGAATAGAACATCCCAATCGCGCCGATAGTGCCAAGAATCGTCGAGATAAAACTTGCCGAAATTGCAAGGAGCAACGTGTTTTTAATAGCCGATAGAATCTTCTCGTCGGTAAAGAGCATTTTGTAAAGGCTAAAGTCCCAAGTATCTGACCAAATGCCCATTTCGTTGGATGCGTTGAACGAATAAATTACGAGTAGAACTACCGGTGCATATAATAAAATTAAGATAAACCATAGGTAGGTTGACGATAAAATTTTCTTTACCATAATCCACCGCCTTGTTCGCTACCGCTATCTTTAAACTTGCCGGTAAAAAGCATAGTAACGAAAATGAAAACTAGTAAAATTAGCGAAATTGCAGACCCCGTGTGCCAACTATCGCTCGTTCCAATGTTGAATTGGTTTTCAATAAGTTTACCGATAATGGTAATTTTGCTGTTGCCTAATGTGTCTGAAATAACGTAACTTGTCGTCGTTGGAAGAAAAACCATAGTTATCGCGCTAACAATCCCTGGAACTGAAAGCGGAAGCGTGGTTTTTAAAAACGTTTGAACCTTGTTTGCGCCAAGGTCGCTAGAGGCTTCTAAAACGTTCTTGTCAAGTTTGATTAAAACGGTGTAAATAGGCAAAATGGTGAACGGCAAATAATCGTAAACCATGCCTATAAGCGTGCTAACGTAATAATTTTCGGCTACGTTATAAAGCCCAATACTATCGAGAATAAACAAAAGTTCTTTCATTGCCGCCGTTCTTAAAACGAAATTTATCCACATAGGAAGAATGAACAATAAAAGCAAAATTCCGCTCGATTTTTTGCCCGAACGTGCTAAAATGTAGGCGATAGGGTAGGCGATAAGTAGGCAAATTATGGTCGTTAAAATTGCCAAGCCGAAACTCGTTGCTAAGGTGTGAAGGTTTGCGCTTCTTGAGAAGAAGTCAATGAAGTTTGCAAACGTAAAATTGCCGTTAGCATCGGTAAATGCGTAAATAACTATTAAAACAAGTGGGAACACTACGAAAAGAAGCATAAATAGTGCGTAAGGTATTCCCAAATGCTTTCTTGAGAAAGAGAGTGCACCGAACATTATTTCACCTTTAATTTAAGTTTGATATCTTCAGGTGCAATTTTCACGCTTACCTTATCAAACTCGTTCCAAACGTAATCAGTGTCAACGACGAAGTCCTCTTCTTCTTCCTCCGTCCTAATAATAACTTGGTAGTGGTCGCCCTTATAAATTATCGAAACGATTTGCCCCGAAACGTTGCCGTCTTCTTCGTTGTCGATAATCTCAATTTTATCAAGCGCAACCGAAACAGAAACTTCCGTATCGTTAAGGTCGATTTTTTGCCCGTCCGCCGTGATAAGATATCCTTCCTCGTCAAGGTGAGAGCCGGGGTAAAGGGTGGTAACGTCGCAGTCCCACTCACCTTCAGCAAAACAAACCTTATTATTGTTATTAATGTAGCCGTCGTAAACGTTAGCGTCATACGCCTTTTTCATAATGTGAATATCTTCAGGCTTTATGATAATGGAAACTTTTTCGCCAACGGCTCGCTCGATTGTGTCTTGAATAATAATTTCAGTCTTGCCAACTTTGAAAGCCATTTCATAATGAACACCTTTAAAGATGCTCGAAACAATTTCGCCGTCAACTTGACCTTTACCTTCATTTACGATGAAAATATCTTCTGGGCGAACAACAACGTCAACTTTTTCGTTAATAGAAAAATCGTCAACCATATCGAAAACTTTGCCGATAAATCTAACCTTTTTCTCGCCAACCACCGTGCCGTTTAAAATGTTGCTCTCACCAATAAAGTCGGCAACAAAGGCGTTTTTTGGCTCGTTGTAAATATCTTTCGGCGTGCCGATTTGTTGAATAACGCCGTCGTTCATAACAACTATTGTGTCGCTAAGAGTTAGCGCCTCTTCTTGGTCGTGCGTAACGTAAATAAAAGTAATGCCGAGTTTTTTGTGCATTTCTTTAAGTTCAAGTTGCATATCTTGGCGCATTTTAAGGTCCAACGCGCCTAGCGGTTCGTCAAGAAGAAGAATTTCAGGCTCGTTTACTATTGCTCTTGCGATAGCAATTCTTTGTTGTTGACCGCCAGAAAGGGTGGTAACGTCACGCTTTTCAAAATCTTCAAGGTCAACCATTTTTAGCGCTTTTGATACCTTTTCGTCAATAACCTTTTTGGAAAGCGGTTGTTTTTTAACTATCGTTTCACCTTTTTTGTTTACGTAAGTTGCCGTAACTTTTTTAAGTTTTAAGCCGTAAGCAATGTTATCGTAAACGTTAAGGTGAGGGAAAAGCGCGTAGCGTTGAAAAACCGTGTTTATTGGGCGGCGGAAAGGCGGGATAGAAGTTATGTCCTTTCCGTTTAATAAAATAGTTCCACCGTCAGGCTTTTCAAAGCCGGCAATCATCCTAAGCGTAGTCGTTTTGCCACAACCAGATGGCCCTAGCAAGGTAACGAACTCTCCTTTTCTAACGTAAAGGTTAATGCCGTCAACAACGTTAGTGCCGTCATAAGTTTTGGTAACGTTTAATAATTCAATAATTTTTTCTTTCTTTTCTGCCATAGTAAAACTCCTCGAAAGTGTGGCTATAAGCCCGTTATCTCGCTTTTTTTAAAAACTTGGTGGGGAAGATACCCAAATAAAAGTTGCCTTTTGGTTTTTAGTGTTGATAATATAATGAATTTTATCTGCCTTAAAATAAAAACTTTCGCCCTTTTTAATAACGTATTTCTTTTTGCCAAGATGAAGGGTAATTTCTCCGTCTAAAACAAATCCTAGTTCCTCGCCTTCGTGAGGCACGTCCTCTTGCGTTTGCTTTAGTGGGTTTAAGGTTACAAGCATTGGCTCCATAATATTTTTTTGTGCGTTTGGAACAATCCAGTTAAGAGTCATCTCGTCAGTTATTTTTTCAATAAAATCCTCGTCCTTAAAAACGATTTTTTCTTCTGTTTCATCTTCAGTGAAAAAATCTTTTAAAGACGAGCCAAGCGCCGTTAAAATATCGCTAAGTGTCGCAATAGACGGGCTTGTTAAATCGTTTTCAAGCTGAGAAATATAACCTTTAGAAAGTTCACATCTGTTGGCAAGTTCTTCTTGCGTTAAATCGCATTGAAGCCTCAGTTGTTTAATTTTATCGCCTAATTCCATAATTCACCCCTTAAAAAGGTATAGTAAACAATTTGTTTAACAAAAGTAAACAAATGTATTATAAAGTTTGTTTTAAAGGTTGTCAATGTTTTTTATAATAAAAAACAAAAAAACTTGGGCTAAAATTTACCCAAGTTTTATTTGATATTAACTATAAGTTAATCTTTTTGCTGTCGATAAGTTTAAATTTTAACAAAAGTTTAGTTTTTAGGCTTGTTTTCGTCGCTAGAAGATGAAAACTCAAACGATATGTTTTTATTATGCTTTCGCATTTCTTCAACAAGTTCGGTAGGATTTACAGTTAAAGCGTTAATCACAAAATAAGAATCGTTATCATAGTAAACAAAAAGTTTATTATTAGTTGAATCTAAAACGGCGCGGTTTATCGATTTTATTTCAAGTTGATTTTTCAAAAAGCCCCAGCAAAGCGTTAGGTGTTTTTCCGTAACTTTATAGTAAGAATTTATAAGCATCGAAAGAGCAAGTGCGAAAAATGCAATAGATATTAAAATGGTAGAAATAAAACTTGCCCAGTTATAAGAAGTTTTATCTTCCGTGGTGATGAGCCTAATCAAGTTAAGGGCAAGGCACGCAACTGCTAAAACCAAACCAGCGTATAAAAACGCTATCATAAATTTTGAGTATTTATATTTGAATTTCATATTTCACCTCTAAAATTATTTTAGCACAATAGTTATCAAAAGGCAAACGCTTGACTAAAGTTTGTAAATTTATTACAATTATTGCTAGTTTTAGGAGAAATTATGAGCGTTTTAGAAATTAAACAACTAACCCACCGCTATGACGAAAGATATCTTTTCGATAAGGCGGATTTGGTTATAAATAACGGCGAACACGTAGGAATAGTTGGCTTGAACGGTGCGGGAAAGTCAACCTTTATTAACATAATCGCAGGGAGAATTTCTCACGACGAGGGCGAAGTTAAGTGGCTTTCGGGAATAAGGCAAGGCTATCTCGACCAGCACGCTTCAATCGACGGAAACCTTTCGGTTATGGAGTATCTAAAAGGCGCGTTTTCTCATCTTCACGAAAAGAACGCTCGGCTTGAAAAACTCTACGAGAAAATGGCTGAAGCTGATATGAACGAACTAGATAGTTTAATTGCAAAATCTTCTAGGCTTCAAGAAGAACTTGAAAAAGAGCATTATTTTGAATTAGATTCTCAAATAAAGAAAGTTGCAAACGGGCTTGGCGTTAATAAATTCGGTTACGATACTAAAATTTCAACGCTCTCAGGTGGCGAGAGAGCAAAACTTATGCTATCTAAACTTTTGTTAGAAGAGCAAGACGTTATGCTACTCGACGAGCCAACGAATTTCTTAGATATCGAGCATATAGACTGGCTTATTAAGTTTTTGAACGGCTATAAAAAGACGTTTATCGTTATCTCTCACGACGTGCAGTTTTTAGATAGCGTTTGCAAATTTATCGTTAATATTGAAAATGGCGAAATTAGAAAATATACCGGCAATTATACTCAGTTTTTGGCGCAAAGAGAAATGTATGCCAAGCAACACGAAGACGCTTATAAACGCCAGCAAGCCGAGATTAAGCGACTAACTGATTATATCGATAGGAACAAAGCCCGTGCAGCAACGGCGAAAATGGCGCACTCTAGGCAGAAAATGCTCGATAAAATCGAAATCGTTTCAAAGCCCGTTGAAGCGTATGAAGCAGAATTTAACTTTCCTTACGTCGATATTAACGCAAAAGAATTCGTCGTTCTTCAAAACCTTGAGGTTGGGTATAGTAGCACGCTTATTCCGCCGATATCGTTTATGCTAAACAGCACCGATAAACTTTGGGTTCGAGGCACTAACGGCGTTGGAAAAACCACGCTTTTAAAAACGCTTATGCGAAAAATTTCACCGCTTAACGGTAGGTTTTCTATTCACTCGGGCGCAAAAATTTTGTATCTAGAGCAAGAACTTGATTTTAAGAACCCACAAATGACGGCTATGGAATATTATCAAAACGTCGTTCCAAGAGATAATATTAAACAAGTGCGCCAAGCGCTAGCAAAAGTGGGACTTGTTGGAGAACTTGCAACTAAACCGCTTCAAAAAATGTCAGGCGGGGAGCAAGTTAGAGCAAAACTTGCCGTTTTAACAAAAACAAGTTCAAATCTTTTAGTGTTAGACGAGCCTACCAACCATTTAGACGTTTTAGCCAAACAAGCGCTCCTAAATGCTTTGCAAGAATATAGCGGAGCGATAATTTTAGTTAGCCACGAAACGGATTTTGCTCAAAAACTATGCAATAAGATTTTTGATGCAAGAGCCAAATAAATGCCGAAAACGGGCTTATAGGCAGGCTTTTTGTTGAAAAAAGAAAGTTTTTAACAAATTTTTAGTTAAAATTTTTAAATATCTATTGCAAAAATATAAAATTTATAATAAAATAAAATGGTATTGTGCAGTTTGCATAATGCCATTTATTATTTTTAGGTGAATTTATGAAGTTTAGGCTAGAAAAATTGCTAAAAGCCATAAAAGAAGAAACGGGCGTTGAAGCAAAAATTTCTCAAAAAGAAATGGCGTTTTTCGAAGGCATTATCTCAAAAAACGGCAAAACGTATTTTTCTGTTAAATATGAACTTGAAAATTTGGTTTTATATATAAGTGGCGAAACTGATTTTCATAAACAAACAGCACTCCTTTTAAAAAAGCATATAGTTGCAGAGCTTCAATTAGATAAAGAACAAACGATAGCCGAGAAAATAAAGTCGTTATCGACTGGTTCGATAGAAGGCGAAAATGCAATAAAGGTTTTAAAGGAACTAAAACTTGAAAATTACAAAAACTGCGTTATTTTCTTTACTTTAAAAGACGGCGATTTAGATTATTTAAAAACAATTCTAGAAAAATACAAGAAAAATCAATGCGATTGTTATTTCAATTATGAAACTGCACTAGTTTTCGTTAAATTTTTTGATATTGAAGAAGACGAAACGGCGTTTAGCATTTCGCAAAAGATAATGGCTGAAAAGCATTTAGAAAACCAACATTTAATAGCGTATATTAGCGGTGTTAACGAAGGCAAAAATTTGCGAAATTCTTTTAACCAAGCAAAACTTTGCTTTGATTATCGTGATAAAACTAGGTTTAAAGAAAAAATTTATTCGTTTACCGATTTTGCGCTTTTAAAAGTTTTAGAAGAAGTTCCAAAGGTTAAACTTAAGGAAGTTTACGATCTTCTAGCCAACAAAGGCTTGACTGCTATTTTTAACGACGAAGACTTAATGCAAACATGCGAAGCCTTTTTTAAGAACGATTTAAACGTTTCGCTCTCAGCAAGGGCTTTATATATGCACCGCAATACGCTAATGTATCGAATAGATAAAATTGAGAAAGAAACGGGGCTAGATATTAAGAAATTTAGCGATGCCGAAACTTTTAAAATGCTGTCGATAATCTATAAATTAGTTAAATAACGGGCTTATAGCCTGACTTTTTGAAATTTAGGGGGTAATTATGAAGTTTGATTCTAAGAAAACTAAAATTTTGTTCATAATAAACTGCATTTTAATATCTGCAATTATTTTTATGGGTGGTTTTTGGGTTTCAAGACTAGCGCTTGATGACGATATTGAAACGATAACCTATATTTTAGATATGTATAAAAAGCATTATTTTTACGAAGAAGAGGACGTTGTTGGTATTTTTGAGAACAGCCTTCTCGACCAGTATTCCGATTATTACACAAAAGAAGAATATGACGAAATTCAAAAGCAAAACTCAGGCGTTAGGTTTGGCATTGGTATGGTTATCAATCAGGACCTTGAAGTTATTGAGGTTTACGGAAATTCCCCAGCGCAAAACGCAAACATCGGTTTTGGCGACAAAATTCTTGCCATAAAACTTCCAAACGCTAGCGAGTTTATTGAAGTTTCTAACCTTAATGATTTTAACGCGCAATACGATTTAGTTGCAAACAACGCCGAGTTTTCGTTTAAGTATTTAAAGGACGGCGAAGAGAAAATAACTTCTCTAGAGCGAAAAGACTATTTAAGGTCGTTCGTAAAATACTATGACGATAGTGGTGAGTGGAGTTTTTCTAACGCAAACGGCAATATGCAGTTTTTAAAAATCAACCAAAATAAGTGTTATGACGTTTCAACTAATTTAAAAGTTGGCGTTATTAAATACGACGGTTTCTCTGGCGATAGTAACGGACTAGACGGAAGCGCCGGGCAGTTTGAAAAAGCGCTTGAAAAGTTTAAAGAAAACGGAAAAACTAAACTCATTTTAGATTTGAGAAATAATGGTGGTGGCTTTATTAGCATTTTAGAAAAAGTTTCGGCTCATCTTATCGAGGCTGAGCAAGGCGCAAGAGTGCCTATCAGCATTATAAGAGATAAACACGGAAACGAGCGTATCGATAAAAGCGCAAGGGTAGATTCTAATAAATTCGGCTTTGAACAAATTATTGTTTTAGCAAACGTAAATACAGCCTCTGCTAGCGAATCGTTAATCGGCGCGCTTTTAGATTATGACGCTTCTAATAAAGTTAAAGTCGTTCTTGAGGGCTATAGCGCAAACGGCACTACCTATTATAGAACTTACGGCAAAGGCATTATGCAAACAACATTTTCAAAAATTACTGGCGAAGCAATAAAACTTACCACCGCCCAGCTTCACTGGCCACTTTCAAACATTTGTATTCATAACGTTGGCGTAACGAAAGAACTTGGCGAGAAGATTGTTGAAGAAAGTTCGTCTGGCTCGTGTTTTAGCGATGCACTAGCGCTTTGCAACTAGAAAAAAAGTTGTGCGCCGTGGCGCACAACTTAAATGCTAATATTCTTGCAAAAAAAGGTCTATAAAATCAACGTTATTATCACCAAAATCTTCATCTAAATTTTTAGAAAAACACTCGTTTTCGGTGCTATAGGCGGGCTTTTCGTCAAAATTTGATAAATTATTTGAACAATTTTCATCTATTCTACCTTCGCAAATTTGCGGGGGTAGTTTTTTTTGAAAAAAATATGTAATTAAAACGGGAATAAGCGCAGGCAAAATTTCTTTAAACTGAATTTCGCCCCGTGCAATTTTCGGCACGACTTGAACAACGCTATAAAGCGCTTCACCGTCAAGGTTGAACGCTGGAGCGATTGATAAAACCACGTCTTTATTAAACACCTCGTTTAAAAATTCGGGGTTAGTAGAAAAAAGATTTTTTAAATAGTTAATAAGTTCATTTAAATTCATAATATCACCAAGTTAATAGCAAACTAATAAGTTAGTTGCATACAATAAAAGAGGAGATTTTAAGATGAAGTTTAGCGATTATTCCCAAAATGAAAGCAAAAACAAGGCAAAGGGGCAAGAGGAAAACAAACTTCCGCCTCAAGCCAAGATGTTGCTCCGTGCATTTATTAAAGACTACGAGGGCAAAAGTGAAGATGAGCTTATTCAAAAAATCGTTGAAACGGCTAAAAAGAATAAAGCGGAAGGCAAGTTAACTAATAGCGATATCGACAATTTTTATCAAATGCTCGCTCCTTTAGTAGATGCTAATATGCGCAAAAAGTTAGATAGCGTTGTAAAAACCATAAAAGAATGTTAGGTTTTGAGGGTTTGATAGTTTTTAACAATGCTCTCTACCGCTAAAACAAACGTTTCAATCTCGCTGAAGGTGTTAAACGGCGAAAAACTTGCTCTAACTAACCCGTTTTCACTAGTTTTTAACTCTTTGTGAATAAGCGGTGCGCAGTGAAATCCGCCTCGAGTGCAAATTCCAAATTCGGTTGATAAAATTTCGGCAATATCAACTGAATACTCGTCGTAAACGCTGAACGATACAATGCCGAACGGGTTTTTAGCCGAATAAACTTTAACGCCCCTAATTTTATTTAATGCATTAACGGCGAATAAAGTGTAATCCAAAAGAGCTTTTTGGCTTGAAGGCATATGCTCTTGAACAAAATCGAGCGATTTTTCTAGGCTTGCAATGGCAGGAAGTGGCAAAGTTCCCGCTTCTAAAAGTTCAGGATAGCACGAAGGCACTTTTTCAAAACTTTCCGTTCCGCTTCCACCAAATAAAAGTGGCGAAATTGAAACGTCGTCTAAAAAAATGAGAGCCCCAACGCCTTGAGATGCTAAAAGACCTTTATGCGCTGGCACGCATAGGCAAGATACGCCATATTTTTTCATATCAATAGGCGCGTGCCCAGCAATTTGCGCTCCGTCCAAAATAACGGGCACGCCCTTCTCTTTTAGGAAAAGGCAAATCTTCTTCCACTCGTTCTCATAGCCTGTTACGTTAGATACGGCGTTTAACACGACGAAATCAGTCTTATCGGTTATAAGCGGAGCAATATCTTCAAGCGTGATAAAAGGCTTATTGCTCATATGCGCAAACTTTAATTTAACGCCCCGTCTTTCGAGCTCATAAAGAGGGCGAAGAACGCTGTTGTGTTCGGTAACGGTGGTAACGACCTCGCCGTTTTTTGACTTTAGCCCAAAAATTGCAAGGTTTAACGCCATAGTGCAACCAGAAGTAAAAACAACTCTTGAAACGTTTCCGTTGTTGAAAAATGAAGATAATTTTTTTCTTGCTTCATAAATTTTTTGGCTTGCCCCGATAGATAGCGAGTGCGAACTTCTTCCAGCGTTCACAGAAAGGTTTTTAAGGCAAAAAACGCTTGCTTCAATGCTAGAAGATGGCTTAAAAAAAGATGATGCTGAGTTATCGAGATAAATCACACAATTAACCCCCAAATGGTAATATATTGATAATAGATAATTTATTAAACTTTTCGCCAAAAAATGCCAAAATAAAAAAAGGCGTGGCGAATAATTAGAAAAACGAGCAATGAGGTAAAAGATGAAAACGATAATAGCAGTTTTTAAAAGCAAGCCCGAGGTTATGCGCTTTATCGAAAAAATGATATATTTCGGCGCGAGAGCGCAAACTACGGGCACTCCAAAAGAAGCAAAAATCGGTTGCGGAATATCCGCGCGGTTTGAATATAGGAATTTAAGCGTTGCTAAAAAAGTTTTGGCGGAAGGTAGATTTGAAGGCTTCCACGAAGCGTATTTAATCGAAACAAACGGAATTAGAGTTTCCAAACGCAAAATTTTTCTATAAAAAAACTTAAAACTAAAAAAATTAAGCCTCAACAAATTTTGTGGGGCTTAAAATTATTGAAATTTAATTTTTTTTGTGTTACAATAAGAAAAAATAAAAAATAGATTATGAAAAAACAAGTCGTTAACGAAGTTATAGCGAGGCTTTCTAGGCTTTATCCCAACCCTAAGCCCGAACTTGAATACACAACTGAATTCGAACTTTTAATAGCCGTAATTTTGTCTGCTCAGTGCACGGACAAGCGTGTGAATTTGGTAACTAAAGATCTTTTTAAAAACTATAACACGCCAAGTAAAATGCTTTCCTTATCGCAAGAGCAATTAGAAAAGATTATTAAATCTTGCGGGCTTTATAGAACCAAAGCCAAAAACATTTTATCGTGCTGTAAAGATTTGGTGGAAAAATTTGGCGAAAAAGTGCCACAAAATCGAAAAGACTTGCAATCTTTAAAAGGCGTTGGAAGAAAGACGGCAAACGTTGTTTTATCGGTTCTGTTCGGTGAAAACGTTATTGCGGTTGATACTCACGTTTTTAGAGTTTCAAGGAGAATTGGCTTATCGAAAGGAACAAATCCACTTGCTGTTGAAAAGGACTTAACCTACGCAATAGATAGCGAAAAACTTGGCGAAGTTCACCACTATCTTATCTTTCACGGTCGAAGAGTTTGCACGGCAAAAAAGCCAAATTGCGCCGAGTGTGCTCTTTTTGATGTTTGCGAGAAAAATTTATAAAAGCCTGCCTATAAGCCCGTTAACGCGTAAAAATCAATCCAAAAATAACAAAAAATTTCAATTTTTTAGGTGAAAAATGTTCGTAGATAAACGAGATATCATAATTAAATCTGGCAACGGAGGCGACGGAGCAACAAGTTTTATTCGCTATAAAGGCGTTTCCAACGGCGGGCCTGACGGTGGCGACGGAGGAAAGGGCGGTAGCGTTTATTTTGTTGGCGATAGAAGAAAGGTTAGCCTTATTGATTTTGAGTATAAGAAAAAATACGTTGCTAAAGACGGGGCAAAAGGCGGACCTAAAAAGTGCTACGGCGCAGACGGGGACGACCTTGTTATCGTTGTGCCACTTGGCACGGTTATTAAAGATAAAGAAACGGGCAGAGTGCTTTGCGATATTTTCTTTGAAGGCGAGAAAAAACTCGTTATGCAAGGCGGAATGGGTGGCAAAGGAAACGTTAAGTTCTGCACTTCAAGAAGGCACGCGCCAGCGTTTTCGCAAAAAGGCGTGGTAACAAAGCCAAAAGTTGTAACGCTAGAGCTTAAAACTATTGCAGACGTTGGTCTTTTAGGTTTTCCAAACGTAGGAAAATCAACGCTTCTTTCAAAAATTTCGGGCGCAAAGCCAAAGATTGCGGGCTATCACTTCACAACGCTCTCTCCAAATCTTGGCGTTGTTTCGCATTATGACGAGAGTTTCGTCGTTGCAGATATACCAGGGCTTATCGAGGGCGCATCTCAAGGCGCGGGGCTTGGGCATGAGTTTTTAAGGCACATTGAAAGAACGAGAATGCTCGTGCACCTTGTTGACGTTTCGGGAAGTGAAGGAAGAGACCCCGTTGAAGATTATAAAAAAATCAACAAGGAACTCAAAGATTATAGCAAAGAACTTGCAAAAGTTCCGCAAATCGTCGTAGCAAATAAAATTGACCTAATGGAAGATAACGAAAACCTTAAAAAGCTCAAAAAAGCCGTAAAGGGTAAGGTTTTTGAAATTTCTGCTATGAACGCCGAGGGCTTAGCGCCACTTTTAGATGAAATTAGTAACGTTCTAAAAACGTTGCCACCGCTAAAGCCAATGGAAATTGAAGAATACGTTTACGAACGAGAAGACGAGAATAGTTTTGAAATTATCAAAGAAGCCGAAGGCGTGTTCGTGGTAATAGGCCCGCTCGTTGACCTTTTATCTAGAAACGTTGTTTTAGATGATATGGATTCTTTAAACTATATGCAACGCACCTTAAAACAAAAGGGTGTTTTCAAAGCCTTAAAAGACGCTGGTGTTAAAGATAACGACACTGTTGTTATCGGTGAAATTGAGTTTGATTTTATTGATTAGTGCGCCTATAACTTCATTAAACGGCATTTTTTGCTAAAATTTTTAAAAATTAAAACAATTTAGAGGAAATAAAAATGTTTACTTCAAAACAAAGAAGCAATTTAAAAGCCATTGCTCAAAACCTAGAGCCTATAACCCAAATTGGAAAAGGCGGAATTAGCGAAAACTTAATAGAAGCCGTTTCTCTTGCGTTAGCAAAAAGAGAACTTGTAAAAATTTCAGTTTTGCAAAACGCTGAGGATGATGCTAAATCGCTAGCGGTGGAACTTGCCGAAAAAACTCAAAGCCAAGTAGTTTGCGTTATCGGTAAAAAAATTGTGCTATATAAATTTAGCGACAAAAAGGGTGTTGAGCATATCAAATTTTAATTAAGAAATTTGAAAATTTATAGTTTAATTTTAGAAAATAAAAACAAAAATTTTAAACCGCTTGCAAAACAAAGAAAAAGTTGCAAGCGTTTTTTTTGTGCCAAAAATCAGCAAAAAATCGCAATGTTTAACTAAAACTTGATAATTTTCACCAAAGTTATTAAAATTTTTTGAAAGAGCAAAAAAACGGTAAAAACTAGCCTATAAGCCCGTTAACACGATATTTTAACTTAAATATGAACTAAAAAACGACAACATAAATTTGGTCGGTAAAAATTTTTTTAAATTTCCTATTGACAAAGTTTGCCTTTATTTATATAATAAATATGTTGCATAACGCACGCCCGTGCGTATATGCGAGAAAGTTAGTAAAAATTTTAATTGACTCTTTAAATTTTACAGGAGGTTAGTATGTTAACTAAAAGGTCAAAAAGTTTATCGATAGCTGTTTTGGCAATCGTTATGTCGTTTGCATTAGCATTCGGCGTATTCAGTTTTGCTCCAACAGCTAGCGCAGCAACTGTAAATGGAACATATACTTCCATGACCACATCGGCTGATGGCAACACAATCGAATGGTCATTTACAGGAAGTTCCGCTACGATTGCTCAAAAGGGCGCAACAACAGAAGATAACGGCTTAATTTTCGTTAGTACGAACGACGGAAAAATTTCAACCACATCTTCAGGCGTTATGGTTCTTCAATTAAAGAACACTGCATCTGTTTACATTCCAGTTCCAGCCGGTTTGCCTGGAACCCTTACTATTACTGCAACTAGCGATACTAGCGGTAGAGAGGCTCACATTAACGGTGATTCTAGTAAAGCCGTTGTAATGGCGAAAGCCGGTTCTAGTTGCGATTACGACGTTAGTGATATCGTAGCATATAACGGCAATGGCAGTTATATTCAATTATTATCCGTTTCAGACTTCAAGTTTGCTAAAATCAAAATTGTAGCAACGGCTCCGTCTTCATATGACGTTGCTTTCAATACCCAAGGCGGTAGCGAAGTTGCTGGAATGGATGACGTAGTAGCAGGCGGAAGCATTGCTCTTCCACAAGCGCCTACCAAAACTGGTTATGCGTTTGCTGGTTGGAACGTAAATGCAGACGGCAGTGGCGACGAACTTGCTGCAGGCTCACAAGTAGCAGTAAACGCTAACGTTACTTACTATGCAATTTGGACTGCTAACACTACAGCAATCACTATTGGCGAAGCTCCTTATACCGCAACTTATGGTCAAAAACTTGAAGGCGTTGAACCAGTGGCTGGCGAAGGCGTATTCCAAGGCTTCTTCACCGCTGAAGTTGACGGCGTTAAGATTTTTGACGATTTAGGCGCAGTTATTGCCGGCGTTGATGGTTACACTGATGCAGAAGGCAACTGGATTTACTGCGCAAACGAATCTAACGCATTAACTCTTTACGCTCAATTCTCTAACGAATGCGTAATCACTTTCGTTGCAGGCTTAGAAGGCGCAGTAGCACCAGAAGCCGTAACCATTGAAATTAACGGCGCTGCAAATCTTCCTGCCGCTCCTACTGGCGCAAAGGCTGGTTACACCTTCCTCGGTTGGTATGAAAACGGCGCGCTTGTAGGCGTTGAAGGCGCAGAATATAGCGCAAGCGCAAACAGAACTTTCGTAGCAAACTGGTCGGTTGCAGTAACTTCGGTTGACCTTATCGAAATTACCGTAAATCAAGACGCAGTTTTCGAAATGCCAGCAAAAGTAGTTGCAAACTACGCTGACGGCACTATTGAAGTTCCTGTTACTTGGAACACTGAAATCAACACCGCTGTTGCTGGTTTATTCAAAGCAACGGGCGAATTAGAAAACGTAACTATCGATAATATCGTTTACGAAATTTCGGCTGGCTTAAAGGCTGAACTTCAAGTTAACGTTTACAAGAAAGTTGGCACTGTTTACACTGTTAACTTCGCAGTAAACGCCGCTGGTTACGACGTTGTTTGGGCTGAAAGCAATATCGTTAAAGACGGTGTTGAAGTGGCTTTATCTAGCGACGTAACTTCAGACGAAACTCACCCACAAACTAAGCAAATGCTTAAAATTGCTGCTGGAAGCGCGCAAGCAATCACGCTTACTATTCCAGAAAACGTAACCGCAGGTTATATTAGAGTAAAAGCAGCAGCATACTCAACCGGCAAGAGCGGTTCATTAACAATCACTCCAGCTAGTGGCACTGCAGTTAGCGCAGATATTTCTGCAACGGCAGTAAACGACGCTGACGGCACTGAATACGCAGAAGCAACTGTAGCAACCGCAGAACTTCAATTAACTGCAGGTGGCACTTACTATATCGGTGCAGGCTCTGGCTCTAACATTTACGTAACTTCAATCGAAGTTTATGCAGACGCAACCGTATTCGAAGAAGTTGAATATTACACTGTTAAGTTCGACGCAAACTTCGATGGCGCTGAAAGCATTGAAGATATCACTTGGTGTGAAACTGACGAAGCTCCAGCACTTCCTACCATCGTTAGAGAAGGCTTTGAACTTCTCGGCTGGTTCAACGGCGACGAACTCGTTGAAACCTTATCTAAAGATTTACATACTTTCACTTTAACCGCAAAATGGTTAAGCGAAACTGCACTTGACGCAACTGAAGCCGTAAAGGTTGAAGAAGAAATCAACTACGGCGCAGATTATGCTCTTCCAAGCGTAGTAACGGTTATCTTAGAAGATACCACTACCGCAGAAGTAGCTGTTAAGTGGATTGACGCAAACGTTAACAACAAAGATATCGGCACGCTTCAAACTTTCACTGGCGTTTTATTCTCTGAAGAATATGACGTTAGAGCAATCACTGCAACTGCTGAAATCGTTGTTTTAGATACGAGAAAAGTAGTAACCGCTGTTGGCACTTACGAATTTGCAACCTTCTACGGCGTAGAAGTTAAACTTCCTGAAACAATCGAAGTAACCGTAGGCGAAGGCGCTGATGCTGAACTTGTTTCAATCAAAGTTGTTTGGGCTCCATATAACTGCGATTCTATCGAACCTATCACCGTTGTTGGTGAACTCGATGGTTCTGGTGATTATAAGGTTGAAGAAGTTTCTCAAGTTGAAGCAACCGTAAACGTAGAATTAGCACCACAAACCGCTAAATCAGTTAACTTTGCAGGTCTTGACGCATTATCAAAGATTGCTTCTTTTGGTTATACAACTAGTGGCACAGCATCATTAAGCGCAGAAAACGGCTTAACCTTTGCTAGCAATAACGCAAGCGTATCGTTCACTGTTGTAAACGGCACGCAAATCGTATTCAACGCAAGCGCAACTAACGCAAAAGTATCTTTCTTCAACGCATTAGGCGAAAAAGTTGAGCAAGACGTTGTTGCAGGCATCAACGTTATCGATGCTTTCGCTGGCGAATTTGCAATCGCAACCACTTCTAGCGATGCTTTCTCTGTTCAATATATTAATATTATGAACGGCTTAACCGAAAGCTTCGTTGCAACTGAAGCAGGTGCTTTCCCTGTTGCTTTCGAAAAAGATTTAACCTTCCTCGGCTGGACGGTTGATGGTTCTTTAATCGATACCGCTACCGCACAAACCGAAGCAGGCGTTGAATATTTCGCAGTTTATGCTGATTTATTAATTGTTCCTGGTGCAGCAATTAGAATTCACGGCGCAAACGCTGACGTTGAACTTGATAATTCTGCATTAAGATTTACTATCGTATTTAATTTTGCTAATGCAAAACTTGCAGATATCTACTCTAACGTAGAAACTCTTGCAAACATTGCTGAATTTGTTGTTTACAACACTGAAGCACAAGCAAACGTTGATGCATCTTCTATCTCAACCGTTGTTATGGTTGAAGAAAACTTCGTTGGCATCTATGCTTACGTAGAAAAAGTTGCTTCAAGCGGTCTTGTTGACGTTGAACTCCAAGCACAAGCAAACCTCATTGGCGAAGATGTTGTTTTAGGCTCGGCTATCTCTGCTGCAACCGTTGCAACTAAAGCCCTTGCTGATATTCAAACCACTGCAGACGACGTTTATGCAACCGCTGTTGAAGGTGGCTACTCTAGATTTATCGCTGAAGAATTAGAATCAATCGCACTCTACCTCGAATTCGTTGAAGAAGACGAAGGTCAAGAACCTGGCACTGGCGAAGGTGGCGAAGGTGAAGGCGAAGGTCAAGAACCTGGCACCGGCGAAGGTGGAGAAGGTGAAGGCGAAGGTCAAGAACCTGGCACTGGTGAAGGCGGTGAAGGTGAAGGCGAAGGTCAAGAACCTGGCACTGGCGAAGGTGGTGAAGGCGAAGGCGAAGGTCAAGAACCAACTGAAAGCGTTTCATTAGTATTCACTGAAGCTGAAGTTCTTAGCGCTTCAAAAGAATTCGTTGCAGGCGTTATCACTGCAGTAGCATCATCTTCTAAAACAATCACAATCGAAGCAAACGAAAAAACCGTTGGCGATAAAACTTTCACTCACAGATTTAAATTCTCTGGCGCAATGAAGAGCGATTGCAACCACGTTGCAATCACAGTAGCAGGCCCTAGCCATCTCGTTGTTTATGCAATTAGTGGTAGTGGCACTGAAACTAGAAGTCTTATCTTAACAAACGACCTTGCTAACAACACCGTTGTTACCGCACTTTCAGTTCGTGAAGTTCCTGGCGACCAAGTTATCATCGTAACTTTCAACCTTGCTGAAGCTGGCACTTACTATATCGGTAGCGCAAATGGTGGCATTAACCTTTACGGCATTGAAATTTTTGACGGCGTTGAAGAGCACGTTTTCGATACTGAAAACTGGACTTCTAACAAGTCAACTCACTGGCACGCATGCACTAACGCTAACTGCCAAGAAAGATTAGACGAAGCTTCTCACGACTTTGACGCTGGCGTAGAAACCAAGCCTGCAACTGTAGACGAAGCTGGCATTATGCTCTTCACTTGCCTAACTTGTGGTTATGAAAAGGAAGAAGAAATTCCTATGCTCGACCCTTCTTACGTTGAAGGCGTTGTAACCAAAGACGTTCTTCTTACTTTCGATGATGGAGACGTTGCAACCTTAGATGCTGAAACCAAACTCGTTAACGGTATTAACGCAGTTGCAAGCGCATCTAAAACTATTGCAATCGATGCTAACAGCAAAACTTACGAAGGCTTATCTTTCACTCACAGATTAAAATTCGGTGGTGGAATGAGCTCTGCTGGTAGATATATTACCGTAACCGTAAACGCTCCTTGCACAATCACCGTTTATGGTATGAGCGCATCAGGTAGCGCAGATAGAGTTGTTTTAATAACCAACTCTTTAGATAACGCAACCGCTGAAACGGCTCTTGCTTCCGTTCTTGCTTCTGGCGCTAATGTTACTGCATTAACTTATGAAGTAACCGAAGCTGGAACTTACTATATCGGTGGTCCAGAAAGCGTTAACATTTACGGTATTGCCGTAACGTTCCCAACCGTTGCATAAAAAGAAGTGCGTCAGTGATTAGTTTCACTGACGCACTAGTTATATTGCTGACGCAAAGTTATATTTTGCTAGCGCAAAGTTATGTTTTGTCTTAAAACTCGGCTTTAACTAAAGCCGAGTTTTTCCATTTTTTTGTTGCTTTTTGTTGCATTGTTCCGCAAAGTTCGCTTTTTGCCGTTGTTTTGTTCCGCAACTGCTTGACATTGTTCCGCAAATCATATAAAATAAATCATATAAAATAAAACATATAAAATAAATCATATAAAATAGTCCGCAATAAATTTAAGGAGAAACTCTTAATGAACGTAAAACAAGCAGGCGAAAAATGGAATATTTCTGATAGGCGTGTTAGAACGCTTTGTTTAAGCGGGCAAATTGAGGGGGCGTATCGAGAGGGTAAAGCGTGGCATATCCCCGACCAAGCCCAAAAGCCAAATGACGGCAGAATTAAAAGAAAAGAAAACTTAATTTCTTTAATCGAAAGTAAAAAGTCTAAACTCGATTCTTTAAGACCTTTAACCGAAGGCGAGGTTGAACGCTTAATTCAAGATTTTATGGTTGAATATACGTTCAATTCAAACGCCATTGAAGGCAACACCCTAACCCTTCGCGAAACCGATATGGTTTTGCGTGGTTTAACAATAGACCAAAAACCGCTAAAAGACCATTTAGAAGCGGTAGGGCATAAAGATGCGTTCTATTTCGTTTTAGACCTTGTTAAAGAAAACGCAAAGCTAAGCGAAAGTATAATTAAGCAAATTCACTCGCTTGTTTTGAGCGATAAGCCAAGAGATAAAGGCGTTTATCGAAAAGTTCCCGTTCGCATTATGGGTGCACAGCACCAACCCGTTCAGCCATATTTAATAGAACCAAAAATGACCGAACTATTGAAAACCTTCGAAAACGATACTAGAAACGTTGCCGAAAAACTTGCTTTTTTTCATATTCAGTTTGAAGGTATTCACCCTTTTATCGACGGCAATGGAAGAACGGGAAGGCTTCTTGTCAACTTAGAACTTATGAAAGCGGGCTATCCGCCTATCGATATTAAGTTTACCGACAGATTAAAATACTATTCCGCCTTCGACGCCTTCTTTACTCAAAAAGACTTGTCCGCCATGACCAACCTTTTTGCTAAGTATCTAAACGCTCGGCTAGACGAATATCTAAAAATTTTAAGTTAAAGCGCTTTTCAAAAGCGCTTTTTGGTTTTGCGGAAAAGCGCGAAGTTTGAAAGGTTTTGTCTTTAAGGCATATTGCAAAATCGCTTTCATATTATATATATAGATTAAATCATGCTTGCAAGCCCTTGTGGCGTATCTTAAACGGCGAAAAAAGGGCGAATGCTTTGTGGTAAAAAACTGCCTTTTTTTCTAAAACTAATAAAAAGCTAAAATTAATCAATTTATTCTTTTCAAAAAATTTTTTTTGAGAACTTTTTGCCTAAAAACCGCGTTAAAATTTTGCCTAAAAAGCCACTTTTTTTGCACAAAAAAACTTATGGTTAAAACAATAAACAGCAAAATTCCGCATAATTCCTTATTTTTTGCGTTTTTGTTAAAATTTAGTTAAAAAAATGATAAAATAAATTAAAAATGTATTGACAAGGCTTTTCAATTATAGTAAAATTGTTATGTGAAAAATTAGGGTAATTATGCCCTTTTTTTGGTAGTTTAATAATTTTCTGCGTAAAAGCACACTTTTATTGCATAATTCATTCAATTTTGAGCGAATTTTTGCATAAAAGGCTGTTTTTTAATAAAAAATATGAAAAAATTTTTAAAAATCTTTTAATGGAGGGTTTTTTTATGGTAAAACAAAGCACGAAAAGCTTATTGCTCACTGTTTTAGCGGTTGTTATGTCAATCTCTTTAGCATTCGGCATTTTCAGCTTTTCAACTCAAAGCGCTAGCGCTGCTACTACTTATACCGCAGCCAATGGTGATAATAGTAGCGAAATTGTGTATGACTTTGTTAACACAATCAAGGCTAATACGCTATCTACTAATACTTACAAACAACATGCAAGTTATCCAAAGACTGGTGATGCTACGTTTGGCCTTTTTAATAATGGTACAGGTAACATGGGAAATGATTCCAATAAAGGCTTAAAATTATCAAACTCAACTAGTGCTGGTTGTGCTATTCAGTTCTACGCAATTCCTGGTACCGTAATGAAAATTACGCTTAACGCTGAAAATGGCGCGCCACTTACTTTGAGAAAAAGCAGTACTCAAACTGATTTAACCACGGATAACTATAATAGTGATACTATGGGAACCGTAGCTGAAACATATGCTGGTACGGGTAAAGTCCAAACTCTTGTTTATGACAATTCTAACGACTCTGCAAGTTTCTATACCCTTTCATCTAGTAAATTGATATACTTGAACTCAATAGTCTTTACGCCAAAAAGTCTTTATATTAGCAATCCATATACTTGGAAAGCACCGTTTGGTAATGCTGAGAATTTTTCATTTTCAACAGGTTGTTTAGCTACGCAAACAACAACTTCAACTGTTAATAATGAAACAATCCGTTATATGAAACCTGACAGTAACGCACGAACTTTAACTGTTTCTAATTTAGATTCAACTAAAACTTACAACGTAACTGCTTATGTCCACTCAACTAAAGCTAATGATGCTAGAACGCTAACTATCGACGGAAGCGGAACGTTATTAGATAGTGGCGATAATACAGTAACAAAAAAAGGTGTTACAGGTAAAGAGAGTTTTACTATTGTAATGAATGGCGATGGCGTTTATTGGGGTAAAGTTATTGTTGAAGAAGCTCAAACCACTCCTAAATACACTGTAACTTATGATAATGGTTACAATGATAACGATGTTGTTGACGCAGATAAAGAAGCTGGTTCATATACTCTTGCTGGTGCTCCTTCCCGCGCTGGTTACACTTTCACTGGTTGGTCTGACGGAACTACTACTTATCAAGCTGGCACAACCTACACTTTAGGTGGAAACGTTACCTTTACTGCTCAATGGGAACTTAATGAATATACCGTTACTTTAAACTTTGACGACGGAGTAACAGCAGACCAAAAGTTAACTTGGACTGTTGAAGACGAAACAATCCCTACGCTTCCTGACCTTACTGGCACTAGAGATGATTACACTTTCTTAGGTTGGTATTTAGACGGCGTTATAGTTGAAGAAATTACAACTGAATTAAACGGCGAAACTTTAGTTGCTGATTGGCAAGAAATTAAAGAAGAATATGACGTTATTTTCTACTCAAACGGTGACCTTTGGCTTGAAGACGTTGTTAAGGCTAACACCGCATACGGCGCTCCAGCCGACCCAACTTTAGATGGTTACAGATTTGACGGTTGGTACTTAGAAGGCAAAGATACCGCTTACGATTTCTCTACTTTAGTTAACCAAGACCTTGAACTTATTGCAAAATGGGTTGCTATTGAATATACTGTTACTTTAAACTACGACGACGGCGCAACTGCAAACGAAACGTTAACTTGGACTGTTGAAACTGGCGCTCCTGAGCTTGAGGATGCTACTAGAGCGCATTACAATTTCTTAGGTTGGTTTATTGGTGACAACGAAGTTTTAGCATTATCTACCAAATTAAACGGTGAAACCTTAACCGCTAAGTGGGAAGAAATGGCTAAATATACCGTTTCTTTTAATTCTAACGGAGGTAGCACTGTAGAAGCAAAAACTTGGTATGAAGATCAATCTATTCCTGCTCTTCCAACCGCAACACGCGATGGTTATGCATTAGTTGGTTGGTTTAATGGCAGTGAACAAGTTTCAGCATTAACTGAGAACTTAAACGGCGCAACACTCGTTGCTAAGTGGGTTAGATCTACAAGTGAAGATATTATTGCAGATAATTTTACTGTAGGTGAAGCATTTGATTATTCTTCAAGTGGCATTACAATTTCTATCACTGGAGCCACCGTTACTAAATTAAACAACCCTGCAAAGTCAAGTGATAATCAAACCTTTAACAACGTTTTCCTACCTTCGGCGCAATCAACTAGTTTTGACGAAGCGAATAGACATTTTAAAATAACCGTTTTAAGAAATGTTAAGTCTTTAACCGTTTACTACTCTGCAACGGATGGCAAACAAGAGAACAAGGAAACTTCTTTCATATATAAAATTGGAGAAAATGATGCAGAAACAGAATCAGGTATTGAAAAAATTACTACTGCATATTTTCACACATTTACTAACATAGAAAGTGGAACAACAATTTTAATTAGATCTGCGGGACAAAGACTTGCTGTTTTCGGCTTCAAGATTGAATATGCAGTAACTCCAATTGAAATTACTCTTAACGGAGAAACAGTTTCAACTTATGCAGGAAACACTTTTGCTGACCTTGATTACACTCCTGCAACTGTAGATGGTTACGATTATCTTGGTGTTTTAGATAGTAACTACAACGTTATTACTGATACCACTGAACTCGTTGCAAACGCAGAATATACTGCAATCTATGGTAAAACTTCAGTTGTTCAAGGCGCTTCAATCTTGTTATCAACCGATTCAACTCAAGTTGGTATTAGATTTGAAGGTCAATTCGAAGTTTATAACAAAGGCTTTGCCGCTTCAAAAGTTATTCGCGCGTTCAATAAGAGCTTTAAATTAACTATCTCTCTTGAAGAAGGTGGTGCATATACTAGAGAATTCCTCGCAAAAGAGTTCAGCGAAGACATTTTAACTAGCACAATTAAGTTCACCATAAGCATTAAGGGTGAAGCAACTGTTGAAGGCGTTTCTTTAGCAGAAAGAAAAATCACCGCATCGGTAGAAGGTGGTAATTCTTACGTTACTACTGCTCAAGAAAAAGCTCAACAATATCTTGACCAAAACGGCGATGCGCTTATGGCTAAAGTAGGTGGCGCAGAAAAGATTGCTGCATTAGAAACAGCTTACGGTTGCAAATACAACCCTAGCGCTAACAACTAATTAAAGGAGGAAATTGAATTATGAAAAAACAATTTATCGAACCTGAAGTAAAGTTTGATTTCTTCTCGGCAGAAGTTTTCATGTCACCAAACGATGTTATCGGTTGGGGAGACTTAGTTCTCTAAGAACTAAAAATTAACAAAACTTGCGGAAGTGCAACAGCACTTCCGCTTTTTTGTTGGGAACTAGTTTTAAAAAGTTATATTTGCCTATCGGCAAGTTATATTGCTGGCGCAGTTATATTTTGCTACCGCAAAGTGATATTTTCACATTCGTGAAAGTTGAGGCAAAAATAATATAACTTTGACTAAAAGTCAAAATATAACTAACTATTAAATAACAAAAGAACGTTAAACCTTGCAAAATGCAAAATTTAGCGCGCTTTTTTAATCTATATTAAATTGCAAATGAAAGCGAACCGCATAGCACAAAATATTAAATTTATTCAAAAGAGCATAATTTCATAATTGACAAGTTTTTGTTTAAGTGCTATAATAAAGTTAACGAAGGCAAAAATTGCCTTATATTGGGTTGTTCTAAGCCCAAAGGAGAACTTTATGAAAAAACTCTTTTTAACCCCAGAAATTGAATTTTTTAAGTTTAACGCAAGTGTTTTTATGTCTGGTGAAGATGACAATGAATTTCCTGGTGGAGAAAAAGACGAAAATGGTGACATTTGGTCTCCGATAATATAAAAAACATTCATAAAAAGAAAACTAATTTGTGCGTTAGCGGTTAAGATTATCGCTAACGCACTTTTTTTGTATTTAAAACAGACTCAACTTAGCGTTCTTTTTACAACAAAAAAGCGGGAGCGAATTTTCGCTCCCGCAAGTTTTGTTAATTTTTAGTTCTTAGAGACCTAATTCTCCCCAACCCATATCAACGTTTGGTGACATGAAAACTTCTGCCGAGAAGAAATCAAACTTTACTTCAGGTTCAATAAATTGTTTTTTCATAATTTTAATTCCTCCTTTAAAATTAAGCAATGCCGTAAGCTGTCTTTAATGCAGAAAGTTGAGCTTCAGTTAAGTCTTCACCATAGAGGCTGATATATTCGCTAGCAACATCTTTTGCAACTCTTGTGGTCGAAGTGCCATTTACGGTTGCAGTGATTGCTTTAGTTGCCATATCACCAGCTTCACCCTTAATGGTTACTGTGAACTTAATTGTGCTAGTTCTAATGTCTTTGCTGAACTTTTCTGTAGCAAAAGTCTTAGTAACTGAATTACCGCCATCAGCTGAAATAGTTAAGTCAAAGCTCTTTTCAAATGCGTGAATAACTTCTGATGCGATAAGGTCGCTATTAACTTCGAATTGACCTATAAATCTAATACCAACGTTCTTTGACGAAGTTGATAACAAGATTGAAGCGCCGTCAACAACTGAAGTTTTAGCAATTACTTGGTAGTATTCACCATCTGCAGTAGCTTCAGTAACAACTTCGTAGTTAGAGTTGATCCAACCTAATGATTCGTAGCCTTCTGGAGCAGAAACAGTTAACCTTTCAAGGCTATCACCTGCTTTGAGAACGAAACCAGAACCCTTAACGCTGTTAGAACCAGTAATTACGATCTTGTGGATGTAGGTCTTGTTAGATGCGGTAATTTCGTAAGAAGTACCACCAGTTAAAGTCCATGGATCATCCGTTCCACCGGTAAGTGAGTTATATGCGGTTTCAGAAGTTGCGCCAGAAAGAGCAGCGTTTGCGGTTTTGCCAGTGCCGTTGATAGTGATAGTTCTATCACCACTATTATAACCAGACCACCAAATTTGAACTGAGAAAGTTCCTTCTGGTAAAGTCAACGTCATATAGTTGTTGGTTTCGTTGTTTTTACAATTGAGCCCAATATATGAACCTTGTGATGGGTTAGCATTTTGTGGTAAGCAGTATGCCATGTTTTTATGAGCAGTTAATACGATACCATCGTTATCAATTACGTTAATATCAGCAGTAATTCTGTTATCATCAGTAACTGCGGCTGCAGGGAAATCACCTTCTGCCCAGTTGGTGCCGTAAGCAGGTTTAGTCCATGAACCAGCGTATTCTTCGTAAATGCCGGTTGATTGAATGAAACGAACTGAAGTTGTTTCAGTTACTGAAACGCCTTCTGCTAAAACGTAACCGCTAGGAATAGCTGCAGTTAAAGTAACGTTTTGAGCTTCGCCGTTTTTATTATTGTAAGAAGAAGCTGAAACTGAAAGGTTTACGTTGCCTTCTACTGTTGTTGCGATAGCAGTTGTAGGAAGGGTAAGACCTTCAGTTGGGTAAATTACGTAAGATGCGTCTGCATCGATTGCAACGTTAGAAATTACTACGTTCCATGATGCTACGAGTGTGATATCTTCGTTAACAGCTGAATCGAAATTATATGCTGAACCGTTTAGAGTCCAAGCAACGAACTCATAACCTTCTTTTGAAGCAGCACCAGGGTTTGCAACCTTTGCGCCGATATCGAAGGTAACTGAATCAAACGAATCACTAAAGCTTACGGTTACTTGTTCAACCCACTTAGCAATAAGTTCAAGGTCTTGGTTAACTAAAGTAGAGAAATCGTATGCGGTTTCTTCGCCTTCTAAATACCATCCGTCAAATCTATAACCATCTAAAGATGGGTTGGCTATAGCGCCGTATGCGGTGTTAGCTTGAACAACGTCTTCAAACCAAACGTCGCCGTTTGAGTAGAAAATAACGTTATATTCATCTTTAATTTCTTGCCAATCAGCAACTAAAGTTTCGCCGTTTAATTCAGTTGTAATTTCTTCAACTTTAACGCCGTCTAAATACCAACCTAAGAAAGTGTAACCATCAAGTTCTGCGGTAGGAAGTGCAGGAATTGTTTCACCTGTTTTCCAAGAAAGTGAAGTATCACTTGCCACGCCACCGTTTGCGTCGAATGAAACAGTGTAGGTGTTAGCAGTCCATTGTGCAGTTAAAGTTGCCGCTGCGTTTACGGTATAGGTTGTGCCTGCTTGATAAGTGTTAGTTCCATCTGACCAACCTGCGAAAGTGTAACCAGCTTTTGAAGTTGAAGGTAAAGTAATTGTGCTACCTTCGTCAACGGTTTTATCTTCAACAGTTGAACCACCATTTTCGTCAAATGTTACAGTGTATTTAGGAGTGGTTTGAGCTGGAGTGAAAGTAATTGACTTTAAGTAATTTGCACTATTACTATTAGTAATCAACAGAGCATAATAACCTGCAGGAATTGTAACGGCTTCGGTAGTATAACCAGACGTTGTCAAAGTTGTAGTAACATCTAAGTGAACTGTAGAATAAGTTGTGCTTAAATGGCTTTTTGCACTAGTATTATTTGCACTTTGAGAAGCAACTACCGCATCATAAGCAGTTTGCGTTGCAGTATATAATTTGATAGTAATTGCCTTCGAACTAGTAGAAACAAATGAGAATTGAACCGTGAATTCTTCATCAGTTTTGAAATAGAAGCCAGATTTAGTGTTAGCTTGAACGCCACTAGAAGCATTGAAGCTAACCGAACCACCATCTCTACCATAATAAATGCCTGAATAATGACCGATTTTACCAGAACCGCTTGTTGCTGATGCACTAGTCATGTTTATTGTGCCACTCGTAACAGAAGCAGCGCTAGCGCTTTGGGGTGAAAAGCTGAAAACGCCGAATGCTAAAGAGATTGCCATAACAACCGCTAAAACAGTGAGCATTAAGCTTTTCGTGCTTTGTTTTACCATAAAAAAACCCTCCATTTAAAAGATTTTTAAAAATTTTTTATAATTTATTTAAAAACAACTTTTTTGCAAGTTCTTAGCATCAAAAAAATGCAATAAAAGTGTGCTTTTATTCATAGATAGGCTTTATTCGGTTTTAAAAGCGACAAATTTCGGTGTTTTTTCTAAAAGTTGTTGACAACGCTATCTAATTAGCGTATAATGATACTATCAAACAAGAAGGCGAGTTTATGAAACGTTTTAACTATTATTATTATTTTAATAGGTATGGTTTTTAAAGATTTTGTCTAGTGAACAACGTCTTAGTTTGTTATGCATTTAAAAACAACGACTTTGCTCAGCAAAGTCGCTTTTTTTTGCTTTTTCAAGAAGTTATTTTAGGAGAAAGGTTATGGAGTGGTTGAATTACATAGTTCTTGCGCTTTACGTGGTTATGCTTATTGCCATTGCTATTTACACTAGCAAAAAAGCTAACACGGTTGACGATTTCTTGCTTGCGGGCAAGAAGGGAATTAACGGTTGGATGAGTGCGTTCTCTTACGGAACGACCTATTTTTCGGCGGTTATTTTCATTGGTTATGCTGGCAAATTCGGCTGGAACTATGGGCTTTCGGCAATGTGGATTGGCATAGGTAACGCGCTTATAGGCGGACTTCTTGCTTGGAAGATTATGGCAAGAAGAACGAAGAATATGACGAGAAAACTCTCTGCTAAAACAATGCCAGAGTTTTTCGAAAAGCGTTATGATAGCAAGGCGTTAAAGACTTTGAGCGCAATCGTTATTTTTGTGTTCCTTTTGCCATACGCTGCCTCAGTTTATAACGGGCTTGGCAATCTTTTTGGCGTTATGTTCGGCATTGACGGAACTATCGTTACCATTTGCCTTGCCGTTTTAACTGCAATTTATCTTGTTTTCGGGGGCTACTTAGCAACGTCTATCAGCGATTTTTGCCAAGGCATAATAATGCTTGCGGGCGTTATAGTTATGATTGTTTGCTTTCTTATCTCGCCGGAAGTTAACGGCTTTAGCGGGTTTGAAAAATTGATGGAAACGGGCTTTGGTTTCTTCGCGCCTTATGGCGATAGCGGTTTTCTAAACTCTCCGCTCGTTATGCTAATTGCGTTAATTCTTTTAACTTCGATTGGCGTTTATGGGCTTCCTCAAACGGTGCATAAATATTATTCCGTTCGCGATAACGACGCTATTAAAAAAGGAACTATCGTTACCACGATTTTTGCGCTTATAGTTGGCGTTATTGCTTACCTTATAGGTGGGTTTTCACACCTTTTCTTCGACTCAATTCCAAATGGCGGAACAGATAACATAATTCCACTTATGCTAGAGAAGGTTGTGCCTGCGGGCTTGTTCGGGCTTATTGCTGTGCTAGTTTTATCGGCAAGTATGTCCACACTTGCATCTGTTTCGTTGTCGGCGTCGTCAGTAATGTCGGTTGACCTTATTAAGGGCGTTATCAAAAAGGACGCAACCGATAAGCAAGTAACCTTTGCAATGCGTTTGATTTGCTTAATTTTCGTTGTGTTGTCGGTTGTGATTGCTGTTTTAAACAACATTTTTAACATAACGGCAATAGCTTACCTTATGGGGCTTTCGTGGGGAACGCTTTCGGGCTGTTTCTTTGGACCTTTCGTTCTAGGGCTTTACAAGAAGAATATCACTAAAACCGCTGCTTTAACTTCGGTTATCTCGGGGCTTGCGCTTACGGCGGTGTTGGTTGTGGTTTTCGGCATTCTAGGCTCGAACGCTTCAAGCTTTGGCGAAATTTTAAAGGTTGGCGTTGGTTACTCGCCAATTATCGGCGTTATTTGTATGATGGCTTCAATCGTTATCGTTTGCGTTGTTTCTACGTTTACTAAACCGCTTGACGAGCAAATTGTCAACAGCGCTTTCCAAAAAACCGAACAAGATATATAGTTATGGATATTATATTTAAATAATGTATTGATTTTTAGAGCGAAAAGTGATATAATATTATGCAACGAAATTGCTTTAAAAATTGAAAGTGGGTAAAAAATATGATTTGGTCTAAAGCCGAAACTTACGAAAGAGAAAAAATTGAACAAATTCAGCTTAAGGGCTTAATTGATACGGTTAATTACGTTTACGAGAACGTTGCGCCTTATCGCAAGAAGATGGACGAGAAAGGCGTTAAGCCTAGCGATATTAAAACGCTAGCCGATCTTAAAAAACTTCCGTTCGTTACTAAACAAGACCTTCGCGATAATTATCCGTTTGGGCTTTTTGCAGTGCCACAAGAAGAACTTGTTAGAATTCACGCATCTTCCGGGACTACCGGCAAGCCTACCGTCGTTGGTTACACGCTTAGAGATTTAAAGGTTTGGACGGAGTGCGTTGCGCGTATTGCGTGCATGGGCGGGGCTCAAAAGAGCGATACTTCGCAAATTTGTTTTGGCTACGGTATGTTCACGGGTGCGCTCGGGCTTCACTACGGCTTAGAGGCGATTGGTTCGGCGATTGTTCCGTCTTCTACGGGAAATAGCGAAAAGCAAATTATGTTTATGAAGGATTTTAAAACTTCGCTACTCGTTGCAACGCCGTCTTACTGCTTGCGCCTTGCCGAGGTTGCAAAACAAATGGGCATTGACCCTAAGAAAGACCTTTACGTTAAAACGGCGCTACTTGGCAGTGAACTTTTGACCGACGCTATGCGCGACGAAGTGCATAAGGCTTGGGGCGATGATGTTTTAGTTACTTCTAACTATGGTATGAGCGAACTTATGGGCCCGGGCGTTTCGGGCGAGTGCGATAAGCTTTGCGGTATGCACATTAATGAAGATTTCTTTATTCCTGAGATTATCGACCCTGTTACCGAGGAAGTGCTTCCAGCGGGCTCTAAAGGCGAACTTGTTATCACTTGCATTTCTAAAGAGGCGTTGCCACTTATCCGTTATAGAACTAAAGATATTACTAGGCTTTTCTACGACAAGTGCGAGTGCGGAAGAACGTTTTGCAGAATGGAAAACTTGTCAGGAAGAAGCGACGATATGCTTAAAATTCGTGGCGTTAACGTGTTCCCTAGTCAAATAGAAGAGGTTGTTCTAAGTATTGAGGAACTTGGCCCGCACTATGAAATCGTCGTTACTCGTGAGGGGTATAGCGATAAACTTGAAATTAAGGTTGAACTTTTGACTATCACCGACGAGTTTTCTAAGATTAAAGATATTGAAACGAGGCTCAAGAAGGGGCTTATGACCGTTTTAGGGCTCGATGCGAAAATTACTATTGTTTCCCCTAACACTCTTCAAAGGTTTGAGGGTAAGGCTAAAAGAGTTACTGATTTAAGAGGTAAAAATTAATGAAAAAATTGATGTTGGGTAACGAGGCGATTGCGCGCGGTGCGTATGAGGCAGGCGTTAAGGTTTCTGCGGCATACCCTGGCACGCCTTCTACCGAAATTAGTGAAAATATTGTTAAATATCCCGAAATTTACTGCGAATGGTCGCCTAACGAGAAGGTTGCGGCGGAAGTTGCTATCGGCGCTTCTATGGCGGGGGCGAGAAGTATGGCGTGTATGAAGCACGTGGGCTTGAATGTTGCTAGCGATCCGCTTTATACCGTTGGGTATATCGGCGTGAACGGCGGGCTTGTGTTCTGCGTTGCTGATGACCCCGGTCTTTATAGCTCGCAAAACGAACAAGATACTAGAAATCACGCTAGGGCGTCGTGCGTGGCGCTTTTAGAGCCTAGCGATTCTCAAGAGGCTAAAGATTTTACTAAGTTTGCCTTCGAGATGAGCGAAAAGTATGACGTTCCTGTTATTTTGCGTTCAACAACCCGTCTTGCTCACTCGCAAGGCTTGGTTGAACTTTGCGATAGGGTTGAAACGCCTATTAAGCCTTACGAGAAGAACATCGCTAAAAACGTTATGATGCCTGCTAACGCTAAGAAAAGGCACGTTATCGTTGAACAAAATCTTAACCGCTTGGCTGAAGATGCGTGCGGTTTTGATATCAATAAAATGGAAATTTTATCGAGTGAAATCGGCTTTATAACTAGCGGTATTGCTTATCAATACGTTAAAGAGGCTATGCCTGAGGCTTCGGTTTTAAAACTCGGTATTATAAATCCGCTTCCTATGGGGCTTATCAAAGAGTTTTCTAAGAAGGTTAAAAAACTCGTTATTTTTGAAGAACTCTTCCCGTTCATTGAGGAACAAGTTAAGGCTCAAGGCATTGAGTGCGTGGGTAAGGAACTATTTACTATTCAAGGCGAATATAGCGCAAATATGCTCAAAAAAGCCTTCAATAAGCCCGTTAACGCTAAAAATGGCGACGCTACAATTCCTATGCGCCCTCCTATTTTATGCCCGGGCTGTCCGCACAGAAGCACTTTCTCGGTTTTGAAAAAGATGAAAATTCACGCTTCTGGCGATATCGGTTGTTACACGCTCGGCGCTGTTCAACCGCTTGGCGTTATCGATTCGGCACTTTGCATGGGCGGAAGTATTTCTATGCTTCACGGCATTGAAAAGGCAAGGGGTAGTGAGTTTGTCAAAGATTGGGTTGCTTGCATTGGCGATTCCACTTTCCTTCACACAGGCATTAACTCGCTTATGAATATGGTTTATAACAAGGCGACGGGCGTTGTTATGATTTTAGATAATTCTATCACCGCAATGACCGGGCACCAAGACCACGCCGCAACGGGCAAAACGCTTATGGGCGAGGAAACGCACGCTATCAACATTGCTAAGCTTTGCGAGGCGATAGGCGTTAAGCGTGTCAACGAAATTTCGGCTTTTGATACTTTGGGCTTAGAAAACCTTTTAAAGCAAGAACTTTCGGCAAACGAACTTTCGGTTATCGTTGTTAAAGCGCCTTGCGTTCTTCTTAAAGGCATTACCTTTAAAGATAAGTGCAAAGAAGTTACCGAAAAGTGCAAAAAGTGCGGTAGATGTTTGTCAATTGGCTGTCCTGCGCTTACCAAGAACGATGACGGCACTATTAAAATCGACCAATCGATGTGCAATGGTTGCGGGCTTTGCACTAATTACTGCGCGTTTGACGCTATAAAGCTTATTAAAGGGGTGTGATTATCTATGCAAACTAAAAATATTATGATAGTTGGCGTTGGCGGACAAGGCACGCTTTTAACAAGTAGAATTTTGGGTAAACTTATGATTGACGCTGGCTTTGACGTTAAACTTTCGGAAGTGCACGGTATGGCTCAGCGTGGCGGTAGCGTTGTTACCTTCGTTAGATATGGCGAAAAGGTTTATGAGCCTATCGTTGAAGAAGGCACGGCTGATTTGTTGATTGCTTTTGAAAGGTTGGAAGCAAAACGTTATGAGCAATTTTTAAAAGATGACGGCGTTATCGTTTTGAACGACGTTCGAATCGACCCAATGCCTGTTGTTACCGGCGCTATGAAATACCCTGAAAATATCGTTGAGGGCTTAAAAGAAAATCACACCGTTTTCTCGGTTGACGCTAAGGCTGAAGCCATTAAAATGGGCAACGCAAGAGTTTTCAATCTCATCGTTTTAGGGCTTGCTGCAAAGCACCTTGATTTCTCGGTTGAAGCGTGGCTAAAAGTTATTGAAGAAACCGTTCCACCTAAAACGGTTGAACTTAACAAAAAGGCTTTCCTTTACGGCTACGAAAACTGCTAAAAATAAAAAATGCTTAATAACGGGCTTATAGCCCCACTAATTTAATAAAATTTTTAATAAATTCTTTTTAAAAGACGGGTTAAACTTATGATTTGGAATGAAAAAATTGAGTGCGCAAATAGAGAAGAACTAGAATCAATTCAATTAGAAAAATTGCAAAAAACAGTTGCGTTAGCATATGAAAACGTTGCTTACTATCGCAAGAAAATGGACGCTAAAGGCTTAAAGCCTAGCGATATTAAAACACTTAAAGACGTTTCTAAACTGCCTTTTACTACTAAAGACGACCTTCGCGATAACTATCCTTTCGGCACTTTTGCTGTTCCTAATAAAGATATCGTGCGCGTGCACGCATCTTCTGGAACTACGGGAAAGGCTACCGTCGTTGGATACACTAAGGGCGACATTGAAATGTGGGCTGAGTGCGTTGCAAGGTGTCTTGCAATGGCTAACGTTGGCGAAGAAGATATTATTCAAGTGGCTTACGGCTACGGCTTGTTCACAGGTGGGCTCGGTCTTCACTACGGCGCTGAAAAAGTTGGCGCAACTACCGTTCCAATGTCAACGGGTAACACTAAAAAACTTACCACGATGATGATTGATTTCGGCGCAACGGCTATTGCTTGCACGCCGTCGTATCTTCTTCACATTAGCGAAGTTTTGGAGCAAGAAAACCTCGTTGATAAGATTAAACTAAAGTCCGCTATTTGTGGAGCAGAGCCTTGGACGGAGAATATGCGCAAGCAAATTGAAGCGCGCCTTAACATTTCTGCGCACGATATTTACGGGCTTTCTGAAATGATGGGGCCGGGCGTTGCGTGCGATTGCGAATATCATAAGGGTTTACATATTTGCGAAGACCATTTCCTTGCTGAAATCGTTGACCAAAAAACTTTAGAACCGCTTGGAGAAAATCAAGTGGGTGAACTTGTTTTCACAACCCTTTCAAAAGAGGGCTTGCCACTTATTCGTTATAGAACGAAGGACTTAACTTCGATTTCTTATGAAAAGTGTGAGTGCGGAAGAACTTCTGCTAGAATTTCTCGCTTTAAGGGAAGAAGTGACGATATGCTCATTATTCGTGGCGTTAACGTGTTCCCTAGCCAAGTTGAGGCTGCGCTTTTAGAGGTTAAAGAGGCAACTCCGCACTACCTTATTATCGTTGATAGAAAGAACAATCTTGACACATTAGAGGTTCAAGTTGAACTTACCGAAAAGGATTTCTCGGACGAAATTCGTCATCTAGAAATTGTTAAAGAAAAAATCAATAAAGCCGTTACTCAAGCGCTTGGGCTTGCCGTTAAAATTACGCTTGTTGAACCAAATTCAATTCAGCGTTCAATGGGCAAAGCGTGCCACGTTGTTGATAAGCGCGTGCTAATTTAATCTTAAAAGGAGAAAAACTATGTTATCAAAACAAATTTCAGTTTTTATTGAAAACAGAGAAGGAAGGCTCGGCGAAGTTCTTAACGTTTTAAAGAAAGAAAAAGTAAATATTTTATCATTGTCGCTTGCAGATACTAGCGATTACGGCATTTTAAGAATTATCGTTGACGATGCTGAAAAGGGTAGCAAAGCGCTTTCTCAAAACGGCTTTACTTCTATGGTTTCAACCGTTATTATTATTGAAACGTCTCACGAGTTTGGCGCGCTTGAAAAAATTGTTGCAAAACTTTGTGAAAATAAGATAAATATTGAATATATGTATGGCTTGTCTGCTCACGATGACGGCGCTAAAATCGTTGCAAAGGTGAACAACGCAGAACTTGCCGAGAGAATTTTATCAAAGTAAAATAATGCGATAATCGACCTATAGCCACACTTTTTTGCTGTGTGGCTATAGTTTTAGAGTGAATTTTATTAAATTTGTAAGCGTTAAAAAGGTTCGAACGCTAAAAATGCTTGCAAACTAATTTGGAGAATTAAAATGGTAAACGAAAAATATTTAGCGCTTGGAACAAAAAGAAGCGTTATTAGAGAACTTTTTGAATATGGCAAAAAGAGGAAAGCAGAAATTGGCGAAGAGAACGTTTTTGATTTCAGTCTAGGTAACCCTAGCATTGCTCCGCCGAAAGACGTTGACGAGAGTATTATTTCTCATATTAAAAACGATAACGCAATTTCGCTCCACGGCTATACTTCTGCGCAAGGCGATTTTTTGGTTAGAAAAACCATTGCCGATAGCATTAAGAAAAGATTTTCGGTTGATATTTCGCCCGATTTAATCTATATGACGTGTGGCGCTGCAGCGTCTTTAACCATAACGCTATCTAGCCTTTGCGTTGAGGGAGATACCGTTTTAGCCGTTGCGCCTTTCTTTCCAGAATATCAAGTTTTCACTCAAACTGCGGGAGCAAAATTTGAGGTCGTTGAGCCGGATGAAAATATGTCTATCAGCATAGAAAATTTAGAAAAGTGCCTCAATAAGTCGGTTAAAGCCATAATTTTGAATAGCCCAAACAATCCAAGCGGTGTTGTTTATCCGCTCGAAACGCTAAAAAAAGTTGCTTCCTTATTAGAGAAAAAGCAAAAGGAATTTGGGCATAGCATTTATATCGTGTGCGACGAGCCTTATAGAGAATTATCTTACGGGGCGGAAGTTCCATACCTTATGAATCTTTACGATAACGTTATCGTTTGCTATTCTTATTCTAAGTCGTTATCGCTTCCAGGTGATAGAATTGGTTATATTGCCGTTTGCCCAAAATGCGACGATGCTCAAAACATATATTTTGCAGTTTGCGGTGCTGGAAGAGCTTTAGGCTACGTTTGCGCGCCAAGTCTTATGCAAAAAGTCGTTATGGACTGCGTTGATAAAACTTCCAGCATTGAGGCTTATAAAGAAAACCGTGATATTTTATGCGATGCGCTATCCTCTTTTGGCTACGAGTTCGCTAAGCCTGACGGTGCGTTTTATCTTTTCGTTAAGTCGCCGTCGGGGGACGGGGAAGAGTTTTCAAAAAGGGCGCTAAAGCACGAACTTTTAATCGTTGCAGGCGCTGGCTTTGGAGTTAAGACGCACGCAAGAATTTCATATTGCGTTTCAAAAGAGCAAATTTTAAGGTCGCTCCAGGCGTTTAAGGCGTTAATGGAAGAATATAAAAACAACTGATTTTTGAAAAGTTTGGCAAAAAAATTCGCTTAAAAATATATTTTTAAGCAAAAAAATGGTAAAAATTTGAAAAAATGTCTTATTTGTGCATAAATCTAGCCTTAAAACAATGGACTTATCGCACGTTTGATATTATAATTGAAGTATAAATTATGCGCAAAATTGCGCTTGGAGGAAATATGAAAGTAGTAACTTTTGGTGAAATTATGTTAAGACTCGCTCCAGAGGCTTATAACAGATTTATTCAATCGGAAAAGTATCTTGCAACTTATGGTGGTGCAGAAGCAAACGTAGCAGTTAGTTTAGCCAACTATGGTATTGACGTTGATTTCGTAACCAAACTTCCTGATCACGATATCGGTCAACTTGCTATCAATAAACTTCGTTTCTTTGGCGTAGGCACTGATAAAATCGTTCGTGGTGGCGAAAGAGTTGGTATTTACTTCTGTGAAAAAGGCGCAAGCCAACGCCCAAGCAAGGTTATTTACGATAGAGCACACTCTTCTATCTCAACCGCAAAAAAAGGCGATTTCGATTGGGCTAAGATTTTCGAAGGCGTTGATTGGTTCCACTTCACTGGAATTACCGCTGCATTATCACCAGAAGTTGCTGAAATTTGCGAAGAAGCGTTAATCGAAGCTAAGAAGCGCAACATTATTTGTTCTTGCGACCTTAACTACCGCAAAAAGCTTTGGACTAGAGAACAAGCCGGCAAGACTATGGCTAAACTTTGCCAATATCTTGACGTTTGCATTTCTAACGAAGAAGACGCGCACGACGTATTCGGTATCTCTGCTGAAAACACTGATATCACTAGCGGTAAGCTTGACTATGAAGGTTACAAGAGTGTTGCTCGTCAATTAAAAGAAAAATTTGGTTTCAAGCACGTTGCAATTACGCTTCGTGAGAGCATTTCTGCTAACGATAACAACTGGGCTGCTATGCTTTTTGATGGTAACGACTATTTCTTCTCTAAGAAATATCCTATTCACATCGTTGACCGTGTTGGCGGTGGCGATAGCTTTGGCGCTGGTCTTATCTATGCTTTAGGTCAAAAGTTTGACGGTCAAAAGGCAATCGAATTTGCAGTTGCCGCTAGTTGCTTAAAGCACACAATCGAGGGCGACTTCAATATGGTTACCGTTGACGAAGTTTTAAAACTTGCTGGTGGCGACGGCTCTGGTAGAGTTCAAAGATAGTCAAAGATAGTCAAAAAAATAGGCTATAAGTTGATTTTTAGCAAAAAACAAATGCTCACAAAGGCTTCTTTGTGAGCATTTTTAATAATTAGCGCGTTTTTTAAAACTTGTAATTGACAGCGCAATCATAATGTGATATTATTAACTATAATATAAACAAAAAATTGGTTGATTGGGGCAAAGCAAATTTATGTTTAACTGCATTTAATTTTTTTCTCTACCGCTAACGTTTATGAGCGAAAAGATTAAAAGCCCGAAGTTTGCGCCGATGATTATTCCAATTACTAAACCCAAAACCATATTACCACCCCTATTATATTATGCCCAACAAATTTTTGTTGTAAACTAAGGGGCGAAAGATTATAAGTGAAATTTTTTAAAGAAGGTAAATTTTATGAATACAATTTCTAAAAAGATTGTAAAACTTTTGCAAGAAGATGCGAGATATTCTGCTAAAACTATTGCAGATATGCTCGGCGTTTCTAAAAAGGAAGTTGAAGAAACTATTGAAAAGTTGGAAGCGGACGGCGTTATATTGAAATATACCGCCGTTGTTGACGATGAAAAACTTTATAAAGAAGTG
>JAZSJZ010000006.1:0-93719 GCA_045534575.1 Christensenellaceae bacterium
AACGGCTGTTATATAACCATTGCGGTGGCGATAGCGTTGAGGATCCACCTGTTCCCATTCCGAACACAGAAGTTAAGCTCAATTGCGCTGAAAGTACTTTGCTGGCAACGGCACGGGAGGATAAGGAGCTGCCGCATTCCAATATTCCTCGTTAGCTCAGCGGTAGAGCATCCGGCTGTTAACCGGAGGGTCGTAGGTTCAAATCCTACACGGGGAGCCAAGAAAAACCTAATCCGAACTATCGGATTAGGTTTTTTCTTGCCTTCTATCCAAGGATTTGACAATCCTGGCTTTTGCAAAGTAAATGCCGTGAGCTTTGCTCACTCACGGGGAGCTGTCACGTAGTGACTGAAGGGGGAATTTGATTTTATCTCGGTTTTTTCTTGCCTTCTATCGAAGGATTTGACAATCCTAGCTTTTGCTTGCAAATGCCGTGGGCTATAAGCCCACTCACGGGGAAGGTTGCGAAGCAATAAGGGGAAAAGTTTCTTATAACCACACTGAACATAGTGTGGTTTTTTCTTGCCTTCTATCGAAGGATTTTGACAATCCTGAGCAAGAAAAACTTGTTTTTCGTCGCTACGGAGCGAAGCCGACTTGTTTCAAGACAATCACATGTCTTTGTGCCAAATTTTGTTTTTATGTATAAAATATTTAGTAATCTAAATTTTTTATTGATTATTGCCTTCTAGTATGGTATAATAATTAAAACCATATTAGGAGCTTTAAAAATGGCGATCAGTTATAATAAGTTATGGAAGTTGCTTATTGATAAAAAGATGACAAAAACGGAATTGCGCATTGCCGCAGATATTTCAACGACTACTTTAGCAAAACTAGGCAAGGACGAAACCGTATCAATGGACGTAATGCTCCGTATTTGCAAGGTGCTGAACTGCAAAATAGAAGAAGTAATTGAAATCGTTAACGAGGAGGTTTAATATGAGTTTTGATAAAAAATCCTTATCGGAAACAGATATTCGCACTAAATATATAACACCCGCTATAGAAAAGGCTGGGTGGAATATTCTCACGCAGATCAGAGAAGAATTTTCTATAACCAAGGGACGTATTATTGCTCGTGGTAAGACTTGTAAAAGAGAAACTCCGTTAAAAGCGGATTACGTTCTTTTCTACAAGCCCAATAAACCGATTGCTGTTGTCGAAGCAAAAGACAATAACCATACTATATCTGACGGAATGCAACAAGCTCTTGGCTATGCTAAAATGCTGGATGTCCCATTTGTTTTTAGTTCAAATGGTGATGGTTTTGTATTCCATAACAAGTACATAACCGAAGGCGATGTAGAAGTTAATCTCTCTCTTGATGAATTCCCTTCTCCTGAAATTCTTTGGAAATTATATCTTGAGCAAAATAATGTTAATCCAACGCAACAAAAAATTATTGACGAGCCGTATTTTTCGGACAATCCAAACAAACAACCAAGATATTATCAAATAAATGCCATCAATAAAACTGTTGAAGCGATTGCAAATGGGCAAAATAGGGTTCTGCTGGTAATGGCAACAGGTACGGGTAAAACCTATACCGCATTTCAAATCATTTGGCGTTTATGGAAAGCGGGGATTAAAAAACGTATTCTCTTCCTTGCGGATAGAACGGCTTTGATTTCTCAAACATTCACTAACGATTTTGCTCCGTTTAAAGATAAAATGACGTGGGTCACGAAACAAAATTTTGATACAGCTCACGAAATATATCTTGCTTTATACCAAGGCTTGACGGGTGAAGATGAAGACGCAAACAGTCTTTTTAAACAATTCAGCCCTGGATTCTTCGACTTAATTGTCGTAGATGAGTGTCACCGTGGTAGCGCAAAGGCAGATAGCCAATGGCGCGAAGTGTTGGAATATTTCAGCTCTGCTACGCAAATCGGCTTAACGGCAACACCGAAAGAAACGAATACTGTTTCCAATATCGACTATTTTGGTGAGCCTATTTATACCTACTCTTTAAAACAAGGTATCGACGATGGATATTTAGCTCCTTATCGCGTTATTCGCGTCTTCTTTGATAAGGATATTGAAGGGTTTGTTCCCTATGATGGACAGCTTGACGATAACGGAGAAGTAATAGACAATCGACTATATAACACAACAGATTTTGACAAGAATCTCGTGCTTGAACGTAGAACAAAACTTGTCGCAAAGACTGTATCCGACTATCTCAAAAAGCATAACTGCCGAATGGATAAAACCATATTCTTCTGTGTAGACCAAGAACACGCAGACCGTATGCGTCAAGCGTTGATTAACGAAAACCCCGATATGTGTGCTCTAGATGATAGATACGTAATGAGAATTACGGCAAATGATGAAGCAGGCGTAAAGCAGCTTGATAATTTCCGCAACGTAGAAAGTAAATATCCCGTTGTAGTAACAACTTCTAAACTCCTTTCTACGGGTGTAGACGTTCAAACGATAAAGTATATCGTTCTTGATTCAAATATCCGTTCAATGACAGAGTTTAAGCAGATTATCGGTCGTGGTACTCGTGTACGCGAGGACTTGGGTAAGTTGTATTTTACGATATTTGATTTCCGTGACGTTACTCGTTTATTCCACGACGAAGACTTTGATGGTCCTATCGAACAACAAGACGATTTTGAACCGCATAAACCTGGACCTGGACCTGAAACTCCACCTAAAGTTCCAAAGGATGACCAAAAGAAAAAGAAATACGTGCTTGGGGATACAGCGGTGGCGGTATCTCAAAAACACGTACAATATCTTGATAAAAGTGGTAATCTTGTTACTGAAAGCTTAATAGATTACACAAAGCGAAACGTTCGTAGTAGATATGCGTCTATGGACGATTTCTTGACCGCTTGGAACGAAGCAGACAGAAAACAAGCCATCGTAGAAGAACTCGAAAAACGGGGGGTATTCTTCGACGATTTGTGCGACGAAGTTGGCAAAGACCTCGACCCGTTTGATATGATTTTACATATCGTATTCGACCAACCTCCTTTGACGAGAAAAGAACGTGCAGAAAACGTACGCAAACGAAATTACTTTGCTAAGTATGGAGAAAAAGCGGCGGCGGTTTTAGAAGCGTTGTTAGAAAAATATGCTGAAAGTGGGCTTGATGACCTTGAAAACGTAGACGTACTAAAGGTTGACCCTATTCGTTCATTTGGAACGCAAGTATATATCGTTAATACGATTTTTGGTGGTATCGATAAATTCAGACAAGCAATTAAAGATTTAGAAGCAGTTATATACGCTGCATAAGGAGAAAACATTATGGCAATGTCCGCAATGATAAAATCGCTTGAAGATATAATGCGTAAAGACGCAGGTTTGAACGGTGATGCGCAATATATCGAACAGATAACCTGGCTCTTGTTCTTAAAAGCATTTGACGCAAAAGAAATGGAATGGGAACTCCGCGAAAAAAACGTTGGAGTAATTCCCGAAGGCTATCGTTGGCGAGATTGGGCAGAAAATAAAGAAGGTATCACGGGCGATGAACTTATAAAATTTGTTGACGAACTTTTTACAAAACTCAAAAAGCTCGATGCTTCCGACGGAGATATGCGTAAATACGTGGTGAGAAACGTGTTTGAAGATATCAACAACTATATGAAATCAGGTATCTATCTTCGCCAGCTCATCAACCGTATCAATGAAAAGGTAGACTTTATCGACGCAACGCAAAAACACACCTTTAACGACTTATACGAAGGTATGCTTAAAGACTTGCAAAGCGCAGGTAGAGCAGGCGAATTCTATACTCCACGTCCCGTAACGAATTTTATCGTTGAAAAAGTAGACCCTAAACTTGGAGAAGTTGTACTTGATCCTGCTTGTGGTACGGGTGGATTCTTAACCAGTACCATTGCGCATATCGGCGAAATCAACTCCACGGAAGAACTCGAGACGTTACAAACGACAATTAACGGTTGGGAAAAGAAACCTTTGCCGTACCTTTTGGCGATGACGAATTTGCTTTTGCACGATATCGAAACACCGAAAATCAAGCACGGCAATTCCTTAAACCGCCCTGTGACTGACTATACAGCAAGCGAACGTGTAGATGTAATCGTAGCAAACCCGCCTTTTGGTGGAGCAGAAGACGCGGCAGTAAAACAAAACTTCCCCGCAGAGTTCCAAACGAGTGAAACGGCAGACTTGTTTATGGCTCTCATTATGTACCTTTTGAAAGATAAAGGTCGTTGCGGTATCGTATTACCCGACGGCTTTATGTTTGGTGACGGCGTAAAAGCGACTATTAAGAAAAAACTACTTGAAGAATACGGCTTGCATACCATTATCCGCTTGCCCCAAGTGTTCAAACCCTATGCAAGCGTCAATACAAACCTGCTTTTCTTCCAAAAGGGCGTTGTAAGCCGTGGCGTATGGTTTTATCGTTTGGATTTACCCGAAGGCGTAAAGAGTTTCAGCAAAACAAAGCCTATGCAGGACAAGCACTTTGACCCCGTCCGTGAATGGTGGGATGATAAACAGCCTATCCAAGTAGACGGCAAAGACAAGGCAAGGTTCTTCACGACAGAAGAACTCGGCGAAAACGGCTTGAACTACGATTTTGATAAATGCTGTCCTTTCCCCCACGAAGAAGAAGAGATTTTAGAGCCTGGCGATTTGATTGCACGCTATCAAGCTCAGCGTACCGAACTTAACGGCGATATTGACCGTATATTGGCGGAAATCACCGCAAAGTTGGGGGTATAATATGACCGCGCAAGAACTGAAAAACTCCATTTTACAGCTCGCCGTGCAAGGTAAACTTGTCCCCCAAGATAAGAACGACGAGCCTGCGTCCGAACTCTTAAAACGCATTCAAGCCGAAAAAGTACGGCTTATAAAAGAAGGAAAAATCAAAAAGGAAAAAGCCCTTCCACCGATTGCGGAAGAAGAGCTTCCTTTTGATATTCCCGAAAGTTGGGTTTGGATACATTTTGAACATGTTGGATTTTTTCAATCTGGATATACGCCTAAGCCGTCTCAACTCTCTTCAAATGGGTTAATACCGTATTTCAAAATATCTGACATGAATAAAAAGGGAAACGAAAAGTTTTTAATTCATACCGAAAACTTTCTATATTCGTCAAATGAAAGGAACTATCCTAAAGGCTCTATCGTGTATCCAAAAAATGGAGGAGCCGTTTATACAAATAAGCGGCGCATTCTTTCTTGTGATTCCGTTGTTGACTTGAATACGGGAATTTTTTCGTTATATGATACCACAATATTACCATACCTATTTATGGTGTTTAACAATCTTGATTTTAAAAAATATTCCATAGCTAGTCCATTACCGACGTTAGATATGAATGCTATTAAACGGATAATGGTTCCATTGCCGCCGCTTGCGGAACAGCAAAGAATTGTTGAGAAGATAGAAGAATTGCTTCCGCTTGTGGAAGAATACGGAAAAGCTGAAACACGCTTGAAAGAGTTAAATGCCGACTTCCCCGAAATGCTACGTAAATCTATTTTGCAACAAGCGGTACAAGGCAAACTCACCGAGCGCAACCCCGAAGACGAACCTGCGTCCGAACTCTTAAAGCGTATTCAAGCAGAAAAAGCTCAACTTATTAAAGACGGTAAAATCAAAAAGGAAAAACCGCTTCCACCTATCACGGAAGACGAAATCCCGTTTGATATTCCCGATGGTTGGGAGTATTGCAGGCTTAAAGATATCTGTTATAAAATTGTCGACGGCGACCACAATCCGCCAAAAGCAGAAACTTATCAAACAGCATATTTAATGCTTTCCTCGCAAAATATCAATTACGATAGGATTTGCAATCTAGAGAATGTTAGATATTTGAGTAAAGAAATCTTTGCTATTGAGAATGAGCGTACGATGTTAACGGAAGGGGATATTTTGTTTACTTCGGTTGGTACATTAGGAAGGAGTTGTGTTTACTACGGGGGGCTTAATGCATGCTTCCAAAGAAGTGTTTCGGTAATATCAACATTTATTTACAATAAATATTTAAAATATTTCTTTGATGCCCCACATTTTCAAAATATGGTTCTAAGAGAAGCAACGGGAACAGCACAAAAAGGGTTTTATTTAAACCAATTATCAAAAGCGGTAATAGCTATTCCCCCGCTTGAAGAACAAAAACGCATTGTCGCTCGCGTGGAAGAACTCCTCGCTCTTTGCAATTCATTAAATAAAAAAAATAAATAAGGAAATGATACAAATGAAGAAATTACAATTAAAAGACCTTTATCTGGGTAAAATTGATGCCTATAATGAGTTTATATATTTTGGAAAAGATACATGTCAAAATTTGTTTTTTGAGTTCCCAAACATTGATATTGACAATGTATTAAAAGGTAATGTTTATTATTTCTGTGGAGAGAAAGGCACAGGAAAAACAATGTTATTAAAATATATTGAATCTCTTGCACAAGACCAAGAAGAACCTACATTCACATCATTTATAAGATTTAAAAAAGATATTGACGATGAACAAAGAAATACATTAAAACGTTCGGGAACTACTGTAAACGCTGAAGAAGTTGTAGATAATAGTCAATCGTTTGATTCAAGTGTGGATTGCATTTCAGCATGGCAGATATACTTAATAAAGACAGTCGTTTTCACGTTAGAAAATGCCGAATACGGTGTCTTTGCAAGAGATAAGACTTGGAACACCTTATGTATGTTATTACATGCAGTTTATGGCAATAAAGATGAAAAAAAGCGTTTTTATTTAGAGTTAGGAGAAAGACCTGAGCAAAAACGTTTAGAACTTTTAGAGCATCTTAAAACCGATGAACAAAGCAAACTAATAACAAAAGTGTTGAAGCTACGACAAGATTTAACGACGAACTCTTATTTTACAATATATAACTTAAGAGATTCATACTATGCAAGGCTTAAAAAAGCAGGAAAAAACGTTGCGAAAATCGAAAAAGTTAATAAAGAATATATAGGATATTTTAAAAACATAGAAAAGCTTGTTGTTATTAAAGAAAATAAGGACGGTTCGCTTATGTTTAAGAAGTAGACTATTGTTTGCGGTGAGGTGAATTATGGGTAAATTAAAACAAATTATTGAATTTGAAAAAGAAAATATGCCAAAATATCAATTTAATTTTTTATATAAAAGGGTTTTCCCAGGCTTTATATTCATTTTGGGTGGGGCTATTTTGTGCATTGTTTTATATTCCGTTATTCACAGCGCTACAGGCAACGAGGTTATTCCGTTTATAATTTTAGGGGTATGGTTGGTTGCTACTTTCGTTCTTTTAACGTTATTTGTTATTTATGGTAAAAAAATTTCATCACGGCTGTTAGAAGATAAAACCGCAGAGTTTGAAAAAAAGTATGAGTTAATAGATTGTTCTCAGGCGCTTGAAAATTTAGCGCAGAAAAATATTATTGTAGATAACAAGCTAGTAATAAATAATGATGAAACGGCTTTTGAAGATTATCTGTCAAGCGGTCAACAAATACCATTAGATAATTGCAATCTTTTTTTTCAATGCCAAACCTATGGTGGTGCATATTTTTTCTTACTCGGCTTTCTAAATAAGCAAGATAATGAGTTAATTAGCGGGAGAGAGTTAGATGGAGATTTGTGTTCATTTTTTGCCAAAAAAACGTCAATGTTTCTTAATAAGAAGCTGTTCGAGCTGTTCTTAAACGATAAAAGAGCTTTTTTAAAACTGCTCTATAAATATAACAATCCTGAAAAAATGATAAAGCACATAAAATAAAGAGGCGAAGTTTTAACTAAAAGTCTAAGGTTGCGATAACGGGCTTATAGGGGCACTTTTGTTAAGAGAAGTTTGAATTTTAACAATAAGAAGTTTTGAAAATAAGAAAAACCTTATATTTTTATAATAGAAAAGAGTGAGGGTTTTATGCCATTTGAAATAACGGAAAACGTTTTGAAAAAATATATTAGCGACGAAGAGGAAAAAGTGTTTCAAACTTGCGATGGGGAAGCAAGAGTTAAAGTTGTTTCAACAACCGTCGTTGTGCCTCAAGGCGTTAGGGAAATTGCTAAAGGTGCGTTCAAGGATTGTAACTTAATAGAAAAAATAGTTTTGCCTAAAACGCTCGAAAAGATTGGTGCTAGCGCTTTTGAAAATTGCATTAAATTAAAAGAGATTGAAATTCCCTCTAGCGTTACGAGAATTGGCCCAAGGGCGTTTAAGGGTTGCAGTTCTTTAAACTCTGTTGAACTTCCCGATAGCGTTAAAGAACTTTGTAGCCATACTTTTGCCGAGTGTTATTCTTTAGAGTTTATTAAACTTCCTAAATTTTTAACGGCTATTCCTAGCGGGGTTTTGAAAGATACGAAAATTAAATCAATCGAAATTCCACAAGGCGTTGTTAGCATTGGAGATTACGCCTTTGCAAGTTGCACTAAGCTAGAGAGTGTTAAACTGCCAAGTTCTTTAGTGGCGATTGGAAGCTATGCTTTTCGGTATTGCGCTAAACTTAAAAATATTGTTTTTCCAAAAAGCGTTGAAATAATCGAAACGCACGCTTTCTGTTCGTGTTTGGCTTTAACAGCCGTTTCGTTGCCACCTAGACTTAAAAAATTGGGCTCGTCGGCTTTTGCTGGAACAAAAATTAAAAAAATAAATATTCCTAACTCGTTAGATGCTATCGCAAATTACGCGTTTTCTCTATGCGATAAACTTGAAAAAATAGAAATTCCATCTAGCGTGAAGGTTATTGGGCTCTCGGCATTTTATAACACTTCGGCGCTTTGTGAAGTTATATTAAACGAGGGGCTTGAAGAAATTGAAAAAGACGCGTTCTACTATTCTAAAATAGTTGAAGACGGAAACGCAATTTTTATTCCGCGTTCGGTTAAGAAAATCGACAAAAACGCTTTCGGTTTTGCTAACTCAAATTTTGGTAGCAACGTTGTGATAATTGGCTTTAAAGATTCTTACGCAATCGAGTTTGCTAAGGAAAACCGCATTCGCTACGAAGAAGTTTAAAAGCCCGATAACGGGCTTATAGGCGCACTTTTTTTAAATTAGAGTGATATTTTAATTTAATTTTGGCAATATTTAAAGTAAAATAAAGACTTAAAATTTGGAGGATTTTATGATTAGTAAAGACGTTTTTTACGTTGGCGTTAACGACAAAGAGGTAGATTTATTTGAAGGGCAATACGTTGTTCCTAATGGAATGAGCTATAATTCATACGTTATTATGGATGAAAAAATTGCCGTTTTAGATACGGTAGATGCTGGCTTTTTTGACAAGTGGCTTGAAAACGTTAAAGCCGTTCTTGGCGATAGAAAACCCGATTATTTAATCGTTCAGCATATGGAAAGCGACCACTCTGCAAACATTGCAAATTTTATGGAAGTTTATAAAGATACGACCATCGTTTCATCGAGCAAGGCTTTTGTTATGATGAAAAACTTTTTTGGAACTGATTTTCCTAATAGACAAAAGGTTGTTGGCGAAGGCGATAAGTTATCGCTTGGCAAGCACGAACTAACCTTTATTACTGCGCCTATGGTGCATTGGCCGGAAGTTATCGTAACTTATGATTCAACCGATAAAATTTTATTCTCGGCTGACGGGTTTGGAAAGTTCGGCGCCTTAGACGTAGAAGAGGATTGGAAAGACGAGGCTAGGCGTTACTATATTGGAATTGTTGGAAAGTATGGCGTGCAAGTTCAAAACCTTCTAAAGAAGGCATCTTCTTTAGATATTCAAAAAATTTGTCCGCTTCACGGTCCGGTTTTAAGTGAAAATTTAGGCTACTATTTAGGGCTTTATCAAACGTGGTCGAGTTATCAACCAGAAGAAAAGGGCGTTTTAATTGCTTTCACTTCAATTTACGGCAACACAAAAAACGCCGTTTACGAACTTTATGAGAATTTAAAGAAAAACGGCTGTTCAAACGTTGTGGTTTACGATTTAGCAAGGTGCGATATGGCAAAAGCCGTTGCAGATGCTTTTAGGTTTGATAGATTAGTTCTTGCAACAACAACCTATAACGCTGATATTTTTCCGTTTATGAGAGAGTTTATTAACCACTTAACTGAGCGCAATTTTTCAAACAAAAAAGTTGGCTTTATCGAGAACGGAAGCTGGGCGCCAATGGCAACCAAAATTATGAAAGACCGCCTAGCAGGTTGCAAAAACCTAAGCTTTTATGAAACAAACGTTAAAATCATGTCAGCCCTAAACGACGAAAGCCGTTCTCAACTTGAATTGCTAGCAAAACAAATTTGCCAAGAATAATTATTTAAAAAACGCCGATAAGACTCGAAAGGTCTATTCGGCGTTTTTTAGAAAACAAAAACCTTTATTTAACGGGCTTATAGGCTGACTTTTTTAAACTTTTGTTAAAAAAGAAAAAGTTGTTTAATAAATATTGCTATAAAATAGAAAAAGGTTTATAATTAATTTATAAATTTGGAGCAAAGAAAAAAATGTTTTTTAACGAGTTGAAAGTTGGGATGAAGGTTGAAATTGAGCCCGTTGTTATTGAAAAACAAAAGATGCTAGATTTTGCCCATAGTTACGATAACATACCACTGCACACCGACGAAGAATACGCTAAGAAAACGCCTTTTAAAAAACTTATTGCACCGGGAGTTATGTCCTTTATGTCGGTTTGGGCAAAATATTTGGAGGTTGATTTTTTCGGCGATGCATTAATTGCTGGCAAGTCAACTAAAATCGAGTGGCTAAAACCTGTTTTTGCTGATGACGTTTTGAAAGGCACGGCGATAATAACAAAACTTACCCCAAGAAACGAAAGAAACGGAATCGTTGAAGTTACGATTTTTGTCCATAACCAAAACGGCGAACTCGTTTTAACCGACGTAACCGAAGCCGTTGTAAAAATAAAGAAAGGTTAGATAACGGGCTTATAGGCTAACTTTTTAAACAAAAAGGGCGGTTTTAGAAAATTTAATTGGCGAAGTTATGAAAAAATTAATTGCGATAATTCTTACCACAATTTTAATATTTTGTTTATCGTGTTGCAACAAAAACGGGGCGAATAGTAGTTCTATTAACGAAGGCGAAACGCTAAACTTAGAGGCTGAAGGCTTTAATGAAATAATCGTTGCATCCGTTGATAAAAAGCCTAATGCAAGTTATGAGTTTTACTACAAGAAAGATGACGAAGAATATCAATTAGTTGATAGCAACTTAGTTTTAGAAAGAACGGACAAAATCTCTTGTGAGATTTTAGGGCTTGAAGCGGGAAGTTATTCAGTAAAGGTCAAAGAAAGTTTAAACGGAAAGTTGTTAGAAAAAGAAATTTCTAACGTAACCGTATCGGCGTTAGATCGTTCGGGTTATGCTCACTTTAATTCTCAAGAAGGAGTTGGGGCTTACAATAACGACGGCACGCTCAAAGAAAATACTCAAATTATTTGGCTAACGAACGAGAACAAAAACACGGTAACTGCTACCTTTTCGGGCAAAACTTACGTGGGAATTGTTAACGTTTTATCTAATTTGCGCTATGCTCAAAACCCGGTTGTTATAAGAGTGAAAGGCAAGGTTACTACCAATCAATGGAACTATAAAGAGGTTGTATCTAGGCTTAGCGATAATTCAAACTTATCGCCAACGCATTTTGATAACACTTTTTCCACTGCTTACGGCGAGAATATTGTCAATCTTGAAGTAAAACTCATTGACAAAAAGGACGGCAAAATTTATAAATATTTAACAACGAAAGACGGAATTTTGCCAAACGGTGAAGGTGTTACCGATACCGCCACTGTTATTTATAAAAGGACCAAACATCCCGAACTTTACGGAAGAGAAGTTTATCATGACGATTGCAGTTCTAACCTTATTCGGGTGAAAGGCGCTAAAAACGTTACGCTCGAAGGCGTTTTTGAAGATGCTGAAATTTTCCAGTGGGGCGTTTCGTTTAACGATTGCGCTTCAATCGAAGTTAGAAATTTAACTTTTACTAATTATACGGAAGACGCTATCGGTTTTTATTCTAACACAATGCTTGAGGAAAATTCTAGGTTTTGGGCGCACCACAACCGCTTTAACGCTGGCAAAAACGATTGGGATTTAACGGGCGAGCAAGATAAATACGCGGGCGACGGCGCTATTGATATAAATGAAGTATCTTTCGTTACGGTAAGTTACAATGAGTTTTTCAACTGCAACAAAACGGGGCTAGTTTCAAGTAGCGCAGAAAATTGCTCCAAAAACATAACGTTTCATCATAACTATTATAGCGGAATATCATCAAGGCTCCCTTTGGCTAGAAACGCTAATATTCACGTTTACAACAACTTCTATTATAACTGCTCTTCTTGCTTAAACATTAGAGTTGGAGCGTTCGTTTTTAGCGAAAACAACGTTTTTTCTAATTCGAAAAAATGCCACACCGCTGAAGATGGTGGAGAAATAAAATCTTATAACGACGTTTTTTCTTCATCTTCGGGAATATCGTCGGTAAGAGTTAGCAAAAGAGGACAAAAGGTAACCAACTCCTGTTCATTGGGCGGCGTTGATTATTCCTCTTTCGATACAAATCCTTTAATTTTCTATTATGATATTGATAGCGGAAAAACTTCGGTTTCTATTATGAATTCTCCGCTAGAGGTTGAAGAATTTGTTAAAAAGTTTGCTGGAATTAAGGGAAAATACGTTCGCTTAATTTAGTTTCACAACTAACTGAAATTGCTCAAAAGCCGATAGAATTTTACGGCTTTTGAGCGCATAATAAACTGAAGAAAGTAGAAAATTTTTCAGGTTTGTTTGGTTTTGGCGTGCACTTGGATTGGCGGAGCGAAAGCGACGCCACTTGTATATATCCAAGCGTACGCCTAACTTTCATTTTGAATTTTTTAACTTTAAACTTACTTTGACAAAGAACTGTTTATTTCGCATTTTTTTAATTTGACAAAATTTGCGAAATATAATATAATGCTTTTGAGGTGATTATATGAAACTTATTGAAAGACAATATTATTTACAACAACTTATTGACGTTATGAACACCCCCGATATAAAGGTTATTACAGGTATTCGTCGTTGCGGTAAATCAAAATTGATGGATGCTTTTATTTCTTACGTTCAAAAGCAATCTAGCGCAAACAACATTATCCGCATTAAACTTAACTTAAAAGAATTTGATGCCCTTAAAAATAGTGATGTTCTTTATGAATATATCAATTCTCACTTCGTTGAGGAAAAAGAAAACTTTCTTTTTATAGATGAGGTTCAACTTTGCAAGGGCTTTGAAACGATAATAAATAGTTTATATGAAGAAGAACGTTTTAATATTTTTTTGACAGGTTCTAACGCATTTTTATTATCAAGTGATTTGGCTACTTTGTTTGGTGGACGAGTATTTGAAATTAGTTTGTTCCCGTTCTCTTTTGCTGAATACTTATTATATTATCCACAAAATGATATAGACGTTGCTTTTGATAAATACGTTTCTACTGGTGGTATGGCAGGTTCATATTTATATACTAAACCTACCGACGCAAAAAAATATTTAGCAGGTATTGTTCGCACTACTATAACAAAAGATATTGTTGCTAAATTCAAGATTGAAAACGAAGATTTATTAAATATGATAGTTGATTTTCTTATGGATAACATAGGGAGTAAGACTTCTATAAGAAACGTTTCAAACACGCTTACGTCAAAAACCTATCGCACAAACGATAAAACTTGTGGTGCTTATATAGATTTTCTTTGCCGTAGTTTTCTATTTTATCCTTTCAAAAGGTATGACGTTAAAGGTAAGCGTTATTTGGAATCAGATAAAAAATATTATCTTGCCGACCTTTCTTTCCGTTTCGCAATTATAGGAACTAAGAACGCAGATTACGGGCACTTATATGAAAATTTGGTTGCTATTGAATTATTAAGAAGAGGATATGAAGTATACGTCGGTCAACTTGGAGAAAAGGAAATAGATTTCGTCGCTATAAAAGACGGGATGAAAACTTATATACAAGTTTCTGATGATATTAGTAGAGAAGGAACGTTAAAGCGTGAAATTTCCCCACTGCTTTCGATAAAAGATGCTTATCCTAAAATTATAATAGCGCGCACAAAGCACCCTGAAAGTCAAGTTGAAGGTATTAAAATTATTGACATAGCAAGATGGTTGACTTCGCAAAATTAAAATTTTAAATCTACTTGCGAAACACATTATAATCAATTAACAAGTATTACCACACCTAGTTCAGTAAAATATATAATAGCCGCAACCGAAGAGAGATTATATTTTTATAGATATTAAAAGACCGAATTGAACAAGTAAGTTCAGTTCGGTCTTTCGTTTTTTAACATTTTTGCGAAACGTAATTTGAGTGAAAAAACTTATAAAAATTTTGCGATAACGGGCTTATAGGCTAACTTTTTGCAAAACTTTTGAAGTTTATTTAGTCGTTATCATCCTTATTTTTTATTTCTTTTTCAACTTCTTCAAGGTCTTTAACGATTGACTCAATGAGTTCGTCTTCCGTCATATTCTCTCGCTCTTTGGCTCTTTTCTCTCTTCTATCATATAAGTCTTGAAGTTCTTTTTTATAATCTTCTAATATTTTATTTAGCGTTTCTTGATCCATAATTTACCCTTTTATTTTTTTTGGTTTACAAAATAAATTGTTAGTTCTTAATTGCTTTTAAAATTAGTTTTCTTAAATAAATGTAGAGATAGCACGCGCCAACAATTAAAATGAATAAACTAATAATGAACAGCCATCTAACAAAAAGCGGTTCTTTAACAAATTTATTCATAAAGAAAAGAATAATATTGCTAATTAGTAAAAACGCAAGCGAGTGCTTTCCCGCAAGTTCTAAAATTTTGAAATTCTTTATTAATTTGCTAAGAAGGAAGTAACAATAAATTACGAAGAACGGTCCAATTACCCAGGTTAGGCTTGGCGGAAATCTTGACGGGAAAAAGCCAAAATGAATAAGGTAAACTAGTAACATTAGCGAGCAGAAAAGCGAAATGAAGAAAAGTTTAATATCAAAAACAATATTATGTTCGCTAAGATAAAAGCCTATTAAAAAGTAAAAGCCGTATTGAATAATTGGGAAGCAGTTAAACCTTAAAGTGCCAACGAACACACCGAAAAAGTCGCTAGTTACGGTTGCGTAGTTAAACCCGGTAAAGGCAAGGCATAAAAGCACAACGATAACAAACTTTATCTTGTTTTGAACGAGTTTCTTTATTGGCTTAAAAAGAAAAATATTTGCTAGGAACACGAAAGCAAAACTTACCAAAAATTCGCTAAAGCCAGGGATATTTCTTATCAAAATTAAATCAACAATATTCACAAAATGCGCATTTTGAAGTAGAAGAAGGCTAAACGTTCCCGAAACGTAAAACGCAAGAAGCGTTTTAATAAACCCAATTAGCATTCTTTTTTCGGCGTTTTCTTTGTTAGAATAGGCAAGTGGAAAAACAAAGCCAAGGCAAAACATAAACCCCGAAAACGAGGTTAGGCTAACGAAAACCGTGAAAGGCGTGTCGATAAGCATTTCCCCCGTTTCTAGCGTTTTTGGATAAAACATAAACACGTGGCATAAAATCATTAAAAAGACCATTATGCCTTTCATAACGTCAATGCTGTTGTCCCTATTTGGTTGTAATTTAGAATAGTAACCCATAATCACTTCAATTATAGCATAATTTAAAAATAAATCAATAACTTTAATCTTTTTTGACACGCAACAGCATTTTTTTGCAAAATTTTATTAAAACCGCTCAAAATTTATAACTTTAACTATTTTTCGTTTGACTTTTTAAACGAACCATTATATTATTGTATTAAGTTAGCAATGGCTAACAAGCGCTTTGGAGGAGAAATGAACGTAAGCATTGCCGAAATTGGAAAAGAATATATCATAAAAAGCGTTGAAACTTTCGATGAAGAACTTAATGCTTTTTTGTTTTCGCTCGGCTGTTACAGTGGCGAGCCGATAACTCTTGTTGCCAAGCGTAACAAAGGGTTTGTGGTTGCCATTAAAGACGCTAGATATAGCATTGACCTAGCCCTTGCCAAAGCCATTATTTTAGAAGAATAAATTAGTTCTTATTTTTTTGTGGCTTTGTTAGCCATAACTAACTAAACTAAAAACCGATTAGAATAGGTTTAAAAGAACTTGTCTAATATTGCAAGAAAGTTATGGTGCAAAAAGGTATTTTAAAAAAAGAGGGGCAATATATTAAGGTATAAACGACGATGGAGGAGAAGATGAGAATTGCGCTAGCGGGCAATCCTAACAGCGGAAAAACGACTATGTTCAACGCGCTAACAGGAAGCAGTGAAAAGGTTGGCAACTGGGCGGGCGTTACCGTTGAGAAAAAGGAACGAAAAATTAAAAAATCGTTTTTCAACGGCAGTTTGGATTTGGTTGCGGTTGACCTTCCGGGGGCGTATTCAATGTCGCCGTTTACCGTGGAGGAGAGCGTTACGAGTTCCTACGTTAAAGAAAACAAGCCCGACGTTATCATTAACATTGTGGATTCATCTAACCTATCTCGCAGTTTGTTTTTCACAACGCAACTTCTAGAACTTAACGTTCCACTAGTTATTGCGCTTAACAAGGTTGATACGCTAAAGAAAAAGCACACCGAAATTGACGTTAAAAAACTAGAAGAGCGTTTAGGTTGCCCCGTTGTTGAAACGGTTTCAACTTCTAACGAGGGCTTGAAGGAATTGGTAGCGAAGGCAATTTCTATCAAGGGTTTAAAGCAAAAACCGCCGTTTGAACAAGGCGAAATTGATTTAACCGATAGAAAAGCCGTTGAAAGCGCTGATAGGGCGCGCTTTGCGTTCGTAAACGGCGTTGTTAAACAGGTTGAAAAGCGAGAAGTTCTCACTAAAAACGCAACTTGGCAAGATAGATTAGACGACGTTTTAACAAACAAGTGGCTAGGGCTTCCTATCTTTGCCGTCGTTATGTTCTTGGTGTTTGGAATATCGCAAGCCTGGCTCGGTCCTTTAGTTGCCGACCTATTCGTTGGCGTTTTAGAAAGTGGGCAAAACTTGGTTGCAAACGCGCTTTTAAACGAGGCGGGCGAACTTGGAATTTGGGCTTCTATCCTCGTTGACGGCGTTATAGGCGGGGTAATTGCGGTTATTAGTTTTTTGCCACTTGTTATGATAATGTATTTTTTAATCGCGCTTTTAGAAGATTGCGGTTATATGGCAAGGGCTTCCGTAGTTCTAGACCCTATCTTTAAAAGGGTGGGGCTATCGGGCAAATCGATTATTCCGTTCGTTGTTGGAACGGGTTGCACAATCCCCGGCGTTATGGCGTGCAGAACGATAAGAAACGAACGTGAAAGGCGCGCTACCGCTATGCTTACTCCTTTTATGCCGTGCGGGGCAAAACTTCCTGTTATCGCTCTTTTTGCCGGCGTTTTCTTCAGTGATTCGGCGTGGGTTGGGGTAACGATGTATTTTATGGGCATTTCAATAATTTTATTAGGCGCAATGCTCATAAATCTTATAACGGGGCATAAGGCAAGAAAATCGTTCTTTATTATTGAACTTCCCGAATATAGAGCGCCAAGTTTATGGGGCGCGGTAAAATCAATGGTTTCGCGCGGGTGGTCGTATATCGTAAAAGCGGGCACGATTATTCTCGTTTGCAACTTCGTAATTCACGTTATGCAAACGTTCAACTGGCGGTTTGAAGCCGTTGAGGCGAGCCAATCTATCCTTCACGACGTTGCTACCCCTTTTGCTTTCGTTATTGCTCCTATTTTGGGCGTTTGCGCTTGGCAGTTTGCGGCGGCTACTATAACGGGCTTTATTGCAAAAGAAAACGTTGTTGGAACGCTCGCCGTTTGCTATAGCATAACTAATTTTATCAATATTGACGAGTTGATTTTGGAAAGCGGTTCGGCGGAAGTTGCTATGGTGTTTGGAATAACTAAGGTTGCAGGTCTTGCCTTTTTGGCGTTTAACCTTTTCTCACCGCCATGCTTTGCCGCAATAGGCGCGATGAACGCTGAAATGAAATCAAAAAAATGGTTGTGGGCGGGCATATTGTTGCAACTTGCAGTTGGCTTTACCGTTTCGTTCTTGATTTTCTTCTTCGGCTCGCTCTTTACGGGCGCTTCCTTTGGCGAAGTGTGGATGCCAATAGTCGGCTGGCTCATCGTCGGGCTAATAGTTGCGATAATTACATATCTTATCATAAAAAAGAAAAAGGAACTAAAAGCCGAGGCTTTTTTAAAGGGCTAAAATGGGAAACGCTGAAATTATCGCATTAGTTGTTGTAGCCGTCGTTATCGGGCTTGCAACGTTTTATATTTTAAAAACCAAAAAAGGTCAACGAAAGTGCATAGGTTGCCCAAGCAGGGGCGAGTGCAATAAAAAATCAAAAGATAATAAGGTTTGCGCTTGTTGCCAACAGAATAAAACCAAAGAAAAAGAAAACTAAGTAATACGCTTGCATTGCTAAGAACCTAAAAACTTAAAATTAAAATAAACAAAAAGAGCAAACAAACAAGATTAAACTTGCGTGTTTGCTCTTTCTTTAAAATATTTGATTAGTTTTAAACTTTAGTTCTTTTCGTTAAACTCTTTTAAGGTTTGCATAAGTTCTTGAGATATAACGTGTTCAACACGGCAGGCGTTTTCTTCTGCAACCGATTTTTCCGCACCCATTTTAACAAAAACTTCGGTAATAATTTTATGGCGTTCATAAATCTCGGTCGAGTGCGTCAAGCCTTTTTTCGTAAGTTTTATTTCGCCTTGAGGAGAAATAGTAATAAACTCGGCTTTTTGCAACAGCCCCACCGCTCTAGATACGCTGGCTCTTGAATATTCAAGTTCGTTAGCGATATCAACTGAATAGACGCTTGATTTCTTTTTCGTCAATAATAAAATCGTCTCTAAATACATTTCTTGCGACTCGCGGTATTTCATATTTCCCCCAAAAAACTATCGTTGATAATATTATATAACAAAAATTTGCATTTGTAAAGACTTAAATAAAATTTGCTGTTTTTAACTTAGTTTTAATCAGTCGAATATAATTAAAATCTTTGCAAAATTGTCGATAACGGGCTTATAGGTTAACTTTTTGCATATATAAACGGATTGAAAATAAAAAATTTTAAGGGCTGACCAATTTGGTCAGCCCTAATTTCTATTTATTATCGTTTTAAAATTATTTTATTGTATAGTTTATAAATTCCAAAGCCCCAGCATAGAACCATACCCAAAACCGCGCCTACAACAGCTTGCAAGATTTGATACGGCATTTTTAAAATTGCGTATTCGGGCGTGCTGTAAATAAAGGCTCTGCCTAAAGAATAGCCCACAACCATAATAATTGCGCCAATAAAAACTCCAATGCCTGAAGATATTTTTGGGTGTTTTTTCATAACGTAGTGAGAAAATACCGAAATTACAACCGCTTGCAGTCCGTGAACGGCTAGTGAAACGAACATTGGTGTTGGGTAAAAGAACAAATCCCCTAAAAACGCTCCCACACCACCTACCATAAACGCTGAAATAGGGTCTAGCATAATAGAGGCGAGGCATATTACGATATCGTTCATATAAAGATGACCTCCGGGAACTGGAACGCCGAACGAACTCATTGCAATGTTGAGCGCCATAAACATTGCCGTAACGCAAAGAACGACGGTTGTTCTTTGCTTATTGTTTTTTGTTTGCATTTTGAAATTCTCCTTGCAATTTTATTAAAAATATTATACAATATTTCTGGCTATATTAAAATAACCAAAAAAGGAGAATATTATATTACCAGATGAAATACTTGCTTGATAAAACTATGCGCCCAGCGTATTTGCAAATTTATAAACTTATTCGAGAAGATATAATAAATGAAATTTATCCGTATAATAGCAAATTGCCGTCAAAGAGGCTTCTTAGCGAAGAACTTGGCGTTAGCACCATAACGGTCGAACATGCTTATGCGTTGCTTATAGACGAAGGATATATTGAGGCTAGAGAGCGAAGCGGTTTTTTCGTTATTTTTAAAAAGTGTGATGGTTTTGCCGTTTCAAATGAGGAGCTAACACATCACAAAATTGCATTGCAATCAAGTAACAGCCATCCAGATTTTCCTTTTTCATTGCTAGCAAAAACAATGCGAAAAGTTTTATTAGATTACGCCCAAGATATCCTTCAAAAATCTCCAAATCTAGGGTGCGATGAACTAAGGTGCGCCATTAAACAATATCTTATTCGCAACCGAGGCATGAACGTAGATATCAATCAAATCGTTATAGGCTCTGGCGCGGAATATCTTTACGGGCTTATTATCGCTATGCTTGGAAGAGATCAAATATATGCTATTGAATCGCCGTCCTATATGAAAATTGAACAAGTTTATAGCGCTGAAGGCGTGGAATATGAATTGCTTCCTTTAAAGCGCGACGGAATAGAAAGTATGGCGCTATCTCTAACAAAAGCAACCGTTCTTCACACAACGCCTTATAGAAGTTTTCCAACGGGCATAACGGCTTCGGCAAATAAACGGCACGAATACGTGCGCTGGGCAAAAGAAAATGGGCGAATTATTATTGAGGATGATTTCGAATCGGAGTTTTCAGTTTCGTCAAAGCCACAAGATACGCTTTTTTCTCTTTCATCGGATGATAACGTAATTTACCTTAACACGTTTTCGAAAACTATTTCTCCAGCGCTCCGCGTTGGCTATATGGTTCTTCCAAAGCGTTTAGTTGATAAGTTTGAGGAAAAACTTGGGTTTTACTCTTGCACCGTTCCAACGTTCGAACAATACGTTTTATATGAACTAATTAGTAGCGGCGATTTTGAAAGGCATATAAATCGCGTTAGAAGGCATAAGCGAAAAGAACTTGTTGTAAAAAATTAAAAATGCTGATAACGGGCTTATAGGGGGACTATTATATGAAAAAGTATATTTTTGAAAGAGAAGAATTTAAGTGGGCGGAAGAATTTTATGAGGTTATTAAAAGAAAAATGGAATTGCCAGATTATTTTGGCTCTAATGCTGACGCTCTTTGGGATATGTTGACGGGTTTTATTGAAACGCCGTGTGAAATTGTTTTAATTGGTTTTGATAGAGAAGAAAATGAATATAATAAAAATATGTTAAAACGAATTATCTCTTGTTTTGAAACGGCTGAAAAAGAGTTTCCAGATCAATTTAAAATTACGAAAATAAATTAAGTTTTTTTGCAAAATCTTCGATAACGGGCTTATAGGCTAACTTTTTGCATATAATATATATAATTATGGAAAAGAAAAATTCTAAAAATCTGCAAAAGGAAAAAATTTTTAAAATTTGTTAAAAATAGTTGACAACAAAAAAAATTAGTGCTAGAATAACAAAAATTAAAAGGCTATGACGAAGACGGTTTGAAAAGGCGTTTCCAGAGAGTCGGTGGGTGGTGTGAACCGACAACAAGTTTTCAAAAACTTATCACTTCCGAGCCGAAACCCAAAAGCGAAAGCAAGTAGGCGTTTCCGTGAATCTGCGTAAATGAAGCGGAATTGTTAGATTCCTAAGTGGCGAAGAAATTCGCAATTTGAGTGGTACCACGAGTAGTATTTTACCCGTCTCAAAGTGTTCTTTGAGGCGGGTTTTGTTTTTTGCCAAAGGTTTTAATTTTACCTTTCGGCTAGCCAAATCGGCAAAAAAGGAGAAAAAAAATGTCAACAGTATCTCGCGAAAAACTTTTAGAAGTTGCCAAGCGCATAAAAGAAATGCGCCTCATTTTTGGTTACACTTTTGATGATATGGCAAAGCTTACCGACGTTTCCGTTAAAGAGTTTAGAGAACTAGAAAGCGGAAAGGTAGATTTCCCTTTTTCATTTATTCATAAGTGTGCGCAAGCCTTCAACATTGGCATTACCGACCTTTTGGAAGGTAGAAGCGCCAATCTTTCTACATATACCGTCATAAGGCGTGGTCAAGGTCAAGAAACGGCTAAAGAAAAGGGCATTGAAATTAAAAACCTTGCTCCTAACTTTAGAGATAAACTTTCTCAGCCTTACTTTGTTAAATACGAAGCCGCAAAAGACGAAACTGCGCCTATCAACCTTGCAACTCACTCAGGGCAAGAGTTTGACTTTGTTTTAAAGGGCAAGTTAAAGGTTCAAATCGGCGGGCACGTTGAAGTTTTAGGTGAGGGCGATAGCATATATTATAATAGTTCGCAACCGCACGGGATGATTGCTATCGGCGGGGAAGACTGTGAGTTCTTAGCCGTTGTTTTAGCAGGCGAAGAAATCAAGGAAGAGAACGAAAGAGAAATAATCGTATCGTCTAAATCCGAGCAAAAACTCGTGTGCGAGAAGTTTATCTCTACCAAAGAAGACGAAAACGGCGCGCTTGAATCAATCGAGTTTAAGAACACTGAAGTTTTCAACTTCGGCTTTGACGTGGTTGATAAAATTGCCGATAAATATCCAGATAAACTCGCGCTTTTGCACCTTGATAAAAACAAGGTTGAAAGAAGGTTTACCTTTAAAGATATTAAGCGCCTTTCAAATCAAGTGGCTAACTATTTCACCTCGCTTGGCATTAAGCGTGGCGATAAGGTTATGCTCGTTTTAAAACGCCACTATCAATTCTGGCCTATCATGGTTGCTCTTCATAAACTCGGCGCGGTGGCAATTCCTGCAACCAATCAGTTAAAAAAGCACGATTTTGAATACCGTTTCAATGCTGCGGGCGTTAAGGCTATCGTTTGCACTGCCGATGGCGACACTGCAGATATCGCTGAAGAGGCAACAAAGAGTTGCCCTCAAGTTGAGTGCAAAATTATGGTTGGCGAAACGGTAAGGCTTGGCTGGCACGATTTCAACGTTGAGAGTGCGCTTTTCACTCGTGAGTTTAAACGCACGCAAGATACTTCTTGTGGCGACGATATCGCTCTAATGTTCTTCACTTCTGGAACGACGGGCAACCCTAAAATGGCTGCGCACAAGCACACCTACGCTTTAGGGCATTTCGTAACGGCAAAATATTGGCACTGTTGCGAAAGAGACGGGCTTCATCTCACTATTTCGGATACGGGCTGGGGCAAATCGCTTTGGGGCAAACTTTACGGGCAATGGCTTTGCGAGGGCGCTGTGTTCGTTTACGATTTTGATAAATTTGACGAAAACGATATTTTGCCAATGTTTGCTAAATATCAAATCACCACGTTCTGCGCTCCGCCAACTATGCTTAGGATGCTTATTCGTGGCGATTTATCTAAGTTCGATTTAACTTCTATCCACCATATGACGACTGCTGGCGAGGCGTTAAACCCAGAAGTTTTCAAGCAGTTCAAGAACGCTACGGGCTTAGAAATTATGGAAGGCTTTGGTCAAACCGAAACGACGCTCACCATTGCAAACCTTGTTGGCGGTGCGCCAAAGATTGGCTCAATGGGCAAGGCTTCACCGCAGTATGATATCGATATTATTGACGCTGAAGGTAAATCCGTTGCAACGGGCGAGGTTGGCGAAATCGTTATAAGAACTAGCAACGGCGCGCCTTGCGGTCTGTTTAAAGAATATTATCTTGACGACGAGAAAACTAGCGAAGCGTGGTATGACGGCGTTTATCACACCGGCGATACCGCTTGGCGTGATGAAGATGGCTATTTCTTCTACGTTAGCCGTATTGATGATGTTATCAAATCTTCAGGTTATAGAATCGGGCCTTTCGAAATCGAAAGCGTTATTATGGAACTTCCTTACGTTGTTGAGTGTGGTGTTTCTGCCGTTCCAGACGAAGTTCGCGGTCAAGTGGTTAAGGCTAGCATCGTTCTAACCAAAGGCACTGAGCCAACTGAAGAGTTGAAAAAGGAAATTCAAAATTACGTAAAAAAGAACACCGCGCCTTATAAATATCCGCGCGTTATCGTGTTCAAAGACGAACTTCCAAAAACCATTAGCGGAAAAATTCAACGCAATAAACTTTAATAATATGAAAAAAACTTTTGTTACGAATATGCCCAATCATATAGGAGCATTCTTGAAGGCGAGCAAATGTTTTTCTAAATTAGGTGTAAATATAACCAGAGTAAGCTACAACAAAGCGGTTGATTCGCATACTTTATTTATCGACGTTGATGGTGAAGAAAACGCGCTTGAGAAAGCAACGGAAATGTTAAATAAAATAGGCTATCTTTCAAACGAACAACAAAAAAGCAAGGTGGTTTTAATTGAGTTTCGTTTGAAAGATTGTCCCGGTAGCGTTACTGCTGTTTTAGAACTTATAAGTAAGTTTAACCTTAATATTTCGTATATCAGTTCTCAAGAAAACGGAAGTGGCTATCAGTTTTTCAAGATGGGTTTATACGTTAGCGATTCATTAACTTTAACTGAATTTTTGGCGCAAGCTCAAATGCTTTGTCAGGTTAGAATTGTGGATTATAATAATACTGAAAAGGTTTTTGATAATAGCATATTCTATAACACATACGTAGATGGGCTTGTAAAAACAATGAAGCTTTCATCAAAAATGAAAGAAAGTTTATTAGTTAACGTTAATCTTGCAATGCAAACACTTGATGAAACTGGGCTTTCACCATATAAAACTTTTGACAGTATAAGTAAATTTGCAGAACTTTTAGCAGAATGCAGAGGAAAAAACTTTAACCCTAGAATAACTGAGCACATTATTACTGAAAAGACCAAGATAACTTTGATAGAGCCTGATTGCGGTAGTAATATGGCAATTATAGAAAGCGACGGCGAAAGGGTTTTCGTCGATTCTGGTTATGCTTGTTATCGACAAGAAATGCTTAAACTGTTGAAACGATTGGTTCCTGACTTTAACAAAGAGAAAATTGTTGTAACTCACGCCGACGTTGACCATTGTGGGCTATTAAACGAGTTTAGCGAGGTTATTACAAGTCAAAGAACAGCAGAATGTTTGATTGCGGAAGCCGAAAATAATGAAGGCTTTAGAGAAAACAATGCGTTACACAAGCCTTACGTTAATATCTGCAAGATTTTGACTGGTTATAAGCCTATAGATAGGTCAAAATTGCGTCCGCAATGGAACAAATCAAAGTTCAATTTAGATATAGAACAAATAGGTTTTTTTTCAGTTGGAGAGCTTTGTTTTGAGGTTTACGAAGGCAAGGGAGGGCATCTTTTAGGAGAAATTGTGCTTATTGATTTTAAGCACAAGGTTGCATTTACTGGTGATATTTTTATAAATTTAAACGATTTAACGAAAAAACAAGCTGAATATAATAAATATGCTCCTATTTTAATGACTTCGGTTGATACAAATTCTAATCTTTGCGCGCAAGAGCGCATTTCTTTTCTACAAAGATTAGGCGCTGGAACGTGGAATATATTTGGTGGCCACGGACAAAAAAAGATATATCAAACACAAAAAATATAATAGTAAACGTAAGCTAAAAAAATTTTTTTGTTAAATATTGTGGCGTTTTTTACCCTCAATATATTATAAAAACTAAAGCAAAAATCGTCGATAATCGACCTATAGCCCCGCTTTTTTGCTAAAAGCGGGGCTTTTTCGTGCGTAAATTTTCATTTTTTAAAACGGGAAACCCAAAAAATGCTCGCAAATTAAATTCAAACGGCAAATAAATTTTATATCAAAGGCTATTTCAAAATGTTGTCAAAATTTATATCTATCATAATTCCCCGCCCAAAATCTTACAGCGCAAAAAAATTGTAGATTTTTGCTTTTTGTCAGTTTTCTATTGACTTTTGTCACGTTGTAATATAAAATGTGTTATGTAATATTATTACATAATGACAAAATAGCGTTATGAATATCATTTAACGTTTAGTCATGCAACGGAAAAATAAAGAAGTTTTAAGGAGAAAAGTCTTAGATTATGACTAATGAAAAAACTTACAAGTTGAAATTTGGACAAAAGATTTATCGTTTCATTAAAGCGATGATGGATTTTCTAATTGCTTTAGTGGCGTTAATTGTTTTATCGCCAGTGTTTTTAATCGTAGCAATTGCAATAAAAATTGATTCTCGTGGTCCCGTTTTCTTCGTTCAAAAAAGAATAGGTAAAAACGGAAAACTATTTAATTGCATTAAGTTTAGAAGCATGTCAGTTGAAGCACGTCATGACGTTGCTGGCTACGAATATGCTAACGTTACGGCGTATATCACGAAGGTTGGTAAGGTTATTAGAAAGTTGAGTATCGACGAATTGCCTCAATTTATAAACATTTTAACCTTTAAAATGAGTTTGATTGGTTATAGACCATCGCAACCAACGGAGAACGAATTGAACGATGCTCGTGAAAGTTACGACGTATATCAAGTTCGTCCTGGTATTTCTGGCTGGGCTCAAGTTAATGGTAGAGACGTTTTAGCGGCAAACCCAAAGAAAAAAGCGCAGTTTGATGCTTACTATTTAGAGCATTTTTCGCTATGGTTAGATATTAAAATATTCTTCAAGACGATAATCCAAGTTTTCAAGAGCGAAGGCGTGGAAGAGGGCGTAATTAACAACGAGCAAGAAGATGACGCCACTAATGCTAGCCAAGAACCTGCGAGCATTGAAGAAGTGGCAATTACCGATTCCGTAACAACCGAAATTATCGACACCCTCGAAAGTGACGAAAAAAAAGAAGTCGTTTAACTAACAGCGTTTAAAGCGGTGAAATTATTTAATTAAATTTTAGCCGAATAAACTCTAAAAAGCAAAAACAATAGGGAGCAAAACTATGGATAGTAAAATGGAACAAGATTTAGTTTCAATTATCATGCCTAATTACAACGGCGGAAAATACATTGAAGAAACGGTAAAAAGTATATTTTTCCAAACGTATCAAAATTGGGAACTATTATTCGTGGATGATTGCTCCACAGATAATTCTTTAGATGTGATTAGATCTTTTAACGACGAAAGAATTAAGGTTTTTCAAAACGGTGTTAATAGCGGGGCGGCGGTTAGTAGAAATTACGCTTTGAAAATGGCAAAAGGAAGGTGGATTGCTTTTTTGGATAGCGATGATTTATGGGCGCCTGAAAAGTTAGAAAAACAAATAGCGTTTATGCAAAGCAACGATATTGCGTTTTCTTACACGGATTATGATGTTATTGATGAAAATAATGAGATTATTTCAACTTTCAAACCTCGTCTTGATGTTTGCTCTTACAAAGACATATTAAAGCATAATCATATCGGTTGCTTGACGGTTGTTTGCGATTCAAAAAAGATAGGCGAAATTATAATGCCAACCGAAGCAATAAAAAGAGAAGATATGGCTTGTTGGTTGAGGATCTTGAAAACTGGAACAAAAGCGTTTTGTCTTCATGAATCTTTGGCTCAATATAAAGTGCACTCTAATTCCGTATCGTCTAACAAATTGAAAATGATTAAATTTCAATGGCGAGTGTATAGAAAAGTTGAAAAAATCAACTTTTTTAGTGCCTTATACTACATGATGTGCTGGGCGTTTTCTGGTCTAAAAAAATACAAATAATAACTTAAAGGAGTAAAGAAGTTGGGAGTTCAAGTTTTAGTTGTAACGATGAATCAACAAGGGGCAGCTTTGTTGGAGAAAATGAATATTCGCTCTGACGTAATAGTTGGTAACCAATGCGATATAAATAGCATTGAGGAGTTTGATTATAGAAACAAAAATGTTAAATTCCTTAACTTTGCTGAGCGTGGTGTTGGGTTAAATAGAAACAATACTTTAATGAGGGCCGATGGCGACATTGTTTTATTTGCCGACGACGACGTTGTTTACAATGACGATTACGTAGAAAAAGTGGAGGCTTTTTACAAAGAGAATCCTAATGCTGATGTTGCTATTTTTAATTTTGAAACTTCGCGAGGTGATGAGCCTTTGCAAGATATAGTAACAAAAACTGAAAGAATAAATAAGGTAAAAGCCAGAAAATACGGAACTTTTTGTGTGTCAGCAAGAAGAGATTCGCTAAGAAAGGCAAACATATATTTTCACTTATTGTTTGGTGGCGGAGCGAAATATAGTTGCGGTGAAGATACCATATTTTTACAGGACTGTTTTAAAGCTGGATTGAAAGTTTATACTTGCAAAGAGACTTTGGGGCAAGTAAGGCATGGAGAATCAACGTGGTTTTCAGGTTATAATGAAAAATATTTCATCGACAAAGGTGTTTTATTTTATTTTATAAACAAAAAAACTGCGAAAATTTTTGCTTTGGCGCATTGTTTGCGTTACAGAAAAGAGTATAAAGACTTTGGTTGGAAAAAAGCATATAAGTTAATAAAAAGAGGAATCAAAGAAGCAAAGGAATAGTTATCGAAAGGTGAAATTGTGAAAAAAGTTATGTTTTTAATGACTCATCTTGGCGGAGTAGGCTGGGGTGGTGCGCATAAAATTACAGCTATGCTTGCAAATTTTCTTGCTGAAAATGGGTATGATGTTTCCATTGCGGTATCTCAAAAAAGTCGCATTGACTTTGAAATAAACAAAAACATAAAATTGTTTTACCTAGACGAACTTTTCAAAAGACCTAAATTTAGACCATTTTATTTTTTGAAGAAATTAGCAACGTTTCGTAAGTTATGCAAATCTCAAAAAATTGATTACGTTGTAGGATTTATTTCGAGCGTAGCGATATATTCTATACTTGCATGTGTGTTTTCAAAGAGAAAAGTATTGGTTTCAGAAAGAACTGATCCGCACTTTGAGCCGAGCAAAAAGGTGTTAAGAGGGCTAAGAAATTTAGTTTTTTGTTTTGCTGACAAAATAGTTTTTCAAACGCCAGGCGCAAGAGATTATTATCCTAAAATTGTAAGGAAAAAGAGTTCTATAATTCCTAATCCAATATCAGATTCTTTACCTGAACCATATTTTGGCGAAAGGCAAAAGAAAATTGTTAATTTTTGCAGAATTGCGCCACAAAAGAATTTAAAGGTATTGTTAGAAGCATTTGATATCTTTTCAAAAACTCACCAAGATTTTATTCTTGAAATTTATGGTGACGGGAAAGAGGGAAGTGATTACGTTGAGTCTGTTAAAAATTACGCTAAAAGTTTAAGTTCTTGCGATAAAATTTGTTTTTACCCAGCGTGTTCGGACGTTCATGAAAAAATAAAAGACGCAACGGCTTTCGCTTCTTCATCAGATTATGAGGGAATATCAAATTCTATGTTAGAGGCGTTGGCGATAGGCTTGCCCGTTATTGTTACCGATTGTCAAAACGGGGGCGAGCGAATGTGCATTGAAAATGGCAAAAGCGGAATAATTGTTCAAAGGCAAAATCCAGAAGAATTAGCTGAAGGATTGGCAAAAATAGCTGATGATAAAGAGTTTTCTGAGTTAATTTCTAAAAATGCGATTGAAATAAGAGAAAAGTTTTCGAAAGACAAAATATTTGATTTATGGGCTAAGACTTTTGAGAACTTGTAAAATGCAAATTAGACTAAACAACAATTTGTAGGGGGCGCTATGCAAAACGTAGCAACGAATAAACTTAATATCACGGAAACGAGGAGGCGCTATAACGTTGAAGACGCGCTTTTGTTTGTCATATTAACAATAGCTTATACGATTGCTCACAACTCACAATATTCAACTTATGCGTTATTGAGATATTCTGTTATTTTTGTAGAGTTGGGATTCTTGCTATTTTTAATATTAAAAAAGAGATTCTTAAAAATTGATTTCTTCACTATTTGGTGCGTTTTGTATTTTTTCTATTCATTGATTAGTGTTTTTTGGTGCAAAAATTTATCAATTTCTTTGGATATGATTCAAACGCTATTGTTGATGTATCTCACGCTTATTTTAACCACGTGCGTTATTGATAACGCAAGAAGGATGAATCTAATTCTCTTTTCTAATCTTATCGCACTGTTTTTACTTGCTATTTATATCGTTAACAACATAGATTTGACAACTTTGGGTGATGAAAGAATTGGCGCAGATTCTTTAAATACGGTATGGAACGCAAATAACATTGGAATTAAATTATGTATTGGCGTTGGTATTGCTATATATTTCCTTTTTCAATCGAAGAACTTAATTTTTAAGATTTTTTCTCTTGGGTCTGGAATATTTATGGGATATATTACGCTATTTACAGGCTCTAGAACGGCGCTATTAATGCTTTTATTAATTGTTTTCATGTTTATAATTTTAAGTTCTAAGAGATATAGACTTTTAGCAATTATTATAGCGGTAACAGCTGTAGTAGCGTTATACTTCTTTATTATGAACAATGAATTATTGTATAACGTTTTAGGCTCACGGATGGAAGATATGATAGAAGGTCTGTTTGGTGGCAGAACAAACGAAGGGAGCTTTAATGAACGTTCTCATATGATTGAATTAGGCTTTAAGTGGTTTTTAGAAAAACCTTTCTTCGGGTATGGAGTAAATAGTTATAGATCGCTTTATTTATTAGAGATGGGATGGGAAACATATTCGCATAATAATTTTATAGAAATGCTTGTAAATGGTGGAATTGTAGGCTTTATTATTTACTATTCTATTTACGCTTACGTGATAGTAAAACTAATTCGTGCGTTAAGAAAAGATAGATCACTTACAATCGTTTTGCTATCAACTTTAGTTGTTTCAACGCTAATTTTACAAATTAGCCTTATTTCTTATTACGGAACCATTTATAATCTAATTCTTATGCTGGCGGTAAATCAATTAGCCAGAGTAAAAGCCTAAAAAAACAGCAAAGAGGTAATAAATTGGATAATTTTGAAATTAAGGTAAGCGTAACCTTGATTGCGTATAAGCACGCGCGTTACATAGAAAGATGCTTAGATAGCATTTTAGAGCAAAAAGTTAACTTCAAATATGAAATAATAATCGCTGACGATTGTTCTAACGATGGGACCAAAGAAATTCTCTTAAAATATAAAGAAAAATATCCTGATATCATTGTTCCTATAATAAACGAGAAAAACCTTGGGGTTTCTCAAAACGGTTTGAAAGTGGCGAGAGCTTGTCGTGGAAAATATATTGCAGGAGGAGAAGGTGATGATTTTTGGACCGATCCTAATCGTTTGCAAAAGCAGGTTGATTATCTAGATTCTCACCCAGATATTGTTGCTGTAGCAAGCAATTATTATAACGTTGACCATAACGGTGAGAACCCTCAAGTCGCTTTGATGCGTTGGCAAACAAATAAAAGATATTCGTTAAAACATTTTTTAAGATATGGAATGGTTTTGCACGGGAACACTTTTTTGCGAAGGAACGTAATGCCTGTTTCTGATGAAAAATATTTAAAGTTGAAGACCGCAGAGCCAACGATGGGGGATGTTATAAATAGAGTTTTGTTGTACGATAAGGGAGATATTTTTGTGCTTCCTGATATATTGCATGCTCATCGAAGTGGGGAAGGCAGCAAAACAAGCTTTTTCTACAGCCAAAAGGATAAGATTATAGAATATTCTTATATGTATTTTCGAATTGTGGACAACATTACAAAATATTTTGATTATAGATACAATTTGCAAGGATTAAAAGTAAATAAAGCGGCAGATATTCTTTTAAGGAAAAGGGTGTTTAAAAGAAAACATAAAATCGATAGCAAAGAAATGAAATTGTTTTTTAAATCAATTCCGTTCAGCGTTAGAGTGAAGGCGCAGTTTGTATTTTATGTAAGATTGTGGAGAAGGATGATAGGAAAAATTGGAAGAAAATTAAAATTGTATTAAGGGTAAATTAATGAGTAAGAATACTACGTCTAAAGGTTTAATGTGGAGAACTATCGAGGGTATTGGCTCGCAAGGAATGCAATTTTTCGTGCAATTATTTCTTGCGAGATTATTGCTTCCAGAAGATTTTGGTGTAATAGCGATATTAAACGTATTTATCAATATAGCAAATACTTTTGTTAACAGCGGATTAACTTCCGGTTTGTTGCAGAAGAAAGATTCAACTAAATTAGATTTCTCTACTGTTTTTTACGTTGAATTTTTGGTTGCGATTGTAATGTATATTGCAATTTATTTTCTTGCACCGTTTGTTTCTACTTTTTATGAAAATCCTAAATTAACAAGTTATCTTCGAGTGTTTGCATTAACGATAATTTTAGGATCATTAGGCTCAATTCAAACCGCTACGTTAAGGTATAAACTAGATTTTAAATCAAGTTGCATTGCAAACTTAATTGCTATTTTAATGCAGGGAATTTCGGGTGTCTTTTTTGCATTACATAATTTTGGTGTTTGGAGCTTAATACTCTCTCAAATAGTATATAGACTTACAGCCTTCTTGTTTTTGTTGATTTTTGCAAGATGGATACCAATGTTAAGGTTTTCTTTCCAAAGTTTTAAGAGATTGTTTGCGTATAGTTGGAAATTGTTTGTTGGTTGGTTAATTGGAACTATTTACGTTGATTTATTTTCGCTTATAATTGGAAGAGTTTACGATGATAAAACTTTAGGTTTTTATTCAAAGGGGAATAGTATTCCTAGTGCGATCAATAGAGTAGTTACTCAAACGACAACCGCCGTTATGTTTCCGGCTATTGCAAAATCTCAAGATAATTTCAATAAAGTAAAATATCAAACAAGAACAATGATTTCGTTGACGGCGGCTCTCATTTTGCCGATTATGGCGGGTGTTGCTGCTGTTGCTGAACCTTTTGTAATGGTTGTTTTGACCTCTAAATGGGCTGGCGCAATACCTGTTATTCAAATTATTTGCATTTCTTCAGCTATAAACGTTGTGAACAATTCTAATATGCAATCGTTTAACGCAATAGGAAGATCGGATGTTTTTTTACGTTGTGAAATTATAAAAAGAAGTATAACGATTCTTTTAGTTTTTATTTTTGCCAATATAGATTTTAACTTGATGCTATTTTCAATGGTAATTATGGGAGTTTTTTCCCTTGTATTAAATAGTTTCTACAATAAAAAGTTGTTAAGTTATACTAGGAAAGAACAAGCAATTGATATTTTGCCATATTTCGTATATAGCATGCTATTCTTCTCGGTAATTTATTGTCTTAACTTCATACACGTTAATTATTTCGTTAAATTGTTGATACAGTTATTAGCTTGCGTAGTTATATATCTTGCCAGCGTATTCTTTATAAAACTAAACGCTTTTGTTGCAATCAAACGCTTTGCGGTAAGTATTTTTAAGAATAAATCTAAAACAAATTATAATGATTCCCAAAACAATGAAGAAGCTATAGCTAAAGTTGAGGAAAGTAATCTTTTAGAAGAAAAGAAAAGTTATATTCCTTGTTCAAGCAAGGTTAAAAGAAAAGGTTAAAATAAAAGGCTTTAATTGATGTCAAGGATGAACAAAGAAAAACAAGGAGAAGAATAGTGTTTAAAGGGAAGAAATTGCTAGTATTAGGTGGCGCGTTTCAACACTGCAAGGTTGTTGAAGCAGCGAAAGAAATGGGCGTTAAGGTTTACGTTGCTGACTATTTAGAGGTTGAAAATTCACCTGCAAAGCGCATTGCAGACGTTAGTCTTTTAATTGATATTAAGGACGTAGACGGTATTGTTGAATATTGTAAGAAAGAGCAAATTGACGGCGTTATTGCCGTTTGTCTTGACGCTTGTCAAAGACCATATCAAGCCGTTTGCGAAAAGTTAAATCTTCCTTGTTTTGGAACAAAAGAGCAATATCATCTTTTAACTGATAAAAACGCTTTTAAAGAATGCTGTATTAAACACGGAGTTGACGTAATTCCTCAGTATTCACTAGAAGATGTTGAAAAGGGCGTTGTTGAGTATCCGCTTTTAGTTAAGCCTTGTGATAGTCGCGGGTCGCGCGGTTCAATGGTCTGCTATGATAAGGAAGACGTTTATAAAGCCATTAAAGAGGCTGAGAAGGAAAGTTCCAACGGCGACGTTTTAATTGAAAAATATATGGGGAACAAAAAGGATATTTGTATAACGTATAGCGTTATCAACGGCGAGGTTTATTTAACTAGAGTGGGCGACAGAAGACTTGGTAGAATAGAAGATAAAATGGAAAGAGTTTCAATGATGGGAATGGCTCCTTCTAAATTTTCTAAAATGTATGCTGAAAAAGTTAGTCCTCGCGTTGAAAATATGTTAAAGAGCATTGGGCTTTATAACGCGCCTGCGTTTATGCAAGGCTTTGTTGATGGAGATACCGTTAGATTTTACGATCCCGGATTAAGATATCCTGGCGCAGAATATGAAAGAATGTATGAAAAGGTTCATGGTGTGAGCCTTGTAAAACATCTTATAGAGTTTGCCTTAACTGGAGAAGTGCAAAGAGATTTTACGCTTCCTAAGGATGGCTACTTGCAAAAAGGCAAGGTTTCTCCTTATCTTTTAATTTCTATTAAGCCCGGTAAAATTGCAAAAATAATAGGGGAAGAAAAGGTAAAAGCCCACCCTGCCGTTGTTGCGATGTTTGCTAAATATAAGGTTGGCGACGTGGTTGCCGCAACCTATAACGTTAATCAACGCTATTGCGAAATAGACCTTCTTTGCGAAAACGTTGACGAGCTTAGCTCGGTTATTGATTGGATTTATGATACCCTTATCATTTTAGATGAAAACGGCGAAAATATGGTCTTTTCAAAAATAAATACAGAAGAATTCAGGAAGGAATATAATTAATGGATCCAGCAATTATTAGTTTAATTATTTTGGTCGTAACAATAGTGTTGTTTATCGTTCGCGTTATTCCTAACGCTGCAACTGCATGCCTATCGTGTGTGTTGTTCGTGTTGTTCGGTATTTGTTCGGTGGCGGATGCTTTCTCGGGCTTTTCAAACACAATCGTAATTTTAGTGTTCGGTATGATGGTTGTTGGAACGGCTATGCAAGAAACGGGAATTGCAAAGCTTATTGGAGAAAAAGTAACCAAGATATCTAGAGAAAATGAGAAATTATTTATTCTCTTTGCTGGCTTAACCTCAGCAATTTTATCAACTTTTTTATCAAACACCTCGGTTATTGCTATTTTCTTGCCTATTATTGCAAGCGTATCGCAAGCAAACCCGAATATGAAGAGATTAAATTTAACTCTCCCCGTTACAATGGGCGCAATGTTTGGTGGCGTTTGCACGCTCGTTGGATCAACTCCACAGCTTACCGCAAACGGCATTTTAAAGGAGTGGTTTAGCGTTGAGCTTGGAATGTTTGATTATACACTACCTGGCATAATTATTTGCGCAGTTTATATTCTCTATACCGTTTTCATTGGTCATAAGCTTGGCAACAAGATTTGGGGCGATAGAGTGATGGATAGCGAAATGGTGGTTAAAGAAGCTGACGGACCTCAAGAGTATAATAAAACAAAAATGATTATAATGGGCGTAATTTTTGCGCTTACTATCGTATCCTTCATAGGCGCTTGGATAACTACCGAAATGACCGCCGCAATCGCTGCGCTTTTATGTATAATTACGGGTTGCGTGAAGCAAAAGAGCGTTATCAAAAAGACTGATTGGTCTGTTATCTTCATCCTTGCAGGATGCTTGGGCATTGCAAAAGGTTTAGCAAAAGGTGGCGTAGGTGATTTGTTAGGTAACGCTGTTAGCGTTGTTTTACATAATGGAATTCCTCCAATTATCATTTTTGCAGTTTTCGTTCTTGCAACAATGATTGTTAGCAACTTTATTACTAATTCTACTGCCGTTGTAATTTTCTTGCCGGTTGCATTGTCGCTTTGCGGTGCTTTAAATTTAAACCCGCTAGCGTTTACTTTAGGAATAGTTTTTGCTGCAAACTTAACTTTCTCAACTCCTCTTGCAAATGCGCAAACCGGTATGACCCTCGTTGCTGGCTACAAGTTCTCTGACTATATTAAATATACGTGGCCACTTGCGCTTTTAACGTTTGTAACAATTTTAATCGTTGTTCCACTTTTTTATCCGTTAACGGTGGCATAAAAGGGTAGGTTAAATATGAAAATTAATGTAACACAATCGTCAATGCCGACTTATGAAGAGTATTGCGAAGAGATAAAATCTATTTGGGAAACCGTTCATTTAACGAATATGGGTCCTATTCACAACAAGCTTAAAGTCCAAATTAAAGACTACTTAAAGGTTGATAACGTTGAACTTTTTGTTAACGGGCATTTGGGGCTATACGTTGCAATTAAGGCTTTAGGCTTAAAGGGCGAAATTATAACAACGCCTTTCACTTTTGCTTCAACGACCAACGCTATTATGCAAGCAAATTGCACTCCCGTTTATTGCGACGTAAAAGAAGATTACACTATCGATGAAGATAAAATCGAAGCGTTAATAACTGAAAAAACCGTTGCCATTATGGGCGTTCACGTTTACGGAAATATTTGCAACGTTGATAAAATTCAAAAAATAGCAGACAAGCACGGTCTAAAAGTTATTTACGACGCCGCTCACGTTTTCGGCGTGGAATATAACGGGAAAGGCATCGGTTCTTATGGCGACGTTTCGATGTTCAGTTTCCACGCTACTAAGGTTTTTCACACCATTGAAGGCGGTTGCTTAACTTTTAAAGACGAAAATCTTGCAAAGAAAATTGCTCTAGAGCGCAACTTTGGCGTAAACGGCGACGAACTTACGGTTTTTGGAACTAACGCAAAGATGAACGAATTCCAAGCCGCAATGGGAATTTGCAATCTTCGCCATATAGACGATGAACTTGCTTTAAGAAAAGCCGTTTTCGAAAGATATAATGAAAATTTGAAGTCCGTTGCAGGCATTAAACTTTTGCCAAGCCAAAACGTTAAGAGAAATTACGCTTACTATCCAATTTTAATTGACGAAAAACTTTTCGGGCTATCTAGAGATGAACTTAGTCAAAAACTTTTTGAAAAGGGAATATTTGCTCGTAAATATTTTTATCCGCTAGTGTCGGAAAATAAGGAATTTGGCAAAGATTTATCACACACTACGCCTATCGCAAAAGAATTTTCACGAAACGTTGTTTGTTTACCGCTTTACGCGCATTTAGCTCTTAGCGACGTTGATATGATTTGCGAAATCATAAAAGGACTTAAAGCGTAAAAGGAAAAAGGTATAATTGTTGCTGAATTTTATAACATTGACGAAATTATTTGGAGTAATTGATAATTTATAGTATGGAAAATATTCAAGGCGTTCAACAGAAAAAAGATAGAAATTATTCGTTAGATCTTTTAAGGATTTTATGCATGATTGCTATCGTTGTTATACATATTCTAAGTCATGGAGGACTAAGTGAGAAATTTTTGGCGACAAGCATAGGAGATGTGTTTTATGGTTTACTAAACTCCATTTGTGCTTGCGCCGTTAATGTATTCGTTTTAATAAGCGGGTATTTTATGGCGGTTGGTAAATTTAACATAAAAAGGTTAATATCAACGGTTCTATCGGTTTGGTTCTATTCTTGGCTTTTTATAGCAATAGTTAAAATAACTAATTTTAAATCTACAACTTTTGAAGAGTTACTAAAAGGTTTTTTGCCTATTTCATTCAAGCAATATTGGTTTGCAACATGCTATATTTGTTTGTATCTTGTTTCACCATTTTTGAATAAGTTAATGAACGCCTTAGATAAAAAGTTGCATTTTGTTCTTATCGTTTTGCTTTTTATAATTTTTTCAGTTTGGCACGACTTAGTGCCGTTATCCGACCCGATGGGGTTGTCAAACGGCTATAGTTTCGTCTGGTTTATATTTCTTTATCTTTTAGCTGGCTTTATTCGACTTTACGGCTACACTTTTAAGGAAAGAAAAAAGTTTACGTATATTTTAACTTTTTTTGTTGCTGTTGCTATTATGATGGTTGCTCGCTATGTTATGCGCTTTATAGGAGGCAAAATAGCGGAAATTGGTTCAAGAGAGCTTGTTGGGCATTTCTCAAGATATTGCTCGATTTTAACCGTGATTTCGAGCATATCAATTTTTATGCTCTTTAAGACGATAAATATTAAAGGTAAGTTCAGCTCAAAAATTATCGGCTTTATCGCACCACTTACCTTTGGCGTTTATCTTATTCATGATAATTCAAACATAAAAGGTTATATTTTTAATAATTTAATTCATACTCAAAATTTTCCTACTTCAATTCTTTTATTTGTTTATTTTACGTTTGCAGTTTTTGCGGTATTTTTCGCTTGCTGTCTTATTGAATTTGTTAGAAAAATATTGTTTAATTTCTTAGAAAAATCTAAAATTTATAATAAGTTGACAGACAAACTTCAATCAAAAATTGATGGTTTATTAACTAAGGAACAAGAAAAAGGAGAAACACAACAATGAAAGGTATAATTTTAGCCGGAGGAAAAGGAACTAGGCTTTATCCTATGACAAAAGCAGTTTCAAAACAGCTTCTTCCTATCTATGATAAGCCACTAATTTACTATCCGTTATCAATTTTAATGCTTGCGGGTATTAGAGAGGTTTTGCTTATTTCAACTCCCGAAGCAATCGGCTCTTACGAGGAACTACTTGGCAATGGTAGCGATATTGGTATTTCAATTGAATATTGTGTTCAAGACAAACCACGCGGTCTTGCTGATGCGTTTATTTTAGGTGAAAAGTTCATTGGCGACGATAGCGTTTGCTTAATTTTGGGCGATAACGTTTTCTACGGTCAAGATATGACTAAATGTTTAAAAAAGGCTATGGAAAACAAGGTTGGCGCAACGATTTTCGGCTATCCTGTAAACAATCCAAAAGATTTTGGCGTTGTTGAGTTTGACGATAAGCGCAACGTTATTTCCATTGAAGAAAAGCCTGCAAAACCAAAGAGCAATTATGCTGTTCCGGGGCTATATTTTTACGATAACAAAGTTGTTGAGATTGCTAAAAACGTTAAGCCTTCGGCTCGTGGAGAAATTGAAATTACCGCAATCAATAATACTTATCTTGAAATGGGCGAACTTAAAGTTACGCTTTTAGGTCGTGGTATGGCGTGGCTCGATACGGGAACACCGCTTGGAATGTATAAAGCGAGCGGATTTGTTAAAACCGTTCAAGAAATGCAAGGCTTTTACGTATCTTGTATTGAAGAAATTGCTTGGCGCAGAGGCTTTATCACAACCGAGCAACTTTTAAAACTTGGCGAAAACTTAAAGCAAACGGAATACGGTCAATACCTTATTTCTTTAGCAAAAGGAGAATAATACATAATGAAAACAGTTTTAGTTACGGGTGGTGCGGGGTTTATCGGCGCAAACTTTGTTTATCATATGCTTGATAAGCATAAAGATTATAAAATTATTTGTGTTGACTGTTTAACTTATGCGGGCAATATGTCCACGCTAGAAGAGGCGCTCAAAAACCCAAACTTCAAGTTCTATAAAACCAATATTTGCGATAGAGTGGGCATTTACAAAATTTTCGAAACCGAAAAACCAGATATCGTTGTGAATTTTGCGGCGGAAAGCCACGTTGATAGGTCTATTGAAAACCCTGAAGTGTTCCTTCAAACAAACATTTTAGGAACGCAAGTTATGATGGATGCGTGCAGAGTTTACGGCATTGAACGTTATCACCAAGTTTCAACCGACGAAGTTTACGGCGACCTTCCTCTCGATAGGCCTGACCTTTTCTTCACTGAAGAAACGCCGATACATACTTCTAGCCCTTATAGTAGTTCAAAGGCGGGCGCTGACCTTCTAGTTTTAGCGTATCACAGAACTTTTGGGCTTCCAGTTACAATTAGCCGTTGTTCTAATAACTATGGACCTTATCACTTCCCTGAAAAACTTATTCCTTTAATGATTGCAAACGCGCTAAACGATAAACCGCTCCCTGTTTACGGCGAGGGCATTAACGTTCGCGATTGGCTCTACGTAGAAGACCACTGCAAGGCAATCGATCTTATTATTCACAAAGGAAGAGTTGGTGAGGTTTATAATATCGGCGGGCATAACGAAATGCGAAATATCGATATCGTTAAACTTATCTGCAAGGAACTTGGCAAGAGTGAAGATTTAATCACATACGTTACCGATAGAAAGGGCCACGATATGCGCTATGCAATAGACCCAACTAAGATTCACACAGAACTTGGCTGGCTTCCAGAAACAAAGTTCGCCGATGGTATTAAGAAAACTATTAAGTGGTATCTTGAAAACCGCAAGTGGTGGGGAGATATCATTAGTGGCGAATACCAAAAATATTACGAAAAAATGTATGGTAAAAGATAATTAAAAATGGTGGGGTGTGTTATTTGCGCCTCATCTTTTTTAAAGAAGTGCGCAAAAAGTGCGTTAATCGAGTTATTGGCGTGCTATTTTCAAAATAATAGTTATTTAATTAGTTTTTAAAAAGCCTTGCAAGTTATTGTTAATTATGGTAAAATATTTAAAACAAAAGGTGATATTATGATTAAATATTTAGTTATGGACGTTGACGGCACGCTGACCGATGGTAAAATTTATATGGGCATAGACGGCGAAGTTTTAAAGACTTTCAGCGTTAAAGACGGCTTAGGCATTAAAGACCTTTTAATTCCAACTGGGGTTGTTCCAATTATTATTACGGGAAGGCAGTCGCAAATTCTTCTTAATAGGTGCAAGGAATTAACCATTACTGAAGTGCATCAAAAGGTTAGCGATAAGGTTTCTCTCTTAGAAAAAATCGTTGAAAAAAGGGGCGCAAAGCTTTGTGAATTTGCTTACGTTGGCGACGATTTGAACGACCTTCTTTGTATGAAAAAAATAAAAGAAGGCGGTGGGCTTATCGGTTGCCCGAGTGATTCTTGCAAAGAGGTTATCGCTCTTGCCGATTTTGTTAGTTCAAGAGTTGGTGGAAACGGCGCAGTTAGAGAATTTATTGATTATATTTTAGAACTTAATAAAAAATAGCGTTAAAAAATGCGTAGCGATAAGATTATCGCTACGCAAAATTTTTTGAACAAGTTTATTTTCTTGAAGTGCCTCTTTTAATAAGTCAAAGTAAAAAAGGCTGATAATGGGCTTATAGGCTTACTTTTTATAAATATTTTTTAATGGTTTTATAAATTTTTTCGCTATCAATTCCGTCTTTTACCCAAAAAGTTACAAGCGGAATTTTTGCCTTTTTGCAAATTTCTTGCACCTTTAAATCTCGCTCTTGTCTATCTTTCCTAAAATGCGTGTTATCGTTAATTTCAATTAAAACGAGCGGGCGATAGTTAAAATCAAAAATGCCAAAATCAACGTTTCTAAAAAGTTCGTTCCTAAAGCCCTCGCCCTGCTTATCGATAATAGAAGCAAGGTTGACTTGCGGTAAAATGATATAATCATTGCCAAAATATGCTTGCAAAACAAAAAGATATTCTCGCTCGCTAGCCGTAATTAAGCTATCTTTTAGCGAATACGAAGCGACCTTCTTCTTATCTTTTAACTTGACAAAGATTATTATAATCGCCGTGATAATTATGCAAAAAGCGATAGCAATTATTTGTGGCGTTGTTAAAGTTAATAAGTTATTCATAATTGAATTATAACATTTTAGATTAGCAAAAAGCAATAAATTCATTAAAAATAACCAAAAACGAGCAAAAATTCTTAAAAAATATTTTTTAGTTATGTGCCAAAAATAGCGCATATGTTTAAAAACGGGGCTATAAGCCCATATTTTTGGCTAAAAACAGGGCAAAAAAGGCAAATTTACGGCGCAAAACTTCTAAAAACTAACCAAAAATCTAAAAAAAGCAATAAAAAACATCAAAAAATTTATTAAAAATTATTGAAAGATTGATATTATTATGATAATATAATATCAAGTAAATGAAAACGGCGCATTTTTTATGCGCGAATTTTGGAGATTCTATGTTTAAGGTTAATCAAAGAAAGTCGCCAATAAGCGTTTTCGTTGCGATAGTTTTGGCGGTTTTATTGTCGCTAACGGTAGGGATGGCTTCTATTAGTTTTGCTCAAACGGAAGCAGAAACCTATTTTGAGGCGAACAAAGAAACGGTAAAGATTATCGATAGCGGAGCAGTTTATTTTGCGAAACTCAAGGATGCTTACGCATCGGATGCCTCGAGCCTTGAATCAATGCAGAAAATAGTTGAAGTTGCAACTGCCCTTAATGATTTTAAGGACGATTACGTTGAAACAGACTATTCTTCTGATAATTGGACGAGGATTCAAAAGATTATCGACCAAACGGTGGCTTATGCTAGAGTTGAGAGCGATAATTACCTAAATTACGATAGTTCCAAATACTTATCTAGAATAGAAAAAGAGAAAGTTGAAATCGAGAAGATTGAAACGCTAGAGCAAAGTTATGCGGAATTCGTAGAACAAAGTTTGAAAGCTGTTGACGATAAGAAAAACACGTTAATCGCACCAAACGAACAAAACAAAGATGCTAAAGCAAATCAAATCGTTGGCTTCTTAGATGAAGACGCATTAGCTGAAGTTGAGTTGATTGCCGTAGCGGCAAGGGAAGTTATTTCAGCTATTGCACTTGACAAGAGCGATTACGAAACGAGCATTGATGCGGTTGAGGCTGTTGCCGATAAAGCAATCGAAGAAATGCTAGCCGTTAAGAAGAACGTTGTTGAAAGGGCTTACGACGATTTAGAAGATTATTACGCAATCAAAAAAGGCGAAAAGGAAGGCGATCTTGACGAGGCTAAAGCGCACGCTGAACAAGAAGTTAAAAAAGCGCAAGAGTTTTTGCAAGATGCATCTAAAGCCGTTAAAGAAAACTACACGTCTGAGGCAATTTTGTTTGAAAAATTCCTAGCTGGTGAAGAACTTAACGACGAATCTTTCAAAAAGAAAGACACGCTCTCAACCGAATCTGGCTCAGTGGTAGTAAAAGCCTTTATTAAAGAAAACGGCGAAAAAACGCCGATTGCGATTTTCCCAGCGGCAACCACGCTTTCAGTTTTCGATAACGTATCTTCCGCAAAAGAAAACGCAAGAGTTGCAATCAATAAGCAGTGCAAAGATTTAGGCGTTTCATACCTTGCTTCAATCAAGGTTTACCACGGCATTAGCGAGTGGGCTACCGTTACCGAGTTTGAAGGAAAAGAGGTTGTTTACCAAGTAACCGTTGACCTTAACGCATATTATAGCGAGTTCGTTGACCAAGAAAAGACCTTCTTTGAAGATATTTTAAGCAATATTGGCTTAAACGGAAAGAGCAAAGAAAACAAACTTTCGAAAATTTTAGACGCGCAAAAGATTATGGCTGACGCCGATGCTTCTTTACTATATATATATTTAGGAAGGGGCGAAATTAAAGCGCTTGATTATTCAATAGACACATCTGGAGGAATATTGATGTTTGAAACTAATTCATTTAACAATTTTGCCGTAGCGCAAACGAACGATTCTAGCATTTTTGCTAATCCGTTCTTCTACGTTATTGCAGCAATCGTTCTAATTCTTGCTATTATCATTATCGTAGCGATTATCAAGAACAAGAAATTCTCTATCACCTTCCACTCAAACGGCGGAACAAAGGTTGCTCCTATCAAGGTTAAGAAAGGCGAATCGTTCGTAATGCCAAACAGCCCAACTAAGAAAGGCTTTATCTTTGGCGGTTGGTATGAAGATAAACTTTGCAAAGTTAGATTTATTGATACTTACCTTGAAAAGAGAGGCAACAAGAACGTTTATGCTAAGTGGCATAAGATTTTAAGCGGAAAAGACGTTGATGCTTATTTCAATAAACTTAAATCATACCTTGCTTCGTTCTCAGTTTTAGGTGAAGCGTTTGAAATTGAAGATGGCGATAGCGTTCTCTTAGCAAAACTTGTTAAAGATAACGGCGAACTTAAGTTCTACGTAGCGTTAGAACAAGAAAAACTCGCTAGCGACGGCTTCAATGTTGTTGACGCTCAAGGCGAAGAATTCGAAAGCGTTCCAACACTTATCAATATCAACACTAGAGAAGCTTACGCTGAAGCAGTTGAAATTGCTAATATCATCATTGAAGAATATGAACTTCAACCTATCCAAGGCGAATACCCTGACGGCAACGTGTTTGACTTTATCGTTTCTACTTACTGCGAAGAAGAAATTGAAGAAGAAATCGTTGAAGAAGTTCAAGAAGAAGTAGTTGAAGAAGTAGTTGAAGAGCCTGCTCAAGAAGAAGTTCAAGAAGAAGTAGTTGAAGAGCCTGTTCAAGAGGAAATCGTTGAAGAAGTAGCTGAAGAAGTTGCTAGCGAAGAAGACCTCGTTAAATACTATAAAGCGTTAAGAACTTTCGCTAAAGGCTACGCACTTGCTGAAAATAACGATAAGGTAAGCGACGGCATGGCACTACTTAAACTCTACGTTTCAAGTGAAGCGGTTAAACTCTTTGTAAACCTTGATGCTCAAGAAAACGGCTTAGAAGAAGGCAAGGGAGATACCCCAGCGTTAAAACTCGTAACTAACGAGAAGACCTTTAACGAAGCAAAAGAGTTAATCGTTAAACTTATGGCTTACTACGGCTTAGAAGAAACGGGCGAAGAAATTGGTGAACTTAAAGAAGCGGGCGCTGGAAATGGTTTCTGCTATAGACTTCACTTCTCAACCGAAGAATAATCTAAACTAACAAAATTTGACCGCTCGGTATTAACCGAGCGGTTTTTTTTGCCGTAAAGGACAAAACGGCAAAGATTTAGGGCTTAAAGATTTTTCATTTTGCATTGACTTTTTGCCTTTCATAAAATATAATATATATACTCGCTAAAAAAGTTTTTAACAAACAAATTTTTCAAAAAGGAGGGTGCGGTTATGCAAATTAAGGGGCTTCAAAAATTAACGCTTTTAGATTACCCTGAAAAAGTTGCTTGCACGGTGTTTACGGCGGGCTGTAATATGCGGTGCGGGTTTTGCCATAATGCGACACTCGTTACCAAAATTGACCAAAATTTTATTAGCGAAGAAGATTTTTTTAAGTTTTTAAAGGGAAGAGTTGGCATTTTAGACGGCGTTTGCGTAACAGGAGGCGAGCCACTTCTCCAAAAAGATATCGAAAATTTTTTAGCGAAAATCAAGGCTTTAGGTTTTTTGGTTAAGCTCGACACAAACGGAACTTTCCCTGACCTTTTAAAAGATTTAGTAGAAAAAAATCTCGTTGACTATGTTGCAATAGATATTAAAAACTCACCCGATAAATACGCTTTAACTTGTGGCGTAAAAGACGTTGATATTGCGCAAATTAAACAAAGCGTAGATTTTTTAATCAACGGCAAAATTGATTACGAGTTTAGAACGACGGTAACTAACGAACTTTTTGACGAGAGCGATTTTGAAAAAATCGGCTTGTTTATTAAAGGCGCAAAAAAATATTTTATTCAACAATTTATCGATTCTGGCGACCTAGTTGGTGGCTCTTTTTCTGCACCTCAACCTAAAATGCTAGATAAATTCAAAGAAATTGTTTCCCCTTTTGTTAAACGGGTGGAAATTCGTGGTGTTTAAAGCGAAAATTTTTTACCCTTGAAACACAATATATTGTGGTTTTTTCATAAAATTAACACAAAATATTTGGTTAAAAGCATTGACAAGGGCTACTTACTTATGTTACTATTATTGCACAGCGAAGAATTAAGTTTACATAAAAAAATTACAAATGGAGAGGTAAAAAGATGTATCAAGTAGTTAAAAGAGATGGAAAAATCGTAGAATTTGATATTTCCAAAATTAACGTAGCAATCACCAAAGCTTTTGAAGCAACACAAAAACAATATCACCCTAACGTTATTGATTTTCTTGCGCTTAAGGTTTGCGCAGATTTCGAATCAAAGATTAAAGACGGAAAAGTTTCGGTTGAAGATATTCAAGATAGCGTTGAATCGGTTTTAGTTCAAGCCGGCTATGGCGACATTGCTAAGGCTTACATTCTTTACCGTAAACAAAGAGAAAAAATCCGTAACATGAACGCAACGATGCTCGACTACAAAGAGATCGTTGATAGTTATGTTAAAGTTGCCGATTGGCGTGTTAAAGAAAACTCTACCGTTACCTATTCCGTAGGCGGGCTTATTCTTTCTAACTCGGGCGCAATCACGGCTAACTATTGGCTTAGCGAGATTTACGATGATGAAATTGCTAACGCGCACAGAAATGCAGATATCCACCTTCACGACTTATCAATGCTCACAGGTTACTGCGCAGGTTGGTCGCTTCGTCAATTAATCGAAGAAGGTTTGGGCGGTGTTCCTGGCAAAATTACGTCATCTCCAGCAAGCCACTTGGCAACGCTTTGCAACCAAATGGTAAACTTTTTAGGTATTATGCAAAACGAGTGGGCGGGCGCGCAAGCGTTCTCGTCTTTCGATACCTATCTTGCACCGTTTGTTAAGGTTGATAACCTTTCTTACCGTGAAGTTAAAAAGGCGATTGAATCGTTTATTTTCGGCGTAAACACTCCAAGCCGTTGGGGAACACAAGCACCGTTCTCTAACGTTACTTTCGACTGGGTTGTTCCCGGCGACTTAGCAGAACTTAACGCTATCGTTGGCGGAAAGGAAATGCCTTTCAAATATAAAGATTGTAAGGCTGAAATGGATATGATTAACAAAGCCTTCATTGAAATTATGATTGAAGGCGATGCTAACGGTCGTGGATTCCAATACCCAATTCCAACCTATTCTATAACTTCTAATTTCGACTGGTCTGAAACCGAAAACAACAAGTTGTTATTCGAAATGGCTTCAAAATACGGCACTCCATATTTCTCTAACTATATCAACAGCGATATGGAACCTAGCGACGTTCGTTCAATGTGCTGTAGATTAAGGCTTGATTTGAGAGAACTCCGCAAAAAATCTGGCGGTTTCTTTGGTAGCGGTGAAAGCACCGGTTCTATCGGCGTTGTTACTATCAATATGCCAAGAATTGCTTACCTTGCTGAAAACGAACAAGATTTCTACAAGCGCTTAGATAGACTTATGGACGTTTCTGCTCGTTCATTAAAGACTAAGAGAACGGTTATCACTAAACTTTTAGAAGAAGGTTTATACCCTTATACTAAGAGATATCTTGGCACTTTTGCAAACCACTTCTCAACCATTGGTCTTGTTGGTATGAACGAAGCGTGCCTCAACGCTAAGTGGGTTCGTGAAGACTTAACTCACGAAAAGGCTCAACAATTCACCAAAGACGTTCTCAATCATATGAGAGAAAGACTTTCTGATTACCAAGAACTTTACGGCGACCTTTACAACCTCGAAGCAACGCCAGCAGAATCTACTTCTTTCCGCTTGGCTAAGCACGATGTTAAGAGATTCCCTGATATCATCACGGCTTCTCAAGGCGAAACCCCTTACTACACCAACTCTTCACACCTTCCTGTTGGCTATACTGACGATATCTTCTCGGCTCTTGACATTCAAGACGAACTTCAAACACTTTATACTTCTGGAACGGTATTCCACGCCTTCCTTGGTGAAAAACTTCCTGATTGGAAGTCTGCCGCTACTCTCGTTAAGAAGATTGCCGAAAGATATAAACTCCCTTACTACACTTTATCTCCAACCTATTCGGTATGCAAAAACCACGGCTATTTAATCGGCGAGCAAAGAAAGTGCCCTATCTGTGGCGAAACTGCTGAAGTTTACTCTAGAATTACCGGCTACTATCGTCCTGTTCAAAACTGGAACGACGGTAAAACTCAAGAATATAAAGAAAGAAAGGTTTACAAGGTTTTAGACGCTATCGAAGGCGATATTGCGCACCTTTCCGATAAAAAAGAAAAGGTAACCGCGGTTGAAACTGCTTGTAATGATAGCGACGCTAAACTTATTCTTTGCGCAACCAAGACTTGCCCTAAGTGCACTATGGTTACCGTTCTTCTTGATAAAGCCGGCTTAAAATACGAAAAGATTTACGCTGAAGATAACGAACAATTCTTCATTGAAAGAGGAATAAAAGAAGCTCCAACGCTCATCGTTGAAAAGGACGGGGCTTATAGTTTAATTGCTAATCCGTCTAACATTAAGAAATTCATTGAAGATACTAGAGCGTAAAAGGTGAAATTATGTTTGATATTATAATTATCGGTTCTGGAACGGCTGGTATGACTGCGGCGATTTACGCGCTTAGAAACAATAAGAAAGTGTTACTCATCGAGTCAACCGCCGTTGGCGGACAAATAGCCTTTTCTCCAAAGGTAGAAAACTTTCCAAGTTACCGTTCAATAAGCGGTGAGGAATTTTCGCACAAACTTTTTGAACAAGTGTTAGACCTTGGCGCAAGTTTTGAACTCGAAGAGGTTATCGCTGTTGAAAAGGAGAAGGACGACACCTTCTTAGTTACTACCGACTGCGGAACGCACAAAGGCAAAAGCGTTATTATCGCTACCGGCGTTAAGCAAAAGCATATCGGCATTGAAGCAGAAGAAAAACTTCTCGGCAAAGGCGTTTACTACTGCGCTATTTGCGACGGCGCTTTCTATAAAGGTAAAGAAGTTGCCGTGGTGGGCGACGGAAACTCTGCGCTTCAATCGGCAATCTTGTTATCTTCAATCTGCTCGAAAGTTCACGTTTTAACTTGGTTCGATAAATTCTTTGGCGACCTAAGCCTTGTTGATAACCTAAGAAGTTTAGAAAACGTTATCATAACGCCTAACACTGAGGTTATTGATTTTGCTGGCAAAGATTCGCTAGACGGCGTTGTTATCCGTCGCAAAGAGGACGGCACGGTTTATACTCTTAACGTTCCTGCTATCTTCGTTGCAATCGGTCAACTTCCTGATAACGACAAGTTTAAAAAACTCGTTGACCTTGACGAGCAAGGCTATCTTCTAGCAGACGAGGCTATGAAAACTAAAACAGCGGGCTTATTCGTTGCGGGCGACTGCAGAAAAAAAGCAATTAGGCAACTTACCACTGCCGCTTCCGATGGCGCAATTGCCGCAATGAGCGCGATTGAATATATCGGCTCGTTAAAATAAAAATGGGTGTTTAATTACATAAACAATAGCGTGTTCTTGATTTTAGAACACGCTATTTCTTTGTTACCTTAAAGTTGCCAATTGATGCTTGGTAATTTGTGAATATTAAAGTTTTTTGTTGTTTTTGTTTGTTGTTTATGATAAAATTTAAAAAGAGGTAAAAAATGAAAAAAATATTATCAAAAACTTTAATTTTATTATTTTCTTTTGTTTTAGTTGTTTGCACGTTTTTAACTGGTTGCGAATTGAACAATTCATCAAACGTATCAAGTTCTTCAGTTGAAGATAGTTCTTCAGTTGATAATAGTTCTTCGGCTGATAATAGTTCTTCGGCTGAAAATAGTTCGTCTGAAGAAGGCTCTTCGTCTAGTTCGCTTCCTGATAAACCTAATGAGGATGAAATAACAAAAGTTTTAATTATCGAAGGTAAAGGAATCGATTCATCAGCAATGAAAAACATGCTTGAAGAGTTAAATTATTTGGCAACCATAGTATCGCCGTCAAGCGTGCCGAGAAGTCTTAATGAGTTGCTTGAATATGACCAAGTTATATTGGCGAACGTTAACGCTAGAGATTTATCTAACGAATTTAGCGAGAATCTCAACAAATTCGTTTATGACTACGGTGGCGGATTGTTGACCACTGGAGGCGATAATTCTTATTATTATGGTAATATGCAAGGAACTCTCATTGAATCAATGCTTCCCGTTGTTGTTGCGCCAGAATACCCAAAATACGCTGCAACAATGATAGTTCTTGATGCTTCGGGTTCAATGTATTATGATATTGACAAAGGTGGAGCAACACAAGATGATTGTTTCTTTGATGAATCAACCCCAGAATATCAAAATACTAGAATGAAATACACAAAAGATGCTTTAATAAATGCTTCGATGACTATTTTTGGAAAAAACGATTACGTAGGTCTTATTCATTTTGGTAAAACTTCATACCAATATCCTATAGTTGACCTTCCTTTAACCTCAGTCGTTTCACCCGCTCAGTTTATAACTGCTCTTAATAGCGGCGTTAAAACAATAGCGGGCACTTCTTGGAAAGAACCGCTAGAGGAAGCGATTAACCAGCTCAAAAACTGTAACGCTGAAAAAAGTAAGAGTATTATCTTTATCACAGACGGGGACCCTCAAGATAGTTATAGCATTAATTTTAAACAAATTGCCCAAGACGCTTATGAAGATTACGGCATTTCAATATCAACCATTGCAATTTCGAATGATATAACTAGTAAGTGGAGAGCGGAGTTGCAAGATATTGCTAGCATGACTAAAGGTAGATTTTACGAGTGCTATTTTTCGCAACAAATCCTTCAGGCTATTGAGGGCGAATGCAAAATGGTGACTTATTCTATTGAGGGCGAACAAAAAAGCTACGCTGTTGAAATCAAAAACGATTCTCTAATAACTAACGGTGTTTTGGCTCTTCCTAACGTTAAAAAATATAACAAGTTAGTAATAAAGCAAGGTGCTGATGAAATCGCTGTTGTTAAAAATGACGACAATTCCTTCGTTCGTGAAGATTGCCTATACGCTTGTTGGAAGTATGGCAAGGGTAACGTTGGCAGTTTTGCAAGTAGCTTTAGCGATGAATGGGCAAGCTCGTATTATAGCGACAATAATGGAAAAACTTTCTTGCAAAACGCAGTAACGTTGCTTCTCCCTTAATATAACGATGAAAAAGTGGGTTTGCAAAATCCGCTTTTTAATATTTTTTAAAGGCTCATAAAATAAATTTTAAAAAAATACCGTGCTATAAGTCGATTATCGAAACTAAAAAGTGGCTCAATGGGGGGCTTTTTTAGAGAAAAACAACCTTAAACGGGCTTATAGCCCTACTTTGCCAAAAATTTTTTTAAGAATTTTTAAAAAACACTTGATAAATTTCAAATTATCTTATATAATATTATAGAATAATGACGTAGTGTAACAAATTCTACGCTTTGAGAGGTTTAGGTTATGGAAGCTGAAAACAAGAAGAAATGGTATTTTGCCACTATCGAAGAACTTGAAGTTGACCAAGAGGGTAACTTTGTTGTAAATTCTAACGAGGCGTTTGAAGCCGCTGAAGAAGACGTTGCTGCTACGGTTGCTCCAGAAATTCAAGAAAGCGTTGCCGCTGTTGGCGAACAAAAACCTAAATATGTTAACAAGAGCTTTGCTCAAAAAATGCTCGTTGCTGACGAAGTTATTCAAGATAGATACGACGAACTTAAGAACTACGCTTTAAGATTTAAAAAGTTAAAAGCAAGAATTTCTAAGAAGTTCGATTCTATCAACCAAGGTCGTTTGCAATTCGTTAAATTATCGGTTGCGGGTAAAACTTTGAAACTCTATCTTAATATGGACATTGCTACTACCGACCCTAAATTCCACTGCAAAGATATGAGAGATAAGAAAACCTACGAACCTGTTCCTGTTTTATTACGTATCAAATCAGGCCGTGCCGTTCGTTACGCTAAAATCTTAATTGATCAATGTGCTGAACAACACGGACTTGTTGAGAATAAAAAATTCCAAGAAGTTGACGCTATTGCTTTAATTGAACAAGCAGTGGCTGCGAAAAAAGGTTAAATAAGGTGATTAAAATGAAAAAGATCTCAAGTCTTCTCGTTATCGTGCTTTCGCTCGTTTTAGCGACTTGCATTGTGTTTACGGGATGTAACAAAAACAAAGGTGAAAACTCAAGCTCTAGTTCTACACAAGGAAGATTATCCGTTGGTGGCGACGATGAATCTTCATCTTCATCTAGCGTTGAAGATTCAAGTAGTTCTAGTTCAACCGGCGCGCCACAAGGACCAAGTTCTTCAAGCGTTGAACCAGGTGCATCTAGTTCTTCAAGCTCTTCAAGCTCAACTTCAACTCAGCCAGGCTCGTCAGATTCATCTCAAGGCGGTGGTGGCGGTGGTTCTGCAACCGTTGTTGCTTTCTTCGATTTCTCAACTTTAGGTTTAGCAAAGGGCGATGCTGTTAACGGACTATACAATAACAATTTCTATAATATTATAGCTGGTGTATACACTACTTCAACTGCTGGCATTGCAGCGCTTGACGGTTCTCAACAAGGCCACTCTTTCACTGGTGCTGTTCAACTTGGTAAAAAAGGCTCGTTCTCTAACAAGTCTATTCAATTCACAGTAACGGGCGCTTGCACTATCGAAGTTTACGCAACTCGCGGTTCTTCTACTGTTGCTAGCGGTAACTTATCACTAGTAAACCAAGCAGGTCAAACAGTTGCAACTTTGCAACCTACTGCTGACCTTAACGTTCAAGTTTTCCAAATTACTACTGCTGGAACTTACGCACTTTGCGCTTTAGACGACGTTTCTTCAATAAACGTTTGGGGTATTGCGGTTGAAGGTGAAGACGTTGGCGGTGGAGATGACGTAGAAGATTCTTCAAGCGAAAGAGATCCTGATACGCCTAACTACGACAACTAATTAGATTTTGTTCTTAGTTAAACTTAATAAATCATAAATCTTGCGCCCTTCTTAGGGCGCAAAAACTATATATAGTGGTTTTCGTTGCAAAGTTTATGGATGCATAAAAATTGCATTATTTCAGTGAAAATCGCTTGACAATATTATAATAATATAGTAAAATTGATTAGCACTTCGGGAACGGGGTGTTAATTTTTTAGGAAGGCAAAGAAAATGGCAAAGGGAGTTAGAACAAGAATTACGTTAGCATGCACAGAATGCAAGCAAAGAAATTACGACGTTTATAAGAACAAGAAAAACACTCCGGACAGAATCGAACTTAACAAATATTGTCCGTTCTGCAAAAAGCATACTGCACACAAAGAAACGAAGTAATTTTTGCATAGAGTTTTTTAAAGAGGTTTATAATGAGCAAAGAAACATCTAAAAAAGAAAAGGGCAAAAAGCCTAATTTTTTCGTTAGAATAGGAAGCTGGTTCAAGGTTAAATTCGGCGGAATGAAGTCGGAGATTAAAAAGGTTTCTTGGCCAAAGTTTGGCACGGTTGTTAAGCAAACGGGCGTTGTTCTTGCTGTCGTTTTAGTTTTCTTAATCGTGGTAACTTTATTCGATTCCGGTTTAACGGCTTTAGTTGGTCTTTTGATGAAATAGGGAGTGAGTATGAGAACACCTGACACACCTGCATGGTATATTCTTCATACCCGTTCTGGTTACGAGGCTTTGGTTAAAACAGGGCTTGAAAAACTTATCGAAAACAGTAACCTTGGCGATACTATTTTCGATATTCAAATCCCAATGGAACAAACCATAGAAGAGAAAAACGGCAAAAAGAAGGTTGTTTTAAGAAAGAGATTTCCTTCATACGTTTTTCTTAAAATGATTTATAAAAACGATTTATGGTTCGTTATCACAAACACTCGTGGCGTTACGGGCTTTGTAGGCCCACAAGGTAAGCCAACGGCTTTAACCGAAGCGGAAGTTAAAAGGCTTGGGTTAGAGACTAAGGTTGAGAATTTCGACGTTGTTGTTGGCGATACGGTTAAAATCGTTACGGGCGCGCTCGAAGGCTTCATTGGCGAAGTTGAATCGCTTGATAATAACAATCAAAAGGCAATGGTTAAAGTTTCTATGTTCGAAAGAGAAACAAGCATCGAAGTAACCTTTGCAGAACTTAGTAAAATAGATGCTTAATTTAAATTAGTTATTGCTCGCAAAAAGGTTTTGCGAGTTGTGGGAGAGGCGTTAAATTTTTTCTATGGCGCCTTGCAATTACCACTTATATGGAGGTATAATTATGGCAAAAAAAGTTACGGCTGTAGTAAAACTTCAATTACCTGCCGGTAAAGCAACTCCGGGCCCACCTGTTGGTTCAACCTTAGGTCCTTACGGTATCAACATTCCGGGCTTCACGAAGGAATTCAACGCAAAAACGACTGATAAGGCTGGTCTTATCATTCCTGTAGTTATCACGATTTATCAAGATAGATCCTTCACGTTCATCATGAAAACCCCGCCTGTTCCTGTTCTTATCAAGAAGGCGTGCGGTATCGAATCGGCAAGTGCAACACCTAACAAAGTTAAAGTTGCTAAACTTACCAAGGCGCAAGTTGAAGAAATTGCCAAGACGAAGATAGTTGATACTAATGCTGCTTCACTCGAGGCTTGCATGAGCATGGTTGCTGGTACTGCTCGCAGTATGGGCATCACTGTTGAGGACTAATATAGTTTGTGGGAGGGTTTTTCCCGTTTGACCACAAGGAGGTTTATTTTATGAAATACGGTAAAAAATACGTTGACAGTAGAAAATCTTACGACCGCGCTATTCAATACGAAGTTGGCGAGGCAATGGATATAGTATTAAACACTGCTAAGGCTAAATTTGACGAAACGGTTGAACTTCACGTTAAACTTGGTGTTGACCCTAAACAAGCCGACCAACAAGTTCGTGGCGTTATCGTTTTACCTAACGGAACTGGTAAATCTGTTAAAGTTCTCGTTATCGCTAAGGGCGAAAAGGCTGACCAAGCACAAGAAGCAGGCGCAGAATTCGTTGGCGCTGAAGAAATCGTTGCTAAAATCCAAAAGGAAAACTGGTTCGATTTCGACGTTGTTATCACCACCCCTGATATGATGGGCGTTGTTGGTAGAATTGGTAAGCTTTTAGGTCCTAAGGGTTTAATGCCAAACCCTAAGTCTGGCACGGTTACTATGGACGTTGCTAAGGCTGTTAAAGATGCTAAGGCTGGTAAAGTTGAATATAGACTTGATAAGCAAGCAATCATCCACTGCCCAATCGGTAAGAAGAGTTTTGGTAAGGAAAAACTTATCGAAAACTACACTGCTTTATACGAAGCAATAGTTAAGGCTAAACCAGCTGCTGCAAAAGGTCAATACGTAAAGAGCGTAACCTTAGCAAGCACAATGGGCCCTGGCGTTAAAGTTTCTAACAAAACTCTTTAATTTTAGTTGACACAATTAATTTTTTGTGTTAAAGTTACTAAGTAATAATTGAATAGCCGAAGAAAGCTGGTTTTAAGTCTCGCAAGAGCACCCGCCGAGGAAGTTTTAAAAACGCTATTTTATCGCGCTCTTTTGCTGTCCTTGGCAAAGGAGCGTCTTTTTTTGGCTATATTCTTAAAGGAGGTATTATTTTGTCAGCAAATTTAGAGAACAAAAAGCAAGTTGTTGAAAGCATTAAGGAAAAAATCCAAAACGCTAAGTCAGTTGTTTTTGTTGACTACAAGGGTTTAACCGTTTTAGAAGACACTGAATTTAGAAATGAATTTAGAAAAGCAAACTGCGAATACAAAGTTTTGAAAAACACCTTAGTTAGAAAAGCGTTCAACGAACTTGGTATCACTTGTTTTGACGAGGACTTAAACGGTCCAACAGCAGTTGCTTTTGGTGAAGACGAAACTGCTGCAGCAAAAGTAGTTGTTGAGGCTTGCAAAAAGTTCAACGACAAAATTTCAGTAAAAAGTGCATACGTTGACGGCGCTTACGTTGACGTTAAGGGTGTTAAAGCATTATCTGCAATGCCATCTAAGGAAGAACTCATTGCAAAAATGCTTGGTTCTATGCAAGCACCTATCACAAACTTTGCAGGTGCTTTATCTGGCATCACTAGAAAACTCGTTATTGCGCTTAATGCAATTAGCGAAAAGAAGGCATAATTTGCCTAATCAACAAACAGCAAAATTTTAAAAAAATAAATAATAATCGGAGGATATTTAAAATGGCTGATATTGCAAAATTTTTAGAAGAAATTAAGAGTATGACTGTTCTTGAACTTAACGAACTCGTTAAGGCTTTAGAAGAAGAATTTGGCGTTAGCGCTGCTGCTCCTGTTGCAGTTGCTGCTGCTCCAGCTGCCGCTGCTGCTCCAGCTGAAGAAGAAAAGACTGAATTCAACGTTGTTCTCAAAGACATGGGTAGCAACAAGATTGCTGTTATCAAGGCAGTTAGAGAAATCACTGGTCTTGGTTTAGCAGAAGCTAAGGCTTTAGCTGAAAAAGGTGGCGTAATCAAAGAAGCTGTTGCTAAAGACGAAGCAGAAAAGATGGTTGCTAAGTTCAAAGAAGCTGGCGCAACTGCAGTTGCTGAATAATTTAAGCAAAACAAAAAAGGCAAGTTATCTTGCCTTTTTTTGTTGCTAAAATTTATTTGCTTTTTTATGCTTTTTATAAAAATTAAGTTTTTTAAAGGGTATAAAACTTTGCAAAATTTAAAGCGTTAAAAAATCAAGGAATTTTGAACAAAAATAAGTATTTTTGAATTTAAACTTAAACACTTGCAAAATATGCCGAAAAATGTCGCATTTTGGCTTAAAATATGCGTGCAAAACATTTGTTAAAAATATCGACATTTTTTGTTTATTTTTGTTCAAAAATAATAAAAAATAGTTTGGAATTTTCGCGTTTTATGTTATAATTTTTATTGTTGAAAAAAGATATAAAAGGAGTCAAAAATGTCTAAACACACTGTATTTATTTTACAAGAGAAACAGAGTGCAATAGATGAACTGACGAAAATTTTAACAAGCGCCGATTTTGAGGTTATCGGTAGCAGTTGTTATGGCAATAAGGCAGTTGAAGCCGTTGCCGAGAGTAAACCTGATTTTTTAATTCTTGGAATAATTTCGTTTTGTCTTGACGGGCTAGAGGTTATGGCAAGGGTAAAAGAAATGAAAGTTAATACTAAATGCATCGTTATAAGTTCCATAACTAGAGAAGAAATCATCCAAAAGGCTTTTGAAGAGGGCGCTTATTACTACTTTGCAAAACCGCTTGATGAAAAAGTTTTGGTCGATAGGCTTTTAGGCTTTATGAAAAAAGAGCAAGTGGCTGAGGTTAAATCGTTTAGCGGTGAGATTAAAAAGAGCGTGAGTTTAGATGAAAAAATCAGCAAAATTTTCATATCGGTTGGAATTCCACCGCATATCAAGGGTTATACATATCTTCGCGAAGGCATAAAAATGGCGGTCAAAACGCCTGAAGTTATAAACAACATAACTAAAAAACTTTACCCGTCGATTGGCGAAAAATATCAAACGTCGGCGTCGAAGGTAGAAAGAGCGATTCGCCACGCAATCGAAGTTGCTTGGAATAGGGGCAGAATAGATAGCATAAATTCAATTTTTGGAGTTAGGGCTTACGTTGGTAGCGAAAAGCCTACTAACGGCGAATTTATTGCACTCGTTGCCGATAAAATGATTCTCGAAGGGGCTTAATAGGTTGTAATTTTAAACAAAAATCTTTTGCTAAATCTTAAAAAACATTAATTTTTAGTAAAATATAAAAAAATATCAAAAAATTTATAAAAAACACTTTACAAATTTTCATATAATAAATATAATAAGTGCGCTTGAATCATTTAAGCGCATATATTTTTTGCAAGTTTTGCATAGAATTGCGTATAAGAGCGTTCATTTGGAGGTTTTTCATGCCAAAATATAAACTTTGCCCAAGATGTGAGTTAAATTATATTCTAGAAGACGAGCAATTTTGCGGTGTTTGTAAAGCCGAACTTAAAATAGGCCCTCAACTCACGTTCGCCGTTGACGACGATGAGGATAATCAAGAAAAACTTTGCCCTATTTGCAAAAGGGTTTATATTCCCGTTACCGCCGATATGTGCGATACCTGCAAAGAACAATCGCAATATGGCGACGATAAGGACGAAATTGATCTCGATAAGGATGAAAAATGGCGTGATTTCCTCGATGACGACGAGAAAGACGATATCATAAACAAGGAAAATAGCGAGGAATTCTTGTCTTTATCGGAACTTGAAAAGCAAGAGGCTGAGGAACTTTTCGACGACGAGGAAGAAGAATATACTGACGACGACGAAATGATGGAAACTCGCGACGATTTTGACGACGATTTCGAAATTATTCCTTTCAAAGAAGGCGACTACGACGAAGACGACGAGGATGACGACGAAGACGATGACGATTTCGACGACGAGGATGACGATATTTAAGTTTTAGAATAATTTTCTTGAATTTGGCAATAATATGTTTATGATTAAGTCAAATTTAAGTTTTGAATCTGTAAAGCGAGCGGTTGAGGCGCTGTTTAACCAAAAGGTTAAAATCACGCAAAACTTAGGCAGAAACAAGTTCGTTTCATATCAAGGCGTGGTAAGCGGGGTGTATCCAGCGCTGTTTACCATAACGCCAGACCTTCCTAATAACTTTAAAACGAGTTTTTCTTACGCTGAAGTTATTTGTGGAGACGTTAAAATTTCAACAAAACAAGAAAAAAGGGGCTAAGAGCCCTTTTTTTGTTGCGTTTAAAAGCAAAAAAGTTAGTGTTTGTTCTAAATTTTAGCCTTTAATCATAATATTACTTAGAGAATTTTCGAGGTGATAAAATGATTCAAGCGGAATATGATAATTTTACGTTATGCTCAAAAAAATGCACACAAAAAAAGAACGAACTAGAGTGTTCGCTCAATCTATCTCAAGACTATTTTGATAAAATTTTGTCAGTTTCGGCTAAAATTGTTGAAACTACGGCAAACGTTGAGGCTGGTTTAATTATTTATGGCGGAACGGTTGTTTTTAACGCAATTTTCCAAAACGAAGAACTAGAGCGAAACGAGGTTGGCGCAAGATTTTCCTTCTCGATGCCAATCGATGGTGGAGCAACAAATGCTAGCGCAAAATATCAAATAGATAACGTTAAAATCAAAAAAGAAGGCGGAATGCTTTTTGCCGTTCTAGATTTAACCTCTATTATTTGCTACGTTGAAAAGGAAGACAAAAAATATTTAACAAGTTCAAATTGCCTTGTTAATCGTGCTAAAAACTTTAGCCTTTGCGATATTGAATTTGGAAAAGTTTTCGACCTTGACGACGAGTTTGATGTTAAACGCATAAAAAAGGTGCTTTGGCAGGATGCTAGAGCGAGCGTAACTTCACTAGAAGTGAAAGAAAATGCCGTTATTTGCGATGGCGAGGTAACCTTGTGCGTTTGTTTGTTGCCTTTTTTAGAAAATAGTGATATATTAAAAGAAGAAAGAATTATTCCTTTCCGTTTTGAAGTGGATGCTGATGGGGCTGAGAGTTTTATGCTCGCAAGGTCTTCAGCAAGCGTTGAGAAGTTGCAACTTAAAGTTGTTGTTGATGAAGAAAATAACAAATCAACCATAACCGCCGAGATTGCCGTGAAAATTTTTGGCTTCGTTCAAGGCGAAATTGAAGAAGATTTTATCGTTGACGTTTTTAGCCCAACCGTAGAACTGAAGCCAAGTTTTGTTGAAAGGTCGATTGATAAACTCATTTCACAAACGAGTTTTATTCACAAAATTTCAGGTAAAGCCATTTGCGACGTGCCAGAATATTCACGCTTTATCAAACTTATTTGCGAAAGCATTGAGTATTCCACGTCTTTAGAAAACGACGAAATTTTGCTCGTTGGCGTTATGAATGCAGACGCGCTTTTCTCTTCAGGAGAGGGCGAACTTATCTGCAAAAAAGCCTCGCTTCCGTTCACGATAAATCTTCCAACTGAGGGCGACGAAAAGGAAGTTGAAGCCGTTTTGCAAAGCGTTTCGGCAAAACTTAGAAGCGGTGCAATAGAGGTCGATTTAGCACTTAGAATTTGTGAGGTAAAAACCAAGAAGTTGGTCTATATGCTCGTTAACGACGTTATTGAGGGTGAAGAAACGCCAGAAAACGATAGCGCAATTAGCGTTTATATTGCTCAAAAGGGCGATGACGAATGGACTTGTATGAAACGGTTGCAAGCGTCAATTGAAGAAATTTATAAGTTCAATAAAGATATTGAATTTCCGCTTAAAGGCGATGAGAGAATAATCGTGTTTAGGCAAAAATAAAAAAGAGGTAACTAATGAAAACGGTTCGCGAAAAAGCTTACGCAAAAATAAATTTGTTTTTAGATATCGTAGGGGTTGACGATGTTGGCTACCATATGCTCGATAGCGTTGTTTCAACCATTTCGCTTTTCGATAGCGTTACGGTAACTAAAAGAAAAGACGATAAAATCGTTTTAAAAACAGCGGGCAGTTTGTATTCTATAACCGACGGGTTTGATAACAACGCCTATAAAGCGGCAAAACTTCTTCAAGAAACTTACCAAACATTGGGCGTTGATATAACGCTTAATAAAAATATTCCCGTAGCAAGCGGTCTAGGCGGTTCTTCTGCCGATATTGCCGGCGTTTTAAAAGCAATGAAAAAACTTTTTGCAATAAAAGAAGATATTAAACCGCTTGCCGATAAGTTAGGAAGTGATTCGGGTTATCTTTTAACGGGTGGCTTTGCTAGGCTAACAGGTAGGGGCGAAATTGTAGAAGAACTTGAGTTAACTAATAAACTTTATCTCGTTATAGCCGTTGCTAAAGGCGGGGTGAACACGGCGGATTGCTATAAGGAGTTCGACAACGAAAAAACCTTGCCAAAATTAGGCGGAGCATTAAACCTTATCGAAAACTTATCTAAAAACCAAATTGACCAAAATGATTTTTATAACGCACTTTATCTTCCAGCAACTAAGATTAACCAAAAAGTGAAAGAACTTTATGAAGATATGAAAGCGTTATCGCCAAAAGCAGTTGCAATGAGCGGGAGCGGAAGTAGTGTGTTCGCAGTATTCGATTCGTTCGAACTTACCGAGTGGGCTCGTTTAAAATTAAAGAAAAAGTATAAAGACGTGTTTACTGCTCAAACGCTAACCAAAGACGAAATGCTAAAAGGCGGGCTTTTTGCCAAATCGCCTTATCGGCTTGAAGAAGACGAAATGAAATAAACTCAATAAAAAGAAATAGCGCAACCTAAAAAGGTTTGCGCTTTTTTTGTTTAAGAAACTTTAAACGTGTCAATACTTATAGTATCACAAATAAAGGGGACTTAAAAAAATGAAACGCCTATGCATAAGTTTTGCCGTTATTCTCATAATAATTTTAGCATTTAGCCAAATTCCAACAAAACAAGAAAACTCTCAGTATTTGCGAATTCATATTCGTGCTAATTCTAACGCTAGCGTTGACCAACAAATAAAACTTGAAATTAGAGATTTGGTTGTCAACTTTCTTGCAAAAGATATTGCTTGCATCCACTCTAAAGAAGATGCAATGAAACTTATTGAGAGTAAGAAAAGTGCCGTTAACGGGCTTATAGACGGGTTTTTGCAACAAAAAGGTTTTAATTATAGCGCAAACGTTAAGATTTGCAAGGAAGAATTTCCGTCGCGGCAATATGAAGACGTTACTTTGAGCGCAGGCTATTATGACGCCGTAATTATTGAGCTTGGAAAGGCTGAGGGCGATAATTGGTGGTGCGTTGTTTTTCCACCGCTTTGCTGGACAGATACGTCCGTTAAATATAAATCAAAAATCTTAGAAATTATAGACGATTTTTTTAACATTAACAATAAGGAGGAATAATGAAAAAAGCGTTAAAAATTTTAACTTTATCGCTTGCGTTCGTGGCAGTTGTATCAATTTTTGGCATTATTTCAATAAATAATAGAAAGAGTGATGCCGAAGTTTTCAGTCAAGACCAAGCGGTTATGATAGCAACTTATCGTCAAGGCTCAACGGGCGCGACGGTAAAAACTATTCAACGAAAACTAAAGAATTGGGGCTACTATACCGGCTCGGTTGACGGCATTTTCGGTGCGAAAACTACGGCTGCCGTTAAATACTTCCAAAGAAAGAACGGGTTAACTGCTGACGGCATTGTGGGAAGCAAAACGCTAAAAGCGCTTGGCATTTCAACTTCTGCGTCTTCAACCTCGGGTGGCAGTTACTCTAACAGTGATTTAAACCTTTTAGCAAGAGTTATCAGCGGTGAAGCGCGTGGCGAAAACTATACAGGCAAGGTTGCCGTTGGCGCTGTTGTTTTAAACAGAGTTAAAAGTTCATCGTTCCCAAACACAATTTCAGGCGTTATTTATCAGCCGTATGCTTTCACAGCGGTAGCAGACGGGCAAATAAACGTTGCGCCAGATAACGCGTGCTATGAAGCGGCAAAGGCTGCGCTTAACGGTTGGGACCCAACGGGTGGCGCAATTTATTATTACAATCCAAAAACAGCAACTAGCTCTTGGATTTTCTCAAGAACTACGGTTGCCGTAATCGGTAATCACGTTTTTGCAATTTAATGAGGAGGGAAGATGGAAAACAAAAAGAATAATGCAACTGAAAAGGTTGAAAATATAACGAACGAAACTTCCAACGAAAAAAGCGAGCAAAAAGCGCAAAATTCAAAAACGGCGCAAAAAAACGCCGAGAAAAAGGCTGAAAATCAAAGAACTAAAAATGCCGTTCAAAAAAAGAACGACAAGAAGGCTAAAAAATCAGCAAAGACCGAAAAACAGTCGGCTCGTGAAAAGAAGAAAGAGTTAAGAAAAGAACTTAATAAGAAAAAACGCGAAGAGTGGAAAAGAGAGCGTTTGAGAAGAAAAGAAGAACGCCTTGCTCGCCGTGATATGTTGAAAAAAGAAAGTAAAAAAGATAGAGAAAAACGCCTTCAAGCCGAGAAACAAGCAAAACTTAAGGAAAGGCTTGCAAAACGAGAAGAAAAAATTAAAAGACTTGAAGAAAAAAATGCGCTCCGTCGCCAAAAACTTGCCGATAGAAGGATGCTCCGTGAACAAAAAATGCGAGAAAAAAACGAGCAAAAAAGAGAGCGTTCAAGAAAGGGTCTTGGCGGTTGGATAACAGCAGTTTCCATCCTTGGCGCAACGACTTTAGCCTTAGCCACACTTTTCACGCTATCGCTAACAACGCCACTTGGCTCTAGCGATGACGTTAGTATGGTTGGCGGGGTGGACGAGGCTTTCTACGAATTTGTTGATATGGTTAACGATATGGACGTGAACCTATCAAAACTCGTTGTTTCAACCGATGAAAAATCGCAACAAAAAATCTTAAGCGACCTTGTTGTTTCGTCAACTTTAGCGGAGGTTGCAGTGTCTAGATTACCGCTAAAAGACGAGAGTAGATATTACACTATGAAATACGTTAACCAAGTTGGCGATTTCTCAAAATACCTCAATAACAAGCTTATAGACGGGGATAACCTTAATAAGGACGACAAAGAAAACCTATCTAGCCTTTATAAAATTACCAACACTTTAAAGAACGAAATAAATCTTGCGGTTGATAGCATGGGTGAAGATTTCAACTTTGCAACTATGCTTGATGAAAATAGCGATAACGTTGTTTTAAAGGCGTTTAACAACCTAGAATCTAACGCGATTGACTACCCAACTTTAATCTATGACGGTCCTTTTAGCGACGGGCTTCAAACTAAAGAAGTTAAGAATTTAAAGGGCGAGGAAATTAATCTCGTTGAGGCTAGAGCCATTTTCGAAAAGGCTTTTCAAGACTATAACGTGAAGGAAATTGAAGAACTTGGCGAATTAAACTCTAGAATTAACACCTATAATTTTGAAGCAAAGTCAAACGATACAATTCTTTTTGCCGAAATTTCTAAAAAGGGCGGAAAGGTTATCAGTTTTAACACCTTTGCCGACTGCTATAATAAGAATTATTCTTTAGAAGATTGCATTGAAATCGGTTACGATATGATCGAAAGTTTAGGCGTTAGTGGTATGACTGCCGTTTGGGCTACCGAAAGCGGTGCTACGGCTTATATTAACTACGCTTACGAAACTAAAGACGCTATCTGCTACCCTGATATGATTAAGGTCGCAGTATGTATGGAAAGGGGCGTTGTTTCTAACTTTGACGCTAGAGAATACTATTTCAACCATCAAGAAAGAAAAATTGAAGCGCCAACCTTAACAAAAGAGCAAGCCGTTGCAAAAATCAATAAAGATATTCAAGTTGATACGGTAAGGCTTGCAATCGTTCCAAAGGGCACTGAAAAGGAAGTTTTAACTTATGAAATTGCTGGCGTTTATGAAGATAATCAATATTTCGTTTACGTTGACGCAAAAACAGGCAGAGAAGTTAACATCTTTAAAGTGGTAGAAAACACCGAAGGAAAACTCATAGTTTAAAACTTTTAAAAAACAAAACTCCCCGATAATCGACTTATAGGGGAGTTTTTGTTTTATTAGTTTAAAATTTTGCGCCAACATTAGCATAGGATTGGTTTAGTTTTAAAAAGTTAGATAGGTTGATTGTTCCATCTAAATTTCTAAGTTGCGAATCTATTTTTAAATAGTCAAAGTCAAAGTCAGTTGATATAAACGGGTTATCAATTTTTATGCTTTCGCCACGTTCACTAGATATGCCTGAATTAACGGTATTGTTTTTGTTAATAAAATTTGTTTCGCCATTTAAGGCTTGTAGAAAGTAGCAATTTTCCGCAGTGCCAACGTAAGTATCTGCGTTAGTCGTTTGTAAATTAGAATATGAAACGTTGTTTTTAAACACGTTATGCGATTTATTAATTCCGTAAATTGGTCCGTAGGTTACGCCATTTTCTTCCCAAACTGAGCTATACGTTGCATTATCTTTGGTAAATCTTCCCGTTGCAAAATTTCTTTTGCCGTTGTTATATGCAGTGCAGTTGGTTAAGGTTATTGTGCCCGGGTTAGAATTATCATCAAACCCATTTGCCATATTTTGAAAGGCAATGCAGTTTTCAACGGTGTGGTCAACTTCTAATGCTCTACCGCCAAGTTTATATCCGTTGCCATCTCCAATTTGGTTTGTTGATATAACGCCATTTTCATCAATAGATAATCCGTTTTTAAAGGCGATGCAGTTTTTTAAACTAACTGAACCAATAACGCCTGACTCACGCTTGGTAAATAAATCCCAACCATCATCACTATTGCAGTATGATATGCAACCATCGAAGCTGTTTCCGTAACCGACAAAAATCTTGCAAGCAAAGCCATCGGCATCGTCACCTACAACGTCAATATTCCCAAACGACGTGCAGTTTAAAATTTTGTTATTATCTGGCCAATTTTCAATAGTGTTTTTTGAACTTCCGCTAATCTGCACTCCAGAGTCGCCATTAAAGCAAGCAATGCATCTTTCAACAATATTATTGTTGCCACTAATTCTAATTCCGTTATCTAAAGAATTTTTAAAAATTATGCCATACACATACCAAAAATCGCCAGCTATGTTCATTCCGTTGTTTTGTTTTTGAAAGTCAAATGTTGCAAAACCATCGTAACAAACTAGATTAATTTTATCATTCTCAGTTCCTTTTTGGGTAACTTTAATTTCGTTTGCAATTTTATATTCACCGCTTTTTAAAACAATAGTAGATTTGTTTTTGGCTATAAAATTGTTTAATGCAAAGCTAAGGTTAGTAGGGTTTTGTTTTGAGCCATCACCTATGCCGTTTGGCGAAACGAAGATGGCAGAATTTTCATCAATTTCGTTTACGCTTGTGCTGTTTTGCGATTGAGTTGAACTGCTACTATCAGCTTGGCTTGTGCTATTATTTTCAGCGGAACTTGAGCTGTTTTCTGTATTGGTTTTTGCGCAACTGCAACAAAAAATAAGAACAAAAGATACTGCTAAAAGTAAAAATTTTTTCATCTTTATATATCCCCTTAAAGGCGTTTGTTCTCGCAGTTTTTGTTTTTACTAGTCTTTGCCAAAATTCGCTAGTTTTAAATTACCTTGCCTATAACACCGTTATCGCGTGGTTTTTGTTGTTTTATTAGTTTTTAATATCTTCAAGTTCTTGAACTTCTTGCGTGCTAGTAGTTGTTTGAGTTTGATTGTTTTCTTGAACTTGTTTTTCGCTATTTTCAAAAACTTCTTCTTGAAGTTTAACTTTATTATTTTTTTCGCGGTAGCGGAAAATTGCAACGACTAACGATACTAGCGTGAACGCTGACGAAAATGCGCCGGGGTAAGAGTTTGCTAAAAGGTTATAGCAAATCCAAGGCGGAACAGAAATAATATAAACCTTTCTTAGCGTGTTCTCGTGCGAAATTTTTAGCGCAAACGTTGCAATAACCGTGCCTATTATTGGTAGAATGGAAAACCATTTATCAAAGGTTAAAATTCCCATTACGGTTGATAAAATTGCAAAGCCGAAAGCCCACGCATAGTGCTTAGCCCACTTTTTATCAATGGAATAAATTATTCCTCGAAAAACGTTTAAAGCGTTCATAATAAGCGCGGTGAAAGCGCCTAAGAAAAAGTAGTGAACGCACCAAAGCGCATTGCCGATATATTGCGCTAAAAGTATGTGCGCGCGCTTTTTAAACTGATAGCAACCGATGGTTAAAATCATCGCAACTATGCCGATTGCTTGAATTATAATATCTTCCATAACAAAAGAAAAAATTTAAAAAGTCGGGCTATAGCATCGTTTTCCGTAGTTCTTCGCTAGATAAAGGCGAAATCTCACTTGGCGCAATATCTAAAACGGTTTTGCAACCAACCTCGCCGTTTTTGCTCTTTTTGAAAACTGCGCGAGCATAAGCAACTAAAACGCTTGCCGTAAACTCAGGGTTAGAATCAAGCTTTAACTTATATTCGATAACGTGGTTGTTCTCAAGGGCATTTCCAGTGTTGCCAGAGCGAATAACAACGCCACCGTGAGGAATTCCCTTGTGGTTTTTATCAAGTTCTTCTTGAGAGATGAAGTTTACCGTTGTGTCGTAATCGGCGAAATATTTAGGCATTGTTTTAATTTTTTGTTCAATAGCCTTTTTATCTGCGTTATCTTCCGCCACAACGAAGCAAAGCCTAGTGTGTTTTTCACGAGTGGTAAATTCTTTTTGCTCGCCGGCTCTAACCGATTCTAAAGCAGACTCAACGGGGCAAGTGTATTGACGGGCGTCAATAACGCCTTCAATTCTTCTTATCGCATCGCTATGCCCTTGACTAACGCCTTTGCCCCAGAAAGTATAGTCCTTTCCGCAAGGCAGAATTGCCTGAGCGTAAACACGGTTTAAAGAGAACATACCGGGGTCCCATCCGCAAGAAATGAGCGCAACCTTTTTGCCAAGTTTAGCCATTTCGTCAACTGAAGAGAAGTGGGTAGGAATGTCGGCATGCGTGTCAAAACTATCAACAACGTTAAAATGCTCGGCTAGAGTTTTGGTCATTGTAGGAAGGTCTGTTGCGCTTCCGCCACAAATAATCAAAACGTCAATATCGTTTTTAAAATTTAAAATATCGCTAGCAGAATAAACCTTTGCGCCCTCAGTTTGAAGAGATAAGGAACTTGGGTTTCGTCTTGTGAAAACGCCAAAAAGCTTCATATCGGGGTTTTGGGCGATAGATAGTTCAACGCCCTTGCCTAAATTGCCATAGCCGTAAATTGCAACGCTAATCATAATAACTCCTAGATAAATTCAATATTGAATTTATAATATAATTTTTAGTAAACTTTGTCAATAATTGAAGTGCTCTTTAATGATTTTTGCCTTATTTTGTGCTAATAGATAAAATAAACTCAACTTATTTTATGAAAACCGTTCAAAAAAATTTAAAATTATGCTATAATTTAAAAAAGGGGGGCGAAAATATGAACGAAAACAAAAAACTTGCGCTTATTAGAATTTATCAAACGCTTTTAAAAAAATCTTCAAAAAAAGCCCCGCTCTCGCAAGAGAAAATTTGCGAAATTTTGCAAAATGACTATGGTTTGCAGGTCGAAAGGCGAGCCGTTTCAAGAAATTTAGAACTGTTAGAGCAAGTGGGCGTGGAAATTGTTAAAACAAAGCAAGGCGTTTATTTAGACGGCGGAGTTTTATCGTTTGACGATTTAACGATTATTACCGATAGTTTAGTGTCTTCTAGATACGCTCAAGAAAAAGACGTTTTAGAAATCATTGAAAAACTATCGAATTTAACTAACGCAAAAGCCGTTTTGAACGCTCAAAACGTTGTGAACGTTGGCAAAGAAACGCCGAGTTTATCTAGCCACGTTTTGTTTAACGTTTCTCAAATAAGTGAGGCTATAGGTCGAAAAACGCAGTTAAAATTTGAATATAATAAGTTTGGGGCAGATAAAAAATTGCATAAAACGAGCGAGCAAATCGTATCGCCGAACAAACTTGTCGTGCATAATCACAGATATTATCTTTTAGCCTATCAAGAACTAAAAAAGCGTGTGTTTTTCTGCCGAGTTGATAAAATGACCTCGGTTGAAATTTTAGAAAAGCCCTCAACCGATTTTAAAACGCTAGAAGGCTTTGAAAACGGCGTTGACTATAAAGCCGTTTCAACGCAAATGCCGTTTATCTATACCGATATGCCAACAAAGGTTTCGTTTTTGTGCGACGGGTATTTAATCGACCAAGTTATCGATTGGTTCGGCTTTGAAATAGAGATTGAAAAGGTTAAGGAAAGGTATAAAATAACGGTAGAAATTAGCCCAAGCGCAATGGAATTTTGGGCAATGCAATATTTATCTAGCGTTGAAATTTTAGAGCCGAAAGACCTTCGTGAAAAAGTAAGAACAAATCTTTTAAATGCAACCCAAAAATATAAAAAGTAAGGCTATAAGCCCGTTAAACACTAAAAAAGCCCTCCGCTGGAGGGCTTTAATTTGTTTTTAAAGTTTTGGGAGTTTATCAATGCTAACCTTTAGTTCCTCGTCGGTTGGCACGTAGTTTTCCATAATGCCGTCGTTAAACTTTTGGTAGGCATACATATCGAAATAGCCCGTTCCCGTCAAACCAAACACGATAGTTTTTGCTTCGCCTGTTTCTTTGCACTTTAACGCCTCGTCAATGGCAACCTTTATTGCGTGAGAAGATTCAGGCGCTGGCAAAATGCCTTCAACCTTAGCAAACGTTTGAGCCGCTTCGAAAACTTCGGTTTGAGTTACCGAGCGCGCTTCCATAAGTTTATCATCGTAAAGTTGAGATAAAACCGAACTCATTCCGTGGTATCTTAAACCGCCGGCGTGGTTAGCGGCAGGAATATAGGAACTGCCGAGGGTATACATTTTAGCAAGTGGGCAAACACGACCAGTGTCGCAATAGTCGTAAGCGTAAACGCCACGGGTAAGGGTTGGGCAAGACGCAGGCTCAACCGCAATCAAGCGGTAATTTTTCTCGCCACGAATCATTTCGCCGGCAAACGGAGAGATAAGTCCGCCAAGATTAGAGCCACCGCCCGCGCAACCGATAATAATATCAGGCGTTATGCCGTATTTATCGAGCGCAGTTTTGGTTTCTAAGCCGATAACCGTTTGGTGAAGAAGAACTTGGTTTAAAACCGAGCCTAAAACGTAGCGATAGCCGTCTTTAGAGGTAGCACATTCAACCGCTTCCGAAATAGCGCAACCAAGGCTACCCGTAGTTCCCGGAAACTCAGCGTTAATCTGCCTACCAACTGAAGTTAGCATAGAAGGCGAAGGGGTAACTGAAGCGCCGTAAGTTCTCATAACTTCGCGCCTAAACGGTTTTTGCTCGTAAGAACACTTAACCATAAAAACTTCGCAGTTTAGGTCTAAATAAGCGCACGCCATTGAAAGCGCCGTGCCCCATTGCCCCGCTCCCGTTTCGGTGGTAACGCCCTTTAAGCCTTGCTTTTTAGCATAGTATGCTTGAGCGATTGCCGAGTTTAACTTGTGGCTACCCGAAGTGTTGTTGCCCTCGAACTTATAATAAATATGCGCCGGCGTTTGAAGTTTTTGCTCTAAGCAATAAGCCCTAACCAAAGGCGATGGGCGATACATTTTGTAAAAATCACGAATTTCTTCAGGGATTTCAAAAAATCTAGTAGTATCGTCAAGTTCTTGCTTAGCAAGTTCTTGGCAGAAAACTTTTGAAAGGTCATCTAGCGTTGCCTCTTTGCCCGTTTGCGGGTTTAAAAGCGGAGCGGGCTTGTTAATCATATCGGCCCTTAGGTTATACCAATATTTTGGCATTTCGCTCTCTTCGAGATAAATTTTGTAAGGAACGTCTTTCATAATGTTTCTCCTTATTTCGTTAAACTTCTGGAAAATCAGTTATAGTATGGTTTTTACGTTTTTGGGAAGGCAAATTGCGAGGTTTTTCCAATGGAAAACTCAAAAAATAAAAAAGCCCAAGAACAAAAGTTCTTGGGACGATATTTACCGTGGTGCCACCCAATTTCTTGCAAAACTGCAACTTACTTCATACTAACATATGAATTGCGCTTTAACGGACGCAACCCGTCAATTACTACTTGCTTTCGCTTTCGATTGCCCTCATAAGCCCATTCGCCATACCGCCCTTATCGTGCTCACACCGCCCACAACTCGCTGAAAAGTTAAAGTAAGGTTACTATCCTTAATCATAGGTTTAATAAATTGTAACATCATATTATCACTAAAATTAGTGGTTGTCAATTAAAAAAACGCATAAATTTTTTTAATTTACCTTTTCAAAATCGCTTGCAGGGTGCTTGCACAGTGGGCAAATGAAATCTTCGGGAAGCGTTTCGCCGTCAAACTCCACTTCATAGCCACAAATCATGCACCGCCAAAGCGACTTAGTCGTTTCAACCTTTTTAGGCTTTGGCTTAATATTTTTGTGGTAAAATTCGTAAGTGGCGGAAGGCAAGCTGCTAAAATCGCCACTTTCGGTTATTTCAGCGATAAAAAGCGTGTGCGTTTTAAGTTCCACTTGGTTTATGACCTTTGCCGAAATGAAAGCGTTTGTGCCTTTGGTAATTGCTAAAAGCCCGTTTTCAACTCGCTTAGCGTTAGAAAAAGAGGCGAACTTGTCTTCATCTCTTCCGCTAACAAACCCAAACTTTTTAAAAAGTTCAAAGTCCGCACTCTCGTCAATGATAGATAGCGTGAAAACGCCCGTTTCTTTTATTAAATCGTGAGTAAACCCGGTGTTATTCACGGCAATAGATAAAACGTTAGGGTTAGAGGCAATTTGCATAGCCGTGTTAATTATGCAAGCGTTATCTTTGCCGTTTGCCTTTGCCGATAAAACGAATAAGCCGTAAGATAGTTTTTTTAAAGCGTCGCTCATAAAATTCTCCTAAACCTTATGCAGATAATACTATTTTATCATAAAAATTAAATTTGTCAATACTAGTTTAAACTTTTCCGCATTTTAAATTTATGCTAAAAGTGGGGCTATAAGTCGATAAATAGCAAATTTTCACAAAATAATCATAACTTAAATGAAAAAGTGGTGGCAAAAACCACCACTTTAAAACTAAACCTTTCTAATTGCTTCAATAGGCGACTTTTTGCTCACCTTTATGATAGGAATCAAAGAAGCAAGCGTCATAGAAACAAATAAAAGAACTGCAACTAAGCCAATGATAGGGAAAGTAAAATAAAGGAACTGAACACCTGTTAAAACGCCTTTCGCAAAAACTTTGTTGAGTAGTGGCAATGCAATTACATAAGAGGCAATATAAAACACCGAAGTTATAAGATAGAATATAACGCCAAGCGCATAATAAATTTTAAAAATGCTCCAGCTAGTGCCACCGATTGCACGTATTATACCTATGTTTTTCTTGCTGTCGGAGACCACCGAAGAAATATAATTTATAAACATAAGCATGGAAATAACCAGGAATGCCGAGCCAAAAACTAAAAAGAGAGTTCTCAGAGCAATTAAGGTTAATTCGGTAAAAATGATATCTTGTGTATAATCGCTATCTGCAAAAATAGTATATTCACTAAAAAATTTCGCATATTCAAGCGACTCTTCACGAGTTTCTGCCTTTTTCATAAGTATTTTAGAAACTGGTGTATTGCTTTCGTTCGCAAGTTCTGAGAAGAACTCATCTGAAATGTAAGTAATGCCCATCATCTGCATTTCAGGACTTTCTTTAAACAAAACCCCTTTAACGACAACTTCTTTTTCAATTTTTTTACCTATGCTTTCATAATTTAAACAAAGTGTTATTGTTTCTCCAACTCGCGGTGGAACTACGTTTTTAGGGGGATAAGTATAATATCCACCAGGGTATGTGTCAACCCATTCAGTATAGTAATAATCTTCGTTATTTAGTTTTTCTCCAAAAAATTTTTCATAATCGCTCTTGCTTAAATAAATCTCGTTATCTTCAAGTGAAATATCTTCTGTTTCAGATAAATATTGAAACCCGTCGGCAGTATATAACAACTCGTAATAACCAACAAAATTATGAACAGGGCGTACATCGATTGAAAAGTTTTTTCCATTCACAAAAAATCCATCATTTTCTAAAAAAAGTATACCTTCACCACCAATCACACCATTTTCCGCAAATTTTAAGCTTCCATGAGCAGACGCTATTTTATTAACCCACTCATCATTTACAAATAGAGAACAATAAAGTTTTTTCATTGCAAGCTCTTCAATAGTAAACATATCATCTGTTGAGTATTGAACGTTGCCGTTAGGAGATTTATCCACCAATGCTTGCAATTCTTCATACTTTTCTATAAAACCAAATTTTTCATAGTCGGTTTTTAATATGCCAGCAACCTTTAGTGTAGCACTGCTACCCGGATAAATTTCCATAACAAAGATTTTACCTATTAAATCTTCGATCTTCGCATCGCTATTGAGTGCAACATTTGCATCCCCGTCTATATATTTACTATTTGCCCGTATAAGCCCAATAGCATAATAATCTGTAATGTATGCGCTTTGGATATCTAACGGCAAATATTCGCCTATCATAGCATATCCTAAAATGTTTTTAATATCCTCCGCGCTATTAATTTCAATATAGCTGTTTCCGTGCCAAAATATACCCGTAGGGGAATATCGGTCCGTTGTAATTGTATAATACGGCGTCCCAAACTTAATGTTACGTTGATATAAAAAATCAGTATATGGTGAATACTTGTTTTCAATATTATATTGATTTATGTAAGATACATTTTTTCTATCCGCTTCCACATTGATATTACCATTACCATTATAATCTATTCCTTGTATAAATTGATAATATGGCACATTGTCGTCAAACAATTTATCAGATAAACTTCTATCTGAATCAACCTTCAAAACAGAGCCGAGAATGCAAAACATTGCGCACGCTAAAAAAGACAAAATTAATGAAATGGTAAACCTAATTTTTCGCTTAAAAATGTTTTTTATTGCAAATTTACCAACGTATTTTGGCGGAAATTTAGGTTTAATCGACTTATAGACAGACTTTTCTTCATTATCGCTTGCAATTTCAGTTTTGTTCTGAACGCTTTCGATAACACCGTCTTTCATGGTGATAATTTTATCTGCATAGCGATTAGCAAAATCTAAATCGTGGCTAACAACGACCACAGCAATCTCTTTTGAGAGCTCTTTTAAAATTTGAAAAACGTTTTCTGCGTTGCCACTATCAAGGTTTCCCGTTGGCTCGTCGGCAAGAAGAAGTTTTGCTCCCTTTGCAAGTTGGCGCGCTATTGCAACACGTTGGCGTTCACCGCCAGAAAGTTCGTAAGGCAATCTTTCACCATAACCTGACAACCCAACCTTTGTTAAACTTTCTTCAATCATTTCGGGCGTTGCGGTAATTCCTGCAATGTTTAACTGAAGTTCTATGTTTTGAAAAACGGTTAATTCTTCTAAAAGATTAAACTCTTGAAAGATAATTCCAACGTAAGAAGCACGATAGGAATCATATTCGCTTTGCGAAAAACTTTTCATTGAAACGCCGTCAACTAAAACGTCGCCAATGCTAATTTTATCTAGCCCGCCTAAAAGGTTTAAAAACGTTGATTTACCGCAACCAGACTTACCAACGATAAAGCACATACCTTTAGTTTCAAACGTGCAAGAAACACCTTTAAGAGCAAGAACTTTATTCTTGCTCTTAGTGTTGTAAACGTGTCTTAAATCTCTAACCTCAATCATAACAAATTATCCTTTCATTTTTGTTTTGAAAAATTCGTTTAAATAGATGGAACTAAAACTATGAGCAAAAGCGTATCTGGGAAATAGAAGAAATATACCCTTTGCGTTATAAGCCAATAATATGAGTTTTCAAAATTAGGAATATATTCTTTTGGAATTTCTCCTGCTCCAAGTGTTGAAGCTTTCCACTCATCATCGAAAAAATCTTCTTCCATTTCAGTGTTTTTTTGGTTTGAAAATGAGTTTTCGTTTAACCATTCTATCGGTTCGGTTTTAAATTCATATACCGTAAATTGTCTATGCCGACCATTAGCAAACGAATTGTCAAAAAAATGATATAAAACGTCTGTGTCGGTTGGAATTTCAACGGCTGTTAGTTCTTGTATCCTATCTCTTTGTTGCCAAGCGTCTTTAGAGCAAGCGCTCAAGGAAAAAATGCTAACAGCAATTAAAATGCTACACAAAAATAATTTAACTGCGTTTTTCGAACAAACTTTTAACGTTTTTTTGCGTAATTTTTTCACTTTCGCACCTTTTTTATTTGCCGTGCAATACGTCAAAACTTAATCCTTTTTTCTTGCTTTTAATTATAGCATATAGGGGGCGGGTTGTAAATATAATCTAAAAAATTTTTGCGTTTCAAAATTGATAAAAAACTAATAAAACAACGTTTAAATAAAAATTGCAAAAACGTTTGTTTTGTGTTATATTATTTATAGCAGTTTAAACTGCTTAAATAAGGTGGGTTATGAAAAAATTTGTTTTAGTGTTTGTTTTAATTTTAGTTTTTGCGCTTTCAGCGTGCAATAATATGGCGCAAAACTTTGAAAATAGTTCTAGTTCTCAAGGCTTTTCGTCTTTTCAAAACGAAAACCAAGGCGGGCAAAATTCGCAAGGCAATTCTTCTAGCGGAGGGGCAAATTCTTCTAACGAAGAACAAAACTCGGCTTCAAACGAAGGGGCGAATACTTCTAGTTCCATAAACACTTCTTCTTCAAATTCTAGTTCGCAAGGTCAATCTTCTTCGTATTCTTCGAGCATTTCCGTTTCAACGAATATTCCTTCAAGCGTAGAGTCGGTTTTAAACACGGCAATAAGCGAAACGGTTTTAATGCCAACGGGAATAGTTGAACACGACTATATTATTTTCCCAAGAGTTTCAAAAACCAACCTTGTTTATATGACCTTTGAATCGCACGATACGTCGATTATCGATAACGAGGGAAGAGTTTATCAAGGTTCGAGCCAAAAGCAAGTTACCGTTAGCGGTTATTTTTCCTTTGATGGCTACACTAAGAAAAAAGATTACACTTTAACCGTTGCGCCTAAGAAGGAAGAGTCGGTAAAAATAACCAAGAACGATGCTAGAATTAAAAAAATTGTTGAAGTTAATAGCGTTTCAGCCTTAAAAACGGCGGTATCTTCTTTAAGCGCGGGCGATTGCATTTTGTTAAAGAGCGGAACTTACTCTGGGTTTAATTCAAAAATTGAGGCAAGCGGAACAGAGCAAAACCCAATCTTTATTCTTAGCGAGGTGGACGGCGGAGCGGTGTTCACTGGCTCAACCTATTTTGATTGCCGTGGCAATAACGTTATAATTTCCGGCTTAAAGTTCGCGAACGGCTCGCCAGCAAATTCGCGTGGCGCGGTAAGTTTTTTAGGCGATGATTGTAGGCTTACGAACTGCCTTTTTGATAGTTTTTATGAATCTAGCGTTGACGAAAAGTGGGTATCGCTTTCGGGAAAGCGGGCTGAGGTTGACCACAACGAGTTTGTTGGAAAGTCAGCGCCGGGCGCGCTTTTAACCATTTGGCGTGAAGACGATTCTAGTCAATTTCATCATATTCACCACAATTTGTTTAAAGATTTTCCAGCGGGAGATGCAAACGGCTTTGAAACGATAAGGGTTGGCGATTCTACTATGAGCCAAAGTGATGCTTATTGTTTAATCGAAAACAACGTTTTCTCTTCATGCAACGGCGAAATTGAGATAATTTCTGTTAAAAGCGGAAGAAATATGGTTAGAAACAACACGTTTATCGAGTGCCAAGGTCATTTAACGTTTAGGCACGGCAAGAATAACTACGCTTATTCTAACGCGTTCTTGTGCAACGAGGTTTCAAATTCTGGCGGTATTCGCGCATACGACGGCGGGCACGTTATTAAGAACAACTACGTTTACGGGCAAAGGTCAACTTCAAACACAAGGGCTGGGTTTATTCTTCACTCGGGCGAAAACGAGGTGGGCGATATACCGAAAATAAACGCCGGTTGGACGGCTTATAACTGCCTTGTTGAAAACAACACAGCGGTTAACTGCCAGCAAAGTTTTATGTTCTGCAAAAAATATACTTACGCAACCAAAGATATCGTTTTAAAAAATAACGTTGCTTCAAACTCTTCTTGCGCCGGCTTTAGAGTGAACATTGAGCCTAGAAATTTGCAATCTAGCGGTAATTTGGTTTACGCAAGCTCTGTTTATACTTCTAACACAACGTTTTCTAACCTTTCGGGCTTAGAGGTTAAAGCATATTTCTTGCCAACCATCTCTCAATTTGGTTGCTACGAATATTCAGGCTGTGGCTCAAGTGGCGTTAAGGTTTTGACCGAACAAAACGTAGGAAATTATTAAACTTCAAAGCCTTAAATCATAATTTTTAACTGTAGAAAAATTTAAAGCAAAAATAAAAAAACTGTCCTATAACCTCGTTATCGGGCAGTTTTTGTTTAAGAAAAAGCGACCTTGCGCTAGTGCAAGGTCGCTAAAAGTTTAGTTCTAAATAATTTAGTTTTTAGTTAATTTCAACCGCGCCAATTTCAACAACACCGTTTACTCTTTGGTTTAAGTAAAAATCATAGTAGCCACAATTTGTTGCCGTTCCCGCATTTGCTACGACGGATTGCATCGAAGGGCGAAGGTCGTTATCGAGCGTGGTTGCACCGGTTATCGTCGTTGCGTTCAGCAAGCTATTAAACGCTGAAACGCCCGTTTGAGAATCTTCAAACATATTGAACTTGTAGTTATTAGTATTGTTGCCAGCAAAGAAATAGTTGTTATAGAAGGTTATGTTCTTAGAATAGTTCGAAGAAAAATCAGTTCTAACTAAAGCGTTTCCTTCTGCGCCGTAAACAAGGTTGTTTATAAACGAAATGCCGTCAACTTTTGCAATAACGATTTCACCCGCCCACGATTCGTTTGAAGTGGTGTTGTTATAAAGCGTGTTGTTTATGAATTTTGTTGAATAAACAACGCCCGTTGAACTCGTTTCGTAGCCACCAACTCTTATTCCGCACATAGAATTGTTTTTAACGATATTGTTGCGAACCAAAATGTTTTTAACGGGATAACTCGTTTGCTTTTCTTCGCTACCAACCTCAATACCGAATTGGCAGTTATAGATTAAGTTTTGTTGCAAAATTATATCTCTAGAGCCGTCAACGTAAAGCCCAGCGCAGTCAGCGTAATCGCAGAAGCTGTTATAAATAACGTTTCCGCTTGCAATGCAGAATCTTGGTTGGTCTAGGCTTGCAGTTGAGCAGTAGCCTGCGTTGCCGTAAAAGTCAATGCCGATGTTAGTAATGTCGTGAACTTCGTTTTCAATAACGTAAACGTATTCGCAGTTAGCGGTAACCGATAGCGTTTCAGCCCAACCCGTTACGTTATCGTAAAGTTCGTTGTTTGCTATAATAACGTGGCTAATAGGGTTAGATTGCTCGCCGAAAAGCAAAATGCCGTTCGCTCCGGAATTTGTATCGCTTTGAGGGTTAGAGGAGGTGGTTTTAATTTCGTGAATGGTTAAATTTCTCAAAATTAAGTGGTTTTGCCCATTTCCCCACATCGCAATGCCGTGAGCCGATTTTGCCGTTACGTTATAAATTTCAATGCCCTCGAAAACAATGTATTGGCAACCTGCGTCAAATTGGAAAGCGTAACTTTCGCTCTTTGTGGTTGGGTTTGTAATGATAGGCGTTTCGTTAGGGTAGTTACGGATTGTAACGTAGTTTTGGCTATCGCCTTTAGCGTTTACGAAATAGCCGTCGTATGAAGAAGGCGTATAAGTTCCGCCACGAAGGTATAGCGTTTGACCTTTTTGAACCTCGTCTAACGCTTCTTGCAAAGAATAAGGGCTATTCAAACTGCCGTCGCCATTGCCGTTAGGAGAGGCGAAAATAGCGTTTTGCGCTAGGCTTGGATTAAATTCGTATTCGCCAAGAGATTTATAGTATGATAAAAATGCTTCGTCTTTTGCGCTAGCACTGTCAAAAGAGCCTTCGATGCGCGCGTCAAAGCGTTGGGCAAAGTTCAACTCTTCGCCAACTGCTGGCGTTTGAGAAGAAGAATTTCCACCGCTTGAAGAACTACTTGAGTTTTCGTTCCCTGTTTGATTGCTGTTTTGGTTTCCGCTTTGATTTCCATTTTCGTTTCCGTTTTGATTTCCGTTTTGGCTATCGCTATTAGACGAGCCAGAACCGTTATCTTGCGAGTAAATTCCGTTAGGCGAGTTTTTCGAACTTGAACTGTTTTGTTGATTTTTCGAGCAAGCCGAAAGTAAAACTAACGTTACCGCTAAAACTATCGCAACGATTAAACTTAACTTTTTCATAATTTCTCCATTTAATAATGTTTTAAAATATGTCTAAATTAAACCTTTTAACTTAGGCTCTGTATTCAATTAAACCACTTTAGATTGGTTTTGACAATAAAAAAACAAAAAAAGGCGACTTGCAAAAACGCAAGTCGCCAAGTTAAATTACCAAATAATATCGTAATCGGTATCGCCTTCGTTGCCGTGGTCTAAGTTTCCGCCACCAGAACCCGTTGGGCTCATAAAAACGGAGTCTTGTAAAAAGTAAACTATGGTTAAAATAGGTTCTTTAAATTCCTTCATAACAATTTCCTCCGTTAATCGATTTGTGCGCCGTATTTGTTGAAAATTTCTTTATGGATTTCACCCATTAGATAATATGCGCCACGTGCAATATCGCAAATTCTTCTTTCTCCGCCGTTAGATAACTCTTTTCCATTATTGAAAATGAGCGAGGCGGTGGCGGTTATGGTTTGTTGGCAACGAGCAAGGTCTGTTTGGCTTGTTGTTGCGTCGAGTTTTGTGTTTATAACCGCGTTAACTACGATTGAATTTCCATCTAGAACATAGTTTTGAGCGTAGAATTTATTATCTTGCGACGTTTTTATGTTGAACAAAACTTTTATGTTAGAAGCATATGAGTGAAGGTCTGGGGCTTGTTCAATTCCGTAAAATGAAATACTAAACACAAACCGAACCCCCGTTCCAGAAGGGCCTGATAATCTTATGCTTCCGCCAAGGAACGTTATTTTTGAATAAAGCGCAAAATATTCTCCTTCTTGTGGCACGGCGTCGCCGACGTTATATAGCGTTGCGCCAAAATCGTTCGTCCAGCCGATGAAAGTGTATCCCAAAGTTTCTGGATTAGATTCAAACATATTAACCGCTCTAAACGCTGAATTTTCAGGATAGAATTGAGTTATAGACGTTTCAACGTTTAATTGGCTTTCCCAAACGGCGTAGAAGGTGATATTGTCTGCAATAGGGGTTGAGAAGTTGAATTCTTCACCTAAAACGTAAGGCGACCAGTGACTGAAAGTATCTCCAGCTTTGGTTGGGATAGCCGATGGCTTAGAAATAGTTTGACCAGTATAGAAGTTAGCCGTTGCAATTGTTTTACCTTCACTTGTAAAAGTAGCGGTCTTTTTCCTAACGTCAGGCGTGATTGGCGTGGTTGGTTGTGGGTTAGTGTATTCAATAAACGCTAGAATGAACGGACCAACGCCTTTACCTTCGTTTGAGCTAATAGATTCACTTAAGTAATAATTGATTGAGCCATCGCGATCAGAGCTTAAGCCAGCGGATTTACAAATGTCGTAAAGCTTATTTGAACTAGAGTCAAAAGAGTGGCTGTAAATACCCTCAAAGCAAATTCTGCCCTCGGTTACGTAATCGGTTGAGCCTTGCAAATAACCAAGTCTTCCACCTTTCATTAAGGCGTAGGCTATCATTGACGAGCCCGAAACCTCTAAATAGTTGCGGTAGGAACTTCCGCTGTCACTCTCGCTTGAATTAATGTAACTATCAAAGTTGATAACTTGATAATACATATTAGTATCAGGGTCTTTGAACGCTAAAAGGCTATCCATAAGTCTTTGGAAGAAGTCGATTAAATAATCTCTGTCTTGACCTTCAGGGAAGTATTCAATAACGTCCGCAAGCGACATTACGAGCCATCCCATACTTCTTAGCCAAAAGTTTTTACTGCAATAATTGTCAGGATCTCTCCACGAAATACTCTTTGCTGAATAGCCGTGGTAGCATAGCCCTGTTACGTCGTCTTGCATTTTATCGTCAATGAATTCATATTGACGCCTTAGTGCATAAAACTCGCTATCGTCTGCCTTAGTTGAAGATAGGTATCTCGCTAAATACGGAGCATACATATACATTCCATCAAGCCAAACCTGCTCGTCATATGTAGATTTGTGCCTATAGTTGCCGTAAGAGCCTGTAACCGTTTTAAAAGTTTTTAAAAGTTTTAAAGTGTTTTCGATTGCTAAAATGTATTTTTCGTCGTGAGAAAGTTCGTATGCGTCAAATAAAATTTTAGATTCGCAAATAAAGTCAAGTTCTTCCTTAGTTACCGGTTTTGCGGTAGATACGTTATAGAATTTGCCTTCGGCAGTTATGTAATTGGTAACGAAGTTTAAAAAGAACGTTTTATATTTTTCGTTGCCCGTTGCGTAGTATAGGTTTACAACGCCGTTTAAGAACACGCCGTCAATATAGTTCCATTGCGCTTTGAAACTTTCGGTGTTCCAGGCAGGGTTTTTCGTTATGTTTTGAGCTGTTTTATCAATGAGGCTATCAACGTAAGCTTGGAAAGAGGTTGAGTCAACGTCAGTTACCCATAGCGAGTAAAGCGTGGTGTTGTTAGATACAACGTCTTCGTCGAAATCAAACTTGTTCTTGCTTGTACTTTTTTTGTTGTCGGTATACCAACCGCCAAAATAAAGAGCATTCTCATTGGTTGGGTCATCTGGGCGTTCAACTAAAGAATCTTTATCAACCGAAATGGTTGTGTAAACCTTTCCTTGATCCATAAAAGTTACGATAACTTGCTCTTTGCCGTAAATAAAGTTTGCCGTTAAGGTAACTTCGCCGTCTGGCATAGTGAATGAATAAACGCCGTTCGAAACGCTAAAAGAAAGTTCTTGACCATCGCCGTAAACGCCTGTCCATGAGGTGAACGTGTGATTTTCTTTAGTAGGCGTAGGTAGTGTGATTTTTGTTCCGTAATCAGCCGTGTTTTTTAAATTGCCTTCAACTTCGCCGTCGTTAAGTTCGTAAAAAATGCTGTGATTATGAATTTTCCACACAGCGTAAAGCGTTAATTTTTTGCTGGTGCCGAAAACTTCCTCGTTTGCCGTCAAAACCGAGTTTTCTTCAACGTCAACGCTCGTTCCACCTGCTGTTAAAGACCAGCCTAAAAAGTCGTAACCAAATCTTGTTGCCGAGCCTATGGTTAAAGTTTCACCGTCGTTTAGTTCAATAGCGTTTTCAGGAAGGGCGATTGTTGAGTCGCTAGAAGAAATATTATCGTCATAAGTTAAAGAATAAGTGGTAGGAGTAGGCTCAGGTTCTGGCTCTGGTTCTGGCTCTGGTTCAGGTTCAGGCTCTGGCTCTGGGGCGACATCGCCTTCAAGCGCTGTAATTGCTATACTATAAAGATATGATTCACTACCAGTTCCCTTAATAACATAATAGCCAGCGTCTAGTTCTGAACAAGTCAATTTCAATCCGCCACCGCTCTTAAGATACCATCCAGTAACGTTTGAGAGAGAATCAACAATTGTGGACTGACTGCTTAAGTTTGCAATTGTTGCTGCGGTAGTAATGGAAAAGGATGTTGGTGTTACCGAATCCCAGTTAATAGTGTCCCCGATTGTAAAATCACTTTTTGATGTAATGCCGCCAATAGATGTTTTTTCAGTAGTAACGTGGTAGAGCGTTACATATCTTGCACCAGTGCTATTTGCATTCCATAAAAGTTCTATGTTTGATTTTGCTTCGAGTTTAATAACGAATAAACCTCTGTTAGCATCGGCACGGTAGCCTAATTTTTTTCCAGCTGTTCCTCTAGATACAGTATTACCATCTGCAATTATCACAAGGTTGTTCGAAATTTTTGAAAAACTATTTGAACTAATATCTCCGCCGGTATCAAAAGTAATAGTTGTAACATTTCCTTCGTCAGCAATAACGTTGGTTACGCTAAAAACACCAATTGTTAAGGTGAATAACATCGCAACGAATAATGCTAGAATAATTTTTCTTTTAGTTGAAATGGTTGTCATTTTAACCCCTTTGCCAAAATTTGGCTTTACGTAAATAACTGAAATTCTATCAGCACTAATTAATATAACATAAAAAACTATTTATTACAAGTAATTTAAAACAAATGATTTAGTCAATTTTTGCAAAATCTAGGACTAGTTATGTTATTAACGCTTTAAAAATAGAGCATAAAAACTCGCTAAAAAACAAAAAACTAGCCGATAATCGCGTTATAGGCTAGTTTTTAAACTAAAATGAGTTTAATTTTAATTTGAAAGAATAAGTTTATTTGTTAGCGTTTAACTTTTTATGTTCTTCGATTATTCTTTGGTAATCTTCAAGAAGAAGTTTAATGCTATCATCCCAGGTAAGGTAAAGTTCTTTTTGCGCGTTCATACTTACCTTTTGGTAAAGTTCTGGGTTATTAAAAATGCTTATTATTTTTTTAGCATACTCAGCGTGGTCGTTATCGCTCATGAAGGCGTTTTGGTCTTCAACACAAGAACTTGCGGTTTTGGCTTCTCTTATAAACAGTGTTGGAAGACCTTGGCTTGCCGCTTCAATTTGAACTAGCGAGTTAGCATCGTAAAGGGAAGGGAACAAGAATAAATCACTTGCGGAATATAATTTTTCAAGTTCGTGCCTATCTCGCACTTCGCCTAGTAGTATTACGTTGTTTTCAAGGTTGTTATCTTTTATTAGTTTTTTAAGATTGTTTAAATCAGAGCCAGTGCCAACAAAAATCATTTTAAACTCAAAGTTCTGCTGTTTTAAGTAGGCAAGAGCATTTATGATAAACGGAATATTTTTAATAAAGTTAATTCTACCAACAAAAAGGAAAAGTTTTTCGCTATCTAAAATTGCAAACTTTTGCCGAATTTCTTGCCTTGCTAAAGCCTTGTCTTGAACGGGCAAAAAATCGCTAGCGTTGTTTTTAACGCTATTTTTGACTTTCAAACCATATTCATTTACGTATAGCAAACGAATTCCTTCATTTACTGCCCAACACTCGTCGCACTTATTAAAAGTTTTCATAAGCTTTGCTAAAACAATATTGGTTAAAAAGTTTAGCTTAACGTTGAGTTTTATATCCTTTTTATATTGAGAATGAAGGGTGGCAACCACTGGAATATTTTTGCGCTTTGCATAATTTACGCCCATTGAACTAACGGCAAAAGGCGAATGAATATGAACTATATCAAACTGCTCGGCTTTTAAGTATTTTTTGAATTTTTTATCTAAATTAGGAGTTGGCGCAACGTAATCTAAAAAGAAGGGCTTAAACGACTTGCATCTCACAACTTTATAGTTATATTCATCCTTAAAATTCTTGTCAACAATGGGGCAAAAAACAGTAACGTCAGCCCAATTTTGCAATCTTTTTGCATAGTTATCCACAACCATTGACACACCGTCTATCATAGGAAAATATGTGTCAATAAACATTGCAATTTTAAGTCTTTTAAACATTTTAGCACCCTTTTAGATTTTATAATTATAGTCTATCACACTTTTGTTTTATTTTCAAATGATTTTTTGCTTCTATACCAAACGCTTCCAATATAAATAAAATTTTAATCCAACTTTTTGTCTTATTTTGGCGAATATAAGAATTATTGTTCTTGTCCGAAATCGCAAGTTTCAAAATAATTAGCAATCGTTCAAGAAGAAATACCAACCATAAATAACGCTTTATAATGCAGTTCGTTAAAGATTTTTTACAATGCTTATATTCTTATTTTATAAAGAACTAGCAACAAAAAAACTAGCCGATAATCGAGTTATAGGCTAGTTTATGCAAATTATTAGTAGCGGATCACGTGAAAATGCCCTTTGATGGGAGGCGGATTGCCGAGTCCATCGGCGTATACGTTCATCCATCCCTGCACACGGGAAAGAAACCTTTCCTTTGCGTCTTCCTGACTATACCTCGTGCTGTAAATTACAGGGTGGTAATACACATTTCCGCGAATGGTAAGCGAACCGCTCAATGTGTTGACCGAAACAGAAATATCGTGTGCGGCAAAAAGTGGGCTGTCACTGACCGTTTTGTCAACGGCGTTCATAACCGCCTTTTTCCATTTACTTAAGTTTGAATCAAAGAAAAGTCCCATAGAAATCTCCAAATGCTTTGTGTGTTTTAACGGTTAAGGCTGTTGTATTTGTAACGCATTATAAAACAATCAGCGAAAAAAGTCAATTGGAATACACAAATTCAATCGAACACATTTTTTAAAAATGCAATTTTAAGGAACAAAAAAAGAAGAGGGCGAAAATTGCCGTCGCACGCCAAAAACGAAAAAGCGTCGAGGGAATTTGTGCGAGTAGTTCAGCGCACAACTCCGCTTGCCCTCGGCTTTCGTTTCGGATTTGTGGTTTGCTTTATTTAGTTTTTGTTAAGGGGCGTGTGCTTGTCTCGGAGAGGCGTAGCCGAGCCGACTTGTATCAAGACAAGCACACATGTTTAACACTCAATACTATATCCTTTTAAGTCATATTTGCAAACAGTTGAATATTTTTTTACAATATGCTATGATATTATAAAAACATAAAGGTTTATTTTTCATATGATGAAATACATTATTTTACTTGCGATACCGTGTATTTTTTTATTTTTTCTAGTAAGACATTTAATCAAAAAAAATGAAATAAATGAAGAAATACAAAAATTAAAAGCTACTGTTGAAAATATTGTTTCTTGGGACTTGAATGAATATGTTAATAACTTGACTAATAAAGAAATCCCGAGAAGAGTAGAAGGTAAATATCTAAAACATATTTCTTTTGAAAGATCTTATTTTTACGACGGAACTTATGGCTTATTTTTCTATGAAGACATAATTTCAGTTGATGTGACAAGTTCATACTCTACTGTTTTTTATGACACAGGCTCTATAAGTATAGTTATTTTGTCTAAAACTAAATTTGGTGACAATAAAAAAACTTCTTTTGGATTTGAATATAAATATTTAAGCTATGCAAAAGAATTTTATAAAATTATTCTAAACATAATAGCAATTGTGAAGAAAAGAAACGAAAGTAAAATTAATTCCGTTATAACTTCAATAGAAGAAAACAAAAAGTTTGAAAACATATTTAACCAAATAAAGAGCGGACAAATTAATATCGAGAAGTTTATTAATGAATATGAAAAAGATGTATTTCATTTAATAGAAAATTCCGAAAGCAAAAGTTTTGCTTTCTTTAATAATTCAATGTATGAGGCTTTATTTAAAGATAAGTTATCGCAAGAATTTGTTGCAAATGACGGATTCTATACCGATGGATATGTTAGTAAGGATAAAGATATAGAAAATGCTTGTTTGTTTATTAAAGGTTTGCGAAAAAGAATAAAAAATTATTGGTCGGATAATGCAACCGTTGATACTATTGCATATTTCATTATTCGCAATTCGGTTATTAAATATTATAATAAATTTTATGAACTGAATTGTCGGTCGGAAAATATTGAAGATTTTTGTTCTTTATTATTAAAAATCCCAAAAGAAAACTATGGCGTATTTAAAATGGCATATGTGTGTAATTACATAACAAAAACAGATATATTTTTACCTGTTTACACTACATATCACAATATTTCAGACAAAATTAAGGACAAGATGTTTGTTTTAGAGCAAGAAAAAAAAGAAAATGCTTTATTTACAAATTCTATTGACGAAAATAATAATGAAGATATTAAAAATTCTCAAAAACATTTATCTACTATTGAAATAATCGACCAAATGACAGGCGAAGAATTTGAACATTTTTTGGTTAAACTATTTAACAAAGCAGGATATAATGCAGTTGCAACGCCATTGTCGGGCGATTTTGGTGTAGATATAATTGTTGAAAACGAACTTGTAAAAATCGGTGTTCAAGCAAAACGTTATTCCGATAGAGTTACAAACTCTGCTATCCAAGAAATTGTTGCAGGAATTAAGCACTATAATCTTGATAAAGGTATGGTTGTTACAAATAACTACTTTACACGAGCAGCGAAAGAACTTGCGAAAGATAACAATATTGTTTTATGGGATAGAGATATTTTGATTGAAAAAATTTCAAAAGGATAATAAATGCAAAGCAAAAAGCACGATAGAAAAAAGCTAATAAAAGAACTTCAAGCAAAAATAATACTTTCAAATTGTTATAATGAAAGATATCCTCAAATTAATAAAATTGAAGAAAAACAAACGCCCGATTTGTTTGATAAAAATTTTAATGTTGGTGTAGAAGTTGTTTTGTCAACTAAACAAAAAATAGAGAACGAAATTGCTAGATGTAAAAATCCTAAAACAAACAACAAAAAGGAGATAGATGATTATCAAAAGTCATTAGAAGATGGACTGTTTTTGATAAGTTGTAAGAAAAAATTTGTAATCGCTACCTTTTGGCAAGATTATAAAGAGTTGTTAAATTCCTTTAAAAACAAGTTAATAAACTTAAACACTAAATATTTTAAATGTGGTTATAATGCATATGATTTATATATAGATGCAGAAAAAGTTGGTTTAGATGATGACGAAATAGAAGTACTTTTGAAAGCAATGATTTTGACTCAAGAAAAAGAACAACACAAATTTAGATATGTATATGTTCAATTTTTACCATATATATACTGTTTTGATTTGAAAAATAACGGGTGTGAACGTAGAATATTAAAACAAGAATTTTGCGACAAATTAGATATATTGGTGAATAACGAATATAATTTTTCGTTGTGAGAAGGACTGGGCTTATACGATATGATGTAAAATTTTAAATGGGTGGGATTAATTTCTCACCCTTTTTGTTTTTAAAATGAAAAAAGAACGTAAACTAAACCTTTTTTGGTTCATTTACGTTCAGTTTGGCACCCCTAATAGGAATCGAACCTATAACTAGCCCTTAGGAGCACATCCGAACTGTTGATATGAATCTAAAATTTATAGATTAACCGTTAATTTATGGATTTTATGGATATTTTTCTTTCAATAAAATGGATGTTGTGAGAAATTATGGGCGTTTCAAAACAACTTTTATTCTAAAATTATTCCTATTTTATTCCAAATTACGCAAAATTTAATCTTGATAAAAATATTTATGGAAAATAAATACATCTTGTTGAACGAAAAAATCTTCTAGAGAATATCCAAAAAAATCTTGGCAAACGCAAAGTTTTCCTTGCGTTACGAATTAGTTTGTGGTATAATGATATAAACTACAATATGGAGAATTGTAAAAATGGCAGTTAGCTACAAAAAACTATGGAAACTTCTCATAGATAAAGACATGAAAAAAGAAGAATTACGTATCGCCGCAGGTATTTCAACTAACACTATGGCTAAGCTTGGAAAGAATGAGAATGTTAATACTGAAATGCTCGTAAAAATTTGCTCTGCTCTTAAATGCGATATAGCCGATATAATGGAAATTATTGAAACTGAAAAATAAAATATATGACAAATATTGTCATATTTACTATGTTATAATATAACCAATACAATTAATCGAGGATTATAGCAATGGAAAAATTTATCTTTAAGAATTGTGATTACAAAGATTTATTAATAGAGTTAAAGGAAAAAAGTATTAAAATTGATGCTGTTATTACAGACCCACCCTATGGAGTAAGTAGAAAACATCAACTTGGTTTTAGCAATATGGGTAGAGCCGGAATGGACTACGGCGAATGGGATTATAACTTTGACCAAAAGGAATGGATTCGTTTATGTGCACCACTTATCAAAGATGGTGGCTCAATCATCGTTTTTAACGATTGGAAAAACTTCTCGTATATTGTAGAAGAACTTGATGAGCAAGGTTTTTCAATGAAAGATGTTATTCGTTGGGTTAAGCCTAATCCTATGCCAAGAAACACTTCAAGACGTTATGTCGGGGATTTTGAAATGGCGATTTGGGCAGTTAAAGACGGTGGAAAATGGACTTTCAATAAACCAAATTCTTCTTCATACCTTCGCCCTATCTATAAATGTGCAAGCGTAGGAAGTGGCGACAAACGTATTCACCCTACCCAAAAACCATTAAAACTAATTGAAGATATTATGAAAGTTCATACAAATGAAGGTGATATCGTTCTTGATCTATTTACAGGCTCAGGTACAACTGCTGAAGCTTGTTTAAAAAACAATAGAATTTTCATAGGTTCTGAATTAGACGAAAATTACTATAAAAAAGCATTAGAGAGGCTTAAATGTTATATTCCCCAATAAATTATCAAGGAAATAAATCTCGAATTGTGGATAAACTGTTGACGTATATTCCCAAAGGCACTACTGCTATTCACGAGATTTTTTGTGGAAGTGCTATCCTTTCTTTTGCTTCATTAGTCGATAATATTCATCTAAACGATACAAACCACTATATTTTAGACTTAATTGAGTATTTTCGGACAAATACAGCAGAAGAAATTATTAAAAAAACGGATAGTTTAATTTCCCAATACGGTTTAACTAATACCTATTATGAGGGTAGAAATAATTATATAGAAGAAAAACACGAAGGTCTTTCGCGATATAATAAAGATGCCTACAATAAATTAAAGGACGACTACAACAAAGATAAAGAAGTCGCTAAATTATTTGTTTTGGTCATTTATGGATTTAATCATTTTTTAAGATTTAACGGAAAAGATGAGTTTAACGTTCCTGTTGGAAAAGTTGATTTTGTAGAATCTTTAAGAACTCGTACTATTGATTACTGTAAAGCTGTTCAAAATAAAAAACTAAAAATAACAAATTTTGATTTTAGAACGCCTAGTTTATATGAAACAAACAATAATAATGACTTGTTTTATTTTGACCCCCCGTATTTAATAACACAAGCACCATATAATTCCTTTTGGAATGAGAAAGACGAACAAGAACTGCTTGATTTGCTTGATATTCTTAACGCTAAAGGATATAAATTCCTTTTATCTAACGTTATTGAATCAAACGGAAAAGAAAACACTCTATTAAAAGAGTGGATGAAAAAATATAACGTAAAACATATAAAACGTCAATACTTAAATTCAAGTTATCAAAAAAAGAATTTAAGCGATGCAGACGAGGTAATAATTTATAATTACAGTGAGGAAGATATGGCTAATAACGATTCAGGGAGAAGCGGAAATAGAAAAGGCTATAAAGTATTTTCAATAAACACCACAGTAAGAAACCCGAAGAGAAATATGGAATTTTTACATCACTTTATCCCTTATGCAGATAAGGAGTTTGACGAAGGTTTATCATATCAATATTTCTTTGATTTAGTTGTTGATGGCGTTTATCGACTTTCTGACATTCCCGAATATGTTAAAAAGAAAATTGCTGATGGAGAAAAACTCACAATTAGTGAGGCTAAGGAAGCGATTAAAAATAATCCACAAGCAACAGGTTTGCACGGCAGAGTTATGACACAACTTCGCTCTATGAAAGACCAAGGCTTTTTACGTTTTGAAACTGTTAAACGTGGCGTTTATAAAATTCATATCACAACTTTAGGACAAGAACTATTAGACGAGAAAACTGATGCTACTCTTATTTATACAAAGGCAATGATAGGTATGCACGCCCATAGCCCCATTAGAGTACAGTTGCTTAACGAGGCTCGCCCTTTCCTTAATATGATTTTCGTTATAAATGAAGTCAAAAAACAATGGGAAGCATTAGGCAATGAAGCTAAGGGAATTTTGCGCCACGAATTTGCAGCTTTTGTATTAAGTATGAAAGATTGTGATTATCAAAAAGCCGCAAACGACATTATTAATTATCGTAAAAAATTCAAATACGAATTAAATATGCCATATATTAGACAATATTTAATTGATAACGATATTTTACCATTAGCAGAAGAAAGCATCAAAAGTGATTATCCTGATGACGTTTTCAGAAAATTTGAAATGACGGGGCTTATTATCAAACGTGGAGCTTTTGGATATACATACTACGATTTTTCAGCATATAACATTGAAAAAATCGAAAGCATTTTATCCGTTTATAAAGGATATAAATCAGAAACTTTTGCTTCAGAAGTAGATTATTACGATTATTTAAGTAAAATTGAAATCCCTTGGCAAAAGGATGATATTGTTCGCAAGAAAATAGTAGAATCAAAAGAAAAATTGCTTGCACAAAACGGCTTTACAATGAATCAAGAACTTTCTTTGGATGAAAAAGAAAAGAACCTTGATAGATTCTTCTACAATATGAATCTTCAGAAAGCCGCAGACAAATATGATATTAAGTTGTTGAATAAAGAATTGTTGATTTTGGCAGGCGTTGTTAGAGATAAGTCTAAGTTTGAAGAAATATCAGAACCATTACGCTTAGAATATTTATTGGCATTATTAATTGGCAAGAAATATGGAACGGCCGGCTTGGTTTCTAATATCATTTACAATGAAGAAGGTGAACCACTTCACTTTGCGCCTTCTGGTAAGTGTGATATAGTTTACCATCATACAGACGGCTCGTTTATCTTTGAGCCTACAATGCAACGTGGTAAAAATCAAATCCTAAACAACGAAACGGCAAATGTTGCAAGACACGTTAAAGAACAAACGCAAGAAACGGGCATTAAGTACAGGGCAATGATGATTGCTCCCTATGTTCACCCTGACGTAGCTGACTTCTTTAGATATAAAATTAACCAACTCAAGGTAAATATTGCCCCGATAAATATTAATCGTATGGTGGGATTGGTTGACGATAGCGATAAAGTAAAAGATTTAGGCGAAAACTTTGATATTATTGTTGCCGATTTGTTAAATCTTGACGAAAAAGAATATTCCGATATGATTAATACATACACGCCATCAAAGTCAAGTTATACCGCAAACTAATTAGGAGAATAGAAATGCACGATAATCAGGCACCTGTAAAAACAGGACTATTAAAGTTTTTAAGAGAAAGCGTTGGTGGACAATTTGTTATCCCTGTATATCAAAGAAATTATACGTGGACTGCCAATAAAGAAGTTAAACAATACGTTGAGGACTTGAAAAGCGTTTTAGAGGATAAATATGATAAACACTTTTTGGGGATTCTTATATATTTAGATACGCCAATCGATTACTCCACAAGAGAATTTTCGGTTATCGACGGACAACAACGTTTAACTACTACATTTTTAATCCTTTACGCTATCAAATATTTAATGGTTAAGAAAGGATTAGTTGATGATGCTCAAAGAATAGAAAATCAATTTTTGACTAATCAATACGTGGCGGACAAATTAAAATTTAAGTTAAAACCGTTAGTTAGCGATGACGAAGTGTATAGACAAATCGTTAATGAACAATTTGACGAAATTACAAATAAGGCTTCAAACGTATATAAGAATTTCTCGTGGATTAACGACCAACTTGAAGAATTGCTTAAAACTTATTCGTTTAACGATATTTTAATGGCGTTAGACAAGTTGTATGTAGTGTGCATTCCCGTAAACAAAGACGATAGTCCGCAAAAAATATTTGAAAGTATCAACTCTACGGGCGCAAAATTAAACGCATCTGATTTAATAAGAAACTACATATTAATGGACGTTGATAGCGATACTCAAGAAACGTTGTATAATAACTATTGGAGAAAAATAGAAGAATATTTAACAAGCGATTCCAAGAAAATAGAACTTTTCTTTAGAATGTTTTTGGCTTGCCAAAATAAAACTTTATCAAATGTTAATTCTATATATTCAGACTTCAAAAAATGGTACTCTGATGAAATATTAAATAGTACCCCCGAAGCTATTCTTAAAAATATTGTTTTATACGCCAAATACTATTACAACATTTACACCAAGCCTATTGATAATGTTGACATTAAAATAAAAACTGCTATCGAAGAATTTAGAAATAACCTTTCCGAAATGCCTGCTCCTTTCCTTATGGAAATGTATAGCCTGTATGAAACCATTGGAGAAGAAGGAAATACGCTTATTAATGCAGACCAATTTAATGAAATAATAAATATTGTTAATATTTATTTGGTTCGTCGTTCTATTTGTGGTCTTGACACGAGTGATATTACAAGGTTGTTCCCTGTTTTATTAAAAGATGTATTAACTGATTGTGGCAATGACTATTCTAAAGTGGTTGATTATGTAAAGAAAAATTTAATTAACAAACAACGTGGTAAATCTGCGGCAATGCCCGATGACGAACAATTAAAGAATTTCCTTGAATATGCTAACGTATATAATTTAAGGTTAACTTTAAGAGTTATTCTTGATAAGATTGAAACTCATAATAACCCTGCTCCTGTTAACTTAAAGAAATTAAGTGTAGAACATTTAATGCCGCAAACACCAACGAAAGAATGGTTAACGGCGCTCGGCGATATTGATGAAATTATCTATGAAAGAAATTTACATAGGTTGGGGAATCTTACTCTTGCAACAAAGGTTGATAACAGCAAGATGAAAAATAAGCCTTGGGAATACAAGAAAGAAATTTTAGCTGATACGGCTCATTTAACCATAAACCAAGAAATATTAAGTAAAGAAAAATGGACATTAGAGGAAATTAACGAAAGAACTCAAAAACTCATCAATCAAATTATAGAGTTATATCCGTACTCTTCTGCTTCTGATGATGTTATTGAAAAACACGAAATTCTTTTAGATTGGGATGACGTTGTTGCCTTTGCATATTTATACGAAGAGGATGGTAGCGTTGAAGTACAAGCAGGCTCTGAAATCGTAAAATATAATACAAACGATAATGTTGAAGAATGGCAATACGATTTATACTCCGAACTTTTAGAAAGTGGCGTTATTAAAGAAACTGATAAAGGTGCTGTTTTTGTTAAGCCTTATCTATTTATGGCACAAAGAAAGGGATATACTGCATTAAGTGTTTCTGCGGGTATTATTTTATGTGGAAATAGAAATGGTTGGGAATATTGGAAAGACGCAAACGGTCATTCATTGAACGACAACAAACAACTAAAGAAAAAAATGACAGGCAAATAATTGCCTTCAAGGAGAATTTATGAATACAAAAGAAATTCAATCTTCTTCCGTTAAAGACTTACTGTCTATAGGGAAAGCGTTAACAAGCAAAAATACACAATCTTTTATTACAGAAGTTATAAAATATGCAGGGATTTTTATGCAAGAGATTAACGAACTTGCAAAAAATAATGATGCTGTCACCATCGCAACATTAAAAGCATTAAATGATAGACTTCTTACTCTTTGTGAGTTAGAAAAAAATCCTAATTTGGAATTGTCTTCTGAAGAAAAAGAGCGCAATTACAAAGAATTAGTTGAAATTAAAGCTCAAATTTGCGATATACAAAAAAAGTCAAGTCAAGACAAATGGAAGCCTGTTAAATATGGTGCTGTTGCTTTGACTGTTTATGGTGTATCAAAATTAGTTATAGAACACGCACCTGATATTATAAAATTCTTTAAGAAAAATTAAAAACTTTTACAAAAGTAGGCAAATGTCCAATAAGTTGGGTGTTTGCCTATTGCTTTATTCAACATAATATCTTCCCTAACAGGCGAGTAGATTTGTTCTACTTGCCTTTTTTTGCGCATAAAAGAAAATTTTTATGTTTAGACCGCCACATTTTACTGCAAAATCGCCCTTTTAGGTGAGGGGCAAAAATTTTATTGGTTAACAACGAACCACAATGTTCTACTTTAATATATTTTTTAGAAATTACAAATGGGCATGATTTTGTACATATTTTTAGTAAATTGTGTAATAATTTTGGATTGAAATATATAGAGAACGGTTTAAGATGTTCCTACTCGATAGAGGCTTTTACCACTTCTCAGTTATATCAAAATTTACAGCAATATGAGAGAATGCACCATTTATCTATATTGGTAGCATAATGACAATGCAAAAACGACCGAGAAATCGGTCGTTTTTAACAAGCGATAATACGCTGAATTTTTGGTATAGCGGCGGAGAACGAACTCCGCTTTACAATCGCCCTCGTATGAATGAAGGTTACGCTATCTTTGCAGTCAACAGATACAA
>JAZSJZ010000013.1:0-94479 GCA_045534575.1 Christensenellaceae bacterium
AACGGCTGTTATATAACCATTGCGGTGGCGATAGCGTTGAGGATCCACCTGTTCCCATTCCGAACACAGAAGTTAAGCTCAATTGCGCTGAAAGTACTTTGCTGGCAACGGCACGGGAGGATAAGGAGCTGCCGCATTCCATTTTAAAAGACTGTCAAATTTATTGACAGTCTTTTTACTATCTAAATTATTCTAATTTTTGTAAAAAAGCGTTAAATAAATTTAATTTTTATACAGAGTTAATAATTTTGTAAAATAATTTATATAAATTTAATAAAAAATTATTAAAAAATTATTAAAAGTTGGCACTCTAGACTTGACAGTGCTAATTTTCTATTGTATAATAATGTTGTCAAAAGGCAATAATACCGATTGATAATAATATTTTAGGAGAAAAAATATGAAATTATTTAACAATGGTTTAACTTTAAGAAATTCAGGTAGTTTATTTGATCCGTTTTTTGACGACTTCTTCTCTTTTCCAAAAATTTTTGAACACGATTTTGATTCGATTATGAAAACTGACGTTGTTGATCAAGAAAATTCATATCTTATGAGCATAGATTTGCCGGGCTTCAAAAAAGAAGATATTACTCTATCATTGAAAAATGGCTACTTAACAATTTCGGCAACTTCTGCGCCACAAGAAGATGACAGCAAGAAATATATTAGGCGCGAAAGGGTGTATTCTTCTTGCAAGAGAACGTTCTACCTAGGAAACGGCGTTACTGAAAATGACGTTTCTGCCGATTTTAAAGATGGCGTTTTGAATATCACAATTCAAAAAGCCGTTGAAAAAGTTCCAGATGATAAGAAAATTGAAATTAAATAACACAAAATCAAATTAAGAGGCGAAAGCCTCTTTTTTTGTTGCAAAATTATATTATTTTGTAATTATTTTAACTTTCAATGAATATTATAAAACAAGGTTGTCCTATGCTTGAGTTTTTGCCAGAGTGCTTTAATGACGTTAAAAATTGGAATTTATCTTGCGTTTATGAGATCATAATCAATCTAGGCTATAGAATTTTTGCAAAAACTAGCCTAAACGAACAATATTTAAGCCAAAAAGTCGTAACAAAAGAGGATATTGAAAAAATAATTTTAAAACTTACTAAGCATTCTATTTATGCTTTTCAAGAAACGATAAAACACGGCTACGTTACAACTGAATTTGGCGTTAGAATTGGCCTTAGCGGTGAGTGTTGTTATGACGAGGTTGGGGAAGTTAAGTTTATTAAAAACGTAACGACGCTTGTTGTTAGAATTCCACACGAAGTTGATAATTGCAGTTTGAAACTTTTTGCACATTTTGAAAAGTTTAAAGTTAAAAACACGCTAATAATTTCTCCTCCTGGCGCAGGAAAAACAACTTTTATTCGAGATATTGCTAAAAAAATATCAAAAAATATGCAAAAAAGCGTGTTAGTTGTTGATGAAAAGAACGAAATTTTTATTGATAACGTTGATTTTGGTAAGAATTTGATTGCGCTTAAAAATTGTAAAAAGAGTTTTGGTTTTTTTGAAGGTGTTAGAAATCTTGCTCCGGAAGTTATTATTGCGGACGAGTTATCGTCAAAAAATGACGTTGACGGTTTTTTTAACGCAATCAACTCTGGCGTGAAAGTTATTGCTTCTGCTCATGGGAATACTGTAGAAGATATTAAGAAAAGACCATCGTTTTCTACGCTTTTTAGTGAAAATTTGATTGAAACAATAGTTATTTTATCAAAAAGAGAAGGTGTGGGAACAGTTGAAGGGGTGTTTGATTTAGTTGATTAAACTTGTTTTAGGCTTAATATTAGTTTTGGTTTCATCAATAATAGGCATAAAACTTGCCGATAAACAAAAACATAGAAAAGAGGTTTTTGAAAGTCTTTTAACGCTAAATTTATCGCTTATAAATGACGTTAATCTTTATTCAAACACTTTAGACGTTCGCTTAAAAAATCTTCCAAAACCACTTGAAAAAGCTCTTTTTGGTGTTGAAAAAATCTTTGAAGGCGAGAAGTTTTTGTGCATAGATGACGACTTAACAACTGAGCAAAAAGAGTTTGTTGAGGGCTATGTGAACTTTATTGGCTCAGGTGATGCAAAAACTCAATTAGACGTGTTAAATTCATACACAAACACAATCAAAAGCATTTTAGAAAGCCAAAAAATTGCTTATCAAAAATTCACGCAACTTGGTGGAAAACTTGGTTTTTCATTTGGGCTGATTTTACTTGTTGTCGTGATTTAGAGGGGATATGGGTATTGACGTAATTTTTAAAATAGCGGGAATTGGCATTGTTGTTGCGGTTATTTGCCAAATTCTAAAAAAAGCCGATAGGGACGATATTTCAATGCTGGTTGGGCTTGCTGGGCTTATAATCGTTCTGTCAATGGTAATTTCTATGATTGCAGAACTTTTTGAAACGATAAGCGGTATATTTACCATATTTTAGCGTATGGAATATATTGTTAAATTAGCAATAATTGCGCTAGTTTTTGCCATAATAATCGTTTATTTAAAGAGTGTTAACGGCGAAATTAGCATGGTTTTAACCATTTGCGCATCAATAATCTTTTTGTTTATTGCGCTGGAAATGATAGGTGATACCTTTTCGTTCTTTGGTGAACTTGCCAAAATTAGCGGAATAAGTGAAAACGTTATAAAAATTATATTAAAAATAGTGCTGATATGTTATTTAAGCGAATTTTCAATAGGAATAATAGAAGATTTTGGAATAAAATCTCTGGCGGACAAGTTAAGCCTTGTTTCAAAATTAATCGTAATCGCGGTGGCGATGCCAATTTTAGAAAGCCTTTTAGAAGTTATAAAATCAATCGTTTAATACCTATTCTTTGCTTTATATTTTTTGCTAGTATTTTTGTTGTTTTTAATGAAAAAACTGCCTATGCAGATACCTTTAATGAGAACGAAAAAATAACTTCAACAATCGAAAATTTAATATCTGGTCTTGACTTAAACGATATAAAAAACGAAGTTGAAAAGGTTGAATATTTTGAAGATTTAAACGTTGAAAATTACGTGTTATCGCTTTTAAATAACGAGAACGCTTTTGACGTTAATGCGATTTTTCAAAGTGTTAAAAATAATTTTATTTCCACGATTTTGAGCGTTTTGCCAACCATTGTTTCGATAGGAGTGGTGTGTGTTTTATTGTCGCTTTTAACAGCGTTTTTTCAAGATAGAAAAAACGATAATTTAATCGTTATATGTTCGTTTTTTTCTAGTGCGTGCGTAATAGGCTTGTTATCTATATTGTTTAAAAATGTTTTAGATTTATCAAAAGATACTCTAAATTCACTTTCATCTCAAACTCAAGCCGTTTTTCCCGTTATGCTAACCGTTTTGCAAGGCGCAGGCGCAGTTTCTAGCGTTTCAATTTTTAAACCTTTCGTTTCAATTTTGTGCGCAATTATATCAAGCGTGTGCTTAATTGTTTTAATACCGATTTCAAGCCTTTATTTTCTGTTTTCGGCAATATCTTCATTAACCGATAGAGTAAGGCTAAATAAAACTTGCGAGTTCTTAAAAAGCAGTTTTAAGTGGATTGTAGGTATTGTATCGTTAGTTTTTTGCTTTTTTGTAACCGCGCAAGGCATAACTTCATCCACTTACGATGGGCTTTCGTTTAAAGCAATAAAATACGCTTTTGGTAGTGGGCTTCCGCTTGTAAATTCACTCGTAAACGGCGGTTTTGACGTTGTTTTTGCGTGTTGTGTTCTAATAAAAAATGCAGTTGGTTCATTTGCCTTAATTCTCCTTGTTTTATCAATAATTAAGCCGATAATTAACGTTGCGGTAGTATCGCTTTTGTTAAGGCTATTATCTGCAATAATCGAGCCTGCAACAAATTCGCCGTGCGTGAAGATAATATCTGGAACGGCAGATTCATTGAGTCTTGTTTTATCAACGGTCATAATGGTTGCCGTTTGCTATTTCGTTATGCTACTTTTAGTTATTTGTTCGCTAGGCGGTGCTGTATGAGTTTTGAAAAATATGCGCTATCTATTGCGGGAATAGTTATAATAAGTGAAATTGCAAAAACGCTTCTTCCAAACGGAAAAATGCAAAAGATAGCAAACTCGGCGTTTTCTTTAATCTTAGTCGTGATGCTACTATCGCCAATAAAAGAGTTGAAAAACGTGCAGTTTTCCAACAAATTTGACCTAGAAACTGTTTATATTGACGAATATTTTGAGAGCTATACAAATTATTTAAGAGAAAAAAATCTTGTTGACGAAATAGAAAAATTTTTATTAAAAAAAGGTTATGAAAATTTTAGCGTAACACTAGAAACAGATAGCCAAAATTCGACTATTATCGTTCGAAAAATTTTGGTTAAATTTAATAATTTTGTAATAGACGAAGAAAAGGCTCATATAATTATTACTGAGATTAAAGAAGCCTTGTCTTTCGAATATAATCTATCTAAGGAGGATGTTTTGGTGAGTGGCTGAAAAAGAAGAAATTTCTAATAAAGAAAAGGTTAAGAAAGTTGTTTCTAAAATAAAAATTGAATACTTAATAGTTATTGCACTTTCAGTTGTTGCATTAATTATTATGTTTAACGCATTTGGCTCAAAAACTGAAACAGTTTCTTTAAATTCTATCGATGAATACGTAAAAAACCTTGAAAACAAGTTAAAAAATTGCTTATCAAAAGTTGACGGTGCTGGTAAGGTTGAAGTTATTATTTCAGTTGAATCTGGTATGCAAACGATATTTGCAACAGAAACAACGTATCTCGAGGCTTCTAAAACAAAAACCGAAACGCCCGTAATCGTTGCTGGAAAACCCGTAATTTTAAAAGAAGAATATCCTGAAATTGTGGGTGTGGTAATAGTTGCGGAAGGTGCTAAAAATTTATCCGTAAAAGTTGATTTACTTAATGCGTGCGAAGTTTTTTTATCAATACCCGAAGATAAAATTAGAGTGTTATCAATGAAATAAATTAAAAATAGGAGAATAAATATGTCAAAAAAGAAAAAGGTGATTATTTTAAGCTGTATGGTTTTGCTTTTAGCTGTTACCGCTGTGTTAAACTTCGTTTTAACTAGCAAGCAATCGGTTGGTGATGACGCTGTTTCTGTTGCTAACTATTTTGCTCAGTATAAAACCGAGCGTTCAGCATCTAGAAGCGAACAACTTCTTCAATTAAACGAAGTTATAGAATCTAGCGAAGAAAATTCCGAAACCAAAACAAACGCTTTAAATATGAAGTTAAAGTTAACCGAAATTATCGAACAAGAACTTTTGCTTGAAAAACTTATAAAGGCGAAGGGTTATGAAGAATCGGTTGTGTCAATCGGGTTAACGAGCGAAAACATTAACGTTATCGTTAAAGATACTGAATTTGACCAAGACGATGCTGTTATAATTTACACAATTTTGTCGCAAGAAGTTAACGCAACGCCTGAAAAAGTGAATATTATTCCAATTAGTTGAATAATTGTCTAAAAAACACTACCAAAACGCAAAGTCTTGTGGTATAATAAGAACAAGAAAATTGTTTTTTACATATTCTATGTAAAAATTATTAGGTGGTGCTTTATGGCTGAATACAAAAATGGCGAAAGCCGTGGCAAAGTTGTTTATAGCGAGAATATCGTTCAAAGCATTGTTGCCATAGCAGTTACGAGTGTTGAAGGCGTTTCCATTAAATCTGGTAAAAAGTCTAGTCTTAAAGATAGCATTAAAGTTGTTACCGATAAATCGGGTATTTCGGTATCGGTAAACGTATCTGTTTTATACGGCTATAACGTTCCAGATATTGCTTACAATATTCAACACGGAATTCGTCAAAACGTTGAAAATATGTCTAAATATAAAATTTCTAAGATAGACGTTTATATTAACGACGTTTTGTTTGAAGAGCCAAAACTTGACGATTAATTAAATAACCGTGCCCTAAGCACGGTTTTTTATGCTTTTTAAAATCTTTTTACTAACCTTAAATTTTGGAGAAATTATGAGAAAAGATGCTAGAGAAGTGGTGTTCAAAATGCTTTACGCCACAACTTATTCCGACTACGATGAAAGTCTTTTTATGGAACTATGCCACGAATTTTCATTGACAAGCCAAGAAATAGATTTTGCTAAAAATCTTTACGAAACAATAATTTCAAACAAACAAACTCTTGATCAAATATTAGAGGAACTTGCAAAGAATTATAAGCTTGATAGGGTTTACGTAACCGATAAATGTGCGCTTTATATCGGGCTTGGTGAAATGACCTATTTTAAAGATGTGCCATCTATCGTTGCTATTGACGAGGCATTGTCGCTTTGCAGAAAGTATTCCACAAAAGATAGCGTTAACTTTGCTAACGGCATTATGGCTGAATATAAAAAAAGGCTAGAAAACGCTTGATTTATCTACGATTTTAACAATTTTTACGAAAAACACAATTAGGAGAATTAATAATGAGTATTATTCTTGACGGCAAGAAAACTGCGCTAAAATTAAAGGAAGAAATTAAAACAAAACTCGATAAATATTACGCTGAAGGTTATCCTAAATGCAATCTTTCTATCGTTCAAGTTGGGAAAAATCCTGCAAGCGACGTTTACGTTAGAAATAAGGCAACTTCATGCGAGGCTGTTGGTATGGTTGGCGATTTGATTAAACTTGACGAATCAATCACCCAAAAAGAACTTGACGAATTAATTGTGAAATTATCTAACGACGATTCTGTTCACGGCGTGTTGGTTCAACTTCCTCTTCCAAAACACCTTGACGAAGATAGGGCAACCGAACTTGTTGTTGCTAAAAAGGACGTTGATGGTTTTACAACTTCTAACCTCGGCGCACTCGTTTTAGGTAACGGCGGTTATTTGTCTTGCACGCCAGGCGGTATTGTTTATATGCTCAAAACCTACGGCGTTGAACTTTCTGGTAAAAACGTTGTAGTTATTGGCAGAAGTAAAATCGTAGGAAAGCCTATGGCTCTTGCTTTATTAAACGAAAACGCAACCGTTACAGTTTGCCACTCAAGAACTAAAAATCTTGCTGAGATTTCTTCTCAAGCAGATATCGTTATCGTTGCAATCGGCAAGCCTAATTTCTTAAAGGCAAATATGGTAAAAGAAGGTGCTATCGTTGTTGACGTTGGCATAAATAGAACTGAAAACGGGCTTGTTGGCGACGTTGATTTTGCAGAAGTTGAGCCAAAATCTTCAATGATTACGCCTGTTCCCGGTGGCGTTGGTCCTATGACCGTTGCATATTTAATGCAAAACACTTTAATTGCTTACGAAAAGGCTGTAATTAAAAAATAGTATGGAATATTCGCAAAAATATAAGTCTTACCTTGATTTAGTGAACGAATATTTATCTAACTTGATAAAATCGCTAAAAGGCAACGAAAGGCTTATAAAGTCAATGGAATATAGTTTAATGGCGGGTGGCAAGCGAATTAGACCTGTTTTGTGTCTTGCTTGTTGCGAAAATTTTGGTCTTGATTTAAAAAAATCGTTGCCGTTTGCGTGCGCTGTTGAACTTGTTCACACGTCTTCTCTAGTTCACGACGATTTGCCCGCTCTAGATAACGACGATTTAAGGCGCGGAAAACCATCTAACCACAAGGCGTTTGGTGAAGATATTGCCATTTTAGCTGGCGATGCGCTTTTAAATCTTGCGTTCGAAGTTCTTTTCGAAAATTCTAAAACGTCGCAAGAAATTTCTGCGTGCAGATACCTTGCAAATGCGTCGGGTTATAGCGGTATGCTTGGCGGTCAAGCCTATGATTTAACCATTGAAACAGAATTTAGCGAAGACAAACTTTTAAATATTCATAAACTAAAAACTGCAAAACTTATTCAAGCGCCAATCGTTATGGCTGGTCTTTTAAGCGGACAAGCCAACGTTTCTAACCTGGAAAAATATGGATTCGAACTTGGGCTTTTGTTTCAATACGTTGACGATTTATTAGACGTTATAGGAGATGAGAAAAGCCTTGGGAAAACGCTTGGTAAAGACGAGAAGAAAAACAAACTAACTGCAATCTCGCTTTATGGCATAGAAGGTGTGCAAAGCAAAATCTCGGCTATTTTAAATAGTTCGTTAGAACTTGTAAAAACGTTTGATAAAAACGGTTTTTTAACTGATTTTACCAAGAAATTAGCGGAGCGTAAGAACTAATGCGCTTAGATAGTTACTTGGTTGAAAATGAATATTTTTCCTCACGAAATAAGGCAAGTGAAGCAATTAAGCGAGGCGAAGTTTTCGTTGGCGGAAAAGCCGTTTTAAAGCCTTCGTATGAAGTTATAGAGGGCGTTGAAATTGCGATTAAAGCAGAAAAAACTTTCGTTTCAGTCGGTGGTTATAAACTCGATAAAGCGCTTGATAGTTTTAATATTGACGTTAAAGATTTAACGTTTGCCGATATTGGCGCATCAACTGGCGGTTTTACTGACGTTTTGTTGCAACGAGGCGTTAAAAGAGTTTTTTGTGTTGACGTTGGAGAGAATTTGTTAGACGAAAAGATATCTAGCGATAATAGAGTTGTTGTGATGGATAACTGCAACGCTAGAAACCTTAAAAAGGCTGATTTTCCTTGTGAAATTCAAGGAATTGTTGTTGATTGCAGTTTTATTTCTTTAAAGCTTTTAATAGGTGTTTTAAAAGATTTAATTTGCAAAAAGGGAGTTATAATCGCGCTTGTTAAACCTCAATTCGAGTGCGGAAAAGATAAACTTGGAAAAAGCGGAATTTTGTTATCTTCCAAAGAGCAATTAAGAGTGCTTTGTGAAATTATTGAGTTTTGCAAAATGCAAAATTTAGTTACCACAAATTTATGCTTTTCACCTATAAATGCTAAGAAAAACATTGAATATTTACTGGAGATTAAGTTTGAGGGTGAACAAATTTCGTTTGAAACCGTTGAAAATATTGTTAATTTAGCAAAGAAATGCAAGGAGAATTTATGATAGGTTTTTATTTTAGAGAAAATAACGAAAGAAGCGTTAAAGCATCAAAAAAGCTTAAAAAACTTTTGGCTGAGAGCGGAATATCATTTTGCGACCTTGAAGAAGATTCTAAAATTGACAAAAACTTAGATATTACGCTTTTAATCGTTTTTGGTGGAGATGGAAGCGTTTTAAGGGCGTCAAAAATTGCGCTTGATAAAATTCCAATCGTTGCAATTAACACGGGCAACGTTGGTTTTTTAACGAGTTATGAAGAAAATAGCCTTGAAAAACTCGTGCAAGACATTAAAAACTATAAACTTCGTTTCTCAAAAAGAAGGTTTATGAAGGTTGTTTGCAATGGCAAAAAATATTACGCGTTAAACGATGCAGTTGTTACTAAAAATTACGGAAAAGACCTTGCTAGTGAGTGCATTAAACTGCATTTTGCAATCGATGGGGAGTTTGTTGATACCTACGTTGCCGACGGCTTAATTGTTAGCACGCCAACTGGTTCTACTGCTTATGCTCTGTCTGCTGGAGCGCCAATCGTTACGCCTAGAGTTGATGCTTTTTTGGCTGCGCCAATTTGTGCGCACACGCTTCACTCAAGACCTATCGTTTATTCAACTAAGGCAAAATCGGTTATTACCATTGCTAAAGACACCAAAGAATGCGCTCTCTATATCGATGGCGCTTTGGTGGACGTTGTTAATAAGGGCGAATCTATTGAGATTGAAAAGAGCGACGTTTGTGTTCAAATTTGCGAATACGCTGAAAACTTCTTTGCTAAACTTTCTCGCAAACTTAATATTTGGTCAACTCACGAAATTCCAAAGGTGTAGTTATGAATAAAGCAAAAAGAAAAGAAAGAATTTTAGATATTATAAACAAAACCGAAGTTAACACTCAAGAAGAGTTAATCGCTATTTTAGAGGCGCAAGGCTTAAAGGTTACTCAAGCAACCGTTTCTCGTGATATTAAAGAACTTGGGCTTGTTAAAGTTTCGGGAAAGGTTAAAAAGTATAAATACGCTGAACCCGTTGAAAAACACGGCGATTATCTATCTAGGCTTACTCAGTTTAAGTCGATAGTAGTATCGATTGAAAGAGCGCAAAATTTAGTTGTTGTGAAAACGCTAGCAGGGCACGGAAATGCTATTGCCGCTTTAATTGACTCGCAAGAAATTACTGACGTTTTAGGAACGATTGCTGGCGATGACACGATTCTTGTTATCTCGGCTGACAACGTTTCCGCACAGAGAGCGGTTGAGGCGCTATCGCAATTATTTCACGCATAAAAACATTTAAAATACGGCATTATTCCTAGAAAAATACAAGAAATTATGATTAAATCTTTAACGATAAAAAACGTTGCTTTAATAAAAAGCGCGAACATATTTTTTACCGAAGGGCTTAACGTTTTATCTGGTGAAACGGGTGCTGGTAAGTCGGTTGTTTTAGAATCGCTTAACTTTGCGCTTGGTCAAAAAGCAGATAAAGCAATGATTTCGCATGGCGAAAATGAGTGCTCTGTTTCTTGTGTTTTTGATATCTCTAATAATGATAGAGCAAGGTCGGCTCTTAATGATATAGGCGTTGAGTTTGATGACGAAATTATAATCAAAAGAACTTTTTCCCTTGATGGTAAGGCGAGCATTAGAATAAACGGCGAAATCGTTACGGCGCAAATGCTTAAAAAAGTTTCTATTAATCTTGTTGATATCCACGGGCAAAGCGACCATTTTATTTTGTTGAAAGAATCAAATCAACTTGAACTTATAGATGCGCTTGGCGAAGATAAGATTAAAAAGAGAAAAGACGAGATAAAATGCGTTATTGATCGAATTAAAGATATTGATAAAAATCTATCACTTCTTGGTGGAAGTGATGAAGAAAGGCTTAAACGGCTAGACTTTATAAAGTATAGTATAGATGAAATTGAGCGTGCTGACGTAAAAGAGGGCGAGCACGAAGAATTGAGTTTAAGAAGAAAAAAACTTCTTAATCTTGAAAAAATTACGGGTGCTGTTTCTAATTCCGTTTCAATTTTAAGTGGTGATAATGGCGTTATTGATAGCATTGCTAATTCTATTCGTTTGGTTGACTCTGTTTCTAATTTTGGTGAAGAATTTAGGACGATTAGCGAGAGACTATCTACAATAATGGATGATTTAAGCGATATTAACGAAACGCTTTATGACTTAATTGACGAAGAGTTTGACGCCAAAGAAATTGAGTTTATTGAATCTAGAATTGATGAAATTTCGCTTATTGAATCTAAGTATGGCAAAACTTATGAAGAAATTCAAGAAAAACTAAAATCCTTAAGAGATGAATACAATCTATTGCAAGATAGTGCGTTTGAGGCTGGGAAGTTAAGAGATAAAAAGTTTGAAGAGTTAAAACTTTTAAAAATTGCCTATTCTAATCTAACGAACGAGAGAAAGTTAATAAGCGAAACTCTTTCTAAAAAACTATCTTTAAAGCTTAAAGAACTTGGAATGAAAGGTGCAAAATTTAGCGTTTTGTTTGAAGAACTGCAAGACATTGTTTCCTTAAACGGGGTTGATAAAATAACGTTTATGTTCTCGGCAAATGTTGGGGAAGAGGAAAAACCACTTTCAAAAGTTATCTCTGGGGGTGAACTTTCTCGCTTAATGCTTGCAATAAAAGCCGTAACTAGCGCAACTTTTGGTGATGCAACCTTTATTTTTGACGAAATTGATGCTGGTATTAGTGGCGATGCGGCGTTTGTTGTTTCTCAAAACTTTGCGAAAATAGCTAAAAATAGGCAAATTATTGCTATTTCACACCTTCCGCAAATCGTTGCAATGGCAGATACTTCGCTTCTTATTGAAAAAAGTGAAAAGGATGGCAAAACTACTACTGACGTTTTCAAACAATCAAAAGATGAGAAAATTTACGAAGTTGTTCGATTAACAGGCGGTAAAAAAGATAACGAGGTAGCAGTTGCTCACGCTAAACAAATAGTTTGTGAGGCAGATAAATTCAAAATGAGTTTATAAATAACTTTCATAAAAATTTTGCAAGTTTTTTAAGGCTTGCATTATTTTTTTGTATAAAAAAACGACCTTTGCTCATCATATTTGCAATGGTTAATTTTAAGAAATTGAAAAACGCTGTTTTAAAGGCGATATTGCTTGTTGTTATCGTTGCAACGCTATCTATTAATTTAGGAATGAAGTCGAAAAACGATAACAAGTTTGTTTATTTAGGTGGGTTTCCTGCTGGTTTTGATATTCAAACGGTTGGCGCAACGGTTATTGGGCTAAGCGACGTGGTAACTTGCGATGGCGTTTTCTCTCCAGCAAAAGAGGCTGGAATTAAAACGGGCGACGTAATTCTATCACTTGGTAGCGTTAACGTTAATAACGTGAAAGATATTGAAACAGCACTAAAAACGAATAACGGAAAGACCATCGTTGCAAAGATTAGGCGTGAAAATGAAACGGTTATTAAAGAACTTGAGCCTGCAAAAGACGTTGGCGGAAAACTCAAACTAGGTCTTTTTGTTCGTGATGGGCTAAGCGGAATTGGCACGATGACTTTCATAACAGAAAACGGCTCGTTTATGGCGTTAGGACATCAGGTTTGCAACTTAAACGGCTCACGTTTAGAAATTTTTGGTGGAAGAATTTTTCGCTGTTCAATCTTTGGGGTAAATAAAGGCGAAAGAGGAAAGGCTGGGGAACTAAAAGGAATGTTCATAAACGATTGCCAAATAGGTGATGTAATTTCGAACAATGAGCAAGGAATTTTAGGAAAAATCGAAAATTTTGACATATCTAAACTTCACAAAGTCGAGGTCGGCGTAGCAAAAGTTGGCGATGCGTCAATCATCACTTGTGTTGATGGCATAATGCCAAAAGAATATTCAATATCAATCGTAAAAGTTGATGATTTATCTAAAAAAACAAAGAACTACGTTATCAAAGTTACTGACGAAAGGCTTTTAGAAGTTGCTGGCGGAATAGTTCAAGGTATGAGCGGTAGCCCTATTATGCAAAACGGAAAAATCGTTGGCGCAGTTACTCACGTTTTTATTAACGATCCAACCAGGGGCTATGGAATTTCTATTGATAATATGTTGGCTCTTGCGGAATAATAAAGTAAATTCTCCCATAAAATGTATGGGAGTTTTTTTATGGAAATAATTAAAGAATACCGTAGTATTTTGAAAAAGGAAAAGAAATATTTAATCTTTCTAATTTGTTGCGTTGCTGTTGGCTTTTTTGTTGGTATTATCCTTCATAAGGCACTTGAAAAACAAGTTTTAGTAGGCAATATTGCAAATTTTTATATTAACGCACTGTCAATTGACGGAAGTTTTCTATCGATAAGTTTTGCTAACTTGTTTTTAGACCTTGTTTTAGTTTTATTGTTTTACCTTTTTAGTTTAAGCGTTTATCTTTATCCATTTAAAGCCTTTGTGTTGTTCTATTTTTCTTACGTTTTAGGCGGAGCGTTAGCGGTTTTTATAAGTTTTTTAGGTATTAGTGGGCTGTTTTTGTTCTTGTTTTCTGTGCTTTTGCATAGTGTTATTGCTTGTTTTTCGCTAGTTTTGTTCTCGGTTTTGTGTTATCACCAAGATAAAACGTGCAAATCTAAAACAAAAATTAAAGAAATAAAGTTTAAACTATTAATCGTAAGTTTTGTCATTATGTTAGCAGGCGTTTTAATTTCATCGTTATTTTTAATTGCTTTCTTAAGACCCATTAACTTTGTTATTTGAATAAAATTTAATACTCTACGCATAATATTTTTATGAAAAAAGTAATTGCGCTTTGTTTTGTTGTTATATTATGTTTATCGTTTGGTAGTGTTAACCTAGTTTTTGCCAAAGAAGATTTAAGCGAAAACGCATTAAAAACCGGAGCAAAATCCGTTTACCTAATGAGTGCCGATTGTGGTGACGTTATTTATTCATATAATGAAGATTTGCGTTTGCCGATTGCTAGCATGACAAAAATTATGCTTTTAAACCTTGTTTTTGAAGCGGTTGAGGGTGGAAAGTTATCGCTTAACGAAGATATATTAGTTAGCGAAAACGCTCAAAGTATGGGTGGTTCTCAAGTGTTTTTGCAAGCAAATAAGTATTATAAGTGTAGCGATTTAGTAAAAAGCGTTATTATTGCATCCGCAAACGACGCTTCCGTTGCACTTGCGGAAAGGCTTTTTGTAACTGAAGATAATTGCGTTAATGAAATGAATAAAAAAGCAAAAGAGTTGGGGCTTAGTAACACCTTATTTTCTAACGTTACGGGTTTAACCAAGCCAACGCAATATTCATGCGCTAAAGACGTTGCTAAAATGACTTGCTATTTAACGCAATTTGACGACTATTTTAAGTTTAGTAACATTTATCTTGACGAGTTAACACACCCTGACGGCTCAAAAACTACTTTAATTAACACTAACAAACTTGTTAGATTTTACGATGGTTGCGATGGCGGAAAAACCGGGTTTACTAACGAAGCAAAGTTTTGCTTATCGGCAACGGCTAAAAGAAACGATATGAGACTTGTTTGCGTTTGCATTGGCGAAGAGAGTTCTAAAGAACGATTTAATGATGTTTCGAATTTGTTGAATTTTGGCTTTAACAATTTTAAGCAAAAACTTATTTTAGATAAAAACGAAGTTTTAACTCAATCGTTAAAAATTAAAGGAAGTGCAAGCGAAACGGTTGAATTTAAGGTTGAAAATTCCGTTTATGGCTTTGAAAAAAGAACTGAAAATGAAGATTTTACCTATAATTTTGAGTTTTATAATGATTTAGTTGCGCCCATTTCTTGTGGCGAAATTATTGGTAACGCCGTAGTTTATAAAAATGGTGTTGAAATTTCTAGAACTTGTTTGGTTTTAGAAACTAACGTTGAAAAATTTAACTTCGGCACAGCATTTGATAAAGTTTTAGAAAATTGGTAAATAAATTTTAAATAACAAAAAGCACGCTTATTCGACTAAAAGTTCGAAATTAAGCGTGTTTTTTTATGTTAAACTTTTTCAAAAGGAGGAGTTATGGAAATTAAATATTCAGTAGTTTGCGATAGGCTTTATTTCTATTTGATTGGCGAACTTGACGAACATTACGCAAAAGGCGCAAAAGAATATCTTGAAGCGGTAATTAATAAAAATCCAAGATATAAAAAAATTGTTTTTAATATGCAAGAATTATCTTTTATGGATAGCACGGGGATTGGTATGCTACTTGGAAGATATAAAAAACTTAAAAAACAAGGCGTTGATTGCTTTATTGAAAACCCAAAAGTTAACGTTGAAAAAGTGTTAGAACTTTCCGGCATTTATGAAATTATGCCAAAAATATGAGGTAACTATGAACGAAATGACTATTAAACTTAGCGCAAAATCCGAAAATGAAGCCGTAGCAAGAACTGCAGTTTCAGCGTTTTTGCTACTAATTAATCCTAGCGTTGAAGAACTTAGCGATGTTAAAACAGCTGTTAGCGAGGCTGTTACCAACGCAATAGTGCATGCGTATCCTCAAAGTGAGGGCGAAATTGAGATAAATTGCACACTTGGTGAAGATTACATAAAAATTATTGTTAAAGATAACGGCGTTGGAATTGAATCGATAGACGTTGCTCTTCAGCCATATTTCACAACAAAACCTTGTGAAGAACGCTCTGGGCTTGGGTTTACGATTATGCGTTCTTTTATGGATGAGTTTGAAGTTAAGTCGGTTAAAAATCAAGGAACGATTTTGACTATGCTCAAGAAAATTGCCTAAAGAATTTCAATAATTTTTTAAATTTATGAAGGTGCTAAATGTTATCGTTAGAAAGAACTTTGGAACTAATTAGGCAATCGAAAAATGGGCAAAAGAACGCAAAAGAAGAACTTCTAATAAATAACTTAAAACTTTTAAAAAGCATTATTCGAAGATTTGTTGGCAGAGGCGTTGAGTATGACGATCTTTTTCAACTAGCATCAATTGGCTTTATGAAGGCAATTGATAATTTTGATGAATCTTTCAACGTTAAATTTTCAACTTACGCCGTTCCAATGATAATAGGTGAGATAAAAAGATTTCTTCGAGATGACGGTTCAATTAAAGTTTCAAGAATTATAAAAACTTTAAATGCTAAAATAAATAAGTATTTAGACGAAATGAGAAAGAAAAATGAGGCTGAACCAAGTGTTGAAGATATAGCAAAAAAATTCGAAGTTTCTACTGAAGACGTAATTTTAGCGTTAGGAGCGTCAAGACAGCCTGTTTCAATTTATGAAAAATTAAACGGCGACAACGATAAACCTATAGAATTTTTAGATACGTTAGAATCAAAAACAGGTGAGGAAGATCTTATTGAAAAAATAATGTTAAAAGAGGTGATTGATAGCCTAGAAGATAAAGAAAAACAGATAATAATTTTGAGATATTTTTCCGATAGAACTCAAGCGGAAATTGCAAAAGAACTTGGCGTTTCGCAGGTTCAAGTATCTAGAATGGAGAATAAAATCATTAACAAACTAAAAACAAAAATTTCTTAAAAATCGTTGTTAAATACAGCGATTTTTATTGTTTTTATGTATAGCATAATTTTGTTTTGAGCAAAATAAAAGTATGAGAAAAGAATTTTTTGTTTTTGAAAATGTTTTATCTTTTAGCGGTGAAAAATCAAGGCGAAAAATTGAAACTTTTATGGAGGAAAAATGACGGGGAAAAATAGTGATAACTTTAACGCAAGTTATATTGAACTAGTTAAAAAGATGAGCCCAAAAACGAAGGAAGTTAGAAGTTTATCAAATGCGTTTTTCGTTGGTGGGCTAATTTGCACGATTGGTCAGTTTTTTAGGTATATTTTAATGTTTTATGGTGGTTTATATGGCGATGAACTATCAAGTGTGGTGTCAATGATAATGATTTTCTTGGGTTGTTTACTAACAGGGATTGGTGTTTACGATAGAATTGGCCACTACGCTGGTGGTGGCTCAATCGTTCCAATAACGGGGTTTGCTAACTCTGTAAGCTCGCCGGCTATGGAGTTTAAGTCGGAAGGTTACGTTTATGGAATGGCTGCAAAAATGTTTGTAGTAGCGGGGCCAATTATTGTCTTTGGGATTTTAGCATCCGTTGCAACAGGCATTATTTACTTTATCATAGGTTTGTTTTAAATCGTAGGAATAATCAGTAAAAATAAGAATTATTATGAAAGACGTAATTTTGTTTTTTTAACTTTTAAAGGAGAAAAATTTTATTTAACTTATGAGCAAGAGAACAATCATATTTTACAATAAACCAAGAATAATTTCGACCTTTTCTATTGCAGGACCTAAAGAGGCTGAGAGTAATTTTGGTAAACATATTCACAAACTTTTAGATGACGATATGTTTGGCGAATCTACGTTTGAGAAGGCTGAGTGCAAAATGTTATCAACGGCAATTTCAAAAGCTATTAAAAGATCAAATCTAAAAGATAACGATATTGACGCGCTTTTATCAGGCGATTTGTTAAACCAAATAATTTCAGCGTCATTTGCGGCTCGTGATTTTGAATTTCCCTATATCGGGCTTTATAACGCTTGCTCAACGTTTAGCGAAGGTCTATCGATTGGCGCTAGTTTAATTGACGGAGGCTATATGAATAACGTCGTTGTTGCAACGGGCAGTCATTTTGCAACGGCTGAGAGGCAGTATCGCTATCCGCTTGAACTTGGCTGCACAAGACCGCCTCAATCACAGTGGACGGTAACTGGTGCGGGTGCGTGTGTGATTTCAAATAGCGGTGATTTTCCTAGAATTTTATCATCTACCTTTGGTAGAGTTGTTGATTTTGGCATAACGGACGCTAATAATATGGGTGCGGCAATGGCTCCCGCTGCGTGTGATACGCTTGTAAACTTGTTTGAAGGAACGTCAACGATGCCTAGCGATTACGATTTGATTTTGACCGGTGATTTAGGCGCTTTAGGTTCAAGGCTTTTAAAAGAACTTCTTAAAGAAAAGGGTTACAACGTCGAAAAACAGCATAGCGATTGCGGAGAAATGATATACAACATTGAAGAAGACGAATATCAAGGCGGAAGTGGCGCAGGCTGTAGCGCGATTGTTTTTAACTCGTATATTTACAATAAACTATTAAAAGGTGAGTTAAAAAGAGTAATTTTTATGGCGACGGGTGCGCTTTTATCTACCGTTTCAACTCAGCAAGGCGAATCTATTCCGTGTGTTGCGCACGCAGTTGTTTTGGAGGGCGTATGCTAGAGATTGTTTTTATGTATATTAAAGCATTTGTTGTTGGTGGCCTAATTTGTATGATTGCGCAGGTGTTGATTAATAAAACTAAACTTACCGCTGGAAAAATTTTAGTTATTTTTTTACTAGCAGGCGTATTCTTGCAAGCAATAGGCGTTTATGAATATTTAATAAATTTTGCAGGCGCTGGGGCTAGTGTTCCAATATCTGGTTTTGGCTATCTTTTAGCAGAAGGCGCAATAAACGGCGCAAAAACTGGCTTACTTGGTGCAATTTTAGGTGGCGTAAAATCCGCAGCGGCGGGTATTACGGCGGCAGTTGTTTTTAGTTATCTTGCGGCGATTATTTTCAAACCTCGTTCAAAAACAAATTAAATTGCATATAATAAAACGTGCAGTTTAAAAAGAAACTTAAACTAAATATTGTTATAATTTTTTCAGCGATTTTGCTCGTTTTTTTATACGCTAACGCTAACAAAGTTTTGTTATCGACAGCGGAGGCAAGCTTTGAAGCCGTAAAAAGCAATTCGGCATATCTTGCGATTGGTAAAACGTTAGAAGAGTTTGGAACTTTAAACGACGTTATAAGCATCGAAAAAGACAATCTTGGCAATATTGTTTTTGTTTCAACGAACACTCTAAAATTAAACGCTTTTTCTAAAAAAATTGCTGATAAAACCTATGAAATTTATAGCAAAACTTTAGATGAAGGCGTTGACGTTCCAATAGGAGCGTTTACAGGTGTTAAGTTCTTATCGGGGATAGGATTTAAAATCAATTTTAAACTGATTAGTATTGCGTCTGTTAAGTGCGAATATTCTTCGGTTTTTAAAGAGGCGGGAATCAATCAAACGCAACATCAACTCATTTTAAACGTTGTGATAAATTACGATATTGTAACGGGTTTTAATACGATAAAGAAAGAGTCGAAAATAGAAGTTGTTTGTTACGATAACGTCATTTTGGGCAATGTTCCTGAAATTTATTTAACAAAATAGAACAAAAAAGCGAGTGGATTTTTCTAACAATGAAAAACCGCTCGTTTTTGTTATTACGTTAAATTTACTTAAAATTGGAAAATATCTCTTGAAATCGCACAAAAATACTTTGACTTTAAGTAAATTATTATATATAATTTTACTTAATGCATTATAACTTGTCGAAAAGGAGACACAATGAAAGAAAAGATTGCTGAACTTTTGCAAAGTGCGAAACTTGCCGTTGAAAATGCCGAAAGCGTTAAACTTTTAAACGACGTTAGAGTTGACCTTTTAGGAAAAAGCGGTAAAGTTACGGGGCTTTTAAAAGGTATGAAAGACGTTGCGCCAGAAGATAGACCTAAAGTTGGTCAAATGGTAAACGATTTAAGAAAAGAAATCGAAACCTTAATTTCGGTTAAGGAAACCGCGCTTAAAGATAAAGAAACCCAAGAAGCGTTTTTGAAAGAAGCGGTTGATATAACTCTTCCAGCTAAAGTTCAAACCGAGGGAACTTTGCACCCAATCACGCTTGTTAAAAACGATTTAATAAATGCTTTTGCTGGGCTTGGCTTTAAGATTTTTGAAGGTCCTGAAATTGAAAGCGATTTAATTAACTTCCAAAAACTTAATATTCCTGAAGATCACCCCGCAAGAGATATGCAAGATACTTTCTATATTACGGAAAGCATTTTGCTAAGAACTCACACTTCACCCGGTCAAGTTCGCGTTATGACGAGCGAACAACCGCCAATCAAAGTTATGTGCCCGGGTAGGGTTTATCGCTCAGACGACGATGCAACGCACTCTCCAATCTTCCATCAAATTGAAGGGCTTGTTGTTGATAAAAACATTTCGCTTTGCGATTTGAAAGGTTCTTTAGAAGAAATTTTGAAGAAAATCTTTAATTCAAGCGATATTAAAACAAGGCTCCGTCCTTCATACTTCCCGTTTACCGAGCCTAGCGTTGAAATAGACGTTTCGTGTTTTGAGTGCGGTGGAAAGGGTTGTAAACTTTGCAAAGGCACGGGCTGGATTGAAGTTTTAGGCGCAGGTATGGTAAATCGCAAAGTTTTAGAAAACTGCGGAATCGACCCTAACGTTTATACTGGTTACGCGTTTGGCATTGGTTTAGAGAGAATTGCAATGCTAAAATACCATATTCCTGATATTAGAATGTTCTTCGATAACGATTTAAGATTCGTTAAGCAGTTCAAGTAGGAGAGGAGGCAAAGATGAGAATTCCATTAAGATGGTTAAGTGAATACGTAGATATTTCTTCCGTTTCCGTTGAAGAGTTAAAAAACGGCTTGTTTTCTTGCGGTTTTGAAGTTGAAGAAGTTATCGAAATAAATAAAAACGTAAACAAAATTGTTACGTGCAAAATTTTAGAAAAAGGTCAGCACCCTGAGGCCGATAGGCTTTTCGTTTGCAAGGTTGACGCTGGAACTTATGGCGTTTTGCAAATCGTAACTAACGCAACCAACGTTCAAGTTGGCGATATTGTTCCCGTTGCAGTAAACGGTGCAGTTTTGGTTGACGGAACGGTTATTAAAAACGGCAAACTTCGTGGCGTTGAATCGTTTGGTATGTTCTGCGGTGGCGAAGAGATTGGTATTTCTGACGAATATTACGACGGCGCTTCGGGCGATTCTGTTCTTATCTTCCACGATGATTTTGAACTTGGCAAAGAAGTTAGCGAACTTTTAGATATTAAAGACGTGGTTTTTGATATTTCTATCACGGCAAACCGCCCTGATTGTCAAAGCGTTTTAGGTATTGCTAGAGAAGTTTCTGCGCTCTTAAAAACTCCTTTAAAAATGCCTACTTTAACTTATAAAACAACTTCTGTTAAAACGATTGATAAGGTTAAAGTTTCGGTTTTAGATACAGAACTATGTCCAAGATATATGGCTTCGTTTGTTGGTAACATCAAAATCGAGCCGTCGCCAAAGTGGATGCAAAGACGTCTTGCTCTTATGGGTATTCGCGCTATCAATAATATCGTAGATATTACTAACTACGTTCTCAATGAAATCGGTCAACCAATGCACGCGTTTGATTATAGAGAACTAACCGGTGGCGAAATCGTTGTTCGTAGAGCAAAAGACGGCGAAAAAATTGTTACTTTAGACGAAAAAGAATTTGAATTAAACTCTAATAACCTAGTTATTTGCGATAAGGACAAGCCTTCTGCGCTCGCTGGAATTATGGGCGGGCTTGGAAGCGGTATTAAAGACGATACCAAAAATATCGTTTTCGAGAGCGCAAAGTTTAAAAGAGATAACGTTAGAAAGACTTCAAAAAGCCTAAACCAACGCTCGGATTCTTCTGCTCGCTTTGAAAAAGGTGTTGACGCTTGGACTACCGAAATCGGTTTAAAAAGAGCGCTTGCGCTTATCGATATTTTAGGCGCTGGAGAAATTTCTTGCGAATATATTGACCAAAACACTTGCGATAATGAAAGAAAAATCATAACTTGCGAAGTTGAAAAAATCAATAAACTTTTGGGTATTACCGTTCCAAACGATAAAATTTTAGAAATTTTAACAAGTCTTGATTTTGAGAGTAAAATCGAAAACGGCGTTTTAACTAGTAGCGTTCCACTCTACCGTGACGACGTTGAAGGATTCCCAGATCTTGCTGAAGAAATTATTCGTATGTATGGCTACGACCATATTGAGAACGCACTTTTAGAAAATGCTTCGATAACTTCGGGCGGTCTTAACGATAGCCAAATGAAGGAACTTGAACTTAAGAAATATCTTGCGTCTATCGGGTTTAGCGAAATTATAACTTATTCGTTCATCTCGCCAAAAGATTATTCAAATTTTGGTTACGACGTTGATTCTCTAAATCTCATTAGGCTTAAAAATCCGCTCGGCGAAGACGTTAGCATAATGAGAACTACGCTTTTGCCGTCAATCGTATCGGCAACCGAGAGAAACCTTAACAAGAAAAACCTTGAAGGCAGAATTTTTGAACTTGCAAAGTGCTATATTGCAAAAGAACTTCCTTTAAAAGAACTTCCAACCGAAGTTCAAACGCTCTCACTTTCAATGTTTGGCGAAACGGAAGACTTTTTCACGCTCAAAGGCGCGATTGAAGGCTTATTATCTCATTTATTGTTATCGAAAGAAATATCTTACGAGCGTTCTAACCGCGCGTTCTTGCATCCAACAAGGTCTGCTGAAATTATCATCGACGGCAAGATTGTTGGTTATATGGGCGAATTGAACCCAATCACGGCTAAAAAGGTTGGCGTAGATAAGAGAATTTACGTTGCTGAAATCAATTACGATTTAGTTGCGCCTTATCTTAACAGAACTTTCTGCGTTAAGGCGTTCTCGAAGTATCCAAGCGTTGAGCGCGACCTTGCAATCGTAGCAAATTTAGACATTACCAACCAAGATATCGTTGATGCAATCAAGTCTGCAAACGTTAAAAACCTAGTTGACATCAAACTTTTTGACGTTTACACTGGTGATAGAATTAAAGAAGGCACTAAGAGCATGGCTTATAGGCTTACTTTCTCGTCGCTTGAAAAAACGCTTGACGATGAAGAAATTGAAAGATACGTTAAGAAAATTTTAAATAGATTAAATAATTTAGGCGTTGAACTTAGATAATGAATGAAAGAACGTTTTTGACATTGGAATATGACAAAGTTTTGTCAAAGGTGGCGGAATTTGCCGTTTTGAAAGGAACGAAACGGCTTATTTTGTCGTTCAAGCCAGAAACGAATTTCGAAGAAGTTAAACATTTGCAACGCAAAACTTTTGAAGCACATAAACTTTTATACGTTCACGGCGTTTCGGGCGTGGAGTTTTTTGATGAACCAAGCGATGAATTAGAGCGCGCTAAAAAGGGCGCGAGTTTATCTCTTGCCGAACTTATTCGCTCGGCTCGGCTTCTTAAAGCGTCGAGGTTGGTTAGAAATAACTTTACGCAAATAACTGACGACGAAATTACGATTTTGCCGTCTATCGCAGAAGGGCTTTACTGCGACCAATATTTAGAAAAAGAAATTTTATCTAAGGTATTGAGCGACGAAAAAGTGGCTGACGACGCTACTGATAAACTCTATCAACTTCGCAGAAAAATTAAGAAGTTAAATGACCAAATTCGTGATAAACTTGCGTATTTTTTGCATAACGAGCAAAAATATTTGCAAGAAAATATCGTTACTATTCGTGGCGATAGATACGTTATTCCCGTTAAAAGCGAGCATCGCTCAAAGATTAAAGGTTTCGTTCACGACCAGTCTGCAACCGGTTCAACCGTTTTTATTGAGCCCGTTGAGGTTTTAGAACTCAACAACCAACTAAAAACAACTATGGTTGAAGAAGCACTAGAAGTTGAAGAGATTATTCGTGACTTATCTCATAAAGTTGGGCTTGTTGCCGATAATATCTGCGCAAACGTTGATTTGGTTATGGAAATTGATTTTTGCCTATCTCGAGCAATTTACGCCTTCAAAACTAAGTCAACCCAGCCGATTTTAAACAATAAAGGTTATATTTCTATTATAAATGGTAGGCATCCTTTAATCGATAAAGACGTGGTTGTTCCGCTCAATATCGTTTTAGGCAAAAATTATAATTTCTTGCTTGTAACGGGGCCGAACACGGGAGGAAAAACCGTTACTTTAAAACTTTGCGGTCTGTTTGTTTTAATGGCGGAGAGCGGAATGTTCTTGCCGTCTAGTGTTGATACTGAAATTTCGGTTTTTGACGAAGTTTTTGCCGATATTGGCGACGAACAGAGCATTGAGCAAAGTCTTTCAACATTCTCATCTCACGTTAAAAATCTTGTTGAAATAACGGCTAAGGCAAACTCAAAAAGCCTTGTTTTAATGGACGAAATTGGCGCTGGCACAGACCCCGAAGAGGGAAGCGCGCTGGCTCAAGCGGTGCTTACGACTTTGCTTGAGAAAAACGTTTATGGCATTGTTACCACGCACTATTCAAAACTTAAAGAATTTGCCTATACTAGCAAGAAAATCGTCAACGCATCAATGGAGTTCGATCCTGAAACTTATGCGCCGATTTATAAATTAAATATTGGCGTTCCAGGAAGTTCAAACGCTATTGAAATCGCTAAAAGATTAGGTCTTTCCGCCGAAATTACGACTTTAGCAACCGAACTTCTATCTGATAATAAAATTGCTTTTGAAAACGTTTTGAAAGAAGCCGAAAAATCTAGACAAAAAGCAAAGGAAGAACTTGATAAATTCCAAGAACTAACGCAAAAGGCAAAAGAAGAACTTCAAGTTTTAGAGAAAGAAAAATCAAGCCTTGCCGAAGAAAAGGCGAAACTTTTTGAAAAAGCAAAAGCCGAAACTAGGCGAATTGTTAACGATAAGGTAGCCGAAGCAGAAGAGCTTATAGAAAAAATCAAAGAAATTATATCAAAGCAAGAACTTGACGGTGGCGATATAATAACGGCAAGAACGCTTAAGAATAAACTTGACGATAAAAAATACGACCTATCAAAAACCGATAGTTCGGCGTCTGTTCTTGAAAAGTTAACTATTGAAACAGCGAAAGTTGGAACAACGGTTTATTTAACGAAGATTGGCTCATACGGCGTAATTCAAAAGCCGTTTAATAAGAACGGCGAAACTGAGGTTTTAGTCGGCTCAATGAGAATGAAGGCTAAAATTAAAGATATGAGGCTTTCAGTTGAAGATAAAAAGCAGGAAAAACCTAAAGTTCAAATTTCAAGAAAAATTAACACTAACTTCAAAAATGAAGTTAACGTTGTTGGAAAAAGAAGAGAAGAGGCTTTAGATGAAGTTGTTCGCTTTATCGACCAAGCGGTTTTATCTAACCAAGCCGAAGTTAAAATAATTCACGGCGTTGGTATGAAAATTTTAAGCACTTCTATTCACGATATTTTAAGAAAAGACAAGCGTGTTGAATCTTTTCGCTTCGGCACTTTTGGTGAGGGCGAAAACGGAGTTACAATCGTTACGCTAAAATAAATTACGTGTTTCATAAAAACTTTAAAAAACACGCTTAAATTCAAATATTTTAAAAATTATTATGGGTAAAATTATTTACTTGGACAACCCCGCAACAACTAAGGTTGACGCTCAAATATTGAAAACTGCGATAGATGAAATTGATGAAATTTATTTCAATCCTTCAAGCCTTTATCGCGGTGGTAGAGAAGCGAAAAAAATCGTTGAAAGCGCAAGAGACAATATTTTAAAGTTTTTCAAAAACAGAAAACTTCTATTCACTTCTTGTGGCACTGAAGCAGATAACACCGCTATTTTTTCGTATGCAAAAAGGGGTAACGTTGTAACGACCTTAGGTGAGCACTCGGCGGTTTATAAATCTTTTGAAACGCTAAAGCAACGTGGAATTGAGGTTAGATACGTTAAAATAAAAGAAGGCGGTTTTATTGACGAAGAAGATTTCGTTTCTAAAATCGATGAAAAAACAACTTTTGTTAGCGTAATTCACGTAAACAACGAAACGGGCGCAATTAACGATATTAATAAACTTGCAAAAATTGCTAAGAGCGTTAACAAAAAACTTATTTTTCATAGCGACGGCGTGCAAGCGTTTGGTAAAATTGAAGTTGACTTATCTAATGAAGTTGACCTTTATTCAATATCTGCCCACAAAATTTGCGGTTTAAAAGGCGTTGGTGCGCTAATTTATAACAAAAATCTTGTTATTCAGCCTTATATTATTGGCGGTGGGCAAGAAAACGGCTTAAGAAGTGGAACTGAAAACGTTTTAGGAATAAGCGTTTTTGGAAAAGTCAGCCAAGCTTTTCTACCAAAAGTTAAAGAAAACCTTGAAAAAATTGAGGCTTTAAAGAAATATTTTATCGAAAATATTGATAAAAAATATTTTAAAGTTATAACTCAAGGCGATTCTTCGCCATATATTATTTCGCTTTCAGCCTTTAGCCAAAGGGGCGCAGTTTTGCAAAATATGCTTGATGACGAGGGTGTTTTAATTGGCACGGGCTCGGCTTGTTTGTCTAAAAATCCTCACTCTAGAGTTATTTCTTCGTTTATAACCGATAAAAAAGTGCTAGACGGGATGATTAGAGTTGGGTTTATTTATTCGACAACTCTTGAAGAGGTTCAAGAGGCTGTTGCAAAGATAAACGCTTGTGGTGAAAAACTTTTTGGAAAGATAAATTTATGAGAAAAATTATTATTATTCGCTACTGCGAAATTCATTTAAAAGGTAAAAATAGAAGTTATTTCGAAAGGCTTTTAAAAGAAAATATCGAGAGAAATCTCTCTGGAATTGAGCATAGTTTTTACGTTCTAAACGCTAGATACATTGTTGGCGATTTTGCTGATAGCGACTACGATTTAATAGTATCAAAACTTGGCAAAATCTGCGGTATCCACTCGTTTTCGCCAGCCTATATTGTAAAGAGCGACTTAAACGAAATCGAAAAATGCTGTTTAGAATTTGTTAAAGATAAAACGGGAACGTTTAAGGTTAACACAAACCGTGCTGATAAAACATTTTCGCTAACGTCGGTTGAAGTTAGCCGTGAACTTGGCGGAAGAATTTTGCAAGCAAACAATAATCTTTCGGTAAACGTTACCGAGCCTGATTTCATCGTCAACGTTGATATGCGTGAAAGCGGTGAAACGCTAGTTTATACTGACGTTATAAACGGCTTAAGCGGGCTTCCTTCGGGTTCGTCGGGAAGGGGTATGCTAATGCTATCTGGCGGAATTGATAGCCCCGTTGCAGGTTTTATGCTTGCAAAGCGTGGTATGAAACTTGACGCTATTCACTTCCATAGTTATCCTTACACTAGCGAACTTGCTCGTGAAAAGGTGGAAACGCTTGCGAAAAAGGTTGCGGAATATACTAACGGCTTAAACCTTTACGTTGTGAAAGTTACGCATATTCAAGAAGAAATTCACGAAAAATGCCCGGAAGAACTTATGATAACGCTTCTTCGCAGATTTATGATGAGAATTGCCGAAAGGCTTTCGTTAAAATGCGGTGCGCAAGCCATAATAACGGGCGAGAGTTTAGGGCAAGTTGCTAGCCAAACGATTGAAAGTATGACGTCGTCTAACTCGGTTGTGTCAATGCCCGTTTTAAGACCAGTTGTTGCGTTCGATAAACTTCAAATTATAGAAATTGCGCAAAAAATCGACACTTTTGAAACGTCAATTCTGCCTTATGAAGATTGTTGCACGGTTTTTCTTCCAAAATATCCTGCGATAAAACCAAAAATGGAAACTATTTTAAAGGCTGAAGCAAAATTAGACGTTGAAGCGTTAATCGAAGAGGCGTTCAAGTCTTTAGAAGTTGTGAAATTTTAAATAACTCTTAGCAAAAGGAGAAAATATATGGAAAAAAGAATCTTAACTATTCAAGATATTTCTTGCGTTGGTCAATGCTCGGTTACCGTTGCGCTCCCAATCATTTCGGCTTGTGGCGTAGAAACGGCTATTTTGCCAACGGGAATTTTATCAACTCACACCGCTGGCTTTACCGGGTTCACTTGTTTATCAATGACGCCAGAGTTTCCTAAAATTATTAACCACTGGGAAAAGGAAGGCATCACTTTTGACGCCGTTTACACTGGTTACGTTTTAGGCGACCAAATGGACTATATTGAAGAAATTTGCGAAAAATTCAACAAAGGTTTGAAGATTATCGATCCAGTTATGGCAGATCACGGCAATTTTTATTATGGTTTTGACGAAAACTTTGCTAAGAAAATGGCAAATCTTTGCAACGGGGCAGACGTAATTTTGCCTAACCTTACTGAAGCGGCGTTCTTGCTTGGCAAAACCCCAGTTTTATCGGGTTATGACAAAGATTATATTGAAAGTTTGGTTAGAGAATTATCGCAAAAACTTAACGCCAAAACCGTTGTTTTAACGGGTGTTAGTTTTGATGAAAAACTTCTCGGCGCTGCCGTTTACGAAAGTAAAAACGATAGCGTTCAATACTATTTTGGTGAAAAAATTTCAAGAAATTTCCACGGAACGGGTGATATTTACTCAAGCGCGTTCGTTGGCGCTCTTCTAAATGGTAAAACTGCATTTGAATCTGCTAAAATTGCCGTTGATTATACCATTGAAGCAATGAAGGAAACTTTAGATTTTGCTAGCGAGCATTTCTACGGTGTTTTCTTTGAAAAGGCGCTCCCTAAACTACAAGGTTTAATTTTTAACGATGATAAGTAAAAAACTATTAAAAGACTATGCAAAACTTTTAGCAAAAGTTGGCTTAAACGTTCAAAAAGGTCAAGACGTTTATCTTGTGTGCGAACTTGACCAAATAGAATTTATTGAGATTTTGGTTGAAACGCTCTATAAAGTGGGCGCAAGAAAGGTTATAGTTGATTTTAATCACCAAAAACTTACTAAAATGGAATATAAATTCCAAGCTCAACAAACGCTTAACGAGTTTGAAAGTTTTGAGGTTGAAAAACTTAAATGGCGCGCAGAAAAACTTCCTTGCCATTTATATATAATCAGCGAAGACCCAGAAGGTTTAGCCGGCGTTGATAACGAGAAGTTAACTAATCGTCAAGTTGCTCGCTATCCAATTGTAAAGCCTTTTAGAAAGGCGATGGAAAACAAATATCAATGGTGCATTGCGGCAGTTCCAGGAAAAGATTGGGCGAAAAGAGTTTTTCCAAACCTTCCAACAAAAAAGGCGATAGAAAGTTTATGGAAGGCTATTTTAACTTCGGCTATGGTCGATGGTAATGCTGTCGAAAATTGGCAAGCGTATAATAAGAAAATGCGCTTAAGATGCGAATATTTAAATTCTTTAAATTTAGCGTCTTTGCACTATACATCTTCAAACGGCACTGACCTAAAAGTTGGGCTTAATGAACTTGGAACGTTTAAATACGTTGAAGATAAAACCTTGCAGGGAGTTCGTTACGTAGCCAATATTCCGTCGCAAGAAGTTTTCACAACGCCAAAGAGAGGTGTTTGCGAAGGCATTGTTTATTCAACCAAACCGCTTTCGTTTAAAGGCAATCTTATCGATAAATTTTCTATTCGGTTTAAAAATGGAAAAGCCGTTGAAGTCAAAGCCGAAAAAGGCGAAGAACTTTTGCAAAAAATGATAAATATGGACGAGGGCTCAAGCATGCTCGGCGAGTGCGCTTTAGTTCCGTTTGATAATCCTATTAACGATAGCGGAATTTTGTTTTATGAAACGCTTTTTGATGAAAATGCTTGTTGTCACTTAGCGCTTGGCGAAGGCTTTTCGGATACTTTGATAGGTTATGAGAAAATGACCGACGAAGAATTTAGGTTAAACGGAGTAAACGAATCTATGATTCACGTTGATTTTATGATTGGTAGCCGTGATTTGAAGATTGTGGGCGAAACGAGAACGGGCGAAAGCGTTGTGATTTTTGAAAACGGCAACTTTGCTAACGAGAAATAATTTTAAGGAAACTATTAAGATGAATATTATTAAAATACCAGAAATTTTACTACCAAATAAGAGTGTTGACCTTGAAAAGTGGGCTGTTATCGCGTGCGACCAGTTCACAAGCCAAAAAAAATATTGGGATAAACTCGACGAGTTTTGTGGCGACGTTTCAACTCTTAGAATCATTATGCCTGAAATTTATATTAAGGATAATACTGAAGAGAGAGTTGAAAAAATCAACCAAACAATGCGTGATTACCTTCAAAACGGCGTTTTTGATACGGTAAACGGCTTTATTTTAACTGTTAGAACAACAAAATATGGGCATAGGCGTGTTGGCTTATTAGTTGCGTTTGACCTAGAAGAATATGACCCGTTTGAAAGAAGGGCGGTAAGAGCAACTGAGGCTACCGTTAAAGAGCGTTTGCCTATCCGTGTTCAAGTTCGCCAAAACGCTCCGATTGAACTTCCACACGCGCTAGTTTTAATCGATGACGACCAAAAAACTGTTATCGAGCCTATTTTTGAACGCCGTGATCAACTTAAAAAACTTTATTCAACTAAACTTAATATGGATGGTGGAACTTTAGAAGGATATCTCGTTGACGACCCGCAAGCCGTTATCGATGCGTTAGATAAGTTAACTTCACCTGAAAAAATTATGGAAAAATATAATTCCACTAAGCCTTTCGTGTTTGCTGTTGGCGATGGAAATCACTCAATCGCAACGGCTAGAGTGTGCTGGGATAAAATAAAAGAAGGTTTAACCGAGGAAGAGCGCAAAAATCACCCTGCAAGATACTGTTTAGTTGAAGTTAACAACATTTATGAAGAAGACCTTAACTTTGAACCGATTTTCCGCCTTGTAACCGAGGTTGATAAAAAAGATTTTATCACAAAAATGCAAAAAACGTTAGATGGTAGCAGAAAAATCAAACTTTTTGCTAACAACACCTATTTTGAAGTTAACGTTTCTAAAAACACGGCTGAAGCAATTAAGCAAATTCAAGCGTTTATTGATAATTATTTCATTGAAAATAATATTCCACAAACAGCGCAAGACTATATTCACGGCGAAGACCACTTGATTGAGACTTCGCTAGAACACGATGGAATCGCAATCTTTATGCCAAAGTTAAAGAAGGCGGACCTTTTCAAATATGTTGCTAAAAAAGGCTCGATGACGAGAAAATCTTTCTCTATGGGCGAAGCCGAAGAAAAACGCTACTATTTTGAAGCAAGAAAGGTTCAATAATATAATTTAAAAAATTGCATTAAAAAAGCCTCAAAAGTTGCATGCTTTTGAGGCTTTTATGCTGATAAATTTTATTTAGGATGATAAAGTTTTTTAGTTTGGTAAATTGGTTCGCACGTTAAATTTACGCCAAGTTTTCTAAAGATTTTGTCATCCGTTTGTGATAAAATAACGCTCGAATGAACTTCGCAACCCTTTAATTCCGTTAAATACTCCATTGCTTTTTCAGCGTAAGGGTTAGTCGTTGCGGAAATTGTTAAGGCGATTAACAACTCGTCGGTGTGAAGTCTTGGGTTGCGGTTTTTAAGGTGATCAACCTTTAAATGCTGAATTGGTTCAATGATTGTTGGTGAGATAAGGTCAACGCCGTTTTCAATTCCAGCGAGTGCTTTCAAGGCGTTAAGTAAAAGCGCCGATGACGCGCCAAGAAGCGAAGAAGTTTTTCCAGTGATAATTCTGCCGTCAGTTAGCATCATAGCAGCGGCGGGCGCTCCCGTTTCTTCGGCTTTTTTGTTAGCAGCCGAAACAACAGGGCGGTCTGCAAGGCTTAAATTAAGTTGTTTTAAAATAAGTTGTTGCTTATTAACAAGGTTTTCACTAACAATACCTTGTTTTTGGTTGCAAAGAGCAGTGAGATAACGCCTAATAATTTCTTGTTGGGAGGCATGCCTTACAACTTCATCATCGCAAATGCAGTTGCCAACCATATTAACACCCATATCAGTTGGCGATTTATAAGGTGATTTTCCCCAAATTCTTTTGAATGTTTCGTCTAAAACGGGAAAAATCTCAACGTCTCTGTTATAATTTACCGCTGTTTCGTTATACGCTTCTAGGTGGAAAGGGTCAATCATATTAACGTCGTCAAGATCAGCGGTTGCTGCTTCATAAGCAACGTTAACGGGGTGTTTTAGTGGCATATTCCAAATAGGAAACGTTTCAAATTTTGCGTAACCGCACTTAATTCCACGCAAATTTTCGTGGTAAAGTTGCGATAAACACGTTGCCATTTTTCCACTGCCAGGACCTGGTGCAGTTACTATTACGAGCGGACGAGATGTTTGAATATATTCATTGATTCCAAAGCCTTCGTCGCTTAAAATTTTATCAATATTAGAAGGATAACCGTCAATAGAATAATGCCTATAAACTTTAATTCCTAATGTTTCGAGGCGTTTTTGGAACTTTTCGGCAACGGGTTGATGAGAAAATCTCGTTAAAACAACGCTTCCAACAAACAAATCAACGCTCCTAAATGCGTCAATTAGCCTTAGAACGTCTAAATCGTAAGTAATTCCAAGGTCGCCACGGATTTTGTTTTTCTCAATATCGTTTGCGTTAATAACGATAACGAGTTCAGCCTTATCTTTGAGTTTTAAAAGCATTTTTAGTTTGCTATCTGGTTCAAAACCGGGCAAAACTCTAGATGCGTGATGATCGTCAAAAAGTTTTCCGCCAAACTCAAGGTAAAGTTTACCACCGAATTGCGCAATTCTTTCGTTGATTTTTTGAGATTGGAGTTTTAAGTATTTATTATTGTCAAAGCCGATTTTTATCATTTGCAGACCTCGAAAATTCTTGTCCTTATTATCATAGCAAAAATTTTTGATAAATTCAAGAGAAAACGAAAATTTTTTTATTTAATTTATAATAAATAAAAAAGTTGTTTTAATTTTTAAATTGTTACGCTATTTTTTGCGCTATCTCTTGTAAAATTTAGGTTATTGTGTTAAAATGTTTTAAGAATAAATTTTAAGGATTATTATGAACTATAAGGAATTTACAATCCACACAACGGTAGAGGCTGAAGAACTTGTTGCCGATATTTTTTGGCAATATACCGACTATGGCGTTGCTGTGAGTTCGTTGAAAGACGTTATTGAACTTACCGAAAAGAGAAAACATACCTTTGACTATATTGACGAAGGCGTTTTGGTTGGCGATGAAAAGGTGAGCCTAGTTAAGGGCTACTTTCCGTCGAACGAAGCGGGCGAGAAGATTAAACTTGTTTTTCAAGATTTAGAAAATTTAAAGAAAAATTCTAAAGGCTTTGTGGAACTAGGCAGTTTAGAAGTCGTTTCTAGAGAGTTTGACGGCGACGACTGGCTTGATATTTGGCGCAAGCATTTTAGAGCGCTTGAGTTTGAAAAAGTCGTTATTTGCCCAACTTGGATTGATTTTGAAACAAAAAAACCTATGGTTTTGCTTGATTCTAATATGGCGTTTGGAACGGGTGAACATGAAACGACCTCGATGTGCGTTGAGCATTTGCAAAATTACGTTTCTAAAGATTTAACGGTTATTGACGTTGGAACAGGCAGTGGAATTTTGGGGCTTGTTTCGGCAAAACTTGGAGCAAAACAAGTTGTTATGACCGATATTGACCAAGTTGCGGTTGAAACGGCGAAGAAAAACGTAAAACTAAACTGCTTGGAAAACGTTTGTTTTGTTAGCCGTGATAATTTAGTTTCCGGCGTTGAAGTTGTGGGTGATATCGTTGTTGCAAACATCACTGCTGATATTTTGGCTATTCTTTCTCAAACCATTTTATCTTACCTAAAACGAGGTGGCTATTTAATTATGAGTGGCATAATAAATAGCAAACTTAACTTCGTTTTAGAAACTTATTTTAATATTGGTTTTGAAGAAATTTGCGTTTTAGAAAAGGGCGAATGGTCAAGCGTTGTTATGCGGTTAAAATGAAATTACGTGTAACGTAATAACGTTCAAAATATAGCATAATTCCTAAGAAAATAAGGTTTTTTTATGAAAGCGGTTGTTTTTACTCTCGGTTGCAAAGTAAACTCTTATGAGAGTTTGTCTTTAATAAGCGGGCTTAAAGAAAAAGGTTATGAGGTTAGCGATAAATTAGAGCCTGCCGACCTTTATATTATAAACACTTGCGCGGTAACGAAAGAGGCAGAGAAAAAATCTCGCCAAGCCGTTGCGAGGGTTAAAAAGCATAACGATAAAGCAAAAATTATCGTTACGGGTTGCGCTAGCCAAAAATCGCCAAACGACTTTATTAAAAAGGACGGCGTAACTTTAGTTTACGGCGCAATCAATAAAGATAAGATTATCGACCTTTTAGATAAAAGCGGAATTTTGTTTGATGAAGATAATTCATACTTTGAAAAATTCACGCCTTGTCAAACGCTAAAAACTCGTTCCTATATTAAAGTTCAAGACGGATGCAACAATTTTTGTTCTTACTGCATTATTCCATATTTAAGAGGCCAAAGCCGTTCTCGTTCGATAGATAATATAATCTTAGAACTTAAAAATTTGAAACCGCTAGAGGCTGTGATTACGGGCATAAATCTTTCGGCTTATGACTATAACGGGTTAAAACTTGCCGATTTAATAGACAAACTTGAGGAAATACCTTCAAGAATTAGGCTCGGCTCGCTTGAAGATAACGTAATTAACGAAAAACTTCTAAAAAATCTCAAAAAACTAAAAGACTTTGCGCCACATTTTCATCTTTCGTTGCAATCTGGTAGCGATAAAGTTTTAAAAGAAATGAATAGGCGCTATACAACCGAAGATTTTAAAAATTCAGTAAATCTTATTAGAGAATATTTCCCAAACGCGGGAATTACTACCGACGTTATAGTTGGCTATTCAACTGAAACGGAAGAAGATTTTGAAAAAACGATAAATTTCTGTAAAGAGATAAAATTTAGCGATATTCATTGCTTTGAATATTCTAAACGAGAAGGAACTGAAGGGTATAAACTTCCAGCGCTTTTAGATGAGGTAAAAAAGGAAAGGCTTAACAAACTCATTAACTTAAAGAATAAACTAAAGGGTGAGTTTTTAAATTCTCAAATAGGTAAAACTTTGAATTTTCTTTGCGAAGAAGAGGTTGACGGCTACAGCGAGGGCTATGCTGAGAATTACGTTAAAGTTTACGTAAAAGGCTCTTTAAATAAGGGATTTTATGACGTTGAAATTTTGCACGCTTTTAAAGACGGCGTGCTTGCAAAAATAAAATAAGAGGAAAATAAAAATGGAAAATTGTTTGTTTTGTAAATTTGTATCTGGAGAGCTTGAAACTACTAAACTTTTTGAAAATGAAGATTTTATCGTGATTAGAGATATCAATCCGCAAGCAAAAAATCACTATCTTGCAATACCAAAAACTCACTATAGGCTTTTAGCCGATATGACAGCGGAAGAGGCTCAAACGCTTGGCAGAATTTTTGCAACAATTCCAACGCTTGGAAAAATTTTAGGGCTTGAAAATGGGTTTAGAGTTGTAATAAATCAAGGCGACGACGCTTGCCAATCAGTTCCGCACGTGCATATTCACCTTTTGGGTGGTGAAAAGTTAGGCGAAAACGCTAACGGGAAAAGATAATTGTCAAAATTTTGAAAAACGAAAAAATTATGCTTGACAAGGGCAAAATTGTTTAGTATAATCGTGTTACTTTTTATCAAATGCCACGGGCAAAGGAGGGGTGAAAATGTCTACAATTAGAGTTGGTGAAAACGAATCTTTAGATAACGCTCTCCGCCGTTTTAAGAGAAAATGTTCTCGTGATGGCATTATCGGCGATCTCCGTCGTAAAGAATTTTACGAAAAGCCTGCTGTAAGACGCAAGAAAAAAGCTGAAGCAGCAAGAAAGAGAAATTCAAAAATGTAAATTTTTAGCACTCGCTTTTAGCGGGTGTTTTTTTATGCTTGCAAAAATTGTCATAAATTGTCGAAAATAAAAAAATCTTATGCGGAGGGTATTTATGCAACAAGAAAAAGACGTTAAAACTTTAGCAAAAGAAGCAAAAAAGCGGTTAAAATCAGGCTTTTGGGAAAAATATAAAGAAGAAGTTGTTGAAAAGAGTAGGCTTGCAAAGGCAAGCGGAGTTAAAACGCAAGAAGTTGTCGAGTTTTATCAATCAAAAGAGTTTCAAACGGTTACTAAAGATAAAGAAGACGAAGAAAGTTTTTACCTAAAAGTGAAAGAAATTTTAGATAAAGAAGGAGAAATGTGTTTGATATTTTCTAAACTTATCGACCATGAAATTTATGATAATTTAACTTATGACGCTAAGCAAAAATATACTTTAGAACTTGCTGAAAAATATCAAAAAGCGCTTCAGCGTTATAAAAAAGAAAAAAATCTAAAAAATTAAAAATCGCCATTTTAAATTTAAGTTTTTTGTTGAAAAAATGCTATAATTATGTTAATATATTAACTAAGGTATTATTATGGATTTTTTATCGACTTTAAACAACGAACAATTAGTTGCCGTTAAAGAAACTGAAGGCCCCGTTTTAGTCATTGCGGGCGCGGGAAGTGGTAAAACTAGGGTTTTAACTAGCCGAATTGCCTATTTGATTATGGAAAAGGGCGTTAAGCCGTCAAATATTTTGGCAATAACGTTTACCAACAAAGCCGCAAACGAAATGAAAGAGAGGGTGATTAACCTTGTTGGCGAAAGCGCAAATTCTATGTGGATATCAACTATCCACAGTATGTGCTTGCGCATTTTGAGAAATTCGGTTGGACGGCTTGACGGCTACGATAAAAATTTCAGCGTTTATAGCGAAGTTGATAAAGAGCGAGTTTTAAAAAGAATTATAACCGAGTTAAATCTTGATAGCGATTCTCTCTTAAAAGACGCTAAAAACGAAATTTCTATTGCAAAAAACAACGATATTTCGCCAGAAAGGTTTGAAATTGAAAGTTTTGCGGGGGCGAACGCTAACTCTATTGCTAAAATTTATAAATTGTATGAAGAAACTTTGAAAAAATCTAACGCAATGGATTTTGACGACCTTTTGGTTAAAACTTTGCACCTTTTTGAAGAGGACGCTGAAGTTTTGGATTATTACGCAAATAAGTTTGAATACATACACATTGACGAATTTCAGGACACTAACCATATTCAATACCGCATAGCAAAGTTACTTGCAAGCGTTCATAACAACATTTTCGTGGTTGGCGATGACGATCAATCAATTTATGGTTGGCGAGGTGCGGAAATTAAGAATATTCTAGGTTTTAGCAAAGATTTTAAGGGCGCTAAAGTTTACAAACTTGAACAAAACTACCGCTCGTCAAAAAAGATTTTAGACCTTGCGAACACAATTATTGCAAACAATTCGGTTCGTAGCAAAAAAGTTTTATGGACGGAAAATAACGACGGCGTAAAAATCGAAACCTATATTGCAAACGACGAAGTTAACGAAGCAAGTTACGTTGCCGCACAGATTAAAAACTTAGTTGCTCGTGGTGCAAAATATAGTGATTTTGCTGTTTTAATGCGATTGAACGCTCTATCTCGCTCGTTCGAACAAGAATTTTTAAAATACGCTATTCCTTACAAGGTTTTCGGCGGTTTTAAGTTCTTCGAGCGAAAAGAAATTAAGGATTTAACGGCTTATTTAAAACTTTTAATAAACCCTTTAGATGATGAAGCGGTTTTAAGAGTTATCAACACGCCAAAACGTGGTATAGGCGAAAAGACGATTGTCGAACTTATGGATTATGCTAAGCGAACGGGCTTATCTATTTTTGACGCCGTTTGCGACGTTGATTTGTTGAATTTATCGGCTGGAGCGAAGTCTAAACTCGATTCGTTTAGAAGGTTGATTTCGTATCTTATGATGCAAAGGGACAGCTTATCTTTGATAGAACTCGTTGAAAAGGTTATCTACGAAACGGGTTTTATGAGTCAATTTGAAACAAATTCCGAAGAAAACATTTCAAGAAGGCTAAATATTGACGAATATAAAAATTCAGTGGTTGAGTTTATGTCCTTGAATAAAGACGCTACTTTAGTTGAGTTTTTATCTTCAATAACTCTATCGAGCGATATTGACGAGGCTGACGCATCTAACTACGTTGCTATTGCAACAATCCACTCGGTGAAAGGGCTTGAATTTGATAAAGTTTTCATAATCGGGCTTGACGAAACCATTTTTCCTATCTCTAGAGCGGTTGGCTCGCCTGCGGAAATGGAAGAAGAAAGAAGGCTTATGTACGTTGCCATAACTAGGGCAAAATCACGGCTTTACGTAACTAGAGCAAGGTCGAGATTTATTTACGGCGAGAGAAGTTTTACTTCTCAATCCCGCTTTATAACCGAACTATCGGACAAACTTGGACTAACAAAGCCGAAACTCGTTGCAACGGACGACGGCTACTTCTACGAAGAGCCAAAGAAGGCGGAATCGGTTACGGGCAATTTTGCTAGAACCTTTTCAAGGTCTGTTCCCAAAACTAACGCAAGCGGAAAAGATTTTTCCAAGTTTAAATGTGGAAAAAGAGTTAAACACGCGCGTTTTGGTATAGGGGTTATCGTTTCGGTAAAGGGTGGAGATAAGCCTATTTGCGACGTTGCTTTTAAAGGGGTTGGCGTTAAAAGTTTTTCGCTTTTACTTGCGCCTATGGAAGTTATAGATTAGTATGGAAAGAATGAAAGAACTTGTCAAAATTCTTAATAGATACGGCTATGAGTATTACGTTTTAGATAACCCGACCGTATCCGACGGGGAATATGACAAACTTTACGACGAACTTAAAACGTTAGAACAAAAAACGGGCATCGTCCTTCCCGATTCTCCAACGAAAAGGGTAGGTGGCGAGCCTATTTCGTCGTTCCAAAAACATAGGCATATTGAAAGGCTTTATAGCCTTGATAAGGCTGTTAGCGAGGAAGAACTCAAAGCGTTTGACGAAAAAATAAAAAAGGCGGGCGATTTAAACCCGACCTATACCGTTGAATATAAGTTCGACGGCTTGACCATTTGTTTAACTTATGAAAACGGCTACTTTGTTCGAGCAACCACTCGTGGAAACGGCGAAGAAGGCGAGGACGTAACCGCGCAAGTTAGAACGATAAAAACCTTTCCGCTATCAATTGATTATAAAGGCTTGCTTGAGGTTAAAGGCGAAGCCATAATTAGACTTTCCGTTCTTAAAAAATATAATGAAACTGCCCCTGAAACCTTGAAAAATGCTCGAAACGCAGTTGCTGGTGCTATTAGGAATTTAGACCCTAAAATCACCGAGCAAAGAAAGCCCGAAATTTATTTTTATGACGTTAATTTTATTGATTCTAACGAACTAACTTCGCAACTTGATGCCGTTGAATTTTTAAAAAAGAACGGGTTTAAGGTTTTTGATTATTTAAAAGTTTGCAATGGAATTGAAGAGGTGATTTCAGCAATATCAGGCATTGAAACGACGCGAAAAGAACTTGACGTTTTAACCGACGGCGCCGTTGTAAAAGTCAACTCGTTCGCAACGAGGGAAGAACTTGGTAGCACCGATAAATTTCCACGCTGGGCGATTGCTTATAAGTTTAGCGCAGAAGAAGTTACAACCCGCCTCGAAAACGTTGTTTGGCAAGTGGGAAGAACGGGTAAATTAACGCCACTAGGGCTTCTTGAACCCGTTGATTTGTGTGGCGTAACCGTAAAAAAGGCAACGCTTAACAATTTTGGCGATATTTTAAGAAAAAAAGTGAAAATTCCTTGCCGTGTTTTGGTTAGAAGAAGCAATGACGTTATACCTGAAATTTTAGGTTCTACCGAACTTTTTGACGAAAGCAAAGAAGTTGAAAAGCCAACCGTTTGCGAATTTTGTGGGTCAAATTTGGTTGAAGTAGGCGCAAATATTTTCTGCCCAAACAAAGTTTGTAAACCAAGAGTTGTTGGCGCAATTGCGCATTTTGCTTCGAAAGACGCAATGAATATCGACGGTGTTTCTGAAATGACGGCGTCTTTATTGTTCGATGCGTTTAAAGTAACCAAATTTTCAATGCTTTATGAACTTACCAAGAACGAACTTTTGTGCTTAGAAGGTTTTAAAGATAGAAAGGCTGATAATTTTGTTAATTCAGTAGAAAAATCAAAGAAATGCTCGCTAGATAGTTTTATTTATGCGCTCGGCATTGAGGGAATTGGCAAAAAAACTGCTAAAGATTTAGCAAAGAAATTTAAAAGTCTTGACGCAATAAAAACTGCTAACTATTTTGATTTTATCGAAATGAACGAAATTGGCGAAGTTTTAGCGCAAAACATTGTTGATTATTTTGCCGATAGCGAGAATTTGGCTGAGATTGACAAACTTTTATCGCTTGGCGTTGAGCCTAAATTTGAAAGCGAAAATCTTGGCGAAGCGTTCAAAAACCAAAAGGTTGTGTTGACGGGAACTTTAACTAATTTTAAAAGAAGCGAAGCGCAAAAAATTATTGAAGGGCACGGCGGAGAGGTTGTTTCTAGCGTTTCAAAGAACACAACGATGGTTCTAGCGGGAGAATCTGCTGGAAGTAAACTTGATAAAGCAAGAGCGCTTGGGATAAAAATTATCGACGAAAATGAGTTTTTAAATTTAATTAAATTTAATAAATAGTTGAAAAATTTGTTTTACTGTGATATTATATAGTTTAACGAGGAGAAAATTATGAGAAGTATGACTGGCTACGGCAAAGCTGAATATAACGAAGCGGGAGTAAGTTTAGTTATTGAACTTAAGACCGTAAACAATCGTTATTTAGACGTTGTTACCAAGTATCCGCGTGCGTTTATGAAGTTTGACGATTTAATGAGAAAACTAGTTGCTAAAAAACTTTCTCGTGGAAGAGTTGAACTTATGATTAGCTTTAAAGAAACCGAAGAGGCTTCTAAACCGGTAACGGTTGATTTAACGCTTGCAAAGTCATATTACGATGCGTTTTTGAAATTAAAAGAAACGTTCCCGGAACTTAATGGAGATTATTCTATTTCTCAACTAATGCGCCTTCCAGACGTAGTAACCCCAACTTTTGAGGACGATAGCGAAAAATATCAAGAAATTTTAGAAAACACGCTATCTTTAGCGCTTGATAATTTAAACGCAATGAGAAAGGTTGAGGGCGAGAAGTTAAAAGTTGATTTTGAAACGAGAATTAAAACCATTGAAGAAATAGTTGAAAATATTGAAAAACGCGCACCGCTTATCAAAGAAGAATACGCCAAGAAGTTAAAGCAAAGAATTACTGAAGCGTTAGAAAATATTCAAATTGATGAAGTTAGGCTATTGCAAGAAGTTGCCCTTTTTGCCGATAAAAGCAATATTGACGAGGAAATTACTCGCTTAAAATCACATATTTCTCAGTTTAGAGATATTATCAAGACCGAAAATGCCGGCAAACGGCTTGACTTTTTAGTTCAAGAATTTAATAGAGAAGCAAACACTATTTGTTCTAAGTCTAACGACGTAACTATAACTGATTTTGGCTTAAAACTAAAGTGTGAAATAGAAAAAATTAGAGAACAAATTCAAAACGTTGAATAAAATCAACTCAAAAACTTTCTAAATTTAAAAAAATTATAGTTAACATATAGGAGATATTTATTATGATGCACGAACCATCAATCGACGCATTAGCGCAAAAAACCGGCTCGAAATACGCTTTATGTATCGTGGCTTCAAAAAGGGCAAGGCAAATTCTTGATGCGGTAAAAAACAAAAACAGAGATTATCCTACCAATGAAAAGCCTTTAACGCTTGCTGCAAAAGAGATTTTTGACGGCAAAGTTACAGTAACAAAGTTTTAATTTCGTATAAGTTTTTTGTAAAAATATGTTCACAGCCTTTGCTATGAGCATATTTTGCTTTTTAGATTTATGATTGCAGAAGTTATAGTTGACATCGCACATAGCGAAGTCGATAAAATTTTTGATTATAACGTTTCGCTCCCTAACGTTTATGTGGGGAGTCGTGTGGTCGTGCCGTTTGGCAGAACTACCGTTGACGGAATAGTTATAAACGTAAAAGAAACTTCTTCATATCCGCCAGAAAAACTAAAAAGCGTTTTAAGAGCCATTGACGACGAGCCAGCAATCACTTTAGAAAATTTAGCGCTATTAAGATTTATGCAGAAGAAATATCACTTAAACAGAGCAAGCGTTTTAAGGTTATTTCTTCCAACCGAAATGCGAAAGGGAAAGGTAAGAGAAAAACTCGTTACCTTCGTTAAAATTTGCGATAGTTTAACGCTTGATAAAATGCTATCAAAAATTTCTAAAAACGCAAAGTCGCAAATAGGTGCGCTTGAAAAACTTTATAACGTAAAAACTTGCAAAATCGCTGAACTTAAGAAAGATTTTTCAAATGATTCCGTTAATAAACTTATCGAAAAAGGCTTTTTTGAAACGTATGAAATTAGAGTAAACAGAGCGCCGTATTCCTCGCTTGAATCACGCTCGAAAAAGGTTGAGTTTACGTCGTTTCAGCAAAACGCAATTAACTCTATAACTTCAACCCAAAAGGAAGTTTCGCTCTTGCACGGCGTTACGGGAAGCGGAAAAACGGTGGTTTATCTTGAACTTATAAGGCGAGCAATTAAAGAAGGTAAGTCTGCAATAATGCTTGTTCCCGAAATTTCTCTAACCCCGCAAATGCTCACTCAACTTCGCGCCGAGTTTGGCGAAAGCGTTGCTATTTTGCACAGCGGTTTATCTAGCGGTGAGCGGTTTGACGAGTGGTGGAGAATCCGCTCAAAAGAGGCTGTTGTTGCGGTTGGGGCAAGGAGCGCAATCTTTGCGCCAGTTGAAAACGTTGGAATTATCATTATCGACGAAGAGCATGACGGAAGTTACGTCAGCGAATCTAATCCACGCTACAACACGCACGAAATTGCTAAATTTAGAGCAAAATTTAACGGTTGCAAACTAGTTTTAGGTAGTGCAACGCCTTCGGTTGAAACATATTCAAAGGCAAAAGAAGGCGAGTTTAATCTCGTTCAAATGCCCGAGCGAGTTAACAAAAAGCCAATGCCAGAAATGATTATTGCCGATATGCGAACGGAAATTAGAAAGGGCAATAACTCGGCGTTTTCTTCGGCTTTAAAAGAAGAACTTATAAAATGCGTCGAAAGTGGAAATCAAGCAATGATTTTCTTAAATAGGCGTGGCTATTCGCAACACATTATCTGCCGTGAGTGCGGTTACGTTGCAAAATGCGAGAATTGCGACGTTGCTCTTAACTATCACTCAGTTGGAAACGTTTTAAAATGCCATTATTGCGGTGCGACCTATAAAATGCTATCTGCTTGCCCTGATTGCGGTGGAATACATATAAATTACGTTGGCACAGGCACTCAAAAAGTAGTTGAAGAACTCAAAAAAATTGTTCCAAACGCCAAAATTTTGCGTATGGATAACGACACTACTCAAACCAAAGAAGGGCATTACAAGATTTTGAGCGAGTTTTCTGCGCATAAAGCCGATATTTTAGTCGGCACGCAAATGATTGCAAAGGGGCACGATTTCCCGTCCGTTACGCTCGTTGGAATTTTAGATGCCGATATGAGTTTGTTTTTCTCCGATTATAGAAGTGGAGAGAGAACTTTCCAACTAATAACGCAAGTTGCAGGAAGAAGCGGAAGGGCGGATGATAAAGGCGTTGTCGTTTTGCAAACGTATTGCCCGGATAACCCGATTTTGCGCTATGCGATAAACTACGACTACGAAGGCTTTTTTATTCGTGAAAAAACGCTTAGAAAAACTACTATGTATCCGCCGTATTCAACTATCGTAAGGGTTATGATAGAAGGTGAGGACGAGGAAAAAACGCTTGACGTTTTTAGGCAAGTTTTCGAAGCGTTAGACAAAGTTTACGTTGAAAACAAAGATAATTTCTTGTTTTTTAATAAAATGAAATCGCCGATAAAAAGGCTTAAAAACAAGTTTAGATATCAAGTTTTGATGAGAATTAAGGCTCAAAATGATGATATTATCAATTTAATTTACGAAAATTCATTAAGATATAAGGACTCAAAAGTCTTGGTTTACGTAGAAATTAACCCAAGTTCTTTGAGTTAGGTGAAATATGGCAATTAGAAAAATAGTTCAAATCGGCGATGAGGTTTTGAGAAAAAAATCTTTTCCCGTAACCGATTTTGGTCCTAAAACAATTCAACTTCTCGACGATATGAAAGATACCGTTATCAAAGCCGACGGAGCGGGGCTTGCTGCCGTTCAAGTTGGCGTTTTGAGGCGCATTTTCGTTGTTAGGGTAGAAGAGGGTTATTTTGAATTTATCAACCCTAGAATTTTAAAAACATCGGGTAGCCAAATTAGCGCTGAAGGCTGTTTATCTGTTCCAAATAAAAGCGGAAACGTTGATAGACCGCAAAAAGTTGTTATCGAAGCGCAAAACAGAAAGGGCGAGTTTTTCAAAATCACCGCTTATGATTTTTTTGCTAAGGCAATTTGCCACGAATATGACCATTTAGACGGAATTTTATATATCGACAAGGCAACCGATATTGCGGAGGATAATCAATGAGAATAGTTTTTCTCGGCACTCCCGATTTTGCCGTTAAAAGCCTTGAGGCGATAGCAAAATCTAAACACGAAATTTTAGCCGTTGTAACTCAGCCCGATAAGCCCGTTGGCAGAAAAGGAGAAATAACGCCGTCTGCCGTTAAGGTTTCGGCTAAAAATTTAGGGCTTAAAGTTTTACAATACGATAAAATTAGGCTTGAAGGCGTTGAAGATTTGAAAACACTTGCGCCAGATATTATGGTAACATGCGCGTTTGGTCAAATTTTATCGCAAGAAATCATTGATATTGCGCCAAAAGGCATAATCAACGTTCACGCTTCGCTTCTGCCAAAATATAGAGGCTCTTCACCTATTCAACACGCCGTTTTAAATGGCGACGAGGAAACGGGCGTTACTATTATGAAAACTGAAATCGGCATTGATACGGGCGATATCGTTGCCGTTCAAAAAACTAAAATAGGCGAAAACGAAACGGCTGGCGAACTTTTTGATAGATTATCAATAATAGGCGCTGAACTTATCGTAAAAACGCTTGATAGAATTGAAGCGGGCGATTTTCCTTCAATTCCGCAAGATAATGAAAAAGCAACGCACGTTAAAATGATAAAAAAAGACGATGCGAAAATCGATTGGAGTAAAACCGCTTTTGAGATAAAAAACCTTGTTCGAGGGATGAATCCTTGGCCGTGCGCGTGGACGAATTTGAACGGAAAAAATATCAAAATTTTCTCGGTTGATACCATTGTAGATAATTCTAACGCAGAATTTGGCAAGGTGATAGAAGCAACAGGCGGTGAACTCATAATAAAATGCAAAGGCGGAGCAATAAAAGTTTTCGAACTTCAAATGGAAGGCGCGAAAAAAATGGACGTTAAGTCGTTTTTGCTCGGCAGAAAGATATCTAAAGGCGATAAACTTCAATGATAAATTTATTTTACGATGCATATCAAATTTTATCTAAGGTTTATTCAAACGGCGCTTATTTAACGCAAGCCATTAACGAAACTGAAATTGAAGAGTTGAACCGAGCGAAAACAACCAAAATTGTTTACGGCGTTTTAGATAAAGATATCGAACTTGACTATTATTTGTCTAAACTCTGCCAAAAACAGCCAAAACTTAAAATTCGAATTTTGCTAAAAATAGCAATTTATAATTTGAAGTTTTTGCAGAAAAAGCCTTTTGCTGTTATTAACTCAGCGGTTGAACTTACCAAAAAACTTGGAAAAACTGCGAACGCAGGGTTTATAAATGCGGTTTTGCGAAAATTCGTAAACACAAAAATCGCCTTGCCAAGCGAGGAAATTGACAATTTATCCGTTAAATATTCATACCCGAAATTCGCTCTTAATAAACTTATTCAATACTATGGAATAGATTTAGCAAAAGAAATTATCGCATTTGATAAAGTCTATAATTTTGTTAGATTTAAATCTGGTTTTGATGGCGAAAAATATTTAATCGATAATGGTTATAGGTTTGAAAAAACCGTGTTTAACAACCTTTTTGCTGTTGAAAACGTTAAGATTAACGATGATTTTAACGCTGGCGTTTGGACGTTTCAGTCTATCGGTTCTGTTGCAATTTGCAACGCAATAGAAAAGAATAAAATTATTCTAGACGCATGCTCGGGGCCTGGTGGAAAGTCTGTGTATCTTGCCGAAAAATTTGATGAAGTTACTTCTTTTGAACTTCACGAGCATAGGGCAAACCTTGTTGAAAAATACGCAAAAAGGATGAATATTTCTAACGTTTCGGTAGTCATAAAAGATTCTAGCGTGATTGACGAAAATTATTTTGAACGCTTTGACGCCGTTTTGTGCGATGTGCCGTGTTCTGGCTATGGAACGATTAAGCAAAATCCAGATATTAAGTTAAAAAAAGCGGAAGATACGATAGATAACCTTTTTGACGTTCAATTGAAAATTTTGCAAACTTGCTCTAAATATCTTAAAAAAGGTGGAAGTCTTTTCTATTCAACTTGCTCAATATTTGACGACGAAAACGATAGGGTTATCAATAAATTTTTAGAAAACAATAAAGAATTTGAAGTTGAGAAAATAACTTCACCGCTAAAATCTTTGGAGAAAAAATTTGGGCTTCAATTTTTGCCTAATATTTCATTTGGCGCGGGTTTTTATTTATCAAAACTAGTAAAAAAATAATGGAAATTTTGCAAAACTTAACAAAAACTCAAATCGAAGAACTTTGTTTATCTCTTGGTGAGAAGAAGTTTCGAGGCGGTCAAATTTATAATAATATCAATTTGGGAAAGTCAATTTCTCATATGACTGATATTTCAAACGCCTTAAAAGCCAAACTTTTAGAGGTTTTTGTTGACGAGCCTTGCAAAATTATCGAAGAAAAAGTTTCTGTTGACGGAACTAAAAAATATCTGTTTAAACTTTATGACGGAAACGTTATTGAAGGCGTTTTGATGAAGTATAAATACGGCAACACGCTCTGCGTTTCAACTCAAGTTGGGTGCAGAATGGGTTGCAAGTTTTGCGCTTCCACGCTCGACGGGCTTATTCGAAACCTAACTCGTGGCGAAATTTTATCGCAAGTTCTAACAGTTAACGCTCACGAAGGCGGAAATATTAAAGATAGGGCTGTAACAAACGTGGTTTTAATGGGAAGTGGCGAACCGCTCGATAATTACGAAGAAGTTATCGGTTTTTTGAGGCTTTTAAGCGCTGAAGGCGGAATAAATATCAGTTTAAGAAATGTTAGTTTGTCAACGTGTGGCATTGTTCCTAAAATGATTGAACTTGCTAATGAAAACTTGCCCGTAAACTTAACCGTTTCTTTGCACTCGCCGTTTGATGAAAAACGAAAAGAAATTATGCCTATAGCCAAGGCTTATTCGATTAGCGAAATTTTGCGCGCGTGCGATATGTTCTTTAAAAAAACGGGCAGAAGATACTATTTTGAATATTCTTTAATTTTAGGCGAAAATGACACTGACGAGTGCGCTAATAAACTTTACGAACTTTTAAAAGGCAGACCTTGCCATTTGAATTTAATTAGGTTAAATGCGGTAAAAGAGCGGAATTTACTCTCTTCAACCGAGCAAAATGCTCAAAATTTTATGAAAAAGTTGCAAGATAAGGGGCTTTCGGTTACCTTAAGACGCAAAATGGGCGAAGATATCGACGGCGCTTGCGGTCAACTTCGCAGAAGGTATATTAAACAAGGAGAATAGGCTTATTTTAGGGACTGTTTGCAAAATTATATCAAACAAAATAACGGTTTTTTCGGGCGGAGATTATTACGATTGCTTGCCGAGGGGCGTTTTGAAAATTAAGTCGCAAGGCATCAAGGTTGGCGATAAGGTTGAGTTTGAAAACGGCGTAATAACAAGCGTAAAAGAGCGAATTTCTTACTTTCCACGAACTAACGTTGCTAATATCGAGGTGTGCAATATCGTTATAGCGCCACTTCCAAAACCCGATTTTTTGCTTGTTGATAAAATGATTTTAGAAGCGAGGCACGGCGGGGCTGAGGTTTGGCTTACCGTTAATAAAAACGATACCGAAAATTCGTCTAACCTTTACGATTACGTTGTTGAAAATTATCAAAACGCAGTTGAAAAAATCTTTTTAATTAGCGCAAAAACGGGGTTTGGAGTTGAAGAATTAAAGGAAAACCTCAAAAACAAAATTTGCGTTTTTGCTGGGCAATCAGCCGTTGGAAAAACTTCGCTCGTTAATATTTTGTTTGGCGCTCAAGAAAAAACCAACACAATTAGCGAAAAAACGCTTCGAGGTAGGCACACCACGACGAAAAGGCAAATTCATTTCTTGGGGGAATACGCTATCGTTGATACGCCGGGGTTTTCCGCCGTTGACGTAAATATTATAAAAAGCGAAAATATTGCTAGTTTTTATAAAGATTTTGAAGAATTTAACGGCAAGTGTTACTATATTGGTTGCGTTCACGTGAACGAACCTGATTGTCTTGTTAAAGACGCTGTTGAAAACAAAAAAATATCTAATGATAGATACCAAAGATACATAACAATTTATAAGGAAGTTAAAGACTATGAAAAAATGCGAAAATATTAAAATTGCCCCTTCTATTTTATCGGCTGATTTTGCTAAAATGGGCGAAGAAGTTATCAATTTAGAGAAAAACGGCGCTGATTTTGTCCACTGCGACGTTATGGACGGCGTTTTTGTGCCTAATATCACTTTTGGCATAAAAATGGTTGCCGATATTAGAAAACTAACAACGCTTCCACTAGACGTGCATTTAATGATTGTGCATCCTGAAAAATACGTTGAAAAATTCGCTAAAGCGGGCGCTGATTATATTACCGTTCACTATGAAGCGTGTCGCGATAATCTAAAAGAGGTTTTAGAACTTATCAAAGCGCAAGGCGTAAAATGCGGTTGCGTTATCAACCCTGATTGCGACCCTAAAAACATTGAAGACGTTATTCCTCTATGCGATATGGTTCTCGTTATGAGCGTTTTCCCGGGTTTTGGCGGTCAATCTTTCATTGAAAGCGCGTTAGATAGCGTTAAATTCGTTAAAAACGTTATAGAAAAAAGCGGAAAAGATATTCTTCTTGAGATTGACGGTGGCGTAAATTTTGAAAACAGCGCAAAAATTAAAGAGGCGGGCGCTAACGTTCTCGTTGCTGGCTCAACCGTGTTTAATTCTCAAGATAGAGCGCTTGCAATCAAGAAATTGAGAGAAGAATAATGAAATGCGTTATCGTTTTAAACGGCGATAAAATCAACGATTATACCTTTTTAGACGGCGATTTTATTATTGCTTGCGACGGTGGGCTAAATTATCTATTAGAAAAAGGCGTTAAGCCCGACTTAATTTTAGGTGATTTTGATTCTTTAGGCTTTATACCTGAAGGCGCAAAGGTTTACTCGTGCGATAAAGATTTTACCGACGGGGAACTTGCAATAAATTTCGCAATCGAAAATTGTTTTAAAGAGGTTGAAATTATTTGCGCCGGCGGTGGGAGAGAGGACCATTTTCTTGGTAACCTTTCACTACTTATTAAGGCATATAAAAACGGAATTGACGCAAAACTTTTAACAAATCAATCTACTATTTTTTATACTGAAAAATCAATTTCGTTTAACGCAAAAATCGGGGCGAGCGTTTCAGTAGCGCCTATTGTAGATACGATTATTTCATCATCTAAAAACTTAAAGTTTGAGTATTCGAACTTAAAACTCGAGCCTTCTAAAACGCTAGGTCTTTCAAATAAGGCAACGGCAAATTCCGTTCAACTTTGTGTTGAAACAGGCGGTGTTTTTATAATAGTTAATAACGCATAATAATTTTTAAAAAGTTAGAATATATCTGCGATTTTTAATATTTTTATGTTTAACATAATTTCATTTTTGTAACTTAAGAGGAAATTTTTATGGGAGATTATTTATCACAAATTTGGAATAACGTAACCTCAACGTTATCGGCAAACGGTTGGAAGATTTTATTGGTTTTAGCAATCGTTTTAATAGCCTTTTTCGTTATAAGATTTTTAGCGTTTTTACTACGCAAAATTTTATATAAAACTAAGATTGACGATGCAGTTGTAATCTTTTTTTCTGCAATCTTTAAAGTGCTACTTTGGGCGGGCACGATTTTGCTCATCTTTATGCTACTCGAAATTTCAACAAGTTCAATGCTCGTAGCGTTATCTTCAATAGCGCTTGCTGTTGGTCTTGCGCTTAAAGATTCGCTCTCTAACCTAGCAAACGGAATTTTGATTATTTTTAACAAACCTTTTAAGCGTGGCGACCACGTTGATATAGGTGGTGATGAAGGCAAAATTTTAAACATTAGGCTCTTAACCACTGAAATTTTGTGTTTTGATAACAGAAAAATTGTTTTGCCTAACTCTAAAGTTGTTAACGGCTCGGTTGTAAATTTTACCGCAATGCCAACAAGAAGGGTTGCAAGAACCTTTACCGTGTCATATAATAGCGATATTGATAAAGTTGTTTCGGTGTTATCAAACGTTTTAGAGAACGAAAAAATTGTTTTAAAAACGCCTAAGCCTGATATTTTTATGTCAAATCACTGTGATTCTTCGTTAGAATTTACCGTTCGTTGCTGGGTAAAGACAGAAGATTATTGGAATATTTACAATTCATTGCCACAAATTGTGTTTAAAGCGTTCAAAGAAAACGGCATTGAAATACCGTTCCCACAACTTGACGTTCATTTCGATAAGGACGAAAAATAATATGGCTAAATCGAAATTGAGAAAAGCCTTAATGGCTGTTTGTTTAATGGTTTTATCAATATCTGTAGCCGTTTTTTCAATATCAAAAATAAAAACGGCAAAAGCAGATTTTGACTATTCTCTTATTCATTTTGTTTATAACGACGGAACGGGCGATATTGTTATTAACGATAACTCTTTGTTAGAAATAGATTTTTCTAGTGAAGATCTTATTGAACTTTCATTAGATATTAAACTTCCCGAGGGTTGTGAAATTTCATATTTTACCGAAATTACCGTTTATGGTTGTGATTATGAAGTTCAATACGTTGACGGAACTTACCAAGAAGAGGGAACGATTAAACTTTACCCAATTGAAGGTGGAAAGGTAGATATTTTCTTATCATATTATTATTCTAACGCAACGACGTCTGTTTTTAACGCGTTTGACCGAATAATATCTTTCTATATCGTTGAAAAGACTGAACCTGCTAGCGTTTTGCAATCATCCGTTTCGGTTGATATTGACGAAAACGATACTTTCGAATTTGAAATTGCTAACAAAAACCCTTATTATAGTTACGTTTTGATTTATGACGAGGCTAAAATGAGCGTGGAATATGACCAAACTAGCGATAAATACGTTGGAACTGTTTTTAGTCAATTTAATGAAACTATATATATTTATGAAACGTATCTAGGTCAAGTTTTGAACAAATTTTCAGTTAACGTTCACGCTTACTCGTCGTTTATTAACGCTGAAATCGATTTACTATTAGAAAAAAACGGGGAATATACTCAAATTTATCTTGATTTTGATTATCCCGACGGTTACACTGCCGAATTTGTTTTGAACGGCATGCCGATTTTGCTTGAAACGCCGTTTATTAGCATTAAAAACTTTGATGAGGGCAATTATAACGTTCAAGTAAACGTTTACGACGAAAACGGAAAAATCGTAAAATCAAGCGCGCTTTTTAAGTATTCGTTCGGTGAAGAGGTTGAACTAGAAAAACAAGCCTCAATCGATATTTCCTTCACAAAATCAAACGAAGGTTCGTTAAGCGTTGGCGATGAAATTACGATATCTTCTCAATATTATAATTACGCATTGTCTTCTTTTAACTCAATCAAGTGGTATATTGACGGCGAAATTATCGACGAAACTAACCCAATCTTTAAGAAAACGTTTTTAGAAGCCAAAACTTATGCTGTTAAAGTTGAGGTTTTAGAGGGCGAAGATGTCGTTTTATCTTGCGAAAAAGATATGGTTATTAAAGTCGATGCGAGTGCCGATATGACGCTTTCCTTCTCGCAAAATTCCTTTGTGGCGACAACTAGCGGTAGCGTTTTCACGGTTAGCGCGCTACTTGACCAAATGAAACTCACTAACTACACGTATTCTTGGGCTATCGACGATACGTCAGTTGCGCAATTTTTCGTTGCGCCAAACGGTAGCGCCGAAGTCGTTATAAGACCTATCAAAGAAGGCGCTTGCAAACTTATTGTTACGGTTGACGTTGGCAGAAATTCAACGAACATCAAGGTTTGCGAAGTTGAACTTAAAATTATTGGCGATATTGAAACCGTTTCTTTAGTAAATTCCGTTTCTTATGCTAAACCAAACGAAGAATTTGTCGTTTCCGTTTTAATAAACGATACTGAAAACGTTTGCAACGTTCCAATGAGTTTAACGGCTTTTTATAATAGCGATGAGTTGACCGTTTTAGATCTAGGGCTAGGAAAATTTAAGTTATCTAGCGAAAAAGAGGGCGTTGTTGACCTTAAAGCAGTGGTGAACGGTCAAGAATATGAAAATTCGATTAAATGCGCAAGCCTTCCTTTTGAAGAAATAGTTAAAAACGTTTTGCCGATTATCGTTATAGTTGCGCTAGTTGTTTTAGTTTTAAACTTTGTTCTTAAAAAACGTAAATCGCCAATTGATAAACTCTTTGAAAACTCTCAAAACAGCGTTCAATTTGTAAAAAGCGTTATTGAAACCCTTAATTCTAACATAGATAGTGCAAAAATTAACGCAGTTGCAGTTGCGGGCTATAAGAAAGTTTTGAAATTGATTGATAATATGATTGCGCTATCTAACACGATTGCGTTAGAAGAAAACGCCGATGCTACCAACGTTTTGAATAGTTTAAAGGCGTTAAAGTCAAAACTTAAAGCAACAAATAACGCTTCTGTTAAAAATTTGACCAAGAACAACCACAAAGCAGTTTATTCAAAACTTATTCTTGCCGAAATTTCTAAAATTGACGAAAACGTTGCAATAATAAAATCAACGCACGACGATTATGCGAAAATTCAGTCAAACTTAAACGATTTGACTAACAAAACAAAAGAAACTAAACTTTCTCGTGAAGAAATTAAGCAAAAACACGTTGAAGAGTTTATGCGTTTCGCCCAAACCGACGACGATGACGGCGACGACGGCTCAAATTAAACAAAAGTTAAAACCGACGAAATTTTTATTCGTCGGTTTTTCTGTGCGATAAAAAATTTGTGAAAAATTTTTAAAAAATTGTTGACAATTTGATTTTTGTGTTGTATCATTGTATTAGTTGAGTGATACAGTGGGAGTGAAGATGTTTAATTTTACAAACGATACGCCTATTTATTTGCAAATAATAGAATATTTAAAAACTGAAATAATACGGGGGGAATATATGCCCGGGGAAAAACTTTTATCTGTTAGAGAGTTTTCTCTTAAATTTCAAGTAAATCCAAACACTATTCAAAAAGCGTTGTTTGAACTTGAGAATATGGGGCTTATTATAACCGAGCGAACAAACGGAAAGTTTGTTACAACCGATAAAAAACTAATTGATAATTTAAAAAAGCAAACAATCAAAAAAATGGTTAGTGACGTTTATATTTCTTTTGAAAAGATAGGTGTTTCAAAAGAAGAACTAATAGAAATTTTAAAAAACGAGGAGTAGGTTATGAGTGTTTTAACTATAAACAACGTAAGCAAGAGTTTTGGCGACAAAAAAATTATTGACGGCGTTAGTTTTGAGATTAAAAAAGGCAAAATCGTTGGGCTTTTAGGCAAAAACGGGAGCGGAAAAACAACGATTATTAAAATGATAAACGATTTGCTCACCATAGACGAGGGCGAAATTTTAGTTGGTGGCAAAAAAATAGGCGTAGAAACTAAAAATATGATATCTTATTTGCCCGAAAGAACGTATTTTAAAGGTAATGAAAAAATCAAAGATTTAATTCAAACCTTTAAAGATTTTTACGTTGATTTTGACGAGCAAAAAGCGCTTAGACTTCTAAAAGATTTAGAATTAGACGCAAATTCGTCGCTTTCGAAAATGAGTAAAGGTATGAAGGAAAAGGTTCAACTCGTTTTGGTTATGTCAAGAAACGCAAAGTTTTACGTTTTAGACGAGCCTCTAGGTGGCGTTGACCCAACGACTAGAGATTATATTATGCAAACAATTCTTTCTAATTTTGACGAAGATTCCTCTCTTTTGATAACAACGCATTTAATTTATGACGTGGAAAAAATTCTCGACGAAGTTTTGTTTATTGATAAGGGTAAAATTATCTTAAACGAAAACGCTGAAGCATTAAGAGAGCGTGAAAATTCGTCTATCGACGAAATTTTCAGGAGGGTTGTAAAATGATAAGAAAATTAATGAAATATGACTTAAAAAAGATGACAAATCTTTTAATTTATCTCTATCCTATCGCAATATTTTTTGCTTTAATAACAAGGCTTATAGCAATTGGGAAAAATATTCAATTCATATTTATAATATCTCAAATTTTTGCTGGCATAACGTATGCTTTGGTAGCGAACATTTTGGTAAATACCTTCGTTCAAATTTTACTAACCTTTAACAAATCGTTTTTTAAGGATGAAAGTTATTTAACGCACACGCTTCCCGTTCAAAAAAATCAACTTATCGCTTCTAAATATTTATCTAGTTTAATCGTAATAATAATAAGTGTTTTGGTTTCGTTTTTGAGTTTGTTTATAGTTTTATACTCAAAAGAATTTGCTCAAACTTTAAAAATTGTTATTGACCAAGTAGTTTTGGGATTAAATATGTCTTCTTTTGGTTTCTTGTGCTTAATCTTTTTACTGATATTTTCTCAAATTTGCTTTTTAATGAGTAGCGCATTTACGGCTATAGTTAAAGCATATACTTATGAGAACAGAAGAGTTTTGAAAGGTTTGTGTTGGTTTGCTCTTTTCTATTTTAGCGGTGGGGTAATTATATTGTTGACCGCTGTAATATTGTTTTCTTTTATGGGCGAAATAAGCATTTTGTTCGCAGACGTTTTATCTTCAACAGCATTTTTAACAATAATTATTTTAGGTTTAGTTCTATATTTAGTGTTAGCCGTTGTTTTCTATCTCATTTGTAATAAATTGTTTAACAAAGGCGTAAACGTAGATTAAATTTAAGTAATTCATAAAGAAAAGTTTAAGCGTGATACTCAAAACGTAGTATCACGCTGAATTTTTGAAAGCGCAATTGCATTTTTTTAAAAGATATGGTAAAATAATTTTGCAAGAAAGTGAGAATTTGAAGGTTAAATTTCACTCTACCATTGGTTTATTTCTCCCTACTAAACCATTGGTATGTGCAATTTGTGAGTAATATCGTATATACTATGTATGAAAGGAGGTGTCTGATGGATCAAGTCAAGATAGGAAAATTTATTGCTGAGCGCAGAAAAAAGGTTAATTTAACGCAAATGCAGTTGGCAGAAAAACTCGATATCACCGACAAAGCCGTATCTAAGTGGGAACGAGGCATAGCAATGCCCGATTCTTCGATTATGCTTAAGTTGTGTGATATTCTAAACATCAGTGTAAACGAATTATTGAGTGGGGAGGTAGTTACAGTGGATAATTACAACAAAGAAATGGAAAACAAACTGATCGAAATGTTGAGGCAAAAAGAAGAAGCGGATAGGAGATTGCTTAAATCGGAAATCGTTCTTGGAATAATCGCTATTTTACCGCTTATAGCCGCGGTAATAATTGCAACTAGTATTCCAATGGAAGAATGGAAGGCTGGCTTGCTCGTTGGACTTAGCCTACTTCCTCTTTTAATTGCAACTCCGTTTGCAATAAAAATTGAGCAAAAGGCTGGATACTATCAATGTTCTAAGTGCGGGCATAGGCATATTCCTCGATACAGCAATGTGTTTTTAGCGATGCACGTAAACAGAACAAGGTATATGCGTTGCCCTAAGTGCGGTAAAATGTCATGGCAGAAAAAAGTGATAAGCAAAGAGTAAGAGGTGGCATTACAGCAATTCAATCCGCCTTTTATGGTATTTTGTATATTAAGAGGCAATTATGAATTCTTAAAAAACTACATACTTTCAAAGGGTGGGAAGTGAAATTCTCGCTCTTTTTTCTATAAAATCTCGTAATTACAGAGTAAATTGTAGTTCATTTTTATTTACTTATACATACCATAAGGGTTTGAAAAATTTGTCGGGTTATGGTATAATAATCTCATCGATAAATAAGAATTTGATGAAGGAATTATATGAAAAAGGTATTTCAAGTAATTTGCTGTGCTGCTGGCGCTGGAATGATTGGCTTTTTTGCTAATCAGTTAAATACTGTAATAGGGTGTGTGTTTTTCACTCTTGGTGTTGCTTTGCTTGTCAGTTCAATCATTTTGGTTTCCAAAAAAGATAAAGATAATAAATAAATTTCAATTTATAAGCGAGGTGAAATCGGTTGAATTACATAGAATACGGAAAAGAGCGTAAAGATGTAATCGTGTTCTTACACGGAGGCGGTTTGTCGTGGTGGAATTATCGTGAAGTGGCAGAAAATCTTTCGTCTGATTACCGTGTAATTTTACCGATATTAGATGGGCATACAAAAAGCGATTGTGATTTCACAAGCATTGAAGAAAATGCAAAAAGAATAATTAAGTTTATTGATGAGCAGTTTGGCGGTTCAGTGCTGTTAATTGGCGGTTTGTCGCTCGGAGGACAAATAGCACTCGAAATTCTATCGCAGAAAAAGGATGCTTGTCAGTATGCATTGATTGAGAGTGCATCGGTTGTCCCGTCAAAATTTACACACGCTATGATTAAGCCCGCATTTGGAAGTTGCTATGGCTTAATAAAACACAAATGGTTCTCTAAGTTGCAATTCAAATCACTAAGAATAAAAAAGGATTTTTTTGAGGACTATTTCCGAGATACTTGCGGTATTTCTAAATCGAATATGATTGCTTTTTTAGAAGCGAATGCTTTATTTGTTGGCGAGAAAGAAAACAGAAAAATGCGAAAATCAGCAAAAATAATTCACGAAAAACTACAAGGAAGTTTATTGCAGGTTCTCCCCAAAATGTATCATGGGGAATTTTCCATAAATCACGCTGAAGACTATGCAAGCACTATACGAGAAATCGTAACACAAAGATAAATTCCAATTTATTGGGTGGGCTTAATAATTATAACTAAATATTTTTAAAGGGTGGGGATTTATATCCTGCCCTTAAATTTTTGCATAAAAAAACAACGTAAAATCAAACCTTTTGGTTCAACTTACGTTGTAGGTGATGCAAATATTCACTATTACTTATTACTTAATCGACAAGTTTTTAAAAGTGAAAAGTGAATAAGTAAAAAATCGACAAGCGTAAAACTTGTCGATTTTTTGGTGCCGCTGGCCGGACTCGAGAGACTTTTTGGAAACGCTAAAGCGTTTTTGTTAAAACAAGTTTTAACGCCAAAAGTCAATATTATATAACTTTTCTCGCTTACGCGAGTTTAGCCGGTTCGACTCCTTAATCATCTATCAACAATAATCAAAAAACACTCTAGAAAAATCTAGAGTGTTTTTTGGTGCCGCTGGCCGGACTCGAACCGGCACGCTGTCGCCAGCGGCAGATTTTGAGTCTGCTACGTCTGCCAATTTCGTCACAGCGGCAAATTTTTAGTTTATTTATTGCTTTTTTTGGTAAAATGTGCAATAATATAATAGTCAATCAAAAAGCAAAGTTATAATAACATATTGAACTTAATTTTGCAAGGCTTTTTGTGGGGTTTGGTAATTTTTATGGAGAAATTTATTTTAATTGACGGTAACAGTTTAATAAATCGTGGTTTTTACGCAACGCCCGTTATGAACGCGCCAGACGGCACGCCGACCAACGCCGTTTTAGCGTTTGTTAACATTTTAATTAAACTAATTGAAGATGTTAAGCCTAACTATATTATGGTTGCTTTCGATAGAAAAGAACCAACTTTTCGCCATAAAATTTACGCTGACTATAAAGGCACGAGAAAGCCTATGCCAGACGATTTGCGCCCGCAAATTCCGCTTTTGAAGGAGGTTTTATCAACTTTAGGAATTGCTCACTTCGATATGGCGGGTATTGAGGCGGATGATATTATCGGCACGCTATCAAAGCGTTTTTGTTGTGAAACTATAATTATCACGGGCGATAAAGATTCTTTCCAATTAGTTGACGAAACGTCAAAGGTTTTCTTCACAAGGCGTGGCGTTAGTGATATTGAGGAATATAACGCCGAAAATTTCAAAGAAAAGGTTGGAATTGAGCCATCTCAAATAACCGACCTAAAAGCCCTAATGGGCGATTCTAGCGACAATATTCCCGGCGTTAAGGGCGTAGGCGAGAAAACGGCTTTATCTTTAATTCAAACTTATGGTAACATTGAAACGCTTTATAATAAAATCGGCGAGGTTAAAGGAAAACTTCAAGAAAAATTAATTTTAGATAAAGACAACGCCTTTTTATCTAAAACGCTTGCAACTATAAACACTCAAGTTGATATGCCTTTTACTGAAGATAATTGCGTTTATTCTTATCCATTTAATCAAAAGGCGAAAGAACTTTTTACTAGGCTTAACTTTAAATCTCTTCTTAAAAAGAATTCTATTTTTAGTCAAGAAGAAGTTGAATCTAAGCCTAAAACGTTAGACGTTAAAACTATTGTCGCAAAGAGCAAAAATGAAATTATGTCTTTCATAAAAACTTCTAAATTCTCAGTAGTTATCAGCGATTTTGTAAGTTTTTATAATTTTGATGGCGTTGAAGTTAATCTTAAAATTAAAGATAATTTCTTTGACGACGGCTTTTTGTTTGACGAGGCAATTTGCGCCCTAAAAGATATTTTTGAAAACAAAAACAATAGCGTTTTAGTTTATGGTAAAAAGTCGATTATTAAGATTTTGAAAGAGAATAACGTTTTTCCACAAGCAAAGTTTGACGACCTTCTTCTTCTAAAATATTTAGTTGATTATCAAGGAAAAGAAGAAACTTTTAGTGAGATTTCAATCTTTAATTCCTTTGATAAAAACGCCCTTGCTTTTTCTCAAGCAAACCTATTTGAAGAACTTTTGCAAAAAGCAACTGACGAAGAAAAAAGGCTTTATTATGACGTTGAATTAAAACTTAGCGACGTTCTTCTATCTATGGAAGAGGAGGGCGTTAAGGTTGATAAAGATAATTTGGAAAAAATGTCTTTATACTATAAAGGCAAGATTGACGACCTTTCTAAAAGAATAAAAGAAATTGCGGGTGAAGACGTTAATTTAAACTCCACTAAGCAGTTATCTTACGTTTTGTTTGAAAAACTTGGTTTAAAACACGGCAAGAAAAATAAAGGCGGTGCGTATTCAACAAACGTTGAAATTTTAGAAGACCTTGCAGAAGAACACGAGATAATTCCTTTAATTTTAACCTATCGAAAATACGCAAAGTTACTCTCTACTTACATTGACGGTTTCAAGCCTTTAATCGAAAAGGACACTGGCGTTATAAAAACGACCTATTTTCAAGCGCAAACGGCAACGGGGAGATTATCTTCAAGAAAGCCAAATCTTCAAAACATACCTGTTAGAGATGAAGAAGGAAAAGAGGTTAGAAAACTGTTTAGCGCAAGAAGTGAAGATAGAATTTTGATTGACGCTGACTATTCGCAAATTGAGTTAAGGCTTTTAGCTGAATATTCTAAGTGCCAAACGTTAATTGATGCGTTCAAAAATGGCGAAGATATTCACACAGACACTGCCTCACGAGTTTTCGGCGTTAAAAAAGAAGACGTTACCAAAGATATGAGGCGAAGCGCAAAAGCCGTTAACTTTGGCATAATTTACGGCATTAGTGATTACGGTTTAGCGGAAAATCTTAAAATTTCGCCTAAAACTGCTGGTGAATATATTAAAAAATATTTCGAAACTTACCCTGAAGTTAAAAAATATATGGAAGAAAACGTTTTGTTTGCTAAAAATAACGGCTTTGCAATAACTCCTTTTGGCAGAAAAAGGGTGATTTATGAAATAAATTCATCTAACTATAACCAAAGAACGTTTGGCGAAAGAGCGGCAATGAATATGCCACTTCAAGGCGCTGCTGCTGATATTATCAAAATCGCTATGATAAACGTTCATAATAGGCTTAAAAAAGAAGGCTTAAAGTCTAAACTTATTTTGCAAGTGCACGACGAACTAATTATCGATGCTTATTTAGACGAAAAAGAAGTTGTTGAAAAACTCTTAAAATATGAAATGGAGAACGCGGTTAAACTTGAAGTTCCTCTAACCGTTGAAGTTAGTTCAAGTTACAACTGGTTTGATTGCAAATAACCAAAAAAACATTATGAAAAAGATAAAAATTGCTATAACGGGCGGTATTGCAAGCGGAAAATCTTCGGTTGCAAATATTATTAAAAATTTAGGTTATTCGGTTTTTAGCGCTGATAAAATTTATAACGATTTAATAAAAAATGAAGAAATTGTTAAAAAAATCAGCGAAAAACTCGGTGTTTTGCCCAAAATTATTGACGGAAAATTCCAATTAGATAAAGAGGCTGTTTCTAACCTTGTTTTTAACAATAAAGAAAAACTAAAAACGCTAAACTCGTTCACGCACGCCTTAGTTTATGAAAAAATTCAACAAATTTTTGAAAATTTAAGCGAAGAATTGGTGTTTTTTGAAGTTCCTTTGCTTTTTGAGAGTAATATGCAAGATAATTTCGACCAAGTTTTTGTTGTTGTTCGCGATAAAAAACAAAGAATTTTAAGCGCAATGGAGCGAGATAACGTTTCAAAAGATAAGATTTTGCAAAAGATTGCAAATCAAGTCGATTATGATAATTTAGCCTTAAACGAGCATACTATTATTTATAACGACGGCGATTTAACGGCGTTAAATAGTAAGGTTGTGCTAATTATTGAAGATATTAAAAAGAAATTTATTTAAACCTATTTTAATAGCGTTATTTATCTTAAGTTTGTTAATAATTGCGCTGTTTATCAAAAATTTTTCTATTCCCAAAGATTGCAAAGATTTAGCGAAAGAGTTTTCAAACAAGTATTTTCAAGACGAAAAACTCGTGCTTGCAATTATGAAGGCTGAGAGCAATTTTAACAAAAACGCAACGTCAAACAAAAACGCTTGCGGGCTTATGCAAATAGTTCCAAAAACGTTTGAATTTGTTACCGAACGTTACGGCTTGAATTGCCAAGATATATTTAATTCTAAAGATAATATTGAGGTAGGTTGCTGTTATTTGCAATATTTGTTTGAAAAGTTTAATGACGAAACGCTTGTTTTGTGCGCTTATAATGCGGGCGAAGGCGTTGTTCGAAGTTGGCTAAAAGACGAAAAATACTCAAAAGACAGAAAAAATCTTGATATTATTCCCTATAAGGAAACGAGAGATTACGTTAACAAAGTTAAAATTTACAAAAAAATTTACGAAGGACTATTTTAGTTTATGAAAGCAGTTGTTCAAAGGGTAAAATACGCAACGCTTGAGTGCGAAAGCGAGTTGATTTCTAAAATTGATAAAGGTTTAGTAGTTTTTTTCGGTGTTCAAAAGGGTGATACGCTAGATAAGGTTGATTATCTTGCAAAAAAGATATCTAATTTGCGTGTTTTTGAAGACGAAAATGGCAAAATGAACTTATCAGTTAAAGATATTTGCGGTGAAATTCTCGCCGTTTCGCAGTTTACTTTAATCGCCGACTTATCTCACGGCAATAGACCGGGGTTTTCATATGCTGAAACGCCCGAAATTGCTAACAACGTTTACGAGATTTTTCTTGAAAAACTAAAAGAAAACGGCGTTAAAGTTCAAAAAGGCGTGTTCGGTGGCGATATGAAAATCAATCAATTAAACGACGGGCCCGTTACCATAATTTACGAGGTATAAAATGAATGAAAAATTGCTCCGTGAAAAACTTTTGGCTGAAGGCGCGACAATAGTCGGGTTTTGCAAACTGCCATATGCGCCAATAAAAGAACTTCCAACGCACGTTTTTGCAATTTCTATTGCCTATAAATTAAGCGATAGCGTGTTAAAAACTATAACCGATAGACCAAGCATAGCATATTTTCATCATTATAGAACTGTAAATGCTAAACTTGACCAACTTTCACTTTTTGCCATGAGAATTATTGAAGATTTGGGGTTTAACGCATTTCCAATTGCGTCATCACAAAGTAAACCGGGCAAAGAAAACGCAACCTTTGGGCTGTTTCAACACAAAACTGCAGCAAGGCTTTCTGGTGTTGGTTACATAGGCAAAAACGCAATGCTAATCACAAAAAATTATGGTTCAAAAGTTCGCTTAGCAACCGTTTTGACCGATATGGAGCTATGCCGAGATATGCCTGTTATAGAAAACGGGTGTGGCGATTGCGAGATTTGCAAGAACGCTTGCCCTGCCGGCGCAATTTTTGGAAAAAACTTTATTGAGGGTATGCAAAGAGGCGATTTTTTCGATGCTGAAAAGTGTTCGGCTCATATGAAAACGTATAACGATATTGGGCGTGGAGCGGTTTGCGGAATTTGCATAAATCGTTGCCCGAAAAATAAGTTAAAAGTTTAAAACTAGTATAAAAGTTCACTGCATTGAGCAAAATAATATTATCTTTAAAATGGGGTGAATTATGAAAAAGAAAAAGAACAAAATCGTAAAACTCACGGAAATTGATTACGCAAACTACATTATGGCATTAAAAGAAGAAAAGCCTGTTAGAGTCATAATTCCAGACGAAGAAAAAGATAAGAAATAAAAAATCTCCCGAAAAATTTCGGGAGATAATTTTTTTGCTTAAATTCTAGATAATTTAATTATTTAACTTTCGAGAACGAAATTTTTGCTTTTTCGTAAACGTTTTCAGCAGTGAAGCCGTATTTAGCAAAAAGTTGACCGTATTTACCAGAAACGCCAAATTCGTTCATAGAAATAATTTCGCCGTTATCGCCAGCGTATTTATACCAAGAATAACCCGAGCCAGCCTCGATGCATACTCTTGCTTTAACTTTTGAAGGAATAACGCTTTCTTTATATTTGTTAGGTTGCGCTTCGAAAACTTCGATAGATGGCATTGAAATAACTCTAGCGTCGATTGCTTCTTTTGCTAAAAGTTGTTTTGCTTGAATAGCGCAATCAACTTCACTACCGGTTGCAATTAAGAGAACGTCAGGCGTAGATTTAATGCTATCAGCAACGATATAGCCACCCTTTAGCGCGTCGTCGATAGAAGCGCAGTGTGGAACGGTGGTTTGACGAGTTAAGCAGATTGCAGTAGGCGCGCCAGAAGTTAAAGCAGAATACCAAGCGGCAGCAGTTTCTCTAGTGTCGCAAGGACGGAAAACGTGCATATTAGGAATAGAGCGAAGACCAATGAGTTGTTCGATTGGTTGGTGGGTAGGACCGTCTTCGCCAACGCCGATTGAATCGTGGGTGAATACGTAAACTGCAGGAAGTTTCATGATAGCAGCAAGACGAATTGCGTTCTTCATATAGTCGGAGAATACGAAGAAAGTCGAGCAGTAGCAAGTTAAACCGCCGTGGCAAAGCATACCGTTAACGATTGCGCCCATAGCGTGTTCACGAATACCGAATTGGATGTTCGAACCCGATCTATCGTTCTTGCTATAGTAAGTTCTAGCGTTCATCTTGGTGAGGTTAGAAGGAGTTAAGTCAGCGCTACCGCCGAAGAGGTTTTCAACAACGTCAGCAACCTTATTGATAACTTTGTTGCCAGATTGTCTTGTAGCGAGAGGTTCGCTAAAATCAAGAGTTTCTAACGCTTCTTTAACGTTCGTGTGGTCGTTTTTCATCCAAGCATCGTATTTTTTAGCAAGTTCTGGGTATTGTTCAGCGTAAGCCTTGAACATAGCCTTCCAATTCTTTTGAGCCTTCTTACCACGATTTATAGCCTTGTTAAGAAGTGGTTGAATTTCGCTAGGGTATTCAAACGGAGGGCAAGTCCAACCCATAGAATCTTTCATTTTTTGAAGGTTTTCAGGACCGAGTGGAGCGCCGTGAACTTTAGAAGTTCCAGCAAGAGGTGAGCCGTAACCGATGATAGTTTTGCAAACGATCATAGATGGCTTAGACTTTTCTTGTTGTGCTTTCTTGATAGCGCGAGTGATAGCCTTGTGATCGTGCCCGTCGATTTCAATAACGTGCCAGCCGAGCGCTTTTTGGCGAGCGATAATATCCTCATCGAAAACGCCTTCGATTGAGCCTTCGATAGTAATCTTATTGCAGTCATAGAATAAAATGAGCTTGCCAAGACCTAAAGAACCTGCAAGAGAGCATGCTTCGTAGCCGATACCTTCCATTAAGCAACCTTCACCACAAAGAGCGTAAGTATAGTGGTCAACGATAGGGAAACCTTCGCGGTTGAATTCAGCGGCAAGTTTTGTTTCAGCAATAGCCATACCAACAGCGTTAGCAATACCTTGACCTAAAGGTCCGGTTGATACTTCAACGCCGGGAGTGTGAAGATATTCTGGGTGACCTGGTGTTAAAGTGCCTAGTTGACGGAAACCAGCAAGGTCTTCCTTAGAAACTTTATAACCAAAAAGGTGCAAAAGCGAGTATAAAAGCATTGAGCCGTGACCAGATGATAAAACAAATCTATCTCTATCGTCAAAATTTGGGTCTTTTGGATTGAATTTTAAGAATTCATCAAAAAGGGTAAAGGCAACGGTAGCAGCGCCTAGAGGCAAACCAGGGTGACCTGATTTAGCTTTGTCAATTGCTTCAGCCGATAAAACTCTAACGGCGTTAACGGCAGTTTCAAATTTATCCATAATTTCCTCCGAAATTTAATTTTCTTTTTCGATTATACAATTTAATTAGCGTTAAGTCAACAATTTTTTAAAAAACATAGCATTTTTAACGAAATTTAATGAAAAACTATTAAAAAGTTAACGTTTTAGTAACCACGAGATTTAAAAAAACTTGTCAGTTATGCTTTACAAACGAAGTTGTATCTTATATAATATTTAAAATAATATATTTTAAAGAGGTTACTATGGCTAAACAACAACAATTCGTTCAAAACATTGCTGATATGAACGTTGACTTCCCACAATGGTATACTGACGTTGTTATCAAAACACAACTCGTTGACTACGGTCCTGTTAAAGGCACGATGGTTATTCGTCCTTACGGCTACGCTATTTGGGAAAATATTCAAACGGAAATGAACAAGCGTTTCAAAGCGCTTGGCGTTAAAAATGCATACTTTCCAATGCTTATTCCCGAATCTTACCTAAAAAGAGAGGCTGAGCACGTTGAAGGCTTTGCTCCAGAAGTTGCTACCGTTACTCACGCTGGTGGCGAACAACTTGCTGAAAATCTCGTAATTAGACCAACAAGCGAAACAATAATTTGCGAAATGTTCTCTAAATGGATGCAAAGTTATCGTGATTTGCCTATTATCATCAACCAATGGGCGAACGTTTTAAGATGGGAAAAAACCACTCGTCCTTTCTTAAGAACGAGCGAATTTTTATGGCAAGAAGGGCATACCGTTCACGCTAGCGAAGAAGAAGCGCGCGCTGAAGCTATTCAAATGCTAGAGTGCTATGAAAAATTTATGAACGAGTGCTTAGCAATTCCAGTGTTTACCGGTGTTAAAACGCAAAAAGAAAAATTTGCTGGCGCCGTTGAAACTTACGGCTTAGAAGCAATGATGCTTGACGGCAAGAGTTTGCAAGCGGGAACTTCGCACTATCTTGGTCAAAACTTTGCAAAAGCGTTCAATATGAAATTCCTTGATAAAGATAACGCTTTAAAATACGCTTATTCTACAAGTTGGGGAACTTCAACAAGAATGATTGGTGCAATCGTTATGGCTCACGGAGATCAAAGAGGCTTGTCTTTACCACCTGTTATTGCGCCTATTCAAGTTATCGTTATTCCTGTTGCTCAATTTAAAGAGGGCGTTTTAGAAAAGGCTAAAGAAATTAACGATAAACTCTTATCGCTCGGCGTTAGAGTTGAAACTGACGCAAGGGACGCAAGCCCTGGCTGGAAGTTTAACGAATGGGAAATGAAAGGCGTGCCTGTTAGAATTGAAATTGGTCCACGCGATATTGAAAAGGGTGTTTGCGTTGTTTCTCGCCGTGATAATTTTGAAAAGTTTGAACTTTCTCTAGATAAACTTGACGAAATTGTTGAACTTTTAAAAACAATTCAAGTTGATATGCTTGAAAAATCAAGAAAAATGCGTGATTCTAAGGTTGTTTTAGCAAAAGATATTGCTGGCATTTTAGAAGGCGTTGAAAATAAGAACTTTGTTAAAGCACCATGGTGTGGGTGCCGTGAGTGTGAAGAAAAAATTAAGGCTGAAACAGCGGCAACCGCTAGAGTTATCACTAAAGAGAGCGCAGAAGGCGAAGTGTGCGCAATTTGTGGTAAAAAGGCTGAACATATCGTTTTATTTGCAAGAGCGTATTAATAAAAAAACTCTTTTGCTTGTTTAAAATCACCAAAAGTTCAAGGAGTTAAAATGAAAGGTAATAATTCTTACGTTAAAGAACACAACCCAAATTCATATAACGCGCTAGATGCGGGCATTTGTATGATAGTTTGCCTCGTTGTTTTTTGGGCGATTGGGGAAATTTTTGGCGCAATTGTATCGCCTAAACTTGATGATCTTGAAAATTTTGACTATTATCTTTATACTTTTCTAAGTATAATCGTGAGTCAAGGTGCGTTGATTGTTATTGCGATTGTTTTTTCAAAACTTAGAAAAGTTGATTTGTTTTCGGGCGGAGGATTTGTTTGCAAGTTTGAAGCCGTTCCGTGCTTGTTTGGAATAGTTTTAGCTATTGGTATTGCTCTCGTTTTTATGACGATTCACTATCAGTTTGTTGATGACGTTTATTTCACGCTTTACGGCATTTCATATTATGAATATCAGTTATTAATGCCTGAATTCAATGGAACGATTGAACTATTGCTCATAACCACGTTTATTTTATCCCCAATTTTGCCAGCTATTTGCGAAGAAGTGGTGTTTAGGGGGATTATTTTGCGTGGCGCAAGGCAGTTTGGCATTATTTTCTCAATAATTTTCTCGGGTATTTTGTTTATGCTTATGCACGGGAATTTAGAGCAAGTTGTTCTTCAATTAATCGGTGGCATTGCTATTTGCGCAGTCGTTACGCTTACAAAGAATTTTGCGCTTGGAATCGTTATGCATTTTGCAAATAACGCTTTTTCCAACGTCTATACCTTTATGAGTTTGATATTAGATGCTCCATATGATGCGCTTCTTATTTTAACGGGCATAACGTTTATAATAATAGGCTTAGTTTACTTTATGAAACTTGCCCTTACTAACCACGAAAAGAAAATTTTGAACAAAGAAGAGAAACTCACTAAAAACTCTCTTGCCGTTTCTAAAATTGGCGTATCAGCAAGTGGCTGTATAAAGTATTCGAACTTTAAAACAATATTTGCGCACAATGTTGATTTTTCGCTTTATCAAAACAAAAAACTCAATTATTTCTTTACAAAGAACGAAAAAATTAACAAAATGAACAAATATTCCAACAATCTAGCATCTGCAATAGTTTTAGGCTTTGCGTTTTTGCTTGCAATTGTTTTGATTATAATTCAGTATATTTAAGGAGATTTTATGCTCGGTAATTTTTACACTATATTTGAAACTTTAGAAGCGTCTTACAAAGAACTAGCAAGCCAAGGAATCTATTTAGATTATCTCTCGGTTGCTACCTGGACCTTTATTATAAGTGCAATAATTGAAGTGTTCTTTTTTGTCTTAAAAGGCTTTGGTATTTTTACTCTTTCTAAAAGGGCTGGGCTTGATAAAGCCTTTTTAGCGTTTATTCCTTTTGCAAGTTTTTATCAACTTGGAAGAGTTGTTGGACCTATGTCTGTTTTTAGAAAACGCGTTAAAAATCTCGGTCTTTGGGTGGGGCTTTTAAGTTTTTTATGTTTTGCAATTTTCCACGTTTACGATTATATAACTTACTATGATTGGTTTCAAACTTGCATAAAAACAAACTCTTTCCAAGAACTTTCGGTTTCGGCTACTCTTTTAACTAATTTATTGTCCGTTGTTTACTACATGGCTAGTTTAGCGTATATTATTTTATTTGTTTTCTTGGGAATTGCTTTTTTCAATTTCTACGCAAAAAACAACAGAACGCTATTTGCAATTTTAGGTATTTTATTCGACCCACTTTTTGCGATTTTCGTTTTCGTTGTTAGAAAAAACGAGCGTTATGATTATTATGGCGAAATTAGAAAAATGCAAGAATATTATGCTAATTTGCACCGCCAAGCACAGCAAAATTCGCAAAAAGATTTTTCTAGCGACCAAGATTCACCGTTTACTGAGTATAAAAAACCTCAAGCCGATGATGACGTTTTTCAAGAATACTCGGGTGCGAAAAAGGAAGAACAATCTAATAAACCTAACGATGAGGACTTGTTTTAATGCTTGAAGATAATATTTCCGCTCTTTCAACCCCGCCAATTGCTAGCGGTGTTGCGATAATTAGAATAAGCGGTAAAAATCCGCTTGAAATCGCTGAAAAAATGTTTAAATGCAAAACTAATGTTTTCGATTTTGAGCCTAATAAACTATACGTTGGAACTATTGACGGCGGTTCTATAAAAGATTATGGAATGTGCGTTTATTTTTCAGCGCCTAAAAGTTACACCGGCGAGAATATGGTTGAATTTCATTGCCACGGCGGTGTGGCTATTTCTCGTGCTATTTTAAAACGCACCTTTGAACTTGGCGCAAGACCTGCTGAGCGTGGAGAGTTTACAAAAAGAGCCTTTTTAAACGGTAAATTATCGCTTTCCTCTTGTGAGGGGCTCATCGATATGATTAACGCTGAAAGTGAAGGCGAAGTAAAGGCGGGTTATTATCTTTATAAGGAAAAACTTTTTAATAAAATAACCGAAATTCAGGCCGATTTAAAATACGTTTTAGCATTAATTGATGCAAATATCGACTATCCCGAAGAAGATATTAAATCGGCGGAACTTGACGAAATTAAAGAAAAACTTCAAGTTGCAAGCGATAAAATTTATAAAATTACGCAAAAATATTTAACTTCGTCTAAGATTAAAACGGGCGTTAAGGTTGTTATTTGCGGAAAACCAAATGCGGGCAAAAGTTCTATTTTAAATTTGATTTTAGGGTGCGATAAAGCCATTGTTACTTCCGTTGAAGGAACAACGCGTGACGTGGTTGAAGGCTCGAAAGAATACGGCGGAATTAAGTTTAATTATTTCGATACGGCAGGTATTAGGGAAAGCCAAGATACAGTTGAAAAAATTGGCATTGAAAGGTCGAAACAAATTTTAGAAACGGCGGACGTTGTTTTGTTCGTGTTAGACGCTGAAAAAGGTTGGGCGAGTGAAGATAAAGAGATTTTCTCGTTTGTGAAAGATAAAAACCTTATCGTTGCTAAAAATAAAGATGAAGGCGAAAAATCTTGCGATTTTCCTATAAATATTGATATTTCAATTTCCGCAAAAACGGGGTTGAATTTTGAAAAACTAGAACAGATGATATTTGAAAAAGCGCAAGTTGAGTCTGCTCTTGTTGACGGCGAGTTTTTAACGGAAGAGAGGCACTATTTAGCGCTAAGCGAGGCGTATTCTTCACTTAAAAGCGCACTATCGCAAATAGGCATTATGCCACTTGATATTTTAACTGTAGATATTAAAAACGCATGGAGAAATCTGGGGCTTATAAGCGGGGAAACGTGCGACGAAGCCGTTGTTGACGAGATTTTCTCAAAATTCTGCGTTGGAAAATAATAATTGGTGTTTTTATGGTCAATTTAGAATTATATAGAGTGTTTTGGACTGTTGCAAAATGCAAAAGCATAACAAAAGCCGCTGAAGAATTGTTTATATCTCAGCCGGCTGTTTCGCAGTCGATAAAGCAACTTGAATCACAACTTAATGGAAAACTTTTTCACCGTGTTGCAAGAGGCATGGAACTTACTGAAACGGGTGGAAGGCAAATGTTTGAAATTGTTGATAAGGCAATTTCTATGCTAGACGAAGCGGAAAAGAAGTTTACCGATATTAAAGGCGTTGCCTCAGGTTGCATTAGAATTGCTTGCGCTGATAACGTTACAACGCGATTTTTGCTTAAATATATAAAAGTTTACAAAGAACTTTACCCTAACGTTTCGTTATCGTTTTTTAACGGAACGAGTAAAGAGTGTTTTGAGCATGTGAAAGATAACAAAGCAGATATCGGGTTTGTTAACTTGCCAATAACTAACGATAATAAGGTTCGTTTAACAGGTCAAACGGGTGAAATTCACGATATTTTCGTTGCTTCATCAAAGTATAGCGAACTATTTTCTAAAGAAGTTCCTATTGCATCGCTTTCAAACTATCCGCTTTTAATGCTCGATTCAACCACTATGACAAGGCAGAAAATCGACGAGTTTTTGCAAGGCCATTCGGTAAAATTATCGCCTGATATGGAACTAGGGAGCATTGAACTTTTGGTTGCAATGGCGAAAAAAGGCTTTGGCATTGCGTGCGTGCCAAGAGAATACGTTGAAGATGAATTATCTTTAGGTGATTTAACTGAAATTAACGTAACGCCACAACTTCCCGTTAGAGCGATAGGCGTTATCACAAGTAAGACTGAGGCAATTTCGTTTGCTGTTAAAGAATTTTTGAAAATTTTGAATAAATAAGGAATTTATGGAATTACCCTCGCATTTATACAACGTTTTAGATAAATTAAACCAAAAAGGTTTTGAAGCATACGCCGTTGGTGGTTGTGTTCGTGATAGCATTTTAGGCTTGCCGCTTTTTGATTTTGATATTACCACTAGCGCAAAAGTTGATGAAATCAAAGAAGTTTTTGCCGACTTTAAAACTATTGACACGGGCATAAAACACGGCACCGTTACGCTTATTTTAGACGGAATAACTTATGAGATTACTACTTTCCGTTCAGACGGCGAATATTTAGATAACAGAAGGCCCGAAAGCGTTACGTTCGTTGCTTCGCTAAAAGAAGATTTAAAACGCAGAGATTTTACGATTAACGCTTTAGCGTATTCAAAAAGCACGGGGATTATCGATCTTTTTGGTGGGCTAGAAGATTTAAAAAACGGAATAATTCGTGCTGTTGGAGAGCCAACAAAAAGATTTGATGAGGATGCGCTTAGAATTTTGCGCGCTATTAGGTTTTCGGCAAAACTTGGCTTTGAAATCGAAGAAAACACTAAAAATGCAATGATTCTACGCAAAAAAAATCTCAAAAACATTTCTTTCGAACGTATTTTTGCAGAACTTACCAAAACTTTAACTGAAAAAAACTCTCACAACGCGCTTTACCACTATTTTGAAGTGATTTCTACCGTTTTACCAGAGTTAACCGTTTGCTACGGCTTTGACCAAAAGAGTTTATCGCACGATTATGACGTTTATCTTCACACCTTAAAATCGCTTGAAATTCTAGAAAAACGCACTCCAATTTTAGTTTGGGCTGTGCTACTTCACGATATTGGAAAGCCATGCACTTGTGTTTTTGGAACTGATGGTTATAACCATTTTCCAAAACATATGTTCTTATCGGTTGAAATTGCCGAAAAGATTTTAACAAGGTTAAAGGCGGGAAACGATTTTAAAAGAAGGGTTTTAGCATTAATTCGCTGTCACGACGATTATTTTAACGATAAATATTCAGTAAAGAAATTTCTTAACGAATACGACGAAGAACTTTTTGAAGACCTTATAGCGTTGAAAAAAGCCGACCTTTACGCTCATTCTCAGCACGGAATTTCAAAATATGAAAGTTTTTATTTTAAAACAATTAGTAATTTTAACAAAATTAGAAAAAACGGCGAATGTTATAGGCTTGAAGATTTGAAAATTTCGGGAAACGACCTTATCGACCTTGGCTTTGAGGACATTAAGATTGGTGAGGTTAAAAATAAACTTTTAGATATGGTTATGCGTGGCGAGATTGCAAACGAGTATAGTCAACTTGTGTTCGAAGCCACAAAAATGATAGAAAACGATGAGTGATATTATGGAAGATAGATATTTAATTTGCTTAGGCGGTGGCGACATTAAAGAAAAAACCACCCTAAAAATTGATGAATACATAGCAACCCTTGTTAAGAAAAAATGCGGTGATAAACGCCCAAGAGGTATGTTTATAGGCACGGCGAGCCACGATTTTATGCCGTATTTTAATAGTTTTAGAAAGACTTACACTCCGCATTTTGATATTAAAGCCGACTGTGTTTTGCTAGTTTATGGCGAAATGAACGAGGAAAAAATCAAAAATAAGTTCGAAATTGCCGATTTTATTTACGTTGGCGGTGGCGATACTATATTTATGCTCGAAAAGTGGAAGGAAACGGGCGTTGATAAACTTATTTTAGACGCTTATAAGCGTGGCGTTATTTTATGCGGTCTATCCGCTGGGGCTATTTGTTGGTTTGAGACTATGTTTACCGATAGTCTTTCTAAAAACGGCGATGAAAAATATTCTTTCTACGAGGGTTTAGGGCTTGTTAAAGGCGTTTGCTCGCCACACTTTGAACTTCGCCGTGAAGAATTTTACGAAAGATTTAAAGATATGCCACAAGATTTTGCTTATTGCTTAGAAGCAAACAGCGCGTTAGTTTTTAAAAATGAAGAACTAATCGGCTCGCTTTCATCTGGTGGCAAGGCAACGATTTTGACAAAAAAAGATGGGCAAATGAGTGAATTTGAGCCAGAACGGCTTAATTAAGGATGAAATTATGAAGATTTTAATTGTTGACGACGAACCTATGCTTCGCACGGTTTTAGCCGAATACGCTCAATTTGAGGGCTATGAAACCGACGAGGCTGGCGATGGGCTTGAAGCCATAAATAAATGCAAAATAAATGAATATGACCTAGTCGTTATGGATATTATGATGCCAAAAATCGACGGGTTTTCTGCCGTTAAAGAAATCAAAAAGTTTTCGGACGTGCCAATTTTAATGCTTTCTGCTAGAAGTGAAGAAGTTGACAAACTTTACGGTTTTGAACTTGGCGTTGACGATTACGTTGTTAAGCCTTTTTCTTCAAAAGAAGTTATGGCAAGAATTAACGCAATTATCAAAAGGCGCAATCATAAAGAAAGCAAAACATCTCAAACGATTAAGTTCGAGGGTTTGGAAATTGATTTTAAAGGAAGAGAAGTTTTGGTTGACGGGGTTAAGGTTGAACTTACCCCTAAAGAATACGATTTATTATTCTATATCGTGAAAAACAAAGGCGTTGCGCTATCAAGAGAAAAACTTCTCGCTGACGTTTGGGGTTTTCATTTCTTTGGGGATGACAGAACTGTTGATACGCACGTTAAAACGTTAAGAAGCCACTTAAAGCAATACAGAAAATTTATCGTAACAATTCGTGGTATGGGTTATAAATTCGAAGCATGAAAGTTCAAAAACTTGGCAAATTAAAGTATAACATTTGGCTATACTTCATATTGTTTTCGGTATTTATCGTTGGTTTTGTTTGGATATTTCAAATACTTTTATTTGATGCGTCATTTCAACAAAAAAAGTATGAAAATCTTGTTGAAACGGGGAATAATTTAGCATCCAAACTTAACACAAACGAAGAAATTAGCGAAAATTTGATTAACAACTGGCTCAGTCTTGCGGTTAATGCAAACGAGGCGGGCGTTTTTACGTATCTTGCGTTTTACGATGAAGATTATAGTTTAAAAATTGAAACGATTTTCTCAGGTTATCTAAACGCTAACCAAGATAGAGATACTGAGGACAAAGACCTTGATAACACACTTCCTAATAATTCAAGTTCTTTAACTCAATCAAATTCTTCTATTGTTGGAAATTCTCAATCTTCTAGTGGCGAAGAAACGTCGTCATCATCACAAACAAATCCGTCGGGTGCTGTTTCTGTTTACGATGAAAGCATGATTAGCGAGGCGATTTCGCTTTTATCTAATTCGAAAAACGATTATCTATGCTATAAATACGAGCCACAAGGCGCTGATGCGTGTTTCCTATATGTTAGCGCGGTAAAAAATAGGACGATGGACGGATATCTCGTTTTAAAAAGTTCGCAACAAACGCTTTTAGAAACGATTGAAGTTCTTCAAACGCAGTTGATTATTATCACCGCTTGCATTATCGTTGTTTCTTTCTTCGTGGCTCTCTATATTGCAAATAGACTTTCTAAACCTATAATAGAAATGTCTCAAACGGCTAAAAAGTGGGCAGACGGCGAAGAAAACGTTGTTTTTGAATCGAGCAGTTATCAAGAACTTTCGGAACTTGCGAGCGCGCTAAACTATGCTAAAGAGGGTATTAACCAAACGGGAAGTTTGCAACGCGACCTTCTAGCAAACGTTTCGCACGACCTAAAAACTCCGCTTACAATGATTAAGGCATACGCTGAAATGATTCGTGATTTATCAGGAGAAATCAAGGAAAAGCGTGATGCGCACACAAAAGTTATCATTGACGAAGCCGATAGATTAACAATGCTCGTTAACGATATTTTAGACCTTTCTAAACTACAAAACAGCACGAGTGATAAAACTACTTATAAGCAAGTTAATTTGTCGGAGCTATGCGAAAACGTTATTTATAGATTTAAAGATTTTGCTATGGCTTCTGGCTTTACAATTTTATCGGAAATTGAACCTGATTTATTCACTGAGTGCGAAGAGAGTGAAATTGAGCAAGTTATTTATAACTTGATAGGAAATTCTATTAACTACACCGGCCCAGACAAAACTATTAAAGTTTCACTCAAAAAGCAAGACGGCGTTTTGTTGTTTGAAACAATAGACTCAGGAAAGGGCATTTCGAGCGATAAAATTGAAACAATTTGGGGTAAATATTATCGCTATTCCGAAACGCACCAACGCCCTATTAAAGGCACGGGGCTTGGGCTTTCTATCGTTAGAACTATTCTCGTTAAGCATAATTTAAAATTTGGCGTAATCTCTAAAAAAGGCGTGGGAAGTAACTTCTTTATCGAGTTTAAAGGTGATTTAAATGAATAATTTAGATAAAAATTCAATTTCAAATCAAAACGATGAAGACTTAGTCGTTGCCATTGTTGAGCCTAAAAAGGAAGAGCCGAGCGTTGTTTTTAAAGCACCAACTATATTTTCAGTTATTCTTGCAACCATTAAAGACGATAAAGAATATCTTAACACGATAAACAAAACGAGAACTTTGCCTAAACTTACGAACACCGTTTTGACTATGTTTGTGTTCCTAGCCGTTATTATTTTAATGCTAGTTATGAACACGTTTGTTGATAAACTCATATTCATCCCGTTTGCACTGTTCTTTTGCTCGATTGCCGTGCCGTTTTTAATGTTAACGTTCTATTTTGAGTTTAATAACTACAACAAAGTAGGCTTTTTTAAGACAACTCTTTCCTTTTTAATAGGAATTTTCGTTTATTTAGTTATAAACGTTGTCAGCGAAACGTATCTTGTGAGAATTGCTTTATCTACTCAGCAATTCCAAATAGATAACTTTGCCGTGCCAATTTTATTTACGGTTTTCGTGTTCATTTTTACGTTTTTACTATCTAGCGCATATAAAGCCCAAACTCTTTCCGATTGCTTTTTAATTTCGGTTGCGATTGCAATGGGCTATGCGTTCTTTGAAAACGTTGCCGATTGTTTTAATTCGCTTTTTGTAAGCGCGCAAATCAATATTAAAGGCAATGCATACCCAATCGATATTATTGCAAACGTTGAGGAATATTTAAACACGAGTTTCGATCAACTGTTTGAAAACACTTTTTTCAAATTTGTGTTTACGCCGTTTATGTATTCATCGTTCTCGGTTATTATAGGTTTTATCGTTTCGATGATTGCAAATAAAAGTTTCCACGTTACAAAATCTATATATTTACTTCTTATTTTGGTTGTTGTATTAAACGTTATTTTGTTCTTTGATACATCTATTCAATCGCTAAACTATATTTTGAAAATTATATCTTTTTTAATTGCAACGTATCTTATTATAACGATTATGAACACAACTCTAAACAGCGAAGAAAAGCGGTGATATCACCGCTTTTTTGTTATAAATTTTTATAACTTTTAGTATAATAATTTATGGCAACTTTTAAAAAATCAATTAAAATTTCGCTCGTGGTTTTAGGCTCTGTTATTGGAGCGGGTTTTATAACCGGGCGAGAGATTTTGGAATTTTTCGGTGGGCAAAATCTGCTTTTATCTTCAGCAATTTTCGTTGTTTTATTCTTTGTTTTTTTGCTTTATATATTTCTTTCGAACTCGCTAAATAGTAGTGTTTCGAAAGCCGTTTTAAACCCTTTAATTTACGCTGGAAATTTAATAATTTTTTCAGGAATGTTATCTGCAATAGATAGCCTTTTTGTTGAGGTTTTTAAAATTCAAACTATTGTTTTTTATCCGTCAATTTTTGTTCTAATTTTATCTAATTTAGTTGTTTCAAAAGGCGTTGAAGGAATAGAAAACGCAAACAAATTTTTAACGCCAACTATCGTTATAATAACGCTATTTTTTATTGTTTTTTTTGGGAACGCAAATTACGTTGAAATAACTAGCGTTTCTTTAAACAAGTGTTTTCAATACGTGGGGCTTAATTTATTTATGTCATCAATATTGTTCAATAAATTAGGTAAAAGTGTGAGCAAAAAAACCGCAGTTTTGTCTGCGGTTTTGTCATCTTTAGTGTTGGGGCTTTTAATTTGTTTAATATCTTTAGTGTTATTTGGCGAAAGTAGTGAAATTTTAAATAGCGATATTCCACTACTTTCAATTTTTAATAAGAATATTGTATGTTTTTTGATTTTTTCTTTAGTTTTAGCGTTTGGAATTGTAACTACGCTATTTTCAAGCCACTATCCGCTTTATTTATTAGTTGAAACAAAAAAATATAACTTTTTATCTCAATTTTTACTATCTGCAGTAGCGTTTTCGCTATCTAGGCTAGGTTTTTATAGCATAGTTGCAAAGTTTTACCCAATTTTAGGTTCGGTTGGCATAGTTTTTCTTATTGCGTTTTCCATTTTAGAACTTTTCTTTCAAAATAGGCAACGACTAAATACATTAGCCCCGCAAGTAAGCACAAAATAACTGTGCTAGTCATAACAAGGTCAAGTTTAAAAACCTGCCCGCCATAGACTATTAAATAGCCTATTCCTTGCTTTGAAACGAGATATTCACCCATAATTGAGCCAATCCAACTCATTCCAACGTTAATTTTTAGCGTTGAAACAAGGGTAGGCATACTCGCTGGGAAAACTAGTTTTGTGAAAATTTGCCCCTTTTTCGCTCCAAATGATTTTAATAGCAAAATTTTATTTTCGTCAACTTCGTAAAAACTCGATAGCATATTTATTATCGTTACGATAACCGTAATTATAACTGCCATAAAAATTATAGATTTTACGTTTGCGCCAAACCAAATGATAATAAGAGGTCCTAACGCAATTTTTGGAAGGCTGTTTAAAACTACGATATACGGCTCGAAAATGCGTTTTAGCGACTGCGACCACCAAAGAAGAATTGCAATCAAAACACCTAGAACGGAGGCGATTAAAAAGCCTAAAACCGTTTCGTAAAGAGTAGTAAAAATATGGGTGAAAAGTTCACCGCTTATATAGAGCGACTGAACTGTTGAAACTATTCTTGATGGGGATGAAAACAAGAACCCATCAATTATATTATTTGATGATAAAAACTCCCAAAAAACTAGAAAAAACGCAAGAATAAAAAATCTGGAAAAATTCACAAAAATGCTCTTGTTACGCAGTTTTTTGAGATATTTTATGTGTTCTAAAGAGTGATTGTTTTTCATAAATTTAACTCCTTATAAAGTAGTTCAAACCAAGTAGAAAAACTTTTATCTTCTCGACGTTTTAACGGCGTTAATGATTTATCAAATTCAAGTTTAAATTCGCTCTTTACCATTGCAGGGCGTTTAGTTAAAACGATAATTTTATCAGCTAAAGAAATTGCTTCGCTAATGTCGTGAGTAACTAAGATTGCAGTCTTTTTCTCGCTTTTAATAATCTTATAAACGTCGTCGCAAACGGAAAGGCGGGTTTGGTAATCTAGAGCCGAAAAAGGCTCGTCTAAAAGTAAAACTTCGGGTCTTGACGATAGCGTTCTAATAAGAGCAGCACGCTGACGCATTCCGCCCGATAGTTGATAAGGGTAATATTTTTTAAATTCTTTTAAACCGTATTTATCTAAAAGGCTAGTAGCAAATTCTTTATTCTCTTTAGTTAAGTTTTTCTTAATTTCAAGAGGCAAATAAACGTTCTTTTCAATGGTTAGCCAAGGAAAAAGTTCGTCTTTTTGGAGCATATAACCGATTTTATCGATAGGCGAAGTGATAAGCGTATCTTTTAAGTAAATGTTTCCACCGCTTCTTTCAATAACGCCCGAAATTAGAGATAAAATGCTAGTTTTTCCGCAACCAGATGGTCCAATTATTGCAACGAATTCTCCAAGGTTTACTGAAAATGAAAGTCCGTCTATCGCTAAAGTTTCGCTTTCCTTTGTGTGGTAACAAAGTTTAACTCGATCAAGTGTAAGAATGTTCATATTTCACCATAAAAAAGCCCGCAAACTAGTTGCAGGCTTAAAATTTTATTCGAAAATTTCTTTATAAGCTTTTTGAGCAATTTCATTATTAACTAAATCATTAAAATTAACTCTCTTGCTTAATTCTCCTGCGTTTTCCATTACGTCTTGTAAGCGCGTGAAAGATTCTTCCTTCATTGACATATTCGTCATCCAAGCATCAATTTCAATATAAGAATTTAACGAATCTTCTATCGATTGTTTGCTCGTTGATGGGAATTGGTCAACTAAACATAGCGCAACTTCCTTAACGTCCGTTTCTAAAATGTATTTTATCGCTTTATAAACTGCTTTTGTGAACTTTAAAGCCGTTTCTTCGTTGTTTTCTAAGTAACTTTTCTTTGCCATAAAGCAAGTGAACGGAACTTCGCCAGATTCTTCTCCAACCGCTGCTACGATATAGCCTTTTCCAAGTCTTTCAAACTCGCTTGCAGTTGGTTCGAACATTGTAACGTAATCGCCGGTGCCACCTTCAAAAGCAGCGGTTGTCAAGTTAAATTGAACGTCAAAATTTAAAGTAACGTTAGTTCCGTCAATTAAATTGTTCTTATTGAGTGCGTATTCAAGGCTCATCGCAGGCGAACCGCCACGACGACCTGCTATAATTTCTTTTCCTTGCAAATCAGTCCATTTAAAGTTTGGTTCATCTTTTCTTGAAACGAGGAATGACCCGTCTCTTTTAGTTAGTTGCGAGAATATAATAGGGCAATCGTCGGCTTCGCCGATAAGAGTATATATTCCTGTTTCAGGCCCTAGTAGAGCGATATCGCAACTGTTAGATAAAAGTGCTGTCATAGATGCATCTGAGCCACCGCCGTTCGTTAAGTCAATTTCAATGCCTTCTTCTTCAAAAAAACCTTTTTCAATGGCTACGTAGAACGGTGCGTAAAAAATAGAGTGGGTAACTTCATTAACTTTCACAACGTTAGATTGTTTTTGGCACGCAACAACGCTGAAAATTAATGAAAGAGCAAGAAAAATCGTTATTAGTCTTTTCATATATCTCCTTAAATTATCAATTTTTCATACTACATATTATGACGCAAACTAAAAGTTTGACAATTATCGTTCGAGTATTGCAAGTTTTCGTTTGACAAGGGCATAATTATAATATATAATTTATTAAATTATTGAATATAGGTGGTTCAAACTATGGACATGCAAAAGACGTATAACCCACAAGAATTTGAAGAGAGAATATATAAAGATTGGGAGAAAAACGGATATTTTGAAGCAAAAGTTAACCCAGACAAAGTGCCTTTTACTATCGTAATTCCGCCTCCAAATATTACAGGTCAACTCCACATTGGTCACGCGCTTGACGAAACTATTCAAGACGCGATTATTCGTTTTAAACGCCTTCAAGGCTATGAAGCGTTATGGCTTCCTGGAACTGACCACGCATCGATTGCAACCGAGGTTAAAATCGTTGAACTTATCAAAAAGGAAGAAGGTTTAACCAAAGAACAAATCGGTCGTGAAGAATTTTTAAAGCGTGCTTGGGCTTGGAAGGAAAAATACGGCGGAAGAATTGTTGAGCAATTAAAAAGGCTCGGTTCTTCTTGCGACTGGTCTAGGCTTGCTTTTACTATGGATGAAAGATGCTCTAAAGCCGTTAGAGAGGTTTTCGTTAACCTTTATAATAAGGGCTTAATTTATCGTGGTTCAAAAATTATTAACTGGTGCCCAACTTGCAAAACGGCACTATCTGATGCTGAAGTTGAATATGCAGAAGAGCCTTCGTTCTTCTGGTATTTAAAATACCCAGTTGATGGCGAAGAGGGCGAATATTTAACGGTTGCAACAACGCGCCCAGAAACTATGCTCGGCGATACTGCTGTTGCAGTAAACCCTAACGATAAACGCTACGCTCATCTTATTGGTAAAAACTTAATTTTACCTATCGTAAATAAGAAAATCCCTGTAATTGCCGACGATTACGTTGCGCTTGATTTTGGAACTGGCGCTGTTAAAATCACGCCAGCACACGATCCTAACGACTTTGAAGTTGGTTTGCGTCATAACCTTGAAGTTATTCGTGTTATGAACGATGACGGCACTATGAATAACCTTGCTGGAAAGTATGAAGGCATGGATCGCTACGAGTGCAGAAAGGCAATCGTTGAAGATTTAAAGGCACTTGGTGTTTTAGAAAAAATCGAACCACACGCGCATAACGTTGGGCATTGCTATCGCTGTAATTCTAGCGTTGAACCTATCATTTCTAAGCAATGGTTCGTTGCAATGGAAGAACTTGCAAAACCTGCAATTGAAGCAGTTAAAAATAAATCTATCAAGTTCACGCCAGAAAGATTTACTAAAATTTACTATAATTGGATGGAAAATATCAAAGATTGGTGTATTTCTCGTCAACTTTGGTGGGGGCATAGAATCCCTGTTTACTACTGCCGTGATTGCGGTGAAGTTATGGTTACTAAAGAAGACCCAACTCATTGCTCTAAGTGCGGTAGCACAAATTTCTATCAAGACGAGGACGTTTTAGATACTTGGTTCTCTTCTGCTCTATGGCCGTTCTCTACGCTTGGCTACCCAGAAAATACCGATGATTTAAACTATTTCTACCCAACCGACGTTCTAGTTACAGGCTATGATATTATTTTCTTCTGGGTTGCTAGGATGATTTTTAGTGGTTTAGAACATATGAAGCGTATTCCGTTTAAAGACGTTCTTATTCACGGTATCGTTCGCGACGAGCAAGGCAGAAAGATGAGTAAGTCTTTAGGTAACGGCGTTGACCCTATAAAGGTTATTGAAGAATACGGCGCTGATACGCTTCGTTTCTCGCTTTTAACGGGTGTTGCTGCTGGTAGCGATATTAGATTTTCAACTGAAAAGTGCGAATCTTCAAGGAATTTTATCAATAAAATTTGGAACGCTTCAAGGTTCGTTTTAATGAACGCTGAAGGCGCAAATATTCTTCCTATTACTGAAGTTAAGCCAGATATTAAAGATAAATGGATTTTATCTCGCTTAAACGCTACAATTAAGAGCGCAACTTTATCTATGGAAAGGTTTGACCTTGGCGTTGCACTCTCTACCATTCACGACTTTATGTGGTATGATTTGTGCGACTGGTATATTGAACTTTCTAAAACCGCGCTTTATGGCGATGATGAAAAGAAGAAATCAACCACGCTTTCAGTTCTCGTTTACGTTTTAGGCGAAACGTTGAAACTTCTTCATCCATATATTCCGTTCGTTACTGAAGAGATTTATTCTAATATTCCTAACGCAACGGGAAGCATTATGATTTCTAACTATCCAAAGTATAATTCTAAGCATAATTTCAAGAAAGATTTTGAAAATATGAACGCAATTATGGGAATTATAACTGCGGTTAGGCAAATTAAGTCGCAAGCAAACGCTTCAAGAAGCAAACTCGTTGATTTATATATCGTTACCGAGAACAAAAAACTCGTTAATAAGTGTGCTGACTTTATTTATAAACTTGCAGGCGTTCAAAATATTAAGTTCTTTGAAGATAAGTCGCAAATTACTGAAAAAGTATTCACGCAAGTTCTTGACGGGTTTGAACTTTACGTTCCGCTAGGCGAACTTGTTGATATCGAAAAAGAAATTGCAAAACTTAAAGAAGAACTTGCAAAAACTGAAAGTGAAATTGCTCGTGCAAGCGGAAAGCTTAACAACCAAGGTTTCGTTGCTAAAGCACCTAAGCAATTAATCGATGCTGAAAAGCAAAAATTAGAAAAGTTCGTTGAACTTAAAGAAAAAATCTTGCAAAACTTGAAGGAATATCAAGGTTAATAGTTGAAATTAATTTGATTTTAAACGTTTAAAGTATGAAATATTCACAAATTGCCAATTTAAGACTTGGTGAAAAGTTTATAAAATTAAGGCAATCTTACCGAGAAAAAGGCATTCCTACTGCGCTAGAAGAAACGATGAATCTTCTAACGCAACAGGTTGCAATAAAAAAGCCTAAGTCTATTTTAGAAATTGGAACGGCGACGGGTATGAGCGGAATTGCTATGCTTTCGGTTTGCGAAGGTAGTTTAACGACTATTGAAAAGGAAGAATCAAGTTTTTTAGAAGCTAGTAAAAACTTTGAAGACTTTGGCTTTAAAAATAGAGTTACTCAACATGTTGGCGATGCGGGTGAAATTATAAAAACACTTGATAAAACCTATGATTTTATCTTTTTAGACGGGCCAAAAGCAAGATATCTTGACTACTTTCCAATTTTAAAAAAGTTACTAAATTTTGGCGGTGTTTTGTTTGCCGATAATGTTCTTTTCCGTGGCTATATTGACGGCACCGTTAAACACACGCATAAATACAATACTATTGTTAGAAATATGAGAGAATTTCTCGACCTTGTTTTATTTGACGAAGATTTTATTTCTTCGGTTCTAGAGGTTGGGGATGGAGTTTTGATTGCGTATAAATTATGAAACCTGAAATTTTAGCGCCTTGTGGCAATCTTTCAAAACTTAAAACTGCACTTTATTTTGGCGCTGACGCTGTTTACGTTGGCGGTAAGAATTTTTCGTTGCGCTCATACTCTGATAATTTTACGTTCGAAGAGTTAAAAGAGGCGGTTGAATTTACGCATAATCTTAATAAAAAAATTTACGTAACGCTAAATATTTTTGCTAAAAACGCAGATTTTGAAGAAATTAAAACTTATATTAAGTTTTTGGATGAAATTAAGGTTGACGCTGTTATTGTTTCCGACCCCGGCGTTATTATGCTTTGCCGTGAAATTGCGCCAAACCTTGAAATACATATTTCAACCCAAGCAAACACATTGAATAAGTATTCCGCTAAGTTTTGGACTGATTTCGGCGTTAAAAGAGTTATTCTTGCTAGAGAGTTATCTCTAAAAGAAATTAAAGAAATTCGCGAATTTTTACCTAAAGATATTGAAATTGAAGCATTTTGCCACGGCGCAATGTGCATATCTTACAGCGGAAGATGCCTTCTTAGCGATTATTTTTCGGGAAGGCAATCTAACCGAGGCGAGTGCGTTCAAGCGTGCCGTTGGAACTATTCAATTCGAGAAAAAAACTCTAACGGCGAATTTTTCGATATTGAACAAGACGGGCGCGGAACTTACATATTAAATAGCAAAGATTTAAATATGATAAGCGAACTTGATAAAATGGTTGAAGCGGGCGTAAATTCCTTTAAAATTGAAGGTAGGATGAAGTCGGAATATTATCTTGCAACCGTTGTGAACGCTTATAGACGAGCAATGGACGCCTTTTTACAAAATGGCGCTAGTTATAAAGAAAATCCTTTGTTTTTAAGCGAAGTTTTAAAAACTAATCATAGAGCCTTTACTACGGCTTATATGCTTGATAAAAACCCCGAAACCGTCAATTACGACGATACGCAATCGGTTGGAGATAGATTGTTTATCGCTCAAGTTTTGGGCTATGATAGTAACACTAAACTTGCAAAAATAGAAATGCGAAACCGCTTTAAAAAAGGCGATAAACTCGAAGTTTTAACCCCTAACGATTATCTTAATAAAACAATTGAAGTTGCGGAACTTTTTGACGAAAACGGAGATACCGTAATAGACGCAAAAATCGTTCAACAAACGCTTTATTTAAAAACTGACCTTCAACTAAATGCTGGTGATATTTTAAGAAGATAAAATTTTGTCTAAAACAACATAATAGCAACGCAAAAATCATAAGATTTTAAGAGGTTTTTTTATGTTTTTTGATTTTTTGTGTTATATTTTAGGCAAATGTATTTTCTTTTGCTCGTCAATCGGTGGCGATAGTTTTCCCAAGCCACTAACTAAGGAGCAAGAAAAGATTTTACTCTGCGCTTTTCATAATGGTGATATGGAGGCAAGAGATAAACTCATTTCTCATAATTTAAGGTTAGTTGCTCATATCGCTAAAAAATATCAAGGCGCATACGATAATGACGATATAATTTCAGTTGGCACAATTGGTTTAATTAAAGCCATTAACACCTTTGATGATTCAAAAGGCTCGCAACTAGCAACATATACCGCTCGTTGCATCGAAAACGAGATTTTAATGCTTCTTCGCTCAAACAAAAAGCATAAGAACACTGTTTCTCTAAGCGACGTTATTGGAACAGATAAAGAAGGTAACGAGCTTACTTTAATAGACCTTATTGCAGACGAAGAGGAAAGCGTTTTATCTAAAGTTGAAAAGAAAATTCAATCGGGTAATTTTTTAGAGTTTGTTAAAAAAACTCTAGACCAAAGAGAGTATAAAATTTTAGTTTTAAGATACGGCCTAAATGGCGGTGCGCCACTTCCTCAACGAGAGGTTGCTTCGCTTTTAAAAATATCAAGGTCGTATATTTCAAGAATAGAAAAGAAAGCGATTGAGAAACTTAAAAACTCAATAAGTCGTGAAAAATATTTTGTATAAAAACCTTTAAAATTCGGCTTAATAACAAAGATTTTAAATGTTTTTATGAAAGGCATAATATGAACTGCACTTTAATTTCTGGCGCAACGGGTGGCTTAGGAAAAGCGTTTACGATTGAACTTTCGAAAACGCAAAACGCAATAGTTTTAACGGGAAGATCAACTGAAAAACTACAAGCCTTGAAAGCCGAATTAGAAGAACAATTTAATAATTTGAAAGTTTTCATTTTTGCTTGTGATATGGCTAATGAGAATAGTAGGCTTGAGTTTTTTTCGTTTATAAAAGATAATGGACTAAAAATTGAAAAACTTATAAACGTTGCTGGTGTTGATACTCAAATGGCGTTTGAAAAATACTCCCAAGAAAAACTTGAATTTCAAATTAGAGTTAATTTTGAAAGCGTTGTGTCAGTAACAAAATTTGCGCTTGAAAATAGAGCGGAAAAATTAGAAATCTTAACAATTTCAAGTATGTGCGCAAGTTTGCCAATTCCTTATTTTGCAATTTATTCGGCAACAAAAAAGGCTCTTTTAGATTTTTTTGATGCATTAAGATTCGAGCTTAAAGGCAAAAACGTTAAAATAACAACTATAATGCCCGGCTCAATTCCAACAAGAGACGATATTGTTGAAGATATTAAAAAGCAAGGCTTAACAGGTAAACTTTCTAAAAAAAGCCCAAGTTTTGTTGCTAAAAAGAGTTTAATTGCACTAAACAGGAACAAAAAGCATTATGTTCCTGGGTTTTACAACAAATTTGTTTATTTTTTCAATAAGATAACGCCTAGTTTTTTAAAAACTAGAATTATTGCAAAAAAGTTTAAAAATAAAGAAAAAGATGCGTTCTAAAGAGGAGTTTTTATGAGTTTAGCAGATAAGATTTTTATTGAAAACTGCAAAGATATTATTGCAAACGGCGTTTGGGATACTGATAAACCTGTTCGTCCTCGTTGGCTTGACGGAACTTCGGCTCATACCGTTAAAAAATTCTGCATTGTGAATAGATACGATTTGCAAAAGGAATTTCCTATTCTCACAATAAGAAGAACGGCTTTTAAATCTGCTGTTGATGAAATTTTGTGGATTTGGCAAAAGAAATCGAACAACGTAAACGACTTAAATTCGCATATTTGGGATAGTTGGGCTGACGAAACTGGCTCAATCGGCAAGGCTTACGGCTATCAACTTGGCGTAAAGCATAAATATAAAGAGGGCGAATTTGACCAAGTTGATAGAGTTTTGTTTGATTTAAAAAACAATCCAAATTCTCGCAGAATTTTAACTAATATTTATACTTTTGCCGATCTTAACGAGATGCATCTTTACCCTTGTGCATATTCTATGACTTTTAACGTTTCAGGCAACAAGTTAAACGGCATTTTAAACCAACGTTCAAACGATATGGCTGTTGCTAATAACTGGAACGTTGTTCAATACGCTATTTTGCTTTATATGTTTGCAATGGTTTCTAACCTAGAAGTTGGCGAACTCGTTCACGTAATTGCTGACGCTCATATTTACGATAGACATATTCCTATCGTTGAAAAAATGTTTAAAAACGAGCAATTTTCTGCTCCAAAACTCGTAATTAAGCGAAAAGTTACCGATTTTTACGATTTTAAAGTAGATGATTTTGAACTTGTTGACTATAACTATAATAAAATCGACGATAAGTTTGAGGTAGCAGTATAATGAAATTAATAGTTGCCGTAGATAAAAAGTGGGGCATTGGCAAAAAAAACGGGCTTTTGTTTGATATTCCTGAAGATATGAAATTTTTTAGGCAAACAACCTTAAATAAAGTTGTTTGCATGGGCTATAACACTTTGCTTTCTTTTCCAAATTCAAAGCCTTTAAAGAACAGAATTAACATTGTTTTAGCGCCAAATGGCGTTGAGAGAGATGACTGCATTGTTTGCCACAGCCTTGAAGAAATTTTTGCTGAGATTAAAAAATATAACCCTGATGACGTTTTTGTTATCGGCGGGGCGATGTTTTATAGAACTATGTATCCTTACTGCGACCAAGCTTTTATCACTAAAGTTGATGCAGATGGTGGCGCTGAAGTTTTCTTTGATAATTTAGATATTCTTCCAAACTGGTCTTATGAAGTTTTGAGTGATGAAATTGAATCAAACGGCTATAAGATAGTTTTTACAAGATATAAAAATTCTCAAGTTAAAAAATTCTAAAAAACGTTAAAAATATATAATAATGAAAGAAAATCGCCAAAAACAAATGGCGGTTTTTTCTTTTATTCTGTTAGAATTCGTTTAAATTTTAGATAAAATTTTTATTTTAAATTTATTAAAAAAGTTTAAAAAAATTTAAAAAAAATATATAAATTGTTTGACTTTGACCTATATTAGTTGTAGAATAATCGTAACGGTTAGCACTCAAAGCGTTTGATTGCTAACACTCTAAAAGGAGTTTTGCCAAAATGGAACTATCGGACAGGAAAAAGAAAATTCTTCAACTTGTCATTGACGACTATATTGAAACAGCCGTTCCGGTTTCGTCAAAGTCTATTACCGAAAAATACTTAACGACCATCAGTTCCGCCACGGTAAGAAGCGAGTTATCAACACTTGAGGAATTAGGGTATTTAGTGCAACCTCATACGTCGGCTGGGCGAATTCCGTCTAAAGAGGCGTATAAACTTTACGTAAGTGAACTTATGGTTAAAGATAAACTTACGGAAAAAGAACTTGAATATATTGAAAAGATTTTTACTGAAAAAACTAATGATATTGAACAAGTTTTAAAAAGCACTGCAAAAGTTATAAGTGAGCTCACGCAATATACTTCACTTGCTGTAACTTCACGCGATTCAAGTGAAATTATTCGAACAATTAAGCTTATTCGCGTAAAAGAAGATAAAGCACTTCTAATTATCGTTACCGATAATAAACTTTTAAAAGATACCGTTATAGATATTCCTAACGATATGAAGGAAAACACGATTGACGATGCTAACGAACTTTTATCTAAACTTTTAGTTGGAAAAACGTTTAGCGAGGTTTGTTCGGTTGATATTGAAAAACTCTCTTATGAATTCTTAGAATATCGTGCGATGTTCGTGAACGTTATTGATGCGCTAAAAGAATATATTTCTAGCGAAGACGAAGTTTCAATCCACGGTGAAGAAAAGATTTTAGATAACCCTGAATATGCTAACATCGATAAACTTCGCAATTTTATGTCCGTCGTAACGAGTAAAGATAAGGTTATGCAACTTATGTCAAGCGACGGAAAAGATATTAAAATTAACGTAAAAATCGGCACTGACGGCTATACTGATATTCCAGAAGATTGCTCGCTGGTATCTGCAACTTATTCGGCAAACGGCGTAAAAATCGGCACGTATGGCGTAATTGGTCCAATTAGAATGGACTATCAAAAAGTTGTTGCTGTTTTAGAAAACGTTGGAAGAATTTTAGAATCAATTTTAAGTAAAAGGTAGTAAAAATGGCTAAAAATAACAAGAAAAATAGTGAAGAAATAGTTGAAAACGAAGTTTTTGAAGATGGTTTTAACGCTCAAGATATTGACCCAAATTGCGATGGTGAAGGCGTTGAAGTGCCTAATTTAGATGATTTTGAAATTAACGTTGATGAACTTGAGGATGACGAAGCAAAATTGATGTTAAAAGAAATTTTATCTATCAATAAAGAAATCGTTGCTGAAAAGACCGCATTAATGGAAAAATTTGCCACACTTGACGAAGCCGTAAAATCGGCAAAAGATAGTTGGTATCGTTGCGCCGCTGAGTTTGAGAACTTCAAAAAACGTAACGAACAAACGAGAAAAACGGCATATGACGACGGCAAAAAAGATGCAATTTTATCGCTTTTGTTAATTGGTGATAGTCTTGATAGGGCTCTAACTTTAGAAATGGACGAAAAAACTAAAGACGGCGTTATCTTAATTCAAAAGCAATTTGTTGAATCGCTTCTATCTCTTGGAGTAGAAGAAATTAACCCTCAAGGTGAAATTTTTAACCCTGAAACAGCGGAGGCTATTGCTACTCTTCCTTGCGGAGAGGGCGAAACGCCAGAAACTATTAAACAAGTTTATAAAAAAGGTTACAAGATGGGCGGAAAAGTTATCCGCTATGCTCAAGTAATCGTTTTACAATAAAAAATTATACAATTTCTATATAATAAGGAGAATTAATTATGGGAAAAGTTATTGGTATTGACCTTGGAACAACTAACTCTTGCGTAGCTGTTATGGAAGGTGGCGAGCCTATCGTTATCGCTAACGCTGAAGGCGCTAGAACAACTCCATCGGTTGTTGGTTTTCAAAAAGACGGTCAAAGGTTAGTTGGTCAAATTGCAAAACGTCAAGCAGTTGCAAACAGCGAAAGAACGGTTTCTTCCATTAAAAGATATATGGGTAGCGACCATAAAACTATGATTGACGGCAAAAATTATTCACCACAAGAAATTTCTGCTATGATCTTAGGCAAACTTAAAAAGGATGCTGAAGCGTATCTTGGCGGAACTGTTACTGATGCGGTTATAACTTGCCCGGCTTACTTTACTGATAGCCAACGCCAAGCAACCAAAGATGCTGGTAAAATTGCTGGACTAAACGTTCTTCGTGTAATCAACGAACCTACGGCTGCCGCTCTTGCTTATGGTCTTGATAAAGATGCTAAATCGCACAAAGTTATTATTTACGACCTTGGCGGTGGTACGTTCGACGTATCTATTATGGATATTGGCGATGGCGTTTTCGAAGTTTTAGCAACTAGCGGTAACAATATGCTCGGTGGTGATGATTTCGATAAAAAGATTATCGACTACCTTGTTGACGTTTTCAAATCTAAAGAAGGCATTGACTTATCTCAAGATAAGCTCGCAATGCAAAGACTTAAAGAAGCCGCTGAAAAAGCAAAAATTGAACTCTCTTCTTTAAGTTCAACAAACGTAAATATTCCGTTTATTACGGCTGTTGGTAGCGACGCAAAGCACTTAGACGAAACTTTAACTAGACAAAAATTCGATGCTTTAACTGCTGATCTTGTTAACTCAACTATCGAGCCGTTGAAGAAGGCTATGGCTGACGCTAAATTATCTTATAGCGACATTGAAAAGGTAATTTTAGTTGGTGGTTCAACTAGAATTCCAGCTGTTGTTGAAAAGGTTAAGAGCGTAACTGGTAAAGAACCGTTCAAAGGTATCAATCCTGACGAGTGTGTTGCAATCGGCGCTGCTATTCAAGCGGGCGTTCTCTCTGGCGACGTTAAAGACGTTCTTTTACTTGACGTAACTCCATTATCACTCGGTATTGAAACGTTAGGCGGTGTTTTCACTAAACTTATTGAAAGAAACACTACTATTCCTGTTAAAAAATCACAAGTTTTCTCAACTGCAGTTGACAATCAACCTGAAGTTAATATTCACGTTTTACAAGGTGAACGCCAATTCGCTAAAGACAATAAAACTTTAGGCCGTTTTGACTTAACCGGAATTATGCCAGCACCACGTGGAATCCCACAAATTGAAGTTACTTTCGATATCGATGCTAACGGCATAGTTCACGTATCTGCAAAAGATTTAGGCACGCAAAAATCTACTGATATCACAATCACTTCTTCAACAAATCTTTCTGACGAAGATATTGACAAGGCTGTTAAAGAAGCTCAACAATACGAAGAAGAAGATAAGAAGAGAAAAGAAGCAGTTGATAATAAGAACCAACTAGATGGTTTTATTTTCACTATTGAAAAGACCTTGAAGGAAAACGGCGATAAGGTTAGCGAAGAAGATAAGGCTAAACTTGAAGAAGCAATTAAAGTTGCTAAAGAAGATTTGGCTAGCGATGATGCTGATAGAATTAAAGCAGCGAACGAGCGTTTATCGAACGAAGCACAAGCAGTTTTTGCTAAAATTTATCAACAAGCTGCGGGAAATCCTCAAGATCAAGGCAACGGCGACCCACAAGATGGCGATACCGAATTTCATCAACAATAAAACAAATTAAGCCAAGGGCGCAAAACAAGCGCCCTTTCGGCTGTGAGGTAATCTATGGCGCAAGACCATTACAAAACTCTTGGAGTTGACAAAAAGGCAACACAAGACGAAATAAAAGCGCAATATCGAAAACTAGTTAAGCAATATCACCCCGACCTTCATCCAAACGATGCTGAGGCTGCAGCAAAGTTCAAAGAAATCAACGAGGCTAACGAGGTGTTATCAGACCCGAAAAAACGTGCTCAGTATGACTATGAGTTAGAAAACCCATATGCATCAGCTGGTGGCGCTGGCTTTGGTGATTTTGATATGGGCGGTTTTGGTGATATTTTCGGTGATATTTTTAGTCAATTTACCGGTGGTGGTAGGCGAACTCAAGTCCGCTCAAAGGGTAAAGATATCACTTACGAAATGTCTTTATCGTTTTTAGATGCCGCTAAAGGTTGCAAAAAAGAACTTTCTTATACTAGAAAAGAACCATGTCAAAAGTGCGGAGGAACGGGAGCGAAAGAAGGCAAGAATTATCAAACGTGTTCTAAGTGTGGTGGTTCTGGTCAAATTCAATACGTTTCCGGCAGTTCTTTCTTTAGAACTGTGTCAACTCGTCCTTGTCCTGACTGTAATGGAACGGGTAAAATCATCACTGAAAAATGCGACGTATGTTCAGGGCTTGGCTATAAAAATGCAACCACCACAATTTCATTTGATATTCCAGCCGGCGCAGATACTAATAGTTACATTACTAAGCGTAGAATGGGGCATGCATCCACAAACGGAGGCGAACCGGGCGATTTAATTATTATTTTTAGGGTTTTACCGCATAAAATCTTCGTTAGAAAAGACTTTGATTTATACATTGAACTGCCTGTTACGTTTAAAACAGCGTGTCTTGGCGGAAAAGTTAAAGTTCCTACTCTTGATGACCCTATCGAAATTGATATTCCTGAAGGCACTCAAAACGGAAAAGTTATTACCGTTAGGGGCAAGGGTATTAAATCTAGATATGATACGGGTAACTTATACGTAACGGTAAAAGTTGAAACGCCTACTAAACTGTCGCGCGATCAAAAGAAGTCTATTCAAAAGTTGTTTGACGATATTGAACTAAAACAACACGCAAAAATGAACGATTATAAGAAAAACGTTGAATCGCTCTATGGTGAAAACCCATATAATAAAATTTAACATACAAAAAAAGTCACGATAATTCGTGACTTTTTATTTGCTATTTTTCTATAATATAGGTCAATTTAACTGTGTTTCCAACAATCTTCTTTTCAATAAATTTTGATTTTTGTTCAATCTGTTGAATTGCGTCAAGGTCATCTAGCGAAATTTCAGTATGCAAAATTTTTAGATTTTCATTAAGGTTTTCATAAATTGTTTCAAGCAAACTATCAATTCCATATCCGTTTTTCGCTGAGATAAAACGCTTAATATCATAAATTTGCGATGTGTCGCAAACGTCACACTTATTTAAAACGTTAATTCTATTTGATGTTGCCTTAATTTCATCTAAAATTTTGTGAGTTACCTCAATTTCATTATAATAATCACTGCTACAATCTGCAACGCATATAACAAGATCAGCCGATAAAACCACATCAAGCGTTGATTTAAACGCCTTCATAAGTTCATCTGGAAGTTTTGAAATAAAACCAACCGTATCAACAAAAATAAAATCTTTATCAAAGATTTTTCTTGCTCTAAAAGATGGGTCTAATGTAGCGAAAACTTGATTAAGTTCTAAAACGTCGCTCTTACAAATTCTATTTAAAAGCGTTGATTTACCCGTGTTTGTATAGCCAACGAGGGCGACAACGTTTACCTTGTTTTTCGCTCTTCTACTCGTTTGAAGTTCACGCCGTTTTTCAATATCGTCTAATCTGTTTTCTAAAAACTTAATTCTGTTTCTAATATGCCGTCTATCAGTTTCAAGTTTGGTTTCACCTGGACCTCTTGTTCCAATACCACCACCAAGACGCGACAAAGAATCTCCTTTACCTTTTAATCTTGGATAAATATATTTTAATTGAGCAAGTTCTACCAAAACTTTACCTTCACTAGATTTAGCCCGTCTAGCAAAAATATCTAGAATAAGATTAGTTCTCGTTATAACAACTCTATCAATAATTTCGCTAATGTTAATCGTTTGGGAAGGCGATAACTCTCCATCAAAAACAACCACGTCACAATTCGTTTCTTCTGCTAATTCTTTTAGCTCCAAAACCTTGCCGTGACCAATAAAAGTTGCAGGTGTAATTTTAGAAACGTTTTGTGAAATAACGCCAACAACTTTGCTATCGCAAGCCTCAACTAAAGCAATCATTTCATTAAGTTTTTTATCTTTGTTATCACCATCAAAATAGGCTTCAATTATAATTACGTTATTCATAAAAACACCTAAAATATTTGATAATTCCTTATTTTTTTAAAGTTTTTCTATTCTTGGCCATCACTAGGATTATCTGGCTTTAACACAATTTTATTTATTGCTTTTTTCCTAACGTCATCACTAATTGCGGCATAGTGGCGCTTGGTTGTGTTAATATCTTTATGACCTAAATAGTCGGCAACAACGTAAATATCGCCGGTTTCTCGATAGAGTTTTGTTCCAAACGTGCTACGAAGTTTATGAGGCGTAATCTTTTTTAAAGGCGAAATAATTTTTGAATATTTCTTTACTAAATCTTGAACGGCTCTAGTAGAAATTCTTTTGTTTCGAAGCGAGAGGAAAAGTGCTTTTTCGTTCTTATCAAGCCCTTCAATTTCACTTCTATGCTTTAACCATTTTTCAAGCTCGAATTTAACCTCATCTGTAAAATATAATATTGTTCTATTTCCACCTTTTCTCGTTACGATAAAACTATTATTATCAAGGAAAATATCGTCAACGTTTAAGCCAACTAGTTCGCTAATACGAATTCCCGTGCCTAAAAACAAAGTGAGAAGCGCCACGTCTCTACAAGCAGTATTTTTTTGGTAGGCAAGTTGATGGCTTGATAAACCTTCGCCATTTTCTGCGACTTTTAAAAGGGCTGAAATTTCGCTATTTTCCAAGCGAATTATCTCCTTATCGTGAAGTTTTGGCGTGGAAACTTTAGCCGCTGTGTTTGCAACAATCATATCACGATTAAAAAAGTATTTATACATTGATCTAACCGTTGCTAATTTTCTAGCTTTTGCTTTTTCGTTGCAAACGTGGTGAGTTCCGTTATAATCAAAACTAGAAATATAACTTAAAAATTGCTCAATATCAACAACTCTAATTTTTTCTAAGATAGAAACATCCATTTTAAGTATTTCTACGTCAAACTTAATTGATATAAAATCAAAGAATATGCCAAGATCCGTTGCGTAATTTAAACGAGTAAGAGGCGACGTTGTTGATTCAATTCCATAAAAATAATCACCTAAAAAGGGTGGAAGCTTCTTTAAAAGCTTATCAATTTTTTCTAAAGTTTTCACTGTTCTTTCAGTAAAATAATTGTTTTTCGCCATAACGTTTACCTCGAAATTAAAGTTAATGTGATAGGGGGCAATTAACAAAACGATAAAAAAGTTATATTAATTGCATAACAAAATGAGTAAATTTTCTGTTTATAATTTAAAAATTAAATAAAAATTTATCACCTAAATAATAGAAAAATTATAAAAAAAATTAAAAATATTTCCTTTAGCCATAAAAAATACCAAATAGGCAAATATATATAACTATGCGCAAAACACAAGTTTTGCGTAAAGAAGTACCAAAAATTATAGCAAATTTGCAAAATTGAAATAAAACTCAAAATCTTTGATAAATTCTACAATTTTAAGCGTTATTATATTTTTGCAAATTATAAAATTTAAAATAATTGCGTAAAATATTGAAATTTTACATAAATA
>JAZSJZ010000003.1:0-46243 GCA_045534575.1 Christensenellaceae bacterium
ACTGCTTCGGCGGCTACGTGATGATCAAGGCGGAAGCCCTGGAATACGGCAAGATCATGGATGCCCTGGAAAAGGGAGATTTCTATGCCTCCTCCGGTCCCGCCATTGAGGAGCTTTATCTGGAGGATGGGATTCTCCACGTGAAGACCAGCCCGGCCGCCAAAATTGAAGTAATCACCGAACGCCGGGTACGCTGGTGCAGCCGGGGAGAGGGTCTGACCGAAGCGGTCTTCGACCTGTCGGATTACATGGCCGAGTCGGGTAAGGTTGCCGAAAAGCGCCTGCCCGCCTACTTCCGGGTGAACGTGTACGACGAAACCGGGGAGGAAGCCCACACCCGGGCCTTCTTCCGGGAAGATTGGGAATAAAAAAGCATAAGAAAACGGCCTCCTTCGAGGCGCACTCCGTAAGGAAGTGCGCCTCAACTAAGTTTGCCCTTGCGGGCAAGTGAAGTTGTCCTGCGGACAGTGAAATGGGCAAACTTAACTTCACTTGGTCTGCAAGACCAAACTTCACTGTGAGCAAAGCGAGCAGCTTCACTTTTGCGTCAGCAAAAACTTCACTAAAAAAAGAGCAGACATACAAGAATTTATCTTGCGTGTTTGCTCTTTTAGTTTAAACTTTAATTTGGTCTTTCACGGCTAAATAATTTTTAATCAAACTTTCGGTTTGTAGCCCGGAAGGAAATTCGTAAACGTATTTATTAAGAAGCATATCTAAAATTTTAACGTATTCCGTAATCGATAAAGACAACTCTTCAGTTGACGAAATTTGTGAAAAATCTAACCGCCTAATTAGTTTTCCATTTTCAATATAGAACAAAACGTTTGGATTTACGCTTTTTTCAACGGCAATAAAATCGTTAAAAAAGGCTGAAAAAATTTGGGCAAGTTCCTCGCTCGTTGAACGAAGGCTAAGTTTTAAATCGCCAAACGCCCCGTCGCTTGAAAAATCAACCGAATAGGTAACCCGCGGGCTATACTTATAGTTCACGGCGCTATAATAATCAACGGCGTAAGTTTGCCGTCTTGCAATTCTCATTCGGTTATGGTCGCAAATCGCCGTTGTTAAACTAGCAATAATCTCGTCGATTACGCTTCTTGATAGTTTAAGCCCAAGATATTCTGCAAGGCAATTATTAACAACTTGCGAGCGAGATAACCCGTTTTTTAATGCAATATCGTCAATTTTTTCGATAACCTCGTCATTAAGAAGCATACTATAAACGCTCTTCGGCATTTTTGCGCCCCCCTTTTACTTTAAATTTATTTTATCATTTATAGGAATTTTGTCAAGATTATCTTCGTATTTATAATGAAAAATACAACTTTTCTAAAAATTAACGCTTTTTCTTATTTTAGTTGACATTTTTTTTCTAAAGGTGTATATTATTTATTGGTTATAAAGTTTTTTTTGTTATAAAGGAGAAAAAAATGAATTGGTTTAAACGTTTTTCAAACGGCGTTCTTGCGTTGATTATCGTGGGTATTATCGTCGTTTTATCATTTGCAATTATTTTGCCGTTTGGTATTAGAATTTCTAAATACGGCAATATTGCCGCAAACCGTTGGACGGCAGCCTTCAAAAACCCCCCTGAAGTCGTTTACGAACAACTTTCTAGACCGACCGAACTTTATGGAGTAACTTGCAACGCAGGCGACGTTATTGTAACCGTAAAATGCAAAAAAGATTACAAGGAAGTAAGAGTTACCGTTACCCTTTATGAAGAAGGAACTGATAATATTATTACTTTCAATTCAACAGACGGTAATGGTAATCCTATAGTTGAACAAGCAACTAAAATTTACACTAAATCAAACATTGGTAAAGGCAAGAATTGGATATTCAGCTATCCTGTTGACCCTCAAATTCTCGAAAATTACGACGTTTACGAAATTGCTTGCAACGTTACGTATTATAAATAAGCAAAAATAAATATCAAACAACAAAAACCACGCGATAACGGTGTTATAGCGTGGTTTTTCATTAAAAAACGCAAGCTCTTCGCTTGCTTTTTTATTTATTAGAAATATATGTAAAGTAAAACAGCGGCGGCAATTTGCCATAAAAGACCAATTATGTTAACCGCCCAGAAATACCAGTGCTTGGTTTTGTGGTGAAAAACCTTCATTCCTATAATTGCGCCAATCGCTCCACCAAAAAAGCCAAACGATAGTAAAACCTTTTCTTTAGTTCGCCAAACCTTTCTTTCGGCTTTGTTTTTATCGCTACCATACAAAAAGAACGAAATTACGCTAACTAAAAGCAAATAACATAAAAAGATAATTAAATGAATTTTTTCCATATTGTCCATCCCCCTTATTACATTAATTGCATCATTCTATCTTTTTCAGATAGTTCAGCATATTCTTGGTCTTTGTTTGGAGTAGATTTCATAGTGTAACCTGCGGGGCAGGTCATTTTCTTCATGCAATAAACTATTCTATATTTTTTAACGCCCGCAATCAAAAGAGCGTCTAGAGCGCCGATAGCATCGTCAACAATGTTATATTTAGTTTCTTCCTTGCCTTTTGCGTCTTTGACTAAAATATCGCAAGTGCCGAGCATTTGTTCATCGGGTTTTTTAGATGCAATCTCTTTTAAAAACGCTTCGTTTTCGGCTTTAGTTTTCTTAATGGCTGGAACTTCAATGCAAACGGAAACGGCTAAAATTTCGCTCGCCTTAAATTCTTCCTTGCCGTAAAGTTTTACTCTTGCGCCGTTTACTTCAATTAAAGGTTTTCTTTTAAGTGGATAATTAGTTAACGCAGAAGGAATCGTTGATAGTGCAATTACCACAAAAACCAAAACTAAAAAACCGATAGTTTGTTGATTTAAAATAAAGAACATTGCTGCAAGCCCGCCTATTAAAATAACGCCAAGAGCAAGTAGCAAAAAGTAGTTTGTCAGTTTTTTCTTATTATAACTAACGTCAGGAAAAAATTGTTTCATATTCCACCTTCAAAAATTTATCTATCTAAAATTATAATAAATTTTGAACGCTATGTCAACTCAAACAAGCGGTGATAATATTCTTGCCATAATTTTTCTAAGCCCGAAAAAAGAAAAAGTTTTTTTTGTTTTGTTTTTTAATTTAGATTTTTCTTTGCATAATGAAAAATATTCAAAAAGTGGGGCTATAACTTCATTATCGCACGAAACGAACATATTTTCAACGGCGGAAGATAAACTTCTTTCATCAAAATTAACCGAGCCTAAAATGCAAGTTTGCCTATCTAACAAAATTAACTTTGAATGCAAAAACTTTCCGTCATACTCTAAAACTTCAACGCCTATATCAATTAGCCACGCTAAACTCTCGTCGGTTATAAAATTTCTTCCCTTTTCAAATAATGGCTTTGGCGCAATTAAAGTTATTTTAACGCCCTTTTTAACAAGCCTTTTTAAAAGTTCTAACCGCTTTTTAGAAAATGATAAATACGGCGAAATTATTAAAATTTCTTTTTTTGCCCTAACTTGCGCAACAGATATTATCGTTTCGATATCTTCTCCGCCTTGCCCTGAAAAGAAAATTGCTTTTTTATCGCCTTTCTGGTCTTTTAAACAATAATTTTCAAAACCACTTAATTTGAAAATTTCAAAAAAACTTTTTAACACGGCGAGCGACAGTTCGCCCTTAATTTTTATGCCGATATCGTTTTCGTTATCAATTAAATTATCTGCTACGTTTACGGTTGAGATAAATGAAACAGTGCCGTCTATCACCACAGCTTTTTGATGATACCTTAAATTATCGCTAAGAGAAAGATAGCCTTTTGGCTTGTTATATAAATAAAACTTTGCACCTTTTTCCTTTAGTGCAAAAAACTCTTGCGTTTTAAAAATATCGCCAGAACCAAAATAATCTGCAAACAAAAAAACCTCGACTTTTCGCTCTAGCGCCTCATAAAGTTTAATGGTTAACTCATTTAATCTTTTACCGTGCTTTAAAATATAAACGCCTAAAAAAATATACTTTTTAGCGCCTTCAATTTGTTTTAAAATTTCTTCAAAAAACTCGTTGCCTTTTAAAAACACCTCAGTTTTCTCTACCGAATATTCGCCATAATTTGATAGATAATCGACATATAGCCCAACTTCTTGATAAATCGCACTTGCCTTTTTCGCCACTTCTTGTGCTTTAAAATTTATTTCAGCTTTTACTTTTCTTTTATAAAACAAGCCTTTGAGAGCATCAAGAAAAACAAACGCTACGCCTAAAAACTTGACAAACCCAACTAGTATTATCAGCCAAAATTTTGTAGGCGTTTTATAGTTTTTTAAAAGTATTATCGATAGAGCAAAAACAACTAACAAATAATAAAAAATTTTAAATACAATATTTATTTGGCAGCAATAGTAAAACAAAAATGCTAACGCAAAAGTTAGAGTTAAAGTTATCAATAAAAGCGCGAACAAATATAAATTTCGTTTAGTTTTTAACGTCATCACCGACCTCAATAATTCCGTTCATTGGCAGATATTTATCTTCGCGGATGAGCCTTTTCTCTACCAAATCACCATTTTTAACAATTAAATAACCTTGAGATAAATATCCCTTTTTTCTTTGCGAAACCAAAACCCTTTCGCCTTTTAAAAGGTTTGGGTTATGCACGATTTCATCTTCACCTTCAATTACGCCAACGGTTTTAGAAAGTTTAGAAATTTCTTCTTTTTGCTCTTTACCAAACACCACGAAAGTTACTGCGCTTTGGCTACTATACCCCGCAATATAAAGTGGTCCACCCGTTTGGTTTTTGCACTTTAGGTCTGCATAAAAATCCGAAACCATCGCATCGAAGGAATTTTCTACGTAAGATACGGCAAGCGAGTGCGGGTGAACTTCTAGAATTTCCACGTTAGATAAAAGTAGCGCGTTATAAAGCGTTGTTGAAACTTGACAAACGCCACCGCCAACGCCGTCTTCAAACCGCCCGTTTTTAATAATGGGCGCATTTTTAAAGCCGTTTTCTTCAGTTCTTTGCCCAACGACGTCATTAAACGAAAAAACTTCGCCGTTTTCAATTTTAACTCCCGAAAGTTTTTTTGTTGCAAGCGCAATATTTTCAACCCGCTCTGGCTTTGAAGAATAAAAATAGGTTGTGAACCTACTCCTTTCAAAAGTGAATTTTTCTAACTCGCTAGAAAAAATTGAGGGCAAAAGTTTTTCATAGTCTATCGTTATTGCGCCACCGCCTAGCGTTACGCAAGATAAAAAATCGTTAAAAAGTTTTTCTTTATCAACCTTAAAACCATTTTCTTCTTTTTCAATTTTTAAAACTTCTTTAGCGTTTGGATTAAAATTAATCTTTGCGTTTTTTGCATCGACAAACTCTTCTTTTGCTATCTTTTCAACGGCTGAATTTATTTTGTTATAGTCAACCTCAAGCGCCGAGCCTAAAAAATCGCAAAGTTCAAAACTATAAGTTTTCTCTCTTCCAACAACGGTTACAAAACTTTGTGCATTTGCTATTAAGTTAAAATTTAATTGCATAAAAAAAAGCGCAATTAAACACACAAAAAAAAGCAACTTCCGCATAAGATTATTATGCAAAAATTGCTCTGTTTTTATACAAAATATACGTTTAACGGGCTTATAGCCCAACTTTTATGAAATCAAGTCTTTTATGACTTCGCCTGCTATAATCATCCCAGCAACGGGTGGCACGAACGAAATTGAAGCAACTTCACGCTTGTTTTCACCTAAAGTTTTTATAGGCTCTTCTTTAGAATAAACCACTTTTAAACTTTGGATATTTTCTTTTCTTAAAAGATTTCTCATAACCTTTGCTAAAGGGCAAACGCTAGTTTTGAAAATATCTTCAACTAAAAATTTAGTTGCGTCAAGTTTATTGCCCGTTCCAAGGCACGAAATTATTTTAACGCCCCTTTTTTTAGCCGTTTTTGCAAGCAAAACTTTATTTGTTACTTGGTCAATGCAATCGATAATATAATCAACGCCCGAAAAATCGATGCTTGAAATATTTTCTTCGCTAACGAAAAACGAATATTTAACGATTTCAACGTTTTCGTTAATATCTTTGGCACGCTTTTCAGCCTCGTCGGTTTTAAAATTCCCAATGGTCGAATTTAAGGCAAAAAGTTGGCGATTTTTATTGCTAGCGTTAATCTTATCGCCATCGCAGACGATAATTTTACAAATACCAGCGCGAACGAGCGCTTCAAACGCAAACGAACCAACCCCGCCTAGCCCGAAAATGGCAACGCATTTTTGGTTTAGAACGTTAGTTTTTTCTTCGCCTATTAAGTTTTTTTGACGGTTTTGCCAATCAAACAATTTTTCCACCCTCAATAACAAATTTTTTATAATCAACGCCATCAAAAACGTCTTTATCGATATGCGTGCAAGTGATAATAGTTTGAACGCCTTGAATTTTTTGGAGCAATCGTTTTTGCCTTGATTTATCAAGTTCACTCATTGCGTCGTCCAAAATAAGCACGGGGTATTCGCCGAAATGCTTTTTGAAAATTTCTAGTTCCGCAAGTTTTAAAGCAAGCGCAACCGTTCTTTGCTGACCTTGCGAAGAAAAACTTCTAACGTCCTCGCCGTTTAAGGTGATTTTTAAATCATCACGATGAGGGCCTATGGTAGTGTAGCCAAGAATCATATCTTTCTCGCGAGATTCACTAAGCCCCTTATAAAACTCGTTGATAATCTCTTGATTTGTGCCGAAAAACTTAGTTGAGCCTTTAACGGTCAAGTTTTCTTTGCCGTCAGTAATAAAATGGTGCGCCTCTTTTGCAAGCGGTTCTAAAACCTCGATAAACTTGCTTCTCTCAATGATAATATCCGCCGCGTAAAAGGCAAGTTGCTCATCCCACACGGGAAGCGTATCTAAAATAAGTTCCCTATCGCTTTCCTTTAGAAGGTTGTTTCTTTGAACGAGAATTTTTTTATATTTTGAGAGCGAGTGGAAATAGCGTTTATTGATTTGCGAGAGTGAAATATCTAAAAACCTGCGCCTATCTTCTGGCGATTCTTGCACGAGTTTTAACTCGCCCGGGTTAAAAAACACGGCGTGAATATTGCCTAAAAGATCGCCAACGCGCTTTACTTCCGCACCGTTTATGACGATGCGTTTTTTACCTTCTTTGAAAAAATCAATACCGACCGAAACTTTGCCGAACTTAAACTCGGCTTCAGCGCAAATTTCCGCCTTTTCTTCGCCGTAGAGAATAACTTGCTTATCTTTTTTTGCTTTTGGCGAAAAGCCTGTGGCAAGCAAAAAAACAGCCTCGGCTGAGTTGGTTTTGCCTTGAGCGTTGCTTCCAACGATAATATTTATTCCGCTTGAGTATTCAAACCTTTCACTTTTATAGTTGCGGAAATTTTTTAGCGTTAAATTTTTTACTACCATCGCTACTTTTTTCTTGGCATAAAGCCTTGCTTTTTTTTTGCTTTTATAATACAATTATAAATACTCACCATTTTAAAGTCAACCTAATTTTATGCTTTTTAGAGCCAAAAAATGGTAATAAAACTATATGTTGGATGTAATACGATGAACAATTACGAAATATTGTGGAAAAAGACTCTTGATGAACTTTCGAAGACCGTTAGCAAAATTGCGATTGATACCTTTTTAGCTAAGGTTGACGTTTATGACGTTGTTGGCTCAACCCTAGTTTTAAAGACTAAGTCTAAAATGTTTGCTACAAATATTCAAAAATATAGCAAAGAAATTAACAACGCTTTCGTTAGCGCAAAAACTGGGCTTACGGGGTTTTCGATTTGTCTTGAGAACTCTTCCGAACCGTTTTTCTCATCCACAAAAAATGAGTTAGAAGATTTATCTTCGCCAATCGACCCTAAAAACACGTTTGATAATTTTGTTGTGGGAACTTCTAACCGCTATCTTTTTGCCGCCGCTAAAGCCGTTGCGGAAGACCCGGGCAATAGTTACAACCCGCTTTTTATTTACGGCGATACGGGGCTTGGAAAAACTCATATTATGCAAGCAATCGCCAACGAGATTAAAGAAACTTACCCTAAACTTAACGTGCTTTACGTAACGTGCGAAAAATTCACAAACGATTTAATAAACACTATCCGTCAAGGCAAAGCGTATTCCGCGGGCAACGAAGATTTTAGAAAAAGTTACCGCAGTGTTGACGTTTTACTCATTGACGACGTGCAGTTTTTAGGCAAAAAACAATCAACGCAAGAAGAATTTTTCCATACTTTTAACGAACTTCACTCTCAAAACAAGCAAATAGTTTTATCAGCTGACTGCTTGCCAAACGAGATTGAACTTTTAAGCGAAAGACTTCAAACTCGTTTCCAAGGCGGGCTTATGGCTCAAGTTTTAGAGCCAGATATTGAAACCAAAATCGCCATTGCCCAAAAGAAGGCTGAAAGCCAAAAAGTGTTCCTTCCTGTTGACGTTGCAACCTTCATCGCAGAAAGAAGCGGTTCGAGCGTTCGCTCGCTTGAGGGGCTTTTAACTAAAGTTAACTTTGCGGCACGCTTGGGAGAATCGCCTATAACTTTAGAAATTGCAATGCAAGCGTTAGACCAATCGGCTAAAATTGACGAAAAGCCTGAAACGCTTACACAAGATAAGATTATCGACGCCGTTTGCTCGTTTTATAAAGTTCAAAAAGGCGACCTTTTAGGCAAGAAGAAAAACAAAGAAATCGTTGAGCCAAGACAAATTTGCGCTTATCTTATGACTGACCTTTTAAGTTCGCTTCCTCTTGCCGCTATTGGTTCGGCGCTTGGCGGTAGAGATTATACGACCATTATTCACGCTAGAAATAAGATTACCGAGCTTATTCGCCAAAACGATAAACTCGCAACCGACATTAACGATTTAAAGAATTTAATCTTAAAAAAATAAACTTATTTACCTTTTGAAATTTAAGAAAAACCTTTGATAACGGGCTTATATGAAGACTTTTTTTGTTGAAGATAGTTTTGATGCGGTAGTTGTTGGGGCTGGGCATGCGGGCGTTGAATCGGCTTTAGCGCTTGCAAAACTTGGGCACAAAACCGCGCTTTTAACTCTCAATCCTGATAATATTGCTTTTATGGCGTGCAACCCTTCAATCGGTGGCACAGCAAAAGGGCATTTGGTTAGAGAACTTGACGCACTCGGTGGCTTTATGGGAATTGCCGCCGATAAAACTATGCTCCAAATTAAGATGCTCAACCGTGGTAAAGGCGCTGCGGTGCAGAGTTTAAGGTGCCAAGCCGACAAAAATTATTATCATAGATTTGTTAAATCGCACCTAGAAAGAACTGAAAATTTAAGAATTATATCAGCAGAAGCCACCGAAATTTTAACCGAAAACGATAAAATCGTGGGGGTTAAAACATCGTTTGGAAGCGTTCTTTACGCAAAGACGATTATTCTAGCAACGGGTGTTTACTTAAAGAGTAAGTTAGTTGCTGGCGAGTGGCAGAAAAACAGCGGGCCGTCTGGCTTCGCCCCTGCCAACGAACTGACTGATAGCCTTATTAAACTTGGGTTTACCATTAGAAGGTTTAAAACGGGAACTCCCGCTCGCATAGACGGCAGAACTATAGACTATTCTAAATGCACTATTCAAGAGGGCGAAACCAACGTTTACCCTTTCTCGTTTTTATCCGCGCAAGTGCCAGAAAAGCAAACGCCTTGCTATTTGACTTACACTAACGAAAACACGCACAAAATTATTCGTGATAACCTTCACCGCTCCCCGCTTTATAACGGCGTTATTTTGAGCGTTGGGCCTAGATACTGCCCTTCGATTGAAACAAAAGTTGACCGCTTTAAAGATAAAGAGCGCCATCAAATTTTCTTAGAACCAGAGGGCGCGGATACTACTGAAGTTTACGTTCAAGGTATGTCCTCTTCGCTCCCGCACGACGTGCAAAAGGCAATGTATAGAACGATTCCGGGGCTTGAGGAGTGCGAGATTGTGCGCTACGCTTACGCTATCGAATACGACTGCATTGACAGCCTTGACCTATACCCTACTTTGGAGTATAAGAGATTAAAAGGATTGTTCCTTGCCGGGCAGATTAACGGCACGAGCGGTTACGAAGAAGCGGCTTGCCAAGGACTTATTGCAGGCATAAACGCTTCGATGTTTTTGCAAAACAAACCTCAATTAGTTCTAAGGCGCGACCAAGCCTACATCGGCGTTTTGATTGACGACCTTGTTACAAAAGGCACTGACGAGCCTTACCGCATGATGACTTCACGCGCGGAATATAGAATTTTCCTTCGCCAAGACAATGCTGATATGCGCCTTACCGAAATTGGAAGAGAAATTGGGCTTGTTGACGATTATAGATACGAAGTTTTCAAAAACAAATGCAAACTTTTAGAAAAAGCAAGGCTTGAACTTAATGAAATCCACTCGCCTAAAAAGACTAAAGACTTTGTTGAAAAATACGGCGGAAGCGTAACGGGTGGCATATCTTTTGCCGATATGATTAAGCGTGGCATTTCTATTCTTGAAATAAAGGAAGAATTTGAAGCGTTTGAAGGTATTCCTTACGATATTTTGGAAACCATCGAAACCGACGCAAAATACGAAGGCTATCTTAAAAAAGGTATGGAAGAGATTGAAAAGGCAAAGCGCTTAGAAGAAAAACTTATTCCTAAAGATATTAACTATTTAGAACTTGAAGGCTTAAGGCTAGAGGCTCGTGAAAAACTGCAAAAAATAAGACCTGAAAATTTAGGTCAAGCGGGCAGAATTTCGGGCGTAAACCCTGCCGATATTGCAGTTTTAATGGTTTATTTAAAAAATAAATAATCTTTGCATTTTAAAAGACGGCTTAAGTTGCCGTCTTTTTGCGTTATTTTTAAACTTTTACATTTTAAAAATATTTCAATCTTTAAACAAAACTTGAATTTTTGAAATTAGAATTTCATCTTTGCCTCTTTCATAGCAATAGGTAAAGGCTCTTTTTGAACTAGTTCTAAAAATCAAAAGCCCGTCTTCGTTCTTTTGAAATATTATAAAGTTGTTAACCGAATGTGGGTCGCCTTCAAATTTTGAAAAATCAATATGCTTAGCGTATGCTACCGCAAGTTCTATTTTAGAATTTGGAGCAAGCGCTAAAAAAGGGTCAAACCAAAAAAAATCTTTTGTGATGAACGCTTTTTCAAGAACAATTTCCGTCAATTTGGTTAAGCCCTTTTTAGAGTTCAATTTTTCTTTAAAAACCGTAACCTTAACGCCCTCGAATTTTTCTTCGTCAATCAAAGGCTTTTCTAATTCTAAAAGTTCATAATCTTTCATATTTCACCTAAAAACAGCGAATAACCGACTTATAGCCTAACTTTTTAAAAAACTTCTAGTCGAAAAACAATGGAATTTCTGCTAGGTAAAAAATATCTTTAAAGTTTTTTGCGTCATCTTCGGCTAGGCAAAAACCTGCTTTATGAACGATAGCGACAGCCTTTTCAATCAAGCGCTTTGCGCCAAAAAAACTAACGCCCGTTGAAATAACGTCATCAACAAAGCCAACCTTTTTGCCTTTTATAAACTCAGCGTCTTCCCCTTCCATATAGAGCATTTGCTTAGCGCCGGTTGTTACCGTTGAGCCTATCTCTTCTTCTAAAACGTTTTGCATATACGGCTTTTTAGATTTTCTCAAAACAACGTATCTATCGTGCCCTAAAATTGTTGCAATCGCGTGGCAAAGTTGAAGTCCTTTTGTTTCCGCCGTTATAATTACGTCGCAATCGGCAAAACTTGGAGCAAGGCATTTTGCAAAATGATTAGTAAGTTTTGCTTTGCCGTGAAGATTAAGAAGCGCAATGCTTAATTTTTCACTAACTCTAACGATTGGTAGTTCAACTTTTTCGCCTTTTATATCTACAATGTAAGTTTTCATAAAACACCTCTTTTTTTATTTTAAATTACGCTAACCTTTTTGTCAATTTTTTAGCGTATTTTTTCATTGACTAAATTTTCGTTTTATAATAAACTTAGTTTATAATAATATTTACACAAGGTTTTTTATGGCAGATTTAAGAAGGTTTTTCGTTGATAAAATTGACGACGAAATTGAAATTTTCGGTGATGAGTTTAACCACGCCGTTAACGTTTTAAGAATTAAAGAAAATGAAGATATTCTCGTTTTAGATAACTCTGGCTATGAATATAGGGCAACGGTTAAAAAAATTAACAAAAAAAGCCTCGTTGTTTTGGTTAAAGATAAAACTTTAAACGAGAGCGAAGCAAAAAACTTCGTAACCTTAGTTTGCGGATATTTAAAAGGCGATAAGACTGAACTTGTGGTTCAAAAAGCGGTGGAACTAGGGGTGAAAGAAATCGTCGTTTTCAACTCAACTTTCTCTTCTTCATATATGAGCGAAAACAAACTTTCAAGGCTTAACAAAGTTTCGGTTGAATCGGCTAAGCAGTGCAAGCGAGCAATCGCGCCTAAGGTTGTTTTTTACGACAATTTAAAAGACGCCCTTTCCCACGTTCAAGATTTTGAGAACAAATTTTTTGCGTGCGAATTTGCAACGAAAAGCGACGTTTTTCTATCGCAAAATTTATCTGGCTCAACGGCAATAGTTGTTGGAAGCGAAGGCGGTTTTTCTAAAGACGAGTGGGATGAAGCCAAAAATTTAGATTTTAAAACGATTTATCTTGGCAAAAGAATTTTGCGAGCAGAAACGTGCTCTATTGCGCTAACCGCCATTGTTATGCAAGCGCTTGGCGAACTAAATTAACTAAAAGTAGGACGCATATTTTTAACCATCAAAAAACAGCAAGAATTTCTCTTGCTGTTTTTTTTGTTATTTATCAAACTTAAAGTCTTGCCACTTTCCGCCGTTCAAACGGTGAATTTCTTCAGTTGCTAAAAAGAACTTTTCAACCACGTTTTCTTTAGGATAAAATTCCATAAACTCGCCGTTAAAGAAAGTATAAAACCGAGTAACGTCGGTGCACATACCATAAGTTGGAAGATTAACTGACGGGATGAAAAATTCAAATTCTTCTCCGTTTCTCGTTCCCTTATAGGTTAAGCCTTTTCTGTTTAAAGTTAACTTGCCTTCGCCCACGATGTTAGAAGTTTTTTGGTCTTTTAACGGCCCGAACTTTGGCAAGTTGCCAAGCTCTACTTGCGCTTCTAAAACAAAGTTTTCGTCTTTAACTTCTTCTTTTATTACTTCGCGTTGAAGGTTAAACCACTCCGTTTGAGTTTTTGGAATAACGCAAGTTTCGTCAAATGGGGTGAGAGCGTATGTATCATCGATGGAAGCGCCGTTATTGCAAGCTGCGCAATAAATAGTATTGCCCTTAGTTTTCATAACGTGTTGCTTTTTGCATTTTGGGCAATAAAATAAAAGTGTTTCAAGCCCTTCAGCACCATTATCACCTATATTATAGTGATTTTTTTCAACCAAATTCCAACTATAATCGTCGTGATAGATGGCTTTGTTGATTTTATCTTCTATCTCTAAAGGGGTTAGCGTTTCAAGGTCGTCTTTAGTAAAGAGTTTATCGATAACAACTTCCATTTTGCCAACCCTATCTTTCAAATTATATTTAGGGCTCGTTAAATAACCGCCTTTAATAACCGAATAGTAAACGGGAATTTTGAAGTGCTTAATAAGTTTACCCGTGCCAACGGCGATTGGCTGGTTTGCACCAGAGATAGAATTCATTCCCTCAGGAAAAATGCAAATGCTACCACCGCTTCTAATTATTCTAGTTATTTCTTTTATGGTATAGCTATCGGGCGTGAAATTCTTTTTTGGAATTACTTGCAAAAGTTTAAATACTAGCGCTAAGTGGGATCTACAAAACTCGTTATAGCCCGCAACGTAGTTAAGGCGCTTTGGAAGAGCGGGAATACCCGTGAAAATATAGTCTGCCCTAGATGCGTGATTGCTTATTAAAAAATAAGAACCTTTGTCCTTTTTAATATCACAATTTATTTTATATTCAACATTATATTTTGGTGCAACAAAAAGTTTCCAAATGGTTGCCAAAACAGGATAAATAAAGTTTGGCTTTTTTATTTTTCTTGCATAAAGCTTTTCATCATTAGTCAATTTTTTACTCATTTTGTTTTCCTTCTTTAGTGCTTTTTTGCCGATAACGCGCTTATAGGCTAACTTTTGTTAAATTTCGCACTCTAGCCTAGAAGTTAGTTTAACAATATCTAAGAAAAGTTCGTTAAAATCTTTAACGGTTGTTTTGTTTATTTCAACGCCTTCTAAAAACGAGGCTTTCTCATTTAGCCTTGAAAATTCTTTGTTATCTAAATCATTGTAGCATAATGGGGATAAATTTGTCAAATGCTGTTTAACTTCGTTAAAGTTAATCTCAAAATCGTGGCGAACAAACTCTTTTAATTTTTTTGTTTTTAAGGGGTAAATTTTAATTGGTTTTTCCATTTCGCAAAAGCGCATTTGCTCTTCTGTTTCATAAACTTTTGCAACGTATTTTTGCCTATTTATATCAACCTTTTTCTTAATGCTAAAAAACAATATTAAATAAACACCAAAAGACAATACGAATAAAATTACTGACGAAAAAACTGCAACTTCCAAATTTTGAAAGGTTTTTGCTTGTTCGCGCGCTTCAACTATCGCCATTGCTAGCGAAAATAAACACACGGAAAGATAGCTTAAAACCCGAACAAACGAAAATGTTATTTTCTCTTCTCGTAGCGCTTTTACCGATAACGATAAAAAACACTCAACAGTGCAAAACACGATAAAAAACGAATACGCAAACTTAAAATCAAGCGTTGTTGCGATTGACGATAAAAAAGAATAGATTGGGTTAAAATCAACAATAATCATAATACGCTTATTATTGCCACCGCAATCTATTCTTAAACAAATTATTCTTAAATTATTTCAACTGTTTCTTGGCTTTTGATATTAAATAAAACAGCCCGCTCAACCTTAAGTTTTAAAACCTTTTCAACGGCATAAGCATAAAGTTCAAGTTGCTTAAAATATCTGTTTTTAAGCGTTTCTTTGTCCGCACCAGAATATTTATAGTCGATAATAATTGCCTTTCCGTTTTTAACCAAAAGAAGGTCGATTATGCCTTGAACTAGAACGTTAGTTTCTCCCTCTAACCCCAATACTTTTGGCGGATAGTGGCAAACAAACTGCTGTTCTGGGTAGCGGTCATATTCTTTAACCAAATCAAAAATTGGATGAGATAAAATCTTTTTTAGTGTTTCCTTGTTAAGGCTTTTAACGTCATCTTTAGAAATTTTTCCTAAAGAAAGTAGGGCTATAACTTCGTTATCGATGTTTTTTTCATCGAAAGAAGTATGCTCTAAAAACGTGTGATACAAAACGCCCTCATCGATTGACGCGCTAAAAAACTGCTTAACTTTTTCGCCCTCGTCATCAAAATCAATCTTCTTGGTCGCTTCCGTTACCGAAATTTTTAAATCTAAAGAAGTGTCTTTTTCGAAAGGATATTTAAAGCCAACGAATTTTTTTATTTCTTCAAATTCTTTAGAAAAATCGTCGCCATAAATAATTTCTCGAGGACGAAGTGTGCCGTTAGATAATTGCAAATCGCTCGCCAAAACTTCTTCGCATTCAAAATCGCCCGCGCAAAAATAATCGGCTATGGATTGAACTTGAGCCATTTGATAATTATCTTTTAATTTTTTAGTGCTGACAATATGTAAATCTAAAATGGCGCGAGTCATCGCAACGTATAAAAGCCTCATCTCGCCTTTGATTGCTTCTTTAGATAGCCCTTCAAGAGCGCAAGCCCTTATAACGTTGTTTTTCTTGACTTTTGAAACAGGGTCTTTAGAAAAAACAGACATCCCAAACACATCATCAAAGATAATTTCTTGCCTAGCGTTCTTGGTGTGCATATCGCCGTCGATATCGGCTAAGATAACAACGGGGAACTCTAGCCCCTTTGACTTATGAATTGTTAAAAGTCTAACGGCGTCAGTCGAGTTTGAAAAAGCAATGGTGATATCGTCGAGAATACTTTCCTTTTTATCTAAAAACTCTTGAGCCGTTAGTTCGTTTCCGCCGTTTTCGCATGCAGCCAAGAAACACTCTACTCTCTTACTTCGCATTTCGCCAAATCTCGTTGACAAAATTTCCATATCTAGCCTTGTTTCTTTAAACACTCTCGAAATTAGCGTTGCAACGCCCTCGAAGTTAGATAACAAATTCAGCCTTTCAATATAAGAAAAGAATTTTTTGAGTTTTTTAGAAATTTCATCGCTATTATTTTCAAGATATTTTTGGCAAGCGTCGTAAAAACTACCCTCGAAAGATATTTTTCGAATTTTTTGCATTTCACGCTCGCAAACCTCAGCAACCACAGTTTTTAAAATTGTGATTAGAGCGATATCATCTCTACCCGAAGTTGCTATTAGCGAAATTAAGTTTGCAAGCATAACAATTTCAGGATAATCTTTAATCTCCTGTTGCGCTTCCGAAACAACGGGAATACCCGCTCTTACAAGTTCATTTGCAATTTTTCCGTTTAAATTAGAGCGTGTTAAAATAGCAATATCTCCAAAAGAAATTTTTCTGTTTTCTTTCGTTTTAGGATCAAAAAACTCTTTACCTAAACTATCTTCAACGATTTTTCTAATTAAAACTTCAATGCCAACCGCTTGTTCTTCTTTTAAATTTTCAATATGCTTTAAAACACCATAAACCCCGCTATAAGTCGTTTTTTCGGTTTTTTCTTTTACGAATTGGTGATAGATAACCTTGCCGTTTTGCTCTAACAATTCACCACAGACCATTGGGCAATCTTTATAGTTGATATCAACTTCGCTCGTCATAACGCGCGAAAAAACTTTGTTTACCGCATCAATAACAGCACGGCTACTTCTAAAGTTTGTTTCTAGTTCCTTAGTTGTTCCACCACTTTGTCTTTCACGGTTTAATCGTTTCTTAAAAAGTTCGGGCTTTGAGCCTCTAAAACCATAAATCGATTGCTTTAGGTCGCCAACAACAAAGAGATTATTCTTTTCTAAAAGCGAAAAAATGCTTTCTTGAATTTCGTTAGTATCTTGATATTCGTCAACGAATATGTATTTATAAGACGACGCAATTTCTTCCCTTGCATCCTCGTTTTGCAAAATCTGGTAGCAAAACCTTTCTAAATCGTTAAAGTCGTATAAAGAGAGGTCCTTCTTTTTTTGAAAATATTCCTCTTCAAAACGATTAACAACCTTCTTGAAGCCTTTAAGAATTTTTTGTTCTCTTTCTAATTCTTCTTCGTCTATCTCTAATTCATCTAACGCCTTACACTTTGCATTAATTTTCTCAAAAGCCTTCTTAGCGGAATTTAATTTTTCACGATACTCTAGGCGATAAATATCATCCTTGGCAATCTTTATCGAAGGAAAATTTCTCTCCGCCGACGAAAACCACAGCAAATTGCTTTTGTTTAAGTCTTTCTTTAAATATTCGTAATCGCAAACAATTTGCTCAATATATTCAACGTATTTAGGAAAATCTAGCGCCTTCGCTTCTTGAATTAAACTTGATAAATTATTAACGCAGGCTGTAATTCTTTCAAAAAGTGGGGCTATAAGTCGGTTTTCGGCATCTTTTGCCCCTAATAGCGTATAGGAATTTATCGATTTATCAAAATATGCGTTAGGGTCTAACTTGGAATAGACAACTTCGTGAATTCTGGTTATTTTTTTCTTTAAATCTCTATCGCTTCGCTTTTGCACATAGGAAGATAGAAGCGTTAAAATATCTTCGTCTTTTTCTTCGTAAAGTTTTTCAAACACATCGTCAATAGAGCGCTGTTTGATTATCGCTTTGTCTTGATCGGTTAAAATGGAAAAACTAGGATCAACTGAAATTACGTAAAAATATTTTTTAATAATTTGCGCGCAGAACGAGTGCACGGTAGAAATTTGAGCAAGAGGAAGCTTTTCAAGTTCTTTTTTAAAGCGACTTTTTTCCTCTTTCTTGCCGTTTGCTATCATTGATTTTATCGCTTTTGATAACTTTTCTCTAAACTCGCTAGCGGCTAAAGTGGTGTAGGTAACAGCCAAAACTTCGTCAACGCTTGCCTTTCCTTTTTCGATTAGGCGGATTAGCCTATCAATCATAACTTTTGTTTTACCGCTCCCAGCCGACGCCGTTACTACGATATTCCCACTATCGTGAAGAACAACTTCTTCTTGATTTTTTGTATAATTAACCATTGTCATCCTCCACTTTTTTAGTCGATTTTTCAAAAGAACTATTTTCTTTAGCCTCCGCATCTATTACCGCATTAACTATAACGTCTCTTTCAACCGCTTCTAATTTTCGCATAAGATCGCTTGAATCTTGGTCGAACCAACAAAGCCCTTTTAGTTTGCAATATTCGCAAGCGGAATCGGTTGGCGATACCGCAATGCTACCTTTAGATAATTCCTCCGCACCACTTTCGGCTACTAGTTTTGCATATTTTACAAACGCATCCACCTCTTCTTCGGTAAGATATTTTGAAGTTGCACGCCCATAAGACATTTCTCCACCAGCTTTTACTTTAAACGTAAAACCATAGTCTTTACTCGCTATTCCCGTTCCGTCGAAGGTAGAATCCATAAGTTTAGCAACCTCTTGAGTAGCAACAGTTCTTCCCTCAAAACCGCCCGAAACTTCATCCTTTTGGTGGAAGTCATCGCTAACGCCGTAATAGTAAACTCCCGCTGGCTTATATTTCTCAAGAAGCGCATTCATATAAAGATAAAGTTGAATGTTCGAACCAAAATAAAGAGATTGAGGCTTGTTTTTATTATTGATATTGCCTGTTTTGTAGTCTATAACGCGCGCATATTCTTTAGTTCCGTCTTGTGATTTAGCAACGTCAACCCTATCGATAACGCCATCTATTTCACGTTCACCAAACGGGGTGTTGATTTTAATTGACGGAAAATGCAATTCTCTTTCTTTTTTCTCTTTAGAGCCAAACGCCATTTCCACGCCTAATAACTCAAAATCAGTTCTTGAAAACTCTTCATAAATAATTTTGCAACGCTTTATTGCCTCGTTTTTGATTTCGTTGAACAAATAAACGTATTCAATTCGGTTTTGATAAATTGAATACATAGGTTTTTTCATTTCTTCGTCGATTAGCGAAATCGTTGTTTTTTCAACTTCTGCAGCAGAAATGCCTTTCGCCAAACCAACAAATTTTTCTAAAACGCTGTGCAAAAGCGTTCCAATTTCTTTTGCTTCAACTGCGCCCGTTTTTCGCTCTTGAGGCCTAATCTCCCTTTCAATAAACGAGCCGTAAGGGCATTTAAAATACTTCTCTAGCGTGCTTGCCGAAAGTTTACCGCTATATTTTAACTCATCGTCAGAAAGTTTTACGCTTCGTCCTTTTTCTAAAAGTTCAAGTAAGCCAAAAAGATTTTCATCCTCTTCTTGGACGGCTTTTCTAAAGGCAAACGCACTAGACAAATCGTCTATTCTTCTTTCTTTATAATCGTTAATATCAACTAAGAAATTCTTTAAGCCCGCTGTTTTAGATAAATATCCGCACGCCGAAGATTTATGAGTTAGCACACTTTCTTTTTCAATCTTAGTGATACCAAGTTTTTCTTTATCTTTTTTAAATGCGCTTTGCAAATAGTCGATAACTTCGCTTTTTGTAGCCTTTTTTCCGTCAAGCCCAGTCGTTGCAAAAGAAACGAAACATTTCTCTTCAAAACTCATTAAAGTGGTCGCAACGTTTTCACGCTCACGCTTGTTAACAACAGAGAGTTTTGGCTCGATAACGCACTTATAGCCTTCCATTTTGGTAAGTTCCTTATCGTTAAGAAGCGCTGTATCGGCTTTGGTTAGGGGCACTTTATCCGTCATAGAAACAACGAAAAGAACTTTAGAATTATGTTGGCGACAAGTAGTGAAATCGCCCATAAACACGTTGTCGCTATACTCGGGAATAACGGCAATTTCGGTTGCAGTGGTTGCAGTTATTATTAAATTTTTAAGCTCCAAAAGGTCAATTTCACACTCGCCTAAAACCGTTTCAATTTCATCCAAAACTCGAATGAAACCCTTTTTTGCTCCGTCGCTATACTCGCTCAAATACCCTTCGCCAATAGATTTTAAGTCGGCGTTTAATTTTTCTAAACGAGAATAAGCTTGAAATTCGTCTAAAATTTTCTTGATAAGAAAAACGTAAGTTTTAGCAAGTGCTTTTTGAGGAAGAGTGCTTGAACTATTCACAATCTTTCTTCTAACTTCTTCGGCTAAAGGCTCTAAAAACTCGTTTTTAATCATCCGCCTTGACGGTGCGTTGTTCACGAGATATTGGTCAAAAGAAACTGCGCTTTTTAGGTCGAAGGCAACCAAATTTTTAGCAATGGAAAGCGCAATCGCTGGTTTAAATCCTTGGCGTTTAAAATCGATAATATCGGTAACTAAAAGCGTTAAAGGGTGTTTATCCATCGTTCTTTTTACGTCGGCAAAAAGATTTAAATCGTAATCATCGAAAACTCGTTTATAAATGCTAGCAAGTTCCTTAACCGACGGGCAAGCAATGGCAAAATCACGCATGCGCTTTTTATCAACAACTATTGCTTTCTTTATGCGTTTTGCAACTTCTTCGGCTTCTTGATAAACGGTTTGGCACTCCAAAATCTCGATTTTATCGCTATATAGCCCCACTTCTTCAATTTTTAAAGGGTCAAAAAGCCTATCTCTTATTGTTAGTGCGTGAGGCTGATAAATGGTGGCATCATCAAAAACTTCAACTTTTTTTGCAAGTTCTAAAAGTTTATTATAAACCTCGTTGGTTGCACTCTCGCCGTCATACGAGAGCAACACAACCGACACGTTGCAAAACTTTTCCAGCGCAAAAATGATATCTAGCGTTTGCTTGGTTACTGCGTTAATGCCCGCAATAACAACGTTCGCTCCTTTTAGGTTTTTATCATTTGCAATGATTGAAGGTGCTCGCGATAAAAAGTTGTTTTCATCCGTTAAATTATTTTCCTTTAAATGCTTTTCGTAAAGCGAATAAATCAAGTGAATATCTTTTAACTTATATTGAAATTCGCCGTTTTCTAGGCTTATGATATTTTCTAAATCTTTAGGCGTTACCTTTGCCGATTTTAACTGCGCAATAAGACTGAAAATTTCAGCCGAAACTTTTGCGCTCGTTCTTCTAAGCTTTACAAGGTTTTCAGCATTTTCTGTCATAATTTTTCTAACGAGCAAAGTTGAAGCAGATTTTGACAAAAAATTATCAACCACAGTATTTAAAACGGTGTATCTTGAAAAACTTAAAACCTTTGTGTTGAAAGAGCCACCTAATTTTTGGCAAAGCGACATTTCGAACGACAACGTCGCTCGGTTTTCACAAAAAACGTAATTTTTAGTTTTTAAATCACTACCAAAGCCTTTTATAAGCTCTGTTGTTTTTTCAATAACGGCAGAAGGCGTCATCAAGCGGTAAATCTTCATTTTTCTCCTAAAAACCAACGATTTTTTGGCATAAAGTAAAAATATAGATATAGTATAACATATAAGTGTGCAATTTTCAGTTTTTTTGGAAAAATTTTTTGCTTTTTTCATAATTTGTGTTATACTTAACTTAACATTTCCATTAAAAAATTAATTTTCTTGAAATTTTTAATTTCAAATGCAAATTTAAGGACGCTTTATGAAAAAATTATTGGCAGTTATTCTTTCTTTGGCTTTAGCACTTTCTCTCTCAGCTTGTTCCGTTACCGCAAACTATTTCGGTGGTAGCGGGTGGCTTGAAAACCCAAACAATACGGGCGTATCTTCCGTGCTAGAAGAGTGTGTTTATTCTGTTACGCACACCGCTGGCGAGCAAACAAACTTCACTTATTCGTTTGATAACGGAGAATATAAGACCAAACTTTCTTCTTCGACCTACGGCGAAAACAATACGCCTTGCTATCTTTTCGAAACCGAACTTCAAACAACCGCAACCTACGGATTCAATGAAACTTCTACAACCGTTAACGATAGCGTAAAAACCAAAGTTTATTTCCTTTCCATTAACGATAAACTTAAAACTCTTTACAGTTTGCGTGAAGTTGTTGTTTCAACGCCTGAACTTAAAGAAGATACCTATCTTCTTGCAAGTTACGAATATAAAATTGAGCAAACCTATACCGAAAACGACTGCGTTGCAAAGTTTACGCCAATCAAGGCTGAAAACGGCTCGTTCTCTTTAGAAGAAGGTGAAACGACCTTCAAAAAAGTTTTTGACGGGCTTTATTTTGATAACGAACTTATGCTTTTTGCACCAAGAGCGTTGAAACTTTCGTCAACGGCATCAATAAACTTTAACGCTATTGACGTTTTATCAAAGGCAAACAGGAAAATGATTATGACGGCTGACGGCGAATCGCCTCTTACCATTGTTGAAACGCCAAACTATACTAGAAACGCAGTAAACTCTAGCCTTCCTCAAAAGAAAGACAAAGTTGCTTGCAATACCGTTAATCTTAGAATTGACGGAACTTTCTCTGGCTCGCCTATAAAACTTAACTACGCTCAAGATACCGAAACTGACGATTTTAGAAGATTAATTTCTATGACAGTTACGCTAACCCATAATCTTGGAACGCTAAACTATTTAATAACTTCAGCAAATATTTCCCACTAAAAAACGACTTTAATCGACCTATAGCGCAGTTTTTAACAAAAAACAAACTGCATTGAAAACGGCTCAAATTTTAAAAAATCTTTCTTGGAGGTAAACTATGGAAAACAATGAAGAAAAAATTGTTAATGAAACAAACGATTTAGTTGAAATGCCAGAAAAGAGAGATTATCAAGCCGAGATTTTAAAGATTTTATCTTCAAGTCTTCCTCAAAAAGAACTTATTGACGAGTTATCTAACTACCACGAATCTGACATTGCCGAAACGGTTGCAACGCTTGAAAAGGATGAAAGATTAAAACTTTATAAAATTTTAGGCACTGAATACGTTTCGGAAATTTTCACCTATCTTGACGACGTTGAGGACTTCCTCGAAGAATTATCTAACGAAAAACTCGCTGATATTATTGAGGAAATGGATGCCGACGAGGCTATTGAAATTCTCGACGAGTTAGAAGAAGAACGCCGTGAAGATATACTAGAGCTTATCGACGAGGAAACGGCTAACGATATTAAACTCATTGAGGCTTATGATGACGATAAAATTGGTTCGAGAATGACGACCAACTTTATTACCATTAAAAACTCGTTCACCATTAAGCAAGCGATGAAAAGCATCGTAGCTCAAGCCGCTGAGAACGATAACATCTCGACAATTTACGTTGTTGACGAAAACGAAAAATACGGCGGTGCGTTTTCTTTGCAATCGCTAATCATCGCCCGCTCAACCGATTCTTTAGAAGATATTACTATTTCTAACTACCCTTTCCTTTACGCTGACGAAGAAGTTTCCAAGTGCATTGAAGATTTAAAAGATTATTACGAAGATTCTATTCCTATTTTAAACCGCCAAAACCAAGTTATTGGCGTTATCACAAGTTCCGAACTTGTTGACGTTGCAACCGAAGAACTTGCTGAAGACTACGCAAAACTTGCAGGTTTAACCAGCGAAGAAGATTTGGAAGAGCCCGTTTTAAAAAGCCTTGCAAAAAGGCTTCCTTGGCTTACACTTTTAATGCTAGTTGGCTTGGTTGTTTCTTCTCTTATCGGCTCGTTTGATTTTTTAATTGGAATAGTTCCTATTCTTGCTGCGTTCCAATCGATGATACTCAATATGTCTGGTAACGGCGGAATGCAATCGCTTGCAGTAACCATTAGGGTTATAACTTCGAACGAACTTACCCGAAAAGAAAAGTTTGGGCTGATTTTCAAGGAAGCAAAAATCGGGCTATTGAACGGCTTAATTATAGGCGTTGTTGCAACGCTCGTTTGCTTTTTATATATCTATATTATAAAATCTAACGAATACCAAGTTATCTCGTGCTTTGCTATAGCCTCGTGCATTGGCATATCTTTGATGACTTCTATGTTCGTTGCATCTCTATCGGGAACGCTTATTCCGCTGTTTTTTAAAAAGATAAAGATAGACCCAGCCGTAGCCTCGGGCCCATTAATTACGACTATTAACGACCTTGTTGCCGCAACTATTTACTACGGGCTATCGTTTATTCTTTTATCTAGTTTAGGGATGCTCATCGTTTAAAAACAAAAAATATTACAAACTAAAACACGGTTGAATTATCAACCGTGTTTTTGCTTAAATTTTAAGTTTTGAACACACGTTTAAAAAGAAAATCTTTAAAATATCGTGCATTTTCGGGCTTATAGCCTAGTTTTTATTTAAAAAGCTTATCGGCTAAATCTTTAAGATAAGCCGTTTCGTTAAGTTCAATAAGCCCTCTGTCGCAAAGATTTGCAACTTGCTTATCAAAAGGAATTTGAGCGAAATTTTCAATGCCTTTTGCCTTTACTATTTGTTCCATATTGCCCTTGCCGAACACATAGTGTTTTTCACCGCATTTATCGCAAATAAAGTAAGCCATATTTTCAACCGCGCCGATAATTGGAACGTTCATAAGTTCAGCCATTTTCACAGCCTTTTCAACTATCATCGAAACAAGTTCTTGAGGCGAAGCAACAACAACTATTCCATCAATAGGAAGTGATTGAAAAACGGTTAGCGGAACGTCGCCCGTGCCCGGTGGACAATCTACGAACATATAGTCAACGTCGCCCCACATAACGTCAGTGTAGAACTGCTTAACTGTGCCCGCAATAACAGGGCCACGCCAAACAACAGGGTCGCTATCGTCTTCTAAAAGAAGGTTGATTGACATAACTTTAGTTCCAAACTTGGAAACAACGGGAAAAATTCCGTCTTCAGTGCCCATAGCCTTTTCGGTTATTCCAAACATTTTTGGAACGGATGGGCCTGTGATATCAGCATCTAAAACGGCAGTTGATAAACCGCGCCTTTGCGCTTCAACGGCAAGTAAGCCCGTTACTAAAGATTTACCAACCCCGCCTTTACCGCTAACAACGGCTATTACTTTTTTTACGTTTGAAAATTGATTGGTTTTTTCTTTTTGAATTTTTCTTTCCTTGCAATCACTTTGGCAAGTTGAACAATTATGCGAACATTCGCTCATAGTTTCACCTTAAATTTAGTCCTTCTTTTCGTCGTCTTCTTCTTCGGTTTCTTCTTCAGCTTCTTCTTCAGCCTCTTCCTCAGCTTCTTCTTCAGCCTCTTCCTCAGCTTCTTCTTCAGCCTCTTCCTCAGCTTCTTCTTCAGCTTCTTCTTCAGCTTCTTCTTCGGCCTCTTCCTCAGCTTCTTCTTCGGCCTCTTCCTCAGCTTCTTCCTCAGCTTCTTCTTCAACTGCTTCTTCAACTGCTTCTTCAACCGCTTCTTCAATTATTTCGTCTTCTTCTTCGTCTTCGCTTTTTGCAGATTTAATAATTGAATAGATAATAACTGCGATAACTGCGCCTGCCATAGGAGCTAGAGTGAATATGTATAAAAGTTCAATGAAGGCATCAAATTCACCAGCAAACATTTGCATAATTGCAGGGCCGAATGATCTTGCTGGGTTTACCGAAGTTCCCGTAATATTAATGCCGATAAGGTGAACGAGCATAAGCGCCAAGCCAATAAATAAGCCTGCCCTTTTAGCAACGAATTTTTCGTTATCTTCATCGGTTACGTTTAAAATAACTAGAATAAAGAAACAAGTTAATAACGCTTCAGCGAGCATCGCACGAACTGCGCTACCAAAATTATAAACTAATTTGTTTCCATCAGAAATAGCTAGCAATGGTTGCATTTCGTTTGCGCCAAGGTTTGAGAAGTTGCCTAAAATCGTGCCAAGGAAAATTGCGCCTAGCGTTGCACCAATAAGTTGAGCAACAACGTAGAAAAGAAAATCTTTTCCGCTCATTTTCTTTTGCAAAAACATTGCAAACGATACGGCTGGGTTGACGTGGCACCCAGAAACCGGTCCTATCACAAACACGAGTAGCATAAGCGATACGCCGAACGCTAAAGCCGTTGCAACTATGTTTGCGCCTGTTATAACGGCAACGCCACAGCCAAAGAACACTAAAATTAAAGTGCCAACTGCTTCTGCCATTAACTTTGGTAATAAATTTTTCATAAAAAACTCCCCCATTATATATTTATACAACTAAAAATATGGCGATAATGGGCTTATAGCCTAACTTTTAGTCGTATTTATACTTAGTGAAATCAAACCTATCGTCGCCAGATTCAAGGTATTCAAACAGCCCCTTTTCGCTCTCATAAGTTTTAAAAACGTCGAAAATTTTCTTGGTTACAAAGCCTTCGTTTGCCGTTTTTCTAAGAAGCGCAAAAAGTTCTTCATAGTAGCCAAAAATATTCAAAACTGCTATAGGTTTATTATGTTGACCAAGTCTTTTAGTGGTTAAAATATCGAAAAACTCGTCGTAAGTGCCAATACCGCCGGGTAAAATCAAAAATGCGTCGGCATTGTCTTCCATAATCTTTTTTCTATCGTGCATAGTGCTGCACCAAATAATTTGGTCGCTCTCAACGAAAAGCCCTTCAAGCGTATATTCTCTAAAAAATTCAGGAATTACGGATAAAACTTCTCTCCCCGCCTTTTTAAAGCCACGAGCAGATGCGCCCATAAGCCCTTCAGAGCCACCGCCATAAACGAGGTTATGACCACGCTTTGCTAACTTTTCGCAAAGTTCTTCAACGAAATCGATATATTTCTTGTCAATAATACTGCTTGCAGATGAGTAAACGCAAATATTCATAAAATCTCCTTATTTTAAAAAGCCGTTGATAATTTGCTCTTCCGCCTCTTGTTCCGTAAGCCCTAGCGACATAAGTTTAACGAGTTGTTCGCCCGCAATTTTTCCTATTGCCGCTTCGTGAATAAGACTTGCATCTAAGTGGTTGGCGTTTATCTTTGGAATAGCCGAAACTTTTGCGCTATCCATAATGATAGCGTCGCACTCGGTTCGACCAGAGCATTTTTCGTTGCCGTTTACAAGCGACGTAAACTCTTGGTAAGACGTATCTTTAGCAACCGAACGGGAAACGACGTGCGTTGCAGAATCTTCGCCGTTTAAGTTAATGGTAAAATCGGTTTTTGCAACTTGAGAAAAGTTCGTCATAATCTTTTCGTGAACGATTAAGGTCGCCTTTTTCTCAAGCGTTGCCGAAGTTATTCTGTTGGTTGAATCAACTCCGCCAATTTGCGCAGAATCCATTTCAAAGTAACCGCCCTCAGCGATAAAGATAATCGTTTGAGGGTTTAAAATCTTCTTGCCCTCTTTGCTCCCTTCGCCGTAGTGCTTTTCAATGTATTTCGCCTTAGCGTTTTTGCCAATGTGGAAGGTGTGAATACCGTCGTGCGAAGACGTTTGGCAAGACGGATTGTGAATTCCACAGCCCGCAACGATGGTAACGTCAGCCCCGTCTTCAACGTAAAAATCGTTATAAACCAAATCTGTCACGCCCGATTTTGTGATTATAACAGGCAAATCAACACGCTCGCCCTTAGTGGAAGATTTAATAATAATATCTATGCCGGGCTTATCGGTTTTTGCAACAATTTCAATATTTTCGCTTGAAGATTTTTGCACGGTTTCGCCATCTTTCCTAAACGAAAACGCGCCAACGGGAATTTGCTCGATATCAGCAACGCTTTTTAAAAGGCTTTTTTCAAGTGCAGATAATTCTTTAGCCATTATTTAAGCCCCCTTTCAAGCACCGAGCAGTTTGCCGAGAACAAAAGCCCGTTCAAAAGCTCGTCTTTCTTGCCGTCTTTTTCGATTTTTCCGTTTTTTATTACGATAATTCTATCGGCAACGCTTAAAATTCTTTCTTGGTGCGAAATTACGATAAGCGAACCGCCTAAACTCGTTCTTAAATTTTCAAAAACCTTGATAAGGCTGTTAAAACTCCATAAATCTATGCCTGCTTCAGGCTCGTCAAAAAGCGCGAGTTTTACTTTACGAGCAATAACTGAGGCAATCTCGATTCTCTTAAGTTCTCCACCCGAAAGACTTGCATCGATTTCACGGTTTACGTATTCTCTAGCGCAAAGCCCCACTTCCGATAAATATTCGCAAACTTCGCTAACTTTAAGTTTTCTGCCACTAGCAAGGCTGATTAAATCGGTAACGGTAAGCCCTTTAAAGCGCACAGGTTGTTGGAACGCAAAGCCAATGCCAAGTTTTGCTCTTTCGGTAATTGTTAGGTTAGTGATATCTTGCCCGTTAAACAAAATGCTACCGCTAGTTGGCGTTAAAATGCCCATAATAAGTTTTGCTAGCGTTGACTTGCCTCCGCCGTTTGGCCCCGTTAAGGCAACAAAATTCTCGTCGATTTTTAGCGATACGTTATCTATAATTGTTTTTTCGTTGCCACCCGATATTGCTCGGTAGCTCACGTTTTTAAGTTCTAACATTTATCTCCTAGTAAAGTCAAAAGAGTGAAAATTTAATGTCAAAGTATAATAATATATTTTTAACAAAAGTTACATATATTATAAGTTTATTTTTAGAATTTAGTCAAACAAAAACGGGTAAATTTTGCATAAACTATAGTTTTTATAAAAAACTATCAAATAAAAACGCACTACTATTACTCTTTTTTTGAAAATGCGCGAATATCTAGCCCGCTATCTAAAACCAAAGTTTCTTGCGATAGTTTTCTAAGTTTAAAAATAACGTAAAAGTCCCCACTAGCACCTGCAATGTTTGAAATTTGAATAACGTAAACCACCCAAAACCAACTTGCTGGAATTAAAACGTTAACGACTAAAAGTATAAGCCCTAAAATTACAATCGGTGCAAGCGTGATTATAAAATATTGCTTTTTGTAAAAATATTCGTAGCATTTTGTATAAACCAAAATCCCGTTAAACGAAAGTCGAGCCGTTTTCGAGCCGTAAGCTCTCATAAAAATCACGTGGATTAGTTCGTGGCAAACAAGATAGCCAATTTCCCCCACGCAAAAAACGGCTACCATAATTATAATTTGCTCGTTAGCATCTAAAAAAACCGAGAGCGGAAAGAAAAACACCATCGGCACTATCATAACAACCGCAATGATTAAAGCAATTAAATTAACCGCTTTTTGTGGCTTTCTATTTTTTTGCAAGTTTACCGAAAAAACGGTGTCAAAATTATCAGGAATATCTCTTTCGCAATGCATATTTCACCAAAAAACAAGCGTTAACGGGCTTATAGCCCCACTTGTTTTAAATTTTGTTTTTTAATTAAGATTTGGATTTACTTTCAATTTCAAACTCTATGCCTATAACGCCATAGTTTTTTTCGTCGTCTACAGAATATTGTTCATACATTCTTTTTATAGCATCTTCCCTAGAGCAATCAAACCCAAACTTTGCAAAAGGCAAGGCTTCAAAAAGAAGAGAAAAAGTTTTGAACTTATGAAGCTTAGTAACTTTAACCGACAAATGTTCTTCTTTATTTCCTTCTAAGAAATACTGAATAATATCGCCAACGGCAAGCCTTTTTGCTTTATCCTTGAAAAGCCTAGCATCTATCGTTTTCATACCGCTATAAATAGCGTAATATGGTTGAATTCTTAGTTTCATATTTAAAACTAAGGGGTGAGAAGTGTCGCCTTCTCTAGATTCCATTGCCAGCCAATTATTCTCTTTTACAAATTTTTTGAACCTTTCGTTTAGCATTTTTTTCTGCTTATCGGTTAGCTTTCCCTCGTAATACGGTTCGTAACCAAAAGGAACTTCTGGAAAAAAGATTTTATTTTTTGGCAAGATTTTTTCTTTATGAATGTAGCGCTTGGGAAGATTTATTTCATAATTTTCAACCCCATAAAAAGCAAAACGAGAATAAGCAAAACCATCAACGTTGTCAGCGCAGAGCGCTTCTGCCATAATCGCGCCCCACTCCCTACAAGAAAGCGCAACCCTCTCTCCCGTGTTCAAAACGGGAGTGCAAGCCTTTTCACGCTCGTGAAAATACCCAGGGAAAACGTAGCCACACTTTAATAATTCGTCGATTATGGTTAGGCGCACCGAGTAGTTTTGCTCTTGATTTTTAGGCACGAAAAGAGGATACGTTTTGCTCGAGTGATTTGTCCAACCGATGACCGAAACGAAAGTTTTGCCTTTGTTTTTGGGCGTTGTTTTCGCGCTATTTTTAGTTTTTGCGTTGTTTTTGTTTTGCATTTTTTCTTAAAACTAAAAATTTTATTATTTGCTAACTATTTCAAACTCAATGCCTATAGCACCGAACTTGAGTTCGTTTTCTTTTGAGTAGTATTCCTTCATTTTCTCTAATGCGCACGCTTTATCGCACGAAAAGCCACACTTTTTCAAGCCAACGGCGCTAAAAAGACTAGAAAACGTGTCGTGTTTATATAACGCCGTTACCACAACTCGAATATGTCTTGAATCATCTTCATCGTCAAAAAACTGAATAAAATCGCCCACTTCAAGGCGTTGGCGCTTCTTATCGTTGAGGCGAACCTCGATTGTTTTTTGACCCAGATAAACCTTATCAAAATGCTCTCTTTTAAGGTTCATGTTGATAATTAAAGGGTGCGAAGTATCATCTTCACAAGAAGGCAAAAGTTCCATATTTTCCTGCGTTGCACTTTGATAAACTTCTTCAAGCATTTCCTCGTAATGCTCAAGAACCTTTCTATAAGTCTTTTCCTCTGGGTTATAGCCGTCTTCAATTTCAGGAAAAACAACGTCTTGTTTTTTTACGATTTTGCTTTTTTCGACATAGGCTTTTGGCAAAATTTCTTTATCTTCATGGGCGTTAAATGCGTATTTTGCGTAGGCGTAACCGTCTTGGTCGTCCTCGTTATGCGCCTCAGCCATAATCTCGCCCCACTTGCGCATTGAAAATTGAACTTTTTCGCCCGTGTTTAGAACGGGAGCGCAAGAATCGCCAAATTGGTGCGAAAAGCCACCAAAATTATAGCCGTTTTTTCTAATTTCTTCTACTATAACAAGCCGTATTGCCAAATATTCGTTGGTATCGTTTGGCTCGATTACGGGATATTCTTGGTCGGCAAAAAACGTCCAACCGATAACGGCAAGGTGAGTTTTCATAATAACCTCATAATATGGTTTTAATTAAGTTTTGCGTGCCAAAAAGCACGCAAAACTAGAAAAATTTCTTTTTTTGTTTATGGTCTTAAACCCATACCGCCTTCAAGCGTTAAGGTTTCGCCGGACATATATTTAAAGTCAGGCGACGCTAATTGAACGCACACTCTACCGATTTCTTTTTCGCTATCGCCAAAGTGCCCCATTGGTGGCATTTTTACGTTTGCTTTGAACGCTTCAGGGTTATATTGTTGCCATTTTTCTAGTTGCGAAGTCCACGCGAGCGGGCAAACAACGTTTGCGTTAATACCATCAGCGCCCCACTCGGTTGCGGCAACTCTAGTTAAACCGCGGATACCTTCTTTTGCGGCAGCGTAAGCCGATTGACCGTAGTTTCCAAATAGCCCTGCGCCAGATGCGAAATTAATAACGGTGCCTTTCGTTTCCTTTAGGTATGGATAGCAAGCCTTCATATAGAAGAACGCTGAATAAAGCCCAGAATAAATAGCAAGGTTAAACTGCTCGATAGTGTGGTTGGCTAGCGTTACGCCAGACGCTGAGGCTTGAGCGTTGTTGATAAGAACGTCTATTCTGCCAAATTCTTTAATGGTAGCATCCACTACCTTTTTAGCAACTTCTTCGCCGTTTTCCTTTTCGTTGATATCTGCTTGCATAATTAGAACCTTAATGCCGTAAAGTCTTTCTAACTCTTCTTTAGCAAGTTCTAGTTTAGAAACGTTTCTTCCCGTTAAAACGAGGTTTGCGCCTTCTTTAGCGTAAGCGATAGCAATGCCGTAACCGATAGAGCCGGCAGAGCCGTCCTTCAATGGGTCAGCCTTACCGCCACCCGTGATAATTGCAGTTTTACCTTTCAAAAAACTCATAATTATTCTCCTAAAATGTAAGTATTATCATTGTAACACTTAACAAAAATAAAATCAATACTTTTTGAAAATTTACTCTTTCGAAAAATAAAAACCACCGCTAAGTTTGTTTAAAAAGCGGTGATTTTATTTTCTTTTTCTTTCTTTATTGTTTCTTTTCTAGATACGGCGCTAAGAAGGCTTTTGTGTTTGGGCTTTTTGGAGCAGTGAAGATTTGTTCAGGCGAGCCGAACTCTTCCACCTTTCCATCGACCATAAACATTATTTTATCGGAAATGTTTCGTGCAAAATCCATTTCGTGCGTGATGATTATCATCGTTTTGTTAAAGGTTTTTAAACTCTTAATAACTTTCAAAACTTCGCCCGTAAGTTCCGGGTCTAGGGCTGAGGTTGGCTCGTCGAAACACAAAACCTTAGGATTTAAGGCAAGCGCCCTTGCGATTGCTACACGCTGTTGTTGCCCGCCCGATAGTTGGCAAGGATAAAATTCCGTTTTATCGCTTAGGCCCACCTCATCTAAAAGTTTTAACGCTTCTTGTTTATTATTTTCTTTTTCGATTTCATACTGCTCTTTTAAAGCCTTGCCCTTTAAGCCAGCCGCTTTTAGCCTTGCTTTTAATCTCACGTTTGGAGAGAGCATAACGTTTTCAAGCGCGGTATATTGCGGAAAAAGATTAAACGATTGGAAAACAAGCCCAAAAGTTAAGTCCTTGCTAAACGTTTTATCTTCTTCGTAGGAAACTAGTTCGCCGTCAACGAACACTTCGCCACTATCAACTTTAACAAGGTTATTTATGCACCTTAAAAGCGTGGTCTTGCCGTTCCCAGAAGAGCCTATAACCGATAGCACCTCGCCTTTTTCTAGTGAGAAATTTATTCCCTTTAAAACTTGAAGGTCATCAAAACTTTTTACTAAATTTTTAACTTCTAAATAAGCCATATCTCCCCCCTAAGCCTTATAATACGAGAGTTTTTTCTCGATATAGCCAAATAAAAGCGTTAACGCGCCCACGAAGATTAAGTAGAACGCACCCGTATAGAAAAGTGGCCAAATAAGCGCTTTAGTGCTTGCAAAAATTTCGGCTTGGCGAATAACCTCGATAACGCCGATAACTCTTGCTAAGGCGGTATCTTTAACCAAAGTTATAATTTCGTTAGACATTGGCGCAACAATTCTCTTTACTACTTGCATTAAAACTACGTGCCTAAAAATTTGACCTTTGTTCATACCAAGCACTTGCCCTGCATCGTATTGGCTTTGGGAAATGCTTTCTATTCCGCCACGGAAAATTTCGGAAAAATAGCACGCGTAGTTAATAACGAAAGCGATTAGCGTTGCAATGAACGCACCGCCGTTATCTATGCCAAGTTCAAAGAACAAAAGATTATCTAACTTGCCAAAGAAGTTGGATTGACCGCCCGTTATTATGCCCGGCAAATAGTAAACCATAAAAAGTTGGAGCATTAACGGAATGCCCCTTATTATCCAAACGAAAGTTTTGGAAACTTTTTTAATTATTTTCACTTTGCTCATCGTGCAAAATGATATTAAAAGCCCAAGCGGAAGCGATAAAACTAGCGTTAATAAAAATAACAGCAAAGTTATAACAAAACCGCTTAAAAGACTTTGCGTTACCGCTAAAAAACTCATAGTAACCTACTCAATTAAACTTTGTTTAACTTTTAAATATTTCACGAAAGGTCGCTTTTTGCAACCTTTCGCTTTTTTTTGTTTAAATTCTTAAATTAGTTTTAATTAGTTATTGCCAAGTGGCATAACCTTTTGTGAAGAAAAATCAGTGATAACTGCGTTTGCTAATTGATACTTTTCAGCAAGTCTTAAAAGTTCACCGTTTTCGGCTAATTTTTCAAGTTCAGCGTTAACCTTAGCCGTTAATTCGCTATCCTTTCTAAAACCGATAGCATAATATTCGTTATCGATAGCGATGCCTTGATTGATTGCAAGGTTAGCGTAGTTGCCTTGACCTACGATAGATTGAGCCAAAAGAACGTCAACAACGGCAAAATCAGCAGTGCCTAAAGAAACGTTCATAATAGCGTCCATTTGAGCAGTAACGCCCTTTTCGTTGATTAATATTTTTTCGTCAATAATATTGGTTTTTACAAAACTTTGACCAGCCGAGCCCGATTCGAAAGCAATGGTTTTGCCAGCAAATTGGCTGAAATCTGTTACGTCTTGTGCGGTAGATAAACGAACGATGCATTGCGCGTTATTCATATAGTTATAAGAAAAGTCAACTTTATCTGCTCTTGAAGAACCGTCATTATCGTTTGCGTTTGAAGTAAAGCCGTTCCAAATGCAGTCGATTGTGCCACCGTTAAGTTCGGTATATCTTGAATCCCAAACGATTTCTTTAAATCTAACGGTATAGCCTAAGTTATCAAATACCATTTCTGCAAGTTCCGTATCGAAACCAACGAGTTTACCGTTATCATCGGTATAGTTCATAGGTGCATATTCGGTATAGCCTACTACGATTACGTCTTTGGTGCAAGCAGTTAAGCTAAAGCACGCCGTGCAACAAACAAGTGCTAAAATTAATGCTAAAAGTTTTTTCATTATCTTTCTCCTAAAAGATTTTTTATTTTTTCTTTATAAAACTATTTTGACCTCTTCGCTCGATAGAACCTTTCCACTTTTAAGTTTTAAAAGCCCTGAAGGTAAAATCTCTAAAGCATAGTCAAAATATTCTTTATCTTTTTCTAAAACTTTAATTTTTTTGCCCAAAACACACGAATAACGAGCATATAGCCCCACTTCTTGCTTTTGGGTAAGATTGAAAATAAGTGTTGAAATAACTGAGTTTAGGTCAACTTCCCTGCCCAAAACCTCTTTCATTGAGGTTGCAATTTGTTTTAAATCGCTTGGTAAATCGTTGTTAACGTTTAGCCCAATTCCTAAAATTGAATACGAAATTCTATCGCCTAAAAATGTGTTCTTTGTTAAAATTCCGCAAATTTTTTTGCCGTTTACGTAAATGTCGTTAGGCCATTTTATTTGAGCAAAAACATTAAACGCTAGAAGCGTGTTCACAACGGCTAACGACGTTTCTTGCACTACCTTAAACGCCTCTTTTGCGCTCAAAAATCGTTGGTGCTTGAAAAACGATAGATACGCCCCGCCTAGGCTTGAAGAAAAATCTCTGCCTTTTGTGCCACGGCCCGCCGTTTGCTCTTTTGCAATGACAGCAACGTCTTCATCATAATCAAGATAATCTTTAATATAATCTTCAGTGGAATTTACCTTATCAAGATAAATTATCTTCATTTTCTTTTTCTATCCTTTCAACAACGGCTTTTGCCGTTTCGTAACTAAAGCCCCTTGATAAAACGTAGCGATAGCACCGCTCCTTTTCTTTTTGGTCTAACGGCTTATCTTTCACCTTTTTCTTTGCAACTTGATAGCAAGCGTCAAACTCATCGCCAACAGATTGAAGCTCTGCTTCAATTATATCTTCTTTAACGCCTTTTTGTTTTAACTCGTAAGATAGTTTTCGCTTTCCTTGAGAATTTTTCTTTTCGGCAACAAATTTTTTAGCGAAATTCTCATCGTCAATAAACCCAATTTCAATAAGTTTATCAATAACGCGCGCGATAATCTTTCCGTCATAGCCCTTATTTTTTAAATAGATTATCATTTGCATTTTGGTTCGCATCATTTTGGAAACGTAACCCAAAGCCTTTTCGTAAGCCGTCGAAAAATCTGCTTCAAAAACGATTTCGGCAATTTTATCTTCGTCTATCTCTTGCCCAACTTTTATTCTTTGAGATAAAAGCGTGAAATAATCCATACCTAAGAAAAACTCGCCGTCCAAAAACACGTTCACACGCTTTTTATTATTTTTTTGAACTTCTATCTTAGTTACCTTTCTCACTTCTATTCCTCAAAGAAAACAAACTCTTCACCTTTTTCTAAAAAGGTTTTTTTGCCAAGAAAAAGATTGCAAAAACTATCGTTAAACGCACTATAGGCTGACTTTTTAACCGCAAGTTCAATTTTAACCACGTTTTCATAAACAGTAGATAAAACCTTAACACCCTCTAAATTTTTAAGTTTTGGAAAGAGAGTGAACTCGTCGTAAGAAAATAAAATTTCAACTATTTTACAGCTTTCCCACAATAGAATTTTAGATGCCTTAACACCGTTTGAGGCGCACGAAGAATAGGCTCTAGTAAGCCCACCTGCGCCAAGCTTAATTCCGCCAAAATATCTTGTTACGACTATTGCAACGTTTAAAAGTTCGTTTTTATTTATAACGTCTAAAATAGGAAGCCCAGCCGTTCCTTGCGGTTCGCCGTCATCGCTAAATCTTGCGTATTCGCCAAAATTAGTAACGTAAGCGTAGCAGTTATGCGTTGCTTGGGCGTGCATTTTTCTAATTTTTGCAACGAAAGCCTTTGCCTCCTCTTCCGTTTGGCAAGGGGCAACGTAAGTTATGAATTTTGATTTTTCAATCGAAACGGAAACTTCAGTTTCCTTATCAACGCTTTTATAAGATAACATAACTTTGGCTAACGTTTTTGTTCAAAAGTGCGAAAACTATTTAAAAATAACTCTAACGTGAACTTTTTTGCCTTTATGGAGAACGAACTCGCCCTTTTCTAAAATTTCGTCGGCAATGGTTAAAGTTGTTAGTTTATCTTCATTAACGCTAACACCGCCACCTAAGATAAGCGTTCTTGCCTCGCTCTTAGATTTAACGATGCCACAATTTACCATAATATCAGGCACGAAGTTGGTTTTTTCTACCGTTACAGAAGGCATATCTTCAACGTTGGTTGAAAAAGCAGCCCTTGCTTGCTTTTGCGCTTCAAGAGCCTTCTCTTCGCCGTGCACAAGTTTGGTAACTTCAAAAGCAAGGCGTTCTTTGGCTTTGTTAATGCGCTCATCGGTAAACTTTGTAAGTTCGTCGATTTCGTCAAGTTCCATAAAGGTTAGAAGGCGCATGCACTCGGCAACCTTACTATCTTCAACGTTTCTAAAATATTGATAGAACTCATAAGGCGTCGTCTTTTTCTCATCAAGCCAAAGTGCACCCTTTGCCGTTTTGCCCATTTTCTTGCCTTCGCTAGTTAATAAGAGCGTGCAAGTTGCGGCAAAGGCATCTTTTTGAAGTTTCTTTCTAATTAGAGATGCGCCCGCTAGCATATTCGACCATTGGTCGTCGCCACCTAATTGAAGAACGCAGTTGTGCGTTTCGTAAAGTTTATAAAAATCGTAGGCTTGCATAAGCATATAGTTAAACTCAAGGAAAGTCAAGCCCTTTTCCATCCTCGTTTTAAAACACTCGGCGGTTAGCATTCTATTAACCGAGAAATGAACGCCGATATCACGAAGAAAGTCAACGTAGTTAAGGTTTAAAAGCCAGTCGCCGTTGTTGACCATAATGGCAGCGTTTTCGCCCTCGAAGTTAATAAAGCGTGACATTTGCGCCCTAAAGCATTGAATATTACTCTCTATTTGCTCTCTTGTTAGCATAGAACGCATATCGCTTCTCCCGGACGGGTCGCCAATCATACCCGTTCCGCCACCGAAAAGCGCAATTGGGGTATGCCCCGCCCTTTGCATGTGCGCCATAGCCATAATAGGGATATAGTGCCCGATGTGAAGAGAATCGGCAGTAGGGTCAAAGCCAACGTAGAAAACGATTTTTTCTTTATCTAGAAGTTTGTATAAATCTTCGCCGTAAACCGTTTGTTTTAAAAAACCACGCTTTTCTAAAGTGTCTAAAACGTTCATAAAATCTTCCTTTCTGCTAAAAAAGCATAATAATTTATATTTTAATTGTTATATTTTACCACAACTTAATGATTTTGTAAACAAAAAAGCCGTGAAGCCTTCAAAAACGCTATACGAAACGAGAATTTTAGTTTTTCTTTAACCTATCTTTACAAAAATTAGAATTTTAGTAAATTGAAAGCAAGAATTTTGCTAAAAGATAATAAAAATAAATTGTAAAATTATTGGTTTTGTGTTATAATTGCGCTAATGATAAATTAGGAGGAATTTTTTCATGCAATATTCACGCGAAGTTGAAGAAATGGTTTGCGTTGCCAAAGGCCCTAAACACGAACCTGCTCCTATTCCTGAAGAAGGAAAATGGATATTCGCTAAACAAATTACTGACATTTCCGGCTTTACTCACGGTATTGGCTGGTGCGCTCCACAACAAGGCGCTTGCAAACTTTCGTTAAACGTTAAACAAGGTATTATCGAAGAAGCGCTCGTTGAAACAATCGGTTGCTCGGGTATGACTCACTCTGCGGCAATGGCTTCTGAAATTTTACCGGGTAAAACCATTTTAGAAGCTCTTAACACCGACCTTGTTTGTGATGCTATCAACACGGCTATGAGAGAACTTTTCTTACAAATCGTTTACGGAAGATCGCAATCTGCTTTCTCTGACGACGGTTTGGTTATCGGCGCAGGTTTAGAAGACCTTGGTAAAGGCTTACGCTCACAAGTTGGCACGATGTATGGCACGAGAGCAAAAGGTAGCCGTTATCTTGAAATGGCTGAAGGTTACGTTACTCGCCTTGCGCTCGATAAAGATATGCAAATCACCGGCTATGAGTTCGTTTCTTTAGGTAAAATGACCGATTTCATTAAGAAAGGTATGGAACCTAACGAGGCTTACCAAAAAGCAATGGGTCACTACGGCAGATTCGATAACGCTTATAAGTATATCGACCCACGCAAAGAGTAATAGGAGGCGCGAAAATGGCTTTATTTGAAGGTTATGAAAGAAGAATAGAGAAAATTAACGCAGTATTAAAAGAATACGGCATTTCATCTATTGAAGAATGTAAAGATATTTGCTTAGCCGCTGGCGTTGACTGTGACAAGATTGTTCGTGGCACTCAACCTATCTGCTTTGAAAACGCTGTTTGGGCTTACTACGCTGGCGCTGCTATCGCTTTAAAGAAAGGCAACAAAAAAGCGTCTGACGCTGCCGCTACTATCGGTATTGGTCTTCAAGCGTTCTGCATTAACGGCTCTGTTGCTGAAAACAGAAAAGTAGGTCTTGGTCACGGTAACCTCGCTTCAATGCTTTTAAGCGACGAAACCGATTGCTTCTGCTTCCTTGCTGGTCACGAATCTTTCGCTGCAGCAGAGGGCGCAATCTCTATCGCTATGAACGCTAACAAAGTTCGTGGCAAAGAACTTAGAGTTATCTTGAACGGTCTTGGTAAAGACGCTGCTATGATTATTTCTCGTATTAACGGCTTTACTTTTGTTGAAACTGAATTCGATCCATACAGCGAAGAAGTTAAGGTTGTTTACGAAAAGGCTTATAGCGACGGTCCACGTGCAAAAGTTAAATGCTACGGCGCTGATAACGTTCCAGAAGGCGTAGCTATTATGAGAATGGAAAACGTTGGCGTATCTATCACAGGTAACTCAACTAACCCTACTCGTTTCCAACACCCTGTTGCCGGCACTTACAAAAAGTGGTGCAACGAAAACGGCAAGAAGTATTTCTCAGTAGCATCTGGCGGTGGCACGGGTAGAACTCTCCACCCAGACAATATGGCTGCCGGCCCTTCTTCTTACGGTATGACGGATACTATGGGAAGAATGCATAGCGACGCACAATTTGCTGGCTCTTCTTCAGTTCCTGCTCACGTTGAAATGATGGGCTTAATCGGTATGGGTAACAACCCAATGGTTGGCGCAACCGTTGCAGTTGCAGTTGCTGTTGAAGAATCTTTCAAGAAATAATTTTATAATTTTTAAAACTAACACGCTTTGCTTTGCAAGGCGTGTTTTTTAGCGGAATTGACAATTGCGCAATGAATTGCAACCTTTAGGTTGCGTGAATTAAAAACGGAGTTTTTATGAATTGCCTACGGCATGAATTGCTCCTATCGGTGCGTTGGTTGTAATTCAATTCATGGAGCGGAGCGAGAAATCATGGCAGAGCCAATTCATGATGCAAAGCATCAAATCATTCAAAAACTTATTTACATTTCTTTCTAAAAGTTTTATAATAAATGCCGTATTAAGAAAAAGGAAAAATTATGAGCGAATTTATTTTTAAACAGATAAACGAAAAGAAAGTTCTAACTAAATATTTAGGTAGCCAACGCGAGGTTACAATTCCAAACGGCGTAAACGAGATTGGTGAACGTGCATTTTCAAATTGCGAAAGCCTAGAGCGCGTTTTTTTTCCAGATAGTTTGCAAATAATAGGTGATTGGGCTTTCAGTAACTGCGTTAATCTTAAAAATATCGAGTTTAAAAACGGCTTAAAAACTATTGGCAGAGGCGCTTTCAATGCATGCCAAAGCCTAGAAAACCTCACTTTTTGCGATAGTTTGGAAGAAATTCGCGATTGGGCTTTTCTTAAATGCTATAAGATAAAAACAATTTCTTTTGCAAAGGGATTGAAAACGATTGGAACGAGCGCGTTTGCGTTTTTAGAAAATCTTGAAAGTGTGAGTTTTTTCGATAGTTTACAAACTCTTGGCGTTTCTTGCTTTGGCGGTTGCAAAAAACTTAAAAGCGTGCATTTAGGAAACAGCATAAACTATATTGGCGAAAATGCGTTTATAGGGTGCGAAAGTTTGCAAAAAATTATTATTCCCAAAAGCGTTAAAACTATATGTTCCAAAGCCTTTCATAGATGCCCAAATTTAGAAGAAGTTTTTTTTGAAGACGCTTTTTCTTGGGGATTATCTTCTTTTTATAGCGAAGAAAATTTTAAAGAAGCTTTTGATTTTTCCCCCGCTCCAAAAGATAACGCGGAGTTTTTGCGTGATGAAAAGGCAGATTTTTATTTCATTAAAACGAAGCGCTAAACGCACCATTTTTCATCTGTATTCCGCCTGCTATATTTCTTAAAAAACAAACAAAAATACGCCGATAACGAGGTTATAGGCGTATTTTTTATTTTAAACTATCAATTTTTTTGCTTCGTTTCTAACGATTTTTCCCGTTGTTGTTTTAGGAAGTTCGTCAACGAAAACAATCTTTCTTGGGTATTTATAAGGCGCAGTGTTTTGCTTAACGAAAGTTTGAAGTTCTTTAATTAAATATTCGCTCGCCTCGTATGATGGGCGCAAGGCAATAACTGCGCAAACGATTTGCCCTCTAATTTCATCAGGCACGCCAACAATGGCGCTTTCTTTAACTGCTGGGTGAGTGTTTAAAATGCTCTCGATTTCAAAAGGCCCTATTCTATAGCCCGAACATTTAATCATATCGTCAACTCTGCCAACATACCAAAAATATCCGCTTTCATCGCGATAAGCAGTATCGCCGGTGTGGTAAATTCCGTCAACAATAGGGTCGATTCTCTCGCCGTTTAGTTGATAATAATCTAGTAGCCCAATAACTTTTGACCTATCTGGAATTCTAATTATAACCTCGCCCGTTTCGCCAACCTCGCAAGGCGTGCCGTCTGGGTGGATAATTTGAACGTCGTAAAGCGGAGAAGGCTTGCCCATTGAGGCAGGTCTTATTTTTACCCAAGGGAACCCGCAAGTTATAGGCGTTCCCTCGCTTTGACCAAAGCCCTCGTGAATATAAAGCCCAGTTAAATCGTAAATTTGCTTATTAACCTCGCCCGATAGTGGTTCACCTGCGGTTGAGAACCACTTAACGCTCTCAATGTGCTCTTTCTTAATACCGTCGTGCAAAAGAAAACGATACATCGTTGGCGGAACACAAACGCTCGTAGGCTTAAACTTTTTCATAATTTCCATAAGTTTAAAAGTGTTAAACCTAACAGGGTCGTAGGCTAAAATTGCGCTACCTGCTATCCATTGTCCGTAAATGTTGCCCCAACCGAACTTCGCCCAACCGCTATCTGTTTGCGTTAGGTGAAGCCCGTTGTTTTGAACGCATTGCATATATTTCGCAGTTACGATATGCCCTAAAGGATAAGTTCTGTTGTGGATTGCAATCTTAGGGTAGCCCGTCGTTCCGGAAGTGAAATAAATAATCATTTCGTCTTCCTTTTTTAAATCGTCAAACCCGTCAAAGCAAGGCTTTTTCGTAAACTCATCAAAATTCAAGAAATTATCGCCCGTTTTACAAGTTTTTTGAACGAAAGCAACGTTTTCTAAAGTTTTGCACTCGTTTGGCAAATTCTCAACTTGCGAAATAACAAAATCATCCTCAAGGCAGATAAGAAGTTTTGCTCCGCACTCGTTAATGCGGTAAGCGATATCTTTCTTGGTCATTTGAATAGCGCAAGGCGAAATGATTGCCCCAATTCTGCAAATTGCAACGGCAATAATCCAATATTCCCAACGCCTTCTTAAAATGGTCATTATCTTATCGCCCTTTTTAATGCCGTTATCGATAAGCCACTTTGCAACCTTTTTCGATAAAATTGAAACTTCTTCCATTGTGAAAACTCTTTCAAAGCCGTCGTCATCACAATAAACGAGCGCGCGCTTTTGTGGTTCGTATTTAGCCCACTCGTCAACAATATCGCGAGCGAAATCAAAATTTTCGGGAATTTCTATTTTGAAGTTGTTTTTAAAATCTTCATAACTAGAAAATTCAGTTCTAGGAAGATATCTGTTAATTAGTTCCATAACCCCTTATTTGCCAATCTTTGGTAGTTTTTTATTATTTTTTCTTTCTCAAATTGACATTACCTGCGTATTATACTATAATATTTTCATGAAGTCAACCTCATTTTTTTCATTTTTAAAATGAATTTTATTCAATTTGTGGAGGAATTAAAATGACGCTCTGGTTTTGCAAGGTTTTTCACACGATTGTTCAGCAAGGAAGTTTCGTAAAGACTGCCGAAGTTCTTAATATGACCTCTTCTGCCGTTTCGCACGCCGTGAAGGACGCCGAAAAAGAAGTTGGTTTTCAACTTTTTTTAAGAACTCGTTCGGGAATTTCGCTCACCGAAAGCGGAAAAGCGCTTTACCCCGCTGTTTTGCAACTTTTAAACGGCGAAGAAGCGTTGACGCAATCTATTAACAAAGTTAAGGGCTTGGAGCAAGGCGTTGTTAAAGTGGGAATTTTTAACAGCGTTCTATCTAACTGGATGCCTCAAATTTTTAAAATTTTCGATTGCCTTTACCCTAAAATTGAAATTCAAATGTATGAAGGCAGTTATGACGACGTTATTTCTTGGATTCAACTCGGCGTTGTTGATTTTGGGTTTTTATCGACCTCTTGCACAACCGAACTTTCGGTTGAACCGCTTTATAAAGACCCGCTTATTTGCCTCGTTCCTAAAAATTTCAAAACCAAAACCGAAGGCTATATCACAATCGACGAGATGAAAGATAAACAGTTCGTTATTCAGCGCGAAGGAAGCGACGCTGACGTGCAGTTTTTCTTTAAAAAATATAACTTAAAGTTCCACTCGTCTTTCCATATTTTAGACGATACTTCGATTATGACCTTAATCGAGTGCGGAAAAGGAATTTCTATTATGGCAACGCTTACTGCTAAAGGCTTAGAAGGCGGGCTTAACAAACTGCACCTTCTTCCTGAAGAATACCGTGTTATCGGGCTTTCGTGCCTTGATAAAAAGAGGCTTTCTCCCGCAGCAAAAGCCTTCTATAAAGTTATCGTTGATTTCGTTAAAGAAAACTACCCCGAAAACTCTTATAACTAAAATTCTATTTAACAAAAAATAAAAATTAATCAGTTAAATTTTAGTAAAAATACGGTAAACTTTTATGGAAAATATTGACAATATTTTTTAGTTTTCGTATAATAGAGCGGTAAGAGGGAGTAGCACGCTTAATAAGCGGTTGGCAGTCAACATCACTTTTTCTAAAATGGTTGCCAATGGTATTTCGATATTTGCAAGACTTTTACGGCTTTTTTGCTGTAAAAGTTTTTTTTAATATTACTTAAAATCTAGAACATAATATATATTATGAAAGGGGTTTTTAATGAATTTTTATAATGAAGAGAAGGGGAAAGTTTTAGAACGTCTAAAAACTTCCACCAAAGGCTTAACCCAAACCGAAGCCGATTTAAGGCTTCAACAAAACGGCAAAAACAAACTCGCAGAAGGCAAGAAAATTTCGATTTTTAAAAGGTTTTTAAACCAAATTAAAGACCCAATGCTAATTATCTTGCTAGTTGCCGCTGCCGTTTCTTTGGTTATTGCTATTATGGACGGAGAAGGGCTTGCCGACGTTTTCATAATCTTAGCAGTTGTTCTTCTTAACGCAATTTTAGGCGTTGTGCAAGAATCTAAGGCAGAATCTGCGCTAGAAGCGCTTAAAAATATGACCTCGCCCAACTCTAAAGTTATTCGGGACGGCGAAGTTAAAATCGTTAAGAGTGAAGATATTGTAGTTGGCGATATTTTAGTTTTGGAGGCTGGCGACTCTGTTCCCGCTGACGCTAGAATTATCGAGTGCGCTTCGATAAAGTGTGAAGAATCGGCTCTCACCGGCGAGTCTGTTCCCGTAGAAAAAACAAGCGACGCAATTTCTAACGATGGAAACAAAGTGCCTCTTGGAGATAGAAAAAATATGCTCTATATGGGTAGCACTATCGTTTACGGCAGAGGCGCAGCCGTTGTTACGGCAACGGGTATGCAAACGGAAATGGGCAAGATTGCAGGCGTTCTAAACTCAGCCGAGAACGAAGAGACCCCTCTTCAAATAAAGTTAAAACAGCTTAGCAAAATTTTAACTTTCGTAGTTTTAGGAATTTGCGTTTTCATCTTTGCCTTCCGCCTTTTATCTCACCTAAATTCCGGCATTAATGTTGACGTTGTTTTAGATACTTTCATCGTAGCCGTATCTTTAGCGGTTGCGGCAATTCCTGAAGGGCTTGCCACCGTGGTTACGATAGTTTTATCGATTGGCGTAACTAAAATGTCGCGCCATAAGGCGGTTATTAGGCGTTTATCGGCTGTTGAAACACTTGGTTGCACACAAATTATCTGCTCGGATAAAACGGGAACTTTAACCCAAAACAAGATGACTGTTGTGGAAAGTTTCACCACCTCGCCTATCCTTTTGGCAACGAGTATGGCGCTATCGAGCGACGCTGAACTTGGCGCTGATTTTAAAGCGATTGGAGAGCCTACTGAGTGCGCGCTCGTTAACTTTGCTTTCACTTTAAAACTTGATAAAAACGAACTCAAAAAATCTTTCCCACGCGTTAACGAAATTCCTTTCGATAGCGATAGAAAGCTTATGACGACGGTTGTTGAAGATAACGGCAAGTTTATTCAATATACCAAAGGCGCGCCAGACGAACTTCTAAAACGCTGTTCCTTCTATTTAACTAAAGACGGCGTTAAACCGCTTGACGAAACTTCCCGCGCCGACATTTTAAAAGAAAACAAAACTATGGCTGACAAGGCTTTAAGAGTTTTAGCCTCAGCCTATAAAAACTTAGACGCTTGCCCTAGCGAAATGTCAACTCAAAACGACGAAAAAGAACTTATCTTTATCGGGCTTGTTGGTATGATTGACCCCGTTCGCCCTGAGGTTAAAGACGCTATTACCCTTTGCAAAACGGCTGGTATTCGCCCTATCATGATAACGGGCGACCATAAAGATACGGCTATTGCAATCGCCAAAGAACTTGAAATTATAACTGATTCCAAAGAGGCGCTTTCTGGCTCAGAGATTGACGCTATGGGCGAAGAAGAACTTGCTAAAAACATTGAAAAATATTCCGTTTACGCCCGCGTTCAACCCGAACACAAGGTTATGATAGTTAAGGCGTGGAAGGCAAGAGATTTAGTTGTTGCAATGACGGGTGACGGCGTTAACGACGCTCCGTCTATAAAGAGCGCGGATATCGGCGTCGGAATGGGAATAACGCGAACTGACGTTACCAAGAATACCGCTGATATGGTGCTTGCAGACGATAACTTTGCAACTATTGTTTCGGCAGTTGGCGAAGGCAGAAGAATTTACGATAACATAAGAAAAGCAATACAGTTCTTGCTATCTTCAAACCTTTCGGAAGTAATCGGCATATTCGTTGCAACCTTGTTCGGCGTAACCCTGCTCGAACCCGTTCATCTTCTTTGGATAAACCTTATAACCGATACCTTCCCTGCGCTTGCGCTCGGTATGGAAAAGGGTGAGGCAGATACCATGAAGCGTCCGCCCAGAAACAGTAAAGACGGAATTTTCGCAGGCGGTTTAGGCTTCCACGTTGTGACGCAAGGCTTGTTCGTAGCCGTACTAACGCTTATTGCATACTTTATTGGTCACGCGTTTGAAGTTTATAATGCGACGGGCGTGTTCATGTTTGAAATCCCCTCAGAGAGAAGCGCAGACGGTATTACCATGGCGTTCTTAACGATGAGTATGTGCGAAATGTTCCACGCTTTCAACGTTCGCAGT
>JAZSJZ010000007.1:0-206970 GCA_045534575.1 Christensenellaceae bacterium
CTAAGTTTATCTTTTTTATAAGATTCTATCTCCTTTTCGTCATAGATAAGTGTGTTATCTTCATTTGCCGTAACTAACTCTTCTATGGCATCACGATGAAGGTCATACGCTTTAGTTTCGGTTTTTTCTTTTTTATAAGATGTTGTTTCGAATTTCTTTTTCATTTCAAATAAATATTAACAATTAAATATCTTTTAGACTAAAAAAGCAACAAACAGACCTCGTTTGTTGCTTTTCGTTTTATTCGTCATCCGTTAGGTCAATTTGACCGATTTCGCCGTTATCTTCAATTTCAACGTTAGTCTTAATGCGTTTTAAGAGTTTTCCATAAATAGGAAGCGTTACAAGAAGAACAAAAACGACTGCTAGAATAATCGTGTTAGTTTGAACAACGCTTTTTGCAACGTTAACGTATTGCGTTTTTTCGGTGATAACTATTGGGTTAACTTCTCTAGTTAACGCTTGTTGAATACCATTGTTATAAATTAAGTTGCTACCAATAATGCCGAGTATCATAACAATCGCAAGTGCAATCATAACGTATTTTGGTTTTTCACGTTTAGGGAAAGCACCAAGCAACGAAACAAGCGCAAGAATAGTGAACAAGAAGTTAATAAACGAGGCAAGCCCCATATTTGCACCATAAATATACGCGGTAGTGTTGGAAATGTTAGTAAGATTAAATGAATAAAGAATAAACGCTACCACCAAAACTAGCATTGAAACTATTTGAGGGCGGTATTTTAAGGTAATTAATAGTCTTCTAAAAAATAATTTCATATCATCACCTTACCTTATAGCGTTAGTAGTATCTTTATCAAAGAAGTGCATCTTATCGAACGAAATTTTAATTTCTTCGCCTGATTTATAGCTGCACCATTCACGGAACTTGCAGGTTGCCTTCTTTTTGCCACCAATGGTTACGTGAATTAACGTGTTTTGACCTAAGTTTTCAATATAGTCAACAACAGCAGTTACGTCATTTCCAGAAATTGCGTTTTCAGGACGAACGCCTAAAACGATTTGCTTTCCAACGTAATCTTTCAAAACTTCTTGTTGCTCAGCGTTTAGAGGAACTTTTAAGTATTCGTTTTCAATATAGCCATCTTTAACGTCAACGTCAAAGAAGTTCATTGGAGGAAGCCCAATAAAGCCTGCAACGAAGAGGTTGGCTGGAGTATCGTAAAGTTCGAGCGGAGTTCCTACTTGTTGAACGTAGCCCATAGACATACAAACAATTCTATCAGCAAGCGTTAACGCTTCAGTTTGGTCGTGAGTAACGTAAATCATAGTCGCTTTCAATCTCTTATGAAGGAGCATTATCTCACGCCTTGTTGCGCCACGAAGTTTAGCGTCAAGGTTAGATAACGGCTCGTCAAACAAGAAAACCTTAGGTTGACGAACAATTGCTCTACCCATTGCAACACGTTGACGTTGACCGCCTGATAGTTGACGAGGCTTTTTGTTAAGTTGGTCGGTTAAGCCTAAAATTTCAGCCGCTTTTAAAACCTTTCTGTGAATAACGTTTTTGTTTTCTTTTCTAAGCATTAGTGAGAATGCCATATTCTCATAAATACTCATATGCCCATAAAGCGCGTAGTTTTGGAAAACCATCGCAATATCTCTATCTTTTGGAGGCATTCTTGTTACGTCTTGCCCGTCGATGATAAGGTTACCAGAAGAAATATCTTCAAGCCCTGCTATCATTCTAAGCGTAGTTGATTTACCACAGCCCGATGGACCTACTAAAACGATAAACTCGCCGTCTTTTACGTCAAGGTTGAAATCAAAAACGGCTTGAACGTTATTATCGTATATCTTATCAAGATGTTTTAATTGAAGTTCTGCCATACTTATTCCTCTACCTTTTGAGTATCGCAAGTAGGTTCAACTACTTGTTCAGTTTGAACTGTTTGTTCGCTTTGGTCTGCTTGTTCAGTTTGGGCTGTTTGTTCGGTTTCAACTGCTTGTTCTTCGCTTTGCGCTTCAGTTGCAGCCTCTTCTTCTAACTTCTCAAAATCACACGCGCCACCTTCTTGTTCAAGGTATGCCATATGCTCTTGAAGTTCTCTATATCTAATAATGCCATAAACGCCCGCAGCCAAAGCGGCTACAGCCGAGCCGATAAGGCACACTAGAACGAAAGTTAGTTGCTCGTTATTCATAACGCCTTCAGCCGTTGCTTTCATAGGGAAATAAAAAATTCTTAGAATTTGAAGCCCTGCTAGTGCAAACAAGCCAACCGAGTGAGGAAATTTATAGTTCTTAACGCCCTCACTGCACAAAAATGCTGATAGCAAGAAAACAAGGTTAACTAATACTGAAAAACCAATAATAATTTTATAATAGAAAATATTATTAGTCTTATAAATACTAACAAAATATAAAACGTTTAACACGATAGATAAATAAGTTAAACTTGCAGAGAGTGAGTTTTTCTTATACCTTAATCTATCACGACCAACGCGGAGCTCGTAATTAGTCTTATTCATACCTATTGAGCCTCCTTAAGTTCTTGAGTTTCGATAGCAACGCTATCGTTTGAAGCCTTCGCTTCATATATAAGTTTTTTCTCACTATTCATGAGAATTATTTTCCAAATTAAGTTTGCAACAACTAATGCGGTTGCAATAAGTAAAATTGCGAAAACGGCAAAACTAGCGTCAAACCAGAAAGTAGAAGTTGAGAAATATCTACCTCTAGAGATTGCTAAGTATCTAAGCGTTTCAAAGTCAATAGAAGTGTAAAACCCTCTATAATATAAAATATTAGAAAAAGCCCATATAGTAACAACGATATTAGCTACAGCGACTAAAGAAGTAGCAACGTAGTTACTAATATAGTAATTCCTGCGGGTATTGGTGCAGGTAATAAAAAGCGTGAGGCTTACAACAATTAACAAAACGGCATATTTAACGAACTGGTCGTTAAATGGTTGCATATCATAAATTAATCTTGCCTCTGGGAACTGGGTTTCGTAAAAAGCAGTATCATCGATAATCCAGAAAAATAGATTATCGTAAACGTCGGTCAAAAAACCGATAGCGTAAACGAACACCAATACCGCTGAAAGAAGCGAAACAAGGCAAACTATTCGTTGAAAAGATAATTGTTTTTTAAACATAAAGCCTCCGCTATCTTTATAACGGAGGGGGTTGCCCCCCTCGCGCTAAAGATAATCATAAGATTAGTTTGTTTAACAAAGTTAAACGGTTAAATTGAATAGTTCTTATTCAATTTCAAAAACTTCGTAACCCTTTACTAAGAAGTCACATAAGATGTTAGTTTGATCCTTAGATTGAGAGAATTTACCAGAACTATTGAGGTTAGATAAACCACTAAGTTCAGTGTTTTCAGCAGCTTGAGTAGGTAGAGTTGTAGGGATAGAAGTCCACCACATATTTTCAGTTACTGCAAGGAATGGGTGCTTAATAGTGCCTTTACCGATAGCTACTGAAAGTTTTTGAGCGCCGATACGACCAATTTCGCAAGTACATTGAATTTCGAATGCTTGAGACTTAACGAAAGATAAGGTTGAACCTAAGTATTGACGAGCGTAGTTAGTGTAGTTACCACTACCCTTATCCCAAAGTTCATCTTCGGTAGCGTCAGCAATAACAGGCATTTGCTTACCGTTGAAGTCGAAAGTTTCATACTTTTCTTCGATAGTGCAATCAACACCAGCAATCTTGTCTTCCATACCAGCTTTAACCTTAATGAATGCGTCAGGACCGTAAGACATTAAGATTTGACCTTGTTCAGTGTAAGCGTAGTCGATAAGAGCTAATAAAGCGTTAAGCTTATCTGCATTACCTTCAACACCTGCCTTAGAGATAGCCCAACCATCAGTCTTAACTGATCTCCAAGATTCAGTAAATCTGAAGTACTTAGCGCCAGTGCCATCATCCCATAATGCTACAGGAACCATAGCAGCTGAATATTCTTCGCCATCTTGAAGTTTAGTTTCGTTCATAAGAGTTTGAGTTTGGTTATAGTCATAGCTCATGAAACCAGCATCGCTTTCAAGGTGAGTAGTAGAAGTAGCAGAACCTTTAGATAAGAAGTCAGCAGAAATTAAACCTTCGTCAGCCATAGCTTTCATTTTTTCCATAGCTTGGTAAGTAGCAACTTCTTGACGAGCATCGTGTAAAATACCATCCATATCTAAGTAGAGGTAATCTTGTCTTGATTCAAGACCACGAGCGCCGAATAAAGTACCAGCAAATCTAAACATATCAACACGACGTTGAGTGTTCTTGTCTTCACGAGAGAAGAAACCTTGGATAGAATCAGTTCCGTTTAAAGTCTTAGCGTTAGCAACTACGCAACGGAGAAGTGCTACTAATTCGTCAGCATCCCAAGCAGCGTTTTGACCAACGAAAAGGTCTGATCTTTGATTACCGTAGTAACCATCGTAAGTTGCGTCAATATAATCACGGAGCATGTTAACAGCGTCAACACCTGTAACAGTGCCAGCTGCTAAAGCATCGTTCATTTTCTTAATGATGTTGCCGTAAGCATCATAGTTTTTAGCGATTTCTTCAGTTGCAGAGCCGTCAGCCTTAACAACGTCAACAGCAACAGAACCAGTAGTTGGCATGTAAGGAGTGTAAGCAGCAGCTTGTAAGTTCTTAGAAGAAGCAGCTTCGAAGTCACCTTCGCCGTCTAAAAGAGCCTTAATATAGTCAACTCTCATAAGTGGCATACGTTCAATATCGTCAACACCGTCGAAGTAAGGTGAGAAGAAGATTGCGCCAGCCGTGTTACCAGTAGTAGAACCGGTGATAGAAAGTCTTACGATTGGGTTAGCATTGAGGTATGCCTTGAAGTTAGGCATATAGTCAATGTAATCAGCGATGTTAATGAGCTTGCCTTCAGCACCAGCTTCTTGTAAGATAGAAGCAGAACCTGCAACCATATCAACTTCGTTGAGTTTTTCTTGCCATACTTGGAATTCCTTTTCAGCTGAAGATGCACCAGTATAAACGCTTTCAAATTCAACGCCTAAAACTGTTTCAAGTTGAACCCAAGTAGGCTTTAAGTCGCCAGTTTGGTAAGTTTTACCATCGGCAAGAGTAACACCAGAACCAGCCTTAGCAGCGCTAAATGCGATACCAGTATCTGCACTGTTGTAACCAGTAGCCATTCTTAAAACTGTGCCAGAAGCGTAAGTTAACTCTTTATTTTCGCTAGTTCCAATTTGAGAACCTGCTTCGTAGAAGCTAATAAGTCTATCGAAAGCATCTTGTTTAATCTTAAGATATCTATCGCCAGCCCAATCTTCAACTACTAAATCAACTGCTTCTTGAGCGTTAGTTGGTGTAGGTCTAACGTTAGAACCACCGCCAGAGCTAGATTCGCCTTCGGTTGATGACGAAGAGCCGCCATTAACGCTACTGCTGCTACTGCTACTGCCTGAGCCGGTGTTGTTATTACAACCAACTAAAACGAGCGACAAAGCAAGCACGATTACGAACAAAGTCGTAAAGAGTCTTTGTGTCTTTTTCATAGAATCCTCCTATAAAAATTAAAATGTTTTTATTATTTAAAGCCTGTTGGGCGTTAAATTTCTTTAAATATTTTAGTTTCTTATTCTTTTTGTTTCTTATTCTTTTACGCCGCCCATATTTACGCCTTTAGCGAAATATTTTTGGATGAACGGATAAATTATCAAAATAGGAATAATAGCGCAAACGATTAACGCGTAAATTACCGAGTCTGGAGAGATATCAGGGTAAGCGTAAGCAAAACTCGTTCTATTTTCACTATCTTGCATTTCTTCAAGCTTTAATCTTATGAAAACTTGGAGTGGGTGCTCGTTAGAGTTAGAAATCATTTGTCTTGCCCAGAAGTAACCATTCCAACGAGAGATAGCAAAGAAAAGCGAAACGGTAGCAATGGTAGATTTACACATAGGAATATAAACCTTAGTTAAAACTTGCCACTCGGTTGCTCCGTCAACCCTAGCCGCCTCTTCGATTTCCGAAGGCACGCCCTCGAACGCGTTTCTTAAAAGAATAACGTTCATTGCCGCCATACCCATAGCGATAACTACGAGCCACTTAATATCGGTTATGCCGATTGATTCGAAAACGGCTTTTGTATCGAGGTAGTTAATATATTGAGGAACAAGACCTGCCGAGAACCACATGGTGAATACTAAGAAGAAGTTAAAGCCTTTTCTAAATAAAAGCCTTTTCTTAGATAGAGCATAGCCACCAAAAATTGCAACGCCAACAGCCCAAATAGTTCCGTAAACGGTTAAAAACAAGGTGTTAGTGTAAGAGTTCCAGAACATATTGTCATAGAACATCATTGAGAAGGCTTTAAGTTCAAAAGCATCTGGAAGAAGAATAATTTCGTTATATTCTACCGCGTGATAAGAACTTACTGAAGCAGATATCGCGTAAACAAACGGATATAAACAGCACAACGCAAAAATGGTCAAGAACACATAACTTATTACTTTGAAAATAAGTTCAGATATTTCTAGTTTTCTTGTCATAAGTTATCTCCTTTAATAGAGTGATACGTCGGAAGCCTTCTTTGCTATAGCGTTTGCGCCGATAACTAGGAACATACCGATGAGGTTATTTATCATTTCTGCTGCGGAAGCTATCGCCTGCGAACTGCCCGCAAGACCTAATCTATACGCAAACGTTGAAACAACGTCAGCATTGACTAGAGTAGAGTCAACATCGTATAAAAGTAAAACTTTTTCGTAACCAATGTTAAGCAAAGAACCTATCTTTGTGATAAGCATAATTACTATGGTTGATAAAATGCTTGGTAAAACAACGTAACGCATTTGAGCCATTTTGCCAGCGCCGTCTATCTGCGCCGCTTCATAACTTGTTGGCGAAACAGCAATAACCGCCGCGAAGAAGATTATGCTATCGTAACCAGCTGTTTCCCAAATACCGCTTATTTCGTATATTGCACGGAAATATTTAGGATTTCTAAGCAAGCCCGCGTTACCAACGTCTTCTGTTATTGCGCCGATTGCAACTAAACCCTTTGATACAACGCCCATTCCCGAAACAGAGTCGCCTTGCTTTAAAATCATGGCAATGATAGTCGTCATAACAACGGTTGACATAAATTTAGGCAAATACGTCATAACTTGGTAAATACTTCTAGCAACGTTAGAACGAATTTCGTTAAAGAAAAGCGCGATTATGATTGGCATTGGGAAGCCAAAACATAGCCCGTAGAAACTTAAAAGGAAAGTGTTTCTAAACGCGCGCCAGAAATTTGCCGTGTCTTGACCGGTGAACATCAAGGTTCTAAAGTTTGCAAAGCCTAAGTAGATTTGGTCCTCAACGTGCGAAGCCGTGGAACTATTCTTAAAACAGCCCAATAGTTCATACATTGGCAAATAACGCCAAAATAAGAACACCAAAATCATCGGGATTAGCATTAAATATAAACGCCAGTCCTTTAAAATAACTTTTAATACGTTTAGCCAATGATTTTTCTCAACTTCATCACGAACAGCTTGATCGGCACTCTTTGAATAAGTGCCGGTTACTTCGTCATATACGAGAAAATCAGAACCTTTTGCTCTAACCATAATATTACCTCCACAACTTTTGGTTGTGATTAAAAATCATTTTCGTTAAGGCTTTCTGCCTTTTCCTTTCTTTCACGCTCTTGCCTGAAAAGATAGGTTTTTTGATCCTCGAACAAACCGTCGAGATTTCTTGTTATCAAAACTGCTACTAGCGCAAACACTAAAGATATCGAATCCGCCGCTAAAAACCCGCTAAACGCAAAGCCTTGACCTAACGCTAACGACATTAACGCATGCCCTAAATGCATCAATATATATATAATTGAAACAAAAATTACCGAAAGCCACCACTTGGAACGAATTTTTTCTTTTTTAACAACTAAAACGAAAATCATCGCAAACACCGATGGTATTCCACCAAAAGTGTAAATAAGAAGTTGGTCAACCGGGCTTTTAGCAAAGCCACAATAAATATAAACGGCTGAAAAAATAAATCCGCCAACTATTTGATGAACTATCGACCACCAGCCCCACCGCATCATCATTATCGCAACCATCGCGCAAGTTAACGATAAAAAATACGGCTCGCCAAGGGGAAACCATTTGAGTTTGGCAAAAGTAACAATCGCTTCAAATATCGCTAGCAACACTGCAAACAAAACGATATCAAACGCTTTATAAAGTCTATACGTCAATTTAAAACTCCCGCTAGTCAAAAAATTTGACTATTTAGTAGTTAAGCACTCTTCAGTTTCTCTATCGAACCAATAAACCTTATCGTAAGGAACAGAGAAATTCCAATTCTTGTCTTCTTCTGGAGCAAAGTGAGGATCAACTTTTAAGATAAGTGATTTATCAGCGATTTGAGCGTAAACGTTAGTGTTATCGCCCAAAAGTTCAGTAAGTTCAACCATACACTCAAAATCGTAACCTTCAGCGTTATCTAACACAACGTGTTCCGGTCTAAAGCCCATAACAATCTTTTTGCCTTCATATTCCTTCAAAATTTCAGGCGCTAAGGACTTTGACGCATCAAGATAAATTCCGCAGAACTTAAATTGACCGTTTTCAATTTCACCCTCGATAAAGTTCATTGGAGGCTCGCCAATAAAGCCTGCAACGAACATATTAACAGGCTTGAAATAAAGGTCGTAAGGTGAGCCTATTTGTTGAATATAACCATCTTTCATAATAACGATTTTATCAGCCATCGTCATTGCTTCAGTTTGGTCGTGAGTAACGTAAATGGTAGTTGCTCCAACTTGCTTATGAATAGAGAGAATTTCACTTCTCATCGTAACTCTTTGCTTAGCGTCAAGGTTAGATAAAGGCTCGTCCATAAGGAACACGCCAACCTTTCTAATGATTGCTCTGCCTACCGCAACACGTTGACGTTGACCGCCCGATAACGCCCTTGGCTTTCTGTCAAGATAATCGGTCAAACCCAAAATATTAGCAACAGCTAAAACTCTTTTTTCAATCTCTTCCTCGTCAACGCCTTGAAGCGATAAACCAAACGCCATATTCTCGTAAACAGACATGTTAGGATAAAGCGCATAGCTTTGGAAAACCATCGCAATTTCACGCTCTCTTGGTCCTAAGTCATTAGCGAGCTTTCCGTTGATTAAGAACTCGCCTTTACTGATAGTTTCTAACCCTGCTATCATTCTTAGCGTAGTCGATTTTCCGCAACCTGATGGACCTACGAAAATTATGAATTCACCCTTTTCAATTTCAAGGTTAAAATCGTGAACGGCGTGAAAACCGTTAGGGTAAATTTTATTTACGTTTTTCAAAACCAAATGAGCCATAGCAAACCTTTATTGCACTTGCACTCTCTCTTATTTTTCGAGAAAAATGCGCGTGCACGCAAAATTTATATATAATATAATAATGCTTTTCACATATAAAATCAATATATTATTCAGTTCACAATATGCACAATTCAGTCCTAATTTAGTTATGTTTTTTAATAACGATTTAGCGAAAAATCCGTTTAAATTACTCAACTTTTTTCAGCAAAATTAGCAATGCTAAATTTCAGCGTGTTTAAATTTCTTGATAATAGCAAAATTTTTAAAAATAAAAGCGGAAAATTTCAATTTTAGAAACTTTCCGCCATTTTTCTAAACAGCCGTTTTTTACATATTTTTTTATTCTATTTTTTACCAGCCGAAGGAGAGCATCTTCCAACAGAAATATTATCTACTTTTCTGTCTTGCAACGCTCTAACAGGGTGTGGCGCAATTTCATAGCGCAAATCAGTGCCCTTAGCCTTGATATAACTTTCCATAATTTTATGGCTTGGGTTCTTATCGCCCTTTTCGCAGAACTTCTTTTGATAGAAGCAAAAATCGTTGCCAGAAGGCAAGTCTTTAACGTCTTCATAGCCTTCACGCTTAGCCGTTTTTTCAACGCTTTTTAGAACGTTTCTAATATAGTTTTTGTTCTCGCCAAACTTTAACAGTTCAGGGAAAATTGCGTTAGGAATTACGATATTCCAATGCTTTCCTTCATACTTCCAAAGAAGGTCAGCAGCCTCGTGCAAGTGAATAACTTCTTGCTCGAAAATCATCTCAAACAAACGCTTAACTTCTGGATTTGTTTCATCGTTATAGAGCGAATAGTAAAGATAACACTCGGTATATTCATGCATTAAAAGGCATTCAAACCAACTCATATCAGGGTCTTTTAACGACTCGTAACCCGAAACGTGTTGCTCTTCAATCAAGGCAATTTCGCTATAAAGTTTTCTGCCTTCTTTGTCGTGATAATATGCGCCGAGGTTCATATAGTAGTTCATAGTTTGTTGCTCAGCAGCAGTAATAATTCCCGCGTGCAAGTTGGTAATCAAATCTTCGGTTAAGGCCTTGCAAGGGAAACGAATATCGTCGTTAGGATGGCGGAATTCGCTCACTGTTGGACGGCCTGGCATAATCTCGGTATAGTCGCCAACAAGTTTTTCATACGCCTTGCCTTCGTGAAGGTCGAGCATATTAGTAAAGCGATAAAGGTGGTCAAAGTCCTCTAAAAGTGCAAAATCAAGTTGCTTTTTAACAACTTCGTTCTTCTCGCTTCTTGCCATAATTGCGGTAAGGTCAACGGCTAATTGCTCGTAAGATAACGTCGTTTCTAAAATGCTTTCGTTTTGTGGCTTTAGCGAAGAGAGCATTTTGTGTTGAAGTTGCTCGCTTCGTCTAATAAATGCAATTTGACGGCGCACGTCGTTATTAAAAGTGTGCCTTGCCATTTGGTGCGAATTCCAGTTAGCCTCAAATTCCGTGCCTTGCGCTAAGATAATTCTAACCTTTGTGTAAGGCGAAACGGTTTCTTTATCGTAAGGCTTTTGAAAAAGTTTAGAAAGCGGAATAATAAGGCTTTCCTTTTTCTTAGGTTTTAGTTCAAAAGGATTCATAATTTACCTCCAAAAAATACTATTTTTAGTTTTTCCGTCTTTACCGCCTTTTATACTAAACCACAATAAAAATCTGGCTAAATTAAATAAAATCTACAACGAAAAACGCACCCAACCCCACGGCTGAGTGCGTTAAATTTTAACAAAAAGTGTGGCTATAGGTCGATTAACTCTTTAAATCTTCTTTAATCGTCCTAGCGATTGAAGATGCGTTCACGCTAGCATATTTATCTGCTCCAGAATTAAAAGCACGGATCGCATTTTCGCTTTTTCCCTTGTATTCACAAGCAATGAGTTCAACTTCGGCAAGAAGCGCTTTTTTGAACGTTGGCAAAACGTATTCGTCAATTAAAGCCCCTTCTAGCCCCGCTGAAGTTTTTACCGACGTGATTTTTGCATAGTTTATAATCTTTGCAAGTTCTTCTATTTCGTTTGGAGTCATCTTAGCAATTTCGCAAACTAGAACAAACTTTTTCGTCTTGCAAAGTTTTCTATACTTTTCGTAAATTTTAGCAACCGCTTTTGTCTTTTTTTGACAAATATCGCTATAAACGAACGGCACTTCAATAGCGTCCGCACCCGATTTTACGGCTTTTTTGATTGCATATTTAATAGTTGACTGCGCTTCAACACCGTAAGGATACGAACAAGCAACCGCAATTGGAATAGTTCCGCCTGTTACGGCTTTAACCTTCTTTATAAGCGCTGGAAGAACTGAAATTTTAGAAAGCCCTAAATCTTTAGCCTCTTTTGCGCGTTTTAAAATTTCGGCTTCAGCCATGAACGGGTCGCAAAGCATTAGTTCAATTTTACTAAACAATCTATCTGCTTTTTGTTTAATAAACTCCGCTTCTAATTGCTCGTTAGAAATACCAAAAACTTTTGCCGCCGTTCCTAAACTTTCACTAGTTGAAGATGCGGCTTTTTCTTCTAACGGCGTTTTGTTTTGCACATCAATAGCGCCACCACTAGTTTCTTTTATTTCAGCCATTTGCTCGTCCTTTTTTTCGCTATTTTCAGTGTTAATCGAGTTATCGGCGGACTTTTCTTCACTCTCGCCGTTTTCTAAACTTGAGTTTTCTTCTAAAACTTCTTGCTCTTTTGCGCTTTGAGCCAAGTCCTCTTCTACTCGTTTTTCGCCGAAATTTTCAAACTGTGAAATTTGTTTTTCGTATTCTTCCTCCGCTAAAATTGGAACGGTTGCGCCGTCTAAACTAGCAAGTTCTTTCAACGATTCAACTTCGTCTTTCGTAATATCGTAATCGTCCATAATACCCTCCGTTGACATTATTTTACAAACCCTTTCTAAATGCGACAGGTTTCATAATTTTTATTTTGATAAAATTAAAAAAATATTTTTTGAGGATTTTTTTATGCCAAGTTTTCTATTTTCTCTCTTATGTGTTGCCCTAACCTTTCTTGCGTGCCTTGTTTTTAGTTTTTTAGCGTTTAAAATCATCGAAAAAACTTACCTTTCTAACGCTTCTAAACAAAAGCCTAAAAAGCGTGAAGTTTTTTTCGTTACCAACGTTCAAAAACAACAAAGAAAGCCTAAAGCGCAAGCTTCTCAAACGTTTAAAGGCACACTACTTACTGAAGATGAATATCTTTCAAGTGAATATGAAAAAATTGAAGAACCCGTTTTCTCCTCAAAACGAACTATTCGCTAAACTTCTCGCCTTCACCCCAAATTCTTTCAAGGTGATAAAATAAGCGTTGCTCATCGTCAAAAATATGCACGATAATATCGCCAAAATCGATAACCGCCCATCTTCCTTCTTGCACGCCTTCAGTTCGCTTGGTTTCACCGCCACAAGATTCAACGAATTCTTGAACGTAGTCGGCAAGCGCTTTTACTTGCGTTGATGAGCGTGCGCTTGCGATAATAAAATAATCGGCGATAATAGTTTTATCGGCAACGTAGATTTTAACAACGTCTTGAGCCTTTTTGTCGCTTAAAAATTTGCAAATATCTTGCGCTAAAATATTAGTGTCCATATAAAATCATCCTTTATGTATTTTTAATCTTTGCAATAAAATTCAAAGCACTCTTTTGTTAGATAGTAAATATCGCAAGTTGACGTTTTCAAATGGTTATAAAGTTCGCTAACGGCAAATTTAAAGCCTTTTTCGAAATCTTCTAAAACGGCTTTTCTAAGCTCGTCCACTTTAGGGTAAACTCTATCTTTTTCAAGTAGGTCAGCAAGGAACACGATTTTTTCAATCACGCTCATATTCGCCCGCCCCGTCGTGTGGTATTTTATAGCATTTATTATTTCCAAATCGTCAATTTGTAAAACTTCTTTTGCAACCTTTGCTCCCAAAAACTGATGAACAACGGCTTTTGGAGTGTTTTCAAACTTTAAAAAGCCAAAATCTTCTTCGGTTAGATATTTACAGCAATCGTGCAAAAGCGAAGCCAAAACTGCTTTTTCAATGCTTTCACCCAGCATTTTTGCATAAGTTTTTGCTAGTTCCATCACGTTAAAAGTATGCTTTAATCGACTTATAGGTAGGTTTTTTGCAACAAACTCGTAAAATTTATCTCCCTTATAAAGCCCGTTTTCGAAAATATATTTTTTTACGCTTTCAGGCGTTTCAATATCGTCAAAAAGCCGAAGGGCAATTTTTTCTCTTATCGCTGTTGAAGATACTTTTTTGCCCTCAAAGTTAGAAATTATGGCGTTTTCTTTTGAAAACTTTTCTTCAAAAACGGCTAACGCTTGTTCTATGTTTTCGCCCTCTCTTCTCGTTACGAAAAGTTTAGCAAGTTTTAAAATCTGTTCGGGATTTTTCCAGGAAGGAAAATCTTCAAGCATATCAGTTCCAACAAGAAAGAAAATCTCGCTATCTTTAAAAACAGATTTAACATGTTCTAATGTCTTAAAAGTATAACTTACGCCTTCGGCTAAAATTTCATAATCGCTAATTTCCACACGAGGCTCATTTTCAAACGCAAGTTTTAGCATATTCAGCCTATCTAGGCTTGATGCTAGATTTGCGCTTTTTTTATGCGGTGGAATATTCGCCGGCATTATTATGAGTTTATCAAGATTCAACTCAACTATGGCGTTTTTCGCAATCTTAATATGTTCGTTGTGCACGGGGTTGAACGAACCGCCGAAAACTCCTATTCTTTTCATAGAAATATTATATCACAAAAAAAGCCTCGTTTCAATACTATTTATCAAATTTTTTGTCAATAATTATAGAGTATGAAAACGCTTTCTATTCCTAAAATTATAAATTTTCTTATTCTTTTTATTTTTTCCGTTTTGCTATTTGTTTTAATCTTACAAGCCGTTAAAATTCCTAAGGTTTTATCTTTTATTCTCGGCGCAATTTTAGGCGGTTGCCTTTCCTATTTTTTAATTTTAGCTTTTGAAAAACTAAACGCAAAAAACGCACTAAGCCTAGTTAAGGCAAAACGAATAAAACAATGTATGCTCATACTTAACACATTAGCAACTGATGAACTTCTTAAACTTTTTTTGGAAGTTTTTAACCGCTTGAATATATCAGCAACGATAAAAGATGAGCATACGTTAGTTTTTAAGAAAAAAATCGCCGTTTTTCTATTCAGCCCAAAACCTCTTTCGGCAAACGATATTTATTTTTTTTCGTTAAAGCACAAAACCAAAAAAATTCTTATCTTCTCCCCCGAATTTGAGCGTGGCGTTACTGCAAGTATAAAACAGAACGTTACTCTAATTGATAAGAAATTAATCTTTGCAATGCTAGAAAAAACCGACCTTCTTCCCGATTTAACCCCACCTAAAAAGCCAGCGTTAAAATCTAGGCTAAAAAACTTTTTTAGCGTTATCTTTTCTAAAACTAAAGGCGCTAAATTTATCTTTTACGGAACTGTGCTATTTTTATTTTCTTTCATAACTTTTTTCCCTACTTATTATATTATTAGTAGCGCAATTTTTATCGTTTACGGGCTTATAGCCCTATTTTTTGGAAAAATTGAAACAAAAAAGAGCCTAGAAGATTTTCTTCTAGAAGCCCTTGAAAAATAGCGTTTTTAACTACTAAAAAGGTTCGGCTTAAAACCGAACCTTTTAATTTAATTTATTTTATTGAAAATCAAAAGCATCAACTGCTTTGGTTGCTCCGTCAAAATTTTCAACCTTTTCTTTAACTAACTTTTCACAACCAGAAAATGCGCCAGAGTTTACTTCAACCGATGCTGGAAGTTTTACTTCTTCCAACTCGGAGCATTTATAGAAAGCGTTCTTAGAAATTGAAGTGATTGCAGTTTTAGATAAATCTAAGCCACGAAGTGAAGTGCAGTAACCAAAAGCGTTTTGACCAATAGACTTAACCGATGCAGGAAGTTCTAAAGTTTTGATTTGCGACTTGCTGTAATTTAAAAGCGTGCAGTTATAGAAAGCCTTGTCGCCGATAGTTTCAAGGTTTGTCGCCTTAGAAAAATCTACGCTAGATAAGACAGCCGAGCCTTCAAAGCAAGATTTTTCAATAGCCGTAACAGAGGAAGGAATTTCAAAACTAATTAGGTTTGGCATAGATGCAAAAGCATTTTGGCTCAATGTGGTAACGTTTCCGCTTAGAACAATTTCCTTTAGTGGAAGACCGTTGAAAGCATAACTTGAAATAACATCGCCGGTTACTGTTACCTTTTCAAAAGAAGAAGGAACAAAGTAGGTTGCAGAGCCCGTTTCGTTATACTTAACAGAGCAAGAAGTTGCGCCCGTGAACTCGGTTGAACCAAATAAGTAGCCTAAAGTTTTTGCGCTGTTTAATGCGTCAACCTTTCCGCCAACGAAAGGAACGGTAATTTCTTTAAGGTTAGCGCACCCTGCTAAACAGCCTGCGCCAATTTCTTCAACGTTTGAACCAAAAACAACGTTCTCAATAACTAATTGGTTAGCAAATGCGCCAGCGTCAACCTTCTTAACAGGGTATGTTACGCCGTCTTTAACGTATTCGTTAATGGTAAGCGTTTGCATAATGTCAGCATAGTTGTTTTTAGTAACCTTTTCGGTATCTTCACTAGATAAAGCAAAACTTTTTACAACAGCGTATTTTTCGCCGTCTTCAGTTTCAATATCGTAAGTTAAGCCCGTTTCGATATCTGCCGAAGAATCATCTTCGTTATTATTGCAAGCAGAAAGCGAGAAAACGCACGCAATCGCTAATGCAAAAATAAGTATTAAACTTAAAAACTTTTTCATGAAAAAACTCCCTTAAGTTGAAAAGCATTACGCTTCTTTATTCGTCTTGCTAAATTTTAACACTTAATAGCCCGTTTGTCAATAAATAATATATTTATTTTTAATAGATATTTTATTTTCAATAAATATTTTAAGCAATATTTATCAAAAATTTTTTCTTTTTCTTTGCATATTCAAAGGCAATTCTCGTTCCGCTTTTAGGCTGATAGTAAAAATCGCTTCGTTTTGAATACTTTCGCATTTTAGGCTTATAGTTTTCATCATAATAAAAAACGCAAAAATCGCTGTCGTTTATCATTGCTTGGTTTCGCTCAACGTAAGACGCTCTTCCCGAACGATATTTTGTTTTGTGTTCAAACTCTTCTTCAACACAAAGTAGCCTTTCTTTTTCAATACCTAAAATTGAATAAATTCTTTCCATTTCCTGCTTTTTATCTTCTAGCGTGCAAGTTTCGCTTTTACAAGTGTAAGCAATTCTTTTAATATTTTGGTATTTTTCTTTTAATTCAGTAACAACCAAATGACAAAGATAATCAAAATTGCTACGACTGCCAAACAAAAAAACGTTAACGCTTTGGTTAACGATTAAATTTTCAATAACTTCTTTTACTTTTTGTTTAATTTCTTCATTAAGTTCAATTTCTCTATGACCAAAAAAAGAACACGCTAAATTTCTCATATTATTCCCAACTCTTCTAAATCAATCACTTTTTAGCATTACTATACTAGATATTTTGTCTAGCGTCAAGACAGTTTGTGTAGTTTTGTTGTAAAATTTTGGTATGGACAATAAATTTTGCAAAAACTTAAAAGAAGCCCGAAAATCTTGTGGACTAACGCAAAAGCAAGTGGCAACGGCTTTAAACGTTGTGGAAAGTTGCTACGCAAACTGGGAGCAAGGTCGAACCGAGCCTAATATAGAATTATTGCGAAAACTTGCAGAAATTTTTAACGTTAGCATTGACGAATTGATAAACGGGTAAAACGGCGTTAACCATATGAGGTGAACGCCGTTTTGTCTTATTGTGAATAATGAGGTGCAATATGGAAAACATCAACTTATCAAAGAAAGAAATTTTAGATAGAATAGGTTATTTTAGAAACCTTCGTAACGTTTCTGCTTATAAACTAGGCATGGAATTAGGTCATTCAAAAACGTATTTTTACAGAATTGAAAGTGGCGAAATTCAACTTACCCTTAATATGCTTTTAGACATTTTAGATATTTTGCAAGTTACCACAACCGAATTTTTCTGCCCAACACTCAAAGAAGATGATAAAATTTTGATGGAAATGATTGAAAAATTATCCCCAGAAAACAAACAAACGATTATAGACTTAATAAAGAAATTAAAATAAAATTAAAAACTTTTTATTGCGTTAAAAAAACGAACCGAGAAAATTTTCGGTTCGTTTTTGATTTAATTTTAGTTTTTATTTGCAACCACTGCAATTTTTGCAATCGCCCGAACAACTAGACGACTTTGCGCCCATTGAACCAACCACTTTGCCGTAATAAATCTTTTCAGCCTCTCCTTTGCAATATGGGCAGAAAACCTTTTCGTCGTGCTTTTTCACAAGTTCTTGGAATTCTTTTTGGCAAGTTTTGCATTTGTAATCAAAAAGTGGCATATTTAACCTCGCTTTATTGTTTACTAAATTATACTAAACTCACCCACTTTTTTCAACCTTTTTTACACATTTTTATAAAACCACACGTTTATTTCCGCTAAGATACGAATCAATAAGCGGTGAGCAATCTAATAACGCATTTTTAAAACTATCGGTTGAAGATAGAGAAAATTTATTTTCTTTCAAATATTCTTTTAACGCTCCTAACGTTTGGTCTCTGCCAAGACTTGTTTCAATATCTTTCATCATAACGAGCGACTTATTATAAACCAAATTAGCGTATTCATATTCGCTTTTAAAGTCTTTCAAATTTCTTTCAATCGTTGGCAAGTAACTCTCGTCTAGCGCAAGATACGCTCTTTCGCACATACTCGAAGATAGCCTTGCGTTTTCAATAACACTTTCTGCGTCAATATTATATTCATTATGCTCGTCAAAGAAAACGTAGGTCGAATATTCCGCAAGCCCTTCGTCAAGATAGGCTTCTGTTAGTTGGTTGTTCCCAACAATTCCATACCACCACTGGTGCGCAATCTCGTGAACTAGTGCGTAAATATAGTCGTTATAAAAAAGAGTATCGCTCAAATAAACTAGCGTTGGGTATTCCATACCGCCAGCATTAAAAGGCGTTTTTGCAATAGCGAAGTTCTCATAAGGATAATCACAAAAACTTTTTGAGAAAAACTCAAGCGCATCTTTTGCAATTTTTAGTATGTTTTCAGCGTTATCATCTTCGTAAAAATAGTAGTTAATCGACTTATTGCCCCACTTTTCACTTGCCACCGAAAAATTTTCACTCAAAACGAAAGATACGTCTCGAAGGCTTTTTTCGCTATAAGAATATCTGGTTTTATCTTCGCCAACGTCGCAAGAAGTGGCTTTTAATCCGCTTGCAACGACGAAGGTTGACGGAACCGTTAGCAAAATTTCATAATCGCTAACGTTAGAAACAAACGGGTCGCCAATGCTTCCATATTCGCACTCAATATAATTTTCGCCGTCAAAAACGGCAAGGCTTGGGTAAAAATTGCCAAGGTTTATAGTCTTTTCAGTTTTAGCAAGCCTTTTATTCGACGACGATAAAACAAGCCCGCATTTAAGTTCAACACTAACCCTTTCACCCGCTCTATAAAGCCTATCGGTTTTAACCTTTATCAAGTTTTTATCGCTTCCAAAATAGGAAAACTGAACGTCTATTCCTCCACACTTTGCACTGATAAGTTCAAACGAGCCACGCTCTTCTTTTTCGTCTAATGGAGTTATCTTTGCGCCCTCCCTAAAAGCGTTAGGGTAAACGTTGAAAACCACTTCTTCATAACTTGAAAACGGCGCGTTAAAATCAACCTGCATATCGTAACTTAACGTTCTCTCGCCAAAATATTCAATAGCAATCTTATATTTAGTGCTAGCATTTTCTGCTTTTTGGCACGAGGTGAAAACGAGTAAGAAAAGAACTGAAAAACTTAAACAAATAAACCTTCTCAAAATAAATACCTCCGCAAAAATTATACTCTGCGAAGGTATTATTTAGAACTATTTACTATTTTTCATCTGCGTAAAGATATTTAGTAGGAGAAATTTTAACGCCGTTTTCTAAAACTTCAAAGTGAAGGTGTGCGCCGTCTTTATATTCTTGGCGGTTGTTGGTTGAAATAGTGCCGAGTTTTTCGCCTTGAAGCATAATCATACCAACTTCCAAATCTTCTAAAACTTCAATAGAATTATAAACGCTCTTTAAACCGTTTCCGTGGTTAATGGTAACCGTTGTTCCCTCGAGATACCCATTTGAAATATCTTCAATTTCACCCTCATAACAACAATAAACGAAAGCGCCTTCACTGCCAGCAATGTCCATACCCATATGTCCTGTGTAAACGTTAAGCGTTTGGTTGAAAACTACCGTATCTTCGGTAAAATCTTTAATGCAAACGCCGTTTTCAACGGGCATAATGAACGTAATTTCTTTAATGGTAGGTGTGGTGGAATTATCTCCGTCATCTTCGCTTGAAGAAGGCTTGTTTGAAGAAGAATTCGGCACGTTTTGGCTTGAAGTGGAAAGTTTTTGCGAACTTGAACTAGGCGCTTCAAGCGATTGATTTCTTCCTACCGAGAGCGCAATCACCACCGTTACGATAACCGCAACTAACGCTAAAGCGATTGCTAGAAAAAATGTTCTTGATTTTTTTACTTGTGTTTCTTTACTCATAATAACCTCCAATATCGTTTTTTTATTATTAACACAATTTTTATTTTTTAAACTAAAAAGCGCCAAAAATTAACGGAATACCAATAACGAAGCCGTCGTTTGTTTTTGCAACGTGAAAATTAACTTTTTGACCGTTAATCAACTTATAGGCGGGGATTTTTGGCGAATAGTAATAAACCGAACTAAAGTTTTCACCTTTTTCTTCAAACGCTTTTTTGCAATTAAACGCTTTTAGTTTTTTATCAACGAAACCACCGTCCACGTTAGATAGAGAAAGCCCTTTTATTTCGTCTTTAAAATTTTTAACCTCTTCTTTTTCAACCTCTATAATTTGGCAACAAGAACTGCTAGACAATAAATAAAGCGTTACTTTACTTTCATAGCCATCAAATAGGTCGCCGCTTTTTGAGAAGTTTAAGTTAAAAACAAAAATGATAGATACTAAAGAACAAAAAAAGCGCATAAAAAAATCTCCACCTGTTTGGTAGAGATTATTGCCACTAGTTATTCAGTTTATACGATAATTATAAAAATTGATTAATATCTTTGACGCTATCTAAAATAACGTTTGCTTTATCGCTTGAATTTTTTGCCATTTCAAAGTTTGTTTCACCGCTTAAAACCAAAGCCGATAAAAACCCGCAATTATTACCAAAGCGAATATCGGTATAAAGCCTATCGCCAACCATCAAAATTTCTTGGCGTGAAAGGTTAAACTCGCGCATTATCGCCTCGCCCATAAAGATTGAAGGCTTTCCAATAACGATATCTGGCTTTCTTTTTGACGATAGATAAAACGCTTCCGCAAAAGAGCCTGCGTCCGGAATAGGTCCGCACGGGCTTGGGCAAACAAGGTCAAGGTGCGTTGCGATATATTCCGCCCCGTCGTTTAACAAGCAATTAAAGTTGACCATTTTATCGTAAGAAATAGTTTTGTCAAACGCTAAAAGTGCAATTTCCGCTTTTTGACTTAGTTTAACGCCGTAACTTTCAAGTTCTTCCCTAGCGCTAGGCGTTGCGAGCGCAAAAACAGATTTATCACGCCTTTTTGTCTTTAAAAACGAGCAAGTTGCCTTAAGCGAAGAAAAAACTTCATCGCCTTCTTCAAAAATGTCCTTCTTTTTTAATTTCGTTTCATACTCACTAGTTGACGCCGATGAATTATTAGTTAAAAACAAAATTTTCTTTTTGTTTTGCCTTAATAAGTTTAAAGTATCTTTTGCGCCGTCAATTAGGTTATCGCCAATATAGAGAGTGCCGTCAAGGTCAAAAATACATAGTTTTACGCCTTTTAGCGCATTTTTAAAATCAAATTTACTCAACTAACTCAATAACTCCGCTATCAAATAATAATTTATACAAATAGTTTGCAATAACGCCCGAAGCTTTTAGGCAAGAAGATAATTCGCTTTTTGTAAAACTCGCCCTTTTTTGCCTTGCGCTATAAATGCTTTTATAACAATTTTTAACTTCTTGGAAGTTTTTAATCATATTTTCAAGTTTTTGTGATTTTTTCTCTTTCTCGAAAATTAAGTTATATTTTTCTTTAACCTCATCAAAACTATATGCAATAAAGTTTTTCAAAACAACTTCTTCGCTAATTTTAAAAATTGCGCAAAAAGCCTCAACCGCTTGCAAATAATTAGGCATTGCATCGTTCAAAATTACGTTTTTTTGCATGGCTTTATTATAGAGATTAAACAAAATTTCAGCAGACCTTGCCTTGCACTCAAACAGCGAAACTCCTGTTTTTTGACTTAGAACAAGCGCAAAACTCTCACTAGTCGTTTTCAATAAATCTTCTAAAATATATAATGCGTAAGAGATAGAAAATTCTGCAAGCACTAGATTTTCAAACGGCTTTTTATCGCACTCTTTTAAAAACTCCATAGCCTTTAAAACGTAAGAGCGCGCTAAAGAAAACTTTTCATCTTGAATAGAGAAGGCTGGCTTCGAAAGCTCAAGTTCGCAAAGCGAAAAATAATATGAGAGAGAATTGCAAAACGAATCCGCCATACGCTTTTTAGAAACTTCTCTTAAAATGTTATAATCAACAATAACTTTATTTGGAAGTGAGCATTTTGTTTCAAATAGCCCTTCTTCACATACTCCACGAACAACCCCTTTGAACGCTGAAGATATTATTAAATCAGTTAAAACAACCACTAATTCTACATTAAATTTTTGGCAAAAGTGCCTGCATAGGTCGATTAACTCGCTATTTCCTATCGCTAGAAGAATTTTTTCGTTCTTAAAAATTTCTTCTTTACTGTTTAAAATTTGCCCATCACTAAACGAAAAAACGCTAACGGTTTTTCCCCTTTCTTTCAAAAGAATATCTAATGGTTTTACGAATTTTAAAAAGAAATTATCAGTAGTAACTATCGTTATTTCTTCGCTAAAATTTTCAAATAACGCTAAAGAACTTTCTTTATAATCACCAATTTTTAAGGTTGAAGAAAAAACTTTAGTAAAATCTTCTTGCATTTAAACACTTCCTTTTGCTTAAGGCAATTTTTCTCTTTCAATAATATAATATGACACAAAAAATGTCAACACAAAAAGCAAAAACCATTATTTTATTTTTAATGATTAAACAAACGTTTAGCCTTAAATTTTGCAAAATTTAAGATTTTAAGCAAGAATTTTCCAAAAAGTATTGAAATATATTTTTTTTGTGTTATAATTTATGTATGATTTGTAAAAAATCTAACCCATAGGAGGAAAATTTATGAACAAAAATGAATTTATTAGGAACTTAGCAGACAAGCAAGGCGTTACCATTAAGGAAGCAGAAGCAAACTTCGGCGCTTTTTTAGAAACTTTAACTGAAGTTTTAAAAGACGGTGATTACGTTCACATTTCTGGCTTTGCTAAATTCGAAATTAAGGAAAAGGAAGCTAGAAAAGGCGTAAACCCTAAAACTAAAGAAGATATTATGATTGAAGCATGCAAAACGCCTGTTGTTAAGTTCAGCAAGACTTTTAAAGATTTGTTCAACTAATTTGATAGACGAAATTAAACCGCTCACAAGTTTAGTGAGCGGTTTTTAAATGCTTTTTTTGAACTTTTCTTATTTTGTTTTAATCATATATTTTTTCAAAAGTTTATTATCGGTAGTTAAAAAGCCCGCTCCGTATAAAGCGGCAACCTCGCTTCTTCCAGATAAATTAGCACGCATACCCATCTTTTTATAGAAATATTCTTCAAGCCCAACAATTTTAGAAACACCGCCCGAAAAATATACGCCCGAACGCCTAATATCTGCCGCAACTTCAGCAGGAAGTTTAGCCATAACCATACCAACAATTTGAAAAATCTTATCAAAGAACGTGCAAATAGGCATTTGCATATCGGCACTTGAAATAGAAATTGCTTTAGGTCTGCCAGAAAGCGTGTCGCTCCCGTTAACGATCATAGTCATTTGGTCGCCCTCTAACAAACTTCCAATAGAGTGCTTAATGGTCTCTGCCGTTAAATCGCCAATTTTTAGCATAAAGTTATCTTCAATAAAATAGGTTATCATCTGGTCAATGCTTCGCCCGCCGATGTTAACGCTCATTCCACAAATAACCCCGTCATTAGAAACGGCGGAAATTTCAGTCGTTCCCCCGCCGATATCTATAATAAAATTTGGCGAAGATGATAGCGGAAGCCCAAGCCCTATAGCCGTCAAAATAGGCGATTCAACAAACGAAACGTTAGTTATGTCGCACTCAGCAAGAACTCTTTCAAACCTTTTTAATTCTTCAATATTAACACCGCACGGAACGTTCATAATAACGCTAGGTCTTGCGCTTAACTTATGCAAAGTAATTCTGTTTATAAACGTTTCAAGCATTGTTGCCGTTGCGTGTTCATCGCTGATTAAAGACTCGTAAATAGGAAGAACGACCTCAGTCGATTCAGCCGCACGCCCTATTAATTTTTTCGCTTCGTTGCCAACCGATTTTAAACTTCTCTTCTCATCACGCATAAGCGCAACAACGGACGGCTCGCACAAAACAAGACCAGCGTCCGCGCGAAAAATAGCCGTTTTCGATGAACCTAAATCAATTGCAATCACGTTCGATTTCATAACAACTTTTTTAAAACTCCGTCAATAATTTTGGAAGGAAGCCCAATAACGTTATCAATGCTACCTTCAACTTCTTTTACCAAATTAAACTTATCTTGAATACCGTAGCCACCCGCTTTATCAAGACCTAAACCGCTTTCAACGTAACTTTCTATCTCATCTTGCGTTAGCTTATTAAACAAGACCTTTGAAACTTCGTAGCCCGAGAGAAACTCGTCTTTCGAAACAACCGCCCAACCGGTTATAACTTCGTGATATTTCCCACTTAATCTTTGCAAAAAATCTTTGTTAATCGACTTATTGGCGGGCTTTCCTAAAATTTCGCCATCTAAAACGACTATCGTATCAGCCCCAACCGTTAGCCTTTGAGTTTTACTAAAAACGTCTTTTGCCTTAACTTCGGCAAGCGTTTTTGCAATCTCGTAAACCGACTTAGTTAAGTCCTTTTTCTCTTCCAAAGTGGATGGAATAACATCAAACTCATAGCCAAGTTTTGATAAAATTTCTCTTCTTCTTGGCGACTTACTTGCAAGCACAAACTTTTCCATTAGCCAATATCCGTGAGAGATGCAGCGGCTATGCTTTGACCAACACGCTTAGACGATTCGTCAGGTAAAACAATGTCAATCGAAGTAAGTTCTGGGTATTCTTCTTTAAGAACGAGTTTTGCCTTATTAGCAATAATCGAGCCAGCCTCGCCCGAAGTTACTCTGCCTAAAAGCAAAAGTTTGTTAATATCGTAAAACTCGGCGTAGAAAGCAAGAGTATAGCCAAGATAAATGCCGATACAGTCATAAATGTTTTTCGCCATTTCGTCGCCGTTTTTAAGAAGGTCTTGAATAACCTTTAACTTCTCGGCTGGCGATAAACTCTCGTCAAATTTAAAGCCTGCGTTAGTTGCAAGTTTTATAACGGCATCTTGCGAGAAATATTTAACCCCGCAACCAATATCACCGCTCCACTCGTCAGCCATAGCGTTCTCGTTCATATCAACAGGCGCAAACGCAAGTTCGCTAATCCAGCCATTGAGATTGCCCTCTTTATTAATGTATCCCCCAGCCTCGCTAGTGCCAAGAGCAATGCCCAAAACGCCCGTTGCGTTAAGTTCCATAGCCCCAGCAAGTGCGGTAACGTCGCCGTCGTTCTCAACGTCGATAGGCACGTTTAACTCCTTAGCAATGTCAAGATACATTGTTTTAACGTGCTTGTGATAATCTTCTTTAGGAATTTTAATAAACAACGAAGATACCATAATTTTGTTATCAATATAAACGCCAGCAGAAGAAACGCCGATAGCGTCAACTCGTGGCATTTTAGATGCCGCAGTTAAAAACGCCGTTTTAATTCCCTCGTATTGATAGCGATAGTCAGTGGAAAGTTTAGGGTGCCAAACAACCTCTTCGCTATAAACAACCTTTCCGTCGATAACGGCAGAAACCTTTCTATCGCTTCCGCCAGCGTCAAAGCCGATACGGCAACCTTTTAAATGCCCGCCAATCTTTAACGAGCACTTGCTAAGTTTAGGGAAGTTTTCTTCCGTGCATTTAACAACTTCAAAATCTCTTTCGTAAACGCCGGTGAAAAAGTCAACGTCAAAAGCACGCTCGCCCTCGAAAGTATAAGCCTTTTTAATGCGATTATAAATATAATCACAGCCAAGAATATAAATTTTATAGCCACCCGCAACCCACAAAACGGCTTTAATCATACGCTCTGCAATGCGGTAGTTAATTTCGTTTTTATTTTCGTCCGCATAAATATCCATCTCGAAAATATAGTTATAGCCTTTATTTCTCTCAACGCAGATTTTCAGTTTTTTAGATTTTTCTTTTTTAACGCCCGCGCGAAACTCCTTTAGCGCCTCGCTAATAGGCTGGAAATCTTTTTCATAAATTGGAACGAACTTCATAAAAACCTCTCAAAAAACATTGTTTCTCTTATTATATCAAAAATATATACTAAAGTATATACAAAAGCAAAAGTTTTTTTGAACAAAAAGACAAAACTTCTTGCAAATTTAAAAGTTTTGTCCTATAATATATTTATGGAAAGCAAGAATAGTGTTTATTTTAGAAATCAACTTCACGACGTTATTAAAGTTTCGGCAATTTATACCATACACTACTTTAGGTATGGCAAAAATTTCCGCTACCCGATGGAAAGCCATAACTTTTGGGAACTTGTGTTTATTGACAACGGCGAAGCAACAATTCACGTTGAAGATAAAACTTTTACGCTCCGCCAAGGCGAAGTGTGTTTCCATAAGCCAAACATAGGGCACACTATATCGACTAGCGATAATTTTGCAAACTCAGTTATAATTTCGTTCGAAGCAAGCGGAAGAATGATGAACTTTTTCGAGAACAAGACCTTTGTTTTAACGCAAAACGAGAAGGACGTTTTAGCCTCTTTAGTTCTAGAGGGCAAAAATAGTTATTCGGGACGGTTAGACGATGCCGACCAAACAAAAATGGTCAAGCGTGTTGACGCGCCTTTTGGCGGAGAACAACTTATCAAAAATTCCATTGAACTTTTGCTAATTTCTATCGTTAGAAACAACTTCCAAAACAAGTCGATTAAGCACACCGATAACACGTCGGTTTCCGTTCACGCCGAACAAATTGTTGAAAAGATAATCGAAATTTTAAACAGCCGTGTTACGACCTCGGTTGACCTTGAATCAATAAGCAAAGAACTTTATTTTTCTAAGACCTATATTAAAGCCGTTTTTAAAAAATATACCGGCACTAGCATAATTAAATATTACAATAAGTTAAAAATTGACGAGGCAAAAAGGCTTATAAGTTTAAAGGAACACACCTTAACCGAAATTACCTATATGCTCGGTTTTAAGTCAGTCCACTATTTTTCTAGGCTGTTTAAAATGGTAACAGATATGACGCCTAGCGAATACGCAAAATCTATTAAAGTTGATAACGTTTTGCAATAAAAGTCTGCCTATAAGTTCATTAACTCACACTTCACTGCGAGAGTATGCTTCGCAACTTCACTTTTGTGTTAACAAAAACTTCACTGCGTAGCAACTTCACTTTTGCCTTAGCAAAAACTTCACAAGTAAAAAAGAGAGAGAACGTTTCGGCTATAAAACCGATTTGTTCTCTCTTTCTGCTTTTAATATAGATTTGAAGTTTTCACTTATTTGCCGATAAATTCTTCAACTGCTTGTTTTGGTCTATACCCTAGCATTTGGCGTTCTAACTTTCCGTCTTTAAAAAGCATAAGGCAAGGGATAGAATCAATGTTAAATTTGGTTGCAAGTTCCATCTCTTCGTCAACGTTAACCTTAGCAATTTTAACGTCGTCACGAGAGGAGGCAATTTCTTCTAAAATAGGCGCAATCATCATGCATGGACCGCACCAACTTGCCCAAAAATCAACCACAACGGGAATTGGGCTTTTTAAAACTTCACTTTCAAAATTTTCTTTAGTAACTACAACTTCTTTCATAATCTCCTCCTTATTTTATCTTATTTTAACGGAACGCTTGCTTTTGCGTTCAAATCAAGGTCAGCAAAATTTTTGTTTAAATATTGCCTATACCCTTCACTTGCTATCATTGAAGCGTTATCCGTGCACATAGATTTTGGCGGTAAAACGAGTTTAATCGACTTATAGGCGCACTTTTTAGAAAGTTCATCTCTTAAATATTGGTTTGCGCCAACGCCACCCCCAACAACTATGGTTTTAATATTTTTCTCAATCGAGGCTTTAATGGCTTTATCAACGATAACGTCTATTGCGGCTTTTTGGAAGGAAAATGCAACGTCTTTTTTAGAAAATTCTTCGCCCTTTTGCTCTTTGTTGTGAACAAAATTGATAACCGCAGTTTTTAGCCCGCTATACGAAAAATTATAGCCCCCACCGCCCTTAAGCATTTTAGGCATAGGAACGGTATCGCTCCCTTCTTTTGAGAGTTTTTCAATGCTAGGTCCACCGGGATAAGGTAAACCTAAAACCCTTGCAACTTTATCGAACGCCTCGCCTACTGCATCATCTAAGGTTGAGCCTAAAATTTCATAATTTGAATAATCGTGCACAACGCCTATTGCAGTATGCCCACCGCTTGCTAAAACGCTAATAAATGGTGGCTCTAGCGTTAAATCGGCAAGATAACCTGCTGACATATGCCCACGAATATGGCTAACGGGAATAAGCGGAACGCTAAGCGAAAAGGCAAGTGCTTTTGCGTATGATAGCCCAACTAAAAGCGCGCCAAGAAGCCCTGCGCCATAGGTTACGGCAACGGCATCGATATCTTTAAGGTCTATTCCCGCCTTTTCCACCGCACTCATAACGGCGTTTGAAACGGCGTCGGTATGTGCGCGCGAAGCAATTTCGGGAACTACTCCGCCATATTTTTTATGCTCTTCCGCCGACGATATTATAACTTCAGACAACACAACCCTACCGCCCTTAACAATGGCTGCGGCAGTTTCATCACAAGAGGATTCTATTCCTAAAATAATAGCGTCCGTCTTGATAATAGTTTGTTGCATTTTCTCAAAATAACTCATAGCGTAAAAATTTATGATTTTTTCAAATATTCAGTGATAAACCCGTCGAGTTCGCCATCCATAACCGATTGAATATTGCCGGTTTCAAAACCCGTTCTATGGTCTTTAACCAAAGTGTAAGGGCAGAAAACGTAACTTCGAATTTGGCTACCGAACTCAATCTTTTTAATATCGCCCTTAATCTCTTGCGCTTCTTTCATGCGCTCGGTTTCACGAAGTTCAACGAGTTTACTCATTAGCATTTTCATTGCCATTTCACGGTTTTGAACTTGGCTTCGCTCGTTTTGGCACGCAACGATAATTCCCGTTGGAAGGTGCGTTATTCTTATTGCAGATTCGGTTTTGTTAACGTGCTGACCGCCCGCGCCCGAGCTTCTAAAAGTATCAACCTTTAACTCTTCAGGTCTTATTTGGATTTCGGCTGAGTCTTCAATTTCGGGCATAACCTCAACTGACGAGAACGAAGTGTGCCTTCTAGAATTTGCGTCAAACGGCGAAATTCTAACAAGCCTATGCACGCCCTTTTCGCTCTTTAAATAGCCGTAAGCATTTTCTCCGCTAATTCTAAACGAAACGCTTTTAATACCCGCATCATCGCCATAAAGCCTATCAAACTCGGTTACCGTGTAGCCGTGCTTTTCGGCGTAGCAGATATACATTCTATAAAGCATTTCCGTCCAATCGCAAGCCTCAGTTCCGCCAGCGCCGGCGTGGAGCGTCATAAGCGCGTTCATATCGTCATACTTGCCTTTAAGAAGGGTAGATAAACGCATTTTTTCAATCTCTTCTTCGGCAGTTTTTAACTCAAGGTCAACCTCGGGAAGAAAAGAATCGTCATCTTCTTCAGCGGCAAGCGCAACGAGCTCTTCAGCATCGTTAAGCGTTTTATAGGCTTTATCGAAAAGGTCTATTTTCTTTTTTAAACTTTGCGCCTTTTTGGCAAGATTAGTGGAGCGAGCAAGGTCAGCCCAAACGGCTGGGTCTTCTTGCTCTTTTTCAATTTCTTCTAAATCTTTCTTTGCTTTATTCAAGTCAAAGAGAGTATCCTGCCTCTTGTAAGATTTGGCGAAGTTCTTTTAACTTATCGTAATAAAGGTCAGTTCTAATCATAATAACTCCTTTAAAGATTTATTTAAAACTCAAGTTTTTCATCAAGAAGTTAGGCTATAAGCCCGTTATTAAGCATTTTTACCACAGCAGTGCTTATATTTTTTACCGCTACCACAAGGGCAAGGGTCGTTTCTACCAACGCTTTGAGGGGCTTTATATTGTCCGCCCGATTGCGAGCCGCCGCTGGTTGTGAAAATTTTTCTTTCAACCGGCTTTGGTCTTTGTTCAACGGTAACGTTAGCGTTCAATAAAATTCTAACCGTTTCTTCTTGAATAGACATAGTCATCTCTTCATACATTTCCATGCCCTCTTTTTTGTAGGCATGAATTGGGTCTTCGTTAGCGTATGAACGAAGGGAAATACCGCGTTTTAACTTATCCATCGCGTCGATATGGCTAACCCAATACTTATCAACGACCATAAGAAGAATATCGCGCTCGAACACGCTAAAATCAACGCCCATTTCCTTAGCGGCAGCAATTTTTGCTTCGTAGCACTCGATAGTTTTTTCAACGCACTTTTCAACTAAGAAGCCATAATCCCACTTCTCAAGTTTATCTTGAGTTATGAAGTTGGTTTCTTTAGGAAGCGCGCGGTTTTCAAGCGCGGTGTTAATTTTATCCACGTCCCACGTATGCGGTTTGTTAGGCTCGTCAATCGCCTCTTCCAAAACGAGCGCAACATAGTCTGGAATAAGTTTTAAAATATCTTCGTGAACGTTCTCACCACGAAGAACCTTCATCCTTTCTTCATACATAACTTGGCGTTGGGTATTCAAAACGTCGTCATATTGAATAATGCGTTTTCTAACGCCGAAGTTTCTGCCTTCAATGTTTCTTTGAGCGTTCTCGATAGCCTTGGTTATCATACCAACGGAAATTGGCGTGTCTTCGTCAACCTTGAAAGCATTGTAAACCGACTTCATCCTCTCGCCACCAAATCTATCGGCAAGGTCGTCTTCTAAAGAAATATAGAAAATGGAAGCGCCCGGGTCGCCTTGACGGCCACTACGACCACGAAGTTGGTTATCAATTCGCCTTGATTCGTGGCGTTCCGTGCCCACGATTCTAAGACCACCAGCCTTCATAACCTCTTCTTTTTCAACTTCCGTAACAGATTTATGCTTTGCTAAAAGTTGGTTATAAAGCGCACGAAGTTCTTTGATGTTATCTGGAACGTCTTGCACGAAGGAAATTGCAAGTTCAATATCGCTATCGTCATAGCCCTTGTTCTTTAAATCTTGCTTAGCAAGATATTCAGGGTTACCGCCAAGCAAAATATCCGTTCCACGCCCCGCCATGTTGGTTGCGATAGTAACCGCGCCTTTTTTGCCGGCTTGCGCAACGATTTCTGCCTCACGCTTATGGTTTTTAGCATTCAAAATATTATGCTTAATGCGCTCACGAAGAAGGGCTCTTGAAATCATTTCACTCTTTTCAACGGTAACTGTGCCAACGAGAATTGGTTGTCCCTTTTCGTGATGCTCTTTAATATCTTTTACTATAGCGCGAAGTTTTCCCTTTTCGGTTGAGAAAATAACGTCGTTTAAGTCCTTTCTAATCATCGGCATGTTGGTAGGAATTTCTAAAACGTCAAGCCCGTAGATAGTCTTAAATTCCTCTTCTTCGGTTTTAGCCGTTCCCGTCATACCCGAAAGTTTTTTGTAAAGCCTGAAATAGTTTTGGAAAGTTATGGTAGCGAGCGTTCTGTTTTCGCTTCTTACCACAACGTTTTCTTTGGCTTCGATTGCTTGGTGCAAGCCTTCGGAATAACGCCTACCAATCATAAGACGGCCAGTGAACTCGTCAACGATAACAATCTCGTTATCTTGCACGATATAGTCGTTATCTTTCTTGAAAATATGGTGCGCCTTCAACGCTTGTTGAATATGGTGGTTAAGTTCAGCGTTATCAGCATCGCCAAGGTTTTGAATATTAAAGAATTTTTCGGCTTTTTTAGCGCCGTCTTCGGTGATTTGAACGGATTTATCTTTAATATCGGTAGTAAAATCAATATCTTTTTTCAAAGTTTTAACAAACCTATTACAATCAACGTATAGGCTAGATGATTTTTCGCCAGCACCCGAAATAATAAGCGGAGTTCTAGCCTCATCAATTAAAATGGAGTCAACTTCGTCGATAATGGCAAACGATAAGCCCCTTTGAACCATATCAGGCAATCTCTTTTTGAGATTATCACGAAGATAGTCAAAGCCAAACTCGTTGTTAGTGCCGTATAAAATATCGCACTTATACGCTTCACGTTTTTGCGCATCATCCATACCTTGAACGTTAATGCCAACGGTCAAGCCTAAGAAGCGGTGAACTTTTCCCATCCAGTCAGCGTCACGCTTAGCAAGGTAGTCGTTTACCGTAACAACATGCACGCCCTCGCCTTTTAGCGCGTTAAGATAAGATGGAAGCGTTGCCATAAGCGTTTTACCTTCACCAGTTTTAAGTTCTGCAACACGACCTTGATGCACGCAGATACCACCCATAAGTTGAACCTTATAGTGGCGCATATTTAAAACTCTAAAACTTGCCTCTCTAACAACGGCAAACGCATCGAATAAAATTTGGTCTAGCGTTTCGCCGTTTGCAAGCCTTTCTTTTAAGATGGTAGTTTGCTGTTTAAGTTCAGCGTCCGTCATAGCCTCGTATTTTGGTGAAAGTGCCAAAATCTTGTCCGCCATTGCACTAATTTTTTTGATAGACTTACGCGAGTCCGACTCTAAAATGTATCTAATAAGCCCCATTTATTGCCTCCAATTAACCAATTTTTGGTAAATTTTCTTGATTATATTATATTTTACTATATTTTTTCTACTATGTCCACACTTAGCGCGTTATTTTTTTGCAAGTTTTGTTGAATTGTTATGCTTTTACTCGTAACCGAAGCTAGCGTTAAAAGATAAACTGACTTGGCTCCCGCCTTTTTCAAAACTTTTGCCACTTCGTTTGAAGTTGCGCCCGTTGTTAAAACGTCGTCAACGAGTAGCACATTTTTATTCTTAAAAACTAATTTATCGGTAACGGCAAACGAATTTTTAAGGTTTTTCTGCCTTTCAAAAAAGTCTAAAGTTTGCTGGTTTTCGGTTGCATTTTTCTTAATAAGTCCGCCTATCACTTCATTATCGAGCGTTTTTGCTAACGCTTCAGCAATTAACTGAGATTGATTATAGCCCCGCTTATATTCACTAAGTTCATCCATTGGAACAAAAGTTATAACGTCAGGCGCGAAGAAGTTTTTAACAACTAAATCTTTTAATAGAAGGGCAAAAACTTCAGCAAGATAGCGAGAGTTGTTATATTTCAAGTTTTGAATTAAGTATTTTCCATAACCTGAATATTCAAACAAACTTCTAGCCTTATCTATAGCCCACTCGTGATTACAAGACGAGCAAGCCTCCTCGCTAGATAATAAAATTCTTCCGCATTTTTGACAATAATTTTCATTAATAAAGTTAATTTTAGTTACGCAATCTTCGCAAAAAGGTCTATCGTCAAATACTTCTATTCCGCAAATGTTGCAAGTATAGTTCGCGGGATAAACTGCGTTAGCTATTGAATTTTTCAAAGTTTTAAGTAAATTTTTCATAAGTTTAAATTATAGGTATAAATTGCATAACACTGCACAAATTAGTATTACAAGGAGGAACGAATCAGTGAAAAACAAGAATAGTTCTAGCAAAAAGTCTGGTTGCACCAAAAATTCTCAAAACACTAACGATTGCAACTAATGAGTAAAAGAAAAAAGCAAACAAAAAATAAAAACTGTTTTTCTTCGTCGTTTGACCCGAACGGAAGTTATACGGGCAGACCCTTAGATAAAGGCGAAAAGCCAATTCAAGATGCAGACGATTTATAAAAACAGCTTTAAGTTTTTCGGCGGTTTAAAAACCGCCGTTTTTTTATTTTTTATTTCTCAAAACGCTAAGAACCTTCTCAAAATAATCGGGAAGTGGCGCAAAAAACGTCATTTCTTCTTTTGTTTTTGGATGAGTTAAAACTAACTTGTAAGCGTGCAAAAGTTGCCCGTTTAGTTCAAATTTTTGTTTCTTAAACCCATAAGCCTTATCGCCAACCACCGGATGACCAATATGCTTTGCATGCACACGGATTTGGTGCGTTCTTCCCGTTCTTAACGAAAATTCGCAAAGCGTGTTTGATGAAAATCTTTCCAAAACTTTATAGTCAGTTTCAGCGTTTCTACCCTTAGTTTTTGAAACGCTCATAAGTTTTCTATCTTTAGAGGAACGGTCAATAAGTGTGGCTATATGCCCGTTATCGCTCTTTACAACGCCTTCCAAAAGCGCAATGTAACACCTTTTGCAAGACTTTTCTTCAATTTGTTTTGCAAGCGATAAGTGCGCCTCGTCGTTCTTTGCAACGACTAAAAGCCCAGATGTGTCTTTATCGATTCTATGAACGATTCCCGGTCTTATAACCCCGTTAATTCCGCTTAAATGGTCAAGATGATAAAGTAGTGCATTGACTAAAGTATCGCCATAAGTTCCACCGCCAGCATGGACTGTTAAACCTTGCTGTTTATTGATAACGGCAATGTCGTCGTCTTGATAAATAATATCTAGCGGTATGTTTTGAGGCGTTAGGTCAAGTTCCTTTAATTCTTCTTCCAAAACCTCAACAACTTCGCCTTCTTTCACCTCTCTACTAGGTTTAACTAACGCACCTTGAATAGTAACTAGCCCGTCTTGGCATAAGTTTTTAATTCTTGAGCGAGAATACGAGGTTACGCTAGACAAAAAAACATCAAGCCGATCAAAATTTTCAGTTGCTAAAAACTCAGTTTTCTTCACTCACTTCACCGCTTACGTTTTTTGAGCCTTTTCGGCTAAACAATGCATCTTCATCGAAGAAAAGGAAATAAATAACCAACATAACACCGCCAACTGATATAAAAATATCGGCAACGTTGCAGTTTGCAAAAAAATGCACGAAAAGAAAATCTCTAACTTCAGCAAAAACAAGCCTATCAATAAAATTGCCTACTGCACCACCTAGAATAAACGCAATTGAAAGGTTTAGCCATTTGCTTTTTTTCTTGTTTAAAATAAGATATAGCGTGCCGAAAGTTATGGCAATAACCGTCAAAACGATAAAGAAAGTCTGCGCCCATGCTTCACTACTAAACATCGAAAACGCCGCGCCAGAATTTCGCGCGTTCCAAATAGAAAAAATATCGTCAACAATTACCTGTTTAATGTTATTAGCGTCAACGTAAGCCTTAGAAATTTGGTCAACTAAAACAATAAACACAAAAACTATTGCGTAAAGCATACTTTTTTCACCTATCCTTTAAAAACCCCAAGTTCTTTGCACAATTCTTCTAAAGACATTTCAACCTCAGGATTTAACGCCTCTTCAAGATTAAACAAAGGTTCTTCTTGCTCTAATGAAACTGCTTGCTCTTGTTTATCGATATCTAAAATTTCAGTAGCCTTATCAACCGCCTCTTTCAAGTTTTTCTCGTTAGTTTCATCAAATAAGTCTGCCAATAGGTCGATTATCTCGCATTTTTTAGAAACAGCCTCAGTTGATAAAACAAACTCGTCTAACTTTTTTCTAAAGTTTTTTAAGGCCTTAATTTCTAAAAGATATTTATAAAGTGCGTTAGACTTTAACTCATCAGCTGTCTTTTGAGCATCAAGCATTGCCTTTGCCGATTTTTCTTTAGAAAACGAAAACTCTTGAAGTTCCTTTTTTAAGTCTTCATTTTCTTTCAAAGTTTTCTCGATAAAGGCTTCCTTTTCTTTAACGGCTTCTAAGCGTTTTCTCAAAGCCACGTTTTCGTTTTCCAAAGCCTCAATTTTTTGCTCTTGCAGTTTTTTGTTTTTAAATAACCCCAATTTTTTAACCTTTCCTTAATCGTGATATCATTTCGGTTTTTAACTCGTAAAGTTTATCGGATAAATCAACCTTATAAATATGTGGCTTATCAATACGCTTATACTCATCCCAAAAACTTGCTTTTTCGGTTTCGGCAAACGCTCTAATTTCATTAATGTTAGGAAGTTTAGCAACGAGTTTGCCGTTTTCAATAACCTTAACTATAATTTCTTTAAGCGAATATTCGCCCGCTTCGAAGGTTTTCTTTTTCCAACGCTCAACGGGGTGCGTAACGGTGAGCGGCTTGCTCTCGTCAAACACTTCGTCTTTTAAAGCGATAATATCTGCCTTAGCCATACCGTTCTTATCGTAAATTCTATAAACCGTTTTAAAGCCTGGATTAGTGATTTTCACGCTATTATCAGATAACTTAATTTTAGGAATAAAGTTATCGCCTTCAATCATACCTGCAAGTTTATAAACACCGCCTAGCGCTGGCATATCTTCACTAGTTATAAGTTTTGTTCCAACACCCCAAACGTCGATTTTCGCGCCTTGATTTTTTAAAGAGGATATAGAATATTCATCCAAATCGCCAGACGCGCAAATTTTAGCGTTAGGAAAACCAGCCTCGTCAAGCATGCGCCTAGCCTCCTTAGAAAGGTAAGCAAGGTCGCCACTATCAAGCCTAATTCCAACAGGCTCGTAGCCTTTAGCACGAAGTTCCTTAAACACCTTGATGGCATTTGGCACACCGCTCTCTAGCGTGTTATACGTATCAACCAAAAGCATTGTTGCGTTAGGATAAATGTCAGCATAAGCACGAAAAGCGTCAATTTCGGTTGGGAAGTTCATAACCCAACTATGCGCATGCGTGCCAGATACTTTAACGCCAAAAAGTTTACCCGTTAAAACGTTAGAAGTTGACGAACATCCACCGATCATAGAAGCCCTTGCTCCGTAAATACCAGCATCAGGCCCTTGCGCGCGACGAAGCCCAAATTCCATAACCGAATCGCCTTTTGCAGCATAGCAAATTTTAGAAGCCTTAGTTGCAATAAGCGTTTGGTGGTTGAAAATATTTAAAATAGCCGTTTCAACAAGTTGCGCTTCGATAACGTTTGCTTTAATTGTTAAAATAGGCTCACCAGGGAACACGAACGTGCCTTCTTTAACGGCAAAAACGTCGCCGGTGAAGCGTAAATTTCGCAAATAATCTAAAAAACCTTCATCAAAGATTTGAAGGCTTTTAAGATATTCAATATCTTCCTCGCTAAAATGAAGATTGATAAGATAATCAACCACTTGTTCAAGCCCCGCGCAAACGGAATAGGTGATTAATGCATTTTGGCGGAAGAAAACGTCAAAAACAGCAATTTCATCACGACGACCGCTCAAATAGTAGCCGTTCATCATAGTAAGTTGATAAAGGTCAGTTAAAAGTGAAAAATTTCTATCCATAACAAGCCTCTTATGCAAATTAATTTCGTTTAAATTTAGAATATTAAACGATTTTTTCTTATGCGCCTAACTTGGCGACAAATTAATCTTTAAAAGATTTTATTTCAGGAAGTGGTTTTTGTTCTTTTTCAGCCTCTTCCTTCTTTTTTTGAGCCAATCTTTCTTCATAAGGAAGGCGTTCAACGTCGGGAGCGTTATCGAACTCTAAAACAAGTTGAGGCGCTTTGGTTATGAAAGTTGATAAGAAAAGGGCAAAAGTTAAAACCAAGCAGATTATAAGAACTACCCACCATAAAACCTTTAGGCAAAGAAGAAGTATCAACAGCCCGAAAAGAAAAAGCCCGCCACCCGTTGCTAAAAGGAACGTTCTCTTTTTTGTGAGCGATAGAATAATAAAGAATAAACCGCTAAGAAGAAGCGTGCCAAAAAATAGCGAGAAAATAGGCGCAAAGCCTAGTTCTTCTTTCCCTACGGCAAATTGCAAAATCAAAAATAACGTAAGCGATAGTAATAGCGAAACGATAAATCCCACTAAATAAAGCCTTGTGTTTTTTACTTTTTGTCTTGTCGATTCTAACATTTTTTATCTCCCCAAAATATTTATCTTCTTTTCAAAATTAGATTTTAACTCAAAACTAGAATTTCTTAAGCCTTAACTATCTTGCTTTTCTTTTAACCTTAGTTGAAGAAAGCATATAGCATACCTTTTCTTCTTCAAAATTTACGGTTGAAGATTCTTCATCTATGGCTTGAGTATCTTCTTCAGTTTGTTTTTTAAACAAATCTTTCCACCAATAATTTTTTTCCTTAATATCGCTAGCAAAAAGATAAACCAAAAGCCCAAGTGCTCCTACGATAATCAAAATAGAAATCCACGTCATAGCGGGTAAGCCCAAAATCGGTTCGGAGTTACCCATATTAAACTCAGGGTCGCGCATAGGTTCCATAACGGCGCGAATAATGCCGTAGAACAACAGATAAAAGCCCACGCTATAACCGTTTCTCTTGCCTTTATAGTTCATAAGGAAAATATAAAGGAAAGCAAAAACTAAAAGGTTAAAAAACATTTCGTGGAAGCAAAGCGCCACGTGATAATGCCCCGTTTTTTCAATAAACGTTGCGTAAGGAAACCAAGTTATATCAGTTACTTTTCCGTAAACTTCTTGGTTGAAATAGTTACCAAGCCTACCTATTGCTTGACCTAGCGGAAGAAGCGCAGCGCCAAGGTCGCAAAGCCTACCAACCTTAATTTTCTTAATCCAAGCGATAATGAATAGACCTATCGCACCGCCCAAAATACCGCCGTGAATAGCCATACCGCCATCACGGAATTGAAGGGCAAGTTTAAGACTAAAAACGCCGTTAGGATCGTATTCCTCGCTAAAGAAACTAGTACCCATGAACTGGTCGAGGTCCATAACAACATACCAAGTGCGGGCAAAAATAATAGAAAGCGGAATAACGGCAATCAAAACGTCTAAAATAAGTTCAGGCTGAAAGCCCCTCTTTTTGAAAAGCGGAATTGCGCAAACCGCAGCGGCAACCATACCCAAAACAATGCAAATAGCGTAATAATAGATATTAACTTCAAGTTGCGTGCCTTTAAAAAGCGTAAAATAATTTTTAAGCAATAGTCCGTTCATAGTCCCCTCGCAAAAAATACTAAAGTATTTTTCCTTATTCTCTAACATTTTAGCACATACGAGTTTAAATTTCAACTATTTTTTAAAAATCTTTGCAAAAACGTAAAAACGGCTACCAAAAGTTTACAAAATTCTCAAAAATAAAAAACCGCTTGCGGAAACCCACAAAGCGGAAAAATTAATTAACGTTTTTTTCTTCAAAACCTAAACTGATAGCAAGCCCAACGTTGACTTTTGCCATAAGATTAGGAGAAATCGAGCCGATTTTTTCTTTAAGCCTTCGCTTATCGATAGTGCGAATTTGCTCGAGCAAAACGATGGAATCTTTCTCTAAGCCGTAGTCGAGCGCGCAAAGTTCAATATGCGTAGGCAGTTTTGCTTTGGTAAGTTTACTCGTTATCGCCGCAGCAATAATGGTCGGGCTATACTTATTACCCACGTCGTTCTGCACGATTAAAACGGGTCTAACACCGCCTTGCTCGCTACCAACCACGGGGCTTAAATCGGCATAAAAAATATCGCCTCGTTTAATCATAACAACCTCTTACAAGCCCCTTATATTATACGATTTTTCTTTTCGGCTTGCTAATGGTTATTATTGACAAATTTTCGTTGGTTTATATCAATTCAACTAGTTTTTATATCAATTTTGCAAATATTTTTTGTCTTAAATCTTCGTCAACGCTATCGCCAAACGCTTTTTCGCACTTTTTCGGGCTACCAATAAACTCAACGGCATTATTATCTAGAATAAAAATATCGTCAGCAAGATAAAGGGCTTCGGCTTCGCTGTGCGTAACTAGCACGCACGTTTTTGGAAAAGCAGATATCAGTTTTTTAAAGTCGTTTATGATAGATAGTTTCAACCCAAGGTCAAGCGAATCGAAAGGCTCGTCTAAAAGAATAGTTTTAGAAGGCACTAAAAACGCCCGCGCTAAAGAAACTCTTTGCTTTTCCCCGCCAGATAACGTTTCCGCCACCCTATCTTTCAAATGCTCTAAGCACGAAATTTTTAGAACGGCATCAATCTTTTCACGCTTTTTTTCTTGGCTCTCGTTTGATAAAACAAATTCCAAGTTTTTATAAACGGTAGCAAAAGGCAAAAGCCTATGTTCTTGAAAAACGTAAGAAATATCTTCAAAGCCCAAAACTTCTCCGCTAAAAGGGATAAGGTTTGCAATAACGTTTAACATCGTTGTTTTGCCAGCCCCGCTTTTTCCTAGAATAGCCGTTACTTTATTTTCTTTAAACTCGAGCGAAAAATCGTCGAAAATCGACTTATTGCCCCACTTAACGCTAATTTTGTTTAGTTTTGGCATAGTAAAACCTCACCACTAAATGTTTAATAAGTTTAAGCAAAAGTTCTAACAAATAACTTAAAATTATGGCAAAAATGGTAACTGCGAAAAGCCTTGCAACCTCGATGTTTGCCTTAGCGTTTGCCATAATTGAGCCGAGCGAATTTCTCGCCCAAGATAGCGCTTCCGCCGCTAGCACAAGTTTTACGTTAAACGAAAGCGCGTTGACTAAATCTCCATAAACGCTTTTTGCAATGCTCGGCAAATATAAATCAACAACGACTTTTTTCGTTGGCACTTTATAAACCTTAGCCATATCGATAAGTTTTTTATCCATATTTTTAATAGCGTTCAAAAACGTGGAATATAAAAGCGGAAACAAAACGGCAAACGAAACGGCAAGCGGGCTAGTTATAGAACTAAACCAAATAAGGCATAAGAAAATTAAACTCATCGTCGGCGTTGCTCTAACGATAACGACAATAGGGTATAGTAGCGTTTCAAAAACTTTTGAGCGTGCGGAGATTATCGCAAGAGGTAACGCAACCACGAGCGAGATTAAAAAGCTTAACAAAATTTTCCATAAACTGCTAAGCGTTGAAAGTATGAAGTTTTTAGTAAAATATAGTCTTACCGCCTCAATAACCACAAGGTGCGGTGAAGGCATAATAACTTCTGCGCCAACCGAAAGCGCTAAAAGATACCACACCGCTATCACCACAACGAAGGTCAAAATAGGCAAGAACTTCAATTTTTTCATAAACTGCCTTTCGTAAAATAATTCTTAATTCAAAATTAAATAATATTAGTTGATATAGAACTCATCGTCAGGAAGTTTTCCGCCAATGAAACTCTTATCGTAGCCGATAACCGAGTTGAAATAAGCCTCGAGTTGTTCTCTAGCCTCGCCCGACTTTACGCAACCTAAATTGCAACGGTTTAAAATGTTAGCGTTAAAATCAACCTCTAATCCGCTACCATATTTTTGCAACGTATCTTTAACGCTACTAGCGTTTTCAAAAATATAGTCTTTGTTCTTTTCGAGCCTATCGAAAATTTCGAAAAGTAGTTCAGGGTCTTTATAAACTCTCTTTCCAACAACAGCGCCCGCTTGAGTTAAAGCGTTGCTACCTGCAATTTGGTTAAACTCTTTTTGAATATCTAAAACGATAGAAGCGCCAATATTTCCGCTAATCTTAGTAGCGGCAGGCTCGCCCAAAATGCCGTATTCAGCCTTTCCAAGCTTAATTTTTGCTCCAACTTCACTTGCCTCGCTAACGTAAGTTAAAGCAATTTTGCCGTTAACTGCCACGTCGCTTTCAACGTATTCGATATTCTTGCTATCTAAAATATATTTAAGCGCAAGGTCTGGCGTTCCGCCTTTACCAATGTTTACAACTACTTTTCCGTAAAGGTCGGTTAAGCTCTCGATAGGATTCGTTCCTATCATATACAACACGCCGAACACGTTTACCGATAAAAGTTTAATATCAACACCGCCGTTATAAAGTTTTGCGGCAATGTTTGTTGGCATAATACCAACGTCCGCCTCGCCCTTAGTTACCATAGTAGTAATATCTTGAGCACCGCCGACGATTTTGTATTCAATTTTATAGTCATTTAAAGTGTTGCACTCTTTCATCATTGAATACATTGCAAGCGCAGGCGCACCGTCTGGCGCGGCAATAACTATCGTTTTTTGAGAAGATTCGCAAGCCGTAAAAAGCCCAAGCGATAAAACACTCAAAATAATAGTCAAAAACAATGCTAATTTTTTCATAAATTTATCTCCTAAATATTATTATTATGTTTAAAAAATTGCGTTTAATGAAGTTATAGCGGGGTTTTTTAAATATCACACGTGGCAGATTTTACCTTCACGTTTTCTAATCTACCAAGCTTTCCCGAAAGCGAAGAAATTTCTTCATTGCTACCTTTAACGATAACGCTTATAACCGAAACGCCGTTCACAGCGTCAGGCACGCCCATTCTACCAATTATAATTTGGGAATTTTCGCTAAGAAGTTTATTAACGTTTTGCGCGTTCATTTTATCTTTTTCGATTATAATTCCAATAACGCCAAGTTTCATAATTTCCTCCAAATAAAAAACCGCCACTAAAAGCGACGGAAGAAAAGCCAAAAAACACGCAAAAAAATTTGCGAAATAATAGTTTTTAGCCAAAATGCCGAAATTTCAACGTTTTGGGAAAAACAAATTTTTTAACTTACTCTCCGACGCATCATCGATTGGGTTTTTATAAATTATACACTAGAGTTTAATTTTTTGCAATAAATTTTAACGAACTTTTTAAAAGGCTCGCTAAAAGCCTTAGAGCGCTAAAAGCCTTAGAATAATTATTCTATAATTATTAAATGCATAATTTAGCGAAAGTGCGGTCATTTTGTTTGCAAAAAACAAGGTTTTTGTTGTATAATAGCAATAATAATTAGTTTGGAGGAACAATTTTTATGCCATTAGTAACGTCAACCAAAATGTTCGAACAAGCGTATAAGAACGGTTATGCTATCGGTGCGTTCAACGTAAACAATATGGAAATTATCCAAGGTATCGTAAACGCAGGTATTAAGCAAAACGCTCCGCTTATTCTTCAAGTATCAGCAGGCGCAAGAAGGTATGCTAACCCAACCTACCTTCGCCACCTCGTTTTAGCAGCATGCGAAGAATCAGGTCTTCCTATCTGCTTGCACTTAGACCACGGCGATAGCTTTGAAATTTGCAAAAGCTGTATTGACAATGGTTTTACGTCTGTTATGATTGACGCAAGCCACTATTCGCTCAAAGAAAACATTGAAATCACAAAGAAAGTTGTTGAATACGCTCACGACCACGGCGTTGTTGTTGAAGCAGAACTTGGTAAACTCGAAGGCGTTGAAGACGAAGTTAAGGTTGCAGCCGGCGAAGGCTCTTACACCGACCCTGACGACGTTTACGAATTCACCACCAAAACCGGTTGCGATTCGTTAGCAATTTCTATCGGCACAAGCCACGGCGCTTATAAGTTTAAACCAGGCACTAAGCCACAACTTAGATTTGATATTTTAGAAGAAGTTTCAAAAAGACTTCCTGGCTTCCCTATCGTATTGCACGGCGCATCTTCAGTTCCACAAGATAAGGTTGCAATCGTAAACAAGTTCGGCGGAAAAATGCCTGACGCTATCGGTGTTCCAGAAGATATGCTTCGCCAAGCAGCAAGAATGGCTGTTTGCAAAATCAATATCGACTCTGACGTTCGCGTTAGCATGACCGCTGCTATTCGTCAACACCTTGCAGAACGCCCATCTGACTTTGACCCACGCCAATACTTAACTCCAGCAAGAGCAGCCGTTCAAGAAATGGTTGAACACAAACTCGTTAACGTTTTAGGTTGCGCTGGCAAAGCAGACGAATGCAGATAATAAACTTTTAAATTAAGCAACACAAAAAAGCATCTCACTTCGAGATGCTTTTTTCTTTTTGCCCGCTATCTTTGCCTGTTAGGGCTTTCTTTATTCTTTATTCTTTATTCTTTATTCTTTATTCTTTATTCTTTATTTTTCACTCTTACCTATTACTTAATAAATACAAATTCCCCAAACATTAATTGAACTATCACTACCAGCGTAGATAGTTACTTGTTGACCGCCCGAAACGGAAATTGTGTTGCAACCGATTGATAAGTTAGAGCAAGATAATTCGTTGTTTATTCCGCCCACAACTACAGTGTAAGTAGTAGTGATAACACCAGAAGAACCGCAGGTGGCATAGATTTCTAAAGTGGTGTAACCTTCTGGAACGACGAAAGAAATGCACTTATCAGTAGCAGAACCGTTCTTACCTAATTGAACGGCGCCAGTGAAAGTAGTTCCAGCCTTTGAACCGTGATCAACAGTCTTGCCTTTATTAACTGTTCCTTTACCACGGGTAATAGTGAAGATACCATCAACAGCAGTAAATTCAATTCCATGTCCTTCTGCATTAGCTAAAGCTGAGAAATCTTTCCATACAGCTCCAACAGATGGAACACTAGGAATACTTGGATTGCTTGGAACTTCTTCCTCACCCCAAACAACGGGGCAGTTTGAATAATTCCAAGAAGAACTCCAACCGCTTGGTTTGCTTTTTACCTCGCAATAAATTGTTAAACTACTGCAAAAAGCAAACGAATAATCACCGATTATAGTTACTTCTTTTCCTATTGTTACACTTGTTAAACTACTACAACCACTGAACGCAAATGCATTAATATATACACCTGTTATGGTTACGTTCTTTAGTGAAGATGGAATATAATACTGAACATATTTGGTATCAAAATTATCTAAAAGATAACTCTGCTGTGTTATGTTACCACCAGCATATTTTAACGAACCGAAAATATACCCAAACAAAGTTGAATCATTTACTGCTATTTCGTTTCTGCTACCGCCAACAAAAGGTAGCGTTATGCTTTCTAGGCTACTGCAACCACTGAACGCGCCTTGACCAATTGTTGTTACGCTATTTGGAATTGTTACGCTCGTTAAACTACTGCAACGATTAAACGCGCTTTCACTTATTTGCGTTACAGGATAGCCCTCATATTCGCTTGGAATTTCAACTTCAGTTTCATTTCCAATATATTTCGTTACGATTTGCTCCCCGCCAACAAAGTCAAATTCAAGTTGATATTTCCATTTTGCTGTTAAGGTGACGTTTTCTGTAACAACGAAGCCACTAAACGCCCATTTTTCATCATCAACGAACCAACCATCAAAAACATAATCTTTTCTAACTGGCTCAACGGGGCGAGTTATCTTACTGCCGTTTTGCACAATTTGACCTTCAACCTCTGTTCCGCCGTTTGAGTCAAACGTAACTTCCCAATTTAGAACATTATAATCTTTTAAAATTTTTTCAATTAGTTCAACCTTTGCGTTATACTCAGCGGTTAAATCAGCAATTGCTTTTGCGTTATCGCTACCTGCTTTTTCTAACGCTTCAACTTTTGCGTTATACTCGTTAGTTAAGTCCGCAATGGCTTTTGCGTTATCGCTATCAGTTTTTTCCAACGCCTCAACTTTTGCGTTATACTCGTTAGTTAAGTCCGCAATGGCTTTCGCATTATCACTTTCCGCTTTTTCTAACGCTTCAAGTTTTGCATTGAATTCAGCCATTAAATCGTCCATAACTTGTTCGTTATCACTTCCGCCAATCATTACGGTTTGCAACGACGGGCAGTTTGCAAAAACGCTATCACCAATGCTTTCTAAGCCGTTAGAAATAACAACTTTTTTAAGCGATCTGCAATTATAGAAAGCATAATCGCCTATAGTTTTAACGCTATCACTTATAACAACGCTAACGAGCGAATCACACAATTCAAATGCATGCTCGCCAATACTATTTACCGCTATTCCGTCAACCGCAAGCGGTATGATAACTTCGGTTAAATTTTTGTCACACGCGGTAACTTGATACGTTCCGTCTTGCAAAAGAACGTAAGTTAGCCCGTTTTCAGTTTTAGAAGATTGAGTGTTTGACGACGAATTTTCTTCCACGCTAGAGCTTGAAGAGCCACCAGCCGAATTTAGAGAATTTTCGTTTGAATTTGACCCGTTGCAAGCGCAAAAAACAACCAGCGAACAGGTTAAAATTATGCTCAAAACTAAAATCTGCCAAGATTTTCTACTCATAAAAAACCACCTTTTTTGCATATTTTTATTGCTTTTCATTACAATAAAAACATTATATCAAGTCTTATAAGACTTGTCAAGTCGTATTAGACTTGTTTATTATATAATGATTATATGAAATTTGCAGAAAGATTAAAAGAGCTTCGAGCAGAAAAGAAAATTAGCCAAATGGATTTATCAAAGGCAACAAACATAAGTCAATCGGCAATAGCGAAGTGGGAAAAAGAAAAAACCGAGCCAACGGCTTCGGCTTTGATAACGTTGTCAAGATATTTTAATGAGTCTGTTGATTTTTTATTAGGATTAACCGATTAGTTTTGCGTTACTAAAAAGTAACGCTTTTTCTTTCTTTTATTAAAAAAAGAGCAAACGCGCAAGTTTTTTGCGGTTTGCTCTTTTAGTTTTTTTGTTTTTTATTTAATTGATTTAATAACTACTTTAGTGTAAGGAATTGTTAAGAAATAGTTAGCGTTATCTTTAAGAGTTTTTTCAAAATCAGTGAGTTCATCGCCTTGAATTTCAGCACTTTCAGTCATTTCTAAGCCCTTGTAGTAAGTGGTTGTGCCGTCTTCAGTTTTTGCGGTATAGAAGAAGTTGCCGTCAGTTGCCTTTTCGTAGTAGTAAGTTCTAACGCCGTCTTCATCGGTGGTAAGAGCCGAGATAGTTCTTAAAATATCAAGGCTAGAAAGCCCCGTTCTATTAACGATTGAACTAGAATTTGAAGCAGAATCGCTAGAGGCTGGGTTCTTATCAGCATCGTCAACGCATACTGCGCCGAATACGCAATATTCGTCAGCATCGAAAGTTGAAACGGTATCAAATGTGATGATAACGGTTGATTTAGCAGTATCGTATTTCTTGTCAGCATCGTTATTAGAAGAATAATCACGCTTCATAATAATAGAGCCCGATTGAGAAAGGAACTTATTTCCCGTCCACTTATGCCCGTTCTTCACAAATTCGCCTTTGATAGTTGAACCAGTGTAGTTACTAGGAACGAACTCGCCGTTTGCATTATAGGTATAGCCACCAAATTCCATCCAACTAGATTGAATATTGCTAATGCAAAGACCATCGTAAAAGCCTTGTTCGCAAAGCGAAATAAAATGCTCGGTAGTTTTTGGAGCGTAAGTTGTGAAAAGTTTAATATTAACGTCTTTAGTGTCAACCACAGCGCCACTAGCGTCGCAGAAATCTAAAGTCATGGTCATTCTCTTAACTTCGCTACCGTTTTCAATTTCGGAGCACGCCGTTAGCGTTAAAACCGAAAAGAGCATAACCAACGAAACGATAAGTGTTATAATTCTTTTTTGCATTAAAGCCTCCCAAAATTCAAGTCAAGCCCAAATTTATATTGCTTATTTTTTATGTTGCTTAATTTTAAAAAATTTTCAAAATTGTAAATACTCATATTTACGCTATCTATCATTTTAACTAAATTTGCCCATTCTGTCAACAAAGATAGCGCAAATTTTATATTATTCCCACCAAAAACCCAAATTGAAACTTAAAAATTTGAGTTTTTCAATATTGTTTCACCGCTAAGTTTAAAAGTTATTAGAAACCCAAAAGATAAATAACGCCACTAGCGCCACACCGCCAAGAATAGTTAAAAGCACTTTCCAAGGCGAAACAGGCGTTTTTCCCCAAACTTTTCCCGTGTTGCCGTTCACGTTCAAAACGTAATTCTTTTTCTTGAACGGATACGTTAATAGATAAACAGGCACTAAAACGTATTTATAGGTTACGTTGTTGTGGGTAGTGTAAACGTTTATGTAATCAACAACGTCGGCGTGGTATTTTTGAACGATAGCCGAGCGAATTGAGCCGTCCATAATCTTCTTGGCTTCCGCCCAGCAAACTTTCACGTCCTTTTCGTAAAGATTTGCAGTGTAGCCAGCGAGATATTGCTTTTTATAAACGGTTATCGTTTGAAAGTTGAGCGGGAGAAATTTTGAGAACTTGTCTTGATTAAAACTATTGGAAGCCGAAATCATTAAATCGTCAAAGTTTCGGTTTATCGTTCCGCTAATGTGCCTCCACTCAATATAAGTTTCCGTTCGGCGGTTTTTTCCGCTACCAACTACTCTCGTTCGCCTATAACCAACCCGCCCGTGGTAGTTAGATACGGTAAAACTATCAAATGTAAAAACAGGCTCAAAAACGCCTTCTAAGTTGCTCGCTTCAACATTCTTTTTAAATTTTTTAGGTGCAAAAAACTTACGCTTTGCCCATTTTTTGCAAAGTTCTTCCGCATCGTTTTTGGTAACGGTAAACGGAAAAATTGCACTCGGCCTAACGCCTACTATCTCGTCGGTTTTTCTAACTTGGCTTGTTCCGCAGTAAGGGCACTTCTTTGCCGCCTCGCTAGCGTCAATCACGACTTTTGCCCCGCAATTAGCGCACCTAACAACAACGGCGTCAGTCCATAAATCGGCTTTAGCAAACGCCTCTTCAATAGCAATTTCTCTAACGGCGCTATCTTTTTCAAAATCGAAAACCGAACCGCAGTGTTCGCAAAGTAGCGTTTGAGTTTTAGGGTCGAAAACCATATTCCCGCCACACGCTTCGCATTTAACGAACTTGCCCTCGTCACGAACGTCTTTAGCGATATCTAAATTTGTATCAATATCGTTTTTTGGCGGAAGATTAAAAACGTCGTCAAACATAATAGTCTCTCTTTTAGTATTTTTGTTTTTTAAAATCGTTAGCCGAAAGGTTTGTTTCGACCTTTCGGCTAAAAAATTTTACAAAGTTTCTTAAAGATTGTTAAGTTCTCTTAAAATTTCTTCCAAATCTTCGCCGTGAGCGTTTGTTGCTTGCTCGATAGTTTCGTTGTGTGCAAGCGCGCAGCCTAAGCAGTGCATACCGTGCTTAAATAAAATTTCAGCAGCGTTTTCGTTGATAGCAAGAAGATCTGCAATTAAAGTGTCCTTAGTGATTTTTTCCATAATAATTCTCCTTTTAACTTTGATTTTATTATTGTTTACTTTTTCAAAATTTTTACTCGTTTTTTTGGTCAAGTCTATCTTTAAAATTGAAATATTTTACCAAAAACCCTAAAAAGGTAGCCCCAAAAACTAAACTAAGCCCGCCTATTATTCCAACAGCAATTAAAAGAGCCGAAATCTTTGTTGCCGATTGCACAATCGCTAAAATAACGGTGGCTGATAACAAAAGCAAAAAAATTATTAAAAGCGATATTGCAAGCCATTTTAATTTGAATAATCTTCTTGCCAAATTTTTTTCATAATTAAAGTTTTGGTCGTCGTTTGATATTAAATAATCAAGATAATCTTTTTTTTGCAAGTTTTTCATAAAACAGCAGATAATCGACCTATAGCCTTATTTATGCTAATTTTTCACCGCAACTTGAACAGAACTTTGCACTAGCGCTAACTTCAGTTCCGCAGTTTGAACAGAACTTCTTAACGGCAAACTTTTCACCGCATTCTGGGCAGAACTTAGCGTTTAATGCAACTTGAGCCCCGCAAGAAGAACAAGCCTTAGTTCCCACGCTTGACGCTTGTTGAGGTTGTGCTTGAGGTTGTTGCGGTTGTTGTGGTTGTTGTGGTTGCTGTGGCTTCATAGCCTCGGCAAAAATCGAGCCCATACCAACGCCTGCGCCCATACCAACGCCTGCGCCCATAAACGCACCGCCCATGCCTTCGTTACCAGCAGCAGTTTTCATCGCTTCAGCGGCTGCAACTTTCATTAAAACGTCAGTCTTATCGCCCAAAATGCCGAGTTTACTTCTTTCGTCAAACGCCTTTTCAACCTCAGTTGGAACAGACATATTTTCAATGAATAAGTTAGTAAGTTTCAAGCCAAGTTCATTAAACTTATCTTGAATTTTAGCCTTAACAATTTCATTAAATTCCATTGTGTTTCCAGCAAGGTCAAGCGCCGAGATTTTGCTCTCGCCAATAGCGTCGCTAAGTGCGGAAACAAGCATTGTTTTAGCGTAGTCTTGAATATCGGTAGTTTTGAAAGTTGAGTTGGTGCTGAAAAGTTCTTTTAAGAAGGTAACAGGGTCGTCAACCTTAAAAGCAAAAGCGCCAAACCCGCGAACTCTAATTGCGCCAAACTCAGGGTCGCGCATTAAAATTGGGTTTTGCGTGCCCCACTTAATATTAGTAAATTGCTTAGTGTTTACGAAGAAAACGTCTAACGTGATTGGCGTTTCAAAAGCGTATTGCCAAGAAGCAAGTTTAGTTAAAATTGGCAAAATATCAGTTTTAAGTTCGTAAAAACCGGGTTCGAAAACGTCAGCAATTTTGCCCTTATGCACGAATAGAGCCACTTGCGATTCCGTAACCGTCAACGTGCTTTTATTGTTAATTTCTCTTCCGCCGTTTTTGAACGGATATTTATAAACTAAAGTATTTTTACTCTCGTCAGCCCATTTTATATTGGTTCTAAACAATGCCATAATTCCCTCCGTTTGCTAAAAAAGCAAATATCTTGTTGAAATATATATGATTATATCATATATTTTTTCCTATTTCAATATTTTAATATAATTTTTCAAAATTTATCTTCTTTAGCCTAAAGCATAATAAAATATATTTTTTAAGCGCAAAAAACAATCGCCGTGAAATTCACGGCGATATTTTTATCGTTTGCAACCATAATATCTTTTGTAAACACAATTATCGTGCTTATCGAAACACGTTTTATCATGCTTTTTCTCGTGGCAGTTGAAGTCTTTATCGTAATCTAAGCCACATTGTTTTTTGTGCTCTTGGCAGTCGCAATCTTTATCATAGTCGCAACCGCAAGGTTTTTTCTTATTTTTGCATAAGCAGTAAGCAGCAGCGCCTACGGCAATAAGCAAAACGAGATTTTCGTTTTTCATTTTAATTTCCTCTTTCGCTTCACTATATTTTACGCAAAGCAATAAAATTTTGACAAAAAAATAAACAAATCACCACAAGAAATCGTAGCAATTTGCCTATTTAACGGGCTTATAGCCCCACTTATATAAATTTTATCACGTCAACGAAAATTGCAAAAGCAAGGAGCAAAATAAGCCCGACAAAGTGGATCATACCCTCAACGTTTTTATTAACAGGCTTTTTGAAAATCCACTCAATCAAAACAAAAACGGCTCTTGCGCCATCAAGCGCTGGTATTGGTAAAATGTTGAAAATCGCCAAACTCATGCCGATAATTGCCGCAACTTCTAAAAGATAGTCAAACCCGTAAGATACGATTTGCGAAGTCATTGAAATCATACCAACAGGACCTGTTACCGAGTTTAAAGATAGTTTTCCTTGAATAATTTGAGCAACAGAGCGGAACGTTACGCTAACAACTTTGAACGCATATTGTGGCGCACGGATAAGCCCTTCGAAAAAGCCAAATCTATGCCTTTGAGTTTCCGCCGAATAGTAACGGGAACTTTTTTCAATCTTTAAATATTCTAAAATAGCCGTTCTATCTTCTTTATTAATGTTTTCAAATTCTTGGTCGAGAGTAATTTCAACAAGTTCCCTCTCTTCTAAAACGCTAACGTATATAGATAGTATTTCGCCCGCGTTCATAGAAGAAAGTCGGTCTATAACGTCGTTAACGCTATAAATTCTAGTGCAAAGCGAATAATCTTCGTTATCGTTAAACTTCAAAAGATAACTATTATTTTTAAACGGCGAACCCTCTTTCGTGGTTAGCATTGGAATGGTTGCAAAGCCCAAAGCGTCATAGCAAGGCGTAACGTCTTCAAGAGATGAAGAGTTCACGTCCTCTCTTAAACTTATGGTTACGTCTTGAAGTTTTCCATCTCTTTTAACCGAAAGAGAAACAAGGTCGCCCTTTTTCTTGCCGTCTAAAGCGTCGAGAAGGTCTGTCGTCATAAAAATAAACTTGCCGTTTGCTTTTACTATAACGTCGCCTTCTTTTAACAAATAATGGCTTTCAATCTCGTTAGAGGCTGGCTTTAATTCAAGCGGTGAAATAGCACTCATACCATAAGCCGTTAAGTTAATGGTAACTAATAAAAGCGCAAAAATAAAGTTAAAAACAGCGCCCGCTATCAAAACCAAAATTCTTTGATACGGCTTTTTGTTATTGAACGCATCTTTTGAAAGCTTAGGTTTTTCGTTTTCTTTGTCTTCTCCTTCAACTTCCTTCACGCCCTCAAACACAGGCTTTTCGTCATTTAAAGAATTTTTATCATCTTCAACGGTTGCGGCGTCGTCTTCCCCTTCAAATTGACAAAACCCACCAAGCGGAAATATTCTAATTGAAAAAATCTCGCCGTTTTTGAGTGTTTTTTTGAAGATTGCAGGCCCCATGCCGATTGCAAACTCTAATATTTTAAATTTGAAAATTTTACCAACGATATAATGCCCAAACTCGTGCACCGTTATCATTACAAGTAGCACCAAAATTGCCACGAAAACGTAAAGCACGCTTTGCATAATGTCGGCAAAAGCAAGCAGATTATTTAATTGCATACACACCTATTATATTTCAAACTACGCCTTTTTATTATTAAATCTTTCAATGACTTTAAGCCTTGCAAGATAATCAATTTCTTTTAAACCCTCGTAAGTTAAAACGTCAGCCTTAACGCTATCGAGCGCGCAAGAGATGTAGTCATAAATCTCAGTAAACTTAATTTGGTCTTTTAAAAACAGCGAAACGGCAACTTCGTTTGCAGCCGACAGCGCACAAGGATATCCCCCGCCCGTTTTAGCCGAGTCAAGCACGAGTTTAAAGCAAGGGTAACGCTTATAGTCAACGCTATCAAAGTGCAAAGTTTTGCCAACTAAATCAACCTTATCGGGAACGAAAAGCCGTTCTGGGTAAGAAAGCGCAAGGCTTATTGGCACTTCCATTGACGGAAAGCCAAGTTGAGCCATAATCGCGCCGTCAACGTATTCGACCATAGAGTGAACGATGCTCTCAGGGTGCATAAGCACGCTGATTTTTTCATAAGGCGCATCAAAAAGCCACCTAGCCTCGATAACTTCTAAGCCTTTGTTGACCATAGTAGCGCAGTCAACGGTGATTTTCTTGCCCATATTCCAATTAGGGTGCTTGAGCGCATCTTCTGCCGTAACAAAATCTAGTTTTTCGATAGGAAGATTTCTAAACGCACCGCCACTAGCCGTTATAATAAGCCTTTCAAACGGCTTTTTCTTATCAAAGAAAAGCGACTGCCAAAGCGCCGAATGCTCGCTATCAACGGGGATTAGTTCAACGCCGTTTTCCTTAGCGAGTTTTGTAACGATTTCACCGCCGGCAACGAGCGTTTCTTTGTTGGCAATAGCCACCGTCTTTTTAAGGCGGATAGCCTCGAGCACACATTTAAGCCCAGCAAAGCCCATAATCGCAACAAAAACGATATCTGCCTCTTCTAAAACAGCGTGAGAAGAAGCGTTCTCGCCAAAATAAAATTGGCAGTTAGAAGGCACGCTCGTTATTTTGTGCGCAACCGAGCCATTAGATAAAGCCATAACCTTTGGCTTATATTTATTTGCTTGTTCTTGAAGTAGCGAGGCGTTCTCGTTAGCCGCAAGCGATATAATTTCATATCTATCGCTAAACCTATCAACGCAGTTTAGAACTTGCCTACCTATTGAGCCCGTGCTACCTAATAACGCAATTTTTTTCTTTTCCATATACCTATAATACAAAATAAGGCTTGCAAATAATTATATTCCGCAAGCCGATATTTAATGTTAAATAATACCTAAAACGAGTGTTAGCGCAAGATACACAAACACGCCGTTAAACATAATGCCGTCAATTCTATCTAAAACGCCACCGTGCCCTGGTAAAATGTTTCCAAGGTCTTTAACTCCGATTTTTCTCTTTATTGCGCCTTCAACCAAATCGCCAAATATTGTAAGTAGCGCGCCGATAGCACCTATCAACGCATACACAACAATCTCAACCCAAACCGTTTGAATTAGGCTTCCTTTAAAGAACGCCCAAATAGCAACCGCGCCAACAATTCCGCCAATAAGTCCGCCTATAGCACCGCTAACGGTCTTTTTTGGACTAATTTCCGGCGAGAGTTTTCTGCCACCTATAGCCGAGCCAACGAAGTATGCGAACATATCGCAAAACGGCGCAACCACGAAAGTTAGAAGTAAAGCAATGAACCCGTAAGTTCCTACAAGTTGGTTAGATAGCGCAATCACGATAAGAAAAAGGTTAGGATAACAAAGCGCAAAAAGTGATTTTGCAACGCCTTCAACAGAAGACGTTTTAAATTCTAAAACAAGGCTTACGAATAATAAGATTACAGCCGTAAAACACAAAACGATAGTTAGCCTTCTTTCAAGAAAAACAAACGCTGGGAACAAAACTAGAGCAAAAACAATCACCACGACTTTTTGCAAAAAAGTCGTATCGCTTCCAAACGCTCTAACAAGTTCAAGCGTTCCAAAGAACGAGCATAAATATAATAAAACGTTAAAGAGCCTTGCATCCACTAGTTCTCTCAAAACAAAACAACCAATGACGAGAACTATTAAAAGCGCGCCCGTTATTATTCTTTTAAGCATTTTAAACTCCACCAAACCGCCTATTTCTATTATAAAACCAATCTAAAGCCTCGTCTAACTTATCGGGCGTAAAGTCTGGCCATAAAACGTCGGTAAAATAAATTTCAGCATAAGCCGATTGCCACAACAAGAAGTTGCTAAGTCTTTGCTCGCCACTAGTTCTTATAACCAAATCAACATCGGGAAGGTCTTTCGTGTAAAGTTCGTTTTCAAAAGCCTTTTCATCGACCTTTTCGCCTTTTTCAACAAGGTTATTAACAGCCCTTAGAATTTCGGCTCTAGAGCCATAGTTAAAGCAAATATTTATGGCGCGCTTAGTAAAATGCGCGGTTTTTTGCATCGCTTCTTCTATCTTTTTTCTGCGCTTATCATCTAAAGAAGATAAATCACCCGAAATAATTAAACGCGTTTCGTTCTTGATAAGATAGGAAAGTTTTGACTTTAAAAGCCTAAAAAGAAGCGCTAAAAGCCTAGAAACTTCTTCTTTTGGGCGTTTCCAATTCTCGGTTGAGAAGGCATAGAATGAAAGAACTTCAATTCCAAGTTCCCTAGCCCTATCGGAAATGCCGTCTAAAACGTCAGCCCCCTTTTGGTGGCCGAACGACCTAGATTTTCCTCTAGCCTTAGCCCAACGCCCGTTTCCGTCCATTATAAAAGCAACGTGTTTTGGCACTTTATTTTCCATTAAACGGTAAGAACTTCCTTTTCTTTTTCTTGTTGAACTTTATCGATAACTTCAATCGCTTTATTAGTTGATTCGTTAACGTCCTTTTCGAACGAAGCGTATTCGTCATCAGTCATTTCTTTAGCCGTTTTCATTTTCTTGAGCGCGTCTAAAGTATCACGGCGGATGTTTCTAATAGCAACCTTAGAATCTTCAGCCATTTTCTTAACTTGTTTATTGATTTCAATTCTTCTCTCTTGAGTAAGGTCAGGGAAAACGAGCCTAATAACGCTACCGTCGTTAGTAGGAGTAATACCAACGTTAGATGCTAAAATAGCCTTTTCAACGTTCTTTAAAAGGGATTTATCCCAAGGCGCAATAACTAAACACTTACCGTCTTGAACGGAAATGTTACCAACTTGGTTGATAGGCGTCATTTGCCCGTAAAAATCAACTAAAACTTTATCTAAAACGTGAGGGTTAGCACGCCCAACCCTAATTTGAAGAAATTCACTCTTCAACACGCTCACGGTTTTCTCCATTCTTTCATCGCACTCGAGAATTATCATCTCGATTTTTTCCATATCAGCCGCCATAATTTTCTCCTTATATATATTATTGAAACAAGGCGAAACGCTCCGCCTTCAAAGAAAGTTTGTTTTCAAGCAAAACTCTATGAAGTAAAACGTAAAAATTAAAACTATCTAATCCAAGTTCCCGTTTCTTTTCCACAAACAGCGTCGATAATCGACCTATCGTCAAGCCCGAACGCCAAAATAGGAGTTTTGTTTTCCATGCAGATAGTAACAGCAGTTGTGTCCATAGCCTTTAATTGATTGCTAATAAAGTCCATATAAGAAATTTCTTCAAACTTCTTAGCGTCTTTGTTAACCTTAGGGTCGCTATCGTAAATGCCGTCAACGTTTTTAGCAAGAAGAATAATTTCCGCCTCAATCTCAGCAGCGCGAAGTGCAGCCGCAGTATCGGTTGAGAAGAACGGACAGCCCGTTCCGCACGCAAAAATAACGATTCTTCCCTTTTCAAGATGACGAATAGCCTTTCTTCTTGAATAAGGCTCAGCAACCTTAGTGATATCAATAGCCGTTTGAACTCTGGTTAAAGCGCCACGCTGTTCGATAGCATCTTGCAAAGCAAGTGCGTTCATAGCCGTTGCAAGCATACCCATATAGTCGGCAGTAGTTCTTTCCATATTAAAGCCTTGCCTACCACGCCAGAAATTTCCGCCACCAACAACAATTCCAACCTCAACGCCCATTTTGTGAATTTCAACGAGTTGGTCAACGACCTTACCCATAAAATCAGCGTCAAACCCGAAATGCTTATCGCCCGCAAGCGCCTCGCCACTTATCTTTAGCAATACTCTTTTAAACTTTGGTTCCATATAGCCTTCCCTTTTCAAGCGTTTGCCCGAAAGATTTAATTTAATAGTTTTAAAATTTACAATTTTTTTCAAATTTAATCAAAACGAAGTGGTTTTGATAATTTTAACAAAACTTTTAAAAATTTTTTAAAAAAGGAAACACTGCGCCTTTATTCGTAATGTTTCCTTCTCATAGTATTTTATTATTTTTTTGCAGAAGCAACTTGAGCAGCAACTTCGTCAGCTAAGTTTTCGCTCTTCTTTTGTAAGCCTTCGCCCATTTCGAAACGAACGAATCTTCTAATAGCAATCTTTTCACCGATTTGGCTAGTAGCCTCGATTACAAGTTGCTCGATAGTCTTTGATGGGTCCTTAACGAATTTTTGGTTAAGAAGACAGTTTTCTTCATAATAACCCTTAATTCTACCTTCAACCATTCTTTCAACGATATTAAGTGGCTTGCCTTGTTCGAGCGCTTGAGCAGTTAAAATTTGTTTTTCGTGCTCTAAAACGTCTGCTGGAACGTCAGCTGGTGCTAAGTAAAGTGGGTTAGCAGCAGCAATGTGCAAACTAATATCGTGAGCGAGTTCCTTGAATTGGTCGCCTCTAGCAACGAAGTCAGTTTCGCAGTTAAGCTCGAGCAATACGCCGATCTTACCGCCCATGTGAATATAACTATCAACAATACCTTCAGCAGCAATTCTAGTTGCCTTCTTTGCAGCCTTAGCAATACCTTTTTCTCTTAAATAGTCAACTGCTTTGTCCATATCGCCGTTGGTTGCAACTAAAGCGTTCTTGCAATCCATCATACCGCAGTTGGTCTTTTCTCTTAATAACTTAACGTCTTGTGCAGTAAAGCTCATAATTTTTCTCCTTTTATCTAAAATCTAAATATTGAATGTTTAAAATTAAACGTTGTGTCAAAATTTGATTAAGCGTTTTCAGTTTGGTCTTGAGTTTCAGCCTTAACTTCTTCGGCTTGAATAGCTTCTTCTCTCTTTTGAGCAGCTTCTTCTCTCATTCTAATAACGGCATCTTCCCCTTGCTTGCCTTCGATAACAGCGTCTGCAATGATAGAAGCGATAAGCTTAACAGCCTTGATAGCATCGTCGTTAGCAGAAATAACGTAATCGATAAGGTCAGGGTTGCAGTTAGTATCGGTGATAGCAACAACAGGAATACCAAGTTTTCTTGCTTCCTTGATAGCAATTTCTTCGCAAGATGGGTCAACAACGAACATAATGTCAGGAAGTGTTCTCATATCACGAATACCGCCAAGGTTTTGTTCAAGTTTTGCTCTTTCAGCCTTGAGGTTTAAAACTTCTTTCTTAGGAAGAAGGTCAAAATCGCCCATCTTTTCCATTTGGTCAAGTTTGTTTAATCTTTCAACTCTTGAACGGATTGTCTTGAAGTTAGTGAGCGTGCCACCGAGCCAACGGTTGTTAATATAGAACATACCGCATCTTTCAGCTTCTTGTTGGATAGCCTCTTGTGCTTGACGCTTAGTTCCAACGAAAAGAACGGTCTTGTTCTCTTTAACTGAATCTGCAACGAATCTGTAAGCCGATTCGATGAGTTTCATAGTGATTTGCAAGTCGATAATATGAATGTCGTTTCTTGCGCCAAAAATGTATTTTTTCATTTTTGGGTTCCATCTTCTCGTTTGGTGACCAAAGTGAACACCCGCTTCGAGAAGTTGCTTCATAGTAGTAATTTCCATAAATTTACCTCCGTTAATCCTCCCCACCGCCATTTGACCGCAAATTGTTAGCCCCGCTTGAGATTTTGGGCTCACGGAAACTTGCGTGAACGATAGGTGCGAATTTTTACTTTTTGTATTCTACCAAAAACCAAAAAGAAAAGCAAACGTTTTTACCACCTTTTTGGAAATATTTATTATATAAATATAAAACCCACAATATCTTGCCCTTTGGCACAAACCTCTTCACTATTCACTATTCACTCTTCACTTTTCACTCTTCACTTGCCCCGCAAACTTCACTTGCCCGCAAACTTCACTTGCCCCGCAAACTTCACTCTTCATTATTCTTTATTCATTATTCTTTATTCTTTATCTTTGCTCTCTTGCTATCATAAGAAAATAATGCTATAATGTTAAAAAGCGAAAAAACAAGCGAGGTTAAACAAATGAAAACGCAAAGCGAAAAAGTTTTCGATTGTTGTTTCACTAACGGCAATCAATGGTTTAGATACCGCGTAGGCGCGATAATAGTTGAAAACGGCTGTGTTCTTTTGGTAGGTAACGCAAACGAGAATTATTTATATTCTGTTGGCGGTGGCGTTCATCACGGCGAAACGGCGGAAAGCGCAATTTTGAGAGAAGTTTTCGAAGAAACGGGCGTAAATTACCAAATTGACCGCCTAGCAGTCATCCACGAAAACTTTTTTAACGAAAACTTGGGCACTTTAAAGGGATTGCAATGCCACGAAATAAGTTTTTATTTTTTGATGAAGTCAAGAGGAAGCCAAGAACTTAATAGCAATAGCGTAACGCACGGCGCAAAAGAAGAAATGCATTGGATTGCTATTAAAGATTTAGACAAAATAAAAGCCTTTCCCGTGTTTTTGAAAAATTATTTAACTAAAATGCCTTCGGGAATTGTGCATATCGTAAGCGACGAAAGAAAGTAATCTTTTGCCCGCAAGGGCAAACTTCTTCACTTTTCACTCTTCTTTATTCATTATTCATTATTCTTTATTCTTTTGCCCCGCCTTTTGGGGCATTTTTTCTTTTCGGCAAATATCGACTGCAATCACGGGTATTTTTCAATTTTTATCGCGCGGAATATGATAAATTGTTCCTATAAATTACGTTATTTTAGCCAAATAATTTGGTTTCATAATATTTAGGCTAAAGAGATTTAAGGAGCAAAATGAAATATTCGTCATTTTTCAAAAACTGCGCCTATTTTGCGCTTTTGCTGTTTTGTTTTATTTTCTTAAACGTCGCAACCAAAGCGCCACTATCAATTTCACTTTACGTTGCGCTTTTATACTCGCTCTACCCTTCTCACCTATCGGCAATTGCATTAACGTTATCATTTTTAGTTTATAAAGATTTAACGCTATTTTTATGCGGAGCAGTTTCGTGCCTAGTTTTAGGCTCGGCGTTTTTAATTTTTAAGAAAAACAAAAAACTTCCCGGCGCTGAAATTGTTTTATTTATCGTTTTATCTCTCGTGCCATACCTTGTGTTTTCCAAGGAAGAAATATTAAATAAAGTGGTCTATACGTTCATTATCGCCGTTTTTTCATTTCCGCTAACCTCGTGCGTTCGTTCATTTAAACGGCTCAAAATTGTTTTTCGAGCGACCTTTGAAGAGTGGTTTTCGTTCTCGGTTTTTTTAATTGTTCTAGGCGTTGGAATTATCAATTTCTATAACGATAGCATCTATTTTTCTTTATCAATTTTTGCGCTATTATACGGCGTAAAAACCCTAAAAAACGAAAGATCTCTTTTTCTTGCCATAGTTTTAGCAACGCCTCTTTTTATAACTTCAGGGCTTACGCACTATTTTTTGACCTACGCTTGCTATTTTCTAATAACCAAATTTTTTATGGAAAAGTCAAAAATTTTAAGTTCGCTTTTAATAATCGGCATAGACTTTTCGTTAAAAAGTTTTCTTCCTTTCTTTAGCGGATATTCATATTTCGACCTAGCGCTAACCGCAATTCCAGCGGTGATATTTGCCATAATTCCAACAAGTTTTTTTGATAATCTTTCTCAAAAGTTCGATTTTTCACCAAGCGACGTAATTTCTCGGCTTGACTATAACAATCTTCGCTTTGACCTTGCCGATAAGTTTTTCAATCTTGCCAATTTGTTTTGCGAAATTAAAACGGGCGTTTCCCTTTTAAAGAGCAATAGCGACGATAGGCAAACAATCATAAACGGAATAATAACCGAACTTAAAAATTCCGTTTGCCAAACTTGCGCGCATAGAGAATATTGCCCTATTTTGCTAGAAAGCCACGCCGTTTTATATAAAGTGGTAGAGATTGGCGTTTGCAAAAAACGAATAACGCTAATTGATTTATCTAAAGAATTTTTAGATTATTGCAAGAACCCAAAACCTATAATTTATGAAGTTAATCGACTTATAGAGGGACTTAGCGCAAATCTGCAAGCGCAAAAGGACGCTGATGAAATTAAAGAAGTTCTTCTTTATTTAGCGCATGGCTTGGAAGAATTTTCAAAAAATCAAGCCTTTGGTTTAACAAAAAAACTCTCACTAAACAAAAAGGCTGAAAAACTAATTAAAAACTATCTTATTTCTTCTTCTATTGACACAGCTATGGTTACCTTTTACGAAAACGATAAAGATACCGAAATTTTAATAGCATTTAACGCTGAAAAGGTAACCGAGCAAAAACTTTGCAATATGCTCTCGGCAAAACTTGGTTTTCCGCTTTCAGTTACGCACACCGCCCATCTTCCCGATAAAAGTTGCCTAGTAACGCTAAAATCTTCGCCTAACGTAAACCTTGCTTGGGGCAGTTCGAAAGCGACGAAAATGGCGTCTTCCATTAGTGGCGACACGTATTCAATAGTAAAACTTGACCAAAACAAAGTCTTAATTGCTTTGGCTGACGGCATGGGCTCAGGCAGTTTAGCAAACAATCTTTCCACCGCCTCAATCGAACTTATCGAAGCGTTCTACAAGGCAGGTTTTCCAAGCGAAATTTTGTTGCCGGTTATAAACAAACTTTTATCTATCACCACTGAAGATAATTTCTCGGCAATAGACGTTGCCGTTCTAGACATTAACCAAAAAACGTGTGATTTTATTAAAATCGGCGCGCCTTACGGCTTTATTTGCAGTAAGGAAGGAATTAAACTTTTAGAAGGCTCTTCTCTCCCTCTTGGCATTTTAGACGCCTTAAAGCCAACAACCGCCACAACCTCCGTTCTTGACGGCGATACCATAGTTATGATAAGCGACGGCATTAGCGAAGCCTTCACCTCTTCAACCGATTTTATTGAGTTTTTAAAAACCGCGCCAATTTACAACCCGCAAGCGCTAGCAGATAGCATAGTGAATAAAGCCTTAGACCTATCTTCCGGCATTGCTGAAGACGATATGACCGCCTTCTGCGTTAGAATTTTTTCACCAAAAGAAAACCTTTCCGCATAACAAAACCCTGCCTATAAGTCGATTAGGCAGGGTTTTTATTTATTTTGTTTATGCTTTAACCTCTTATCCAATAGTCCATATAGTAAGTTGACGTCAAATAAGTTACCACAGTTGTTTGGTCTAAAAGCTCGTCGCTTGAAATGTTTGTTCCACTCGTTGCAAAAGAATTTTTTGAAACAAACCAACCACTAGTGTTTTCAAAGGTTACGCTAGTTAAACTAGTGCATTTACGGAACGCACACGCACCAATAAACCTTACGCTCTTTGGAATTTTTATGCTAGTTAGCGAACTGCAATTAGAAAAAGCGAATAAATCAATCGTTTCCAAACAACTATCTTCTTCAAAAATAGCGCTTTCTAATAGCTCGCAACCAAAAAACGAACTGTACCCAAGTTTTGTTACGCTGTTTGGAATTTCTATGCTAGTTAGCGAACTGCACTCAAAAAACGCGGCATAACCTATTGTTTCTAACCTACTTCCTTTTTCAAAGGTTACGCTTTGGAGCGAACTGCAATTTTCAAAAGCTTCATCGCTAATCGAAACTACGTTTTTTGAAATTTCAACCGTTTTAAGTGATTGACAGTTTTGAAACGCACATTCGTTTATTTCTGGCGCTGAAGATATTTTTGCATGTGTTAAAAGTTCACCATTTATATGCAAATCGTTTGCGTAAAGAGTTGGGTTAGAAGTAGGATAAAAACCTACTTGAACCCACTCGTCAACCGAGCCCAAATAGTTTACTTTTTTTAAACCACTGCACCCACTAAAAGCTTCAAAACCGACATGTTTTACGCTGTTTGGAATTTCTATGCTTTCAAGCGAACTGCATTCAAAAAACGCTTTATTACCAATTGTTGTTACGCTTGCGCCGTTTATGGTATTAGGAATTGAAACTAAAGATTTTGAACCATCAAACGAAGCAACCTCGTAGGTTTTATCTCTTGAAAGAATAAAAGTTATGCCGTCTTTAATTTCAGTTAAAGGCAGCTCACTTGAACTTGAAGAATTATCGGTTATTGAACTTGAAGAGCCCTCTTCCCCCACGCTCGACGAATTGCTTTCACTAGAACTTCCTTCGCCAAAAAGTTCACAGCCACAAAAAATAATAAGCGAACAAGACAAAATAACGCTTAAAATTATAACTAATAAGTTTTTCCGTTTCATAGCATTTCCTTAACTATATTAAGATATGAAAATTTTATCACATTTTTTAAAACATTGCAAGTAAAAATTAAATTTTGCACTCTAATTTAGCTAAAACAAACAGCCAAAATATACATTTAATCAACTTATAGCCTAACTTTTTAGATTTTTACCACAAACAAAAAAACGCCCATCCAAGCGAATTTAAACGGGCGTTTTTTAGTTTTAAATTTTAACTTCGTTTCCAATAATAACTGCTATAAGTTGAAGTTAAGTATTGTGCCGCAGTTGCTAAATTTGAAAGATCAGAAGCCGAGATCGTTTTTCCGCTTGTTGCCAAAGTATCAAAGGTGATCCACCAACCACTCTTATTTTCAAAAGATACGCTTTTTAATGAATTACAATTATTAAACAAACCCTGCCCGATTGAAGTTACGCTGTATGGAATTTTTATGCTTTGAAGTGAACTGCAATTAGAAAAAGTGCGTGAGCCAATCGTTTCCAAACAACTACCTTCTTCAAAAGTTACGCTTTCTAATAGTTCACAACCATAAAAAACAGAAAAATCAATCTCTGTTACGCTATTTGGAATTTCTATTGTTTCAAGAGAACAGCAATCATAAAACGCGGAATAACCTATTGTTTCTAACCTACTTTCTTTTTCAAAGGTTACGCTTTGGAGAGAACTGCAATTTTCAAAAGCTTGTCTTCCAATTGAAATTACGCTTTTTGAGATTTCAACCGTTTTAAGAGATTGGCAGTTTTGAAACACAAAGCCGTTTATTTCTGGCGCTAAAGTTATTTCGGCATGTGTTAAAAGTTCCCCTTTTATATGCAAATCTTTCGCGTAGATAGTTGGGTTAGAAGTAGGATAAAAACTTATTTGAACCCACTCGTCAACCGAGCCCCAATAATTTACTTTCGTCAAACTACTGCACCCACTAAAAGCTTCAAAACCTATATTTGTTACGCTGTTTGGAATTTCAATGCTTTCAAGCCAACTGCGATTTTTGAACGCTTCTACACTTATTGAAGTAACTTTTGCTCCGTTTATAGTTTCGGGAATAATAACGTTATCCACCGGAGTAACAGGATACCAGACCTCATATGTATTGTTATCTAATAATTTGAAATTTATTCCATTTTGAGTTATTGTTGAAGGAAGCTCATCTAAACTTGAGGAATTTTCGCTATCTTCACTTGTTGATTGCGAACCAGAATTTTCATTCCCGTTTGAATTTGAAGAATTTTCTTCAACGCTAGAACTTGAAGCGCTACTAGCCGAGCTTGAAGAACTTTCGTTTGAACTTGAACTTTCACAAGCGCAAAAAGCAACTAGCGAAAAGGTTAAAATTATGCTCAAAACTAAAATTGATAAGGTTTTTCGTTTCATAATGTTTTCCTTTCAAAAAAATTTATAAAATTATATCATATTTTTCTAAGCATTGCAACTAAAATTAAATTTTGCACTCTAATTTAACAAATTAAAATAGCCAAAATATGCATTTAATCAACTTATAGCCTAACTTTCTAAAATTTTATCATAAAACAAAAAACGCCCATCCAAGCGAACTTGGATGGGGTTTTTTGTTACTCTTCATTTTGTTTATTGCCTTTTAAGGCAGTCAAAATGAAGTTTGAGAGCGCATCAAGGTCTGTTTCGTCAATCTCATCGTTTAAATTTTCTTTTATGATTTGCTTAATTTGAGTTGTTTCAATTTCATTGCAGTTTACGATTGTTTCAATAATCGAATCAACAACCCTATCAAGCTCTTCAGATAAAACTATCGATGATAAAAGTTTCTCAATGCCTTGCTTTAAATCGTCTTTATCGGTAAACGCAAACTTTTTACTAAATGCAGTTAAAACGATTGCTACCGCGCCTGACAAAATTGCCTTTTGTAAACAATCGGAATTTGCATTTTTTAATATTATGAAGGACGCCAAATAAGTCACCGCGCCACCTATAAAAAATGAACAGACAAGAAGACTTTTATGAGAAATTTTAAAACGTATTTTTATTATTAAACATAAGATGCACGCAACGACTGCGCCGATAACGATTTCAATACTTAACTCGTTTAAAATTTTTAAAATATTAAATTCTTGCAAGTTTTGCCCCCCTTTTTTCTTTTAGGGGCTAATATTAATTTTTCCCAAAATACTTTTTATAAAAATCAAGTCTTGTTCTAAACAAGTTTTTAAAAGTAGTTAAAAAACAACGCATACTATCCCCCAAATTTTTTCTCACCAAACGCCATATCTATTTTACCAAACAATTTTTCATTTTGTATCACTTTGTGCCAAATTTTGGTAAAAAATTTTCAAAAGTGGGGCTATAACTTCATTAACGCATAATTTTTTATATTTCTTTGCAAACTAAAATTTATGAAAATATCTAAAAATATCTCTCAAAACAAGATTGATATTCAAAACTTATTACAATCTTTTGACCTTCAGTTTTACGAACTTGAGTCAAACGGCGTTTCGTTTTTATGCGCGTTTTTAGAACCGCTTACCGATAAAAAAATCTTTTCCGAGCAAGTTCTTGATAAAATTCAACAAAAAAAACTTTTAACCCCTCAAGACATTTTTTTAAAAGTTGGCTTTGCGGGCGCTGAAATTATCGATACTTTAGACGACGTTTTCACCCAAATTTTAGACGGCAAAACGGTTTTGTTTGTTGAAGGCTACGATAAATGCGTTGCAATCGATAACAAAAAGGTGGAATCTAGAGCCATAACCGAACCACCAACTTCCGCCGTTGTTAAAGGGCCAAGAGAAGGCTTTACGGAAAATATTCGAACAAACCTTTCTCTTCTTCGCCGAAGAATTAAAAGCCAAAACTTGGTTATTGAAAAGTTCGTTGTTGGTCGCCACACAAAAACTGACGTGTGCGTGTGCTTTATCGATACCATTGCCGATAAAAAAATTGTGGATAGTGTTAAATCTCAAATCGAAAAAATTGACGTTGACGGCATTTACGATAGTTCCTATATCGCAAAATATATCACAAAGCACAAAGCCTCGCTTTTCAAGCAAGTTGGCAACACCGAAAAGCCCGACGTTTTCACCGCAAAACTCTTGGAAGGAAGAGTTGGCATAATCGTTGACGGCTCGCCTATCGCTATAACCGTTCCATATCTTCTCATTGAAGATTTCCAAAGTTCCGAGGACTATTTCCAAGATACGTATCATGCAAATATGTCCCGCGTGATAAGGGTTTTGTCGATAGCCTTTGCAATACTTCTTCCCTCGCTTTTCGTTGCGGCTCAACTTTTCCACTTGCAAGTAATACCCTTAAACTTTCTTTTGACCATTGTCAACAGCATAAAAGGAATTCCGCTTTCGCCGAGTTTCGAAATGTTCTTCACGCTTTTAATTTTCGAAATTTTAAACGAGGCAAGCATAAGAATGCCAAAATATCTAGGTATGGCGCTATCCGTTGTTGGAACGCTCGTTCTTGGCGACACTGCCGTTAAAGCCGGCATCGTTTCAACGCCTACCGTTATGATAATGGCGCTCTCTGGCATCGCGCTTTACACCGTGCCCGAACTTGTTGACTCAATGAGTTTTTTAAGGCTTGTTTATCTACTCGTTGCTGGCTCGGTTGGCGGATACGGCATAATTTTGTTAACGTGCCTTATCGTAATTTATTTATCTGCTCTAGAAAATTTCGATGTTGCCTTCCTAGCCCCGTTCTCGCCGTTTGTTAAAAGCGATTTAAAAGACAGCGCCTATATGACCTTTATAACGAATATGAAAAACCGACCAATTTCAATTAAAGCCAAAAACCGAAGGAGGATGAAATAGTGAACGAAAAAAACCGCCTTAGCGTTAGGCAAATTTGCTTTATTTATTTAGCCTTTACCGCTGTTACGAAAATTGGAATGCTCCCCGCTATTTTAGCAAACTACGTTGGCGAAGCGCTTTGGCAAGCCGTGTTACTCAATTTTGTGCTAGATTTTTGCATACTCTTAATTTTTTTGCACCTATCAAAAAAGCACCCCAACCAAACGCTATACGAAATTATTAAAAACGGCACGAGAGAGTGGCTTGCAAAAATAACGCTGTTTTTGTTTGGAGTGTTTTTCTTTTTAAAAACAGCCCTTCCCCTTTTTGAGCAAAAACTCTATATTGAAAACACGCTTTATGAAATTTTGCCAAACCCAATAATTTTCTACCCGTTTTTCATAGTTTCGACCTACGCTTCGCTAAAAGGGCTAAAAACCTTCGCTAGATGCGCCGATATTTCTTTATGGATAACGTCGGCTGGGCTTATACTTGCTCTTTATTTATCAATTAGTTCCTTTAACGCCGAAAATTTGCTTCCACTTTTCCAAAAACCCCTCAATAGCATCGTTAACGCATCATTTCGCACTTTGTTGTGGCACGCTGACAGCCTCTATTTTTTGATGTTTTTAGGGCATTTTGACGAGCAAAAACACCAAAGCAGAAACATCATTTTAAGTTTTGTGGGAATAGCATTATTCACAACTTTTTTCATTGCGGTATTCTACGGAATTTACGGCGAAATTTCAGCAAGCCAACCATTTGCGCTCCCTTCAATGATGATATTTAGCGTTTTGGTAAACAATATTGGTCGGTTCGATTTCATTGCTATTTTTCTGCTTTTATTTTCAACTATTTACGCAATTATTTTACCGATTTTTCTATCGACCAAGTGTTTTACGCAAGTTTTTAACCTAAAAAAAGCAACAATCCCGGCGGTAACTCTTAACGCCGTAATGATTCTTAACATTATAATTTTTGGCAATAAATTTTTCAAAATTTTATCGCTTGCGCAAAACTATATCACGCTTTTTATAATTTTTATGGCTATTTTAGTGCCAATTTTATTGCTTTTTATTCCAAAAAGGAGATTAGACCTTGCGAAAGACTAAACTTGCGCTTCTTATAGGCATTTTCATTGCAGTTTTATATTTTTCAAACGATTTTGCGCTTATTGATATTGAAAAAACCGCAATTATCGTTGCAATCGGCATAGACAAAACTGAACAAGGCTTTGAAGTAACCAGCCAAATCGCTATTCCAAAAGCAAGCGATAGCGTATCTTCTAGCGACGATTCAATTCTATCGGCAAAAGGCACAACCGTTCGCGAGGCGTTGCAAAACATTGCTCAAGATACGGGCTGGCAACCAAAACTTTCTTTTTGCAACCTAATAATTTTAGGAAAAGAAACAGCAAAAACCGACGCCGTTTCAATCGTTGAATATTTGATTTCTTCCGAAAAAGTGCAAAATTCTTCTTTAGTCGTTATGGCGGATGGTAAGGCTAGTGAACTTATGCACAAAACCACCCCGCTAGACGATATTTCGTCTTTTGCTCTTAAGAAAATTATTCTTCGAAGCGAGTGGATGACAAGCCTTGTTTCCGTTACTAACCTAAAGCATTTTGCTATGAACAATTATTCAAAATCTAACGCAACCTATATGCCAATAGTTACCCCCGTTAAAAGTGATGATAATAGTTCAAGCGCATCTGGCGGAAGTTCGGGCGGAAGTTCTTCGGGTGGTAGTTCTGGAGGAAGTTCAAGCGGAGGTTCGTCAGGCAGTGGTTCAAGCGGTGGTTCTAGTGGAAGTTCTTCAAGCCAATCGTCTGGCTCGTCTAGTGGTTCTTCTAGCGGTGGTTCGTCAAATTCTTCAAGCGGTAGTTCGTCAAATTCTTCAAGCGGTAGTTCAGGCGGAAGTTCTGGCGGTAGTGAAGAGATAATCTTTGACACCACAACCCTTGCCACCTTTTCAAACGGCGTTCTAACCGGCACTTTAGACCACGACCAAACGCAAATTTTCAGTTTTTTGCAAGGCAACGTTAGAGAAACTTTTTTAACGGCATCTAAAAACGACACAAATTATTTTTTATCAGTGCAAAAAAACAAGCATAAATTTAGCGTTGACATAAAAGATAAGCCAACCATCAACGTTCACGTTAAACTTTGGGTAAAACTCGTTGACTCAAATAAAGGTTATAATCTAGCCGAGCCAAACTCAAGAACGGTTGTTTCTCGAGAACTTTTAGATGAACTTGAAAAAAAGTATAGCCAAGTGGCAGTTAGCCTTAATAGGCAATTAACCTCAACCAACACCGACCTTTTCGGCGTTTATGACTATATCTATAAGCACTACCCAAAACGATATGAAAGTTTTAAAAACGTTCCGCTATCTAGTTTTAAATTTAATCAAAAAATCGAAATTATTTCCGAAGATTAAAAAAATTTTGCACGAAAAATTAGAGTTAACGGGCTTATAGCCCTACTTTTAAATTCAAAACAGCATTTCGCTACAAAATTTAGATTGCGCTTATAACACGTTTTGTCAGTCGCCCTTTTAGTTGACTTTGATTACAATTTGTGATATAAATAAATAGTTAAATTTAAAATTTTGTGGAGATATTATGAAAAAAATCCAAAAATTGTTTACTCTTATTGCAATTATAACAGTTTTTGCGCTTATGCTCATGGTTGTTGGTTGCAACAATAATAACGGGGAAAATTCTTCGTCTTCAAAAACGGAAAACTCTAGAATTTCAACCCCATCTAACGAGGAAAGTTCAAGCTCGTTTGAAGAGCAATCTTCAAGTAGCATTGAAGAAAATTCTTCATCAAGCGACGACGGAAGTTCAAGTTCAAACGACGACGAAAGTTCAAGTTCGAGCGACGACGGAAGTTCAAGTTCAAACGACGACGGAAGTTCAAGTTCGAGCGATAACGAAAGTTCAAGTTCAAGCGATGACGAAAGTTCAAGTTCAAGCGAAGAGCAAAATTCAAGCGAAAACAATCCATCACAAGGCGGTAACTCAGCGGAAGTTGAAACCGACACTGAAAGTGGAATTGAATACCTATTAAACGCTGACGGCGAAAGTTATTCTATTTTCTCTATCGGTTCGTGTCAAGAAGTTAAAATTGACCTTGCTAATACTTTTAACGACAAACCTGTTACAGGTATTTTAGAAGGTGCTTTTTCAAACAACTCAAACATTACCACTCTCTTTATTCCAACTTCTATCACAAAAATTGAAGATGGTGCTCTAAATAATATGACCGCACTTACCCGCATCTATTATCACGGCACTTTTAGCGATTGGGCAAACGTAACCTACAGTAAGAGCGCAAACAACGCAATTAACTCATTAACGCTTTACTACTATTCAGCAAGCGAACCTGACGATAACTTTTCTACTTGGAACTATTGGTACTATAGTGGAAACACCGTTAAAGAGTGGGACGTTTTCTCAGAACCTTTATAATCCAAATCAATCAATTTAAACTTTTATAAACAAAAACTTTTTTGGCTACAAGCAAAAACTTGTAGCCATTTATTTTTAAAAACTTGATTATCTTTTTCAAATTTGATATTATATTTTAGAGGTAGCAAATGAAAGGTATTTTAGTGGTAAACGGGTTTTTAAACCAAAATAAGTTTACTGAAATTTATAAAATGTTAAATTTGTCGGCTAAAAAACGAGGCGTGTCGCTCGAAATTATGCCATCAACTAGGCTCGCTAGCCAAGCAACTGAGGGTTTTTTAAGCATAAAGGATGCCTCTTTTGTGCTGTTTTGGGATAAAGATATTTACCTTGCCCGCCTTTTAGAGCGAGAAGGGTTTAAAGTTTTTAATTCTTCTTTAGCAATCGAAAAGTGCGATAACAAGATTTTAACCTTTTTATCGTGCTTAGGAAAAATTAACATGCCAAAAACCATAATCGCACCAAAGACCTTTGATACCGTCAACTATTCAAACCTTGAATTTTTGCAAGACGCCGTTCAAATTTTAGGCTTTCCTATCGTTGTGAAAGAAGCGTTCGGCTCGTTTGGCGCGCAAGTTTATCTTGCAAATAATATTGAAGAACTTGAAAACGTTGTTAAATCTTTAGGCGCAAAAGAATTTATTATGCAACAACTTATAACTTCAAGCGTTGGCAAAGACGTTCGCATTAACGTTGTTGGTGGAAAGGTTGTCTGCTCGATGCTCCGCTTTAACGAAAACGACTTCCGCTCCAACATAACAAACGGCGGTAAAATGAAAAACTTTGAGCCAAGCAAAGAGTTTTGCGAACTTGCAATCTCGGCTTGCAAAATCTTAGGGCTAGACTTTGCTGGCGTTGACGTTATGTTCGGCGAAAACGGTGAGCCTATTTTGTGCGAGGTTAATTCTAACCCACACTTTAAATCGAGCCTAGATTGCACCAAAGTTGATATGAGCCAACACATTATAGACTACGTTTTAGATAAAATTAATAACTAAACCATATTATGAAAGGACTTTTAATTTACGATACCGCTTCAGCTCTAAGGAATAAATGGTTTATAGGCGAGTTTTTAAGCGTTTCAAAACAATTAAATATTGAACTAAACTTAGTTATCGTTGACCAAATTGACGACTTTTTGCTCGAAAAAGGTGTTTCGTTTGCAATAGTTAGAACTATCAACCCACCCCTTCAAGAACTTTTAGAAAAAAACGGCATTTTAACTTTTAATGATTATAATACGGCTTTTATTGCCAACGATAAGTTCGAAACATACCTTTTTGCAAAGAAGTTAAATCTTCCCGTTCTTGAAACAAAAATTTTTTCTTTAGCTGACAATAAATTCCATTTCCCTTTCGTTGTAAAAAAGAGAAACGGGCACGGCGGAAGCGAAGTTTTTTTAGTTAAAAACCACTTAGACCTTGAAAATCTTGTTAATAAAATTAAAGCAAATGGCGATAATTTGAGCGAATATATTTCACAACCGCTTGCCTCGAATATTGGCGTTGATACTCGCCATTACGTTCTAGGCGGAGAGATTTTATTAAGCGTGAAAAGATCGTCTAAAACAGATTTTAGAAGCAATTTTTCGCTTGGCGGAGAGTGCGAAGTTGTTCTTGCAAGCGACAAAGAAAAAGAAATTATCGCTAAAATTTATTCATCTTTAAAATGCCATTTTGTTGGCGTTGATATTATAATCGATAACGGAAAACTAATTCTAAATGAGATTGAAGACGTTGTTGGAACTAGGATGATTTATAAGCTTTCTAAAATTAACGTAGTAGAAAAATATTTGACCTATATTTTAAATTCAATCAATAAAAACAATTAATCAAAACTTTATCAATAAAACTTAAAACACGCCTATAACTTCGTTATCGGCGTGTTTTACGTTTTTTATAAAATTAAATTCATTACGAAACAACCTGCTTCCAAGTATAACTTCCATACGTATCCGACAAATACGTTGCTGCTGTTTCAACATTAGATAAATCGCTTTCTAAAAGTGTGATGTTTTCATATCTCACAGCAACCCAATTTTGTGGATTTTCAAACGTAGCACTAAGGAGCGTAGAGAACGCATGAGAGCCAATTAAAGTTAAGCTGTTTGGCAAAACTATGCTTTTTAAATACTCACACCCAACGAACGCTTTAACACCAATCGAAGTTACACCATTTCCCAAATCAACGCTATATAGCGACGAACAACCACTAAACGCTTCATCGGCAATTGTAACGGTAATACTTTCTATAGTAACGCTCTCAAGCAAGACACAACCAAAAAACGCTCTATTGCCTATAGTTTCAACCTTTTCGCCTATCGTAATACTCGATAGCAAAGAGCAACCAGAAAAAGTTCCGTTACCAATTGAAGTTATGTTTTTACCTATTGTTAGGCTTGATAACGAAGTGCAACCAGTGAAAGAATAGGCGCCAAGCGTTGCCGTAGAATCATTTATCGTTACCGACGCTAAAGAGGTGCAATCTCTAAAGGCGTATTTACCGATAGAAGTTACGCTATTAGGGATTGTTACGCTTTCTAATAAGTTGCAATACGCAAACGCATAGTCCCCGATTGATTCCACACTTTCACCTATCGTAACACTTTCTAATGCGCAATCATAAAATGCGTCACTCTCTATATCTGTAACGGTGTTGGATATTATAACACTTGAGAACAACTCTAGCCCAGCGAAAATGCCTGTGCCGATAGATGAAATACCCTCAGGAATAACTATCTCACCTTTAATCGCTTTTGGAACGTGAATAAATTCGGTTTTTTCTTTGTTATATAAAACACCTGTGTGGCTTGCAAAATGAGTGTTATTTTCATCTACTACAATTTCCTCAAGAGCATTGCACGAACGAAACGCGTTCTCGCCTATCGAAATTACGTTTCTGCCAATCGTTATTTCTTCTAAAGAATTACAATCATAAAACGCTAAAGAGCAAATAAATTTAGTTGAAGCGTTAACTTCGCAAGAAGTGAATGGCGTAGAAATTGCAGTAACTAGAACTAAGTAAGGGTTTGTATTATTTCCTAAATATAAAGCCGTGTCATATTCATTAAATTCTAAAGAACTGCAACCGGAGAAAGCGTCATCGCCGATTGAAGTTACGCTGTTTGGAATTTCTATATGTTTTATTAAAACACTTTTATAGAATGCTTCCTCGCCAATAGTTTCGCAAACACTACCCTCCTCAAAAGTTACACTTTTTAAGTAGTTGCAACTACTAAACGCGCCCGCTCCTATAGAAACAACGCTACTTGGAATTTCTATATTCTCAAGCAGATAGCATGATTTAAACGCAGAATTGCCAATTGCGGTTACGCAGTTTGGAATTTCTGCATCTTGTAAGTAAACACACTTTTCGAACGCAGAAGAGCCTATTTCTTCGCAAACACTGCCATTTTCAAATAGCACGCGGGAAATTCTTGGTAAATTTTCCAAATAAGCAAAAGAAGCGTAAAACAAATTTGCTGGAATTTTTTTAACGTTGTTTCCTATTGTTACTGTTATTCCTTGACTATTCTTTCCCGCATCATGGAAAACATTGTTTTCCAAATTTAAATCTGCACACATTGTGGCATTATAATTTATTTCGGTTAAATAGTCGCAATAATAGAAAGCAAGATCACCAATCGAATTTATGTTGCAACCTATCGTTAAACTCTTTACTGAACTGCACCCACGAAATGCTTCGCTAGCTATTGTCGTTACTTTTTCACCTTCATACATATCAGGAATAACGATTTTAGTCGCGCCCGGATTGGATAACCCCACAACTGAATACGTTCCGCCAGTCAACTTCTCAAACTTTAAAATTGCAAGCACGTGTTCGTCTTGAGAAGAATCTCCCGAACTTGTTGAGCCTTCTTCGTTAGAACTTGCCGAACCTTCTTCGTTAGAACTTGTTGAGCCTTCTTCGCTAGAACTTGTTGAAGCCTCTTGGGAGCTTGAACTCTCACTTACTGAACTCGATTGATTATTCCCGCTTGAAGGGTTGCAAGCGCAAAACAATAATATCGAGCAAGTTAAAATAACACTAAAAATTAAAATTTGAAAAGCTTTTCTATTCATAAAATCCTCCAAAACAAAAGCATGTTTTCGCTAGTAATTTATGTTCGTATTTATTGTGATTTATCTTTCTTTGTATATTATATACTAAACTATAAATTTTGTCAATATGCTCGTTATTTTTTTTAAGTCAACAAAAAAACCGCCCTATAACCTCGTTATCGGGCAGTTTTTGACTTTTTACTCTACTACTAAAACTTCTTCAATATTATAATATTCAAAAAGTTTAATAGCCTCTTCGTTAATTCTTTCGCCTAAACAGACAACTAAAACCGCAGGCGGGCAAGAAGCCGTTGCTCCCGCTAAAATTCTATTAGCGCTATCTTTTGCCTTTACTAAAACTTTTTTCTTATTCATCGCTTGGCTTAACGACAAAACCTTTTCAAAGCGAGGAACTTTAGGCAAACTCTCTAAAATTTCTTGCCGTTTTTCAATTTTAGAAAACACCTTTTCAACCGCTAAAAAATCTTCTTTCTTTGTTGAAGTTGAAAAAAGCATAACTAGAAAATCTCTATCGAAAAACTCAACAAAAATGTTATTCTTTTCTAAAATTTCGTTAATTTCAAAACCGAAATAACCAAATTTTTTGCAGTCGATAGTAATTTTAAAACTTTCAGTTGAAATATCTATAAAGCCTAAAATTTTTAGGCTATTTTTTAATTTTTGAACGGCTTTTTCAGTTTCTAAAAATGCGTTTTTGTTTTCAAAAATAAACTTGTTGCAATAGTCTAACGATTGCATCGTTAAATAACTTGGGCTTGTTGAGCCAAATATCGAAAGTGCGTTTTTTGCCTCTTTTAAAAAGTAACTATCGGCAGTTTTTGAAATATGCAAATACGCTGCGCCCGTTAAGCAAGGCAACGTTTTATGAGCAGAATCCGAACACATATCTGCGCCTAAATCTATCGGGTGGCAAGGCTTTTCTAAGAATTTTAGATATGCTCCGTGAGCGTTATCGACCAAAAGCAAAACGCCGTGTTTTTTGCATACTTTTGCAATTTCTTTAACATTTACTTGGTTTCCTAAATAGTCGGGCGTTGTTAGATAAACGGCAATGGGCTTCTTCTTTGCCTCTTGCAGTCTTTTATCGACTTCTGTTGCGTCCGTTTTTGCCGAAAGCAAGTTCTCGTAATCTAAAAACTCAACGTCAACGTCTAAAACGGCGCAAGCGTTTATAAAACTTTTATGCGCGTTTCGCATTGATAAAACATAGGGCTTTTCATCGCAACTATAAGTTTTTGCAAGATAGACCATAGCCCGAATTACGTGCGACGAGCCTTCAGTTGAATAAAACGAACCCGCTGTATTAAATAGAAAGCTTGCATTTTCTTCGCTCTCTTTTATTATGCCTTTTGCCTCAAAAAGACTATCCGCCCCACAAATTTCAGTTATGTCTAGAAGTTCAAAACCCATATTGTTTTCACCTTTATGTGCAGGCATATGTAAGCGTATAGGTCGATTATCGGCATATTTTTTGCAAAAATCACAAATCGGTGTTTTCATCGTCTTTTAATGACTTTGCAACAGCAAGCGCTATTGCGCACTCCATCCTTTTTCTAAACAAATCGCAACCGTCTTTATAAACTCCGCAAATAGAGCCCGTTGCGTGATAAGCGTTAGCCGAACATCCGCCCGAGCAGTAAAGTTTTGCCCAGCAATCTTTACAATCTTCCCTAGCATAAACGTTGCAGTTTAAAAATTCTTTTTGAATTTCAAAGTTAGAAACACCGTTAAAAATATCGCCAAGTTTAAACTTTTCGTCGCCCACGAATTGGTGGCAAGGGTATAAATCACCCCAAGGCGTAACAGCCATATATTCCGTTCCAGAACCACAGCCCGAAATTCTTTTATAAATGCAAGGTCCGCCCTCAAGGTCTAGCATATAGTGATAGAAAGTGAAAGGGTCGCCGTCGTTTTCTTTTTGGAGCATAAGTTTTGCAAGGCGTTCGTAATCTTTCAAAACGATTTTAATATCTTCTTCCGTTAAAGCCGACTTATCGCCCTTAGCGCAAACGACAGGCTCGAAACTAATCTCTTTAAAGCCAAGATTGAGCATTGTTAAAACGTCGTTTAAAAAATCGGGATTGTGGTGCGTGAAAGTGCCACGCATATAGTAGTTTTTTCCGCCCCTTGCCTTTACAAGTTTTTGGAATTTTGGAACGATTTTATCATAACTTCCGTTGCCTTGATAGTCCACTCTAAACCTATCATGCACTTCTTTTCGCCCGTCGAGCGATAAAACGACGTTACTCATTTCTCTATTGCAAAAATCAATAACGTCATCATCGATTAAAACGCCGTTCGTGGTTAAGGTAAAGCGGAAGTTTTTGTTGTGCTTTTTCTCAATTTCTCTAGCGTATTTAACAAGGTCTTTAACCACTTGAAAATTCATAAGCGGTTCGCCACCGAAAAAGTCAACCTCAAGATTTTTTCTAGTTCCCGAATTTTCAATCAAGAAATCAAGTGCGCGCTTTCCAACTTCAAAACTCATAACCGCACGATCGCCTTGATACTTTCCTTGAGAAGCAAAGCAGTAGGAGCAGTTTAAGTTGCAAGTGTGTGCAACGTGCAAGCAAAGAGCTTTAATAACGCCACTAGTTTTTGCCTTTAATTCACCCGCCATTTTCGAAAAACTATCGTTAGAAAAAAGTTCGCCCGCCTCTTTTAAAGATAAAATTTCTTCATAGCATTCCTCAATTTCTTCTTTAGAAACGTTAGGATATTTTTCTAAAAGTGTGGCTATAACCTCGTTTTTTGAATTTTTTTCAAAAAGAGAGATAACGTCGAAGGCAAGTTCACTAACTTCGTGAACGGCCCCTGACGACGTATCAACAACGATATTTAAATCTAAAAGTTTGAAAGTGTGCACCATAGAAAAACCCTCTTTTCGTAAAAAATTTTAATTAAAAACGTTTTAAAAATTATTTAAATTTAGAAAAAAATCAAACTAAAATTTAGCCTAAGTTGATAAAAGTTTATACAAAAAATGTCGCCATAAGGCGACATTTACTTGCGTTAGCAAAAATTACTTGCTTGTTTTTTCGCACTTTTGGTTAGCGATTCCACAACTTGTTTTGCAAGCAGATTGGCAAGAAGTTTGGCACTCACCGCAACCACCAGTTTTTGCGCTTTGGCAAAGAGAACGAGTTTTGATAGTCTTTACGTGTTTCACTTTTAAATCCTCCGCATAATTTTTCTATGCTGATTATACCACATTGAATTGAGATAGTCAACACATTTTGTTTTAATATTGTTCAAGATATGCTTTTTATCACAAATTTTAAAGCATTTAATTAGTTTGTTCGATAGTTTCGGCTGGTTTTTTCTTCTTAAAAATTTTGTTTCTAAACAAAATTACGTGCAACACAATGAGAAGAACGGCAACTAAAACTAAAGTTAGAATTGGCTCTTTAGGCGCAAGGTTTGCCAAAAACATTATTGGCAAGCCGAAAATTATTGCTGGGAATTGTTGATAAACTAGGTTATCAGCAACGGGCGTTTTATAGTCAGGGTCGATTTCACGAAGCAAAATCATACCCGTGCTTGCCGTTCCCGTCAGCATGCCATACATTGCCAAAAACTGCTCTTCGCTATATTCTTTGAACATCTTTCTTGCGATAAAGCGATTGTAAAAATAAGTTGCTAAAGCCCCAACGAGCGCTAAAACTAGAAGAACGTGCCAATAATCTTTCAATAAATCTAGCCTGATAACGGCAATGCCAGCAACAACCATAATATCAAAGAAGAAGTTGCCAATTCTCGTTAATAGGAAATTGTTAGTATATTTTCTGTGAATAATTTGCTTTTTGTTTAGCGCCGACAAAATGAATTTTACAAGCGACGCCATTAAAACGCCGATTAAAAAGTTAAACCCAAAAATTACCGCTCTCATCCCCGAAAGTAGCGTTCCAAGAAGCGCCATTAAGCCATAGGCTAATAGATAAGAGATAACAACGAAAGCAAGTTGGATGGTCAATTTATCCATTTCGCCGTTCATAGGAATTTCGTTTTCTTCTTGAATATCGTGATTTGAAAGAACTTCAACAGATTGAGCCTTTCGCTCGAACTTGCCCTTTTTTCTCAAAATATTAAGATGAATAACGCCACCAATTGACGCCGATAAAAAACCTAAAGCCGCCACCGTCAAGCCGAAATTCTTACCGCCAACAAAGCCCCAATCGGTTTCGTAAATGTTACCATAGTTAAGCGCTTGCCCCGTGCCTTGACCAAACCCAAACGGAAGCAAAATGCCAGCAACCGAGAAAAGTTCGGTTAAAAATAGAGCGATAATCATCGTCAAACCCATACCAACAAGGGCTTGAATTAGATAACTGTTTACCGTTGTTATTCCCGTATCAAAAACTTCGGCGGCGCGCTTTTTGTTAAGTTTTTTATCCGACGTTTTTAGCGACATTGCAATAAACCCAAGCGCCAGCGAGTGATACGTTAAAACTTCTAAAACGTTCATTCCGTTTCCGCCAAAAAACTCTTGGTTAAACAAAAGTTCTTTGGTTATCGCAAAATAAACTGACGAAATTATAAGAAGAATTAGCCCCGCCAAAACCGACGTTGGAATAAGCGAGTTTCCAATAAATTTAAAAGAGCGTTTTAGCATGTTTGCCAAAATTAAACTAATGAGCAAAACAGCGACGATGTTGATAGAGCCCCAAACACTATAATCCCAAAAATTCGACATCTTCTATCTCCTTATATTTGCTTCTAAAATAGAAATTAACGTATTTCACAGCGTTAAACGATTTTTCGCCTTTAAACTGAAAAATTCCGTCTTTATGATAAACGTTTAACTTGTTTCTTCCAAGCACGCTAACACCCGAAATATCGCTAAAAACGAAGTTATAGGCGCACTTTTTGGTTTTTACTTCAATTCTATCTCCAAAAAGAAATAGCCTTGCCTTCTTATCTAAAACGGCTTTAGACTTATAAAGTTTCACGCTAGACATTTTTGCCCTATCTTCAAAAACTGGCTCGTTTAAAAGCGTAGATAAGTCAAGGTTCTTAATAAATTCCGTTTGATAAAAATACCAATCTTTATAATACTTGAAAGGAAATTCAAAGCCCTCGCCTTCAAGCGTTTTATCTGGCAAATATCTAACAGATTTTTTGCAAGTTTTGCACGTTATAAAATCGCCTTTTGTTTCAAACTCAGTAAGCCCGCAATATGGGCAAACGTAAGCAACGCGCTCTAAATGCTCGGCAAGGTTTTTGCCATTATATTCCCCACCTAGTTTAGTTTCGTCAACGAAAAGTTCGGTTTTTATGATTTCAAAAAGTTGGTCGTTTGGAAGGTCTTTATATTCATCATACTCTAAAACCTTAGAAACGTAGGCGCTCATTTTACCTTTTCTCGTTTTATCAGCCCAACGCGGATGAACGCCGTAGCCACCTTCAATTCTATAAAACGCAATAGGAAGTTTTAAGATTTTACAAAGCCCCGTGATAGAATCTTTAATATATTCGGTTTTCCCGCTATAAGTTCTGTTACCCTCGGGAGCAACGGCAATAGTTGCGCCTTCCTTTACGGCTTGAACGGCGTTTCGAATTGCGCCAAGGTCGTTCATTTGTTTTTTGATAGGAATTGGCGCAACGGCATAGGTTAAAAGCCTTGAAACAAAGCCGTTAGAAAAAATATCTTCACTAGCGATATAGTTGACGTTTTTACCAAACGAACGCCCGATAAAAAACTGGTCGCAACCCGTTTGGTGGTTTAATAAGATGAGATATTGTCTTTTTTTTCCGTCTTTAAACTTAGTCGGCTTAAAGTGATATTTAGTTTTAATATAAATATGAAAAATTGGCTGAACAAGGGCTGTTATTATTTTATGCCTTAATTTAAACCATTTTTTCTTTGCTTTTTTAGCCATAAATTCCTCTAAAAATTGCTTTAGTCTTTAGCCTAACTAAACGGCGTGAAAAAACTTTCTATAATTTTTTGCGTTTATCACTTAAATGATAGATTTTTTTTGTTCGTTAAATTTTAACGCCTTTAACAATATTTATTATTATACTATATTTTATCAAATTGCACAATAGCAAATTAAAAATTTCTCTCTAAAGAGCGATTTTTTAACCAAAAAGTAACTAAAATTTGGCATAATGCGACCAAAAACTTTTATTTGAGTTGTTTTTTTTTAAGAATTGTGATACAATAATTAAGTATTTTTTATTTTTTCAACAACTTTTTAGAAAAAGGAGAAATTATGACGTCAGATCAAATTCAAATGCTTGTCGTTATGGTGCTTTATATCATTGCGATAATTGCCGTTGGAATTATGTATTCCAAAAAGGCAAACAAAAACCCTGATTACTACTTTTTAGGCGGAAGGTCTTTAGGCCCTTGGGTTACGGCTATGAGCGCAGAGGCTTCCGATATGAGCGGTTGGCTACTTATGGGGCTTCCCGGCGTTGCTTACTGGTGCGGTATTGCCGACGCGCTTTGGACGGCTATAGGGCTAGCTATCGGCACTTACGTTAATTGGCTTTTAGTATCGAAAAGACTTCGCCGTTACAGCATTAGAGCAAACAACTCTATCACTATTCCAGACTTTTTCTCAAACCGCTTCCGTGAAAACAAGAAAATTCTTTTAACGATATCGTCTGTGTTTATTCTAGTATTTTTCACCGTTTACGCATCTAGTTGTTTCGTAACGTGCGGAAAACTCTTCTCGTCGCTCTTTGGCGGAGATTACGTAACGATGATGATTTTGGGTGCAATCTTCGTTTTCATTTACACGATTTTAGGCGGTTTCCTAGCAGAAAGCACTTCCGACTTTATTCAAGGCATTATGATGTTCTTTGCGCTTATTGTCGTTGTGATTGTTGGAACGGTTGCCGCTGGCGGTTTTGGAACTATTATCGATAACGCAAAATCTATGCCGGGCTTTTTTGAAATGTTTGGTATCGCTAGCCCATCGCTTGACGCTAGCGGTCAACAAATCGTGGTTGACGGCGCTCCTTTATTCGGTGCTAAAGGCTCTTACGGGTTTATCACAATTCTCTCTACCCTTGCTTGGGGCTTAGGATATTTCGGTGTTCCACAAGTTCTTCTTCGCTTTATGGCAATAAGAAACGAAAAAGAATTAAAACTTTCTCGTAGAGTTGCAACCATTTGGTGCGTTATCTCGCTCGTTATCGCAGTGTTCATTGGTGTTTTAGGTAGAAGTTTATACCCAACCACCCACCTAGACGCATCTTCCGCTGAAAACATTTTGATAACCATTTCAACAGGTGCGCTCCCTGCTATCATTGCAGGCGTTATTATGACGGGTATTTTATCGGCAACGATAAGTTCTTCCGACTCGTATCTTCTCATCGCCGCTTCCGCTGTTTCGAAAGATATTTATAAAGGTATTTTCAAAAAGGACGCTAGCGATAAAAAGGTTATGATCGTTTCTAGAATCACGCTCGTTGTTATCACCTTAATCGCGCTCGTTATCGCCCTTGACGAAAACAGCGTTATCTTCAAAATCGTATCGTTTGCATGGGCTGGCTTCGGTGCAACGTTCGGGCCTATTATGCTCTTCTCTCTTTTCTGGAAGAGAACTACTCGTGAAGGCGCAATCGCTGGTATGCTAGGTGGCGGTAGCATGGTATTCATTTGGAAATTCCTTATCGCAAAACTCGGTGGAGCGTTCGCAATTTACGAATTATTGCCAGCATTTATCTTCTCGGCAATCTTGATAGTCGTTGTTTCACTTCTAACTAAAAAGCCTTCTGCTGAAATCGAAGCCGACTTTGACGCTGTTAAAAACGGAACTGATTTAGAGCCAACTTTAGCCCCTTCTTTAGAAGAAGTTGCAAAAAGCGCTCAATAATTAAACAAGCAATAAAAATTAAACAAGCAAAAAAGTGGCGTTGTCGCCACTTTTTTTATGCCTTTTTTGAGTTTTTAGTAAATTTCAGCAAGATGTCACACGGTTCTAGTATAATATTGACAAAATCTCACTGCTAAGATAAAATATATTAAATGAAAAAATAATAAATGGAGCAAGGTTAAAACGAAACACAATGAAAGCAAAAGAGTTTTGGGAAAACTTTAGTGAACAAATTCAAATAAATCAATTAGAATTAGAAGAGAAATGGGATTTGCATTCAAAAAGAAAATTTGGCGAAACACCATTTACTAAAAAAATAAAAGAAATTTTAACAAACGTAATTAAAGATAAAAAGCCTTCGAAGGAATTCGTAGTCCAAACCGAATACTACAATATAGATTTGGTTCAATGGCAACAAAAAAAATCTCAAAACAAGGAAAAACTTTTTGTTGAAAATGGTATTGAAACTTATAGTTTTGACAAATGTGCCTGGAATTTTGATATAGCGATTGAGCATGAAAATGACAAAAATCTTTGGATGGATGAAGTTATTAAACTCGCCTACGTTTTTTGCAATTTAAGAGTGGTGATAGCATATTTTCCTTACGTAAAAAATGGAAAGGAAGAAATGCAACTAAAGTATTTGCACGCCATTACAGACACCATTAAAACGCTTAGTTGCAATGAAAATATGAAACATGGTGAATTTATGATAATTCTTGGCGACGTTGGCGGAAAAGAAGCTGACGGCTTTAAGAAATTGGTATATACCCCTTACCTATACAACGCCCACAACGAAAGATTTGAAATATTAAGATAGTAGAACATAAACTTTATAACATTAAAAAGCGCAGAACTCACGTTGATTTCTGCGCTTTATGCTTATTTGAGTTTTTAGTAGGCTATTGCTGTCAATTTTTATTTTTTAAATTTCAGCAAGGTTAAAATTTGCTTTGCTTTCGATTATTAATTTTTCGCCCGTTATCGGGTGCGTGAATTCTATCTTAGATGCGTGAAGAAGCATCGTTTTTCCTTTAACTTCTTTTCCGTAAAGACTATCTGCATAGAGCGGGTTGCCAATGTGCGAGAAATGCACTCGAATTTGGTGCGTGCGCCCCGTCCACAAAACAACATCAACCAAAGATAAATTTTTTTCTTTGCAATATTCTTTAACAAAATATTCGCTAACGGCGCGCTTTCCGTCTTTATGAACGATTCGCTTCATTAAAATTTCGCTCTCTCGCTTTATAGGCTCATCGATAACGCCGTGCTCGGTTTTCATTTTTCCTTCAACTACCGCGCTATATGTTTTTAAAAAACCACCCGCTTTCATTTTTTCGCCCATAAGGCTAGAAGTTAGCCAATCTTTTGCGATTATGATAATTCCGCTTGTATCTCTATCAAGCCGATTAACCGCGCGAAAAACAAACGGCTCTGGCAAAAAGTAGTTTGCAACCACTTGGTCTAACGAAACAACGCTGTTTCCCTTAGAGTTATGCGTCAGCATTCCGCTTGGTTTATTAACCGCAATTAAGTATTCATCTTCATATAAAACTTCAAGTGGAAGATCTTTAGGAACAACGAATTCGTTTACTTTTTCTAAAGGAAGTTTAACGGTTATTTTGTCTTGAAAATGCACGATAGCGCGCATATTGACGCACTTATCGTTTAAAAGCACTCCGCCAAACTTAACCTTTTTTATAATCGCCGTTGAAAAATTTTTAGCCTTTAAGAACTTAGAAATTAAAATTCCGTCCTCACTCTTTTCAACAAAAAATTCGTAAACCTTCATAAAAAACTTTCCCTTTTTTCTATTATATAATACGGGCAAAAAGTTTGCAAGTAAATAGTTTTATCGTTGACAAATTTACCCTAAGTGTTATAATTAACGTATATTTTTTAGTTTAAAGGTGGATTATGCAAGGCATTAGAAAATTTACTACAAAAGATTTTTGTTCGCTTTACGATTTTATGCGCCCGCTTTGGTTTGAAACTTATTCAAAAATAATTCCAAGTGAGCAAATTGAGTTTTTGCTCGATAAATATTTCAAAGCGGAAAACATAGAAAAGTTTAAAGCCGAAGGCTACGAATATTTTAGCCTTTTCGAGCAAGGCGTTTTAGTTTTCGTTGAAAGAGAAACTGAAGTTTTTATGGACAAACTCTACCTTTTACCCTCTGCCCGTGGCAAAGGCATTGCAACTAAGGCTTTTGAGTTTATGCTATCTAGAAAAAAGCCGATTAAACTTAACGTAAACCAACAAAACCAAAGGGCTTTAAAATGCTACCTTAAAAACGGCTTTAAAATAATTGAAGAAAAAGACGTTATTTTAGAAAACGGCATGATAAATAAAGACTATATTTTACTGCACGAATAATCAAAAACCTAATTTAACCGACTTATAGCCCGACTTTTAGTCAAAACACACAAAAACCCTCGCAAAATTTTGCGAGGGTTTTTATCTTATTAAATTTTACTCTACGTCGTTCCAATAAAAATAGGTATCTAAAAATTTAGTCATAACCTCTTTAGGGTTATCTTCGTAAGTTCCAATATAATCTAAATCAGCATCGCAAAAATATAGGTAGGCAATTTTGTAATTAGAATCATCAAAGCCAATCATTAAAAATGATTTGCAAATATTTTGATTTTCGTTTTTTGGTTTTACCACGCGAAAAACATAGCCCTTATATTCAATTTGGGTAATTGGCATTAAATAATCGGCTTGCCCACCATTGCTACTTCTAATAGGCTCAGTTATGAACTTGTGATTTGATTCTACTTTAGGTTTTGTTAGCAAATATCTCAGCGTACTATATTTAACAAACAGCGCAATACCATCTGAATAAAACCCAAGAAGCGGTGCAGTTAGCGTGCTTTGATAAGAATAACTTTTACTCTCGTGCTCACCAATCCCGTTTAACGAAGGCATATAATCTTTAGCCTCGCCTACTTGGCTTATAACCGTTTCGTAGTTACAAATATCGAGATCGTATGCAACTTGAGTTTTGGAAAAAGACTTAACCAATATTGTGCAGGAACTGAGCGAAAGGCATAAAAGCAAGCAAGTTATCGCCAAAAATATTTTTTTCATTTTCACCCTCCCCAACGATTTTTATCTATTATAACATTGTTAAAACTAAATATCAATAGTTTATATAAAGTTAGCGAAAAAATTCACCAATTTTCTAACTTTTTTTACTCTTTTTTATAAGTTTTTCGCTTTAAAATATTTAAAAAAGAGCCGTTAATCGACCTATAGCCTATCTTTTTTAAAAATCTTCTGTTTTTTGTCTAAGAGTTAGCGTTGAATATTTTTCTATAAACTCAACTAAAAACAGCCACACGTTTGGATAAGCATCAAGCCCCTTAAACGAAATTTTCTCATCTTCAAGCGTTAAAGAAACTTCCCAAGCGTTTTCTTCTTTAAATTTATTCTCGTTAAAATATTTTTGCTTCCAATTTTTGAAATATAGCCTTTTTAACTGGCTAATAATTGTTTCTTTTTCAAAAACTTTTTCTTGTTCAATATCTTCCTTAAAGCCGTTGTGTTTGATTTCAACGCCGTCGCCAAATATAATAGCAAACTTCTTTATGCCAGAAAAGGGATTTCCCATTTGAAAGTCAAATCTCTTTATAGAATTTAACCTTTCGTTGAACTCTTCAGCTATTTTCATTTGCTTTAAAGTTTCTTTTAACGATATTTTTTCTATATCTAAATGTTTAGTTTTGCTCGCTAAGTGCTTTTTGATATCTACCATTTGGCTCTCCGTAAAAAACAAATGGTGATAATCAAACTTTATTTCACAAGCCTCAATAAAGTCAAAGCCAGCAATATAGGCTCTATTTAATAGTTCATAGTCGGTATAAACTTCGTTAAAAGCAATTAGACAGTCTTTATAGCGCGCACTACCAAGAAAGTTTGTTTTAAGGTCTTTTTTTATGAAAATCTCTTCAAAATTGTTATTGTGGATGTTTAAGCACAGCAAATAAATTAGTTTTTTTGCGTTCTCGTCAAACAAAACGTTATTATTATAACAATCAACGTTTTTAGGAAGGCTAACAAGCCCGCTTTTTCTATCAACTATAATATTGAAATCATTGTGCTTATAAACGCATTTGTTCTTATAAATTTTAAACTTTAAGGCAAATAAAAAATATAAATCTTCTAGCGAAAGTTTGTCGCCCTCAAAAATTTTTAAATTTTGTTCGTATGGAAAAGCCTTTGCGTTTTCAATTTTTATTACGTAGCAGTCCTTGTTTTCCGTTGTTTGAAAGTTGGCTTTTAAAAATTTATAAAAATATTCAAAACCCTCAACCTTTCTAATTTCTATAACCTTGCAATAGCATTTTTTAGAAATTTCATAAAAGAAGTTTAAAAGCAACTTCCCGTGTTTAGCATAGGTTCTTGAAAAAATTGCAAAATCATGCAAAACCATTTTTCTTTGGAATTTTTCAACACTTCCATTAGGCTTTTCCTCGATAAAATCGGTAGCCATAAAGTAACCTACTATTTCGCGATTATCTCGCATAAGGTAAACGTTAGTTGGGTTTTTGTCTTCCCTTGTATTATATTTTAACTTTAATTCGGGATAATATTCATCCCAATCGCCAATAGCAACGTCTTCGTCAACGCTTTTGGGTCTGCGAATTAAAATGCTACCTTTTTTAAATTGTTTTACGCTATATTCAATCCTTCGATACATTTTTTGCCCTTTTAAAAAGTTTATTTTCGTGTTTTTATTGTATCATAAAAAACTTTTCTTTTCAAGCAAATTTTTCTTGTCAAATTTTCGCTCAAAACGATAAAAAACACTTGCAAAACAAGTGTTTTTTGTGAATTTATAAATTTTTAGTCAAAAATGAGGTTTAATATCCCCAAGGCGCACCCCAAAGGAACCAGAAATTATCTAAAATTCTAGCAGCATAATCGCCAAGTTCAGCCTCAACCGATAAACGCATGTTCTTAAGTTCTCTAACGCCCCATTTTTGGTTAACCTTATCGCCAATGTCTTGACAAAGATTTTTAATCTCGTTAGCGTCCCAAGCGTCAGCCCTATCTTCAACCAAATGTGGCAAGTGCCTCATTGCTTCGATGATGATATCTTCAATTTCACACCAATCATCATCAGCAAGCGCAATATCTACTCTTTTAGTTAATTCGTCAAGTCTACTCATAAAAAAGCTCCTTTTTTTAAGATAACTTAATCATAGCACAAAAACTCAAAGTTTTCAATAGGTTTTTGAAAATTTGCAAAAAAACAATCACTTAGCAAATTGCTGTAAAAACTTTGCCAAGTTCTCAAGAAAAGGTAAAAGAAAAGTTTGATCAATACGATTTTGGAATTTTAGTTCTTGCCAAAATCCGTTTGTTCCATTAGAGTTTACTGTTCCAGAAATCAAAATATGCCCTACTTCATCCGCAAAAAATAAAATATTCTGCTTTCGACCATATGCTTCTTCAATTTTGGCACTTCCTTTTAAATTAACATATAATTTTTTCAACTCAGTACAAAAAACTGCCACGTTTTCGATATCCACGTCCATCGTGGTGGAGGCAGAAAAACCTTCGCTTAAAACCGAAACATTTAAAATAGTTTTATTTTTATATGAGCTATCTAGTTCAAACACTTGAAAATCTAACGATAAACTAAAGCCTTTAGATTGAAGTAAAAAAGAATGTTTCATTATAAATTTTCCCTTAAGGTTTTGAATTTGGTTTTATTTTTTGTTCTTTGCGGTGTTCAAGGAAGATATTAACAAGCGTTTAATCTCTAAACAATCGTGTAAAAGAGAATCGCCTTCCTTTTCGGTCACATATTGCGACAAGATCAAAAGTCGCAACCAGTATTCTGTTTCAGCAGTTTCTTTTAGCGAAATTTGCAATTTAGACACAAAGTCTGCTTTGCTGATACCATATACCGCTTCGTTAGCATTTGCACCAATACTCGTTGCACTTCTAATAATCTGTTTTGAAATAACTCCTTCTCGTTTTTCTTTGACAAGATATTTATGCAATTTTACGATACGCGCAGCAAAAGCAAGAGTTTTCGTTAACAAAATATTTTCTTCTTTCATGTTGTTTCCTTTTTAAAGAATAAATAATAAAGAAAAAAGAAGAAAGAATAATACAAAAACGCCAATCATTTACTGCAATTTCTTATTTATTATTTTTTCTTTCTTCTCTATTCTTTTAGCCACTTCAAGTGGCGTTTTTGGTGGAGCTGGAGGGAGTCGAACCCTCGTGTTGCGTGCAAACAAAAGAACTTTCTACATACTTAGCCTTAACTTTTTTCTCTTGCTTCCTAATTGGTAAGGCGCAAAGCGGAAGCCGTAATTAGCTAAAATTTCATTCCCGCAACGCTTTTCAATTACGAGAACGCTTCCCGTTTAAATCACGCCCTTATTCCGCCCAACGGGATGACAGAAAAGGACGAGCCGCTAACTTACGCAGCTAATGCTAAACTTCTATTGTCAGCTAATTTTTAAGTGCCACTTTTAACGAAGATTGGCGTCTTCGGTATGCTTATGTTCTCCCTTTCGCTCACAGTCGAAACCGGTGCAACCCCGAATAAAAACGCGCCGAAAAAACTCACGGCGCATTTAAAAAACTTGTTTTACGGGCTTATAGCCCTGCTTTTTAATATTTTTGCTTTCTAATTGAGCCGTCTTCTTTATGAATTACAATTGAACTTTCTTGATTGCCCGCTACTTGTTTAGCGTAATCAATTGCTTCTTTTTGAGTGTCAAAAAGTTTTAAAGCCTTTTCAGCTTTTTCCTTCTTAACTTGCCATTTGCCGTCTTCTGCTCTTTTCGAGATGTGATACTTTCCTGCCATTTTTTTAAAAACTCCTTTGTATTTTATAAATTACGTTAGTAATTTTTTAACTCCCTTTCCACTTGACGCTGAATATCTCTTTCAGCAATCACGCGTTTTTTATCATACGTGTGTTTACCCTTGCAAAGCCCAATCTCAAGTTTTATGAGCGAGCCTTTAAAATAAAGTTTTAGTGGCACAATGGTATAGCCCTTAGCCTGCACTTTTTGGGTAAGTTTTGTTATTTCGCTCCTATGAAGCAAAAGCCTTCTATCACGCTTAGAGTCCTTTGTATTATACGCGCTCAACTTATCGTAAGTTGCAACGTGCATATTCTTTATGAAAAGACTCTTTTTATAAATGGAGCAGTAACTATCTTTTAGGCTGACGTTACCGTGGCGAATAGATTTTACCTCGCCCCCGTCTAGCGAAATACCGACTTCTAAAACGTCTTCAACAAAATATTCAAATCGCGCCGATTTATTTTCGCAAATAACCTTCATTTTTACTACCTACTATAATATAACACAAATTTTTAAACTTTGCAATACTTTCAAAAAATTTTTTATTGAAGGGCAAAATCTACCCGCCTTGAAGTTAAATCAACCCCCACTATCACGATTTTCACCTTTTGCCCAAGCTTAAACGTTCTTGAAGATGACGAGAGTGTGAAGTTATCTCTATCATAAGAATATCTACCACGAGGCAAAAGTTCAAGAGGAACAAAGCCTTCACAAGTGTTTTCAAGTTCAACGAAAAAGCCCGTTGACACAACTCCGCTTATAACGCCCGTATGAACTTCGCCGATTTTATCTTGCAAATATTTTGCCTTATACAAATCGTCAACTGCGCGCTCAGCATCTTCCGCAATCTTCTCACATTTAGAAGAATTATCAGCCGCAATTTGGCAAAAGTCTTCGTATAGGTCGATTAACTCCCAAATTCTCCCGTTTAAAGATGCCTTTAAAACCCTATGCACGCATAAGTCTGGATAACGGCGAATTGGCGAAGTGAAGTGGCAATAGCACTTAGAGGCAAGCCCAAAATGCCCTAAGTTTTCAGTCGAATATTTCGCCTTTTGCATGCTCCTTAAAACAGTTCTATTAATAACGGCAAAGTAAGGCGAATTTTCAACGCTCTTTAAAAGTTTTTGAATATCTTTAGGATAGCATTCGTCGCGCTTGGTTATGAACTTTACGCCAAGAGCATATAAAAATTTCTTTAAAGTATCAAGTTTTTCAGGAGAAATTTTTTCATGCACACGATAAATGCAAGGCAAACTTTGATAAAACAAATAATTTGCGACAGCCTCGTTCGCTAATACCATAAACTGCTCGATAAGCCTCGTTGAGCGAGTTGGCTTTTTAAGTTCGATATTAAACTTATCGCCCTCGAACGCAATTTCGGCTTCTTTTATGCTTAAGTTAATATAGCCCCTATCATTTCTAGCATTTTCTAGAACTTCTCTAAGCTCGTCCATAATAAAAATGCTATCTAGAATATCGCTATACTCTTTAGAAAGTGTTTCGTCGCCCTCTAAAATCTTATCAACGTTCTTATAGGTCATTCTATGAACGCTTTTAATAAAACTTTCGCTAAACTTAGTATCAACAACCTCGCCGTTTTGGTCAATTTCCATAAAAACCGAAAGCGTAAGTCTTCTAACGCCCTCGTTTAGCGAGCAAATGCCGTTAGATAGTTCAAACGGAAGCATTGGAATAACCCTATCAGGAAAATAAACGCTAGTTCCTCTTTCAAACGCTTCTTTATCGATTTCGCCCTTGAAGGATACATAGTTCGAAACGTCAGCAATATGCACACCAAGATGGTAGTGCCCGTTTTCATCTTTCTTTATTGAAACGGCGTCGTCAAAGTCTTTTGCGGTATCGCCATCGATAGTGAAAATTTGCTCGTTTTCGAGATTAAGTCTGCCTATAACCTCGTTATCGCCCACTTCTTGAGAAATGGAGCGAACCTTTTGCATAACTTTTTCATCAAAAACTCGATTAAGTTTTAGCGAATAGATTATAGAATTTTCTTCAACTCCAAGCTCGTATTGACGGCCAATAACCGAAACAATTTTACCAATTGGGCAACGCTTGTTCGGGAACTCAGTTATTTCAACAAAAACCTTATCGCCATCGCTTGCGCCAAAAACAAATCTATCGGGAATAAAAATATCGCATAGATATGACTTCTCGTCTGGGCGAACGTAACTTGAACCGTTATCGTGAAAGAACGTGCCAACCAAAGTTGTGATTCCGCGCTTTAAAATTTTAACAATTCTAGCCGAATCGTTAGTGCCTCTACCCCACACGAGAACGGCTTGAACAGTGTCGCCATGCAGTGCTTGACCTAGGTTTTGGGCGGAAACGAAATAATCTTCGCCGTCATCCGTAGTGATAAACGCAAAGCCTTTTTCGTTGCACCTTAAAACGCCTTGAATAGTTTTTTCTTCAAGGTTTTTATCGGCTAAAACTTTAAAATCTTTATGCGCAAGGTAGTATTTACCTTCTTTGAAAAAGATTTTCTTTGAATCAATCAAAAGCGAAAGACCTTTCTCTAAATCTTTAGGAGAAACGCCAAAGCCCGCCTCTCTTCTCAAAATAACGCCGAAAGGCTTTCCGTCATATAAGCCCGATTTGAAATTTTGAAATAGTTTTTCTCTAAAATTTGAACTCATTTTACAACTCTTTATTTAAAATTTGCATTTTTACAATCTTTATAGAAAATTTATGGAAAAATAAAAACGGCTAAAAGATAGCCGTTTAATTTTATGATTAAAAGAATAAATCAATCAAGAAGAATCCAATCATAAACAAGATGATAAGGAAAATGCAAACATAGGTAAGCTTTTTAAGTTTGCTCTCTAAGGTTTTTCCTTTACCTTTGTTATAGAAAGTATCGGAATTACCACCTAGCGCGCTAATACCACTTGAATTGCCCGGTTGGATCAACACAACGACTATAATAAATATTGCGCAAAGAACCGCGCCGATTACACAGCCAAGGCTCAAGCCAATATAAAGATTATAATTCAACAATAAATTATTTAACATAAGATTGCTCCTAAGATTTTTTCCAAAATGCTAAAAGATTATAACACATAAATTTAAAATTTACAAGTGTTTTAGCAAAGTTTTTGTTCAACGCCATCAATTTTAACCAAATTAACCGAAAATTTCAGCAAAATTTATAGCGTTTTATTTTAAAATACTCTTTCCGGTCATTTCCGCTGGGATTTCTTCGCCCATAATTTCAAGCATTGTTGGAGCGATGTCAGCCAAAATTGCATCGTCGCGAAGTTGTCTGCCGATGAACTTATCGCCCACAACGATGAACGGAACGGGGTTAGTGGTGTGCGCGGTGAAAGGTGAGCCGTCAACGTCGAACATCTTATCTGCGTTACCGTGGTCGGCAGTGATAAGCGCGCAACCGCCCTTTTCTAAAATTGCGTTAACAACCTTATTCATACAGCACTCAACCGTTTTAACGGCTTCTACCGCTGCAGGAACGCTTCCGGTATGACCAACCATATCGCAGTTAGCGAAGTTTAAAATGATTACGTCGAACTTATCGCTAGCAATCTCTTCCAAAACCTTTTCGGTAACTTCTGGCGCGCTCATTTGCGGTTGAAGATCGTAAGTTGCAACCTTTGGAGAAGCAATCAAATCTCTATGCTCGTTTTCGTTTGGCTTTTCAACGCCACCGTTAAAGAAGAACGTTACGTGAGCGTATTTTTCAGTTTCGGCAATACGGAGTTGAGTATAGCCCTTCTTAGCAAGGTATTCGCCAAGCGTGTTCTTTAAACTTTGTGGCTTGAACGCAATCTTAACGCCCTTGAACGTTGCGTCGTATTGAGTGAAGCAAACGTAGTATGGAGCGAGAAAGCCCGTTTTTCTTTCAAAACCGCTGAAATCTTCTTGAGAGAAAGCCCTAGTAATTTCTCTTGCTCTATCTGGGCGGAAATTGAAGAACACGATAGAATCACCTTTTTCAATTAGACCGATTGGCTTGCCGTTTTCGCAAACGTTGGTAGGAAGAACGAACTCATCGGTTACGCCGTTTTCATAACTTTTCTTAACGGCATCTACTGCGTTTTCACACTTTTCGCCGTTGCCGATAGTTAAAGCGTCGTAAGCCTTTTCAACTCTTTCCCAACGATTATCTCTATCCATTGCGTAGTATCTACCCGCAACGCTTGCAATTTTGAAACAGCCAAGTTCGTCTAACTTGTTTTGAAGTTCTTGAACGAAAGACGCGCCACTTGTTGGAGATACGTCTCTACCATCTAAGAAGCAGTGAACGAAAACGTCTTTCAATCCCTCTTTTTTGCAAAGTTCCAAAAGCCCGAAAAGATGTTCGATATGGCTATGCACGCCACCGTTTGACAAAAGCCCGTAAGCGTGGAGTTTTTTGCCGTTTTTCTTTGCGCTCTCGATTGCGCCGAGTAAATCTTCGTTTTTAAAGAAATCTCCGTCGCTAATAGATTTAGTTATTCTAGTTAATTCTTGATAAACAATTCTGCCCGCGCCAATATTTAAATGTCCAACTTCACTGTTGCCCATTTGACCGTTAGGAAGACCAACGTCCATACCGCTTGCGCCAAGTTTTGTTGAAGGATATTTTTTAGAAAGTGCGTCTATAACACCGCTATTGGCTATTTTTATTGCATTTCCGTTTGCTTGGTCGCTATAAGCATAACCATCCATAATTAAAAGGCAAACGGGTCTAATACTCATTTCTTTCATTTAAAACCTCATTTAAAATTCCGCTTGAGTTTAAAGCGGAATTTTGCGTTTGATAGTATTTAAAACTTTTTAGTAGTTAACAACTTGAGAAAAATCAACAGCCTTTAAAGAAGCGCCACCGATAAGACCGCCGTCAATTTCGCTCATTGACATAAGTTCCTTAGCGTTAGAACCCTTCATACTGCCACCATATTGAATACGAACAAGGTCAGCCTTTTCTTTGCCGAAAATTTCAGCAACAACTTTTCTTATAAAGCCGATAGTTTCGTTAGCTTGTTCGCTAGTTGCAGTCTTGCCTGTGCCGATAGCCCAAATTGGTTCGTAAGCAATAACGAGTTTGGTGATATCTTCAACGCCCTTAAAGCCTTCAACCACTTGAGTTTTTAAAACTTCTTCGGTTTTGTTAGTTTCTCTCTCTTCTAAAGATTCGCCAACGCAAACGATAGGAGTTAAGCCTTTTTCAAGAGCCTTTAAAGTTCTCTTATTTACTGTTTCGTCAGTTTCGCCAAAATATTGTCTTCTTTCGCTGTGGCCAATGATAACATATTCAACGCCGATTTCTTTGAGCATATCAGCAGAAATTTCGCCGGTGAATGCACCGCTTTCAGCAAAGTGAACGTTTTGTGCGCCAAGTTTAATGTTAGTGCCTTCAATAGCCTTAGCAACAAGATATAAATCAGTTGCTGGTGGGCATACAACAACTTCGCATTTAGCGTCTTTTACGAGTGGGATTAATTCTTCACAAAGCTTAACGCCTTCTAACGGCGTTTTATTCATTTTCCAGTTACCTGCAATAATAGGTGTTCTCATTTTTTCTCCTTAAATGTTCGTAAAAAGTTAGTCTATAACTTCGTTATCGTAAGTTTTTATTAGTTTTTCTCGTTAAGGCAAGCAATACCTGGAAGCACTTTACCTTCGAAAAGTTCAAGTGAAGCGCCACCACCGGTTGAGATGTGAGTCATCTTATCAGCAAAGCCAAGTTGAGCAACCGCTGCAGCAGAATCGCCACCGCCGATAATAGTAGTAGCATCCTTAGCGTCAGCCAAAGCCTTAGCCATAGTCTTAGTTCCTTGGGCTAAAATTGGGTTTTCGAAAACGCCCATAGGTCCGTTCCAAATGACGGTTTTAGCAGAAGCGATAAGTCCGCTATAAAGTTCGCAAGTTTTTGCGCCGATATCAAGACCCATTTGGTCGCTTGGAATATTGTCAACGCTAACCGTTTCAACTTCAATTTCAGCATCGATTGGGTTAGGGAAAGATTTAGCAACAACAGAGTCAACAGGTAAAACGAGGTTCTTGCCAAGTTTTTTAGCCTTTTCAATCATTTCTTTGCAGTAATCAAGCTTAGTATCGTCAACTAAAGATGCGCCAACTTCCTTGCCTTGAGCCTTTAAGAAGGTGTAAGCCATACCGCCACCGATGATGAGTGAATCGCACTTTTCTAAAAGGTTAGAGATAACATTGAGTTTATCAGCAACCTTAGCACCACCCAAAATAGCAACGAAAGGACGAACAGGGTTTTCTAAAGCGTCTGCCATAACGGATAATTCTTTTTCGATTAAGAAACCGCAAACTGCCGTTTCAACAAACCCGTATTCAACGATAGCGGCAGTTGAAGCGTGTGAACGGTGAGCAGTACCGAACGCATCGTTTACGAAAATATCTGCAAAACTAGCAAGTTTCTTGCAGAATTCTTCTTCTCTCTTTTCTTCACCGCCGTTGAAACGAGTGTTTTCAAGAACAACGATTTCGCCTTCCTTTAAAGCGGCAACTTTTGCTTGAGCGTCGCTGCCAACTGTATCGGTAGCAAATTCAACCTTAACGCCGGTTAAAATTTGGCTAAGTCTATCAGCAACAGGCTTTAAGGTGAATTTCTTCACGTCCTTTTTAGCCTTTTCTAAATATTCTTCAGTAGCCTTTAATTGTTCAGCTTCTGGAAGCGCTTCAACAGCCTTCTTTTCCTTCTTGTTTAACTTAATCTTCTCGTCAAGAACGTTGTGAGGCTTGCCAAGGTGTGAACATAAAATAACCTTTGCACCGTTTTCAATTAGATATTTTATAGTAGGAAGCGCGCCGTTAATACGGTTTTCGTCAGTGATAACGCCATCCTTCATAGGAACGTTGAAGTCAACGCGAACTAAACATCTTTTGCCCGATACGTTTACGTCTTTAATCGATTTTTTATTCATAAGAATAACTCCTTAAATTTATTTTCCACTATATAATAGCTAAAGTTGCTAAAAATGTCAAATATTTAACTTTATGAACGCAAATTTTTAGCGGTTTTTTTGATATTTCTACCCGAAAAAATATTTTTAAGGTTTTTAAATGAAATTGACGATATCGCCTCGCAACACGCGCTCAAAAGTTTGATAATAGGAAGCGTTAAAATTCCGCCCACCACGTTAAACAGCGTGTGGAAGTTCGCAACGGCTCTAGGAAGCGATGATGATTTTGAAAAAAAGCCGACTATTTGCACTCTAAAAATTTGCATAAGCGAGAAGAAAATCAGCCCGCAAAACACGTTAAAAACAACGTTGAAAATGGCAACTTGTTTAGCGGTTTTCCCTTTATCAAGCGAAGCAAAAACGACTGCAACGCACGCGCCAACGTTTGCTCCTAAAATAACAAAAATGCAGTTTTCAAAACTCATAAGCCCGCTTGCCGAGATAATAACGAGTAGGCTCGTTACCACAGAAGAACTTTGACAAATAGCCGTTAAAACAAACCCGTTAAGCACCAAAAGCAGTTGGTTTTCAACGCAAAAAACCACTCTAAACCACTTATAGCCCGATATTTTGTAAGCCGATTCGGTTATAATATCTATGCCGATAAACACTAGCGAAAAGCCTAAAAGTATTGCAAAAATGGTGTTTAACTTTGGATTATTTTTTGACGGAACAACAACAGCCACAAACGCTAAAAGCGACGCTATCATAAGCGGAGAAAACGAAGAAAAGGACAGCGACACAATTTGCGCCGTAACGGTAGTTCCAACGTTAGTTCCAATCACCACTGCGCACGCGCTCAAAAACGGCACGACGCCCGCCTCAACCAGCGTTATTAAAACCATATTGATTGCAACGCTACTTTGAGCAACTCCGCTAACCGCCATCCCTAAAAAAAGCGACGGGACTTTTCGCCTAGTTGCTAGTTTTACAAAACTAAAAAGTTTGCCCTCAATCACCTTTTCAACGTTTTGGCTTATAAGTTTTAGTGCGTATAGAAAAACGGCAACACCGCCTAGTAAACACGAAATATCAAAAAACATAAAGCACCTCTATTTATTTTATAAATAAAGGCGCTTCATTATAACGAACTATATTTATTTTTGCTGTTTTTGATTGTTTTTAAACAATTTTTAAAAAAGTTTTAAATGGTTAAAATCGATTTTCTATTTCAACATATTAAAACTCCTAACCGACGAGCCTTTGAGTTTTATGATAAGGTCAAACTTATCTTCTTCGCCAACAAATTCAATCTCGCACGGCGATGAAAGGCAAAAATATTCACTCAGCACGCTCTCTAGGTCTTGCTTGATTAAACTTAGAGAGCCGTTCACAAAACCGAATCTATCGCTTTCAATCATCTTTTTAACACGCTGTGAGTTTTTCATTTTGCACCTTTTTTAAGTTTTTCGTGAAAATTTTCAAAGAATTTTTTATAAGATAAACTTTCTTTATCGGTCATTTTTAACAAGTTTTTTGCAAGCAATCTAAAACTTGCTTGACAAGATTTTGAAACGTTTGCCGTGCCGTTTTGGCTAAGTAGCACGCTGTCGTCTTCATAAATTGCGCCAAGAAGTCTTGTTTTCAAAATCTCCGCACACTCTTCGGGGCTTAACGCTTTGTTTTTAGCAATTAAATCTCTTCTTACCTTATTCGCAACTATCGTTACGCTATCTAATTTATAACTTTTCAAAATGTTTAAAACCTTGTCGGCATCACGAAGGCTGGTTGGATAGCAGTTTATAACGACGATTGCCTCGTCAGCACAAGAAATGGCTCTGTGAAAACCGTTATCTACGCCTGCGGGGCAGTCAAAAAAAATAAAATCGAAAGTTCCAGAAAGCCCGTCTGCTAATAGTTTTACGTTCTGCCCTTGCACGCTTGAAGTTAAACTTCGGCTAGAACCTATAATATAAAAATTGCGTTCACACTCAACTAGCGCCTGCTTAACACGGCACACGCCTTCAACCACGTCTTGCAAATCAAAATTGATTTTGTTCTCAACGCCTGCAACAACGTCTAAATTGTTAAGGTTAAAATCAAGGTCAATCACTAATACCTTTTTTCCAAGTTTTGAAAGTTTTGATGCAAGAAGGCACGCTACCGTCGTTTTACCAACTCCGCCCTTGCCACTCGTTATAACAATTTTTCTCGCCATAATACCACCTAGCCTAATTTTAAACTAAAAAGAATAAAAGATTAGTTCTTTTTTTGTCAAAATAAAATAGATTTTGTCTTAAAAGTGGGGCTATAAGCCCGTTAACGAGTGTTTTTTTAAAAAAGAAAAGACCGAGAAAAAACTCTCGGTCAAAATTAAAATTTAAAATTATAACTTAATTTCAGTTTCAAAATCGTATAAATTTATATATTCTTTATTGAATTTTAAACCAACGGTATCGCCTTGCTTTGCTTCAAATTCACCCAAAATTAAAGCAAAATGTTCGTTCCTATCACCATCGATTGCAAAGGTTAAAAGGCTTTTTTCGTCACTTATTTTTTGAATGGTTTGGCAAGTTGCTTGAAAATCTTCGCCTAAAATTATATCTTCAGCACGGATAGCAAGTTGAAGTTTTTTAGACTTATCTTGTAAGTTTTTTGCACTCGTCAAGGAATTTCCTTCGAGCGCAATTTTGTTGCCGAAAAACTCAAAATTCTCGCCGTCAGTTTTGCCTTCAAAAAGGTTGATTGGAGGCTTGCCGATATATCTTGCAATAGATATTGTTTGAGGGTTATCGTAAAGTTCCTTTGGAGTTCCCACTTGCAAGATTTTACCCTTTTCCATAAACACAATCCTATCAGCCAAAGTCATTGCTTCAACTGCGTTTGATGTTGCGTAAATAAAGGTTGCGTTTAGGCGTTGTTGAAGTTTTAAAATTTCGTTCCTTAACTGCAAGCGTGAATCGCCGTCGTAATCAGAAAAAGGTTCGTCAAGAAAAACTACTCTTGGTGAACGAACAAGCGCCCTGCCTATAGCAACACGTTGGCGTTCAAACGCCGAGATGGTTTTTGGCTTTCTCGATAAAATACCCGTTAAGCCAAGAAGGTTTGCCATATCGTAAACCCTATCTTCAATCTCAGCGGTTGGAATTTTTCTAAGTTTTAAGCCAAACGCTAAGTTATCGAAAATGTTAAGGTGTTGATAAAGCCCCGCTCCTCTAGAAACAATTGCAACGTCTCTATCTTTTGGTTGAAGTCCATTCATAAGCACGCCGTCAATTTTAAACTCACCGCTAGTTATTTCGTCTAAGCCCGTAAGCATTTTTAAAACGCAAGTCTTTCCCGCTTCGTGCCCGCCAAGAAGAACGATAAACTCGCCCTTTTCAACGTTTAAGGTAAATTCGCTAACGCCAACCTTTCCACCATCATATTCTTTTTTAAGGTCGTTAATTTCAATGAAACTCATAAAACACCTTCAATTTTTTTATTACCATTTAATTTTACAATATTTTAGCAAAAAAAACAATATAAACCTTGCTAGAATTTTATATTTTTCAAAAAATAACCCTTTTTTAACCCGTTTTATTTTTTAAAAAATTCTTTTTAATGTATTTTTGGTTTTGCTTGAAATTTGCGCTTTTGTTTGATATAATCATAATACTAAAAAAAGGATGAACTATTATGACTTACGATTTTTTTGCTTATATGGCTAGGATGAAATACATTAAGCGCTGGAGTTTAATGCACTCGGTTGTTGAAGAAAACATTATGGAACACACTAGCGGTGTTTGCTTTATCGCCCACGCTCTTGCGGTTATCGGCAACACCTATTTTGAAAAAGACTACGATATTGAAAAGGTTGTTCTTTACGCTTTGTATCACGAAAGTAGCGAAGTTATAACGGGGGATTTGCCAACGCCTATTAAATATTTTAATAAAGAAATTAACACGGCTTATAAAGACCTTGAAAAGAACTCTTGCGAAAAGTTGCTATCAACGCTTCCAGAAGAACTTCAAGTAGAATATAGAAAATCGCTCCTGCCGGACACTTCTTCAAAAGAATATCAAATTGTTAAAAAGGCTGATAGGATTTCGGCTTTTGTTAAGTGCGTTGAAGAGTGCAAGGCAAACAACCTTGAGTTTAAAAAAGCAAAGGTTGCTATTTGGAACGATATTGAAAAAATGCAAGAAAAAGAAGTTCAATATTTTGTTAAAAACGTTCTCCCCGTTTACTCAAAAACACTTGATGAATTAGAATAAGTGCGCCTATAACTTCATAAACAGTAAAATCTGCATTAAAAAATGCTCGATAGAAAATTCTATCGAGCATTAATTTTTTTGTTAGTTAATAAAGAAATGACTTCTATTTTTAAAATAAACTCTGAAACTTAAAATAACAACCGTTGCCCAAATTATAGCAAAAGCCATATCGATAATGTATAAGGTATCAACCGAAATTAAACTAAACATATAGAAGAAACAATCGACTATAGCGTCAGCAATAATAAATGCAAAGAAAAGTGTTGGTCCAATCTTGTTATAGTTAGCAAGTTTTATTCTAACAATAACAGCAAATGGAATTAACAACAATTGTAAAACGCCATAAATTATATCAACCACTTCCATTTCCGGATACAAAAAGTAAAATTTAGCGGCAGTTGTTGCATAGATGGTATCATCTCTTAAAATCCCCGTAAAACAACTTATGCTTGAAAAGAAATATATAAAAGCCATGAAAAACAGCCAGAAGTTTATTAAGAACTTGAACCAACCCATGCCCCAAATTCTGTTTGCTGGATCAAATGGGTTTTGTTGAGGAAATTGCTGAGGTTGATAACCTTGAGATTGCTGAGGTTGATAACCTTGAGAAGGTTGATATACTTGTTGAGGAGTTTTTTGAGTTTGTTCAAAAACAGCCTCTTGTTGCTTTGCACCACAAAACTCACAGAATTTTGCTTCTTCATCTAAAACGGCGCCACAGTATGCGCATTTTTTCATAAATCGTATCTCCTTTGCTTGTTTAATATATTCTACCACAAACAATAGTAGTTATTCAATAGTTTTTTAAAAAAAATCATTAAAATTTATAAAAAGTCCGCCTATAAGTCGATTAAATGCAATTTTGTTTAGTCAAAAACAAAATTATTTACCTTCAAAATAAGCCAAAAATAAATTTTAGCGTGCTCTCTAAGAGAGAACACGCTAACTAATTTTTTATTAAACGAGTTCGATAATTGCCTTTTCAGCAGCATCGCCACGGCGTTCGCCTAAAAGGTAAATTCTCGTATAGCCACCCTTTTGACCTAATTCTTCAGCCCTTTGAGCGTATTTAGGTGCGATTTCATTAAAGAGTTTTTCGATTAACGGATGGTTAATACCTTGAGTTCTTTCTTTGAACTCTCTCTTTGATTCGCCTTTAGCCTTAATTTCTTCAAATTTGTGAAGTTTAGCCATAATTCTTCTTCTAGCAGCGAGTTTGTTAGGACCGTCCTTGATAACCTTCTTAGTGGTTTCTTTACCCTTGCTATCGGTAACGGTAACGGTAGATTCAATAGTATCTTCATACGAATTGATAGCAGCGGTAATAATTTTTTCAACGTAAGGTCTTAATTCTTTTGCTCTTGCCTGAGTGGTTTCAATTCTTCCATACCAAAGCAATTTTGAAGCCTGATTCTTTAAAACAGACAATCTAATTGTGGTCGTCATACCTAATTTTCTTGGCATTTTAATTAATCCTCCTGTTCTTTAAACGATAGTCCGTAACTGTGAAGTTTTAAGGTGATTTCGTCGAGCGACTTCTTACCTAAATTACGAACCTTTAACATGTCATCCATAGTTTTTTGAGTTAAATCTTCTACGGTATGAATTCCCGCGCGCTTTAAGCAGTTGTAAGAACGAACTGAAAGGTCCATATCTTCAATGCTCTTATGCAAGTTGCCAAGCGTCTTATCTTCAGGTTGCTCGCGCAAAATTCCAAGCGAACCGATTGATTCACTAAGACCTACGAAAAGATGAACGTGTTCTTCAACAATCTTTGCAGCAAGAGAAATAATTTCTTTGCCTGAGAATGCGCCGTTTGTCCAAACCTCTAAAGTTAACTTATCATAGTCGTTGCTTTGACCTACGCGGATTTCTTCAACGCTGTAGCAAGCCTTCTTTACAGGTGAATATTTGGAATCAACAGGAATATAATCAATCTCATTTGTGTTGTTATGGTCTGCGCCCTTATAACCACGACCACGACCAACGGTGATATCCATTGAGAAGTTAACGCCTTCGTCAAGCGTGCAGATAACAAGTTCAGGGTTTAGAACTTCGATATCGGCTGGAACTTCAATATCGCCCGCGGTTACCGTGCAAGGACCTTGCTTTGATAAATTAACAATTTCTTTAAAACTAGGGTCGGTGCTAACGGTTTTGAACGCAATTTCTTTAACGTTGAGAATAATATTTGAAACGTCTTCTTTAACGCCGTCAATAGACGAAAATTCGTGCTTAACGCCAAGTGATGAAGCAAACTTGATGCCTTGTGCGGCAGCGCCAGGTAGTGAAGATAAAAGAGTTCTTCTTAAACTATTACCAAGAGTTGAACCAAAGCCTTTTTCTAACGGCTCGATAACTACTTTGCAATAATCACGTTGAAGATTCTCTTCAACTTCCCTTTTTGGCATTTCTATTTCCATCATGGGGAAACTTACCTCCTATAAATGATTTTTGGCGAGAAAACTCTCGCAAGTAGCCATAAACTAAGATTACTTAGAATATAACTCGACGATCATTTGTTCAGCAATTTGAGCATCAATATCATCTCTTTGCGGAAGTGCAATGACCTTACCGGTAAGTGTTTCTGGATCGAACTCAACCCACTTTGGCATAGAACCGTTCTTTGCTAAAGTTTTAAGTTGAGAGAAATATTTATTGTCTTTTTTGTTTTCCTTTACAGCGATTACGTCGCCTAGTGAAACTTGGTATGAAGCAATGTCAACAGCCTTACCGTTAACGGTAAAGTGAGCGTGAGTTACGAGTTGACGTGCTTGTGATCTAGAAACGGCAAAGCCCATTCTAAATACAACGTTATCAAGTCTTCTTTCTAATAAAGAAAGCATGTTTTCACCGGTGATACCTTTCATACGGTCAGCTTTTTCATAATATTTTCTAAATTGACCTTCTAAAACACCGTAAATTCTCTTAGTTTTTTGTTTTTCACGAAGTTGCAAGCCGTATTCCGAAACTTTCTTTCTCTTACCTGAGTGAACGCCCGGAGCAACAGGTCTTCTCTCGAAAGGACAAGTTGACTTATAGCATCTTTCGCCCTTTAAGAATAATTTAGCACCTTCACGTCTGCAAAGACGACATTTTGATTCTGTATATTTAGCCATAATTTTTCTCCTTATACTCTACGGCGCTTAGGTGGACGGCAACCGTTGTGTGGGATTGGTGATACGTCTTGAATTAAAGTAACTTCAAGACCTACAACGCCAAGCGCACGAATTGCTGATTCTCTACCTTGACCAGGACCTTTTACGAATACTTCAACAGATCTTAAACCGTGCTCCATAGCAGCCTTTGCTGCAGTTTCACATGCTTGTTGAGCAGCGAACGGAGTTGACTTTCTTGAGCCACGGAAGCCGAGCGCGCCTGAACTGCATTGTGAAATAGCGTTGCCGTTTGTATCGGTAAACGTAATAATAGTGTTGTTGAAAGAAGATTTAATGTGAACTTGACCTTTGTCAATCTTTTTAATTTCTCTACGTCTTTTAATGACTTTCTTAACTGCCATAATTCACTCCTCCTACTTTGATGCCGTCTTTTTCTTAGCAACGGTTCTGCGAGGACCTTTTCTGGTTCTTGCATTTCTCTTAGAACTTTGACCACGAACAGGTAAGTTCTTTCTGTGACGAACGCCACGGAAGCAACCAATTTCGATTAAACGCTTAATGTTCATTGAAACTTCCGTCTTTAATTCACCTTCTACGCGAAGGTTCTTTTCAATGTAATCCCTGATTTTGGAAACGTCGTCCTCAGTTAAATCTTTAACTCTCGTATCAGGGTTAACACCTGTTTCTTTTAAAATCTTGCTTGCGGTAGGTCTGCCGATACCGAAAATATAGGTAAGGCCGATTTCTACGCGCTTATCTCTCGGTAAATCAACACCGGAAATACGTGCCATTTTTTCTTAACCTCCAAAAAAATGTAAAATATTAAAGTATTTTTTATATATAAGATTGCGACTTTTCCTTTGCTTGGAATGAGCAAAAGGTTTTGAGAAAATTTTAATCGCTAAAAACTAAAACTTCAAAAAAACTTTTAACTAACACAAGAAAAGCGCAAAGAATTTCCATTAGCCTTGTCTTTGCTTGTGGCTTTTGTTTTTGGAGCAGATGACCATAACTTTGCCTTCTCTCTTAATAACCCTGCACTTATCGCACATAGGCTTAACTGACGGTCTAACTTTCATTTTTAATTCCTCCGTTTAATTTAGATTAACTGTTTTTTAGGCTTTACTACGCCATACTATTCTACCCCTCGTTAAATCGTAAGGGCTCATTTCCAACTTAACGGTATCGCCTGGGATAATTTTGATAAAGTTCATTCTAAGTTTACCAGAAATGTATGCAGTGATAACAAAACCGTTGGATAATTTGACTTTAAACTCTGCTTTTGGCAGTGCTTCAATAATTACGCCTTCTGCCTCGATTACGTCGTTTTTAGACACGAATATTCCTCCATTTATATTTTAAAGAGTGAGTATTTCTACGCCATTATCTGTAAGAGCGATAGTGTTTTCATAGTGGGCTGATGGCATTAAATCTTTCGTTATACACTTCCAGCCGTCTATGATAACTTCTTTCTTACCCAAATTTATCATTGGTTCAATAGCAAGCGTCATACCTTTTCTAAGCCTTACGCCTACGCCTTTTTTACCGTAGTTTGGAACTGACGGGTCTTCGTGGAGATTTCTCCCAATTCCGTGCCCTACCATTTCTCGAACCACCGAAAAGCCGTTTTCTTCGGCATAAGTCTGGATTGCCGAGCCAATATCGCCCAGCGCGCTTCCTTCCATAACAGTTTCAACGCCCTTGAAGAAGCACTCGCGAGTAACCTCAACAAGTTTTTTCTTCTCTTTAGAAGTTTCACCTAAGTAAAAACTTCTTGCTGCGTCGCCGTGAAAACCGCCTATAAACGCACCCACGTCAACGCTGACGATTTCGCCTTCTTTAATAATCCTCTCCGAAGGAAAGCCGTGAACAACCTCCTCGTCGATTGAAACGCAAATGCTTGCAGGAAATCCGCCGTAACCTAGAAACGATGGCTTTGCGCCCATTTTGGTTATATAGTCGTAAGCCAAACGGTCAAGTTCAATCGTTTTCATACCGATAGCGATTTTATCTTCTAAAAGTTTTAGAACGTCGCCTACGATTTTTCCCGCTTTACGCATTTTTTCAAGTTCTTCGTTCTTTTTTAAGTAAATCATTGTAAAGCCTTTATGATTTCTTCAAGAACTTCGCTTGCGGATAAATCTCCGTTTACGTTTTTCAAAATATTGGCGTCTTTATAGAAACTAATCAAAGGAGCCGTCTGTTTAGTATAAACCTCAAGTCTTTGATTTACGGTTTGCTCGTTGTCATCCGCGCGTTGATAAAGTTCACCACCGCATTTTGAACATAACTTTTCGCCGTTCAAAAAATCTACGTGATAAGATTCACCGCACTTAGAACAAACGCGTCTTCCCGTTAGTCTTTTACTAAGTTTTTCAAGAGGAACGTCGATATTTATAACAACGTCAATCTTGGCAAACTCGCTTAATGCTTTTGCTTGTTCAACTGTTCTTGGAAAACCGTCTAGCATAAAGCCGTTAGCGCAGTCAGCCTCTAAAAGCCTTTGGCGAACGATTTCAACGGTAACCTCGTCAGGAACAAGTTGCCCCTTATCGATATAGCCTTTTGCGACTATACCGATAGGAGTTTGTTCTTTTATGTTTTTTCTAAATATATCGCCCGTAGAGATGTGCGGAACGTTAAGCTTATCGCATAAAAGCGATGCTTGCGTGCCTTTACCCGCACCGGGCGCGCCTAATAGAATTAAGTTCATAAAACCTTGTTACAAGTTTTTATTTTAAGAAGCCCTTGTAATTCTTCATCATAATTTGTGATTCGAGTGCGGTGTTAAACTCAAGCGCTACAGATACGCAGATAAGCATACCCGTTGCACTAAAGATTGAAGACGTTGCTGGATCAATCAATCTAAAGATGATTGCAGGAACGAGCGCAACAAGCGCTAAGAAAATTGCACCGAATAACGTGATTTTGTTTTGAATTTTTCTTAAATGGTCAGCAGTTGGCTTACCAGGACGGATACCTAGGATAAAACCACCATTTTGTTGAATAGTTTTTGAAATATCGTCTGGATTGAATTGAATCATTGAGTAGAAATACGCAAAGAATAAAATCAAGAGCGATAAAACTATCATATATAAAATGGAGTTAGAACCCATGTATGTTTGCCACCATGCCATAGCAGGACTGTTTGGCCAGAACATTGACATAATAAGTTCTGGGAACGAAACAATCGAGAAAGCAAAGATAAGTGGCATAACGCCGTTAGCGTTAACCTTGATAGGAATTACGGTTGATTGACCGCCATACATTTTTCTTCCTTTAACTTGCTTAGCATATTGAACTTGAATTCTTCTTTCAGCAAGGTCAACCAATACGATGCAACCGAAGATTATGATGATTGCAGCGATGTAGCCTAAAAGTTTCCAGAAAGCAGTCAAGTCGCCACCACCGAAAAACGCAGTGTTAATCATTGAAATGAACATTGTGCCAGCGGTTGACAAGATACCAATGAAGATTAGCATTGAAATACCGTTAGAAACGCCATATTCAGTAATTCTTTCACCGAGCCATACGGTTACGAGCGTGCCTGAAGCATAGAAGATAACGGCGATAACGTAAGCTAGCCATACTTGACCTCCAAGCATTTGAGATAGCGCAGTGCCACCCGTTGCTGAAGTTGAAAGTGCTGAGCCGTAGTTTAACAATAAACCGATTGCTTGAATAACAGAAATTATTAAAGCGCCGATTCTTGTGATAGCCGAAATCCTTTTTTGACCTTCCTCGCCAGACTTTGAAAGTCTTTCAAGCGATGGAATTGCAACAGTCAAAAGTTGAATAATAATAGATGCGTTAATGTAAGGGCCAATACCCATAGCGAACCAGGTGCCGTTTGCAAGCGCGCCACCAGTCATCATACTTAAAATGTTGAGGTATGAAACGCTACCTAAATCATCAGCAGAAATAAGTTGCGAGCCAATACCCGGAACAGGAACGAAACAACCGATCCTGTATAATAAAATTAGAATAAGTGTTAAGAAAATCTTTTTTCTAATTTCTTTTTCCTTAAAGGCATTTTTTAAAGTTTGAAACATATCACCCTCCGCTTAAAACAATCTAATTAAACCAATTCGCAAGTGCCGCCGGCTTTTTCGATTGCTTCCTTAGCAGAAGAAGAAAACTTTGATGCTTTAACAGTTAAAGCAACGCTAATAGTTCCGCTACCTAAAACCTTAAGACCGATTGCGTTCTTAACGTCTTTGATAAGACCTTCAGCGAATAAAGTTTCAAAATCTACAACTGAACCTTGTTCGAAGTTATTTAAAACGTCAAGGTTAACGATTGCATATACCTTTCTAAAATGGTTGTTAAAACCTCTTTTTGGAGAACGTCTAACGAGAGGCATTTGACCGCCTTCGAAGCCAGGGCGAACACCGCCACCGCTTCTTGCCCATTGACCTTTATGACCCTTGGTACTCGTTTTACCCGTTCCAGAACCGATACCTCTACCAACTCTCTTAGCAGAAGTTCTTGAGCCGATTGCTGGCTGTAAATTTCCTAATCTCATAATCTACCTCTTAAACGTTTTCAACTTTTACAAGATGGCTAATCTTTGCGATTTTGCCTTGTAAGCAAGCGTTATCTTCAAAAATCTTAGATTGATGAATTTTGGTAAGACCTAAAGACGCAACAGTAGCCTTTTGAACCTTTAAGCAACCGATAGTGCTTTTAACTAAGGTAATTTTTACTTGTGCCATTTTAAGCCTCCTTAACCTAAAATCTCTTCAACGGTTTTGCCACGAAGTTGTGCAATTTGTTCAGCCGTTCTTAACTCTTTCAAACCTTCAATGGTTGCTTTAACCATATTGATAGGGTTGGTAGTGCCGTGAGATTTAGTTCTAATATTCTTGATACCGCACGCTTCCATAACCGCACGAACAGGACCACCTGCGATAACGCCCGTACCTTCTTCAGCAGGAAGCATTAAGATTGAACCTCTGCTGAATTTGCCGATAACGCTATGTGGGATAGTAGTTCCGTCTAAAGCGATAGGAGCCATGTTCTTTTTTGCTTGTTGGGTTGCTTTTTCTAAAGCTTCTGGAACTTCGTTTGCTTTACCCATTCCGTAACCAACTCTGCCGTTTTCGTCGCCACAAACAACAACTGCAGCGAAACGCATTTTTCTACCACCTTTAACAACCTTTGTTACACGGTTGATGCAGATGGTCTTTTTGATAAGACCGTCCTTTTCCTCAGGTCTTCTCTGTGGTCTATTTTCTCTTGCCATTTTTGAGTCCTCCTTTAGAATTTAAGTCCGGCTTCTCTTGCGCCGTCTGCTAAGCTTGCTACTCTACCAGTGTAGATATAACCGCCTCTGTCGAAAACAACTTCGGTGATACCTTTAGCGAGAGCCTTTTCAGCAAGTTTTTTGCCTACGATGTTTGCTGCTTCTTTCTTAGTCTTGCCGTTTACGCTCTTAGCGATTGCTGCTTCAACGGTAGATGCTGCAACGAGCGTAGAAGAAGTAGTATCATCGATGATTTGTGCATAGATGTGGTTAAGGCTTCTAAAAACAGAAAGTCTTGGGCATTCGCTAGTTCCGCTGATTTTCTTTCTTACTCTAGAATGTCTTTTTAATCTATCTTGATTTTTATCAATTTTAGTAATCATAATTTACTCTTTACTCCTTTACTTACCAGCAGTCTTACCTTCCTTACGTTCGATTACTTCGTCTTTATAACGAATACCGTAACCGTGGTAAGGTTCAGGCTTTCTAATAGCGCGGATAGATGCTGCAACTTGACCAACGTCAACCTTGTTGATACCGCTAACGGTAATTTCGGTTTGAGATGGGCAAGCGAGTTTTACGCCTGGAAGTGCAGTGAACTCAACTGGGTGAGAGAAACCAACGTTTAAGATAAGCTTATCGCCTTGCATGTTAACTTTCCAACCAACACCGCTAACGATAAGACCTTTTTCAAAGCCGTTAGTTACGCCTACTACCATGTTGTTAATGAGCGCTCTATATAAGCCGTGTTTTGCTCTAATAGGACCGTCGTTAGATGATCTTGTTAAAACAACTTTGTCGCCTTCAACTGAAACGTTGATGTTGTTATCGTAATCTTGAGTTAAAGTGCCTTTAGGACCTTTAACCGTGATAAGATCTTGACCAACTTCGATGGTAACGCCAGCAGGAATTTTAATAGGTTCTTTACCAATTCTTGACATATTAAACCTTCCTCCTTACCAAACGTATGCGAGAATTTCGCCACCGTGGCGTTTTGCTCTCGCTTCTCTATCAGTCATTACGCCCTTTGGAGTTGATACGATAGCAATACCCATACCGTTTAAAACTTTAGGGAGTTTATCGTAACCAGCGTAAATTCTTAAGCCTGGCTTAGAAATTCTCTTTAAACCAGTGATAACTTTTTCGCCTTTTGCGCCGTATTTTAATTCAACAACGATTTTGCTTTCAATACCTTCACCCTTAACCTCGAAGCCGTTGATGTAACCTTCGTCAAGAAGAATTTGTGCAATAGCCTTTTTAGTGTTAGATAATGGAATTTCTACTACTTCGCGTTTTACAACGAGCGCGTTTCTAATTCTTGTAAGCATATCTGCAATAGGATCTGTCATTTCTTTTTCCTCCTTTACCAGCTCGCTTTCTTTACACCCGGAATTTGACCCTTATAGGCAAGATTCCTAAAGCAAATACGGCAAATACCGTATTTTCTTATTACGGAGTGAGGGCGACCGCAGATGCTGCATCTGGTGTATGCTCTAGTAGAGAACTTAGGGGTTCTCTGTTGTTTATTTATCATTGCTTTTTTTGCCATTTCACGTTCTCCTTAATTACGCCTTGAAAGGCATACCGAGTGCCTTTAAGAGTTCTCTTGCTTCTTCGTCCGTCTTAGCCGTTGTTACGAAACAAATATCGAAACCTCTAATCTTTTCGATTTGGTCGTATTGGATTTCAGGGAAGATAAGTTGTTCTTTAACGCCCATAGCATAGTTGCCTCTACCATCGAAAGACTTTGTTGGAACACCCTTAAAGTCTCTTACTCTTGGTAGTGCGATTGAAACGAGTTTGTCAAAGAAATCATACATTCTGTCTTGACGAAGCGTTACCTTCACGCCAACGTTCATACCAACTCTTACCTTGAAGTTTGCAACTGACTTTTTAGCAGTTGTGAGAACTGGTCTTTGACCTGCGATAAGCCCGAGTTCGTTACGAACTTGTTGAATGCTCTTTGCGTTATCTTTGATATCACCAAGACCACCGTTAATGGTAATCTTAACAAGTCTTGGAACTTCGTTTACGTTTTTATAGTTGAAATGCTTCATAAGATAAGGAACTACTTCTTTGAAATAGCGCTCTCTTACTCGGCTTACGTATTTTGAATCGGTTGCAGATTCTTTAGCAACCTGAGTCTTACTACTTGCCATTATAAAATCTCCTTATTATTCGGCGTCAGCCTTTTTCTTTTTTGGTGCTCTTTTTGAAGCAGCCTTCTTTTCTTTCTTTGCAGCCTCATCTAGTGGAGCGCCACATTTTGCGCATTTTCTTATCTTCTTTTCGCCAGTTACGTCATATTGAACTCTAGTTCCCTTTCCGCAATCTGGGCAGATAACTAAAACGTTTGATGCGTCGATTTTGCCAACTTGTTCAACAATTCCGCTAGTTTCCTTTGCAGAACGAGCCTTTTTGCTCTTCTTTTGAACGTTAACGCCATCAACTTTGATTTTGTTTTCGCTAGGGAATGCAGAAAGCACTTTACCTTGTTTGCCAGCGTCTTTGCCGGTTAATACGTAAACGGTATCATTTTTCTTAACTTTCACTTTAATTCCCTCCTTATAATACTTCTGGAGCAAGAGAGATAATTCTCATAAAGTCTTTCTCTCTTAACTCTCTTGCAACAGGCCCAAAAATACGAGTGCCTCTTGGTTGTTTTTGATTGTCGATAATAACGGCTGCGTTGTCGTCAAACTTGATGTGAGTGCCGTCAGGTCTTCTCAAACCACTGCTCGTTCTAACGATAACGGCTTTAACAACGTCGCCTTTCTTAACAGTACCACCAGGAGTAGCGGTTTTTACTGACGCTACGATAATATCGCCAATGTTACCACTCTTTCTAAATGAACCGCCAAGAACTTTAATGCACATAATTTCTTTTGCGCCAGAATTATCTGCTGCTTTTAATCTTGATTGTGGTTGTATCATTTTACGCCTCCCGATTACTTAGCCTTTTCGATGATTTCAGCAACACGCCAGTTCTTATCCTTGCTAAGTTTTCTAGTTTCAACGATTCTTACTTTATCGCCGATACCGCAAGCATTTTCTTCGTCGTGCGCTTTATACTTTTTAGAAGTTGTAATAGTTTTCTTATAGAGTGGGTGTTTAGCCTTTTGCTCGATAGTTACTACTACAGTCTTATCCATCTTATCGGAGGTAACGATACCTACTCTTTCTTTACGTAAATTTCTCATTGTAAACCTCCTTAAGCCTTCTTAATTTCTCTTTCTCTTAAAACCGTTTTAACTCTTGCAATATCCTTTTTAACAACGCTTAAAACGTTAGGATTTTCAAGTTGACCGGTTGCGTGACGGAAACGAAGGTTAAATAACTCGTCTTTTAACTCAGCAAGTTTATTCATTAACTCTTCATCGGTCATATCGTGAATTTGTTTTGCTTTCATTAACCTTCACCGCCTTCTTCAATAATTTCTTTCTTTATGATTTTGCACTTGCAAGGAAGTTTATGACTTGCTAAACGAAGTGCTTCTCTTGCGATTGCTTCATCTACGCCAGCCATTTCGAATAAAACTCTACCTGGCTTAACTACTGCTACCCAGTATTCTACAGAACCTTTACCACTACCCATTCTTGTTTCAGCAGGTTTTTTGGTAACTGGTTTGTGAGGGAAGATATCAATCCATACCTTACCACCACGCTTAGTAAATCTGGTCATAGCGATACGCGCTGCTTCTATTTGATTAGAAGTTACCCATGCAGAACTATCTGCAACGAGACCAATTTCACCGTAAGCAAGTTTGTTGCCCTTAGTGCATTTGCCCGTCATTCTGCCACGATGAACTCTTCTTCTCTTAACTCTTTTAGGCATTAACATATTAAGCTTCGCCTCCTTCTTTCTTCATACCGCCGAGGACTTCACCCTTGTAAACCCAAACCTTAACACCGATAACACCGAAAGTGGTCTTAGCGGTTGCAGTGCCGTAGTCGATATCTGCTCTTAAAGTTTGAAGTGGAATTGAACCTTCGTGGTATTGTTCACTTCTAGCAATTTCAGCGCCGTCTAAACGTCCGCTTACCATTGTTTTGATACCCTTAACGCCCATTCTCATTGCTCTTGAGATTGCTTGCTTCATACATCTTCTAAAAGATGCTCTCTTTTCAAGTTGAGCGGCAATCGATTCAGCAACGAGTTGTGCATCACAATCAGGTTTCTTAATTTCGATAATGTTAACTGCAATTTGCTTACCTTTGCAAAGTTTTGCAAGGCTTTGCTTAATTACTTCGATTTCAGCGCCAGCCTTACCGATTAACACGCCTGGACGAGCAGTGTGGATGGTAATGTTGATTCTAGAAGCGGCTCTTTCAATCAAAATTTTAGCGATTGCTGCAGCATAGTATTTACTTTTAATGAATTTTCTAATTTCATAGTCTTCCTTTAAGAAAACTGAAAATTCCTTCTTGTCAGCGAACCATTGAGTGTCCCAAGACTTGATTACGCCAACTCTAAGTCCGTGTGGATTAACTTTTTGTCCCATAAATTCCTCCTACTTATGCCCTAGCATCTAAAATTACGGTGATGTGGCTAGTTCTCTTTAAGATTCTAAAACCTCTACCGTGAGCCATTGGTTGCATTCTCTTAAGCGTTGGGCCCATATCAGCATAGCATTCTGCGATATAAAGGTCTTGGCTATTCATTTGAAGGTTGTGTTCAGCGTTTGCCGCAGCAGACATAACAACTTTCTTAATTGGTTCAGCGCCAGCCTTTGAGCAATTTTCTAAAATTGCAACAGCCTCTTTAACGTTTTTACCTCTAACGAGGTCGAGAACAACTCTTACCTTAAATGGAGAAATTCTTACATATTTAGCACATGCACGTGGTCTTCTATCTTTAGTTTCTTGAATACGTGCAGTTTTTAATTTCATATTCTTTGCCATTTTCTATTCTCCTATCTACCCGAAGTCGTTTTCGCGCCTGCGTGGCCCTTGAAGGTTCTTGTTGGAGCGAACTCACCGAGCTTGCAACCTACCATATCTTCAGTAACGTATACAGGAACGTGTTTTCTTCCGTCGTAAACAGCAATCGTATGCCCAACCATTTGTGGGAATATCGTTGATGATCTTGACCAAGTCTTTAATACGGTTTTCTTATTTTCAGCGTTTAAAGCCTCTACTCTTGCGAGCAACTTTGCTTGCACGTAAGGTCCTTTCTTTACACTTCTACTCATAATTCAACTCCTTAATTTACGCGTTTAAGAATAAACTTGTTAGACTTATTCTTTTTCTTTCTAGTCTTATGACCAAGCGCTGGCTTACCCCATGGGGTTACTGGACCTGGACGACCGATTGGTGACTTACCTTCACCACCACCGTGAGGGTGATCGCATGGGTTCATTACAGAACCACGAACGGTAGGTCTAATACCCATATGTCTTTTCTTACCTGCTTTACCGATACGAATAATTTCGTGATCGAGGTTACCTACTTGACCAACAGTTGCTTTGCAGTTTAAAGGAATATATCTCATTTCACCGCTAGGCATCTTGATTGTTGCAAGTTTGCCTTCTTTTGCCATAAGTTGAGCAGACATACCAGCCGCACGAACGAGTTGACCGCCCTTTCCTGGTTGAAGTTCAATGTTGTGAACCATTGTACCAACAGGGATGTCCGCAAGTTTAAGCGCGTTACCAGCCTTGATATCTGCGCCTTCACCGCTGATAATCTTATCGCCAACGTTTAAGCCGTAAGGTGCGAGAATATATCTCTTTTCACCGTCAGCATAGCAAACGAGTGCAATGTTAGCAGATCTGTTTGGATCGTATTCGATAGTCTTTACAGTTGCTGGAATACCATCTTTATTTCTCTTGAAATCGATGATACGATATTTTCTTTTATTTCCACCGCCGTGATGACGAACGGTAATCTTACCCTGTGCGTTTCTACCGCCGGTATGACGCATATCTTCAACGAGTGATCTTTCTGGCTTAGTGCAAGTGATTTCCTCGTAAGTGCTTACCGACATAAAACGGCGTGCAGGAGAAGTTGGATTATATCTTTTAATACCCATAATCTTTTATCCTCCTAATTATGATAATGAGTCAAAGAACTCAATACCCTTGCTATCTGCCTTTAATTGAACGATTGCTTTCTTAAAAGCAGGAGTGTAACCTTCGTGGCGACCCATTCTCTTGAGTTTACCCTTACAGTTAACTGTGTTTACTTTATCTACTTTAACGCCGAAAAGTTCTTCAACTGCAAGTTTGATTTCAGTTTTGTTAGCCTTTTTAGCTACTTCAAAAACGTATTTCTTGATTGCGATATCAGCGTAACTCTTTTCAGTAAGAATAGGTCTTATAATAATATCTCTTGCTTCCATTATTCACCATAGACCCCCTGTAATTTTTCGATTGAACCTTTTGATAATACGATAACTGCGTTCTTAACAACGTCGTAAGTGTTAAGTTGTTCAACAGCAATTGTGTTAAGTTTCTTAATGTTGCTTGCAGCACGGATTACTAATTCATCCTTCTTATCCATAACGATAAGCACGGTCTTTTCAAAGCCGAAAGCCTTTAAGAAAGCAAGCATTTCTTTAGTCTTACCGTTTTCAACTGCAACTTCGTCGATTACATAGAACTCGTTATCGCTAAGTTTTTTAGATAATGCAGTAAAGAGTGCAGTTCTTTTTGCAGTAACGTTCATTTTCTTTGAGAAGTCTCTTGACTTTGGAGCGAAAACTACGCCACCCTTAATCCATTGTGGAGCTCTGGTTGAACCTTGACGAGCATTACCAGTTCCTTTTTGACGGTAAGGCTTTCTGCCACCACCACGAACTTCAGTTCTAGTTAAAGTGCTTTTCGTTCCTTGTCTTTCATTAGCAAGTCTTGTTACAACTGCTTGATGAACGAGCGCTTCATTATATTCCATTGTGAAAAGTGCTTCAGACAACTCAATCGTGCCGTTTGATTCGCCTTTCATATTATATAATTTAATACTTGGCATACCTCGTCCCCTCCTTATGCTTTAACGCTGTTTCTAATCGAAACGTATCCGCCCTTTGGACCAGGAACTGCGCCCTTAACCAAAATAGCGTTTCTTGCTGCATCAACCATAACTACTTCAAGATTTAATACGGTAACTTGTTCACAACCGTATTGACCAGCAAGGTGCTTGTTCTTGAATACTCTTGATGGCGAGCTGTTTGCGCCCATAGAACCAACTTCTCTGTGAACAGGGCCTACACCGTGTGTAGCTCTTAACTTATGTTGATTCCATCTTTTAATAACGCCGGTGAAACCGTGACCTTTCGTCGTGCCGATAACGTCAACCTTATCGCCAACAGCAAAAACGTCGCAAGTAACTTGTGAACCAACTTCGTAAGAAGCACAATCTTCTAAACGGAATTCTTTTAAAATTCTTTGTGGTTCAACGCCAGCTTTCTTAAACTGACCTAATTCAGGTTTATTTAAAACCTTTTCACTAACCTTTTCAAAACCGAGTTTAACTGCTTGGTAACCATCTCTTTCAAGCGTTTTTACTTGAACTACTGAGCAAGGACCAGCCTCGATTACGGTAACTGGGATTACTTTTCCATCAGCGGAAAAGATCTGCGTCATACCTAATTTTTTTCCAATGATTGCTTTATTCATTGATAAAGTTCACCTCCGTATATATTTCAAAAATTAAAGTTTAATTTTAACGTCAACACCAGCTGGAAGGTGGATGCTATCCAAAATCTTAGCGTTTGTTGAGTAAATGTCGATAAGTCTCTTGTGAGTTCTAAGTTCAAATTGTTCACGAGAATCCTTATACTTGTGTGGTGAGCGGAGAATCGTAACGATTTCTTTCTCAGTTGGTAGTGGAATAGGACCGCTAATTTTAGCGCCTGCTTTCTTCATCGTTTCAACGATTCTTGCCGTTGCTTGGTCAACCATGCTGTGGTCGTAAGCCGATAACTTAATTCTAATTTTTTGACCTGCCATTTAAAATTTCCTCCATTTTATACTAACTTTTATAAGTCGTTAACCACGGTCAATGGAGCTAAGAAGCAAAATCAACCTATTTTTCAAGGCTTTTTGCTTTTATTAGCGTTTTAACAACTTTGCCGTGTGTTTCGCAATTCAAACTTAAAAAAAATCATCTGCGCCGTGTGTTTTTAGCAGATGACTAAATTTAAGGTTGCGGTTAGTCGCAGAGATTACACTCCACATTTGTCAGTAAAAATTATCTTCCAAAACTAAAGCGCAAACAGCGCTTTTTTCTTGGTTTAAGTAACTTTTTACCTCAACCCTTATGACACAGCCCATTAAATATACTATAACCAAACTATAAAGTCAACCGTTTTTCAACCATTTTTTCAATTTTTTTTATAAGTTTTTTTAGTATTATTTTAGGCACAAGATATTGTGTTTTTCATCCGTCAAATGCCACTATATTATATAATATGAAAGACGAAAAACACAAAATTTTCTCGTTTTTTATGCGTATTTTTTTGGTTTTTAAATTTTTAGCCAAAATTTTAAATATCCGTTTTTGATATTTTTCGGCATATTTTGTTTTGGCAATAGTTTTTAATCTTTTTTAAGATAGTTTTCCAAGTTCAATCGACCTATCAGCGCAAGCGTCAACGCAAGCCTTAATAGAACTTTCAAAACCTTCGCAATCGAGTTTTTCTAAGCCGGCAATCGTAGTGCCACCTTTTGAACAAACGTCTTTTATAAGTTCGTCAATACTCTTCTCACTATTTAGCACCATATTCGCCGAGCCTATCGCAGTTTTGGCAACGAGCCTTAAGCAAAGGTCTAAGTCTGCGCCCCTTAAACTTGCGCTTTTAGCAAAATATTTAAAGAAAAGATAAGAATATGCAGTGAAACTTCCGCTTATTGGAATAAGATCGTCAATAAGCCTTTCTTCAACTTCTTCATGCCCGCCAACGCTATCTAAAATAGCAAAAACTTCCTTCTTCTCGTTGTCGCTAATCGAATTATTAAAAGCAACAAGGCTAACGCATTGCTTTATGGTTGCGCAAGTGTTGGGCATAACCCTTGCAATTTTTGCGTCCGCTAAATAACCGCCGAGTTTTTCAAGGCTTACGCCAGCGCAAATAGAAATTATGATTTTACCTTGAGCGTTAACGCTCTCTAAAGTTTTAGCAAGGTCTTGCGGTTTTACGGCAAGAAGAATAATTTTTGCGTTTTGAATTAAGTCGCTTTCGCTGTTCGCTATTGAAAAGCCTAACTTTTGAGCGTTTTCAATGCTAGTTTGATTTTTATCGAAAACGATAATTTCTTGAGCGCTAAACACTGAACCTAAAACACCGCTAGCGAACGCTCCGCCCATTTTTCCAAAGCCTAAAATACCGAATTTTTTCATCTTACGTTACCATTTCCTTCAACGACGTAGTGATAAGAAGTCATTTCCTTTAAGCCCATAGGGCCTCTTGCATGCATTTTTTGCGTGCTAATTCCAAGTTCTGCGCCAAACCCGAAGCAACCGCCGTCAGTAAAGCGCGTTGAACAATTTACGTAACAGCACGCGCTATCAATTTCGCTCGTAAACTTATCGGCAATAGCCTTGTCGGTAGTGATAATTGCGTCGCTATGGTGCGTGCCGAAAAAGTTTATATGCTCAATCGCCTCTTCCACTCCGCTCACGATTTTCACCGACATATCCATCGAATTATATTCAGTAGCGTAGTCGTTTTCGCCCATAATAACGGCGTTTTTGAGAAGTTTTGCCGTTTTTTCATCAGCGTGAAGCGTAACGCCAGCGCCGACCAAATCAGCCTCTAAAAGCGGTAAAACGCTTGGCGCGATAGCCTCGTCGATTAAAAGCGTTTCGGCTGAGTTGCACACTGACGGGCGAGAAATTTTAGCGTTAAGAACAACTTTTCTTGCAATCTCAACGTCGCACGATTTTTCAACGAAAACGTGACAAACGCCTGCGCCCGTTTCAATAACGGGAACGGTTGCGTTATTCACAACGAAATCAATAAGCCCCTTTCCACCGCGAGGAAAAACTAAATCAACTTCGCCCCTTGCAGTGATAAGTTCTTGAATTAACGCCCTATCGCTAGCAAGAAGGGTAACCACGCCCTCGTCAAAATAAGGCTTAACCGCCGTTTTGATAATCTCAACCAAAATTTTGTTAGTTTGTTCGGCTTCCTTTCCGCCCTTTAAAACGCAAGCGTTACCCGTCTTAATGCAAAGAACTGAAATATCTACCGTAACGTTTGGTCTTGATTCGTAAATTGCGCCGATAACGCCAAACGGCACTCTAACTTTCTTTATGTTTAGCCCCGTTTCAGTCGTAAATTTTTCAACCACTTCGCCAACAGGGTCGGGAAGAGTGGCAACCTTTTTAACGTCGCTAGCGATAGATAAAATTCTATCCTTGGTTAAACGAAGCCTATCAACCATAGAAGGCTTAATTCCGTTTTTCTCAGCCTTTTCAATATCAGCAAGGTTTGCTTTCAAAATTTCATCAACCGAGCATTCAAGAGCCGACGCTATATTTAAAAGTGCTTTATTCTTAATTTCTGTGGATGCGTTTTTTAATATCTTTGCGCCCTTTCTTGCGCCAGAAAAATCAATCATTATTCCTCCAAAATCGCAACGTTATTTGCGTGCACGATAATGTGCGAATCACCGCTAGATAAAATTTCATTAACTTCGTTATCACTAAAGGAAGTTATGCCCCTTGCAACAACCTCTCCTTCTTGGTTGCAAACGTTAACAACAGTTCCTTTATCGAACGTGCCTTCAACCCTTAAAATCCCACAAGAAAGTAAACTCTTTCTTTTCAAAAGTGCCTCTATAGCACCGTTATCGGCATAAATTTGACCTTCAACACTCGCACAATAAATAAGCCAAGATTGCCTTATTGAGCGTTTGTTAGGTTGGTTTTTAAAGGTTGTTCCAAGGTTAGTTTGGTAAACTTTAGAAATAGAATTTAACTTGTTGCTGTTTACGATTTGCATATCGATTCCAGCGTTTGTAACGATTAAACCAGCCTTTAGTTTGGTGCTCATACCACCCGTTCCAACGCTTGAAGAACTTCCGCCTGCTTTTTGCAAAATTTCGCCGTCAATTCTATCAACCACTTCAATTAGTTTTGCGTCTTTGTTGGTTGCTGGATTAGAATCGTAAAGCCCGTCAACGTCGGTTACCAAAACGAGAAGGTCAGCCCCTATAATTAAGGCAATCATAGCAGAGAGCGTGTCGTTATCACCAACCTTAATTTCCTCGTCGGTTAGAGCGTCGTTCTCGTTAATGATAGGCACTGCGCCGTAGAAAAAGAGCGAATCAACCGTTTCGATTAAGTGTTTTGTTCTTTTTCTTGAGCCAAAATCATCGTGCGTTACGAGAATTTGCGAACAAATCATACCTTCTTTATTGAAATATTTTTCATATTCGCTCATAAGCGCTGGCTGACCGATAGCCGCGCACGCTTGCTTTTTCGCCATTTGGTTTGGCTTTTTCTTTAAGTTTAATTTAGGAAAGCCAACGGCTATTGCGCCCGAAGTTACTAGCGCAACCTCAACGCCCTCGCTTTTAAGTTTTTTAATCTCGCTAGCAAGCGTCGTTATGTTTTTTTCGTTTATTTGCCCGTTTTTATCAACCAGTGAAGACGAGCCAATTTTTATTACAAGCCTTTTCATTTCTACCTTCAAAAACTTTTTCCTTGAAATATATTATGAAATATATTATATATTAACTTAAATTTTTAGTAAAGTATTTATCGTAAAAATAAGAAAAAGCCTTAAAAAAGGCTTTTTTGAGTGGTTTGTTTTGCAGTTTTAATTTTTTAATCGCTACGCTTAGGATAACGCTCGGCTAAAAAACCTGCGCGAGAGATAGCAAACACAAGGGTTGGAACTAACGCTAAATGAACGGCAATTGCAATCACGCTATTAACAAAATAGTCCGTTAAAAAGATTGCAATCGAATAAACACCGCCTTTAGCAAAAATCGCAGGGAACAACACTCTAACAACCCCACCCACAACTCTACCAAGTAACATTGCGATAATTAGAGCGATAAAATAGTCAGCAAAAGCGTTGCGTGTTTTAATAAGTTTTAACGCTAAGCCCGAAAAAAGCCCGTAAGCCGTAAGTTCAAAAAACATCGTTAAAGTTGACGGATTAAAGCCCATCACAAAGCAATTTATAAGCGCGCCTGAAATTCCACAAATTGCGCCGTAAATAGGTCCACACATAAATCCGCACAAATAAACGGGAATATGAACGGGAGATATTGCTTTTTTAACTGGTTGCCAAAAGTCTAAGGCTCTTGGCAATAAAAAGCAAAGCGCAATGCAAACGGCAGTATAGGTTATAAGTCTTGTTTTGGAAATTGTTTTCATTTTCTTCTCCACAATTTAATTTTAAATAAAAAAGAACACCACCTCAACCTTAAGTCAAGACAGTGCTCTTATAAGCACGATTAAAATTTTATTTGACGGCTTTTGCCCACACGCTACCTTGTGATAACGATAATGAAATTATACAAAACAGGCTTTGTGATGTCAAATAATTTTTAGCCAAAATTAGCAAAATTTTGATAATTTTTAACAACTTTTTTAACGCTTTTTAAATTAAATTTTAATCTTGAAAACGGCTTTTTTCAAAAAGTCGTGTTCGGCTTTAATGCCTGGGCAGTGCGCATCGTCTGGGAAAAGAGCCATAAACATACCCTCTTTAACGGCAATTTTTTCGCCTGAAGATACGCCTAAAAATCTATCTTTAGCCTCGTCATACTCGGTTGTTTTTTCCATCTTATCGATAAACTGCCACTCGATAGTTTCGCTTCCCGTTATGATATATTGCACGTCAATATACTTAATGTGCGATTCCCACTTAGTGCTAGTTGTTGGGTTAGATTCTAAAATGTTAACGAAGCACTCGTCACCTAAATCGTATTTTCCTTTTTCGATTGCTTTTAAATCGTTTTCGCTAATGAATTTTTCAATCTTTTCCCAAAATTTGTTCACACCACTATAAATTGATAGGTTCTTTTTGTAATCTAAAATCATAATTTTCTCCTAAAAACGGCTGATAATCGACCTATAGCCCCACTTTTGCCGTTTTTTAAATTTTATTTTTAAGTTTAAAGGCAAGCATTTCGCTTGCCTTTATTTTATTCTTGAGAGCCGTTTTCATCCGTTGGCGCGGTTTGGTTTTCACCATTTTCACCGTTTTCACCGACGTTTAGGTTTTCTTCGCCTTCTTCAAACTCATTTTCTTCCGCGCTTGAAGATTCGCTCGCAGGGGTTATTGATACGGTAACGATTTCGCAATTATCGTCAGTTCTCATAACGATAACGCCCTTAGTATCTCTACCAATCTTAGAAATTTCTTTCGCCGCCATACGGATTATCGTTCCGTTATCGGTAATCATCATAACGTCTTCTTCAGGAAGAACGAGTTTCATATTAACTAAAAGCCCCGTCTTTTCGTCGAAGTTACCAGCCTTCACGCCTTTACCGCCACGAGATTGCAATCTGTAATCTTCAAGATCCGATCTCTTACCAAAGCCCTTTGAAGAAATTGTTAAAACGTCATAGCCGTCTTTGATAACTGCAAAGTCAACAACTTCGTCAGTATCGTTAAGTTCCATACTCTTTACGCCTTGCGTATCACGGCCGGTTGGTCTAACGTCGCTCTCGGCAAATCTTATGCACTTGCCTTGACGAGATGCAACGATAAATTCGTCTTCGCCGTTAGTAATGTTAACTGAAACGAGTTCATCGTCCTCAGCAAGATTGATAGCAATCTTACCCGTCTTTCTAATATTAGCAAACTCACTAATTTTTGTCTTTTTAATAAGTCCGCGCTTGGTTGCCATTGCGATAAAGCCTTCGGCATCCTCATTGCAAGGCATAACGGTTGTAACTCTTTCGCCCTCGTTGAGTTGAAGAAGGTTGATAACCGCTCTTCCCCTTGCCGTTCTTTGCGCTTCAGGAATAGTGAACGCAATGGACGAGTAAACCTTGCCGTAGTTAGTGAAGAACAAGAGCCTATCGTGAGTAGAGCAAACGAACATCTTCTCAACGAAGTCCTCTTCTTTTGGCTTGTGAGCCGTAATTCCCCTACCGCCACGGTGTTGCGCGCGATATTCAGCAACAGGAAGTCTCTTAATGTAACCAAAGTGCGTCATTGAAACAACAACGTCTTCCTTTTCGATAAGGTCGGCATCGTCAATGTTAGAAGGGTCGTAAGATAATTCGGTTCGACGCTCAACGTTATATTTTTCTTTGATATTCGTTAAATCGTCTTTAATAATTTGTCTTACTCTTTCAGGCTTTGCCAAAATATCTTTAAGGTCTAAGATAGTTTTTTCTAAAGCGTCAAGTTCTTCCTTTAACTTTTCAACTTCTAGTGAAGTTAATCTTTGCAAACGCATTTCCAAAATTGCGTTGGCTTGACGGTCAGAAAGTTCAAAGTGCGCCATTAAGTTTGCGCTTGCTTCGTATCTATCTTTAGACTTTTTGATGATTGCAATAACTTCGTCGATATCGGTAAGCGCAATAACCAAACCTTTTACGATATGTTCACGCTCTTCGGTTTTAGATAGGTCGTATCTAGTTTTTCTTTCGGTAACTAAAACTTGGTGCTTAACGTATTCTTCTAAAATCTGCTTTAAGTTAAGAACCTTTGGCTCGCCGTCAACAAGCGCAAGCAAAATAATACCGTCGCTCGTTTGAAGTTGAGTGTGCTTATAGAGCGAGTTTAGAACGACTTGAGCGTTTGCGTCTTTCTTGATATCGATAACAATTCTCATACCTTGACGGTCTGATTCGTCGTTAGCGTTAGAAATGCCCTCAAGCTTCTTATTCTTAACCATATCTGCAATGGTTTCGATAAGTTTTTGCTTGTTTACTTGGTAAGGAAGTTCGGAAACGATAATTCTTTGCCTACCGTTAGACAGTTCCTCAATTTCGCATTTAGCGCGCAAAACGTAACCGCCACGCCCCGTTAAATACGCCTGCCTAATTCCAGCCCTACCTAGCAAAATTGCGCCGGTTGGGTAGTCTGGAGCAGGAATATAGTCCATAAGTTCTTCAATGGTTATGTCAGGATTGTCCATTACGGCGATTGTGCCGTTAATAACTTCAATTAGGTTGTGCGGTGGAATATTCGTCGCCATACCAACCGCAATACCGTCAGCGCCGTTTACCAAAAGGTTAGGGTATCTTGCAGGAAGAACGGTTGGTTGCATACGAGTATCGTCAAAGTTAGGGTAAAAATCAACCGTTTCTTTGTCGATATCACGAAGCATTTCTACGGCAAGTTTGCTCATTCTTGCCTCAGTGTAACGATAAGCGGCAGGTGGGTCGCCGTCAACCGAACCGAAGTTTCCGTGCCCGTCAACGAGCGGAAGGTTTATCGAGAAACTTTGCGCCATTCTAACGAGCGCGTCATAAACAGACGAGTCGCCGTGAGGGTGATATTTACCAAGCACGTCACCGACGATGGTAGCACACTTTTTATAGGCTTTATCTGGCGTTAAGCCAATTTCGTTCATTGAATATAAAATACGCCTATGAACGGGCTTTAAGCCGTCGCGAACGTCGGGGATTGCTCTTGAAACGTTAACCGCCATAGCGTAAGCAATGAACGAACGCTTCATTTCGTTATCAACTTCAATATTTATAACCTTGGTTTGTTCAAGGGTTTTCTTAAATTCCTGAGTAAGTTCAGGGCTAGATGGTTTCTTCGCCATAAGTCATCTCCTATACGTCAAGGTCTTTAACGAGTTTAGCGTTGTTTTCAATAAACGCGCGACGTGGCTCAGCGTTATCGCCCATAAGAAGCGTGAAAGTGTTATCGGCTTCGATAGCGTCTTCCATCGTAACACGGAGCATCGTTCTCGTTGCTGGGTTCATAGTCGTTTCCCAAAGTTGCTCGGCGTTCATTTCGCCAAGACCTTTATAGCGTTGAATTTCGCACTTGCCGTTTTCGGCTAAGAAGTCAGAAAGTTCTTTGTCGCTATAAAAATAGTGATCTTGCTTGTTCTTCGTAACCTTGTAAAGCGGTGGTTGCGCGATATACACGTGCCCTTGCTCAACTAGCGGTCTCATAAACCTAAAGAAGAACGTTAATAGTAAAATTCTAATATGGCTACCGTCAACGTCGGCATCGGTCATGCAGATAATGCGGTCATAACGAAGTTTTGTTACGTCAAAATCGTCTTGCATACCGCCACCGAAAGCAGTAATCATAGCCTTTATTTCTTCATTTTCTAAAATTCTGTTAATTCTTGCCTTTTCAACGTTCAAAATCTTTCCGCGAAGTGGCAAAATTGCTTGGAATCTTCTATCTCTGCCTTGCTTAGCCGTTCCGCCTGCCGAATCACCCTCAACTAAGAAAATTTCGCAAAGCGACGCGTCCTTTTCGGAACAGTCCGCAAGTTTACCAGGAAGCGCACCGCCCTCGAAAGCCGATTTTCTCGTTGCTTCTCTTGCTTTTCTCGCCGCTTCTCTTGCTCTTTTTGCCGTTACCGACTTTAAGATAAGTTCTTTGGTTCTGGTTGGGTTTTCTTCAAGGAACGCGCCAAACGCTTCTTGCATTGCCTTTTGAACGAGCCCTCTCATTTCGCTGTTGCCAAGTTTTGTTTTGGTTTGACCTTCGAATTGAGGCTCAGGAAGTTTAACCGAAATAACCGCAACTAAGCCCTCTCTTACGTCTTCACCCGATAATTTATCGTCATCTTTAATAATCTTTAAGGTGTGAGCGTATTCGTTGATTAACTTAGTTAAAGCCGCCTTAAACCCGTCAAGGTGCGTTCCGCCTTCTTCAGTGTTAATGTTGTTTGCAAAAGCGAAAACCGAATCAGTGTAACTATCGTTATATTGAAGGGAAATTTCAACAACGTTGTCGCCATAAGTCTTCTCAAAATAGATAGGCTCAGGGAAAAGCACGTTCTTGTTGGCGTTCAAATCTTCAACGAAGTGCAAAATACCGCCTTCAAAGCAAAATTCGTCGCTCTTTTGATTCTCTCCCCTATCATCGGTGATTTTAATGCGTAAGCCCTTATTTAAGTAGCATAGTTCGCGAAGCCTTCCCTTTAAATTATCGTAACTAAACTCAATGGTTTCGAAAATTTCGCTATCAGGGAAGAACGTTACCTTAGTTCCCGTCTTGTCGGTTTCGCCAACTACCGCTAGCCTTGCTTGTGGCACGCCTCTATTATAAATTTGCTTGAAAATTTTACCCTTTTGGCAAACTTCAATTTCAAGCCACTCGGAAAGCGCGTTTACTACCGACAAACCAACGCCGTGCAGACCGCCCGAAATCTTATAGCCACCGCCACCGAATTTACCGCCAGCGTGAAGTTTAGTCAAAACAACTTCAACCGCCGAAATGCCTTCTGCGTGGTGGATATCGGTAGGAATACCTCTTCCGTCGTCAGTTACAGAACAAGAGCCGTCTTTATTGAGCGTTACGGTTATCATTTTGCAGTAACCTGCGAGCGCTTCGTCGATAGAGTTATCAACTATCTCTTGAACAAGGTGATGAAGACCTCTAGTATCGGTCGAACCGATATACATACCAGGACGCTTACGAACAGGCTCTAAACCCTCAAGAACTTGAATTTGACTTTCGCCGTAAACGCCGTTTACCTTAATGTCGGACATTGTTGCTCTCCTTTAAATAATCTTTTAACATAAATATATAATTTGTTAATTAAATAATATTATATATTATTTATATTTATATGTAAAGCGTTTTTTTGAATTATCTTTTCATAAAACGAATTTTAACGAGATTTTTGCTAAAAATTTTATAAATTTTTACGTTTTTTTGCACAAAAAAACCGCCAAATTGCGTTTGGCGGTTGTAAAATTTTCAGTTTTAGGCATATTCAGCCTTTTCGTTAATCCAAAAAATTCTCTCCAATCTTTTTAAACGAGCGTTTTAAGCCGTCTAATTCGACTAATTCAAGCGACTTATAGTAACTTTCTTTAAGTAACAAATACCACTCGTTTTCGCCCTTTAATCTTCTGTAAACGGCGTGAGCGCGAATAGCATCGGGAAAGGTTTGTTCTAAAATATCGCAAGAAACGTCAAACACTCTATCGGCTTCAAGTTCGTTTTGAGTTAAAGAATAAAGGAAAATTCTTTCCAAAAACACGTCTATAAGTTCGTTATCGCCACTTTTTTGATTTTTCTCAATCTCATCAATGGTGGCGGTTGCACCCACGATATCACCCGTTTCAAGGAGCATTAAATAGTCGTAATAGTTAGGTTTTTTCTCTTGGGCAAACATCTCTAAAGTGTCAAAATTATCAATCTCGGTTAGGCTCTTGCCGTGATAGAGATAAGATTCCGTTTCAAGCCGAATTGCCGTGTTGCAAAAATCGTCGTAACCGTCGTTTCTTAAAAAGAGCAAATGCCCATCGTTTGAAGGAAAATCACAAACAAAATTTATCGTAAGCATATAGAGCAAAACGAAAAAGCCCATCAAGAAAAGATAATGCCCCAAAAAATTATTCGTAATTCTATACGCTACGGCACAAATAATAATCGATATTAGCGTTCCTAAAAGCCCGCCAAACAGTGAAAAATACAGCGTTTTATAACTATCTTTAGGTCTTAGAACAACAAAACTCGTCCACCCAGCCACCGAACTTTTTAACGATAGCCCAAGTTTAACTCGTTCCCCGTCTTTATAAAATCTCAAGCCACAAAACGCAAGTTCGATAACTTTTCCGCCAAAGGCTTTGCAAAACAGCGCGTGCATAAGTTCGTGGAGCGCGTTATGCAGAAGATAAAATATTATCACCGACAAAACGCTTAACAAAAGCGCGACTAAAATGGTTTTACTATCACTTTCATACGGCGATAAATACAGCCCAAAAATAAAGGTGAAAACCATTGCCACAACGATCAGCGTTACAATGATAACTGAAAATATTAAGTTTTTAGTTTTCAATCTTTCCACCCCTTTTTAAAATTTCTAAATAGCCGTCTAAATTATCTTTTTCGCTAACGAAATAACCGTCAAGCGATAAATAGTTCAAAACCTCTAAAACAAACGTTGCCCCGCTAAATATTACTTTGGCGCGGTTTTCACTTAGGCGGAAGGTCAAAATTCTATCTTCCACCGATAAATTTTGCAATCTTTCCAATAAATCTTTAAGAGCGTTTTTCGAAACGTAAAATTCGTGCGTTTTCTCGGGCGAATATTCGCTCAAGTTCAATAGGCAGTAAGCAATGGAAGTTGCCGTTCCGCCAATTCCTACTAACTTTTCAATTTTAGGAACTACACCATATTCTTTTACCATTTTTTGGCAAAAGTTTTCTAAAGGCTTTTTCTCATCACAAAAACTATCAAATAATATGCCAGCACCAACGGGAAGGCTTTTTGAATAAACCTTTTTTCCGTTTTGTCTAACAGCAAGTTCGCTAGATGCTCCGCCAACGTCTAAAATTGCGCCGTCTTTATTAGAAAGTGCGCCTATAAGCCCGATATCTGCCTCAATATCTCCCGACAGAAGTTCAACTTTTAGACCGATTTTTTGTTCAATTTCGTCTAAAAACTCTTTTCCGTCGTTGGCTCTTCGAACGGCTTCGGTTGCAAAAGCGAAGAATTTTTGGCAACCTAAAGTTTTCGCATTTTCCATTAACAACTCAAGGGCTTTAAAAGTTCTTTTCTTAGGCTCGGCAAGTAAAACCTTAGACGAATTTAGCCCTTCGCCCAGCCTAGAATTTATTTTTCCTCTAAAAATAACTATTCCGTTCGAATAAACGTTAATTCGAACGGAATTAGAACCAATATCTATAACGGCAACCATAATTACTTATCCGAACCGTAAAGCCAGCCCAATTCCCTTGCCTTTTCTTCAATCTTCCAATCGTTAAGCCAAAGGTCAATCTCGTCTTGTTTATCTTCGTTTTCTTGCCTTATTATTTCTATTTCGTGGTTGATAGCGTCAACTTTGTCGTTTGCGATTTTGATTGCTATCATTTGATAAATCATAATCGATAACAAAATTACCAACAATAAAATTGCCGTTGGAACGACTAGCGCGATTAGTCTTCTTAATTTTTGCTCGTCCATGACGCTTCCTCCTTTTTAATAATTTAAATACTTTGCTAATTCTATTATAACAAACCAAATTTAAAAAATCAAGTAGTTTATAAAAACTCTTAAAATAACAATAAAAACCTAAGATTTCGGCTACTATCATATACAATCTAATTCGTGGAATTTGATAAAAAATAGCCGTTTGAACAAAAAAGCAAAACGGAACGACGCACAAAACAATCGCCAAAAAATTTTTTCTTTGTTTATAAAACAAGCACGATGGCAAAAAGCAAAGTATATCGCACGCCAAAAACGCTATGACGCCACATGAGAAAAAGGCTAAAAATAAGTTAAACTGATTTTCAACGCCTATCATTTAAGAAGCCTTTTTAATGCGCCTATTTTTTCGCCTTGATACTTAACGCAAGAAATTTCGCCCTCAAGATAAAACTCACCGCTTGTTTGAGAAAAACTTTTAACTTTTAAATTCTCGCCCATAATTAAAAGTTTTTGCTTATTTGAAACTAAGAGCCTAATTTCTTTATCGCTAAAGCCCAAAATTTCTATAACACCGGTTACTTTTAAATTTTTTCTGTTTTCTAATTCTACGTTTTGATTTTCCATAAAAAACCTCTCTTAATATTATATTATCGGTTATAAACTTTTATGAAAACAAATAAAAACCGCCAATAACGGGCTTATTGGCGGACTTTTATTATTTTAACTCTTCGTCTTTTTCAAAATTTATTGCCCCGTCAAAATACGACTTAACAATGCTAAGCCCCATTTTTTTGCGCAAAGTTTTATTTTCTTTGGTAAGTTCTTGCACCTTAAATTTAAGGCGGTCAATTTCCTTTTGCATAGACCTATTCATCCTTTCAACTAAAGCGTCAACAGCATCTTGCAACGCTTTTAGCGATTTTTCTTTAAAGCGATAGTTAGTCTGCAAATTTTCGGCTTGCTTTTTAGATTTTGCGTTGCGGTATTTATTTTGATATCTAAGCGCAAGTTTATCATCCCCGCCCGATAATTCCATTATAACACGCCTTACCGACTTTCCTTCCCTAGCCGAATTTTCAATTTTTTCAATAAGTTGGCTTTCTTCTTCTTTAGAAAAGGCTACGCTCTTTTCAGCCTTTAAGTTTTTGAGCGACGGAAATTTTTCTACTAAACTTAAATCTAACTTACTATCTTTCAAAAGTTTATAGTAAAAATTCCTAACGCTACCTTTTGCTCTTCCCGTTTGCTTAGCAAAAACCTCAAAAACGTTAGATAAGCTTTTGCCAGTTGAGAGCGCAAGTTCAACGTCTTTTAAGAGTTTGGCTGTTTCTTTGTCACAAAATCCTTTCATATTCACCTCAAAATAAAAATAATTTGTATTGTAATTATTGACAAGATTTCAAGATATAAAACATAACGCAAAAAATTTTTAAATATAATTAAATTATGAAAGCATATTTTTATTCACCGCTAAAAGCGCTACTTTATAAAAACAATTCTTATCTTTTCTCATTTTCTAAAAACCTAAAAACTCAATTTTTAGAAAAAGACGACCTTTTAACTTTTGTTTTGCCTTGCGATTATTCACCTTGTTTTGCGCCCGTTTCCAACTTAAAATATTCGCAAAACGTTAAGATAATCGACCTATACGAAGGCTTTTTGTTTTTCGTAACGCCAAAGCGAAAATATGACGAGCCTTTTAAAACTCTCTTTTCGCACTCTTTCGTTTGCGGAGGAATTGAGCATAATTTAACCGTTTTATCTGACGGTGGCGTTAGGCTTTTAATCGATGGTTTTAATTCTTTTTGCGAAATTGAAGTCCCATTTATTCCTAAAAATTTTACTATCGAAAAGCGTGGAGATTTTTTCTTTATAGCCTTAAAAGATAAATTAGTTTCGTTCAACGCCTTTTCTTGCCAACCGCTTGAGTGCGTTTTTTCCACTTGTTGCAAAGATTATAAAATTGAAGATAATTCTTTTTCAATAGATAAATTTTCTCGTGGTGTTTGCGATTACACATATCGTGAAGTTTATTCCATTAACCAAACTATTGAAAAGCAAGCGTCATACCTTATCAAAAACAACGAGCCAAAAGAGATAAAAAACGAGTTTTTAAAAACGCAAGCCTTTTTAGAAGAAGTTATGCTCGGCGGAGAATACCAAAACTTTTTGTGCGAAAGTTTAAAAACAAAAACTAAAGAGATAAAAGCATTTTTAGGTGATTATGAACTTATTCTTCCGCCCGTTGAAGCAAAACACCCTAAAACTTTTGCTTTAATTTCGAAAAGTAAGGCTAGATATTTTACTTGCGCCTTTGAAAACGGGCTAATTTGCGATTTTTCGGTTGATGAAAATTTTAAAAACGTTTAAAAAAACTTGAATTTATAAGAAAATATATAATTTTTTAAATGCCGTTGACAAAACGGCTTTTTTTTGTTATTATAATTTTACTTATGTTTAAAAAATTGCTTGCATTTATCAATCAACCAACAAAGTTTGGTGAAATATTAAGATTTGTTATCGTTGGCGGGCTTGCAACGGTAATTGATTTTTTGGCTATGGGCATAACTCTTTATCTTTTTGAGCCGTCGCTCTACCCAAACTTTTATAACGTGTTTTTTGGAGCAATCGGCGAGCCTTCAACGCTGGCGGCATCATTTGGCACGGGGCTTGGATTTTTATTCGGGCTTTTAGCAAATTATCTATTATCAATTTTGTTTGTTTTCAACGAAAAAGGAAAGTCTAAAACGCTCAAAGGCTTTTTAGTTTTTACGTTTTTCAGCGCTATAGGCCTACTTATTCACGAAATTGGAATGCTTGTTTTCTTTGGCGAGTTAAAAATTAACGAGTGGGTCGTTAAAATTGTTATGACGCTTATCGTTTTAGTCTATAACTATATAACGAGAAAACTTTTCATCTTTAAGAAGGACAAAAATTCCACTTCTAAAGATTTAAACGAAACTTTGAACACGGAGGCAGAAAATGAAAATTAGCGTAGTTGTTCCATGCTATAACGAGCAAGAAACGGTTGAGCGTTTTTATCAAGCGGCAACACCCGTTTTATCATCGCTTGAAGATATGGATTACGAAATTATTTTCGTAAACGATGGTTCAAAAGATAAAACTAAAGAAAAACTCGCCTCTCTTGCTATTCTTGATCAAAGAGTAAAAGTTATTAATTTTTCAAGAAACTTTGGTCAGCAACCTGCTATTTTGTGTGGTTTTAGGAACGCTTCGGGAGATTGTGCCGTTGAACTTGATTGCGACCTTCAAGACCCCGTTGAAGTTATTCCTATTATGGTTGAAAAATTTAAACAAGGCTACGACGTTGTTCACGGCAGACGCATTGCTAGAAAAGGCGAAACGCTTTTCAAAAAAGTTACCGCTTCAATTTATTATAAATTCCTTGCAAAAATTTCTAGCGTTGATATGCCTAGAAACACCGGCGATTTTAAACTTTTATCACGAAAGGTTCTAGACGTTATAGTTAACCTTCCCGAACACGAAAAATATTTGCGTGGGCTTGAATCTTGGGTAGGTTTTAAGCAAACGTTTGTTGATTTTGAACGAAAAGAGCGTGTTGCAGGCGAAACGCATTACACGTTAAAGAAAATGATGAACCTTGCTAAAGCGGGAATTGTTGCAAACAGCAATTACCCTCTTTCACTATCGTTTAAATTTGGCGTTTTAGGTAGCATTTTATCAGTTCTTTGCTTTATCACCTTCATCGTTCTAGCGTGCGTAAACATTGTTTTACCACTCACCGCTTGGCTATTCCCAACAATAGCGCTTGGCGTTTCGGTTTTACTTTTATCGCATTCTATAACCAACCTTTACCTTGGCAGAGTTTACGATGAAGTTAAAAACAGACCTGAATATATCGTTGATGAAAAGATTAATCTTTAAACTTAAAAACTATAAAACCCCTTGATAATCGACTTATCGAGGGGTTTTTGATTTTTTTCTAGCAATTTAAAAAGCAAAAATTAAGCAACTATTTTTATGTTAAAAAGCACAAAAACGCCCGAGCAAAAAATTGCTCGGGCGCAATATTAACTTTTAAACTTTAGAATTATTTTTTACCAAAGTTAGGCTTTTTGCCTGTTGCTTCTTTGATTAAGCCTTCTTCAATAAGTTTTTCGATTGACCTTCTCTTAATATCTAAAGTGTAGTCTTGCTTTTCGTATTTTGCATCCTTTTCCATACCTAAAGTTTGGGCAAGCGCTTCAACTAAGCGGAACGCTCTCTTTAACGCTAAATCGCTCTTAATCTTGAACATAAACGGCGTATCTTCAAGCGACTTTTTATCGCTAACGTCTTTTTGGTGGAAGGTAGATGATGGCAAGTCTTCGCTGTTAGGGTCAAGCGCAAGGTATAAGCAAAGCGTTTTTCCGCTTAAAGCAAATCTTGCTATAGTTGACCTTCCGTGATTAAATCTATCGCCCTTCCAACTAATGGTCGAGTGAACTTTCTTATAAGATAGGAGCGCGTTCTTAATTTCGCTATAATAATCTTTGCTCTTAGCGTCGCCTAAAACCATTTTTGCTTGGAAACTCTTCTTCAAGAAGGAATATTCTTCGTCTTCAGCAATAGCAACTTCAGCCTCAACTTCGTCAGCCACTTCTTCTTCGATTTCTTCGACTTCTTCAGGCTCTTTAACAACCTCTTTTTCAACGATAACTTCTTTAACGATAACAAGCCCTTTTAATCTTTCAACAACGCCTTCGATAATTTCGTTCTTATCTTCTTCGGTTAGAACGGCAACGTCTTTCACCTTTTCAACAACCTTATCAACGATTTCGTCAATAGTATCATCGTCAAGCGAAGCGGTTTGTTCTTCTTCTTCGTCTTCCTCTTCCTCTTCTTCCTCTTCTTCGCTAGCCTTCACAGGTCCGCCAAGCGCATTAACCATTTTCTTAACTAAATCGTCAGCGCCAATCTTTTTGCCCTTAGATGGCTTTAAGATAAACATAAGTGCAATAAAAACTGCAGCACACGGAATTATGCACATTGCAATAATCGCAACAGATGCACCCAAGAAACGAATACCCGCAAGTAGAGTCATGCAGATTAAAACGTAGTAAGACAAATTCTTAATATATTTTGCCTTTACAGCATCCTTAACGGTCTTACCAACAATAAACGCTATAATAATATAAACCGTGATTGCAACCGTGAACGCTTGAAAAGTTTTCACAAGTTCTGGAATAAAACTTAAAAAACCCGTATCCGTAGCAATGCCGTTAATCATATCGGTAAAAATAAAACCGCAAACGGAAATTGCAACTGCTAAAACGTAACCAATTAGCGCCCAAATGTTGAACGATTTTTTCATTTTCGTTACCTCTCAAACATTTTTATTTTTGCCAAAAACATAAATTTTTCGACATTTATATATATATGATATCACTTTGACAACTATTTTTCAATAGTTTTTAAAAATTTCGCCCAACTTATCACAATGTTTTCACAAAAAAAGACCTTTTCAACACTTTTTGAAAGGTCTTTTTCTAATTTTTAATATTTAATCGGTAACAACTTCAATTTTATCAATATAAAACGTTGCTGAAGAATTTAAAATATAAATTCGCATAAAGTTTACGTTTTTCAAATCTATCTCGCCACCGGTTGTTCCCGCGCTGAATAAATCAAGCCAAACTTCGTTCCAGCCAGTCTTTGTGATATACTGCGTTACGTTCCAATTTGCTTCGTTTACGTCGCACTTAGAAGAAGATGATATTTCAATTTGACCTTCGTTGCCCATCTTTGAAATATCGCTACAATAAACGTAAAAATGCAAATAGCCGTTTTTGTATTCGCTAATATCAACTTTCGAGAACGTGCCAGATAGCGTTGTCGATTTCCACTTCCAACTTCCATTTCCGTCAAACACGAAATTTTTAGAAGTGTTAAGTTCAACGTTGAACGAGCCTTCAAGAGCGTTGCAATCAAACAAAACTTTGCGCTTTGCGTTTGAAGAAACGTATTCAACTTCGTCAGCTAAGTTGACGCTAGAATCGTAAGCCTTTTCTTTAATTTCGCCAAAAGCAATGCGCCCGTATGCCGTCATCTTTCCGCTATTGACTTTTAAAGAAGTGCCGTAAACCCTAAGCGAGCCTATGATTTTGCACTCTCCGCCATTAAGTTCATAAACGAATTTATTTTCAGGAATAAAATCAAGCGAAGTGTTAACGAGCGTAGCCGTAGAATTTTTCATATTAAAAAGCCCCGCCTCGCCGTAGCAGAAAACGTTCAAGCAAACTTCGCCCGTTGCGTTTTCTAGTTCAACCATTTTGGTAAAGGTTCTTCCAATATCATCACGAAGCAGAATAAAATCTTGGTTAGTTTCACCGCTGTTGCGAATTTTCTTCCAATTATCAACTATGCAAGCGCTTGAATCAAAATAATCGTAAAGATTAGTTCGAGTCATAAAGTTAGGGTTCGCAAGGCACTGATTGATAACGCCGTTTTTGCCACCCGCTTTAATAAAAGTTAAATATGAAATGCCGTAATTGCTTTTTAAAATATGGTTATCGCACGCCGAAAAATCATAACCGATATACGCGCCAACGCTCTCGTTCATATACGCATAGGCGTTCTTTCCGCTTGCTTTAATTGACGTATCTTGCGTGAAAGAATTATTGCTAAGCGCATTTTTTGCGGTAACAAAATCATTCTTTGCGTGCCAAATTCTAATCCCAACAACGCCAGCGCCTTCGCTTAAATTTAAGGTTGCGCCCGTAGCGTAAGAGACAAAGACTACGCCGTTTTTGCCGTTTTGGCTTTGGTTGGTTCTAGAAAAAACCGATTGAGTTGAACGAATTTCAACGTTTTTAGGAATAGTAACGGTTGAGTTTAACCTATAAACGCCGTTTGGAATTACAACAATTCCGCCCTCACCGCCAACCGAATTTAAAACATTTTGAAGTGCGCTTGAACAATCATTTTTGCCGTTAGGCGATAAATTATTAGCAACAAACATACGCGAAGAATTGCTAAATTCAAGCGATAACGGGCTTATAGCCTCACTTTTAACGTTTCCTCCCTCTAAAATCGTTCTTCCAGTTCCCGCGCTTTCGAAAGTAGAGTTCGCAAGTTTAATCGAGCCAACCGACGAGTTGTTTTCAATTTTGCCTAATCTAGAATTAGTGAAAACCGCTCCGCTTCTAGAGTTTAAATAATCAGCAAAAACACCCGTTTGGCAAGATATGTTCGCATTATAAATAACGCCCCAAAAACCAGCGTCCGCCCTTATGCCCGTTGTGAATTTGATACCAATTTTTCCGCCGTCTATTATAACGTTTGAAATAAGTTGGTCGTCTAAATCGCCCAAAATAAGCGCAGTTAAATTTTCATTAACGAACGAATTTAGGCTCGCCGTGTTATTAGAGTTATAGCCACAGCCTGCGCCAAGCCAAAATTTTGTTGAAACGTGCAAGTTGTCGTAAAAGCCAACGTCGCTCGTAAAATTGTGAGCGATTGCATTGAATAAAAACGTTCCGTAAATTTTTTCAAGGTTAACAAGTTCGTTTCCGCTACTTGCTAAAGAAACGCCTATTCCATAGCAACTATTTATAAAAGTTACGTTTCTAATCGTGGTAGTAACGGGGCTATCGGCATAAATTGTGTAGCCATAAGTTTTAACGTTTTCAACATTTTGTTCTGGGTAGTAAAAAGTTAAACCAACAACACCCGAATCGCCGTTTAGGAAAATGAGCGGTAAGTCTTTAGGCGCAGCCCTTCCTAAAACGCTTGGCTTTGCTAAAATTACCGTGCCGTAATCAAAATCGCTTGAAAGTTCGTAGCCACCGCCAGCGTTTAAAGGCTTGTTCCAATCACCAACGAGCGAAACGAACATTGGAATAGTTATCGTAGAAGTTACGAGATATTCCCCGCTAGGCATAAAGACCGTGCCACCGCCTAAATCTTTTACAGCGTTTAGTGCGTTTTGAATTGCTAGCGTGCTATCGTTTTTGCCTGTTGGGTCTGCGCCGAAATCAGTAACGATAGCGTCCGCTACAATCGTGCCACTCGTTTTAAATTTTGTTTTGATTAGAGTTTGGCTCGAATTATTATCGTTTATCGCCTTTAAATATTGCGCCGAAGTTCCAACTTGAGGCGTTGAAACGCCGTCGCCACTTCCTTGACTTGATGAATTTCCTTCATTAGCCGAACCGCCCGAAGAACTCTCGCCCGAAGTTGAAGATGAACTTCCTTGAGAATTTGTGCTATTATTTGAGTTACCGCTTAAACTCGACGAATTTTTATCAATACTAATTCGTTCGTTCGAGCCACCGCTACTTGATAAATTGCCCTCATTGTTGTTGCAAGCAACTAAAGAAAAAACAATTATCATCGATAGAATTAAAAGAAAAAGTTTTTTCATCATTTTGCCCCTTAAAAATAATTAAAAAACGAAAATTTTAGTTAAATAACGGGCTTATAGCCCCACTTTTTAAAATTTTTTTTACAAACCTAAAAGTTTTTCAAGGTTTTCAGCAAAGATTTTTTGCCTTTCTATATCGGTTAAGTCTATTTGCATAAACCTTTCTAATTCAACCTTAGCATCCCACATAGGAAAATCTGTGCCGAAGAAAAACTTCTCAACGCCAAATTTTTGAATAAATTCTTTGGCTTTTTTAGGACCAATATATTCTAAGGCGGAAGACGTGTCAAAATAAACGTTAGAAAGTCCCTCGTATTCGTCAACGTGCTCCCACTCGCTATAGCCACCAAAATGCGCGCAAATAATATTTTGGTTAGGGTGGCGCTTGGCTACGTTTGCAAGCATTTTAGGCGAAGAAAAGTTATATCGCTTATCGCCCGCGTGGAATAAAATTGGCAACCTTCCATTAACCGCTTGGTAAATTTTTTCAGCGTCTTCCCCGTCCGCCTCGAAGCGTTGAAAATCCGGGTGAAGTTTTACGCCTTTAAACCCATTTTCTATGCAAAAATCCACTTCTTCTTTCATTTCCTCATAAGTTTGGTGAGGGTTTAAGGTCATAAAGCCGATAAATTCTTTATGCTTTGTTAACTCGCTTAAAATGAACTCGTTAATTCTATGCACTTGATGCGGAGTTGTTGCAACGCTATGCACCAAAAACCTTGAAATGGGCGTGTTTTGGTTTTCCTTCAAAAGTTCTTCAACCGAGCCGTGAAAATCCATTTCAATATTATAAAATTCGCCTATCGCTAGCGAAGCCTTATCGGCAATTTTCGATGGGTAAATGTGAACGTGCGAATCGATAATTCTAAAATCTTTAAGTTGCATTTTTGTATCCTTTGACAAAATTTGTAAGTTATTAATTTATTGTTAGTTTATAAAAAATTAATATTTGTTTTTTACAAAATATAAAAAATATGATATAATGTTAACATAATGTTAACTTTACTTTGTTAAAATTTACAGGAGATAAGATGAAAGCCAAGAGAAACGATAGAAAAAAATGGTTTGTTTGCTTTAGGCAAATTGTTAAACTATTCATAAAAAAACCAAAATTTCATTTCATTGGCAAGGAAATTGAAGACGGTTCTTTATTAATTTCTAACCACGTAGGCGCAAAAGTTCCCCTTTCGATGGAAGTTTATTTTACCAAAAATTTCCGTTTTTGGGGCACGCACGAGATGAACGACGGGCTTAAAAGCGTTTATAAGTATCTATCAAAAACTTATTTTCACCAAAAAAAGCATTGGAATTTGTTTTTATCGAGGCTGTTTTGCCTAATCGCCGCGCCCGTTGCCAACCTTTTTTACAAGGGCTTAAGGCTTATTCCTACCTATGAAGATGCTAGGCTCAAAACCACTCTTTACGAAAGCGTTGCCACGCTTGAGAAAAACCAGTGCCTTCTAGTTTTTCCAGAAGATTCTTCTAAAGGCTATTTCGATGAAATTCAAAAATTCTTCCCCGGCTTCGTTCTTCTTGCTAAAACGCTACTCAAAAAAGGCATTGATAGACCTTGCTACTTAATGTATTTTTTGAAAAAGCAGAAGAAGTTTATAGTTGATAAACCTTTTTTGCTCTCCGAACTTATCAATGGCGATAAGAAACAAGATATCGCCGAAAGATTAAGAATTAGGCTTAACGAACTATCCAAAATCTCGATAAGCCAAACAGAAAAAGCAAAATAATTATTTAACCTACTCTTCTCTCTTTTTTTTACACCGCCGTTTTTGGTCTAACCAAACGGCGGTGGTTTTTATTTTTTCTTTTTCTGTTTAAATTTGGCAATTATTAATTATCAATAACTAAGTTGTTGCTTTTTAAAAAATCTTCCACTAGTAAGCCTTTGCAAAAAGCCTTAGTCTTTGTTATTTTGGCTATTTTAGAGCCGTATTTTTTCTCTAGCGCAAAAGCAAATAAATCTGGTCGCAAAGTGGCGTTACCGAACGAGAAAACGGCAATGAGTTTTCCGCTATCTATCTTTAGCGAAACAATTCTATCTCTAACGTCCTTTTCAACGCCCTTTTTATCGGTGATAACAAAAGTTTGAGCGTTTAAAATTTCGGTCAAATCAACGTTTGAAAAATCGCCTTCTAATTCATATTCGCAACTATCAATCACGCTTGCAAGGTTAGGATTTTTCGTTACGCTAACCGCATTTTCACACTTAAACCCGCTTGGGCAAAACTTATTAAAAAGTTCTTTAAACTCACTTGCCGAAACGCTCGTTTCCACAAAGCAAAACTCGGCTTTCGTAATGCAACCAACTGCTATCGGGGCGGACATAAAAATTTTCAAGTGCGGGTTAAACCCTTGCGATTTCTCAACCGCAATTTTGGCTCTTATTAGCGTTTTATTTATGTGGCGGAGCGTATCTAAATGCGAAATAAACTCAGCGCCGTTCTGTTTAGAATATTTAAAAACTATCATATTTTAACTCTTTTTTAGGCTATAAATTAAGCCTTTCGGTTATCGCACTTGAAAGTTTTTTGATAACCACAGCCCTTGCAAACCTTCTTGCACCCGCCAGAAACTATAGCCTCTTCTGCCTTTTTTGCCTCGTTAAGAAGGAAGTTTTTATCAACTAAAATATCAATAAAATCCCAAGCGAGAATTTCGTCATAGTCCATTTTACGGGTATATAGCCCCACTTCTAGCCCGCAATCTTTCATTGCGTCATAATAAGTTTGGTAGTTCACACGCTCTGCCCAGCCGTCAAGATACGAGCCGTTTTGGTATGCCTTTAAAAGAACTTTACCAACCCTTCTATCGCCTCGAGCAAGCACTGCTTCCAAAACAGAAAGGTCAAAATCGTTCCAACTAAACACAACGCCTTTTACGTAAAGCCTTTCTTTTAGCCTTGCAATTTTATGCTCAAATTCTTCTCTCGTTATCTGCCTTGACCACTCAAAAGGCGTGAAGGGCTTAGGAATAAACGTTGAAACGCTTACCGAAATTCTAAGCGATTTTGCAAACTTTTTGTTTGCCGAATAAATATCACGAATTTTATAAACTATATCGCAAATGCCGTCTAAATCTTCGTCAGTTTCGGTTGGTAAGCCCATCATAAAATAAAGTTTAATAGAAGTGTAACCACGCTCGAAAGCAGTTTTTGCGCTTCTTTCAATTTCTTCTTCAGTGATATCTTTATTGATAACGTCACGAAGGCGTTGAGTTCCAGCCTCAGGCGCAAAGGTGAGCGAATTTTTGCGAGATTGTTCAATAAAATCGCCGTCAAAACTATCAAGCCTAAGCGAAGGGAGTGCAACGTGCGTGCAAGGAAGTTTCTCTTTTAGCGATAATAAAAGTTCTTTCAAATGCGGATAGTCGCCCGTTGATAAACTATTTAAACTAACCTCATCAAACCCCGTTGACTCTATAAAATCAACGGCTTGCTTGGTTAGATTTTCAACCGAGCGCATTCTAATAGGTCGATAGATAAAGCCCGCTTGGCAAAACCTACAACCTCTAGGGCAACCACGCATAACTTCTATTATTGCTCTATCGAAAACAGTTTCGATGTTTCCAACCAACTGCTTTTTGGGAAAAACTGCATTATCTAAGTCGTAACAAACGGCTTTTTTAACGCTCGTTTTACCGCTAAACCCTTCTATAAGCCCGTTATCGCCATATTTTACTTGCATTAAAGACGGAACGTAAACCCCGTCAAGACGCGAGGCTTTTTCTAAAAACTCGCTTTTATTCTTAGATAAAAGTTTTATTTTTGCAAGTTCAGCCATAACCTCTTCGCCGTCGCCTATAACGAATAAATCAAAAAAATCGGCAACGGGTTCAGGGTTAAAAGCGCAAGGTCCACCGCCTTGAATTATAGGAAATTCTTCGCCCCTATCTTTTGCAAGGAGCGGAATCCCGCCAAGGTCGAGCATATATAGAACGGTAGTGTAACTCATTTCGTATTGCAAAGAAAAGCCGAGCATATCAAAATCTTTTAAAGGCTTTTTGGAAGTTAAACCGTAAAGATAATGCCCGTTTTCTTTTAAAAGCGTGCCAAAATCGTGCCAAGGCGAATAGCACCTATCAACAAAAACACCCTCAACCCGCTCTAGTGCTTCCGTTACAATTCTAATTCCAAGGTTAGACATGCCAACCTCATAAATATCAGGAAAGCAAAGACAATAGTTAAACTTATTCCACTTGTTTTTCGGCTCGTTATACTCACCGCCAATATATCTTGCCGGTTTTTCAACGAGTTTTAAGATTTGTTCAATGGTTAATTTGTTGCTCATAACCATTAAATTTTACCACAAATTTCAAACTTTTGCAATAAAATTGCAATGCGCTCATAATTGACAAAATTTATTTTTATTGCTAAAATGTTTTAAAGGAGTTTTTATGGTTACTTTCAACAACGATTGGGACGAAGTTTTAAAGGACTTAACTTCAAGCCCACTTTACCAAAAAATTAGAAAATTTCTCATTGAAGAATATTCAAACCACACAATTTACCCGCCTATGAACGATATTTTTACGGCGTTTAAACTAACGGCTTTTAAAGACGTGAAAGTGGTTATCTTAGGGCAAGACCCATACCACGAGCCCGACCAAGCGCACGGGCTTTGCTTTTCGGTTGTTGGAAACGTGAAAAATCCGCCGTCGCTTGTCAATATTTTCAAAGAACTTGAAAGCGATTTAGGAATTTTAAACACCAACGGCAACTTAGAAAATTGGGCAAAACAAGGCGTTCTTCTTTTAAACACCAGCCTCACGGTTAGAAGAGGACAGGCAAATTCTCACAAAAACTGCGGTTGGACGGAATTCACTGACGAGGTCATAAAACTAGTTTCTAAAAAAGCCGAGCCCGTTGTTTTTATTCTTTGGGGAAACAATGCTCGTTCTAAGAAAAAATTTATTGCCCCTCATCACAAAATTATCGAATCTGCCCACCCTAGCCCACTTTCTTGCTATAACGGTTTTTTCGGTTCTAAGCCATTTTCTAAAACTAACGAGTTTTTATTGACTCAAAACAAGCCCGCTATCGATTGGAAAACTTAAATTTTTAAAAAAATTAGCGTTTAATCGACATATAGGCAGGCTTTTTTGATTTTTAATACGATAAAAAACGGATGCGTGTGCATCCGTTTTTCTTAATTTAAGTAACTATCTATGAAGTTTCTAAATTCCAAAAACTTCTCTTTTAAACATTGCACGGCTAAAAACATCATTGCGGTATCGTATCTAGCGTCGTGCGAAAAGGCTGATGTTTTGTTAAAGTTTTTCATAACGAATTTTGTTACGTCGTAAGGAAAAACTTCAGCAAAAGAAGCAAGTTCATCAAGTTTTGGGAATTTATACCCCCGCCCGCTTTTTCGTGGAAGTTTTAAAATTGGCGTGAAATAACGCATAGTATCTAGGCTTTCATGATAGCGAAAAACTCTATCTAAATATTTAAATTCGGCAATCATAAAATTTAAGTCGAAATTAAAGTTATGCGAAACAACAAGGTCAGCATTATAAAAGTCATCGTAAATTTCGTCTTCAAACTCGCTAAAAGTTTTCCCATTAGACAAAACTTTGAGTTTCTCAATCGAAATTCCATGAACGCTCTGGGCAGAGGGCTCTATGTAGTCAACGGCAAAATAAAAGTTTTTAAAAACTTGCCTATCGCCATAGTCTAATATGTAAGATAATTGAATTATTCTCCCGGGAGTAAGACCGGTGGTTTCCGTGTCGAAATATAGTATCATATTTATATTCTAACACAAAACCCGCCCAAAACAATGAGTTTATGAAATAATTTTTAAAAAATTTTTTATTTTCTTATTAAAAACTAGTAAAAACCGACCTATAGCCCCGCTTATTGGTTTGCGTTAGGGAACAGAGGAAGTTCGAAAAAGCCTGCGCAAATCTCTTGTGAATATTCTTGGCAAGGCGGAATATTAACGTAACCATAGGTTGGGATTAGAAGTTGAACTGGCATAACGATTTTTAAAATTATGGTCGTGCAAGCAGAAATTGTGAATGTGTTTTCGGCTGAATATACCCCTTCGGTTGAAATTAGCGAAACAATCGCTTCAACGTTATATGGAATTACAGATGGCTCTGGCACGAATAAGATTACGTCTTGCGAAAAACTTGCGGTTGATGTGGCAACGCCGTCAACGCCGTTTGCGTCAGTATAGAGAACTTGAACGGGAACGCTCACGGTAACTTGCACCCTAGCAAAGTTTGGTCTATCTTGTAACCTATCAACCGAAACGTTGGTTAAAACGCCTTGGGTTGATGTTGACCTTGCGCTAACGAAGGTTAAAGGATAGGCTGGGTTTTCGGGCAAGTTATCGGAAAGCGTTAGAATAACGCCGTCTTCTTGGCTTTGCTTCATACAAGCATCAAAAACCTTGTTGACTTCTAAGCACACCTTTTCGCACAAGCCGTTTAACGGATTGCCAGAAATTTGGCAAGGGCATCTATCAGAATTAAAGTTGGAAAAAAATGACATTTTGTAACCTCCTTAAAAAGTTATCCTTCCGTTTTAATATATGCAACGAGGTTTTTGGTTTGCCACTTTTTAACAAAATCATAATATTATATATTAAACTTTAACACAACCTGATTTCGGCAAAGTTCTCAAAAACAAATTCGCATTATTATTTACAAAGAAAAAAGCCCAACTCGTTACTCAAACAATTTGAGTTTAAAGCTGGGCTTAGTTTATTTTATTAAATTTTTTTCTAACAATTTTTCGCTTAAAATAATAAATTCTTTAGTTGATAGCGTTTCGCCTCTAACAGATGGCGAAATTTTGCACGAAGTTAAAATATCTTCCGCCTCTAAACGCGAAATTTTGAAAACGTTAATAAGGTTATTGGCTAGCGTTTTGCGCCTTGATAAAAACGCGACCCTAACCGCCTCTCTAAAGGCTTTTTTAGATTTTAACTTATATTTATTTTCGTTGATATCAATCCTAACCACAGCCGAATCTACGTTTGGCACAGGGTAGAAATTTTCTCTTCCAACCTCTAATACGATTTTAGCATCCGCCTTTACGTCGATAGCGGGAGTTATGCTACCATAGTCAGCAGTGTTTTCTTTAGCGCAGAAACGCAACGCAACTTCTTTTTGCACCATAACGACTATGCGCTTGCACCTTTTCGCTTCTTCCAAAAGTTTCATAACGATTGGCGAAGTTATGTAATAAGGAAGGTTTGCAACGACGATATAATCACTTTTGAGTTCCTTTTCAAAAGACGAAATGTTCTCCTTCATAAAGTCTTTGAAAACGACCTCGCAGTTTTCAACGCCACTTAATGACTGGGCTAAAACGGGCATAAGGTTTTTATCAATTTCGTAGCCTATTACCTTTTTTGCGTGATTTGCTAAAGCCCTTGTTAGCGTTCCACCACCAACGCCTATCTCTAGAACAACGTCGTCTTTACAAACGTCAGCGCTTAGAACAATTTGTTCTAAAAGTTTATCGTCATCGATAAAGTTTTGACCAAACCTTTTATTAAAGTGAAAGTTATTTTGTTGAATAATTTCTTTTAATTTCATAATTTTTTGTTTGAAAATAAGCCGTTAATCGCTATATAGCCACACTTTTGCCAAAAAACGCTAAAACGTTTTTCTCAATTTGCTCAACTAAACAAGCCTCTTGAATGCCTAAAATTTCGCTAAGTTTTTGATAAACTAGTTTTACCATTTTAGGCTCATTTAAACTGCCTCGAAACGGGTGCGGGCAAAGATACGGCGAATCTGTTTCAGCCATAATTCTATCGATTGGAATAAATTTTATTATATCTTCTTTCTTGCTATTTTTAAAAGTTATAGGCCCGCCAAACGAAAAATATGCGCCAAGGTCAAGATAATTTTTGGCCTGTTCTTTACTTTCGCTATAGCAATGCATTAGAAAACCTTTGTTTAAATATTTAGCGTTTGACTTTAATATTGAAAGCATATCGCAAGAGGCATCTCTAGAGTGAATAACGATAGGTTTATTTTTCTTGTTTGCTAAAACTATTTGCTGTTCAAAAAGGTCAAACTGCTTATTTTTTTCAAAGTTTTCATAGTGATAATCTAAGCCAATTTCGCCTAAAGCAACGCACCTATTATCATCTAAAAGTCGGTCTATAACACCAATATCGTAGGTTTTTGAGGCTTCGGACGGATGAATTCCGCACGCAAAGAACACGTTTTTAAAGCGATAAGAATTATCTTTTGCTTTTATTGAAGAAGCCTCGTTATAGCCAACGTCTATTATTCTTTTACCACCCGCTTCAAAAAAGTCGCTTACGACCTTTTCAAGGTCTAAGTATCTTGAATCGCTAAGGTGCGCGTGAGAATCGGTCATTATCTTATTTTACTTCCTTCAACCATATCGGCATTTGGTTCAACTAAGGTAACCTTATCGCCGTTTTCAGCGCATAAAATCATACCTTGGCTTTCAATACCGCAAAGTTTTGCAGGCTTTAGGTTTGCAACGAGAACAACTTTTTTGCCAACCATTTCTTCAGGCTTATAAAATTCGGCAATTCCGCTAACAACAATTCTTTCTTCATAGCCTAAAGAAAGTTTTAATTTTAGCAATTTTTTAGACTTTTCAACCTTTTCGCACTCTAAAACTTTAGCAACTCTAAGTTCCGTTTTGAAAAACTCGTCAATGGTGATTTGTTCTAATTTTTGAGGTGCTTCCACTTTAACTTCCGCCTTTTTTTGTTGTTTTTCTTTGTGGCGAGCAATCATCATCTCGTCAATATCTTTTAGTTCCTTCTTCAAATCAATTCTAGGGAAAAGCGGTTGGCTCTTAGAAATAATTGCGCCAGCCTTTAAGAAACCGAACTTTTCAATGCTAGAAAAATCGGTGATGCTATCTGCCGAAATTCCAAACACTTCTAAAATTCCGTTAGACGCTTTTGGTAAGAACGGCTTTAAGATAACGGCGGAAATTCTTACGCACTCTAAAAGGTTATAAATTACGGTTGCAAGCCTACCGCGCTTAGCCTCGTCTTTATTCAATACCCAAGGCATAGTTTCGTCAATATACTTATTCGCGCGCCCAATAAGTTTGAAAATTTCTTGAAGGGCTTTTGGAACGTTAATCTCTTTAATCGCCTTTTCAACGTTTGGAAGCACGCCCTCAGCGATTGCAATGAGTTCCTCGTCAATCTCCTCTTTATCTTGAGGGCTTGGCAACACGCCACCAAAATATTGGTTTACCATTGCGCTAGTTCTAGAAACGAGGTTGCCTAAATCGTTGGCAAGGTCGCTGTTAATTCTAGTAAGAAGCGCTTCGTTAGTATAAACGCCGTCGCTACCGAACGGAATTTCACGAAGAAGGAAATATCTCAAAGCGTCAGAGCCGTATCTTGCAACGATTTCTTTAGGGTCAGTAAGTTCGGTGCTAATCTTATCGCCTTTAGACTTAGAAAGTTTGTCGCCACCGATTAACAGCCAGCCGTGCCCGTAAACTTGCTTAGGAAGTTCAATGCCCATAGCCATAATAAGTGCAGGCCAAATGATTGCGTGGAAACGAATTATCTCTTTAGCGGTCATATGAATATTGCAAGGCCAGAACTTATTAAAAAGCGTTTCGTCCTCACTCAAATAGCCTAGAGCGGTGATGTAGTTAGAAAGTGCGTCAACCCAAACGTAAACGACGTGATTAGGGTCAAAATCAACGGGAATACCCCACTTAATGCTCGTTCTTGAAACGCACAAATCTTGAAGACCGGGCTTTAAGAAATTGTTAACCATTTCGTTAACTCGTGATTTTGGTTGCAAAAATTCAGGGTTATCTTCGTAAAGTTTAATAATTCTATCAGCGTATTTTGAAAGGCGGAAGAAATAACTCTCTTCCTTTTCAAGGTGAACTTCTCTACCGCAGTCTGGGCACTTGCCGTCTTTCAACTGCGATTCCGTCCAAAAACTTTCGCAAGGCGTGCAATACCAGCCGGAATATTCCGACTTATAAATATCGCCTTGTTCATAGAGTTTCTTAAAGATTTTTTGCACGCTTTTAACGTGGCTTTCGTCAGTCGTTCTAATGAAATGGTCGTAAGAAATATCTAAAAGTTTCCAAATACCCTTAAGGTCGTCAACGATAGGGTCGATGAACTCTTTAGGCTGTTTTCCGCACTCTTTTGCTTTGTTTTCGATTTTTTGACCATGCTCGTCAGTGCCCGTTAAAAAGAAAACGTCTTTTCCCATAAGGCGGTAAAACCTTGCGATAGAATCGCAAACGACGGTGGTATAGCACGTGCCAATGTGCCAATTGCCACTAGGATAGTAGATTGGAGTGGTGATATAAAAAGTGTCTTTTTTCATAATCTTCCTTAAAAGGCAAAATTTTGCCGTAAATTTACATACTAAGTTTATTATAACTTCTTTTTGCAAAATTGTAAATCATAAAATGTTATTTTATGGCATAATGTTTTGTATGAACGCAATTTTCAGCATTTTTTTGATAGTTTCATCAATTGCGATAACCTTTTTATCGCCCCAAACCTTTATCGTAACAATGACGGGCTCGGTAAATAAGGCGGTAGAAATTTCGCTAACGCTACTTGCCGTAAATGCGGTGTGGCTTTCGGTTTTTAGCATTTTAGAAAAATTGAACGCAACTAAAAAACTTGCAAACGTTCTAAAAAAACCGCTATCTTTTATCTTTAGAAAAGATAACGACGAAAATTTAACGCTCATTGCAACCTCTGTTACCGCTAATATGCTAGGGCTTGGCGGAGTTGCAACGCCTATAGGCATTAAGGCGTGCGAAAAACTTGAAAAAAGCAGTTCCTTTTTTAACCAAACTATGCTTTTGGTAATTTCAGCAACGTCCGTTCAAATTCTGCCAACAACTGCAATTAGCCTTCGCGCTGTTTTTGGAAGCGGGCAAGCTAGCGATATTTTACTGCCGTCAATTATAGCAACCTTATTTTCAACCATAATCGGCGTTTTGCTAACAAAAATTTTCGTTAAACAATGAGCCTAGTTTTACCTCTATTTTTCGTTTGCGTTCTACTTTTGGGGATAGTTAAAAAGGTTAACATTTACGATTCGTTTTTAACGGGCGTAAAATCGGCAATGGAACTTTTTGTTCAAACCTTTCCTTACATAGTCGCCGTTGTTTTAATGAGCGAATTGTTCTCAGCAAGCGGGCTAAACAACGTGTTAATCGACCTATTGACGCCCTTTTTTAAATTTCTAGGTATTCCGCCCGAACTTTTTGAACTTATTTTATTAAAGCCGTTATCGGGAAGCGGTGCGCTATCAAAACTTAACCAAATTTTAGAAACTTACGGTGCAGATAGTTTCATTTCTCGCTCAGCGTGCGTAATTTTTTCTTCGGGTGAAACGGTTTTTTATATTTCTGCAGTTTACTTAACAAAGTGCAAAAACAAAAAAGTGTTAAAAGCAATTATCATTTCACTAATTTCTAACTTTTTTGCGTGCATAATTGCATGTTTTGTATGTAAAATAATGTAAAATCAACGAAAAAACGCCGAATTTTTAGCGTTTTAAAGTTGAAATTAGGCAAATTTTAAGGTTAAAATTATGTAAAATTTAGTTTAAAATAGAAAAAATTCAGTCAAAGTGTTTTCATTTGGTTGACACTATTTGTATTATATATTAAAATATAAAAACAAAGCGCACGCGACGAAACTAGAAAATTAGTGCGCATATAGGGGTTTTTTATGAAAAAATTATTAGCAATCATTTTAGTCGTTTTAATGAGTGCAACCGTTCTTTTTGTTACGGCTTGCAACAAAAACGAAGGAGAAACTTCTTCTACCGGAACTAGACAATCTTCTAGCGAAGAAGAATCTTCAACACGTCGCCGTGGCGATACTGTTTCATCTTCTGAAGACGATGGAAACGCTAGTTCTTCTCAAGATGGTGGAAACGGCGGCGGTGGTAACACCGGCAACAACGGTGGTAACACTGGTAATGACGGCGGTAACACTGGCAATAATGGCGGAAACACCGGTAACAGCGGTGGCAACACTGGTAACAATGGTGGAAACACTGGTAACAATGGTGGTAACACCGGTAACAACGGCGGCAACACTGGCAATAATGGTGGCAACACTGGCAATAATGGTGGCAACAACTATCAACCAACAACAGGTTCTTACGTTTACGGCAACTACCCTTACTCTTACTCAACTGACGTAACTAACGTAATGTTTGATTTAACGCTTGCTTATACTTTCGTTGATACCTACATTGTCGATCTTGGCACGCCTACTTTGAACGGCACGTTCTACGATTCTTTAGTTGACGCAGAAGATGCTTACAATGCTTTATCTGCTAGCGACAAGGGTATGGTTGCAAACTACGCAAGATTGCAAGAAGCAAGAGCCGCTTATGACGATATGGCTAAGCAAGAAGCAATTTCGTTAATTAACGAACTTAGCGAGCCTGACGCTAACAATTTAACTGCATTTGATAAGGAAGCGCAAAAGATTCAATATCTTCTTTCCCGCATGAGATCAACAAGTGGCGTTTCTAACCTCGCTTCTTACAACACTAAGGTTGACGCTTCTAAACTCGTAGCAGTTAATGCGTTTAAGGATGCTATTTCTCAACTTGGCGCATTTGAATATACTCAAGCATTTAAGAATAAACTCGACGATTGCAACGCTTTATATCAAGCAATTTCTGCCGATAAAAAAGGTTCTGTAACTAGCGAAAAGTCAACGCTTGACAATATGTTAACAAGATATAACGACACTGGCGTTGTTAACGACTTTATGGCTCTTTACAATCAGTTACCTGAAGTTGCAGGCGTAAACGCATCGACTAAGAGCAACATTGAAAACTGCAACAAAGCATACGGCAGTTTAACAACTTCACAAATCAACCTTCTTTCTAACGCATCGGCAATTTCTTCTAAGCTTTCTTCTCTTATGGCTGAAGTTGAACGCCAATTCCCTTCATATGCATTTATTCGTTCTTGCGAAACCAACAAGAACTTAAAGAGCAAATCCTTTGATAACGGAATGGCTATCACCCACTCGCTATCAACTTCATCTGGCTCAACTTCTTTTGTTTACAAAGGAACTACTTTAAAAGACGCTTGGACAGTAGAAGGCACTAAAACAATTAGCTTAACAGGCGTTCCTTATGGTGGCAAACTCATAATTTACGCAATGCCTTACGATTCAAAACCAGCTTCTATTAAAGTATCAGGCTCGGGCTTTGATTCTGGAGCAGTTAGTCTTGACGGCTCAGTTATCGAAATTCAAATTCCAGCAGGCGGAAGCTATACGATTGCTTCAGCTGAAGGCAAAATAAAATATTACGGTTGCGTATTTAGTTAAAACTTAAGGTGAAAAACATGAAAAAATTATTAGCGATTATTTTAGTCGTTTTAATGAGTGTTTCGATTCTTTTTGTTACGGCTTGTGAGAAAAATCAAGGCGAAAACTCTTCCGAAACGAGACAATCTTCTAGCGAAGAGGAATCTTCAACACGCCGTCGTGGCGACACCGTCGATAATAGCGGCGAAGGTAACAACGGCGGAAACACCGGCAATGATAATCCTGGTAACAACACGGGAAACGATAACACCAACAACAGTGGCAATAACGGAAACAACGGCAATAACGGCGGTAATACGGGCAATAATGGTGGAAACACCGGAAACAACGGTGGAAATAATTTCCAACCAACAACGGGCTCTTACGTTTACGGCAACTACCCTTACTCTTACACGACTAACGTAACTACCGTAACTTTTGATTTAACACTTCCTTACACTTTCGTTGATACCTACATTATCGATCTTCCTGCGCCTACTTTGAACGGCACGTTCTATGATTCTTTAGTTGACGCAGAAGATTCATACAATGCTTTATCTGCTAGCGACAAGGGTATGGTTGCAAACTACGCTAGATTGCAAGAAGCAAGAACCGCTTATGACGATATGGCTAAGCAAGAAGCAATTTCGTTAATTAACGAACTTATTGACCCTTCTATGGACAATTTAACAACTTTTGCTAACGCTGAAAATAAGATTAAAAACCTTCTTAACAAAATGACTTCTACAAGCGGTGTTTCTAATCTTTCTACTTATAACTCTAAGGTTCAAAACTCTCAATCTATTATCGTTTCGGCTTTCAACGATGCTGTTTCTCAAATTGCAACTTTCGAATATTCTAACGACTATAAAGCAAAACTTGACAATGCTTCAAGCATTTATCAAATCGTTTTAAACGCAAACCTTCAAGGCCAAGTAACTAGCCAAAAAACAACTCTTGATAATAGAGTTGCAGACTGGAGCAACCGCGTTATCGCTGGAGGCTTAGAAGATATTCTTGCGCAACTTCCTGGCGTTAATAACATTACCGAAAACGATAAAGCAACACTCAAGGCTTTGAGAAAGAGTTATAGAATGCTCACCGACGCTCAAAAGGCAATCTTACCAGCGGAAACGACTAACCTTTACAACGCTTACGTTGACAAAGCACAAAGCTTGTGGCCTGAATATATTTGTTACACACCTTCAGGGGCTGGCGGTGATAGTTACTTTAAAGTTGTGAAAAGCAATGATAGTTCTTCAACTTTAGGTGGAACTGATAGAGGTTCAAGTTGCCCAGGATTGTTTGAAGGGGAAACGTTAACTTCAGCATCTAAATTCAAACCTGATCGTTACATTAAATTCACAACCACAGGCGCAACAATTTTAACAATTATTGCAAACTGTAAAGACGACGAAGCAGGCGGAACGATTACCGCTTCTCTTAACGGCTCGGCGGTTGGAACTGCAACAGTAACCTATCAATCACCTGAAAACACTGAATATCAAATCTCACTCCCTAACGCAGGAACTTACACTCTTTCTTCTTCATCAGATTCAGTGCTACTGTTTGCTCTTTGCGTTAACTAATTAAACTTTAAAGGAAGCGAAAATTCGCTTCCTTTTTTTATGCCATAAAACCGCCCCCTCTCCCTAAAAATATCGCTTGACTTATTTTTATTTTGTGGTATAATAAAGTTGACGGAAAATTAACTTGCGATTGCATATTATATATTTATGAAAAGGGGTTGATTGATTTATGAAAAAACTTTTAGCAATTATTTTAGTCGTTTTAATGAGCGTTTCGGTGCTTGTTTTTACGGCTTGCAACAACAATACGGGTGAAAATTCTTCTAGCGAAACAAGGCAATCATCAAGCGAAGACGAGTCTTCAACACGCCGTCGTGGCGATAGCGTTTCTACTTCACAAGGCGGAAACGACGGATCGAGTTCTTCTCTTGACGACAACGGAGAAAGCACAAGCTCATCAAATGACGGAAACGGCGGTGGCGATAACGGCGGTGGCGGTAACACTGGCAACGATAATAACGGCGGTAATGGTGGCAACAACGAAAACGACGGCGGAAACGACGGATCGAGTTCAAACTACCAACCACCTTCTGGCTCTAACGTTTATGGCAACTACCCTTACTCTTATACTACTAACGTAACTAGCGTAGCCTTTGATTTAACTCTTTCCTATACCTACGTTGATTTTTACATTATTGACCTTCCTTCGCCTTCTTTGAACGGGCTTTTCTATGACTCTTTAGTTGACGCAGAAGATGCTTACAATGCTTTATCCGCTAGCGACAAGGGTATGGTTGCAAACTACGCTAGATTACAAGAAGCACGCCGTGCTTACGACGATATGGCATCTCAAGAAGCAATTTCGTTAATTAACGAAATGAGCGAGCCTAGTTTAGATAATCTTTCTCAATTTGCAAGCGAAAAGGCAAAAGTTCAAAACCTTCTTGATAAAATGAGTTCAACCTCTTCGGTTTCGAACTTATCTTCTTACAACACTAAAGTTCAAAACTCATCAACAATCGTTATTAACGAGTTTTCAAACGCAGTTAGCGCAATATCGTCTTTTGAATATTCGACTGAGTATAAACAAAAACTTGATAATGCCGATAACGTTTATCAAATTGTTTTAAGCGTTGGGCTTCAAAACCAAGTAACCAGCCAAAAAGCAACGCTCGATAATATGAAAGCAACTTGGAACAACCGCGTTATCGCTGGCGGAATAGACGATCTTTTAGCCGAACTTTCTGGCGTTGATAACCTTACCGAAAACGATAAAGGCACTATTAGTTCTTTAAGAAAGGCTTATAGAAAGTTAACCGCAGAGCAACTTGCAACGCTTCCAGCCGAAACAATTTCGCTCTATAACGCTTATATTGCTAAAGCACAAACCATGTGGCCTGAATATACTTGGTATGTTAGCGAAGATACAAAAAGCGGTAGCACTGACGGATTCTTTACCGTTTATAAGGACACAATCCGCAAGGAAAAAGGAACTTTAGGTTCGGGCAGTATTAGTGAAAATTTCTATGGTATGTTTGATGGTGAAACTTGCTCGGTTGGTCGCAAATTCAGCCTTGAACGCTATATTCACTTTACAACGTCTAGCACAATGGTTTTAAGAGTTATTGCAAATATTAAGCCAACTCAAGGCTCAGGCGATCTTATCCTTCATCTTGAAGGAACGGGTGAAATTTCAAGAATTACAATTTCTAACCAACCAAAAGAGAACACTGAATATACTTTCACCTTAGCAACTGCGGGAAATTATTATTTAACATCAACCAATAAAGAACTTTTCCTTTACGTTCTTTGCATTAACTAAATAGTTTTTAAGGGCAAGCGCTTGCTTGCTCTTTTTTTTGTCAACTTATTATTTTTTATTGAAAATCAAAAAAAATTATGATATAATTTGAATATAGTCTATTTTGGCAATAAGGGGATATTATGAAAAAATTTTTAGCGATTATTTTAGTCGTTTTAATGAGCGTTTCAGTGCTTGTTTTTACGGCTTGTAACAACAATACGGGCGAAAACTCTTCCGAAACAAGGCAATCTTCAAGCGAAGACGAGTCTTCAACACGTCGCCGTGGTGATAGCGCTAACAATAACGAAAACGGCAACAATAGCGCCAATACCGAAAATAACGGTAGCAATGGAAATGACGGCGGAAACACTAGTAGCGGTGGCGGAAACACTGGTAACGATAATAATGGTGGAAACGGCGGAAATGGCGGTAATGGCGGAACAAGTTCAAATTTTCAACCAACTTCTGGCTCTTACGTTTACGGCAACTACCCTTACTCTTACACAACTAACGTAACTAGCGTAACCTTTGATTTAACACTTGCTTATACTTTCGTTGATACCTATATTGCTGACCTTCCTTCGCCTACTTTGAACGGCACGTTCTACGATTCTTTAGTTGACGCAGAAGATTCTTACAATGCTTTATCCGCTAGCGACAAAGGAATGGTTGCAAACTTAGCAAGATTGCAAGAAGCACGCCGTGCTTATGACGATATGGCAAAACAAGAAGCCGAAGCGTTAATTAACGAAATGAGCGAGCCTAGTTTAAATAATCTCACTCAATTTGCAAACGAAAAAGTAAAAATTCAAAATCTTCTTGATAGAATTAGTTCAGGCACTTCGGTATCGAATATTGCAACCTATAATTCAAAAGTTTCATCACTCCAAAATGTGGTAGTTTCGGCTTTTAACGATGCTGTTTCTCAAATTGCAACTTTCGAAAATTCTAATGCTTACAAAGAAAAACTTGAAAACGCAAACAACATTTACTCTATCGTTTTAAATACCGGCTTTTCAAACCTTGTAACCAGCCAAAAAGCAACGCTAGACGATAGAATTAACCAATGGAACACTCGTGAAATTACTGGCTCTTGCTCCGAACTTATGGCAAGCCTTCCTTCGCCTTCAGCGTTGACGATTAACGATAAAGCGGTTATCCGCGCGCTTAGAACGGCTTATGCAAAAGAGAAAAACACGCTCTCTAGCGACCAAGTTGCACTTTATAACGAGTATGACCAAAAAGCAAACGAACTTTGGCCAGCCCATCTTTACGTTATCGATGAAGACAACCGCCAAGGCGATTCGTATTTCTCAATTCCAAACAGAAGCGAACTTGGTAGCGATAGTAACTGCGAAAACTGCCCGGGTATGCTTGATGGACAAAACCTCCCACGCGGTGCTGTTTTAAATGATGAAATAGCCTTCTCTACTAACGGACCTGTTTATTTAACTTTTGTTGTTAATGTTGAGCAAGGCGCAACGGGTGGCGTTATTGTTAAAAACGGCTCAAGCACCGTTCAAACCGTTTCAATAAGCAACCAAAGCCCTCAAAACACTGCTTACACAGTTTATCTATCTCAAGCGGGAAGTTATTCACTTAATTCAAGCGGTCAAAGAGTTTATATTTTCGCAATAAGAGTTTTCTAAAACTTTAAAAACTTAAAAAGAGCAAGCACAAAAAGACAAAAATCTTTTGTGTTTGCTCTTTTAATTTTGTCTAAAAACTAGGCTATAAGCCCGTTAACTTTAATTTTTATCTTTTTTAAGACATAAAAAAAGCGGAAGAAAACTTCCGCTTTTAGTTTTTGTGAAATTAGATTTCAGCGAAGTATTTGATAGTTCTAACCATTTGGCTGGTGTAAGAATTTTCGTTATCATACCAAGAAACAACTTGAACTTGGTAAGTATCATCGTCAATCTTAGCAACCATAGTTTGGGTAGCATCAAATAATGAACCATACTTCATACCGATAACGTCAGAAGAAACGATTTCATCAGTGTTGTAACCGAAAGATTCAGTTGCTTGAGCCTTCATAGCTTCGTTGATGCCAGCAACGGTGATATCTTTACCCTTAACAACAGCGATAAGAATAGTAGTAGAACCGGTAGCAGTAGGAACTCTTTGTGCAGCGCCGATAAGCTTGCCGTTAAGTTCAGGAATTACAAGACCGATAGCCTTAGCAGCACCAGTGCTGTTAGGAACGATGTTGATAGCGCCTGCTCTAGATCTTCTTAAATCACCCTTTCTTTGTGGACCGTCAAGAATCATTTGGTCGCCAGTGTAAGCGTGAACGGTAGTCATAATACCGCTTTGGATAGGAGCGTAATCATTTAATGCTTTAGCCATAGGTGCAAGACAGTTAGTCGTGCAAGAAGCAGCAGAAATGATGTGATCGTCTTTAGTTAAGATTTTGTGGTTAACGTTGTAAACGATAGTAGGAAGGTCGTTACCTGCTGGAGCAGAAATAACAACGTTCTTAGCACCAGCGTCGATGTGTGCTTGTGCTTTTGCCTTAGAAGTATAGAAACCAGTACATTCTAAAACAACGTCTACGCCTAATTCGCCCCAAGGAAGGTCTTGAGCCTTTGGTTGAGCGTAAATAGTGATTTCAGTGCCGTCTACGGTGATAGAACCTGGAGTTACAACAGTCTTACCGTCTTCAGCTAAAACTGAATCTTTGTAAGTAACTACGTGATCGTTAGCATAGTTGCCTTGAGTTGAATCGTATTTGAGAAGATGAGCGAGCATCTTAGGGCTGGTTAAATCGTTGATTGCAACGATAGTGTAACCTTCTGCGCCGAACATTTGTCTAAATGCAAGACGACCAATACGACCAAAACCGTTAATTGCTACTTTAACATTTGCCATAATTTTTTAAATCTCCTTTATATGGGTTTAAATTTATCCTTATTTATTATATTTTAATGCGTTCAATAAGTCAAATATTTTAATCTCGTTTTTGACAAAATAGCCTAAACTTAATCAAATTTTGCAAAAAATCCGCCTAAAAACTTACAAAACTTTAATTAATAATTAAAATCTTAGAATTTTCTTTTTCTATTTCAAATTTTCTGGGTTCAAGCACTCAAGTTCAGGAAGCGTGAAAATGCCGTTGTGCCTTATTAGAACGTCATCAAAATAAACGTCGCCACCGCCAAATTTTTCAGTCATAATAAGAACTAAGTCCCAATGAAGCGAGGACCTGTTTCCGTTATCGCAGTTATTATAGGCACAGCCTGGAGTGAAGTGAATTGAGCCTGCAATCTTTTCGTCGAACAAAATATCGCCGATAGGCTCGGTGATATATGGATTTAAACCGAACGAAAACTCGCCAACGTATCTTGCGCCCTCATCCACGTCGAAAACCTTTTCAACAGAGCGGTCGCCTCCGTTTGCCGTAGCCTTAACGATTTTGCCGTTCTTAAACGTTAGCGATACGTTATAGTATCTAACGCCACCAGAAGAGGACGGCGTGTTGTAAGTTATAGTTCCGTTAACGCTCGTCTTTACGGGCGCAGTGTAAACCTCGCCGTCGGGAATATTCATATGCCCCGAACATTTTTTAGAGCCAACACCCTTAATAGAGAAAGTCAAATCAGTGTTAGGCGCAACAATTCTAACCTTGTCAGTCCTATTCATAAGATCCGCAAGCACGTCCATAGCCTTATCCATTTTGCTATAGTCAAGCGTGCAAACCTTGAAGTAGAAATCTTCAAACTCGCTAGTTGAAACGCCCGCCATTTGCGCCATTGAAGAAGTTGGGTATCTTAAAACAACCCACTTGGTTTTATTAACCCTTCTTTCGTGGTGAACGGGGTAAGAATAAAGGTTGCTATAAAGTTTACTTTGCGCCTTCCCTATGCCAGACATTTCGTAAGCGTTACCACCGCCACGAATACCAATATAGCAATGCATTTTTTCCATTGCATAGCCGTCAATATCGGCAAAGCGCTTAAAATATTCCTCGTCGCCAAGGTCAACAAGTTCTCTTGTGATAACGTTATCTCTAATATAAACGAAAGGGTAACCTCCCGCCTTTCGAACTTCCTTAACAAGTTCCTTAATAAAAGAATTGTCTATGCCGAAAGCCTCTATCATAACGTTTTCGCCTTTTTGAACCGAAACGGAATAATTAACCAAAATATTTGAAAGTTTTGAAATTCTTTTATCTAACATAAAAACCTACCTATAAGTCGATTATTGCCATATTTTTATTTTTTAAAAGATTATAATGCCCGCTATTGCCGATATTAAAATTAACACTATTGGCGACGTTTTTTTCTTTAGAACTTTCTTCGAGCCAAAATAGATTAAAGCAAGCGCCAAAGTCAAAATTAAACTAGCCAGCGAAAAACCAGCAAATGAAAAGTTGGCAATATTAGGCAAAAAGTTCTTAACGCCTAAAAATAAGCCAGTTGCGAAAATTAAGCCCGTTATCATAGGCTTCATTCCTAAAAGCGCAGATTTAACAATTTTGCTCTTTAAAAAGTTTTTAAATACGGCTACGATAAGAAGTATTATTATAAACGACGGCATAACAACGCCTAAAGTTGCAAAAACCGCACCCAAAAAACCAAGTTGAGAACTACCAATAAACGTTGCCATATTTATGGCGATAGGACCGGGTGTTGATTCGGCTATTGCCAAAAACGATAAAAACTGACTTTCAGTTAACCACTCGTTAATTGCAACAACTTCTTGTTGCATAAGCGGAAGCATTCCATAACCTCCACCAAACGAGAAAAGCCCAATTTTAAAAAAGGTGATGAAAATTTGCAATAACTCTAACATTATTCACGCCCTCCTTCGTTTGAAGAAAAGTTGCGGTTTTTTTGCTCGTTTTCACCGTCAAATTTTTCAATTTGTGGGGCTATAGGCTTGTTATCGGCTATTTTCGAAGTTTTTTCGTCTTCAGTTTTCTCTGCCTTTTTAGGTCTAAAATAAACTGCAATTCCAACAACTGCGCCAACTAAAACAAACCAAATGGTCGATAGATTAACGCTAAAAATATCAATAGCAAGAAGGGCTAGGGTTGATAAAACAACGAGTAAATAAGATAAGAAATTTTTCTTAATGCTCCCCAAAAGTTTAACGCCCGCACCAACGATTAAAACCGCAACGGCGCACTGAATACCTTTAAACGCTTTTTGAATTATTTCTATTTCTAGCACTTTATTAAAGAACAGAGAAATTAGAAAAATTATTATAAACGATGGCATAACAACGCCTAGAGTTGCAAAAATAGAGCCTAGCACCCCGCCGTTTTTATAACCAATATAGGTTGCGCTATTGATTGCGATAGGGCCTGGGGTTGATTCGGCGATTGCAACAACGTCGCTAAACTCTTCTTTGGTTACGTAGTTTTTCTTTTCAACAAGTTCGTGGCTCATAACCGAAATCATGGCATAACCGCCACCAAACGTGAAAAGCCCAACTTTGAAAAAATTTAGAAACAAAATAACTAAGTTTTTTAATTTTTTCACGTTCCCACCCCTTAAAATCGTTTATATTATTATAGCGAAAACTTTGCAAAAAATCAACGCATTTTCACTCGGTAACGCCTTTTTCTAGTAATTATGGCAAAATAAGAAAAACTCCATTTCTTCTTGACAAATTCGTAGCGCATAATCTATAATTAGATTATGTTTAATTATAGAAGAATTTTTGCGCACATTTTTCTTGCGTGCTATATTTTAACTTCGGTTTTCATCTGTTCGCTCGCCCTTCAATCGGGCTCGGAGTCAAGTTCTCTTAGTGGCAGTATTTACACTAAGATTTTAGAGTTTTTATTCGGCGAAGAAAAACGCGAGCAAGACGTGGAAGCAGTTGCCCTTCAGTCGCTTGAAATCGTGCCGATAAAAGATACGTATCTCGTTGGCGACGTAATTGATTTGACCGTAAACGCAACGCCACTAGACCACACCAACGTTTTAACTTATCACTCTTCAAACAAGTCGGTTGCCTATTTTAATCTAAACAACAAACTTATTTTCTTAAAAGCGGGGCAAGTTACCGTTTGGGTAGAGAGCGATAACGGAATTAAATCAAACCAAGTAACCTTTACTTGTGAAGAACCTAAAAACTCGCTTGACGGGCTTGACCTAACGCTTTTTTCTATCGTTTGCCCGAGCGAAGTTTTCGTGAAACCTATTGACCCTATCGCCCCTGATGCAGATAGAAGCAATGCGTATCTTCTAAGTTATAGATACAACGAAAAGTCGCTTCAACTTGCTTGCTCGTTCAAAGTTACAAACCAAGAAGTTGCTCAAATTTCAGGAAGTTATTTGGTAACTAAAGCGGTTGGAACAACTCAAATCGAACTTTATTTTGAAGATACGCTTCTCGCAACAAAATCGGTAGAAGTTAAAGAAGGTGTTTTTGAAAACCCAACGCTTTTGAGCATTTATCTTGGCGATAGAGAAGTTAAAGACGATGAAGTTACCTTAACCTATGGCGAAAGTTACAAACTTAACGTAAACTTTGAAGACGGAATACAAAGAAAAATCAAACTTCTAGGTCAAACTAGCCAAACCCCTGCAGTTTCGGCTTCCAATGGCGACGATAACGTTTCAGTTTATATTAGCGCAATCGCTTGCTCACAAATGTTGGTTAGAGTTTTGCTAGAAGATAACCCTGTTATTAGTGAATATATAGCAGAGTTCAAAATTACGGTTATTCCACCAAAAGCCGTAGTTACGGGCATAGAGATAAGCGAAAAGGTAGTGATTAACAAAAAATATAAAGCGTCGCTTATCACCACCAACGAATACGCAAAGCAAGGCTACACTTACCGCGTAACCGACGAAGAAAATTGCTACGTTGATACTAGTGGCAACATGACTTTCAAAAAATCGGGCACATACGAGATAGTTTTCACTTCAAAATTTTACCCTGACGACGTTTATAAATTCTATATCGTCGTTGAGGACCCCGTTGAAGAAACTAACCTTCGCAAGCAAGTTGGGCACTTTGGCTTGTTCTTAATCTTGGGTATTTTCGGCTTACTCGCCTTTGGTAGATACCCTAAACGCAATGGTAGCAAAATTATTTGGGTTGCAACCGCTGGCGCATTTGTTGCACTTTTATCGGAGTTTTTCCAATCGGGCTTGTTCACCGCAGGCAGAGCCCCAAGTTTTATTGATGTTTTGATTGATTTTAGCGGATATTTATCTGGCGCTATAATAGTTTTAGGCGTTTTATTCGTTATTTATCTTATCAGCAAAAGGCGTTCAGCCTCTTTTGATACAGACGACGAATAGTTGCCTTCGTTTAATATTTTAACCGTTTTGTCGCAAGATAAAACGGTTTTTTTATGCGTTTTTTCATCATAAATTTCAACTTCGAAAACCTCGTTTGCGCCAATGAATTTAAAAAGTTCACGAACGAGAGTTTTTTGGTTTATGGCAATTTTTTTCACGACCTTTCCTCTCTTTAACTCGCTAGCCGAAAAGAAGGTGAAAATTTTAACGTATTTATTCTCTTTTGATACAAAAACGTTGCCAAAAATAATAAAAAAAGCAAAAAATAACAGTGAAATATTAGGTGCTGTAAAAAGAGAAAAAATAAAGAGAGCAATTAAAAAGCCAGCAATCAAGAACGATAAAATTTTAACGAAAATTACGCATTTTTTCCTATCAAAATACTGCGAAAGCGTGGCAAGAAGTAGCCTTCCGCCATCTAGCGGATAGCACGGAAGAAGATTAATGCTAGCAATCGCAAGCGACGCCACTACCGCAAGTTCTGTTAACGGATAAATATCGGGCACAACCCACCAAAGCGCAACGAAAATAACCACAACGAGCAAATTAACTAAAGGCCCTGAGAGTGCGATTTTTACTTCGTCTTTATAGGAAAAAAGTGTCGTATCGCACTTAACCACTGCGCCGTAGGGCATAAGCGTTATTTTATTTAGTTTATAGCCTAGCCCCTCAGCAACCGTAGAATGCCCAAGTTCGTGGATTACGGCAACCAAAGTAAACACTAAAAAAGAAAATACTTTGCCAACAAAGGCAAAGTATATTCCAAACAAAATAAATAACGGATGAATAGAAAATTTTAGTTTTCCCATACTACCTGACCTTCACTAAAGGTAAAATCGGTAACGATTTCGTTATTGTTATAAATTGCACACGAAGCGCCGTCGCCTAGCGAATACCCGATAGGAATTTGCGCGTAACACCTATCGCCTACTTCACAATAAACGTAGTCAACGCCCGAAAAAATGCTTTTGCAAATATCGCTGTGCTTTATGGTTATGGTAAAACCAACCTCGCCCTCTTCGATAGACACAACTTCGCCCTCTGTCGTTGGGTAGATTGCGCACTCGCTATCAATGGTCATAACGCCGTTTATAACTTCGATATCGCTATCTTTAATAGGCGCGAAAATTGCAAAGTCTTGAGCCGTGCGCTCATCTAACTCTATGCTTTTTTCAACGTTGAAAACTTGCCTTAAAAGTGTGTTAATTCCGCTATCTTCCCAAAAAACGTTAGTCAAAAGTATTGCCAAAACCAAAACGAAAATGGCAACAATTTGCACGCCTATAACGTCAAATTTAAACCTTTTCTTTTCTTCTCTAACCATTGGAACGTTGGTTTTTTTAACGACAATTTCTTTTTCTTCAAAGTCGGCATTAAAATCTTCGGTTGTTTCTTTTTCTAAAACTTCATTTTCGAGTGAAGATTTTGGCTCGGTTTTTAAGAAAAACTTTTTGTTAAGTTTAGAAACCAAGTTCTTTTTGCTCTTTTTCTTCTTTTTGCCCTCTAAAAACTCAACTTCGCAAGACGAAACGGGCACTTCAATCATTTCTAAATAATCACTTTGCGACATATTTTACCTCACTTTATTTTGCTAGTCTATCTTATGAAGCCTTTTTTGCGATTATTCTATTATTAAAAATAAATATCTCTAAGATAAAATAAATTATCGCCAAAAATCGATAAAGTGCGAGAAAATAAAAAACAAAACAAATAAACAATATAAAAAGGCGACTCGAAAAGCCGAGTCGCCAATCTATTTAAAATTATTATAAGATACCGATTACGTCGTGGAGTGCAACGATAAGAACGAATAAAGTAGTAGATACGGTTGACATCATCTTAATGAAAATATCAAGAGCAACGCCTACAACGTCTTTACGAGTATCACCGATAGTATCACCGGTTACAGCAGCCTTGTGAGCAGCAGTTCCCTTGCCGTGACCTTCAATTGCACCAGATTCGATATACTTCTTAGCGTTATCGAACGCACCACCAGAGTTACCCATGAAGATAGCTCTAGGAATAGCAGTAACGGTAGCACCGATTAAAAGACCTAATACGATGTTAATACCGAATAATGCGCCAGCAACAACTGGAACAGCGATAGCAATGATTGAAGGGAATAACATTCTTCTTAAAGCAGAAGCGGTAGCAAGTTCAACGAGCTTGTTGTAGTCAGGGTCAACGTCGCCAGCTAAAATAGCAGGATCTCTTAACATTTCGTCACCAACGTCAGCAAGTTCTTTTGCAGCAGCGATAGTGTTATCGGTAAGCATAGCAGAGAAGAACTCGATAAGCGCACCACCAATAAGAAGACCAGCAACAACTGCGAAGAATTCGTCGCCATTGAATTGAGGAATAGCAACGCCTGCTTCAGCGTAGTTACCGATAAATGCTACGATTAATGATACGGTAGCAAATGCAGCCGAACCGATAGCAAAGCCTTTACCGATAGCAGCGGTAGTGTTACCAACAGAGTCAAGTTTATCAGTAATAACACGAACGCTTGGATCTAAGTGGCAAGATTCAGCAAGACCACCAGCGTTATCAGAAATAGGGCCGAATGCGTCGATAGAAACGGTGGTAGCAACGAAAGAAAGCATACCAAGAGCAGAAATTGCAATACCGTAAGTTCCGCAAAGAGCGCCAGAGATAACTAATGAACCAGCAATGATAAGGATAGGGTATAAGCAAGAACGTGAACCAACAGCATCGCCCTTAGTTACAACGAACGCTTCACCTTCAGTTGCGTATTCAGCGATAGTTTGGGTTGGCTTTCTGTCGCCACTAGTGTAGTATTCAGTAATGATACCGATTGCAACACCAGAGATAACGCCGAAAATAGCGCAAATCCAAGGAGATACCCAACCAATCTTGAAGCCGATTGTTTTTAATAATTCGCCGTCCATCTTACCGAAAGAAAGGTAAGCAAGAACGCCACAGAAAATAATAGAGAAACCAGCAGAAATATAAGTTGCAAGGTTGAGTTCTTTTGAAGGATCATCACCCATCTTCTTAACTGACGCGAAGATAAGACCAAGTAAGCAACCTACTAAGCCTAAACCAGCGAACATAAGTGGGAAGAACGCAAGGTTATCGAAAAGTGCAGGTTCTGCAATCATTTGAAGTGGGAACTTAGAAACCATACCAACAGCAACGATCATAGAAGCACTCATAGTAGCAACGAAGCTTTCTAAAAGGTCTGAACAGTTACCTGCGATATCGTTTACGTTATCACCAATGAAGTCAGCAATTACGTTTGGAACACGGCTATCGTCTTCTGGAAGGTCGTTACGGATTTTACCTAAGATATCTGCAGAAATATCAGCAGCCTTAGTGTAGTTACCACCGGCAACACGGTTGAACATTGCAACGATAGAGCAACCTAAAGAATAGGTAGTAATTCTCATAACGTTTGCGTTAGTTTCTAATGCAGCGATTTGAACAAGACCAAAATCACCAGCTTCAGCATTTAAACCGCCAATCAATACGATAGCGATAAGACCTAAAAGACCTAATGCTTGAACGCTGATACCGCTGATTGAACCGCCACAAAGAGCAACCTTAACGGTTTCGCCGATTGATAACGTTTCACGAGCCTTGTTAGCCGTTCTTACGTTTGCAAAAGTAGCACTCTTCATACCTAAGATACATACGATGCTTGACATTAATGCACCTAAGATAAAAGTAATACCACTAGTTTTTTCAATAAAGAGAGTGAATAAAACGGCAAGAATTGCAATAACGATTGCAATAGTCGTGAATTCCTTCTTAATGAAAACGTTAGAGCCTTCACGAATAATACCGCTCATCTTTACCATACGTTCGGTACCTTCAGGCATCTTTTTGATGCGGATGTAGTTAAGTGCTACGTAAACTACTGCGATAAGCGCAATTGCAACACCTGCCCACAACCAAGTTGAACTCAACATGATGTGTCCTCCTAAAATAATTTTTTTCTCATGTTTTATTTGCTAAACCCCAAATTTTGGCAGTTTAACATACAATAGAATTTTAGCACAAAAAAATTTTAATAACAATGTTTTTTAATAAATATTTTAACTTTTTTTTAACATTTCTCACTCATTTTGCTAAAAGTATTCAAATTTCGGTCATTATATTCATTTTCTAGTAGTTTGAAAATTTTAAACAGTGATTTTCTTTTCCTATTATATAATAATAGCATCCATTTTTAGGTTTTTGATTTTGTGCAAAATCTTAAATTTGACATAAAAAAACCGCCAAAAGGTGTGACCTTGGCGGAGAATTTAGACTTTGAGTAAAGTGAAGTTTTCGCTGTCTCGAAAGTGAAGTTGCTACGCAGTGAAGTTTGCGCTACGCACAAGTGAAGTTAAGTTTATAGAGCACTTCGCCGTTAGGCGAAACTTCACTCACAAGTGAACTTCACTATCAAAGATAACTTCACTTGCCCAAAAGGCAAACTTAGTTTTAGCGTGTTCTCCGTTAAGGATAACACGCTAAATCTTGGCGGTTTTACTTATAAGTTATTAAATTTGATTTTATAAATTTTGTATCAAAAGCATTAAATTTCGTCAATATCGTAAGGCGTTAACTGGTAAACGTAGTGGTTGAGCCAATTCATATAAATTAAGTTCGCCGTTGAAACCCAGCACATCTTAATTTCGCCAGAGCCGTCTTCTACGTAATAATTTTCAGGCGGTTCAATATCTAGCCCCCTTTCCTTATCACGAAGATATTCTTTTTCTAACGTATCTCTATCATATTCAGCGTGCCCCGTGATAAAAATAAATTTATTATCTTTCGAGCGCATAATGGTAGGGCCTGCTTCTTTAGAAGTTGCTAGAAGAACGATATCTTTGCACGCCTTAACTTCCTTTTCTAAAATCTCGGTGTGCCTTGAGTGAGGCATAAAGAATCTATCGTCAGTTCCCTTTAAAAGCCTATCGTATTTAACGAGTTTTTTGTGCTTATAAATGCCGAACATTTTCTTTTTTAGCGGATACTTATTTATTCCATAGTAATAATAAAGCCCAGCTTGCGCGCCCCAGCAAATAAAAATGGTGCTGGTAACGTTGGTTTTTGCAAAATCGAAAACTTCGGTGAGTTCCTTCCAATATTTAACCTCGGTAAACTCTAAATCTTCAACGGGCGCGCCGGTTATGATAAGCCCGTCAAACTTCCTACTTTTAACTTCCGAAAACGGCTTATAAAACCTTTGCAGATGCTCAAGCGGTGTGTTTTTACCAACGTAAGTTTCGGTAGAAATTAGCGTTAGGTTGATTTGAAGCGGAGAGTTTGAAAGCAAGCGCATTAGTTGAGTTTCCGTAACTATTTTCGTTGGCATTAAGTTAAGAATTGCTATCTCTAACGGACGAATATCTTGCTTAACAGCACGACTATCGTTCATAACGAAAATATTTTCCTTTTGCAAAATTTTTGATGCTGGAATATCTTTTGGCACGATAATTGGCATACTTTAAAACCTCCTTTTTAATAATTTTTTATGCGATAACGGGCTTATAGCCCTACTTTTATACTTGTTCTAACGCGTTAGCGATATCTTGAATTAAATCTTCTGCGTTTTCAATACCGCAAGAATATCTAATTAAAGTAGGCGTAATTCCCGCTTCTTCTAATTGCTTATCGGTCATTTGGCGGTGAGTTGCGTTTGCTGGGTGCAAGCAACAAGTTCTAGCATCGGCAACGTGAGTTTCAATGGCTGCAACCTTTAAACTCTTCATAAACTTCTCAGCGTCTTTCCTAGTTCCTTTAATTGCAAAACTTACAACACCGCACGAGCCGTTTGGTAAATATTTTTGACCAAGTTCATAATATTTATCGTTTTTCAAACCGCAGTATCTAACCCACTCGATTTTTTCGTGCTTTTCTAAAAATTCAGCAACCTTTTGAGCGTTTTCGCAGTGGCGTTTCATCCTAACGTGCAAACTCTCTAAACCTAAGTTGATATAGAAAGCGTGTTGAGGCGATTGAATTGCGCCGAAATCACGCATAAGTTGAGCAGTTGCTTTTGTGATAAACGCGCCACCTAACCCAAACTTTTCAGCATAAACAACGCCGTGATAACTATCGTCTGGAGTGGTAAGCCCCGGGAATTTATCACTATGTTTCATCCAATCGAACTTGCCCGCATCGATAATAGCACCGCCAACGCTTACGCCGTGCCCGTCGATATATTTGGTGGTAGAGTGCGTAACGATATCTGCACCCCACTCGATAGGTCTGCAATTTATAGGCGTTGCGAAAGTGTTATCAATGATAAAAGGCACGCCATTTTTATGGGCAACTCTTGCGAACATTTCAATATCTAAAACGTTAAGAGCAGGGTTTGCGATAGTTTCGCCAAAAACGGCTTTAGTGTTTGGCTTAAAGCATTTTTGAAGTTCTTCTTCACAAATATCGGGCGAAACGAAGGTAAACTCAATGCCCATCCTCTTCATAGTAACGGCAAAAAGGTTAAACGTTCCGCCGTAAATTGCCGAAGAGGAAATAACGTGGTCGCCCGCGCTTGCAATATTAAAAATAGCAAAAAAGTTCGCCGCTTGACCAGACGACGTTAACATTGCAGCGCTTCCGCCCTCTAGTTCACAAAGTTTAGCCGCAACGAGGTCGTTAGTAGGGTTTTGCAATCTCGTGTAGAAATAGCCACTTGCTTCTAGGTCAAAAAGTTTGCCCATATCTTCGCTAGTGTCATACTTAAAAGTAGTAGATTGATAGATAGGAATTTGGCGTGGCTCGCCGTTTTTAGGAGTATAGCCACCTTGAACGCAAATGGTTTCTATTTTCTTTTTCATCTTATCACCTCAAGCGCGTTTTTTCTCGCACTTAAAAAAATATAATATGAGTATAAAGCCTTGCGCCCATTTTGTCAACTTTTTTAGTTATATAGTTAAACTAAGATAATATTATTATTCAATATTTTTAAAAAAATTTCGTATCACGCCCCTATTTAGTAGATTTTCTTAGCGTATAAATGTATAATTCTTTGTGCAGACAAAAACTTTGCTTTAATTGCAAAAACATTTTGGCTCGATAAAAGCGTATATTAAATATTGAAAAAGGAGAAAAAGTGGAAGCGGTTAAGAAAAAACGTGATATCGATATGATAAACGGCCCGTTTTTAAAGAAACTTTTAATTTTCGCTCTGCCCGTTATGGCGAGCGGAATTTTGCAACTTCTTTATAACACTGCCGACCTTATTATAGTTGGCAACTTCTCGTCTGGCGGAAGCCACGCTCAAGGCGCAGTAAGTTCCACTTCTTCGCTAATTCACCTTATCATCAATATTTTTATGGGCTTTGCGGTTGGCGTTAACGTGTGCTGTGCAAGAAAGCTTGGTGCTAGGGACGACGAAGGCGTTAAAAAAGCAGTGCACACGGCAATTTTGCTTAGCCTTATTTGCGGTTTCTTTGTTGCGTTTGTTGGATTTTTCTTATCAAGGAAATTCCTTGAACTTATGTCTAGCCCGCCAGAAATTATTGAACTTTCTACCATTTACCTTAAAATTTATTTCCTTGGCACGCCTTTCCTTCTCTTATACGAATTTGGCGCAGCAATTTTAAGGGCTAAAGGCGAAACCAAAAAACCACTTTTATTTCTAACCATTGCAGGCGTTACCAACGTTGTTTTAAACGTTTTCCTCGTAACCGTGTTTAACTTAAGCGTTGAAGGCGTTGCAATAGCAACCGTCGTTTCCGAAATTTTATCTTCCTTTTTGGTTATTAGATATTTGATAAAAACCGACGGGCCTTGCAAACTTAACCTAAGAAAATTAAAAATTGATAAAAAATCGCTAAAAGAAATCGTTGTTGTTGGGCTTCCTGCTGGCGTTCAAGGCTCGATGTTCTCAATCTCTAACGTTATTATTCAATCTTCAATCAATAGTTTTGGTTCAACCATCGTTACGGCTAACGGAAACGCTGCAAACATTGAAGCATACCTAAACGCAATAGTAAACAGTATCGTTCAAGCCTCTATTTCGTTTGTTGGTCAAAACTACGGCGCAAAACGCAAAGAAAACATTAACAAAGTTGTTAAAGATTGTTGCATAATTATGTTCGCTCTTTGCATTTTCTTCGGCGGTCTCGTAGTTCTTCTTAGAGAACCGCTTTTATCTATTTATAACACTGACCCAGAAATAATTTTAGCAGGCGTTCCAAGAATTTTCACTAACTCCACCACTTACGTTTTGTTTGCGTTTATGCAACTTATGGTTGGTTTTATGCGAGGGCTTGGCGAGGGGCTTCGCCCAATGATAATTTCTATCTTAGGCGTTTGCGGAATAAGAATTTTATGGATTTTCACCGTGTTCGTTGCCTTCCCTGACATTTTGACAATCTACATATCTTACCCCGTTTCGTGGCTGTTAACCGCCACCGCTCAAACGATATGTTTCTTTATCGTAAAGAAAGGCATTTTCAAGAAAATTGATAAATCTCTTGAAGAAGAAAATCTCTCAAACGAGCAAGTTTTAGCACAATAAAACAAAACAAAAAGTAGCGTTAATCGACTTATACGCTACTTTTTTTAATTTTTTAATCTTTTTTATATTTTTATTTTTTTACCTAAAAGATAAACGCTAACGCCTCGCTCGGTTCTTTATATCTTATGGCAATCGTCATCAAAATTACGTGAACGATAAACGTTAAAACGGAAACGACGATAAAGGTTATCGCAAGTTTTTTATAGTGTTTTAACGCTAAAATAGAGAAAACTAAATTTAGTATCATCGCAATAACGGTTGGAATCATAAACACGATATAGATAATAAGCCCAAAGCCTTGCTCTAAGCCCGTAACGTTTATTCCCCCGTCGTTTTTAGAAGGCGTTAAAACTGCGTTTAAAATATCTGCGCCTAAAAAGATATCGAAAAGATTTAATGCAAGCGTAATCACAAAAAAGACGATTGCTAAGATGAGGATAATTTTATTCTTCCTATTATTATTGTTTTGGCTTTGTTGCAAATAGTTTTCGTCGATTAGTAAGCCGTTATTTTCTACGTTATCATTATTCATAAATTTTCCTCCTTTTTCGTTTTCTATTTTTATTATACACTATCATTTAAAATTCGTCAATACTTAATAAAAATTAAGTATCAACTTAAAACGGGGCTATAAAATCATTGAAAAAACCGACCTTTTGTGATACAATTAAAAAAAATTACTAGGAGATTTTTATGAAAGCAATAGTTTCCGTTCTTGGCAAGGACAAACTTGGCATTATCGCAAAAGTTTCAAACGCTCTTTTTAGCGAGAATATCAATATTATGGATATTTCTCAAACGATTATGCAAAACAAGTTTTTCACGATGATTATGGCTGTTGAACTTCCCGATAACGCTAATATGGACGTTTTAAGCGCAAAACTTAACGCGCTTGGCAACGAGATTGGCGTGGAAATTAGAATTCAGCACGAAGATATCTTCAATTCTATGCACACGGTATAGTGGAGGCGCTATGTTTAGCAGTAAAGACGTTTTTCAAACTATTGAAATGATTAAAAGTCAGCACCTTGACATAAGAACGATAACCATCCACGTTTCACTTTTCGACTGCATTAGTCAAGACGCTAAAAAAACGTGCGACGCAGTTTATTCTAAACTTATGAAAAAGGCTGGCAAGTTAAAACAAACCGCCGATATAATTCAAGCAAAATACGGTATTCCTATCGTAAACAAGAGGCTTTCGGTTACGCCAATTAGCCTTATAGGCGCGCCAAGCGGTGGCTACGTTGAACTTGCAAAAACGCTCGATAGAGTTGCTAAAGACTGCTCGCTCGATTTCGTTGGCGGTTACTCTGCCCTAGTTCAAAAAGGAATTACCGATTTTGAAAAGGACTTCCTTTTATCTATCCCCGAAGCCTTGACGGTTACCGATTGCGTTTGCTCGTCGGTAAACGTTGGCTCAACTAGAGCAGGTATCAATATGGACGCTGTTAAACTTATGGGCGAGATTATTTTGCAAACGGCAAAAAACACGGCGGACAACAACTGCATAGGTTGCGCTAAACTCGTGGCTTTTGCAAACGCTGTTGACGATAATCCGTTTATGGCAGGCTCGTTTAACGGCGTTGGTGAAGGGGACGCTATCATAAACGTGGGAATTTCTGGCCCGGGCGTTGTTAAAGCGGCGCTAGAGAAAGTTCCTAACGGCGATTGCGCTGTGCTTTCGGAAACAATCAAGAAAACTGCGTTCAAAATAACAAGAATTGGCGAACTCGTTGCAAGAGAAGCCGCCCAAATGCTAGGCGCAACGTTTGGCATTGTTGACTTATCCCTCGCCCCAACTCCCGCTCGAAACGATTCGGTTGCCGAAATTTTAGAGGAAATGGGTCTAAGCGTTGTTGGAACGCACGGCACGACTGCTTGCCTCGCTATGCTTAACGACGCCGTTAAAAAAGGCGGAACTATGGCAAGTTCTTACGTTGGCGGGCTATCTGGCGCGTTCATCCCCGTTAGCGAAGATATCGGCATGATTGAAGCGGCTAAGAAAGGGCTACTAAAGATAGAAAAACTCGAAGCAATGACGGCTGTTTGCTCGGTTGGGCTTGATATGATTGCAATCCCGGGCGATACTTCGGCTTCTAAAATTTCTGCAATTATTGCAGACGAAGCGGCTATCGGCGTTATCAACAACAAAACAACCGCTGTTAGAGTTATTCCTGTTATTGGCAAAACCGAAGGTGAAGTCAACTTTGGCGGGCTTTTAGGACGCGCGCCTATTATGCCACTATCGTCTGGCGAAGCAACTATTTTTATCAATCGTGGCGGAAGAATTCCTGCCCCAATTCATAGCTATAAAAATTAATTTCACTAATTTAGCCACTTAAAGTGGCTTTTTTAGACTTTTAGGAGAACTTATGAAAACTTCTCTATTAAAACCGCATTTTAAACTGACCGCGCTTTGGAACACCTTTCTATCCGTTATAGTTTACGGTGGCGTGATAGGGCTTGTGGTCGGCACGATAATAATTCTCTACTCTTTAGGCGCAGAGCATATTATGGAAATAAGCCACGCCGTTTACGAGTGGAACACAAATAACCCAGCGTTTATTCCGCTGTTTTTGCTAGGGCTTTGCGCTCTTGCCGTTTTGGAAGGCTTAATTTTAAAACTCGTGCCAGAAGCGCGTGGCGGTGGCGTGCCTTATACTGAAGGCGTTATTCGTGGTGTTTTAAAGTTTAAATGGCTAAAAATGATTTTCGCAACCATTGGCGCAAGTTTTATCTCCTTTTTAGCAGGGCTTCCGCTTGGAAACGAAGGGCCGAGCATCCAAGTTGGCGGGTGCATTGGTCAAGGCGTGAACGAAGGCGGAAAATATTTAACCAGAAATTCTATTGCTTGGCGAAGATTTTCGGTAACAGGTGGCGCGGCGGCGGCTTTTGCAACCGTTTTTGCAGCCCCTCTAACGGGAATTTTCTTTGCGCTAGAGGAAGGACACAAACGCCTAACCCCTCTTATTTTGTTAACGGCTTCAGCCTCGGTTTTAACGGCGTGCCTACTAAAACAAGCCGTTTTTGAGCATTTTAACCTAGAACTTCACGTTTTCAACTTTGGTGAAATAACCAACGTTCCACTTAATTTATTTTGGATAATTATTGCCATCGGCATTTTGTCGGGCTTGTTTGCAAGCGGAGCGTCTTTAGTTTTGCTAAACGTAAACAAGTTCATACGATTAAAAATGCAAAAACTACCGCTTATTCCAAGACTTATTATAGTATTCGTTTTGGTTGGCGCAATAGGCTTACTTTTCCCAGCCGTTATTGGAAGCGGAGCGTCTTTAATAAGGGGCGTTGCCACCTCTCCAGACGAGTTTACCATTGAATTTTTAGCGCTTTTAATTTTGATTAAACTCTTGCTCATTGCCCTTTGCGCTGGAAACGGAGCGTGCGGAGGAATTTTTATTCCAGTTTTCGTTCTAGGCGCGCTGTTTGGAACGATTTTAGCAAAAGTTTGTATTCTTCTTGGAGTTGACGAAATTTACTATAAAGCAATCATAATTATAACTATGAGCGCGTTTATGGGCGCAGTTCTAAGATCCCCTCTTACCGCTATTATTTTAATCGTGGAAACAACAGGTCAACTTCTTAGCGGATTTTTAGCAACGGGCGTTGCAATCTTGCTTGCATATCTCGTTATTGAAATTTTACATATCGCCCCACTTTACGAAACGCAACTCGAGTGGTTGGTTGAAAATAAAAACAAAGGCAAACAAAAACAACATTACACAGTTGTAAAAACCGTTGAGAAAAACTCGTTTGCCGTTGGAAGAGAAGTAAAAGGGCTTATTTGGCCGGCAGAGTGCTTGGTTAAACAAGTTAATCAATTTGACGAAAACGGCAACCTCATCGTGGATGACGACCCTATTATGCAAGTTGGCGAAAGTTTCGAAGTTAATTTTTATTCTTACGACTACGACGAAACTATAAAAGAAATCAACGCCCTTTTCGATAGCCCTAAAAACTTAAAAACTATCAAAAAGGACGCTTAAAAGTCAGCCTATAAGTTGATTAAACGTAAATTTAGCATAAAAAGCAACAAAAAAGACGATTGAAAAATCGTCTTTTTTATTTTAAAACAAATTGTGATTTTACTTCATTAAAGAAATTCTTAAAGTAAACGTTATTGCCGTCTAGCAAAATATAACCTTGATGGCTTCCGCCTTTTGGAATAGAGGTTGAGCCGGGGTTTAAATGATAAATTCCATCAATCTCTTCAAAAAGCGGAACGTGCGTATGCCCTGATAATAAAATATCGCCAGGCCTTAGAGAATAAAGCGCTTTCTCAAAATGCTTATGCCCGTGAATTAGAGCAATTTTTCGCCCAAAATATTCAACGATTTTTAAATCTTCTTCGATAGAAAACTCTAAAACCATTTGGTCAACTTCGCTATCGCAATTACCTTTAACGCAAACGATTTTATCTTTTAGCGAGTTTAAAAGTTTTGCAACTTCTTTTGTGTTGTAATCGTTGGTTAGGTCGTTTCTCGCCCCGTGATACAAAATATCGCCAAGAAGATAAAGTTTTTCAGCCTGCTCATCTAAAAACGCTCTTTTAAGAAGTTTTGCGTTATAGTTCGAGCCGTGAATATCGCTTGCAATTATTATTTTCATTTTTCTTTCCTTTTAAAAATAGCGTGTTTTCGGGCTTATAGCCACACTTTTTAAATTATTTTCTTAATTTTTTCAATAACGTTTTCAATCTTTTCAATTTCAAAATCAAAAGTTAAAACGGCTTTTACTTTGCCAAAAAACAGCCTTTCAACTTCGCCTAAGTTTAATTTTTCATCAATAAGTTCGATAGTATCTTCAATCTTTTGTTGACCTTTAGGATATTTTAGCGAAGAAAAATCTTTATGCTTTAACCTTTCTAAGCAAACGCTTTTTCTAGTTAAAATTTTAACGATTAAAACGTCGTCTTCGTTTAATTTTGCTAACGCCTCGCTAGGCTTTCCAACGCCCGTTATTTCAACGATAGCGTTTTTTTCGCTTTTCACAGCCTTTGCAAAAATTTGCCAAACTTCAACTTCCCTTTCAAAACTCCCGTCGCAAAAAGTTCTTCTAAAGTCATCAATTTTAAGCACATTATAGTTAGGAAAATGCTCGCTAATTCTCTCTACGAAATAAGATTTTCCACTATTTATATTTCCAACAACTAAAATTTTCATTTACACTCTAGAAGATAGCGAAACGTAGCCCTTAAGGTGGTTATACGCTTTTCTTAAATATTCTGCCTTTTCGTCAAAAGACGAAGTTGAATGAACCATATTTTTGCCTATTTCTTCGCACGCTCTAGCAATCTCTAGAGCAATATCGTCGCCCATAACTTGTTCGAAATATTCAGCGTTTTCCCTTTGGATTTTGGCAAACCGCTCGTTCTCTTGTTTCATATTTTCCATAATTTGAGCGGCTTCTAATAACGCGCCTATTGACCTTACGTCTATTTCATCGCTATCGCTTGACGTTTCGCCTTTTCCAGACGCTACCGATAGCGCTGACAGCGCGCTTTTAACGTAAGAGTAGGCAGATTTTGCAAACTCTGCAATTGTTTGGCACTCATTTTCGGCATCAACCGCCGATTTATTAAACGCGCTTCTTTTTGCCTCTAACTTACGCAAAAGGCTTTCAATCTCGCTGATAAAATTAACAGCCTCTCGCCTTTTGTTATTGATTTGATAAATTATATCGTTAAGTTGACTTATTGCCGAGTTTACGTTCGAAATTTGATTGCGAAGTTGTTTAAGTTCTCGCTCTAAGGAAGAAACCTCGCTCCCCGCCGATTTAACTGCGGCGTTAGCATCTCTTACCGCAGCGTTATGCGCCTTTCTTTCTTCTTCGGTTGAGCCAGACGATGAATTTTTAGCATCGGTTTGAGCCTCTTTTGCTGCTTCATAGGCTTCTCTTGCCGAAGATAATTGTTTTTGAACTTTATCGTATCTTCTCTCTAAAGCATATAAAAGTTTTTGATTATGTTCTAAAACTTCATGCGCTTTTCTTAGGTCCTCGTGCATTAAATTAACGGCGTTTTGAGCGTTCGAAATCGCCCTTTTAGCCGTAGAGGTAACGCTATCGGCAAAAGAGTTGGTTTGATAAAGGCAATCTCTAATTTTATAAGAAACGTCGTTTACGTCGTATTCAAAACTTTTTATTTGCGACGGCATTACGCTAACACTACTCATCTACTTTTAACCTCTCAATATCGTAAGAGCGAGATTCGTATTCAATCGCATTTTCGTCAATCTTCATTAAAGGCCCTATTCTTTCCCAAATTTCTTGGTGCTGATAGTTAAAATTCGACGGCGCGTTTTTTGCTCGCTTGGTCATTATACTGCCTAGATAATCGTTCCAACTAGAATTAGAAAAGGTAACGTCCTCAACGGTATAACTTGCATCGAAAAAGCCGGGGCCAGAATAACTTTTACCCATAAAAACCTCTTTTTTTGCAGACTAACTTTTCAAAATTGCAATAGCGTCGGCAAAGGCTTGCCTAGTTTCTTGAACTAATTGAAGAAGGGTTTTAGCACGGTCTAATTGCGTTTCAAGTTCTCTAATTTTACTCTCAACGCTAGATTTAAACTCTCTAAAGTTAGCGTCATCCCAATTACGACTTATATCTAAAAGCCTGCTCCTTAAATTATCAATTTCATTGCCCATATTTTGAATAAACGTGTTAAGTTCGCCATAATACTGCCCAACGATGCTTTCAAGTTCTTCAGTTGCGGCAAGAATTTGCTCGTTACTCATGTTCTAGATACCTTCCCTCTTATTATTTTTTCCGTTTTCGAAACAGCGTCGGCAAACTCGCCCGTTTTAGTCGTTCTATCGCGAATAATATATTCCGTTTGCTTAATAGTATCGGCAATATCTTCAACTAGCGTTATGGCACTTTCGGCAATAGTGTCGCCAAGCGTATCTTTAAAATCTTCGGTTTTAGTCTTTAAAAACTTAACCTTTTCAAGCAAAGATACAAGATCGGAAAGCATAACGTCGCTTATCTCTTTAACTCTATCGTATTTAATCATAATTTTACTTCCTTAAATTTTTAATAAACTCATCCCACCACGCTTGATTGTTTTCGATTGAATAATCGAACAAGCGAGTTTTACTTTCGCTAGGGCATACGAATACGCACTCTTTAACGCAATCTTCATCACGCTTATTGCTGTTAATATATTCTTGTTGAGAAGCGTAAACTGCAAAACTTTCTTGCGCTTTAACTCTGTTAGATTCGCTCAACTTATCAAGAACAACTTTCTTGAACGCATCGATAGTTTCACCCGTTATAAGAGCAAACACGTTAACTCTGTTACCGCGCTCGTAAATTTTTCTAAGCATTTGTCTAACCATATCTAAAGTTAAACGGCGTTTCTTGCCTTCAGTAGAAGTGGTAGGCTTTGCTGTTTGTGGTTGAGTGCCGTAAGTTGCTTGCTTTGCCATTGCTTCTAAAGTGGCTCTAGGAAGTTTAGCAAGTTGAGGCTTTTCTTTAAGAAGTTCTTCAACCGTAACCACTTTTCCAATAGGCTTTAATTGAGTAGGCTCAAGCGGTTTTTCCACTTGTTTTTCAGGCTCGTTAAGGTCTTGAATCCAACTAGATTCTTCGTCTGCTAGCCACTCAACGTCACGGAAGATAACGAATTTAGGGTCAAGTTTTACGCCTTTTTTGTTATTAACGAGTTTTTCTCTCTCTTCAACCAAATCGTAAATTTCAACGAGTTTTTTGCAAGCGTTATTAGTTCCAACAACGAGTTCAACCCTATCGCCAATCTCGCTAAAGCCCTCAACGAATTTATCAAGATGCCCCTCGTATGACTGCCCGTCGCTCATATAAACAACCTTTTCACTTCCCAAGCTGTGGTGCGTTTTAGTTGCAATGAACGATAGCACTGCGTTAGTTTCGATAGCGTTTAACTGCTCAGCGCTTGCAAGAGCAAAGTAGCCAAGCGAATCCTTCTCGCTAGAAAATTCCAAGCCTTGCGGTTTCATTGACGCTGAAGATACGCCTATTGGAATTTGGAAATCGTTTCCCTCAACCTTGCCGATATTAGCCGTTCCCGTTTTATCGTGGCTTACAGGGAAAAGCGTTTCCGCGCCCGCAATAAGTTGAGCGTTATCGCCGTATTTTTCACGAATAGCCCTAGCCAAATCGAGTTGCTTTTTACAACCCGTCGTGCCAGCGTAAGCGTGGCGGACTTGCGTTCTCGTTCTACCTGCGTCAGTGGTGAAGATAGAAAAACCTTTATCTCTTAGGTAATCAACGTCTGCCCTAGCGTCGCTCGTAGGAACGTTATTAGAGCCCATAAGCGAACTATAGCCTTCAATGCTGTTAGTATAGAGTGAAATTCTAGTGTTCATTTGAGCAAGCGCGCCTTCTTCACCCGTAATACCGCTCGCCACCGACTGCCCAGCAAGCATAACGCCGATACCACACGCTCTAACGAGTTTAATGGTAGAGGTTAAGGCTGTTATTATTTTGCGGTTAACGTTTCTATCTCTTGAACCGTCTCCCTCTAGCATAACGTTATATTCGTCGATTATGTAGAACAAAATAGGAAGTTTAGGAAGTTCCCCGCTCACAACTCTAGGGTGGTCGTTATAAGCCGAAAGTTCGCTAACGCCAACCGATGAGAACAGTTTACTTCTTTCCTTCTTAATGTCGCTAAGCATTGTGAACAGGTCAACGGCGCACTCAGGCTTGCCGTTTACCATTAGGTAGTTTACGTGTGGAATATAAAGATTGTCTTTGCCCGGAATTCTCTTATATTGAGAAAATTCTGGAGAATCTTCATCCGACTTAAAGTCGATAAGCCCAAACTGAAGTTCGTCCGGCGAATATTTAGAAGCCGCACTCAAAATAAAGGTATGCAAAAACGACGATTTACCCGAGCCCGCCGTTCCTACTAAAAGCGCAAAACTCTCAGTAGAGCAACTTTTCATAGTGAAGTTAAACGGCTCGCCCCTAGATTCGCCCATTGGAACGACTAAGCGCTTGTGTGGCAAGAACTTGCCTTGTTTTTGCGCCTTTTTCTCTGCTTCCGTCTTTTTGTTTTCTCTATCTAAAATATCGAATAGGCTTATGCTTGAAGCGCCTTGCAAATATTTGCCAACTTCTTTAAAATATTCAGGAATATTAAAATCGGGAACGCAAACGTCCAAGGTTGCCCTTTTTCCGTTGTAGGTTACAGAGCCGTCAGCGTGGAATTCAATCTCGTCAGCGTTAAGTTCTTCTGCCGTTAGCATAGGCGCTTCGGCTGTATAAGTTGCGTCAGTTTCTTGGAAAATAATGGAAATTACGCCGTTATTGCCTTGTTGAGTTGCAAGTTTAACAAGTTCTTCCCTTCCGTTAAAGTTGGAAGTATTAAAACCGTAAGGATAGCGGTTTACGGCAAACAAAATAAAATGCTCGGCACTCGAAGGGTTTTCTTCGTTGAACGAGAAAATATCGCTATGCATAACGTCGATAAAACTCGTTGCTCTATCATCGCAAAGTTTATTTATTTGTTCAAAAAGTTCAGGGATAGAATCGGTTGTGCCATCGGTCTTTTTGCGGATATCTTTGAACATTGCATTCTCTAAGTCTTTGTTAATTCTAAGTTCTAACGCCGATACGTGCGACGTGCCACCGTCTTCTGGTTCAACGCCACCAAACAATAGCCCCTTAGCAGGCATATTGCTAACGAACGTAAAGTAGATATTAACCAAAAGTTTATAGAACTCAAGTTTTCTAGATTTATCGTTAAAGAACGCTTCCGACTTGGTAAAGAAAAGTTTTGGCGCGTTGATTAAAATGGTGGTATGGTCAGCCTCAAGATTGAAATAAATTGGGTTTGAAGCAAACGCGCTACTAGGAATTCCCAAAACCTTTTCGGCAAAATTAAGGTCTTTTTCAGGGATTGAAGCAGTGTAAAAACCCATAAGGAATTTTAAATCGTTTCGGCTCGATATAGGCTTGTTTGAGAGCATGCTCTCCTCGGTTAATTTAGCCTCGTCAACAATCTTTCTCCTAAAACTTGCTATTTCTTCGTAGCAATCGAAATTTTCTAGTTTAGTCTGCTCTTTAAGTTCTCTTTCGGCATCTATTACGGCTTGCTTTTTCGCCTCTAAAATTTCGGCTTTTCGGCGTTGAGTGTCGCCCGTATCTAAAATAAGTTTACGAACGTTTTTAACGACGAACCTTAAATCAACCAAGCCTTGACAAAACGCCTTAATCGGCTTTACGTCTTGCTCGGGTGAAGAACTTCTTTCAATCTCGTCTAAAGCGCCGTTGCAATCCTCAACGATTCTATCAAAATATTCGTAAATTTCGCCAAACGGAACAGGTCTTGGCTTTACGGTTACGATATGCTTTGTGATAGAAAAGGTTAAACCCTTCGTTTTTGCGTAAATGTTTAAAAGGTCTTGATATAAGTCTTCTAACGACTCTAAAGACATCTCGAACCTTAACTTTTCTTCGTCAACAAAATCTATTTGTTGCGAACGCTCTAAGTCTAATTTCGCCTCTTTTACGGCTTGCGAAAAATGAGCCTTTCTATCAGCAAGCTCAGCCTCGTAAGTTATTCTTAAATCTTTTAATTTATCTAAATTTGAACCCATTATTTTACCTTTTTAGTTTAAAAATAGTTGGTTTTTAAAGTAAATATGCGTGCATTACGCTAAGCAAATTGCAATACCTATTCCAATACAAATAAAGCCCGCTATTGCAGCAATGCTACCTACTAGGAAGCCTCCGTCAATGTCTTGATCGCCAAAAATAAACGACATAACCGCTCCCATTACAACTAGGAAAGCGCCCATAATGTAAAAATTCCAATGGCCTAGGCACATCAACACGCAACCTAGAACTGATAAAACTGCGTTTAAAATTACCAGCCATAGCCCTACCGAATACATATCGCTAGAGAAGCCATCGTTAAGGAAGAAAGAAATAACTCCGCCACCAACGATAACAGCCCCGCCGATAAGCGCTGACCAAATGTATGCGCCAGTGACTAAGAACAAACTAAACCCTAAAAGCGCGCCGGTAAGAACGCTGTGCGCAGTCATTAAATCGCACTCTAAATCTTCAACGTATCTACCGTTATCGCTAACGAAATAAGTGATAAAGCATTGCGCGATTATTCCAACTGCTAGAGAGAGTGATACAATGTCAAGACTTTTGCCTGCTTGGTTTCTATCAACGAATAAGAAAATGATACCGAGAACAAGTTCGGCAAGCGTCAAAATCGTAAAGACAATAGCCCTTATTTCTTCGTCGTTATTGTCGTAAAAGAGTTTAGCAAGTCTAAAATAAACGTAACTTACGATAAGCGTTAAGCCTACGCCTAAAACAAGCGAACGAACAACGTCTTTAGTTAAAATACCAACGACGATAACCGCAACAAAAAGAACTGCAACCGCTACGTTTTCGATCAATTTTCTGCGTTTTGCCTTCATTTCGGCAAGTTTTCTTATGCGCTCTTCCTCTTCACGCTTTATCTTGTTTATTCTTTCAATCTCTGCTAGCCTTTCTTTTTCTATGCGGTCAGCTTCGGCTTTCTTTTCTCTTGCTATGCGGTCAGCCTCGGCTTTAGCCTTAGCCTCTTCCTCTTTTTCCTTTTGCTTTCTCTTTCTCTCAGCCTCTTGGAATTGGCGTTTAGCCTCACGCTCTCTTTTTTCGTTATCAGCAATAATGCCGTTCACGGTAGAAACGGCTTTTTGGAAGCGAGAATCAAAACTAGTTATATAATCTTCAATCAAAATTTGGTCGGCAAGTTTAGAAGCGGTATTTTTAACCTCGTCGATTTTAGCAACGAACGACGCTCCTTGACCTTTTTCTACCCTTGTTATAAAATCTTGCAAACTATCAAGTTCGCCAGCGTAATAAACTCTGCCCGCTAGCGTTAAAATTTTAAAATAAGTAGGCTTTTGCGTTAAATATTTTTCGTGCTTTCCGTCAAGTTCTCCCTCAAGCCCAAACACCTTTGACGCCCACGCTTTGTTCTTGTTCCTTGCGTTTTGAAGGTCTAAAATCTCATCGTCAAGATCGATAGCAAGTTGAACGTCTTCGATTTCTTTTTTAAAGCCCTCTAAAAGATAGCGATTCTTAATTTTATCGTAAGCCCTTTTCTCAAGCCCTTGCGCGATTGCTAACGTGTTGTTTACGCCCTCTATCCAAGACGCGTTTCTCACGTCACGAGAAAGTGAGGAAATAATTTTTTCTATGTCAGCAATAAACTCAGCCTCTTCAGCCATTTCTTTTAGTTCTTGTTGGCGTTTTAAAAGTTCAAGTTGGCGTCTTTGTTCGGCTTCTTGCTCGGCTTTTCTTTGTTTTTCTTCTTCTATTTTTCTAAGCCTTTCAGCCTCTTTAGCCTCTTCTTCAAGACGCTTTTTCTCTTTTTCTTCTTCTATTTTTCTAAGCCTTTCGTTTTCAGCGTCAATTAAAATTTGAGCCTCGCTTCTAATTCTAGACAAGGTTTTTAAGCCTTCGCAGATATCAGCGTATTCTTTGCCGTTTCTTTCTTCTTCGTCGCAAAAAGCAAACGCACGGCGAGCCCAATCAAGCGTTTTTGGTTGCGCAAAAAACTCTGCAATACGTTTATCCGCTTCGTTTGCTCGCTCAATTCTAACAGCCTCTAAGTGGTGCTTGCGATACTTCTCGCTTCCGCCTACTTTTCGCCCAGCAAATGCGTCTAAACCTTTTTTGTTTTTATTCTCTGCCATAACAAACTCTCCTAATTCGTTATATTATTATAATAACTTATTATATCATTAAAACGAAAATTGTCAAGGCTAAACGCAATTTTTCTATTAAAACTTCTTTTTGTTTCGCTTATTTTTAGTTTTTTTGCAAACTTTTGCCCCACTTTTTGGCAAAAAGTGGGGCTATAAGCCCGTTATCTGGCATTTTTTAATTTTTAAAATTTTTCACAAATAAAAGAAAAAAGCGTGGCACAAAGCCACGCCTTAAACTAAAGTTTATTGCAAAATAATATCAACCGCCTTCTCGTCTAGCCTATAATATCCGTTAAAAAGAAGCGCAAACGGATTTTCTTCCCAGAAGGTTTTATGATAAAAACAAGAAAATTTCACGCCGTCAACCGTTTCAAATTCTATTCGATAACTTGCCTCAACCGTGCCCGTGTTATCTTCACTATTTCCATAAGTTTTAACAAGCCGTTCATGAAAATCGCTGTTTCCTTTGTTATCAAGTGTTGCGTTTAAAAAATAAGCAAAAAGTTCGTTCGCCTTTTCCTTGCCGATTTCTCGGCTAGTGGCATTTACTATAATTTTAGCATTTTCCATAAAATTATTTTGGTTAAAAAGATTTTCATCATAGCCGTAAACGAACTCAACGTTTTCTTTAAAACCTTTGGTTGAATATTCGTCAATATCGAACTTATAAAATTTATCGCCTATCTTTACGGCAAGGCTTGCTTTAGATTTTGAATAACTATAAATCTCACAAACGCCCTCGCCCGAAACTTCTAACTTAGTTAGAAAGATTTTTTGGTCATTAACGTCAATCTCAAGTTCTTTAATATCAATATATCGCGCGCAGTATTCAAAATCTTGATAAGTAAACCGCTTTTCAAAATAGTGCCCAATTTCTCCGCCCGGGTATTGACTGCCGTTCCCCGTAACGCCACCAAAACCATCACCGCCATTGTGCGAACCTTCTTGATTTCCGTTTGAACTAGCTCTTTTTGTTGAAGATGCCGAAAAGTCGCTACTATTAAAGCCTGCGTTATTAGCAAAATTATTGTTTTGATTTGCTAAATAGAAAATGGTTGGCGTTAATAAAAGCGCAAAAATGACCGTGAACGCAAGAGAGGCTTTTGCGAAAATAATATTTTTTTCTTTTTCTTCCACAAATTTTCTATCGTAATTAATCTTATCTGCTATTTTTGAAAAATCGGGAACGACGTTAACGTTCTTTTCAATAAATTCATCAAAAATTTTAATCATAACTATCCCCCATAAAAGTTTTTAACTTCTTTATTGCTCGCTGATAAATGGTAATAACGGTTGCAAGTTTTAAGCCAAGCATCTTGGCAATTTCTCTAAACTTATAGCCGTCAACTGCGTGCAACAAAACAATTTCAACCTGCGTTTTGTTTAAAACCCTTTGCATTTTTTCTAACGCTTGCTTAAAAACTATACCCTCTTCGTCAACCAAACTCACTATCGTTAAATTTTCAACGCTAGCGGTTGGCTTTTTCCTTCTTAAATAATTTATGGCGTTATTTTTTGCCGAGTTTAAAAGATAATATTTAACGCTAGATTGAACCTTAGTTACCGAATTAAAAAAACTTAAGAAAGTATCGTTTGCAATATCTTCAATAATTTCGTTATCGGTTACGTATTTCGATATGCAAAAGAAAACGAGTTTATAATATTTTTCATAAACGCTTTTAAAGGCTTGAGCGATTTTTTCTTTGTCGCCACTTTTTAATGCGTTTAGCAAAGTTTTATCGTCAAAACTCATTTTTTAATCTCCTTTGTTTTTTCATTTAATAAGACAAGTTTTCACTTCGTTTTGTTTCACTTGTTTTATTTAAGCCTACTTATTTTTTAAAATTTTGTCAATACGTTTTTAAAAACTTGAATTAAATTTTATAGAATTTTATTAAAAAAGTTAGCCTATAAGCCCGTTATCGCACATTTTTAAAAATTTTAAGCACAAAAAAAGCACGCAAACTTTTGCGTACTTTTAAAAACAATTTTTTAATCTCTTCTTCCAAAAATTGTTAGAACACGGACTAAGAAGCTAAGAAAATAAACTAAAGAAGTCATAAGCGATGCAAGATAGGTTAAAGCCGCAGCCGATAAAACCTCGCTTGCACCTGCCATTTCGGCTTCGGTTAAAATGCCTTCGGCTAAAAGCATTTTCTTTGCTCGCCTACTTGCGTTAAGTTCAACCGGCAAGGTTACGAGTGCAAACACGAGCGCGCCAGCGTAGAAAATTACGCCCACCATCGCAACGTAAAAGCCAAAATTCGAGTCAGTTGACGAGAAAATGTGAAGTAGAATACCAACTAAAACGAGCGGAATTGCAAGGCTCGTTGAGAAATTTACAACGGGAACTAAAACAGTTCTAAGGTTATAGAAAAGATAAGAATCTTTCTTTTGCATAACGTGCCCAATCTCGTGCGCAGCAACGGCAACGGCGGCAACCGAACAACTACCGTAAGTTGATTCCGATAGGTTTACAATCTTTTTGGTTGGGTGATAGTGGTCGGTTAAAAATCCGCCCACCCTACCGATAGATATATCGTTTACGCCATATCTTCGCATAAGCCTAGAAGCCGTATCGTAGCCGGTGAATTTGGAACTGCAAAAGGTTCTGTTGTGCTTTGCAAAAGCCGACCTCACCTTCGCGCTTGCCACCGCCGAAAATATAAAACAAACTAGCATTGCAATTAAAAACGCAATATAATCTTCTAAAAACATTTTTTATCTCCGTTTATTCTTTTATTATTATGTGCTAAAATTTGAAACAATTTTACTCTTATTAAGTTTTTTGTTCGTTTGCGTAGTTTTAATTATTATATCATATTTTTATAGAAGATACAATTAAAATTTTAACCTCACCTTTGCATTTTTTTATATTAAAGTTAACCCCGCCTTATAACCGAAAAAATTTCGTATAAACTTTGATTGTTTTAGTTTTTTGGTTTATGGGTTAAATGCTTGCATTTTGCGGTTTAGTTTGTTAGAATAACTTTGCAATAAAATTGGGGTATCGCCAAGCGGTAAGGCTACGGACTCTGACTCCGTCACTCGGGGGTTCGAATCCCTCTACCCCAGCCAAAATCCTTGATTTTATCAGGGATTTTTATTTTTGCAAAAATTTAAATTTTGCTTAAAAACCCCTTAAAAACAGGCTGTTGGGAACTTTTTGGGAACCTTTTAAGTTCAAAAGCCACCTTAAAAACGCTTGATTTTTACTCATTTTTTAATTGATAATTTACCTTTTTTGCTTCCGCTAGAATATACTCTTGGGAATAATCGGTATATCCACGGTCAACTTTTGACGATTTTACGTCTTTATCCGACTCGTGTCCCGCCCAAAGCATAACCACTTCTGGGTTTACTCCACATTCCTTACATCTTGTTATAAAAGTATATCTTAACTCATGAGCGTGGTGGTTAGGAAACCACTTTTTAAGTCGATTGCAAACGGTGCTTACGTTAACGTTTTTGGCTTCGTCAAAATTGATATGTTCTAAAAATTTATGAGCCATAGGCGTAAATGGAATTCTACGTTTAACAACGTTACGCCCCATTCTTTCTTTACTCGTGTCGCATTCGAGATATTTATTATCAATAACTCTAAGAGTGGCTAACTCGCTTCTTCTTAAACCGAAAAATAATAGAACTAAAAGACCGCTCGTGCCTGCTATGTTTTTGTTATTTATGCAAAGGTCAATAAGTTTAGCCTCTTCTTCTTTCGTAAAAGCCGAGCCTTTTTTGGCTTCATAGTATGGCAAAACAATTTTATCAACCGGAGATTTTAAATCAAAATCTTCTTTTGCTAAATCAAATATGCATTTAAGATGAAGCTTTAACTTTTTTGCGGTTCTTGCTTTCCCTTCTTCTACGTAAGAAAAAAGAAACTCTTGCAGTTGCGTTCTCTTGATTTCATTTAAATTAAGGCGCCCAAATGCTGGTATAAGGTAATATTCCACTTCGGCTTTATACGACTTATAGGTAGAAGCTTTCGTCGTTTTTTCCTTGATTTTAAGCCACTCATAAGCATAATCTTTGAACTTAGGTATGCGCTTTCTCTCGCTTTCACCCGTTTCTGTTAAAGAGTTAAGTTTGTTTATAAACTTTTCTTTCATTATTTCATAGTTTGTTGATGCAACTTCAATTCTAACACCGTTAATAGTGGCTCTTGCTTGATACATCCCCCTAATATAACGGTATTTAATAAGCATATTGTTCGTAATAAAGGCATTTTTTAATAAATTTGGCATTTTGTTTAACTCCTTTTTAGTTAGTTTAAAATAGCCTTCTTTATCTAAATCGTCCTCTATTTCAAGTTTTGTTTTTTCTTTACTTTTTTCATCCATCGTGGCTCTAATTTTATCGACGGCAACAGAGTCCGCCAGCATTTTTATCAATGATTTTGCAAAGCTTTTGTCGTCTTTCGATTTATCTAAAGCCATATCTAAAATTTTATTGTATTCGTATTCTGTCATATACCTCCCGATTATTCACAAATTATTTTAAACAAATAATATTATCAGTCAACCTTAATATCTAAATATTTAAATAATTCGTTTAGATTGATTATTATTTTCTTTCCGCAGGTATAAGTCTTTATACGACGCTTTGTGCATAGGTTCTTAATAAAATTATAGGTTATTGCTGTTTCGCTATCAATTCTCCTTAATTCTTCTAAACACTCGTTAATAGTTCTAAATTTTGCTTTCATGTATGTATTCTCCTTTTAATTTTTTTGCTTTCAAATTTGTAATTTGCTTTTTAATATTTGAGTTGTGGAAATCTCGAACATCAAAAAGTTTACGATTTGATTATACGCAAAAACTATTAACAAAGCCATCACCTTATTTCTAATAATCTACCACTTCACTGCTTAAAAATTCGCAAAGTTTAACTAGAATTAACAAAACTTCTCATTTTTTCACCCTCCTTTTTAAAAAAATCAACACCCAACTCAATCGGGGTGACGAGCATTGTCAATGAAAAGGGAAACGACAGTAAAAAAATACTTACTGTCGCTCTGTTTATTGTTATAAAATTTTTTTACGCATTGACAAAAACGGCACACCGATTACACTAAAAAAACTCTAAAAAAGAAGCTTGCAAAATGGCAAACTTTAACGGAAATAAAAATAACGCCTGAATGTTGAGTTATCAGCGGTTTAGCGATAACCAACTTCAGGCGTTTTATCCATTTTTGCACGTTCATTTTAGTTTTGTTAGACACGCCCTTGTCTAGCGGAGCGAAGCGACGCTCTCGTTTCAAGACAAGGGCGTGTCTAACTGTAAAACGAGTTAATTTTTAACCTTTCACTTTGTTTTGTTTTCAAGTTTATAAATTAAGGTGTGTGCTTGTCTTCGGCGGAGCAAAAGCCCCGCCGACTTGTATCAAGACAAGCACACACCTAACACTAATTTAAACAAATTTTCTTATTTTGAAGTTCTATAAAAAACAAATTCGTGAAAAAAATATCAAGACAAACAAACTGTTTAGTTCCAAAATTTGTTTTAAATAGTAGTCACATTTTATTGACATTGTTAAAATTTAATGCTAATATTGTTATGTGTTATAGAACATATAACATAAACAACGAAAAGGAGGTAATTATGGCAAAGAAAAACTTTAGTGCTCAAAGCGAAGAAAAAAGTGCTTTGGGTAAATTAATTTTTAAATTGCGTAGCGAAAATAAACTTTCGTTACGTAAGCTTGCAGTTGCCGTAGGGTTATCTCCTTCTAATATGACCTATATCGAAAAAGGAACTAATGTTCCAACAGCAGAAGTTTACGAGAAAATCATAAAAGAGTTAAAACCCAAAATCGAAGATAAAATCGAAATGGATAAACTATTTTGTAAGGTGAGAAAAATTCCTACTCCAGAAGTTTGTCAAGTTATATTAAACAACTATGAATTGGGAGAAAGGATAAAAAGTATTGGCAATACAGTTTTGACAAGCGAACAGTTAAACTTGGTGGAAGAATTATTTAAGTCGTTTGGCAATACTTAACAATATTTTGTCATATTACTTGTTTTAATAAGATAGGAGGATTTTCAAATGAAGACATATTATTTAAAAATTAGAGATAAATTTATAACCGACATCAAAAATAGAGTTAAAAAACACGAATACCGATTAGCGTCTCCGGAAAGGATGCAAGCAAAAGTCGGAGATACCTTTGTTTTGATATCAAATCAAAATAAGGAAAACTTCGTAAGAACAACGATAAAAGGAATTAAGGTTTATAGTTCGTGGAATGAAGCTTTAGAGGAAAATTGGGAGCAAGATTTTAAAAACTTTTTCCCTTCATTAGAATCAACCTTAAAAGAATGCTATAAGTTTTATTCCAAAGAGGAAGTTGACCGTTACGGAATCGCAGTTTTTGAGATAGAGCCATTATATATTGACTATTCAAAAGCAAGTGTTTTGCTTGATACAAATATTTTTATTAAACGAGAAAGCAGCGATAATGTTTCATTTGAAATAAACAACTTGTTCAAATGGTTTGATAAGAAGCACATAAAGAAATATTTACATAAAACTGTTGTGGACGAACTAAAAACTCATAAAGACGAGAAAATAAAAAACACAATGCTAACGAAAGTCACTTCTTATGATATATTGCCTTCGTTTAGTGTAGAAACAGATGATTATTTTGAATATGTTGTAGGTCAATATTCTCAAGATGCAAACAGCAAAATAGACAATACCTTGCTTTTAGAAGTATATAACGATAATGTTGGTATGTTGTTGACCGATGATGGCGCAATATTAAAAAAGGCAAAGGATTTATTTATCCGAGATAAGGTTATCACGTCTGCTGAGTTGTTAGAATATTTTGAAAAAGCTTATCCTAAGAACATTGAATACAAAATGCTTGCCGTAAAATTAAAACGCTTTGATAAAGTTGATATAAATAGCGCCTTCTTCGATACTTTAAGAGAAGACTATGAAGGAAAGAAATTTGACGATTGGTTTAAGAAAAAAGGCAATGAAAAAGCATATGTCTTTGAAGATAACGAAAACAACTTAAAAGGTTTTTTATATCTAAAAATTGAAGATGAAAGCGAAAATTATTCTGATATCGAGCCTATCTTAACTCCGAAAAGAAGATTAAAGGTTGGAACATTTAAGATTGAACGTTCAGGTTTCCGTTTAGGAGAACGTTTCTTAAAGATTGTTTTTGAGAATGCTGTTAAATGGGATGTCGACGAGGTTTACGTAACACTTTTTGAAAATAAAAGACCCGAAGTTGTTGCATTAAAAGGCATAATGGAACAATGGGGCTTTGTAAAGCACGGTTACAAGAAATCGAACGGCGAATTAGTGCTTGTAAAAGATATGAAACAGTATAAAGATACTGAAACGCCAAAGTTCAATTATCCTATTTTGAAACAAGATAGAAACCACTATTTTCTTCCTATTTATGCTAAATACCATACGGATTTATTCCCCGACAATATTTTAAAGAACGAAGATATGCATTTGTATGAAGATAAACTCGCTCATAGATATGCAATAGAAAAGATATACTTAACGGGGGCATATAATATCAAGGCAAAAGCCGGAGACATAGTTTTAATTTATAGAATGGGCGAGGAAGGTTCAATAAAAAAGTATTCTTCGGTGGTTACGGGTATAGCTATTGTGCAAGAAATTATAAAAACAAAAAACGTTGAAGAGTGTATAAGCATTTGTAAAGACAAATCTATTTTTAATGAAAATCAAATAAGAGAAGAGTATCCGTATCGTTCGACTGTGGTAAAGTTGCTGGATTATAAACCATTTAAGAATAAAGTAATGTTAAAGATATTAAGAGAAAATAATATTATCGAGGGGGCAGGAGGTCCTAGAATTTTCGATTTTATGGAAAAAGAACAATTTGAGACTATTTATAAATTAGGAATGGAGATATAAAAAATGAAAAAGAAAATATTAATATCCATCAACCCTGAACACGTACAAAACATAATAAAGGGCATTAAGAAGTACGAATATAGAAAAATCGCAGCGAAACAAGACATTTCTTCCATCATCATTTATGAAACTACTCCCGTAAAAAGAATTGTTGCGGAAGCGGAAATCATAGACGTTTTAATGTATTCCCCTGAAAAATTATGGGAACTTACGAAAGAAGAATCGGGAATTAGCAAAGAGTTCTTTGATGAGTATTTTGAAGGAAGAGAAGTTGCTTATGCCTATAAATTAGGCGAGATTAAAGTTTATGATGAGCCTAAAACCTTATTGGATTATGGCATTAAAGCCGCACCGCAGTCTTTCGTGTATATCTAATGAAACAACTAAAGCAAAAGGAGAACGACAATGACGAATAAATACAACTATGAAGTAATGTTTGACGATAAATCAATAGACGTAAGCAAGGAAGTTAGCCTTGTTTGGTCGATAGCAAATTCTTTGCGTGGTGCTTATACTTCTGATAAGTATAAGGACGTTATTATCCCTATGGTTATTATTCGTCGTTTTGAGTGTGCTTTGGCAGAGAAAAAAGATGCCGTTGTTGCTAAATATAAGGCAAATCCTAATCTTCCTGCCGCTCTTTTATGTCAAGTTTCGGGTTATCCTTTTTATAATACAAGCGAATATACTCTTGCAAAACTATTAAACGATAGTGATAATATCGCAAGCAACTTCCAAAGTTATATAGAAGGTTTCTCTGCAAACGTGCAAACGATTATAAACAACCTTGATTTTACAAAGCAAATTGAAAAGATGGATAAAAACAACCGTCTTTATAGCGTTGTTAAAAAGTTCTCTGAAATAGACTTTAATCCTAAATCGGTTGACGGTATGAAGATGGGCTATATCTTTGAAGATATTATTCGTAGATTTTCAGAAAACGCCGAAGCAGGTGACCACTACACGCCGAGAGAAGTTATACGCTTACTTGTAAATATTTTGCTTGCCGAAGGTTGCGATGACCTACTTACCGAAGAAGGTAAAGTCGCTACCGTTTTAGATGCTGCTTGCGGTTCGGGCGGTATGCTTTCCACTACTTACGACTTTTTACTTAGGAAAAATCCGCAAATTGACGTTCGCCTTTTCGGTCAAGAAATTATAGATAACTCTTACGCTATCTGCCTTGCCGATATGATGATAAAAGGACAAGACACTAAAAATATTATGGGTGGAGAAAAAGTTGCAAACACCTTAAAGACCGACTGTTTCCCTAACCAAAAAATGCGTCTTGTTATTATGAATCCACCGTTTGGTACACCTTGGGGCGGAAAAGATGCTCCCGAAGGACAAGAAAAAGCCGTTCGTGATGAATTTAAGACGAACGGACGTTTTGAACACGGCTTACCTGGAACGGGTGATGCGCAACTTTTGTTTATGCAACACGCCATCAATAAGTTAGACGACAAACTTGGCAGAGCGGCTATTATTTCTAACGGCTCACCCTTGTTTGCAGGTGGCACGACGAGTGGTGAAAGTCAAATTCGTAGATGGATGCTAGAAGAAGATTTAATAGAAGCGATAATCGCTCTTCCTTCACAACTTTTCTATAATACCGATATCGGAATTTACGCCTTTATCCTTTCTAAAAACAAGCGCCCTGACCGTAAAGGCAAGGTGCAACTTATCAATGCCGTTGATATGTGGAAGCCACTCCGTAAATCACTTGGTAAAAAGCGCCGTGAGATAGATAAAGACAGTATGTCGGCAATCGTAAACCTTTACGCTAACTTTGAAGAAAACAAATATTCTAAAATCTTCCCCGTTGAAGAGTTTATGTATAAAGAATACGCTGTTTATCAACCCCTTCAAAGAAAGGCGGTATTAAATAGTGAAAGTATAGAAAAACTCCGCACAAGCGCATACTTTACGGCAAACTTTTCTATTTTCAACGAAACTGAATTTGAAGAGTTGAAAGAAATGAATCCCCGTGATGCAAAGGACGAAAAGAAATATCAAAAATACGTTGCAGGTCAAAAATTTGTTGCCGACGTGCTTTCTATCTTGGAAGAAAATAAATCTGACAAGGTTTATATGCATTATAGCGAGTTTGAAAATCATTTAAAATCTTTAATCGGCAAGGTTGAAGGTTTTTCAGCAAGCCGTTTAACAGGAATTGCGATGGTTTTATCTGAAATTGATAAAACCGCTGTTGTGCAAAAAGATAGAAAAGGCAACGCTATTATAGACACTACGACGAAAGATACGGAAACTATAAAACTAACGCAAGACGTGGAAGAATACTTTAAGGCGGAAGTTTATCCACACGTGCCCGATGCTATGTGGTTTTATGAGTTTGATGAAAGCAAAAAAGAAGGTTCTACGAATAAGGAAAAGAAAGGCGCAGAATTCCCTTTCACTCGTTTCTTCTATGAATATAAAGCACCTGAAAAATCAGATGACTTATTGAAAGACTTTATGGAACTTGAAAAATCTTTAACGGCGAAAATCGCTGAATTACAATAAGCGAGGCCCACTATGTTAGAACAAATGAAACCAAGCGGAATTGATTGGATTGGTGACATTCCGCAAAATTGGACTGTTTCGAAAATTAAGTATAATACTGTAATTCCTTTAACCGATGGACCGCACGAAACCCCTGTATTTGTTGACGATGGTATCCCTTTTTATTCAGTAGATGGCATTCAAGATGACACTATTGTTTATGAACCGTGTAGATATGTTTCAAATGAAGACGCAAATAGATTTGACATTAAGGTCAAACCACGATTGGGAGATATACTTATGGGTAAGGCGGCTTCAGTTGGCAAAATAGCAATTATTGATAAAGATATACGTTTGCAAGTATGGTCTCCATTGGCCGTTATACGTACTGATGAATCAAAAGTGCATAATAGATTTTTAAGATACTATTTATTGTCGAGTGCAGCACAAGTTGAAATAGATTTAAAAAGCACCTCAAATACTCAAAAGAATATCGCAATGGAAGATATTGAAAATATCACTATCTTAAAGCCTGAAATTAAAGAACAATTAATTGTTGCAGACTTTTTGGACGAGCATTGCGGTAAGATTGACGGTGTTATTAGCGATTTAGAAAAGCAAATTGGTACTTTGCAAAAGTATAAAAAGTCGTTGATATTAGAAACGGTTACCAAAGGCTTAAATAAAAATGTTCCTATGAAGCCAAGCGGAATTGATTGGATTGGCGATATCCCTGCTCATTGGGATATGAAACCACTTAAATATTTATTTGATTTATTTGCAGGTGGTGATATTGAAGAATATAATGTTTCTGAAGAAAAAACTGAATACTACAAATACCCGATATACTCAAACTCATTGGAAAATGATGGTTTATTTGGATACACAAACAAATATAGATTTTCTGGTCATACAATAACGGTTACAGGACGAGGAGAAGTTGGACACGCTTTGCCAAGATATGATAGTTATTATCCTATTGTAAGATTGCTTGTAGGAGTTCCTAAATACTCTATAAATGTAGAGTATTATGCGGATTGCATTAATAGCACGGACATTTTAGGCGAACAAACAGCAATGGCGCAATTAACAACTCAAAAACTTGGTGTAATAAAAGTCCCTGTTCCTTCATTTAAAGAGCAAGAAGAAATTGGAAACTTTTTGAGAGTAAAAAACAATAATATAAATTCAATAATTAAAACAAAGCAAGCGCAGTTAGAAAAGATAAAACAACACAAAAAATCGCTTATATACGAATACGTTACGGGTAAAAAGCGTGTAAAGGAGGTAACAAATGGCAATTAAAAGCGGACAATTGAAAGAAAAAGAAGATTATCAAAAATATATTCTTGAAGAATTATCCGAAGATAACGGCTATCAAATACGCCCTTCAACTGCTTTTAGTGCAGGATATGGTATGGACGTGGACGTTTTGTTTGCCTTTTTAGAAGATACGCAAAAGGAATCGCTTACTCGCCTTGAAAAGTTGTATAAAGATAAAACAAAAACCACTATTCTTAATTACATAAATAATGAAATCAACAAGAAAAATCGTTGTCTTTTAGACGTGTTGAAACACGGCGTAGAGTTTGATAACGGCGCAGTTTTACATCTTATGTATCGCAAACCTGCAACTACCTTAAACCCCAAAGCGGAAGCGTTGTATCAAAAGAACGTATTTTCCGTAATGGAAGAAGTTTATCATAAAGACGGCGAACGCATTGACCTTGTTATATTCTTAAACGGTATTGCTATCTTTACTTTTGAACTTAAATGTAACACAAGCGGACAAAACTATGAAGATGCTATCCGTCAATATAAGTATGAACGTGACTGCACTACAAGATTATTAAAGTTTAAGGCAGGTTGCCTTGCGCACTTTGCTATGGACTTAAACGAAGTCTATATGTGTACTAATTTAAAAGGCAAATCTTCTTTCTTCTTGCCTTTTAACAAAGGTTGCGGTTATGGTATTAACTCGGGTAAAGGCAATCCGCATAACGAAGACGGCATTAACGTTTCGTATATGTGGGAAGATATCTTAAAGAAAGATACCGTTCTTTACTTGATTGATAAAATTATTTTCTTGCAAAAGGAAACGAAAAAAGACCCCGATACGGGCAAAAAGACAACTTCGGAAACGTTAATATTCCCACGTTATCATCAGTTTAACGCCGTTCGTAAAATCGTAAACGATGTTATTGAAAACCACACGGAAAAGAATTATCTTATCGAACACTCGGCAGGTAGCGGTAAAACCAACACGATTGCTTGGCTTGCACACCGTTTAGCATCTTTACACGATAAAGAAAACAACGTTATATTTGATACCGTTTGTATAATAACCGACCGTATCGTTGTTGACCGTCAATTACAAGATGCCGTGCTCTCGCTTGAACACAAGGCAGGGCTTATCAAGGTTATGGATGAAAAATGCACTTCTTCCGACCTCGCAACTGCACTTAACGGCAACACGAAAATTATCGTTACTACTATCCACAAGTTTATGTATATCAAAGACCTTGTGGAAAATATGAAAGATAAAACGTTTGCAGTAATTATAGACGAAGCTCACTCTTCTACCGCAGGCTCGGCAATGGAATCGGTTACTTATGCCTTATCGGAAAGCAGAAAGTTAAGCGATGCAAAATTTCTTGACTTTGAAGAAGCAGATGTTTCTATGGCAGACGTTATTGAAGATGAAATCGCTCGTAGCGGTAAACAGCCTAACGTTTCAATGATAGCATTTACAGCAACACCGAAGCCTACAACTTTGCAATTGTTCGGTTGCTTAAATGAAGAAGGTAAAAAGGTCGCATTTGACTTGTATTCAATGAAACAAGCAATCGAAGAAGGTTTTATTATCGACGTTTTAAAAAACTATGTAACCTATAAAACCTATTTTGAATTAAACAAGGCTATTGAAGACGACCCTGAACTTGAAACGATTGCGGCAAAGCGTAAAATCGCAAAATACATAGAATTACACGAAACGAATATCGCTCAAAAAGTTGAAATTATTATTGAACATTTCAAAAACAACGTTATGAAAGAGCTTGGTAACAAAGCAAAAGCGATGGTTGTTACTTCTTCTCGTCAGGCGGCGGTTAAATATAGAAATGAATTCGTAAATTACGTTAATAAACACGGTTACGAAGGCATCCACGCACTTGTTGCTTTTTCAGGCACGGTTAAACTTGACGGAAAAGAATACACCGAAACGGTTATGAACGGCATATCCGAAGAAGAATTACCCGAAGCATTTGATAGTAGCAATTATCAGGTATTGCTCGTTGCTAATAAATATCAAACGGGATTTGACCAAAAGAAACTTTGTGCAATGTACGTTGATAAAAGGTTGCGTGGCGTTGCAGCGGTGCAAACTCTTTCTCGATTAAACCGTATTTGTGCACCATACGACAAAAAGACCTTTGTTCTTGACTTTAAGAATGAGTACGATGATATTCAAGAAGCATTTGCTCCATATTATACGGAAACAGTACTTTCGGAAACGATTACTCCGTCTGATATTCGTGCCGTAGAAGCACAAATTGACCAATATAATTTCCTTGATTATGATGACATTACCGCTTTCAACGAGTATTTGTATCAAGAAAAGCGCACGTCTAAAGACAAGGCAAAAATGTGGTCGCTCCTTGATAGTGCATTGCAAATAATCAATAAGAAAACTGACCTTGTTAAGTTGGAAATACGTGCTACCATAAAACGCTTTATTAGATTTTACAGTTTCTTAATTCAAGCAACGTGTTTTGAAAGTGTTGACTTGCATAAAAAGTATAACTTCTTAACCTATCTTGTTAAAGAAATTGAAATCGGCGGTGGCGGAAACGATTTTGATATAGCAGATAAAATAACAGCATCTAACTTCCAACAAAAAAAGACCGGCGATAAAACTTCTCCCGTTGAATCTGACCCTGACGTTGCATTGCCTAAACCTAACCCCGTTTTCATTGATGAAATCGTTAAGAAAAAATTGTCGGAAATCATTGATGAAATAAACGCTTCTTACAATAAGAACTTTGATGTAGACGTGGCAACAAAAGCGGCCCTTCAAATGAGAGATATTCTTTTGAAAAACGGTCATTTAAGAGATAGCGCTCGTAGCAATACGCTTAAAGATTTTAAGTTCGCTTATTTCGATGCTGTTCAAGATGCGCTTATTGAGGGCTATGAACAAAATCAAGACTTCTTTGCTCTTCTTCTTGACAACGATGAAAGAAAGCGTGAGCTTATGCAAGTATTCCTTGAAGATGTTTATAAAATCTTAAAAGAAGAAAAATAAAACGAAAAAACTTTATAAAAACGCCGACATGTCCGTATTTTTGACAGGTTGGCGTTTTTCATTAGTCATCACAAAAGAACGTGTAGTTTTCGTTTTAATACGTTTTTATTTCAATTTAATTCTTGTCAATCAAAAATCAATAAACTGTTCGATTCTTACAACTTTAAGTCGATATATTTTTGTTGTAATGAAAGTCGTGTTCGCCAAACGGTTGATAGCGAAAGTGATAATAATCTTGATATTTCGCATATCCCTTTGCCTTGTAGATAGTAGCCTAAAACCTTAGTTTGCCTTTGGGTTAAGTCCATTGCAGAAACAATCTTTTCAACCTTCTCAGCGTCTTTTTCGGCGTTATTTTCACTAAACGGTTCCACTTTTACGATAACGTTATTTCTTGAAATTTTGCACTCGTATTTTTCGGGTAAAAATAACCTTTTGTAAAGATAATTGCTAATCTTAGTCGTGCAAGCGTGGATAATCGTTACTTGCTTTTTTCTTGCACCTTCTACCATATCGTAAAGCCTTTTGTCTAAATGCTCGCATAAGAAACAAATTGCTATTTGTGCTAAGTCGTAACCGTCAGAAAATGGTCGTTTGTAATTGTTTTTATAATGAATATCACGAATTAAGTTATAGTATAAACCGTCAAGCTTTTTGTTATCCCTATAAGCCATTAAACGCTTCAAAGCATAAACTGCAATATTTTCACCAATCTCAACAACATTGTCGAGGGTTATAACCTTGTTCTTAGAATAATCAATCTTTTTCATACTAACTTATACCAAATGCTGTAATTAAGTTGAACGTCGTTTCCGTCAATTTCAACAAACTCGTAATATTCGCCCGAATATTCGTTTGGTCTATCCGCTATTTCGTGACAATTCTTAATGCAATCTTCATAAATGCGAACGTAAGGTTTTCCTGCTTTGCTAAGCGATGCCGTTATCAAGTCTTCGTTAGAGATATAACCCATACCCGAAACGGCTGTAACGTTAGTTTTACTTAATCTTTTAACTGAATAAATTACTTTTTTCATAAACTTCAATCCTCCTAATTTTTTTATAAAAGATTTCGACGGGGCAAAAACGGCATAGGTCGGTGGCTCGCTCTCAGTTCTAAAGACATAGTGGAAAAATCAACCCAAAGGAAAAAGTTTTTCTAAAAAGCAAAAAAGCCAAGCAGAAAAATCTACTTGACTTGTTTTTTTATTAAGTTGTAATTTGAAAAAGTTTAGGACGACGTTTGATTTTTCCGAGACCTATGCAAAAATAGCCCAAGAGAAATCTAAAAAAATTAGGACTGCATAAACAAAAATGTCATAAAGTATTGACATTTGGTATAACATATAATATAATGTAAATGATATCAAATGTTATATTTTAGAGGTTCTTATGGTTGAATTAATAAAATTTATTAGAAATAGCGTGGAAATGAGTCAACAAGAATTTGCTGACGAGTTTCGCATAGCTTTTGCTACGGTTAATCGTTGGGAAAACGGGAAAACTACGCCTCCCCCATCAGCACAAAAGGCTATATATCAATTTTGTATTGAACATAACGTAGATATAGCGAGCTTTGTGATTGATAGTCTTACAAAAGAAAAAAAGGAAATAGAAGCAAAAAATCCAAATATAGAAGTATTTTTTCACGGTTCAAAATCGGGTATTGAGGGAGATATTGCGCCAATTAGTAGATCTCAATGCGACTTTGGTAGAGGTTTCTATATGGGAACGGAAGTTTTGCAACCATTAACTCTAATTTGCAACTATGATAAGCCTATATTATACTTTACCGCCATTGATAAGACGGATTTACAAGTGCTACAATTGCCGACGGATATATCGTGGGCGTTTGTCGTTGCGTATAATCGTGGTAAGTTAGAAAGAGTAAAAGAAAGAAAAATTTACAATAAATATGCAAATTTTGCCAAGGAGCGAGATTTGATTATTGGCGACATAGCCGATGATAGAATGTTTTTTGTTTTAGATAATTTTTTTGAAGGAAATATTACGGATAAAGGTTTGGTTGAGTGTTTGTCTACCCTACGTTTAGGCAAACAATACGTTGCCATATCCCCTAAAGCTTGCCAAAAAATCACAATTTTAAAGCAATATGAGTTGAGTCAATTAGAATTAATGGCTTTAAAAGATATTAGCGACAAAAAAAGAAGGCAAGGAATAGAAAATGCAAATGAAATATGCAAACAATATCGTAGAGAAGGCAAATTCTTTGACGAGTTGTTGGAGGAGGACGAATGAATCTAATATCACATAAACTGTGTTCAATTCAAGGCCGATTATTTGAACTATCGGTCAAGTATGGATTTGAAAGCAATAATTTCGTAAAAGTTTATATGAATTCTGACGTTGCGGATAAATTTAATTCCGCTTACGACCGTTCTCAATGGATGGGAGAAGAATATTTGCTTGACGAATTAGTTAATACACATAGATTAATAAAAGGCAAAACTTATTCTTTAGACGTTATGTTTTGGATGGGATATACCTACGCTTATTGGGCTATTAATTACGTTGAGGCTTGTTCTAAAATCGTGAAAATTGCCGACGCCCAAAAGATGGCAAAAAATTACGCCGGATTGCACACAATAAGCGTTGAGTTAGCCGTGCAAGACTTAATTATGCAACATTTATCGAAAGAAAATAACGGCGCTAAGGTAAAGGAAGAAGTTTATAAAAAGGTTTTAAAAGATATTGCTAATTCAAGACATGGAATAACCGATTACGAAAAATTTGTAAATGAGCTTAAAATCGATCTTGCATTTGCCTTAAAAAACGAGGCAATTAAAAAAGAATATCAACGACAACTTGCGATTAATAGAAGCAACCTAATAAGAAGAGAACACATTAACTTAATAAATTACGTTTTAGATTTAATAGCAAGTTCAAATCTTCATTATAGGGAAAAAGTCGACTATTCATACGTTGTAAATAATATAGCAAGAAAAGCTATTCGCCGTGGTTTTACAGACGGAGAATTTATGTTTTTAGATTCCCTCGTAACGAAATTGTTGAATAAATAAAAGATTTAAAATTTATTGTGTAATTTGATTAAATGGGAACATTTTGGGAATTATATTTAGATTGGGAATTCCCAGGGAATTTCATTTGAAATAGAAGACGAATTTAGAATTGAAGGCGTTAAAAATTCCGCATAAATACTGCGATTTTGATGATAGTAAAATTTGAGCAAAAATTTTTATACAAGCTCTGACTCCGTCACTCGGGGGTTCGAATCCCTCTACCCCAGCCAGAAAAAACGACAGGTTTCAACCTGTCGTTTTTTACTTCTTCACTTTTCACTCTTCACTTATTTATTAGGCAATAGTTCATTGCTCTTCCTGTTTTCCTACCAACTTATATGTACACGCTTTTTTTCATCATCCCTTATAGTAGGATTAAAATTTATTTTATCAAAGCAAATATCATAACGATGAAAAAATTCTTGTAATACAAATTCTATAAAACGATCAATTCCCCAATTTGCCGTTATTGGTATGCGACAGTTTTCTATGTTCGAAATCGTTAAATGCGAAACAGGGTGATCTTTTTTTTGTTCATTTGCATTGTAATCAATTCTTAATAATATTGGAAAACTAAGTTGATTTTTTTCTTCATCATTTGACTGATAGTACTCCCAAGAATCCTCAGTATCCTTAATAGTTGCTAGATTATCAAAAATTTTTATAAATACCATTCGCTGTTTTATAATATTTTTTCCTTCAATTATGCATTCAAACAGCAAAATACTACCATCAGCAAACTCTATATTAAATTGATTATCTTGATATAAGTAACTGTATAAATCTGTAGCAGAAATCGTAGAATCATATAAATATTTTGATTTTTCATTTTTTGAGCAATATTCTATAATTTTTTTATGACCAGAATTTTTTTCGGAAAGTTCATTATACCTTCTTATAAGTTTATTATCGCACAGTACCCTTATAATTTTTTTATAGTTTGCGATTATTTCATTGGCAAAACTAGTCCTCGCCATCCTGAGGTTCTCCTAAAAGTAACTTAATTAATTCATCTTTTGTGTGTACGTCAAATAAGTCTTGTGCAACCATTAAAGGATCCCGTTTGTTTTCCGAAAGTAATTTTTTTATAGTATCACGAGTCAATTGGAGTGCATCAGATTCGGTTTTTGTTATATCGTTACTATATGTCTTAATTTTTTTCAATTCTTCTTTTGTCGGGTATGGAGAAAAAACAAGTTTATATTGTTTTTCTTTAACTGTTTCATACTCATTGATTAATGGTTGCATAGCATCGCCACATCCAATAACTTCAACCCAACCTTTGCTTCTTGTCATGGCCGTAAAAAGAGCATTTCGCAGTGTTACATTATCAATGGCACTTATAACTTTTTGAGCGTTTAATATATATACTACATATGTTTCATTTCCTTTCGCCCTAAAAATACTTGAATAAACAACGGAATCATCTCTAAAGAAATCCTCGGGATTGCTTTTTCCTGCGTAATGATAAAAATTATTATCTATGGATTGCAATAACCTACAATTACTTTCCGCATTTAAAGTATCTAAGTCAATAATCATAATATCCTTAGGTAAAAGCTTATCTTTTTGAATATTTTTATTGATGCATGATATTAAATATGCGATTGAATCATCGAAGTTATCAAATTTATTAAAGGTTATAGGATCTTCATCTATTTTTAAAATGGTTGGGCTAGTGTCGTTTGATCTATACAACACAGCGTTTTTTCCATAGGCAAGTTCGCCTTCGCAATTATAACCAATTGAATCCCATACATCTAAAGTGCTGGGCATTTGTATAGGCAAGTTGCCCGTATATATTCCCATACCTAAAGCATGGGCTGTTACAATTACTTTTCTTTGATTGCGATAACAAACGCGGAGCGGGGTTTCGTGAGAAACTTTTTTTCCAAACAACTTATTTGGTGTATCCATGGACTCGCCTCCCAAATTTTGAAGTTCGTCATATGCGTACACTATTCTATCTTCTTTTACTACTTTTAGGCAAAGTTTAAAGAAGTTTTTCTTAAAATCTTGAGCTTCGTCAACCAAGATGCAATCGTATTCTTTTTTTAATGACTTAGAGGACTCCAAAACTCTTTCACAAAGTTTTTCATAAATATCTTTACTGGAGTGGAATAAACTTTTTGCTTGTCCGTAATTTAATGGTTGCAGTTCATTACGAAGACATATTTCATAATACAATCCATTTGCGGTAGCAGACCCCCACGCATGCATTACACGGATTTTTTCCTCGTTAATAGACTCTCCATCGGATAATCGTTCGTAATAGTCTCGGATTAATTTTTCTAATTGGTTTTTTTGGCTACGAGTTGAATAAGTGACTACAATATTCCAATCAGGGTAATCTAAATGAAGTTGCGCTGCTTTTCTCGCTAAAACAATAGTTTTTCCACTACCAGCCATACCTCTAATTCTTTGTATCCCTTTTACATCGGAAGTTATGGCACTAAATTGGTTGTCATCATAAGTTTCAATATAATCATTTATTTCATTTATAATAGCGCTCTTCGTACCGTTGGCAACGATGCGCTTTTCTCTCTTTATTGTACCATAAGCCCCTTGTATAGCCGAATTTATTTTTCTTAATTTTGAAGCGTCCAATTCTTCTATATTTTTCTCGTTTTCATAAATAAATTCAATAAAATTTTCAACGGCATGGAAACAGTGATATTGATCGTTTTGCAAAGAAATGTTCTTATTACTTAAAGTTATAGGAAAAATATCGCAAATAAGCTTTCTTCCTACAACCGTAGAAGGGGTTTTTCTAAAGGTGGATTCAATTATATTGTAAATATTATCTTGATAATCTTCAATTATAGCCTGCTCATCGTTGGAAAAATTACACACATATAATGCTCGATGCGTGATAATAGCATAATCGACTATGTACTTATCAGAATACTTTCCTCCTTTAAGAACAGGAAACCCTGCATATGTTTTGTAAACCCTAATTGAAGAAGCGAATAGCTCTTCTTCTAGATGATCAATTAAATTTCTTTTATTCTCGTCTATATTTTGATTTAATATTATAGCCATAATAACTCCTTTTAGTTAGTTGTGCCTTTCAACATGTCTTTATAAATGAATATTGTACATGAGCCTATCTTCACGACCGTTGTCGTATAAAAAAGTTTTAAGTTCGTAATTAAAGACTGGTTTTGCTTTATGTATTATGCGGTGATGGTCGGGACAGACTATTATTACATTCTTTGCGTCGTTATTTGCTGTTAAGGAGAAAAGTTGAATATGATGCGCCTCACTTACGTCAACGCCATACATTTCAACCGCACGTGCACCACATATTTGACAACGATATTCATACAGTCGTTTAAGCGATTGCTGAATTTTAGGGTCGAAGACGCGATTCTTGGATTCTTTTATCGTTTTAATGATGTGAGCGGTGCTGTCCTTACCATTTATTATTGCCTCTAATTCGTCTTCAGTGCATCCGTGGATAATTTTTTGAGCCTGCTGTCTTTCATGCTCGTCAATAGCAATTACTTCATTATCAGTTAAAATAGTTTTAACTATTTTTGTCAGTTCCTCAAATGTATAGTGCTTTAAGCCGTTATGAAACGTTTCAACCATAGCGTTAGGTATTCTTTTATTGAAGCCGACACGGTGGCTACCTGTCAATGGGTCAAACTCATCACGACGCAACTTTATATAGTTATTATCTTTGCCAAATTTTAAGGATAAATCACCAAAAGCTTCGGTTAAAGTAAAATATCCAAGCGCACTCATTGCATCCCTATCAAATTTTGAAAAATAATATGCCAAAATTGTGGCTTTTCTATTATTATCGGTAAGCACTATGCGCCTCCTTAATTATCGTGTTTCGCTTGATATTCATTATAATATTCTTGCAAGTTCTTACCGTTGTATTTAAAGAATATCGGTCCAGCGATACCAGACTTTTTTCCCGTAAGAATTTTTGCAAGCGTAGTCATATACATAATTTCGCCGTGGTATTCAATTTTACGGTCTTCAACCACCGTGCAAGTAATAGAACTATCCTTAACATATTCCAAAACAGCACCCTTTGGTATATGGCACTTTTCAAAAGAAAACACTTCCCCACGCGTTATTTTTTCAATTTCTTCGGCAACAGTCTCGTCTTTTTTTTCGGCTGCGGTTGGTTTGATAAGTTTTAATTTGTCGGTGCAATTATGAATTTCAGCCATTGCTTGCAAAAGAGAAAAAGCTTCTTCTGGCGACATAGCGTAAAACTCTCTCACACGCTTTTTCCCGTTAAACGTTTCAATGGAGCGAAGGTAAGGATTAAGTTGGTCAATTATTCCGTGGACCTTTTTATCGGAAAGCGTTGTTTCAACCTCATACGTCGCATACACTCTAAAAGCAAAAGGAATACACTCGCTACGATTTAATTGTTCCAATCGCTCTTCAATATCGGTTGCGTAGCCGATTTTTATATAATCTGGAAATGACGGATTCGTCAATATGTAAATATAACCGTGTTTTTTCATTGGTTTTTCTCCTATTTTTATTTTATCACATTTATGACAATATCTGTCAAAAGTATAAAAGTGTTTGTTTTTATTGTTTATACATTTAATTAAGTTAAAATATCAGTAGTGCTATTATACAATAAATTTACATATTTTGCAATATTATAATAGAAAGTTGAACCAAGTTTATAGAAAGTTTAGTTTACTAACGCTGTTGTTATGGTGAAAAGCTAATGTTGTTTTTGCAAAAAATGGCGGTTAATCGGCTTATAGGCGTATATTTTGTTATATTTGCAATTTCAAGTCAGTGAATTTTTGTTGCAATTTAAGTCTTGTTCGGCAAGCGGTTGAAAGCGAAGTTTAGTTTGATAATGCCGAAAAATGATAATAAAGAGCCAAAACAGTTGACTAAAAATCGTTTTCGTTGTAGTATAACGCTATATATTATAAATATATAAAATATTTCGAGGAGAAAAACGAAAATGAAAAAATTTGGTTCAATCTTAATTTCTTGCGTGCTTTGCTTAGTTTTGGTTATTGGTTTAACGGCATGCGGAAAGAAATCTAACGTAAAAGTTCTTGCATTTGAATTGACAGCAGAAGAATACGCTTTTGCTGTTGCAAAAGGTAACGACACTTTAAAGCAAGAAGTTAACGATTTGCTCGCTGAAATGAAAGAAGACGGCTCTTTAGAAACGCTTATCAATTCTTACTTTGACGGAACTGCAACTTTCACTTACACAAACCCAGCTTCTAGCGACGGATGTTTCGTTGTTGCAACGAACGCATACTTCCCTCCATTTGAATATATGGAAGGTGAAAAATTCGTTGGTGTTGACATTGAAATTGCAAGCTTAATCGCTCAAAAATTAGGCAAAACTCTCTTCATTAAGAACATTGACTTTACTGCAGTTATCACTGATGTTCAACAAGGCAACAGCGACATTGCAATGGCAGGTATCACAGTAAATGCTGAGCGTGAAGAGCTTATCAATTTCACCACCCCATACTACGAATCTGCACAAGTTTTAGTTGTTAGAGAAGACGACACTACTTTTGACGGTTGCGAAACGGCTGAACAAGCGGAAGAAATTTTAAAGGCACAATCTTCATCTTACGTTATTGGCACACAAGCAGGCACAACGGGATATATGTATTCAGCAGGGGACGCTGACTTTGGTTATGACGGCTTCAAGAACCTTACTACAAAACCATTTAATTCTGGCGCGCTTGCAATCACAGACCTTGCAAACGGCAAAATCAATGCGGTTATTATCGATAAGCAACCTGCAATTATGATTTCTAAATCAGTAAACGGCTAAGATGTTTGACAAAATTTATTTCGAAAAATTTTGGCAAGGATTCTTCGTTGAAGGCGGATATAAATTAATCTTAAAAGGTTTAGAAAGAACGATATCAATCGCCCTTTTGGCTTTACTAATCGGTTTAGTTGTGGGTAGCATAATAGCGATTATCAAAATAAACCCATCTAAAAGCAGATTTAATAGAATTATTCAAAAGGTTTGCGATTGTTACGTTGCCATTTTTCGTGGCACGCCGATAGTTGTTCAACTGCTGTTAACCTATTATGGTTTATTTTCTTCAATCAATATAACCGCCTTCCAAACGGCGATTTTGATTTTCGGGCTTAACAGTTCTGCGTATGTTAGCGAAATTATTCGTGGCGGAATTAACTCGGTTGATATCGGTCAAACTGAGGCAAGCCGTTCGCTTGGACTTCCCTATTCAACGACTATGGTTAGAATTATTCTTCCGCAAGCGATTAAAAACACCTTGCCAACGCTAGGAAACGAATTTATCAGTTTGCTAAAGGAAACGTCGGTGTGCTTATTCGTTGGCGTAGTTGACCTTACCAACGCTTTCTATACTATCGCTTTTAGCAAGTTAGAATATTTCTACACCTTCACCTTCCTTGCTTTATCATACCTTATTTTGGTGTTGATAGTAACATTAGCGTTCAAACTTATAGAAAGGAGACTAAAGAAAAGTGATAGAAATTAGTAATCTTTCAAAAAGTTTTAAAGAAAAACAAGTTTTAAAAGGCGTTTCGCTCACCGTTGAAAAAGGTGATAGAATAGTTCTTTTAGGCCCTAGCGGAAGCGGAAAATCAACCCTTCTTCGTTGCATGAATCTTCTCAACGACTATGAGGACGGCGCAATTTATTTCCACGGGGAAGACGTTTCTTCGCTCGACGTTAATCTTTACCGCCAAAAGGTTGGTATGGTTTTTCAGCACTTTAATTTGTTTAAGCACTTAACGGTTATGCAAAACATAACCTTTGCGCCTATTTTCTACGGCAAAAAGCAGATTAAGGAAAAGAAACGCCTCTTGAAAAAGAACCCTGAACTTATAAACGACCCAATCGTTTCGGCTATGCCAGATAGTTTAGCCGAAGTAAAAGAAAATGCTGAAAAGCGCGCAATGGAACTTTTGGAAAAGGTTGGGCTTCAAGAAAAGGCAAACGACTATCCTTCAACACTTTCTGGCGGTCAGCAACAAAGAATTGCAATCGTTAGAGCCGTTGCCAACAATCCCGAAGTTTTGTTGTTCGACGAACCGACCTCTGCTCTTGATATCGAAATGATTCAAGAAGTTTTAGAAGTTATTAAGCAACTTGCAGACGAAGGTATGACGATGGTTATCGTAACCCACGAGTTAAAATTTGCCGAAAAAATAGCATCAAAAATCGTTTTCTTAAACGAAGGCAATATTTTGGAAGTTGGAACTCCTGATGAAATTTTTAACCACCCTAAACACCCTCGCCTTATTGAGTTTTTAGAAAAAACCAAATAGATTTTAAGTTGAAATTTTTAAAAATATAAACTAAAAATTAAAATAACTCGCCCTATAAGTTGATTATCGGGCGAGTTTTAATTTTTAAGGGGCAAGTTCGAAACGAACTTGCCCCTTACTTTTGCTTTACCTAATTATTAACTTGTATCTTCCTTTTCTCACTTTAGTTCTTGATAGGACCGCTAAACGCCATGCAATCTTGTTTTGCAGTTTGAGCATCGGTAAGATACGAAACGTTAGATCTGCCTAAAGATTTACTATAGTAGAAATAAATGCTTTGCGTATCAAAGTTTTTCCAGAAATTATTGTTTGCGCCATAAGCGTTGTTGTTTGAAACTGCTTGATCTCTTGACGAAACTTTAGAAAAACCGCTAGTTCCAGAGCAATTAACTATTTCGTCATTAAACGATTTAACAACCCCTCCGCTTT
>JAZSJZ010000008.1:0-90832 GCA_045534575.1 Christensenellaceae bacterium
AACTTTGCAACAATGGAGATTTATCAATCTAATATAAGATTAAATTTGAAATTAGATCCAGAACAATTCAAGTCACAATTAAATGACAATTTAAGAGATATTCGTAATATAGGTCATTGGGGCTGTGGAGATCTTCAGTTAATAATAAAAGAAAATGACGATCTCACAATGGCAAAAGATCTTATAAAAAAAGCATACGACGAAAACTAAGAGGAATACAAACTTATGAAAAGAGATTTTAAAGAATGGTTAAAAACTTTTAGAAATAGTATTTGTGATTATGGTTATTATGTTGACTTTAACAAAGTTTACGCAAACGTAGAAACAATAAAAGTTGAACTTAATATTCTTAATTCGCTTATCGGCTCTAAAAATATAGAGGCAGATTTTGAGAAATTGCTTATTGATTATCCGCAGATATTAAAATGTATTCCCGTGTTATTGGCTGTTAGAGGTCGTGAAATTTATACTATTGACGGCGACGGCGAATATCTTTTCAATTTTAAGAAAATGAACTATTCCGTTGAAGAATATAAAATGTTTATGAGAAAAACAGGGCTTTTCTCTTTGATTTCTGAACATGTTATAAATAATCTTGTCGATTACGTTACGGGTGTTGAAGTTGGGCTTGATAGCAATGGTCGTAAAAATCGTGGCGGTCATTTAATGGAAAACCTTGTTGAAGATTATTTGCAAAAAGCAGGTTTAGTTAAAGGCGTTGATTACTTCAAAGAAATGTACATATCTGACATTGAGAAAAAGTGGTCTATTGACCTTTCAAACATTTCAAACCAAGGTAAAGCAGAAAAACGCTTTGATTTCGTTGTTAAAAAAGGTGCTACCATTTATGGCATTGAAACTAATTTTTATTCAAGCGGTGGCTCCAAACTTAACGAAACTGCAAGAAGTTATAAAACTATTGCGTTAGAGGCAAAAGAAATTCAAGGCTTTGCTTTCGTTTGGTTTACCGATGGGCAAGGTTGGCAATCAGCACGCCACAATTTGGAAGAAACGTTTGACGTAATGGATAATATCTATTGCATTTCCGATATGGAAAACGGCGTTGTTGATACGCTATTCTCAAAATAATATGGCAAAGAAAATCCCTTTACAACCCGAAAATTTTGAGCTTGAAACAAATACTGTTTGGGCGTTCCCTAATCGTGGCAAATGGGCAACTCACGACGCTAAATATCGTGGCAATTGGTCGCCTTATATTCCCCGAAATATTATTTTAAGATATTCAAACGAGGGCGATACCGTTTTAGATCAGTTTGTAGGCGGTGGAACAACTGCCGTTGAATCTAAACTCACAGGCAGAAATTTTATCGGTGTTGATATAAACCCTAATGCGGTAGAATTATCTCGTAATAAATGTAATTTTGAGTTTGACTCTAACGTAAATATTTCTATTCGTCTTGGCGACGCTAGAAAGTTGGATTTACCTGACGAAAGCGTTGACCTAATTTGCACGCATCCACCTTATGCTGATATTATAAAGTATAGCGAAGATATAGACGGCGATTTATCGCACTTGCCTCTGAAGTCCTTTTTAATGGAAATAGGCAAAGTTGCGGAAGAAAGTTTTAGAGTTCTAAAAAAAGGTAAATTTTGCGCTATTTTAATGGGCGATACTCGTAAAAACGGAATGGTGCAACCGCTTGCATTTGAAACAATGCGTATTTTTGAACTTGCAGGCTTTAAGACAAAAGAAATAATTATAAAAGAACAGCACAACTGTAAAGCGACAGGCTTTTGGAAAACGAACAGTATAAAGCACAACTTTTTACTGCTCGCCCACGAGTATTTGTTTGTGTTTAAGAAAAACTAGTATATTAACGATGGGGAAAATATGGATATTTTTGAATTATTAAATAATAAATTTGATTTATGTAAACAAATTTACGAGTTAAATATTTTAATGTTTCAAGAACAAAAATCATTTTCAGATAAATATAATTATAATTGTAGTTTCAGCGAAATTTTTAATGATAATCTTTTAAGACATTGGAAATACGCCTATGGACGCATAAAATTAAGTGATCTAATACGAGATTTAGGTTTTGCTTTTAATGATATAAATTATGCCATTCGTCCTATAAATGAAAAATCTGCTATAAAGGCTTTACAACTAAATTATAATATGCTTATGCATGCTTATGAAAACAAACATAATTTGAAAGGTAATATTAACGATGAAGAAAATTTTTTCAAAATATGTTTTGGGAAAATAACTTATATTTTAGATAAAATAGGTATGAAAGCAATAAGACATGAAGATGAAAATTACTTTATCATAGTACCACGTGATGAACAAGTACGCGCTACTGCACAATATACAGATAAGGATACAGCTTTTTTGCTTTACGAATATACTTCTCCGTTAAATAAAGGAGAATATAAGCGAAAACGTGAAATATTAAAATTGCTTGCAAATAAAATTGAACCCTTAAGTAAAGTATATAGGGCTAAATATTCAAGCGGTTTAGGGTTTGAAATATTCAAAGATTTAGATTTGATTTTAAATAATTTTGAAATTAGACATCCAAATTTAGACCCTAGTATAGAAAAAAATTATAGGGAGTCCCTTACTAAATATACTACACAAGAATGGGAAGAAATTTACGACATTGCGTATAAAATGATGCTTCAAGCGTTTGCTGTTAATAATTATAATAATATTTATGTAGAAAAAATTCAAACTCATAAACAAAAAATTGGTTTGTATAAATAAAAGTTACATAAGAATTATATGACAAAAATTTAGAAGGCAATCACCATTTGCTCACCTTGGTTGTTTATTAAATATAATGTTTGGCAAACATATAAGAGGCGGAGCAGAAATTTTTTAAATTCTATTGAAATGTTGGGGTTTTTGTGGTAGAATAAAATTAAGAAAATTATAAATAGTAATAAGGGAGGCAAGACTATGTGTGAAAATAGTAAGTTCTATATTTGTGATCATTGCGGAAATTTAATCGAAAAGATTAACGATTCGGGCGTTCCTTTAATGTGTTGCGGGCAGAAAATGACAAAACTCGAGCCCGGCACCGTTGACGCTAGTTACGAAAAGCATATTCCAGTTGTAAAAGTTGAACAAAACGTTGTGAAGGTGTTTGTGGGCTCGGTTGAGCACCCTATGATAGCCGAGCACAGCATTTTGTGGGTTTACCTTCAAACTGATAAGGGCGGGCATAGAAAATGCCTTGAAGTTGGAAAAGCACCCGAAGTTTCGTTTTCTTTGTTAGATGAAAAACCTATCGCCGTTTATGCTTATTGCAATCTTCACGGGTTATGGAAAAGCGAAGTTTAAAGATTTTTTAGTTTAATTTAGCCTATGCCGAAAATTCGGCTTAGGCTTTTTTAATGCAATTTTTGTGGTTTTTTTAAATGGTGCTAATTTAAAAAAGTGTGGCTATAGGTCGATTAAAGGCGAAAAAATAAAAAGAAACATCTTTTTTTGAACCGATTAGCCTAACTTTTGCATAGAATATAAAGACGGCTAAAAAGGAGATAACTAAAATTGAATCCGTTTAATGAAAAATCAATCAATTTACTTTCAGCATTTCAAAATTGGAAAAGGCTTTATCCTAAGCAGTATAACAAATACGAGGTTGACCCTTACACAAAAACCCGTATTATTTTAATGAACGGCACTGAGTTCGAGGCGAACTGGTTTTCGCACCAACTTGCTCGCCACGTAACCGATAACGACTTAAGGCGAGAAATTTCGGTTACGCGCTCTATCGAAAAACAGCAACAAATGAAGATATCACTTCTAAAACCTATTAACGAAACGGCGTTAGAGCATACGATTGCTTACGAGCAGTTGGCGGTTGATTTAACTAGCGAACTTGCTAAGCGTGAGTGCGATTGTTACGTGAAAAAGGCGTTAGATTTTGCGCTTTTAGAGGACTTTGACCACCTTTATCGCTACGCAAACTTGCTTGAAATGATGCAAGGCTTAAGGGCAGAGCGTTTAGTTGGTAAATATACCGAGATTATGCCTGGAAGACCGACCATTTCGCACCACAGATTTAATAAAGATAACGTTAAACGCCCAATAAATTCTAAAACTGCCGATAAAATGACAATTTTAAGCACTATGATTATAACGGCGGCGGAACAGCAAACGATGAACTACTATATGAACATTGCTAACCTTGCCGAAAACGACCTTGCAAGAAAACTCTATATGGAAATTGCGCAGGTTGAAGAAGAACACGTTACTCAATACGAATCGCTTATGGATTCGGGCGCAACGTGGCTTGAAATGCTGTTATGGCACGAATACGTTGAGTGCTACCTATATTGGTCTTGCTACCAAACCGAAACTGATTGCTACGTTAAGTCGATTTGGGAAGAAAACCTCGCTATCGAAATTTCGCACCTTAAAAAGGCAAGTGAACTTTTGGAAAAATACGAGCATAAGAATTGGCAAGAAGTTATTCCTGACCCTTGCTTCCCAGCGCCTATTTCTCTTCACGAAAACATTGCTTACGTTCGTGAAATTTTATCTTCTACCGTTCAGTTTACAGGCTGTTTAGAAGATTACGTTAACGTTGACGAGTTGCCAAAGGACGCAAACTTCTTTGAATATCAAAAAATAATCAACCCAAGCACCGAAATAGTGCCATCTCATATCGTTATCGATACGCACATAAATTCTTACGGCAAAGACTACCGCTTTGAAATTGCGCCTAACCCTATTCCTGAACTTAGATTCCGCTCGTGCGATAACACAAGCGTAGGAAGAAAACCAAACGTTGCAAACAGCACCGACTTTTTCTGCAACGATTGCGACGATTGCAAAAATAAGCACTAATTTGTGAATTTTAAAAAATAATTTTCCTAAAACTTAACCTAAAAGGTATGCAAAGCAACATTGCTTTGCATATTTTTTCTTTTTGCAAATTTTGCGATAACGGGCTTATAGGCGGGCTTTTTGGTTGTTTTTTGTAAACGAACAAGCACAAAAATTTTATTTTTTACGTAAAATGCAATATGATTTTTATTGAATATGACCGCAAAAAAGCCGTAAAATATGCAGTAGAGTTTGCTCAAACAAGAAACAAGAAATATTACGATTTTTCTTCACTTGGAGGAGATTGCACTAACTTTTGTTCGCAGTGCTTATTCTCAGGCCTTGGCGTTATGAATTTAACAAAAGAGGTAGGTTGGTATTATTTTTCTTTAAAAAACCGCTCTGCTTCTTGGACGGGCGTTGAATTTTTCTATAATTTTTTAACGAATAACTTAGGAAAAGTTGAAGGCGAAAACTATCTTAATTTTTCTAAAGCCGTAGGAAACGGCGAAGGGCCGTTTGCAAAAGAAGCTTCAAAAAACCAAATAGAAGTTGGAGATTTTATTCAACTTGGCAACCAAACGAAATTTTATCACACGCTAATGGTCGTTGGGTTTTACGCTTCAATTCCGCTTATTGCAACGCACTCAAGCGACGCGCTTTATCGCCGAGTTGATAGTTACTCGTATGAAAAAATTCGTTATATTAAAATTTTAGGCGCACGAAAAAAAACGGTTCATTAACCGTTTTTTTTATTCAATTAATTCGACGTTTGAGTCGTGAATATTTAATTCTTTAAGAAACTTTTTAACGTTAAATTGAACTTCGTTGATTTTTTTATCTTTCTTAATTTTTAATGCTATAAAAGTTTTATTCTCGTCTATTTGCAAAATTTTTATTTCCAAAACGGCTAAAACTCCGCTAATTTTTGTTAACTCATTCTTTAATTCGTCAGCATTTAAGTGTTTTGGTGTTTTTAAAAGGAATAGGTTTATTAATGGCAATCCGTTCTTTAATGCGTTGATAATGATAAAAACAGAAATGCAAATTGATAAAATTGGGTCTAAAAACCAAAAATTAGTAAACCTCATTATAATTGAACCGATTAAAACGGCTAGCCAGCCAAAAACGTCCTCGAGCATATGTAAGTTTACGGCTTTTTTATTTATAGAAAGATTTTGGCAGTTATCGTGATGATGTTTTAAATGGTTGTGGCAGTTATGCTGATGAGTGTGGCTATCTTTTGTAAAAAAAACAGCAACTAAGTTCACAACTACGCCAAACACTGCAAAAATTATCATTCCGTCATAATTGATGGTCGAAGGAGAAATCAAGCGTAAAATAGCGTTGTAAAGGACAAAAACTGAGCCAATAATCAAAATAATAGTTGTCCAAAATCCGCCTAGAGGAGAAAATCTTGAGTAGCCGAAAGTATAATTTTTGTCAGCAGGGTTAGAACTTTTTCTTTCCAAGAAATAAGAAGTGCCTATGCTTACGCTATCTCCAAGGTCATGAACTGCATCTGAAAATATGGCAACGCTTCCCGTTATTATTCCACCAAAAAATTCAATAATAGAAAATAAAAAATTTAAGACGAATGCTATAAAAATTTTTTTATCGTTTTTCATTTTTCTCCGTTAGTTGATTTTAATTTCAAAATAGTATATAATTTGTTTAATATTGAACGATTTGTTCGATAATATTTTATTTAAAAGTTTCAAAAAATGCAATATGCGAATATTTATTTATGTTCGGTATTGAACAAATTTTTGAATTTGTATTAAAAGTATGGACAGAAGACAGAAAAAAACCAGAGAATTGATTTTTAACGCATTTATTAATTTGCTATCTAAAAAAAGTTTTGAAAAAATAACCGTTGGCGAAATTATTGAAAATGCAAACGTAGGAAGGGCTACTTTTTACGCGCATTTTGAAACTAAAGAATTTTTGCTCAAAGGTGTTTGTAACGAATTATTTGACCATATTTTTGAGGCGGAAGAAAACGCTGATAGTGCTCACGATCATATTTTTGATTGCGACCAAAATTCTTCGGCGTTTTTACATCTTTTTTCACATTTTAAAAACAACGATAATAATCTTTGTAAACTTTTTTGTTGTGAAAGCAAAGAAATTTTTTTGCGATATTTTAACGATAGTTTAGTTAAACTTATAAAAAGGCATTCGAACGAAATAGATGGTAAAAAGCCGAAAGGTATTCCCGACGATTTTTGGCTAAAACACGTTTCGGCAACTTTTATTCAAACTCTTCACTGGTGGATAGATAATAAAATGGAACAATCTCAAGAAATTATTACGCAATATTTTTTGTCAGTGGTTTAAAACTTTTAGTCTTAATAAAAAAATATTAGCCGAAAGGGGAGAGCCCCTTTCGGCTAAATTTTTAGTTAAATTTAGTTGTTAATAAAGATTTTCGCTTAATAAAAACCTTTTAGCATTTAATTAGTAATAGTAAACAACCATACCGCCATAAGGTAAATCTGCTTGGGTGAGTTCTACAGCCATTCCGTCTTGGGTAACATATTGCAATCTTTCAAATCCAATACCCATCATTTCAAGTTCTTTTGAAACGACTTGGTAAACAGAATCGTATTCGCGAACTTCAATTACAAAACTTTTTCCATCTTCGGTTTTGCCTTGAACTTTAATAGCAAAGGTCATTACGTCTTCACCGCCAGAAATTTCCATTTCTTCAAAAACAACGTAAAGTTTATAGTTAGTATCAACGTAAGCCTCGTAAGAAACTTCTTCTTTATATTCGCTATCGAAATAAAGCCCTAAAAGCTTGTAGTTTTGTTGATACATAAATTCTTCAACAGCATTATATAATTGCATTCCTTCATACGCTTGGAAAACAAGATTAAATTCTTTGCCGTTAGCGTTTCCAAAAAGCATAATCTCGTAAGCAATTCTATCAACTGTTCCGCCACCGCCAATGTCTTCGTTTAAGAAAAGTTCAATAACGTTACCATCAAAGATTTTGCCCGTGAAAGGCAACCCTTCAAACGTTAAAACGCCGTCAACGTAAGAATACATATCGATAAGCGTTGCGCCTGCGTAATTTAACAAGAAAATCCCGTTATCGTAAAGAGTGATATCGTAATTTGGAGCTACTTCGCTATAAGTTGAATATTTACCAGCAATAGGGGTTAATTCTTTATTTTGTTCAAATTCGCTAGAATCAAAAGTTTTGTTTAAAACTAAATATCTTTCAACCATTCCGTCTGCAGTTTTTTCTTCAACTATTTTTAGGTTGTGTTGAATAAGCGCACCGTCTTCAGTTTGGATAGTGATTAAAATTGAACGCTCTTCACTATCTACGTTGCCGTAATAATATTCGCCAACGTATTCTTTTCCGTCAAGTGCTATACCTGCTTGATAAGAGTCGCCGTCAAACCAAGCCGAACCAATTTCGTTTAAATCCAAAGATTTAACGTTGTAGCTTCCGCTGAGAGTATAATTTAAGCATTTTACGAAAATAGAGTCGTTAGGTTGAAGAACGTATTCGTCATAGTAAGGTTTTGTTAAACCTTCGTCAAAGTAGTAGCCGTCAACAGTGTAAGGAACAAATTCGTTTTGGAATTCTTCAACAAAACTACGGAACTCAACGTCTTTACCAACGTATCGTGAACCACCGCCAATAGGGTAGGTGTTTCCGTTATAGTAAAGAACGTAGGTAACGTAAACTTGGGTGCGTTCTTCATAATCGTTGTTCATTTCTTTTGCGTAAACGTATAACTCTTTGATATCGTTGCTAAACGCCATGCCTTCATCAACAATGTTTTCGTAATAATCGTTTAAATAAAGCCCATGAACTTCCCAATTGTTTTCTTTAGCATAATGTCTAATAAAGTTCCAAATGTTTTCGCCAGATTTTACTCTTATGTAACTATCAGTGCCACCATTTCCAAAATCTACGTGAAGAACAATGGAAAGAACTTCGTCGCTAGGGATTTCACCGCCATCGTTTCCACCGCCGTTAACGTTTTCTAACGAGCCGATTTTTCCTACTAAGAACATTTGAACGTATTGCGTATCGATAGAAGAGATGAATCCGTCGTTATTAATATCAGCGTTAGTAAATCCTACATAGGAAAGTTCGGTTTTTCTAACGATAGATTGTTGCATTAACATAAGGTCGTAAATATCAACGAAGCCGTCAACGTTTGCGTCACCTTTTTTAAAGGTTTCAGGTTCTTCGCCGTTTTCTCTTGTTACTTGAACGTAGCCAAGTCTAATATCAGGGTAAACGTAATCAGCGTTTTCAGTAACCCATTCGTGTTGATAGAGATAAATGTATTCAAAAGCGTTAGTTGGAATACTATCTGAAATTGTGAAGGTTACGTCAAACACGTTGCAAACTTGAATTGCGTAAGGCGAGGTTAATGAAATAAAACAATTTTTATCTTGAACGTTATAGTCGAACATCGCAGTTTCATAGCGGTTTAAGCAATTATCGATAAGTTCGTATGTAGGTTCAATAGAGATGTTTTCCATAAACCATGGGAAACTAAGTTCAAGGTTGAACGATGCAATTTGATGTTCACCTTCAAGGTAAAAGGCAATTCTATAAGTTTCGCCATAGTTAAAAGTATAGTTTTGGTCGTAACTAACGAAAGCAACGTTATTAAAGATGTTTTCTTTGTTTCCTTCCCCGTTTGTTTCGTCATAGTAGCCGTCGTAGCCGTCAACGATAACGCCGTCAGCAGAGGTTTTTTCGCCATTAACCGTTTCTGCGCTTACAGTCATCACGCCAAACAATGCCGTTGCGAACAATAATGCAATTATTATTGCGAAAAATTGTTTAGAAAAAGATTTCATATTTTTCTCCTTTTAAATTTATTTTTTATTTTTTATTTATTCTTAATTAAGAAACGTAATGAATTTGATATTCAACCGGAACAATGTTGCCATATTCATCAAAGCATAAAGCGTTATGAATATCAAAGCCAATTTTTGTTGCGTTGAAATCTTCTTGAGTTTCTAACTCAAAGCTAAACAGCAACTCTGCGCTGTTTATATTTTCGCCGTTAGCCCAAACAAGATTAATGTTTTTGCCATCGAAATGCGCTTCGGCAAGCTCGTCGTTATAATAAGCGGAAGTCATCGTTGCGCCTTCAATATTAACGCTTGCGATAAATCCGCCAAGGTTAACGTTCTCGCTAATTGAAATTTCAACGTGGGCAAATCCGTCGTAAACTGACGTATTCACAACGAAAACGTTATTTTCATAGGCTCTTGCAGATATAATAGCGTTTACGTTTAAGTCGCTAGATGGCATTGTTGTTGGAAGATTATCCCAACCGATAAACGTTAAGTGGCTAGGAAGTTTTGGCGCGTTTGGCGCTACAATTTCTTCACCTTCTAGGTAAGAAACCTCCAAATAAAGTTCGCCGTTTACAAAGAAGCAAAGTTTATAGTAAACAGGGACAAGTTCAATTATTGCTTTAACGGTTAGGTTATGGCTTGGCATAGTTTCGGGAACTTCCGTCCAGCCAACGAAAATTTTATCTTCGCTAAGTGCAGGTGGGTCAAAAAGATGGATTTTATCGCCAAAATAGAAGGTTTGTTCGCCGTAAATATCGCCGTCCACGTAGTAGGTGATAGTATAAGCCGTTTTTTCAAAGAATGCATAAAGTTCTAAGTTTTGCGTAATTTGACTATCGAACGAGAAAACTTCACCAGTTTCCGTTATCCAATAAAGGAACGATGAGCCTTCAACTTGTGGTGTTGAAATAAGACTAGCATAGCCAAGATATTCAATTTCTTGCTTAGAATATTCGTTTCCGTCAACAAAGAAGGTTAAAGTGAAGGTTTGCTTTTTGTAAATAGCGTTAACCGTCATATCTTTGGTAACGCTTGAAAAATCAGCGTCCCAACCGATGAACTCATAGCCGTAAATTTCAACGTTTTCAGGCGCAGTTGCAGGCGTTAAATACTGAGCGGAAACAACTGAAGTTTTGTCGCCATAAACGAAGGTTATAGTGTAGGTGTTAATGCTAAATATTGCGTTAACTTCAAGATTTTCTGTTACGGAAGAGAAATCTTTATCCCAGCCAACGAAGGTATAGCCCTCTTTTTGCGGTGGGGTAGGGGTGATTGCTCCAAGGTTTTCGGCAACAGTTTGTTCTAAAACAACTTCGCCGTCAACTATGAACTTAACCGTGAACGTTATTTCAGGTTCTTCTTCCCACTTTGCGTAAAGGTTAACGTTAGAGGTGATAGGTTGAGTAAAGTCAAACGCGGTTGAAAGTTCTTGGTCAATAAACCAACCAACGAAAAGAAATCCGTCTTTTGTTGGGGTTATGAGGTTTGCGTTTTCAAAATATAAAACAGAAGTTTCTTCTAAAAGTTCAGTTCCGTCGTAGAAATTAACGAAGTAACTTAGTTTTTCGTAGGTAGCGAATAAAATAGTGTCGGTGGTGATGTTTTCAAAAGCCGTGAGGCTAACCGTTTCGCCGTCGCTCCAACCGATAAATTTATAGCCTTGTTTTTGGGCAAGGTTTGGCGCGATTGCGTTTTTGCCATACTCAACAAACTGCGTGCTACCTATTTTCTTGTTATCTTCGTTATAGAACATAACAACGAAAGTTTTTGCTCTATAAAGTGCGGTGATAACAAGGTCGCTCGTAATGTTTCTATAGCTTAAATCCCAGCCGTAGAACTCGTAGCCTTCAGGCGCGGTTATTTGACTTGCGTCTGGCGGGGTAACGCTCTCGCCGTATCTAGCCGTTTTGGTTGCGATAACGCCCGAATCATCACGGAATTCAACGGTGTAGGTCTTAGCCTCAAATGTTGCGTAAATAGATAGATTTGAAGTAACCTCGTCAAAACTTTGGCTCCAGCCAACGAAAGTGTAACCTTCTCGATAAGGGTCGCCCGGGATTATTGCCGAAGCGCCTTCTTCAACGAACTGCGTGCCACCGTATTGAGAGCCGTCATAGTTATAGAAAATAACTTCATACTTAGGCTTTTCAATAGGAATAAACTTTGCGTGAAGGTCAAGGTTCGAGGTAATAATGGTGCTGAAGTTAAACATTTGAGTATCGTCTAAATCTTCAAACCAGCCAATGAAAAGGTAGTTTTCTTTGCTAGGCGTCGTTTTTGGGAAAGGAACGAATTCGCCGTAAGATATCGTTTTAGATTGGCTAAACACTTCGCCGTCTTGATAGTAGTTGATATCAAACTTTATTGGCTCGTATTCAAGATAAATTTGAGTATCTTCAGTGATTGTTATTGTGCCTACATCAAACTCAACAAAGGTATGATAATCAACTTGAGGAACGTCGCTAACAGTTGGGAGAGTGAACTCTTCGCCGTATTGAGCGGAAGAAGATAGTTCGTTTAAAACTTCGCCGTTAAAGCCGATAACCTCAACCGAGTAAGTCTTTGTTTGTAAAACTGCGTTAATTTGAAGGTTAGAAGAAACGATAGAAAAATCGCCGTCCCACTCAACGAATTCTAATCCGTCTGGGCAAGGCACAATGCTTGGCGCAGTTGCGCTTTGGTTTTCTTCAACCTTTTGCGTGCTGATAACTTCATCTGCAACGATGAACTCAACCGTGAACACGGTTACGAACTCTTCCCACTTAGCGGTAAGGGTAATATCGTCGTAAATCTTGGTTGCGAACGAGAACTTATCGCCGTTTTCGTCCATCCAATATTCAAAAACACTACCGTATTTTTCAGGTGTTTTAGGAATTGTTGCGTAACCGCCGTCGGCAATCGTTTGCGTTTCGTATTCGGTTAAACTATCGGTCATAAACGTTATTTGATGTTCAGTTCCAGCCGAAACGCTTGCAATTCCAAGTGAAAAACACGAGGCAAGAAGCACTGCTAAAATTAATAAAAATAGTAATTTTCGTTTCACTTATCTCATCTCCTTTTTAGTATTTTTATTGTATTTTCGCATAGAGCGAAAGGTTAGAAGTAATTCGTTCGTTCTCAAAATCGAAGGCTTCGTTTGAGTTTTCTAAGCACCAAATATAAGTGTTTGAAGAGCCGTCTTCAAAAGGCGCTGGCTCGATAGCGTAGCCGTTTTCAGCAACCACTTGAACGTTTCCGTATTGAGAGCCGTTAGGCGCGTAGAAGGTAACTAAATAAGTTCCAACGATTTGTTCAAACTTTGCGTTAAGTTCTAAATCTTCGGTGATAGCCGTTGAGAAATCGAAAATTTCGTTCTCGTTATCGCCAACATACCAATATTTGAAGATTGAACCCGCTTTTGAAGGCGTGTTAGGAATGTTTGCAAAACTTCCGTATTCCACGTTTTGGGTGTTATATGAATTTCCGTCAACTAAGAACGAAACCGCTCTCGTTTCGTAAACGAAAATTGCAAAAACGTGAGTATCTTGAGTTATAGAATCTAAATTCTTGTTCCAACGTGAGAATTCCATGTTAGCAACTTCGCCAATCTCTAAAAGGCTAGGGGCAACGTCGTTTGCGTTTTCGCCGTGCTTAACCGATTTTGTTGTGATTAGCTCGCCGTAATAATCGTAGAAGTAAACGGAATAACTCTTTTGCTCGTAAGTTGCGGTAATAACAAGGTTTTCGCTAACGTTATAGAACGAACCGCTCCAGCCAAGGAAAATGTATCCTTCTTTTGACGGTTGACCAGGCTCTATTGCGTTGTTACCTTTTGCAACCGTTTGTTCGCTTATTATCTCGCCGTCTGGCTGAACGAATTTAACTGAGAAGGTCGTAATTTCAATCTTTTCAAACTTAGCGTAAATGGTAGCGTCGCAAGTTACGGCGTCGTTAAAGTTAAACGGCGTTGAAAGAGTTGAATCTGCAAACCAACCTATGAAACTAAAGCCCGCAAGCGAAGGCGTTTGAGGAATTTCAAACTTCTCGCCGTATTTAGCAGTTTTAGTGGTTAAAAGTTCACTTCCGTTATAGAAAGAAGCCGTAAAACTCAATGCTTCGTAGGTGGCGGTAACCGTTAAATTCTCGGTAACGCTAGAAAAATCTTTGTCCCAACCACTGAAAATGTAACCGTCTCGCTCTGGGTTGGAAGGAGCAATAGCCGAACTTCCATATTCAACAGTTTGCTTATCTTTTAAAATTTCGCCGTTATAGTTTTTGAAAACGACTTCAAAGGTTAAAATTTCAAACTGAGCGTAAACGTCAATGCTTTCGGTGATAGAAGAGAAGTCTTTATCCCAACCGATAAACTCGTAACCTGTTTTGGTTGGAGAAGTTGGCGCTGAAGCAGATTGACCTTCTTCAACGAACTGACTATCAACAAGCGTTGTGTCGTTATAGAAGTTAACGGTGAAAACAACGGCTGGCTTTTCGGTCCAAGTAGCCAAAAGGTCAACGCTTTCGGTGATTGCAATCGAAAAATCAAACTCGATAGTAGGGTTATCAAAATATACCCAAGCAACGAAGAGATTTTCCTCGTCAGTAGGCGTTAACGGCTTTGCAATTTTGTCGTTATAGAGAACGCTTGACGATAGGTAAAGATTTTCTTCTAGTTTTTCGCCGTTAAGATAGAAGTTTACGTCGTAACTATTTTTAGCATACGTTGGGAAAATTTCAAGGTCGCAAGTGATAGGCGTTGAGCCGTCTATTGCAACGGGCTCGTTTTGCTCGTCATAGTAAACCCAAGCCTCGAAGGTGTGGCCTTGCTTAGAAGGTGGGGCAGGGAACTGAGAAATGGTTTGGTTTTCGGTTATCGTCTGCACACCGCCAAGTTGTTCTCTATCTTCCGTGAAGAAGGTTACCGAATAGGTAACGATTGTGCTTTCCCACTTAGCGTAAAGAGAGGTGTTTTTGGTGATAGGCGTTTCAAAATTGAAAACCTCTTCTAAAAGCGGGGTAGTGAACCAGTTAATAAACTTATTGTAAGCCTTTGTCGGCGTGAAAAGTGGGGCTGGGGAATTGTAATCAACCTCAATGGTTTCAATTCTTTCGTAGCCGTCGTAGAAGTAAACCAAACGTTTTTGAACCGACCAGCGCGCTTCAAGGCTTGCGCTTGTGTTTGGCATAATGAAATCGAACGAAGCCACTTCGCTTAACAAATTCTCGCCGTCATACCAGCCGTCAAAATCGTAACCCTCGTTCGCGATTGCAGAAAGAGAAATGGTCTCGCCCGGCATTATCGTATCTCCGCTTTGAATAGGTTCGCCTAAAGAATTGGTTGCAAAAACTGCGCCGAATTGTTCGTTTGCCGAAGTATAGTCGAACTGATAAAGAATAGCTATCGGCGGACTAGAAGAGTTTGAACTTCCGTCCGAGCTAGACGATGGGTCTTGGCTCGAACTAGACGAAGGCTCTTGACTAGAACTAGACGAAGAATCACTTGAGCTCGAAGTTTGATCTAGTTGGGAAGAACTAGTGCTAGAACTAGAACTCGAACTAGAACTTGACGAACTAGAAGTTCCTTCGCCAGAAGAGCAAGAAACAAGCATCGTTAACAAAAGCGCTAAGGCTATCGTAAGAATTAAAATAAGTTTTGTCTTTTTCATAAACAACCTCGTGAAAAATAGAAGGAAATTTTTTAACTTTGGTAAATAAAATTTGCTAAGTTTTGAAAGGTTTTAGCCACTCAAAGCAATTTTATTTATGATTAAATATATTTAAAGATATTTGATTATAACAATTATAGCACCCGCGCGTGAAAATCTCAATAGATTTTGATAAATTTTATAAAAAAATAGTTCAAATATGTCAAATTCGGTCATTTTTACAGAACAAGAGTGGAATAAATATTTAAGCAATGACGATTACCAATTGCCTGATGCTATCATTTACGAATACGTCGGCGGAACTTACGTTAAAGTCCAATAAAAATTGACTATTATAAATAATCGAATAAATGCAATCAAAATGCCACATATTCACTATTCACTATTACTTATTACTTCCAAAAGCCGACGGCAAGTGAAAAGTGAAGAGTGAAGAGTGAAGAGTGAAGAGTGAAAAAGTAAAAACCGACAAGCCTTTTTCAAGTCTTGTCGGTTTTTGGCAGAGAGGACAGGATTTGATAGATGTTTTGGAAACGCAAAATGCGTTTAAGTTGAACTGAAGTTCAACGCCAAAAATCGATTATATAGTTTTACTCGCTACGCTCGTTTGCAGGTTCAAATCCCAAATAACCTATGAAACGAAAAAGCACGAGCAAACGCTCGTGCTTTTTGTTTGGCAGAGAGGACAGGATTTGAACCTGCGGTGCGTTGCCGCACACAACATTTCCAATGTTGCACCATCGGCCACTCGGACACCTCTCCGTATCTTTTCACATTTTTTGTGTTTTTGCCATAACATTATATAAAAAACCAAAAACCTTGTCAACCAAATTAAACGGCTTTTAATTGCGCAAAAATCCTTTTTTTGCGTATTGACACCGCTTTTACTTGGTGCTATAATTTATTCAAGGTATAAGTTTTGAAAAACAACTCGATTTTGCGTATAAAATAGGTGATATTGTGGCAAAAAAAGATAAAAAGAACAAAATAAGAAGAATAATCGTTGGGCTTCTTGATAGCGCTCCAAGAACAAGGCGAGAACTTATTGACGGCGTTTTAACTGAACTAGGTTTTTCGGCTAAAGATTTTGCAGATACTTCAGTCGGTTCAATCATTAACGTTGAAAGAAGTTACGTTGGCTCGATTATCGCCGATTTTGAAAGAATGCGTAGCATAAGAATTAAAAAAGGCGGAAAATACGAACTTGTTAAAGAGCAACTCGTGGTTGTTGGCGAAGGGCTTTGCGAGAGCGAAATTATTGCTAAGTTGCAACAATCTCCGCTATCTAAAGGCGAACTTTTCGAAGAACTTGAAGTGCGTTTTGGAACTGATAAAACCTTTTCTTTAAAAGATGATTTATCGCTCCGCCAAACCGCAGGCAACGTTTTAAGAAAACTTCGCGAAAATAAGACGGTTTTTCTTGAAAATAACAAATATCATTTATCTCCTAGCAATAACTTAACGCTTGCCGTTTCGTCGATATCTCCAGAAGAGTTAAAATCGGCGTTTTTAACTAGGTTGTGCCTTCTTGGCGGGGAGTTTTTCGAAAAATATTTCGTATCTCTTATGGTTAAGTTTTACTCTATGACGGGTAGGCAAGTTTTATCGGCTGAGGTACTTGGCGGTTCGAGCGACGGCGGTGTTGACGGCGTTATCGAAACGCTAGATTATCTTGGCTTTAGAGAAACGGTTATGATTCAGCTTAAGTGCCGAGAAAATATTCAAGTAACCGAGAAAGAACTTCGTTCGTTTTACGGCGCAGTGTGCGCTAAAAAAGGAACTCAAGCAATTTTTGCAACCACGTCCTTTTTCCATAACGGCGCGAAAAATTTCCTAAGCGCAGTTGATAATTTAATCGGCGTTGACGGCGACAAACTTTTCGATATGGCGGTAAAGGCGCGGTTTGGCATTAAGCATTTTAACGGAAGCTATCGAATTGATACGGCAATTTTGTCTATTTAAAATTCGTGGCTAGCAAAAAAAACGACAAAAACACCCTAAAAAATATTTGACATAGAAAAACTATTGTGCTATAAATTATTTTATTATAAGGCTATGATAAAGACAGTAGTTTAAGGCGAGCCCGTTTCTAGAGAACTATCGGCGGTGGAAAGATAGTAGCGGTCCTTAGGCGAATAACACTTTGGAGCCTGCGAAAGAACGCCAAAATTTGGTTTATAACGCTAAAAATTGGTTATTAGAATCGCACGGGGGCGCGCCGTAATGCGAAATGAAGTGGATTGAAAAATCAATTTGGGTGGTATCGCGGAAGTTATCTTTCGTCCCATAAGGGGCTAAAGGTAACTTTTTTATTTTTTATAAATTTTTATTTGAATTTTTTAATTTTTGGAGAGAATTATGTTAAGAACTAACACTTGTAACGAACTAAGAGTAAGTGATATCGGTAAAACCGTCGTTTTATCGGGCTGGGTTGATACTATTCGCGACCACGGTGGCGTTATCTTTATCGACCTTCGCGACCATTATGGAATTACGCAAATAGTTTTGTCTAACGACTCGCTTTTAAGCGGTGTTTCTAAAGAAACGGTTATTTCAATCAAGGGCGTTGTTACTAAAAGAGATGAAGAAACGGTAAACGAAAAACTCGAAACGGGGCTTGTTGAGGTTAAGGCAACCGAACTTGAAATTTTAGGTCCGTGCCAATCTGCGCTTCCGTTTGAAATTTCGTCTTCCACGCAAACCCGTGAAGACGTTCGTTTAAAATATAGATATCTTGACCTTAGAAATCCTAAAATTCATCAAAACATTGTTCTTCGTTCAAAGGTTATCAGTTTTTTAAGAGCGCAAATGGAAGAACTCGGGTTTATGGAAATTCAAACCCCAATTCTTACTGCGTCATCACCAGAAGGGGCAAGAGATTATCTTGTTCCAAGCCGTAAGCATAAAGGAAAGTTCTACGCGCTTCCTCAAGCACCACAACAATTCAAGCAACTTTTGATGGTTTCGGGCTTTGATAAATATTTCCAAATTGCGCCGTGCTTCCGTGATGAAGACGCTCGTCAAGACAGATCTCCGGGCGAATTTTATCAACTAGACTTTGAAATGGCTTTCGCTTCTCAAGAAGACGTTTTTGCCGTTGCCGAAACGGTTGTTTACAACACTTTCAAGAAATTTACCGAAAAGGAAGTTTCTAAGCCACCGTTTACGAGAATTTCCTTCAACGATGCAATGCTTAAATACGGCACCGATAAGCCAGACCTTCGCAATCCGCTTATCATTGAAGATTTAACAGAGTTTTTCTCAAGAGTTGAATTCCCACTCTTTAAGAATAAGCCTGTTCGTGGTATCGTTGCAGATTGTTCTAACAAGAGCAAGAAATTCTTTGAAGATTCTCTAAAGTATGCTTTCGAAATTGGTATGAAGGGCTTAGGCTACTTAACGCTAACTAACGGCGAATATAAAGGGCCTATCGCTAAGTTCTTAAGCGAAGAACAACGCGAAGAACTCACCCAAAAGGTTGGCATTAAAGAAGGCGAAACGCTATTCTTTATTTGCGACGTTAAATCTATCGTAAACCGCCTTGCTGGTCAAATAAGAACGTGGCTCGGCGAACAACTCGATATCATTGATAAGTCAAAATACGAATTTTGCTTTATCGTTGATTTCCCAATGTATGAATATAATGAAGACGCTGGCAAAATTGACTTTACTCACAACCCTTTCTCTATGCCACAAGGCGGTATGGATGCGCTTTTAAACAAAAATCCGCTTGACATTTTTGCTTATCAGTATGATATCGTATGTAACGGCGTTGAGTTATCGTCTGGCGCGGTTAGAAACCACAACCCAGATATTATGAGAAAGGCGTTCGAGATTGCAGGCTACGGCGAAGAAACGCTCAAAGAAAAATTCGGCGCGCTCTATAAAGCCTTCTCGTTCGGCGCTCCTCCTCACGCAGGCATGGCTCCAGGCGTTGATAGAATGGTTATGCTCATCTCTGGTGAAGAGACTATTCGTGACGTTATTGCCTTCCCACTAAACGGCAACGCGCAAGATTTAATGATGCAAGCGCCTGGCGAAGTTACCGAACAACAACTAAGAGAAGTTCATGTTAAAATTAGAGATTAGTCGGTCTATAAGTCGATTATCGGCTAAAATTTATAAATTTTTGTAAAATAAACGGAGGGTGTTATGACGGAAAAAACCTTTACCGAATTAGAAAAATTCAATCAGTTTCGTTTAAGTAGCCAAGAAAAGGCTCAAACTTTAGAACTTATTGAAAAAATTGAAAATGATTATAAAATGCTAGATAGCGTAAACACAGAAAACGTTTTGCCTATGGTGCACGTTATGCCAAAAGATAACGCGCTTCGCCAAGACGAAATGGTTAAAACTTTTTCGCGTGACGATTTGCAAACGCAAGCCCCAGCCGTTTCCGACGGGTATTGGGAAGTTCCTCGTTTGGTTGAATAAGGCGGTGGATTATGAGTTATTTTGTTTATGAAACTGAAAACATTTCAAAAGATTCTATCGCTTTAGACGATATGATTTTAACCACCGACGGCATAACTTCAGCCGGCTCAAAAATGCTCTATAATTTTAAGAGTTTATTTTGCGCTGAAGTCGTTTCTCGCTTAGAAAAAGCGGGCTTAAAGGTTGGAGGAAAGGTTAAAACGGGCGAATTTGCGCTCGATCTACTTGGCGAAACTTGCTATCAAGGCGTGCAGGCTGATGAAAATGGTATCTTAGAGGCTCCAGCCGTTAAAGTTTTAGACCAAAACTTGGCTAAAGCCGTTATCTGCCTAGACGTAAACGGTTATCCTAGAAGGGCGGCGGGCTTATCTAATAAAGTTTTCATTAAGCCTACCTACGGCGTTGTTTCAAGATACGGCGTTATTCCGGGCGCGTGCTCGGGCGAAACGGTTGGCGTTATGGCAAACTCTTCGCAAGATTGCAAAGAGGTTTTAGAAAAGATTGCCTGCCACGACGAAAAGGACGGAACAAGCCTAGATGATAGCGTTATCGAAAAGGCGTTAACAATATCAAAAACGGCTAAAAAGGTTGCTGTTTTGAAAGAATTCGTTGAACTTTGCGACGACCAAACAAAAGAAAAGATTAACGAAGTTTTAGAAAAACTTAAAGATAGCGGTTTGGAAGTTCAAGAAATTTCATCTAGCGAAATTTTGGTTAGCCAAGTTAGTTGGAACATTTTAATGACGGCAGAGGTTTGCAACAACGTTTCCCGTTACGACGGCGTTAAGTTCGGCTACCGCGCTGAAGATTATAGGAATATTGATGAACTTTACGTAAAATCTAGAACGGAAGCGTTCGGCGCATATTTAAAGTCGGTTGTAATGCTAGGCTCTAGCGTTTTGGCTAACGAAAACTACGATAGGCTTTACGATAAGTCTTTAAGAGTTCGTAGAGTTGTTAAGGATTGGTTTGAGAAGGCTTTTGAAAGTTTTGACGCCGTTATTATTCCTTGCGCTTCAAAATGCTCGTTTAGCGCAAAAGACGTTTCGCAACAAACTATCTATGAAGAGAGCGTGTTCACGGCTCCAGCGTCTATCACGGGGCTTCCTTGTGTTAGCGTTTCTAACGTTCAACTTATCGGCGATAAACTCACCGACGCTATGCTTTTAGATATTGCAAAGGTTTTGGAGTGAGGTGAAGAAAATGGAATATGAAGTAGTTATCGGCTTAGAAGTTCACGTTGAACTTGCCACAAAATCAAAAATTTTCTGCTCTTGCTCGGCTGAACCTGGTGGTGAGCAGAACGACCACGTATGCCCGGCGTGTTGCGGTATGCCCGGCATGTTACCAATCGTAAACAAAAAAGTTGTTGAACTTGGTATGACGGCTGGTATGATGCTAAACTGCCACATTAACCAAGTTACCACTTTCGATAAAAAGAATTATTACTATCCAGACCTTCCTTGCTCGTATCAAACGACGCAACTTTTTGCGCCTATCTGCGTAAACGGGTCGGTTAGAATTAAAACTTCTAAAGGCGAAAAAGATATTAGAATTAAGCAAATTCATATGGAAGAAGATGCCGGCAAACTCGTTCACGACGACTGGCGCGATCTTTCTATGGTTGACTTTAACAGAACTAGCGTTCCGCTTTGTGAAATTGTAAGCCAGCCTGATTTGTCTTCGAGCGAAGAGGTTATTGCGTATCTTGAAAGGCTAAGACTTTTATTAAGATTTGCCAAAGTTTCCTCGTGCCGTTGGGAAATGGGTTCAATGCGTTGCGACGTAAACCTTTCTGTTCGCGAAAAGGGTAGCAAGGTTTTGGGCGTTAGAACGGAAATGAAGAATATGAACTCGCTTTCGGCGATAAAGCGCGCTATCGAATACGAAACGGCTCGCCATATCGACGCGCTCGAGCGCAACACCGAAGTTTTGGTTCAAGAAACTCGCCGTTGGGATGACGTTAAAGGCAAGAGCTTTGCTATGAGAAACAAAGAAACGGCGGCGGATTATAGATACTTCCCTGACCCTAACATTATGCCAATCGTTATTAGCGACGAGTGGCTTGAAGAAGTTAAGGCTTCGCTCCCTGTTCTTCCTGAAGAGAAGAAAAAATATTTTATGGATGAACTTGGCTTATTAGAAGAAGATGCCGAGCCGTTAGTTCAAAGTAGGGCTTTTTGCGACGTGTTTGACGAGGCTTTCAAGGTTTGCGGTAACGCCAAAGAGGTTGCTAACTGGATTTTGAAAGACTCATCTAGCATTATGAACAAAAAGCAAATGAATGCCGATGCGTTTTCAATCAACGGCACTCGTCTTGGCGAACTTATCAAACTTGTTATTGATGGCAAGGTTGGCAGAGTGAACGCAAAAACAATTCTTAGCGAAATGTTCGAAAGCGATATCGACCCTGAGGCTTTTGCAAAAGAAAACGGGCTTATTGTTAGCAACGATTTATCTCAAATCGAAACCGTTGTTGACGAAATTATTAAACAAAACCCAAAATCTGTTGCAGATTATCTTGGTGGTAAAGAAAAAGCGCTTATGGCAATTTTCGGTCAATGCATGAAGCAACTAAAAGGCAACTGCAACCCTCAAGTTCTTAACGAAATTATCTTAAAGAAAGTTAATGCGTTAAAGAATTAAGAAGAAAATTTTTCAAAAGTATTGAATTTGACAAGTTATAGTTGTATAATATTCAAAAAAGGAAAGTTATAAAAGATGAAAAGAAGAAGTTGTATTTTTATACTTATTATGGTTTTTGCACTATCTTTTTTTATGGTAGCTTGTGATAAAGATGATAATAAAAACAATTCTAGTTCAAGCAAAGACTCTCATAGTTCATCAAGTCAATTAGAATCAAGCACGTCAATTTTTGATACTGCAACAACAATCTACGTTGGCGATAAAGTTACTGCTAATATTTCGCAAGCTGGGCAACAAGTTTGTTTTAAGTTTGTTCCTACTGAAACAAAAACGTATAATTTTAAGTCGTTAGGTGATTTTGACACTTGTTGCTATCTATATGATAAAAATCAAAAGTTAATAAAATCTAATGATAATGGAACAAATTACAACTTTAGTCTTGATTGCAATTTAACAAAAGGGCAAACGTATTATTTTGTTGTTGAATTATTTGACAAGAACCAAACAGAGAATTTCAAAGTTGAACTAAATATAGCAAGTCAGCAAGATAGTTCAAATGAAACAAATTCAGGTTCAAATAACGACCAACCTTCAAATTCTCAACCGGGTTCGACTGATGGCGAATATGTGTATTTTGGTTCGTATCCGCAAACGAGAATTACGAATTCTTCGCTAATTTCAACATTAAACAATTTGGCTGGTTCTCTACCAACGCCTTCATCTTCGTCCGCTTGGACTGCTTATAGCAATTATTATATAGCAGACAGCCTCTCTACTTTTATGTGGTTCATTGACATTGGATATTCAAACGAAAAATATCGCGGTGTTTATTTTAGTCAATATCGCCCATTCTGGGTTGCTGATGAATCAAATGAAGATAGATCTTATCAAGATGATAACGGTTATTTGAAAAACAGAGTTTATTGGTTTAAATATGAGCCACTTGCTTGGCATGTTTTATCGACTGAAGGGAATAAAAAACTTTTATTCTGCAAACAAATTATTGATTGCACACAATTCGATTACGGCACGACGATTACCAACCATTTCGACCAAAGCGATATTAGAACTTGGTTAAACGAAACCTTCTATAACACGGCGTTTAGCTCTTTAGAAAAAACACAAATAGTAAAAACAACTATTAGCAATAATGCGCGCAATTCAAACCCTTATGAAAATGCAACGCTTTGGAACAATGGTGTGAACATTCATGCCACAGGCGACACCCAAGATAACGTCTTCTTATTGAGTATGTATGAAGTAACTAACACAACTTATGGTTTTTCAGGTTATAACGCTACCGATACTATGCGAAAAAAGACTGTAACCGATTATGGTAAATGTCAAGGTGCGGTTATTGATAATAACGGTTATGGCTATTGGTGGACTCGTTCACCTCGTTCTTTAATAGATCGCCACGCATTAGTTGTTTATAACAATGGTATGGCACACGAAGGTTGTTCTGTTTATAACACCGCTTTCGGTGTTGTTCCTGCAATAACTGTTATAATATAATTCTTCTAAAAAATAAGCGATAGCAATTTTGCTATCGCTTAGTTTTTTTAAGTAAGAACATATTTGTTTAAAAACTCTTTTACTTTGTTTGCTGGAATCGCAAAAGTATATAGAAACTGGCCGTAAGGTGTTTCTGCACCACCAAAGTTTATTCCACAAATTTGAAGGTTAGAGTTTAAAATAGGGCCTCCACTTGAGCCGTGGTCTGCTTTTGCAGTGTGAGTTATTGCATCAAAAGTGACTTTCGTTCCCTCAATAATATTGCAGTTTTCATACCCCCTAACTTTGCCATAAGTTATATAATTAGTTTGTCCATTAGGCGCTCCTAAAGAGATAATATCATCGCCGACAACTGGGTCCCCGCTAATGCTTAGAGGTAAAACTTGCGATGAAGAAGAGGTGAAATATAAGCAAGCAAGGTCATATTCGGCAGATAGCGCTTTTACGTTATTTTTCTTGTGCAGATAAGCCGTGTATTGAGTGCCCTTATAATCTTCTACGATAAAAGATTGATTAGTGTAATTGCTAGAGTTGTTTGCAACGTGCCAGTTAGTTAAAATGTAGTATGTAGTGCCGGTTCGTTTAAAACAAACTCCAGAACCTTGAGCAGTAAGTTGTGTTAGCGTGTTGTTCATTTTATTATATACTTTCACAACACTTTTCATATGAGTTTGGCTAATTTCGTTGGTTATTTTGCTTGCGTCTAGTTCAAAGCCTGCATAAAGAGAAAAATCGGTTTTCACTATGCTTGAAAAATCATATTGATTTATGCAATCGGCGGTAATGTACCAACCTGTAAAAATATAATTGTTTTTTTGCGGGTTGATAGAAGGCATAGAAACTCTTTTGCCTGGTTCAACTTCAACAACTAAAGGGTCTTTTCCATTATTATAGTGAAATGTTACGGTGAAGTTTCTAGCGTTTAAAATTGAATTTGCAGAAGTTGCGCCACTAGATCCGGAACTGCACGCAGTAACGCTTGATAATAGATAAATGGTTAATATTGACAAAATAAAAAGTGACAATTTTTTCATATAAATTTTCCTGTAAGTTTAAAAATTGAATATTAAAACAATTTTAACTAAAATTTAAAACTTTAAGAGTGCTTTAGTTTGATAAGTAAAACAATTAAGTATAAAAACCTTTTACTTATGTGTAAAAGGCTTTGTTCTTTTATAAAATGATTATATCGCCTGATAGTGATTTGTTTACGTTTTCTATTGGGTTTAGTCCGCAAGATTTTAATAGCCAAAGTTTAACGTATGCCGCAATTGGCGAAATGTTTTTCATTAAAACAAAGTCATAATCGCCAAAAGATTTCGTGCTATCGTAGGTTGGGCCTTCAGTAACGCCTGCAACAAAAATCGTAACGCCTTTATCTTTTGCAAGTTTGAAAAAGTCAATTGCGTCTTGCGATTTGGTGTTAATCGTGCCTGAGTGATAAGTGTCGATAATAATATATTTAATATCGCTAGTAATCTTAGGGTAAGTCATACCGGTGTATGGCGAAATTCTTAAAATTCCTTGCGACTCTTCGTCAAGATTTTTTGCCGTTAACGGTGCTATAGCGTCACTTTCTTCCTTATAAGTGCCGTTTTTAATAAAGTTAAATTGAGTGTCAAATCTGCCTAAAGAAATATCAAACGCACTCTCAATATCGTCGGAGAACGGAAGGCTAGATAAAAGCCTCGTTGCTCTGTGAATTTCAACTGCTCCGCCAACGTCGTTCCTATAAACAACGAGAGAGCCTCGGAAAAGTTTTTGTTCAATTAACTTTATTGCGCCGTGAAGATTATCAAGCCCGTTCGATTGCTCGTGCTCGATAGGGAAGTTACTCGATACAACGCAAACGGGAATCGTGTCAAGCCCAATCGCATAGCCAATCGCTGCCGCTGAATATTGAATCGTGTCAGTGCCGTGAGTTACGATAATGCCGTCATAACCCTTATCAAGATTGCCAACGGTTGCCAAAATTAACTCACGCACGTGCTTGCCCGTGTTGTTCTCGCTAAGTTCAATGTATGGCTCAATTGTATCGTATTCAAAGTCAATACCAAACTTTTCTTGGTATGCCTTCAAAATTTTATATGATTTTTTAGGGTCGGCAGAGATATGCTCCTTGTTTTGCGTGCTACCTATCGTGCCACCGGTGAAAATAAAAAGAATTTTCATTTTTGCCTCTCTATGGTTACTTCAAAATAATGTTGAACTTGCAAAATTCGTTAAAATGCTTCAAAAGCGGGCAAGAAGTGCACTCTAGCATAACTTCTGCGCCAAGTAGCGTTTCGATAACGCCTTCACAATAGCCTTTTAAAAACTCGCAAACGTGCCTTTTCTTTTTCTTGTCAACGATAAAGCAATCTCTAATTGATAGTTGACCGTTAAACTCACCGCTTTCAGGGTCAATCTTAACGCTAACGTCAAATTTGCCCCAGCCAACTTTGGAGTCAAACTCGCACCACTTTTTAAGTTTTTCTTCGTAGTTATGATCGTCGGCAGATGAGTGCAAATCCCATTGCGAATTTAGTCTTGAAGCAAAGTTTTGACCGCACGTATAGCCCGTTTTGCGGAAAATATCTCTAGCAGTTTCTGGGCTTAGTTTTTCAACTTCCTCGTAAATTCCGCCGAACATATTGATAAACGTATCCGTTCTAAAACTTACGTTTCTTTGCTTATCTTCAGGGTTAACCATCATTCCACGCTCAGATATGTATTCAAAAACAACGGTAGAACTTTCGTTTCTTGATGAGCGTTTTTGTGCGTTTTCGTCAATAATTCCAAGAAGGCTCTTATAGTCGCTTAACAAATCGTCAAGATAAAACTTTGGATCTCTAGGGAAGGCTGTTACGTATTGTCTGCCGTTAAGATAATATGCTAACGCTTGGTCGAGTTTGAAATTTTCCGTCATAAACGGAATAATTTGTTTGGAAAAACTCTCGGCAAGGCGAAGTTCTCTTATTATGTGCTTAGAGTTGTTCATTGCTTTTGAAGCAACAACGATAACCGCCTTACTTTCGCTAATACCACGCGATAATTCGCTTTCAAAATCTTTACCGCGAGCAATATCTTCTCTATCTATAAAACACGAAATGCCGTTAGCCTCAAAATGTTTTACGATTGCATTTGCAACGTCCTCATTAACGTGAGAGTAACTTATAAAAACGTCTTTTGCCATAACCGCTCCTTTTAAGAGTTTACTTTAGTAACTATAATATTATACTCTATTTTAATAAAATTGTAAAGAGTAAATTAAAATATTTTTAATTTATAAAAAACCTCGAAAAAGTTAGGTCTTAAATTTACTTTTTTTCGTTGACAGTTTTTAATTTTTAATGTTATTATATTTTAAAAGGTGCGTTGCAAATTTATAACTTGCGTTAAAAACGGTGGGGAGAAAAAGTTTTTGAATTTGCAAAAGTTGGGCTATAAGCCCGTTAACGGCATATTTTCAATAAAATTTTCAAAAAAGGGCGTTATGAGGTTTTTATTTTTCGATATTGAATGTGCAAATTGCAATGCGGGCGTTTCAAAAATTTGTGAGTTTGGCTACGTTTTAACTGACGAGAATTTAAACGAATTAGATAGTGATAATCTTCTTATCAATCCGCAAGCAAGTTTTAACACTTATGCTTTTAAAAGGGCGGGTATTGAACTTGCGTATCCTTATCACGAATATTATAACCACCCAACGCTTAACGAACGCTATGAGGAAATTAAAGCACTTTTGACCGATAGCGAAAACGTTCCAATCGGTTTTTCAACCGATAACGACGCTAACTTTATTTTGTCTGATTTAAAAAGATTAAAACTTCCACTTTTTAACTTTAAGTTTATTGACGTTTTAAAACTTTTCGTTGAAGGATTGGGAAGGCAAGATAATTTGAGCCTTGACGCTATTTATAAAGAGTTAGTGGAAGAAGGCGATCTAGTTCACCACGAAGCACTAAACGATTCTCTTATGACGCTTAAGATTTTTGAAAGTTTTTGCAAAAAGGCGGAAATTTTACCTAAAGACGTTTTTGAAAAGTGTGCATACTCAACGGGCGAACTTTTTGAAGGAAGAATTGCTTTTCATAATAGGGCGTTTAGGTGGACTCAAGGCAATAAAATGACACCGCTTAACAAACGCTTAGTTAAATCGTTTATCGAAGAGCGAGTTGTTGATAATGTTGACGAAAATTTAAAAGGCAAGTTTTTCGGCTTTTCTAAAGAATATGAAAAAGAACATTTTGCCCAAACCTTATTTGCAGTTGATAAAGTTTTATCTTGCGGAGCAAAATGGTCGAGCATGGTTTCTATGGCAGATTTTTTAGTTTATTTTTCAAAAGAAGAAAAGCAAAGTTTATATAAAGCGAAAAAGAAAAGAGCAAAACTAATATCTTGCGACGAGTTTTGCAAAATGCTAAAAATTAATAAAGCAGTGTTTTTAAACGGCAAATTCTCCGTTGATGATATTTTAGGTAAAATTAACTCTAACAGCGAGTGGTATAAAAAATACAAAAAACATTTAAGTTTATAAAAAGTGGGGCTATAACTTCATTAGCCTCACTTTTTTGACGCATAAAAACTTTGAATTTACAAAAAATAAGCGTGATATGAAAGGAATTATAAGACGAATTGACGAACTTGGAAGGGTTGTTATTCCAAAAGAAATGAGAAAAACTTTGCGTTTTAAAGAAGGTGAGCCTGTTGAGATTTTTGCCGATAGCGACGGGCTTTATATTAAGAAATTTTTGCCAATAGGCACGGTTTTGGAGGTTGTTAAAACCATTGGCGACGCCGTTTATGAAACGCAAAAAATTTCCGTTCTAGTTAGCGATAGCGAAAAAATTATCTTCGCAAAAGGTGGAAAATCTAAAGGCGCTGAAGATAAGAAAATTTCTAAAAAACTAGAAAATGTTTTAAGCGAAAGAAAGGTAATGCTCTTTAGCGTTAATGAAAATAAAGAAGCGCTAACTTTAACGGTTGACGATTTGAGTTTTAAGAACACAATCGTTGCGCCAATCATATCTAAAGGCGACCTTTACGGCTCGATAATTTTCGCAACTGACGAAAATGAAGGTTTTGATGCTCGTAGCATTTCTATTATTAAACTTTGCGCTGAAATTATTGCTAGGCAACTTCCGTGAAAGATAAAATTTTAGAAAGCGCGCTTTTGCTTGGGATTGGCGGAGTTATTTGCAAAATTATCGGTGCCGTTTATAGGGTGCTATTAACCAACGCAATCGGCACGGTTGGAATAGGGCTTTATCAAATGGTTTTTCCTATCTATACCATTATGCTAACCTTTTCTTCAACCGGCGTGCCAACGGCAATTTCAAAACTAATCGCTGAAGGCAAAAATGCTAAAAAAGTGCTCTATAAGTCGATTATCACGTTTTTTGTGGTGGGAATTATCGGTTTTTTTGCAATAATTTTATTATCAAAACCGCTCGCTAGCCTTCAAGGGAACAGCCAAATTTATAAACTATATTTAGCAATCGCGCCGTCGGTGGCAATAGTGTCTTTGATATCTTGTTTTAGAGGGTATCATCAAGGCAAACTCAATATGCTACCAACGGCGCTTTCGCAAATTATAGAGCAAATAGTAAAGGTTGTTTTTGGGCTAGCACTTGCCAACTTGTTTGGTAAAACCCCGCTCGAAAAAGCTTTTTTTGCAACGCTTGCCGTTACCATTAGCGAATTTTTCGCGCTTATTTTTATTTTATTAATAAAAAGAAATCACGAGCATGAACAAAATTCTAGTGTTAGCGCAAAAACAATTTTAAGAGTTTCAATTCCAATAACCATAACTTCCATTTTGTTGCCACTATCTCACGCAATCGATAGTTTTCTTTTAATAAATCTCTACCCGTTGCCGATAGATAAAGCAACTTCGCTTTTTGGTATTTATACGGGCGTTGTGGAAAGTTTAATTCAACTGCCTGTATCTATTTGTTATGCGCTATCCGTAGTTGCTGTGCCGATAATTGCGAAAAACAAGGAAGATAAATTAGCAAAAGACAAAATTTTAATTTATACGCTAATATCAAGCCTAGTTTTTGCAGTTTTCACTTTTTTGTTTTCAAATTTTGCAATAGAATTTTTATATAAATCAATGCCAAGTGCCGACAAGCAAATTGCTAAACTTTTGCTTAAAATCTCATCAGTTTCCATAGTGTTATTATCGCTTTTGCAAAGCATGAACGCAACGCTTTTTGCTAAAGATAGGCTATATTTGCCGTCGCTATTTATGCTGTTTGGTCTAATTACGAAAATAATTTTAACGCTAATTCTTGCGCCAAACCCACGGTTTTTCGTTATCTCAAACGCCATTTGCGATATATCTTGTTTTTTTGTTGCGACTTTTTGCAATTTGTTGTATATTATTAGGGAAAGAAAATTATTATCAAGGGTTAAAACCCTTGGCGTGGGATGATATGGCGTTAACGATTATAGGCTTAGGCGTTGAAAAGGGCGACATTTCGCTAAGAGCAATTGAAAAAATTAAAACCGCTGAAAAGGTCGTTTTAAGAACTAAAAACACCGACTCCGCAAGTTCCGTTTTAGAACTTTGCGACGCAGTTTCTCTCGACTATGTTTACGAAAAGTCGAGAAATTTTCAAACGCTAAATAAAAATATCGTTAAAGAAATTAAAGCGCTTACAAAACAATATTCTAGCGTTTGCTATCTTGTTGACGGCGCTGTTAGCGAAGATTATTCGGCAAAGGAACTTATAAAAACGCTAAAGGGCGTTGAAGTTATTGAAGGTGCGTCTAAAGCGTCGAACGCACTAGCAAGGCTTGGGCTTTGCGGGGAAGGCGCAACTAGCGTTTCGGCTTACGAGATTGAGAATTTTTCAGCGTTTTCATATCCTCTTATCGTTTACGATTTAGATAGTTACTTCTTAGCGTCTTTATGGAAAATAAAACTCACCGAACTTATCGGCGAAGAACAAAAAGTCAGCCTATATATCGATAAACGCGTAATTTCTATTCCTGTTTACGAACTTGACCGCCAAGAAGGCTTCGATTATTCCACCGTTTTAATTGTTGAAAATAGCCCCTTAAAAGATAAAACGAGATTTTATTTTGACGACCTTTTTGAAATTATAAAAATTCTAAGAGGCGAAAACGGTTGCCCGTGGGATAGAGTGCAAACAAAAGAGAGCATTAAGAAAGATTTGGTTGAAGAGTGCTATGAACTAATTGATGCTATCAACAAAAACGATGAAGATAAAATGCTCGAAGAGATTGGCGACGTTATTTTGCAAGCCGTTTTCCACTTAACGCTTGCCGAAGAGCGTGAAGCATTTTCTCGTTATGACGTTTTGTCGGCTTTATGCGAAAAACTTATTTTCCGCCACTCGCACATTTTTGGTGGAGATAGCGCTGATTCAGCCGAAACGGCGCTCGATGTGTGGAACAAAAACAAACAAATAGAAAAGGGTTTTGACACCGTTTATTCTTACGTTAGCGACGTGCCAGAATGCTTGCCTTCGTTAATTCGAGCAGAAAAGGTTTTAAAGAGGCAAAAAAGATCTAACTTTAACGTTTTAGAGCCGACGCTAAAAGATTTAACCAGCCTTTTAGAACAAATAGAAAACACTCAGTCGGCTGATAAGTTGTTCGGCGAATTCCTATTGCTACTATTGGCGTTTGTTAGGGGAAAAGTTTCTTCTTGTGAAGAGAGTTTATACGACGCTATTATGAACGACTTAGAACTTTTAAAATCTGTTGAAGAAGATTTGATGGCGCAAGGTTTTAACCTTAAAGATTGCGATAAAGAGTTGGTAAAAAAAGCGTATGAAAAACGTAAAAAGTCTTAGTATAGGTTCGTTAACGCTAAAAAACAACGTTTTTGTTGCACCGCTTGCAGGCTTTAGCGACTATGCTTTTAGAACTGTTTGCTACGAACTTGGAGCAGGGCTAGCGGTTGGCGAAATGGTTAGCGCTAAAGGGTTAAAATATAACAGCGAGGCAACGAAAAGCCTTTTAAAAACAACTGATGCTGAATACGTAAAGGCAACTCAAATTTTCGGCAGAGACCCTTTTATTATGCGTGAAGCAGTTGAAAGTTTAGAGTTTGAAAAGTTTGATATTGTTGATATCAACTTTGGTTGCCCCGTTCCTAAAGTTTTTCTAAACGGCGAAGGTAGCGCGCTTTTAAAAGACGGGAAACAGGTTGAAAAAATCGTAGCGGAGTGCGTTAAATCTGGTAAGATTATAACGGCAAAAATAAGGCTTGGCGTTGAAAAAGATAATTTTGTGGCAACTGAAATTGCTAAAAGAATTGAAGGCGCGGGAGCAAAAATGGTTACCGTGCACGCAAGAACTAGAGAAGATTTTTATTCGGGCGAGCCAAAATTTAAGGAAGTGGAAAAGGTCGTAAACTCGATTAAAATCCCCGTAATTTATAACGGCTCGGTTTTTTCTAAAGAAGATTTTGACTTTTATTTAACTCAAACGGGCGCGTCTGGCGTAATGCTAGGGCGTGGGGCTTTAAGAGAGCCGTGGCTTATAAAAAAGATTTTAGGCGAAGATGATTTTGATAGAAAAACTATCATTAACAGGCATATAGACCTACTTTTTGCCGAAAATGACGAAGAGCGAACGGTGGTAACTTTAAGAAAACAAATGGCTTACTACTTAACGAACGTGAAAAATGCGAAAAATTTAAGGCAAAAAGTTTTCTCTGTTACAACAAAAAATGAGTTAAAAGAAATTATAGAAGAAATAGAGTTTATTTAAGTTTAACCATTGAACTTTTAAACTAACAAATTCATATAATATAGCGTTATGCTTAAAGGAATTAACGTTGGTTTTTTTATTGGAGAAGATATAACTGCAGTTGAGATTGAAAAGTTTTCGGCTGTAGATATTGCTGTTTTTGTTTTAAAAAAATATTCTTTTGTATCTGTCAAAAGCGAACTTGATAACAAGACTGATAGTTTTGTTAAAATGGCTGAAATTTCCAAAAAGATAAAGGGCGCAGTATTGTTTTCGCTTATAACTGACACTTTTGGAATAATCCGCCAATCGGTTGCGTGTTTTAAGTTAGGAAAACTAGATTTTATTGCAGATTGCAATCGCTCTTCAAGTAGAACGGCTAGCGGTTTTGGCTATAAAAGCATAGCCATTAAAAATGCGGGTAAAGTTGGCGTTGCTGTTGGGAAAGATATTTTAGATTATCAATGCATAAAAACGCTTTCGCTTTGCGGAAATGATGCGATAATCAACCTATCGGCGGACATTTTTGATTTTAACATGCAAGAACTTGTTTCTGCAATAGCATATCTTAACGGTATGCCGATTGTATCAGTTAATAAAACTAAGATAGTTTTTTGCGATGCTTTTGGCAAAGTTTTATTTTCATCTAGCGATAATTTTGGCATAGTTTTTTTGCCGTTTAAAAAAAGATTTTCACAAATTTCTATCAAAACAAGGGGTGTTTGATATGTGTTTTAACATAGTTTTAGTCGAGCCAGAAATTCCACAAAACACGGGCAACATAGTTAGAACTTGTGCTTCAACCGGCGCAAAACTTCATCTAGTTCGTCCGCTCGGGTTCGACACGTCGGACAAGATGCTAAAAAGAGCGGGGCTTGATTATTGGCATTTTGTTGATATTACATATTATGATAGCATTGAAGAGGTTATGGACAAGCACTATAAGGGCGATAATTTTTATTTTTTATCGACCAAAGCTAAGAAAAACTATTGCGACGTAAATTTTAAAGACGGCGATTTTTTAGTTTTCGGCAAAGAAACGAGGGGCTTGAACGAACTTCTTTTAGAAAAATATTACGATAAGACCTTACGAATTCCTATGCGCGACGAAATTCGTTCGCTAAACTTAGCAAACAGCGTTGCCATTTGCCTATATGAAGCACTTCGCCAAAACGGGTTTGGTGGGCTGGTAGATCAAGGCGAACTTACGGGAAGAGGTTATTAAGGGGGATAAAATGAAAAAACTATTGTGTTTAATGTGCGTTTTAGTTATGCTGTTTGCCGTTGGTTGCAACAATAACGGAATTGAAAATGAAGAGCCTAAAAGTTTGACTTATAGGGAACTTAGAAACGAAGAGGGCGAACTTTACGGGTTTGAGGTTGCAGACCTTGGAAACATAACGGCTAGCGAGATAACAATTCCATCAACGATTTACGGTCAACCTGTTTTAAAGATTGCATACGGTGCGTTTAATGGAAAAGGTAATATCACAAAAATCGTTATTCCAAGTAGCGTTGTTGAAATTGAAGAAGGTGCGTTCTTTGGTTGCAGTGAACTTACTGATTTATTAATTCCAAGTAGCGTTAGAAAGATTGGCGACCTTGCCTTTTCGTATTGCCCAAAACTAAAATTTAACGAGTATGAAGGTTGCAAATATTTAGGCGATACCGAAAACCCTTACCACATATTAGTTTCTGTAAACGACAAAACGGCAAGCAACGTTTCATTACATAATAGCACGGGCATTATTTATTATTCGTCGCTATCAGGCTCTAGCGTTAGTGCGATTTCTCTGCCAAGCACCGTTAAATTTATTGCGGACACAGCCTTTACCTCTTGCATAGAGTTGCAAACTATTACGGTTGCTCAAGATAATTCGGTTTTCAAGGCTGAACAAAATTGCATTTTACAAAAAGATGATAACTCGCTCGTTCTAGCAACGAGTGGCGCGGAAATTCCATCTAGCGTTAAGACGATAAAAAGTGGTGCGTTCTCGTGCTGTGGCGGGGAGTATTTTGTAACAAAAACTATTCCAAACACTGTTGAAACGATTGAAAGCGGTGCTTTTTCCGGCTCGAAATTTAAAAGCGTGAATATTCCAGCAAAAGCCGTTAATCTTGACGCAAACTTATTCTTGGGCTGTTCTACCATTGAGGAAATTACGGTAGATAGCCAAAACGAAAAGTTCTATTCCGTTGGGAATATGATTGTTGATATTGAAGAAAAGAGGGTTCTTGCTGGTTGCAAAACGAGTGTTATTCCTGACGATAACACTATTAAGACTATTGGCGAATACGCATTTAATAGTTGTTCTGGGCTTACCACAATGATAATTCCAGAAGGCGTTCGAAGAATAGAGACATCAGCTTTTGCAAATTGCTGGGCGTTAAGCGAGCTTAAACTTCCGTCAACTTTAACTTATATCGGCGATGACGCTTTCTATTTTTGCAGAAGTTTAACAACTGTAAGAATACCTCAAAGCGTTGCAAATTCTCTTAGCGAAGAAACTTTCTCAAGTTGCTTTAACCTTGAAAGCGTTGAAATTCCATCGTCAATAACCAAAATTACAGTTTCTGTGTTTAAAAACTGCTCAAAGCTTAATAAGATTTATTTCATGGGTTCAAAAGAAGAGTTTGACGCGTTAGACGTAAAGTCAGGCAATGAGAATTTTAAAGAGGCAACAGTTTATTTCTATAGCGAAACCGAGCCTCAAGAAGAGGGCAATTTCTATCACTACGTTGAGGGTGAAATTGTTATTTGGGAAAATACCCAAAATTAAAAAAGTGGGGCTATAACCCCGTTATTTAACGTTTTTAACGTTAAAATTTTTAAAAATGCAAATTAATGAGAAGAAAAAGGAACGAAAACGTCGTTTTGAAGTTTTCAATTTCGTTAGTTGTGATAGTTGCAATTTTAGTTGCGTGTTACCTTGTTTTTAATGCGCTCGGCTTCACAAGTTTAACAAAGGAAGAACTTCAAGCCTATATTCAAGATTTTGGTGCGCTTGCACCGATTGCGTTTATTGCGGTTAGTTTTTTGCAAGTAACGTTCGTGCCAATTCCGGGCATGGTAACAATTTTGGCTGGCAACTATTTGTTTGGCGCGTGGCGTTCGTTTCTTTATTCTTATATTGGAATGATGCTCGGCTCAATTTTTGCGTTTTTGCTTGGAAGGCTTATTGGCAAGCCGTTTGTAAATTGGTTAGTTGGAAGCGAAAAAACCGTTGACAATTATTTAAAACGTCTAAAAGGGCGCGAAAACGTTTTGCTGTTTTTTATGTTCTTGTTCCCTCTTTTTCCAGATGATATTTTGTGTTCAATCGCTGGGCTTTGCCCGCTAACCTTTCTTGGGTTTATCTTAATGCAAATAGTAACTAGAGCAACTTCGATTGGCGCAACGCTACTATTTTTATCGGGCGAAGTTATTCCTTACAACGCGTGGGGAATTCCAATCATAGCCGTGCTTTTAGTTCTTGGCGTGGTGGCGTTTATAGTTTCAATGAAAAACGCCGAAAAGATAAACAAATTCGTTTCAAACTTAGCAATAAAAGTTAGTGATAAGTTTAAAAAAGATAATAAAAAGCAAGAAGATAAAATTGAAGATTAAAATTAAAACCTGCCGTTAACGAAGTTATAGGCAGGTTTTTTGTTGCAAAAGTTTATTTTTTAGGTTCTATTGACAAACTTTTTAAAAAAGATTATACTTATCGTAGCAGAACGGAAAACATTTCTGCAACGTTTATAGGTAAGCAAAGAGTCATTATGGATGGAGGATGATGTAGGCTTTATGGTTAGGATCAGAGTTGATTTAAGAGAAATTGAGTTATTAAATTTGAGCTATGAAACTATGAATGTTCCTAAAAATTATATTTTAGATAATAATTACATAGTTATTGAAGAAAATGAACTTGAAAACCTTGATATAATGTTTAATTGTATTTTGGACACATTTTTAGAAATAGGTTTATTGGAAAATGATGAACCTAATAAATTGGGTTTTGAATTAGAAAAATTAAACGAGAAAATCAATCATGAGTATGTAAAATTAAATAAGTAATCTCATTAGTAAATAAATTAAAACATCAAACACAAACTTGTTTAGAGTGTGTCTATTGTAAAAGATAGGCACACTTTTTTGCGTTAAACGACCTATTGACAAACTTTTTAAAAAAGATTATACTAATTTAAGGAATAACGCCTAGAAAGATAAAAATTCGGCAATTAAATTTGCGTAAAAAAGGGGTGCAGATAATGAATAAAACAAAATTTAAATATTGTTTTAAATATTTATTGTTTTGGCTTATAATCTGTTTTTATTCAATGATACCACTTGTAAAAGGCAATTAATTATCTAAAGGAGTTTAATGTGAAATCCGAAAATAAATATTCTTTAAAATATTTTATATTTAATTTTGTCTCTATTTTTTTAGTGGCGAGTTTTTTAAGTTTGCTGTTTGTAATAGTTGGAATTATTTATGATAAGGGGTTTAATATTCTTTATTTTATTCCGCTTTTTCTAGCATTAGGGTGCATGATACCTGTCTTAATTAAAATAAGATTTTTTATTAAAGACATTGAACAAAAAGAAAAATTGTATAATACAAAATTTTTGGACGAAAATTGTGTAAAGATAAATTCGGTGCTATATTTAGCCGATGAGTGGCTCATTAACGCTGGAAGATTTGTAATTTATAAAAACAGCATAACATCTTTAATCGCTACGTGTTTGCGCGTGCCAGGGCCTTCGGCTCTTGCTCTAGAAATTTATATAAAAAACATAGAAAAGCCATATGTTGTGCGAGTTTATCATGTCAAAAATTATAAGAAAATCAAAAATTGGGTTTGCGATGTTCCAATTTCTAATGCAACGGGGCTTGATATAGGGTTATGATAAGCAAATGGCGGGCGTTTTTTAAACCTCTCAAAATTCAATAGCATATGAAAACGATATAAGTTAAGGGGTGAAGTTAATGAATAAATGTGCTTGGAAATATTATTTAAAATTTGCTCTAAGAAATTTTATTTTAATTTTTTCTATTTTGGGGCTTGTGTCGTTGATTTTTATTGTGTTTTCAGTAAACCAAAACAACACTTATAATGAATTTGAAATTATAAGTTACCTTTTGCGATTTGGATTGCTGATTTTTGTTATGTCTAATTGTTTTTTGTTTAAATTTGCAAGAATGATTAAGAAACAAAAATTAGAGTTTGGCGTTGAATTTAACGATTTAAACGTATCAAAACTTTCTCACTTAGTTTATCTTTCGCAAGACTGGTTAATTGACTGTGGAACTTGTGCGCTTTTGAGAAAAAGTATAATAAAAATAACCCACGTTTTGCAACATGGAATAAGAGGCGGAACGTCAGTTAAAGTTACAATTTACACAACAAATAATAAGAGCTATAATATAAATGTAAGAGATGAACAGCAAGTTGAAGAATTAAGATTATGGGCAACGTATTCAAAGTTTAAAATGTATAAAAGCAACAGCAACTAATTTAATAAAGGAGGGCGAGAAATCGCCCACGTTAAAGTTAATTAAAAGGAGTAATATGAATTTTTCAAATTTGCTAACCATAAAAATCGGATGGAACGAAATCTTTATTGAGTTAATTGTCTTGCTCGTAATTACGTTTCTATTAACAATAATATATATTATATTTGAAAAAAAGGTTTATAAGCAGTTTTCTTTAATGAATTACGAATACGTTTTAAAACATAAAAAACTTCTTCTATATGCTAACAAAAGATCTAATAAGAAATACCAAATATTCTTAATACTTGCAGTATCTAGTTACGAAATTGGCAACAGTTTAGATTTTGAGTATTATATAGAACAAGTAAAGTGTGACGCATTGTCTAACAGTGTTTTTTATTGGAAAGCATATTATCACTTTTTTAACGGCGACGAAGTAGAGTTTTTAAATTGTTTGGAAAATTTAAAAAAACTAGAACCGTCTGATATTAATAAGTCATATATTCAAATATTAACGCTTTTGATGAAGAAACAAAAAAATGAAACAATTTCTGAAAATGAGTTGCTAATTTTAAATCAAACTTTCTCGAAAAAAATTAAAGATTATATTAAAAGCAATTAAAACTGAAATGCGCAAAAAAAACAAAACCTGCCGATAACGAAGTTATAGGCAGGTTTTTTGATGTTTTTGGTTGGTTTAGCGAATACTATAAAGTAAATCGTTATAGGTTGGAATAGGCCAAATATCTTTTGGAATAACTTGCTCCAAAGAATCGGCAAACTTTCTTACTTCTTCCATAATAGGCAAAATCTTATCGCGATAATATTTTGCAATTTCATAAACGCCAGCAGGATGGGTTGCTGAAAGCGCGGTTTCTAAGTTCTTTAAAGTTTTAATAAGTTTATCGGTGTTGTCGCAAACGAAAGAAAGAAGGTGGTCTTCCATCTTTGTTGAAACGCCTGCGCCTTTTTTAGCAATAACAAGGTCGGCAAGAGTTTTTTCAAACTTATAACAACTAGGAATAATTGCGCGCTTTGCCATATTTATCATAGTGAGCGCTTCAATGTTAATGGTCTTATAATAATTTTCAAGGAAGATATCGCAACGGCTGAAAAGTTCCATAGTTGAGAAAACGCCGTGTTTGGTGAAAAGTTCGATGTTTTTCTTAGTTATGTAACTTGGCACAGCGTCAACGGTGGTAGGAAGATTACAAAGTTTGCGCTTCTTTGCTTCTTTTGCCCAATCCTCGCTATAGTTATTGCCGTTAAAGATAATGCGCTTGTGCTCTTTTATGTTTCTAATGATTAATTCGTTGAGAGCGGTTTTGAAATCTTCTGCCTTTTCAAGTTCGTCAGCAAATCGAGATAAAATTTCAGCAATAGCAGTGTTTAAAACGATGTTTGGCTCAGAGATTGATAGCGACGAGCCAACCATTCTAAACTCAAACTTGTTGCCCGTGAAAGCAAAAGGCGAGGTTCTGTTTCTATCGGTTGTGTCCTTTTTGAATTTTGGAACGGTGTGAACGCCAATTTCAAGTTCTTTTCTTGCTTCGCACTCGTAATCAGTGTGGTTCTCGATTGAATTTAAAAGTTCAGTCAAATCGTCGCCAAGGAAGATAGAAACGATTGAAGGCGGTGCTTCGTTAGCACCTAATCTGTGGTCGTTGCTAGCCGTTGCAACTGAAGCGCGAAGAACGTCTTGATATTCGTCAACCGCAACGATAGTTGCCGTTAAGAAAAGAAGGAATTGCGCGTTTTCGTGTGGGGTGCTACCCGGTTCTAATAGGTTAATGCCCGTATCAGTCGAGATAGACCAGTTGTTATGCTTACCGCTTCCGTTAACCGATTTGAAAGGCTTTTCGTGAAGAAGGCAGAGCATATCGTGCTTTCTCGCTACCGACTTCATTAAATCCATCGTTAGTTGGTTTTGGTCGGTTGCGGTGTTATCGTCGCAGAAAATTGGCGCAAGTTCGTGTTGCGCTGGAGCAACTTCGTTGTGCTTTGTCTTTGAGTAAACGCCATGTTTCCAAAGTTCGTTATCTAAGTCCTTCATATACTTAGAAACTCTGTGTTTAATAGAGCCATAGTAATGGTCGTCCATTTCTTGACCTTTGGTTGGGTTTGCGCCGAAAAGCGTTCTTCCGCAAAGCGTAATGTCAAGACGCTCGTCTGCAACCTTTTTATCGATTAAGAAATATTCTTGCTCAGCGCCAACTTGAACGATGATTTTCTTAACGTCAGTTTTTCCAAAGAGTTTTAAAATTCTTAAAGCCGCTGTGTTCAACGCTTCGTTGGAGCGAAGAAGAGGCGTTTTTTTATCGAGTGCAGACCCATCGTATGAACAGAACGCAGTTGGAATACACAAAGTGCCGTCTTTAATGAAGGCGTAAGAAGTTGGGTCCCAAGCAGTGTAGCCACGGGCTTCGAAGGTGGCTCTTAAACCACCTGACGGGAAACTTGACGCATCCGACTCGCCTTTAATGAGCGCTTTGCCACTAAATTTTAAAATAACTCCACCTTTATTATCAGGCTCGATAAAACTATCGTGCTTTTCCGCGGTGATACCCGTCATTGGTTGGAACCAATGCGTATAGTGGGTAGCGCCGTTTTCAACAGCCCAATCTTTCATAGCCAAGGCGATTTCGTTTGCCGTTTCGCGAGTTAAAGTTTTGCCCTCGTTAATGGTAAGCATTAAATCTTCATAAACGGAAGGCGCTAATCTTTCACGCATAACTTTATCGTTAAAAACTAACGAGCCGAAAATTTCTTCAATTCTATTCATAACTTCTCCTAAGTGGTAGTTATTCAAGTTTATTCTTAAATAGTATAGAATACTATTAAGAAAATGTCAATATAAATTGTTTAAATTTGAAATTTTGCCAAAAAACGAATAATTTTTGGTATTGACAACAAAAAATTATAATGTTACAATGTTTTTAATCTTTATTAGGGGGTAAAATTATGAAAGTTAGATTAAACGAAGATAAAGAAGTTGTTAAAAGGCTTAAAGAAGCGCTCGAAAAAAAGGATGGCTACTGCCCTTGTAGGCTTCAAAGAATTCCAGAAAATAAGTGCATGTGCAAAGAATTTAAAGACCAAATTGCCGACGAAAACTTCGAAGGCTATTGCCACTGCAGGCTTTATTATAAGGAAAAATAACAAGCCGTTAAAAATTTTAAAAAATTAGAAAACCCGCCGATAATCGACTTATAGGCGGGCTTTTTGCTTGATTTTAGTTTTATTTTTCAGGCAAAATGTTTTCAAAAACATAGTTTTTAGCATATTTTTTTGCCTTCTCTTCTTCCTCTTTAGTTCTAATTGTCCAAGTAAGGAGCGGAAGCGAATTTGTTATGCGGTTTTTAACGGGGAGGGAATAAACATCGTAATTGATAAAATCGGGCTTTACGAAAAAATTTAGCGGTGCGTTTTTAATAACGAAATTTTTTATAAAGCCGAGTTTATTTTTAAGCCCAGACGCAAGTTGACCTAAAATGGCTTCGGGCATAAGTTTTTTAAGCCTTAGTAAAATTGTTGGGTCGAAAGACTGAAAGGCAAATTCTCCGCCGTAGTTTTTCAAATGCGCAACGATTTTTTTCTCAATGCCCTTATGCTTTTGCTGTTTTATTTCAATAAGAAGCGGAACTTTTCCATCAACGAGCGAGAGAACTTCTTTAAAAGTTGGTATTTTTTCGGTCGAAGATTTTAAGAAAAGCGATTTAATTTTTTCGCTCGAAGTTTCTCTAATATCGCCGTTAAAGCCCGTCATACGCAAAAGATTATCGTCGTGAAAAACGAAAATCTCGCCGTCAATACTCATTTGAAGGTCAAGTTCGATAGCGTAGCCTAAACTTATTGCGTTTTGGAAGGCAGATAGGCTGTTTTCGGGCAAAAGTTCGTTATGAAGCCCACGATGTGCTGCGGGCAAATTTAAAACCCAAGAATTAGGCGAAAGTCTAGTTTTCATAATTTCTCCTTGACTTAATTATAACACGAAAAACGCTTTTCTTGCAAATATATTTGCAATATATTAAATTCAAAGCGACGTTTGTGCTGTTGGTTTAGGTGAAAAAATTGGTAAAAAATGTCGGGCGGATAAAATTAAATTAGCCCAAGGGCTTGACTGTTTTTCTATTATATGTAATAATCTTAATAATATTATTTATTACGCTTGAAAAGGAATTAGTTATGGCAAAGGTCAAGAAAGAGAACATAAGAAATTTTTGCATAATTGCGCATATTGACCACGGAAAATCTACTCTAGCCGATAGGCTTATCGAAATGACGGGGCAAGTATCTTCTCGTGATATGGAAAGCCAACTTCTAGATAGTATGGACTTAGAAAAGGAAAGAGGAATTACTATCAAACTTGCGCCCGTTAGAATGTTTTATAAAGCAAAAAACGGCGAGGAATATACTTTTAACTTGATTGATACGCCCGGCCACGTTGACTTTTCTTACGAAGTTTCACGCTCGCTCGCGGCGTGCGAAGGCGCGATTTTAGTCGTTGATAGCACTCAAGGCGTTCAAGCCCAAACGCTTGCAAACGTTTATTTGGCGCTTGAAAACGACCTTGAAATTATGCCCGTTATCAACAAAATTGACCTAGCGTCTAGCGATGTTGACGGCACTTGCGCCGAGATTGAGGACGTTATTGGCATTGATTGTTCAAAAGCGCCTAAAATTTCTGCAAAATCGGGGCTTAACGTTGAGGACGTTTTAGAAGCAATCGTTGAGCAACTTCCTTGCCCTGAGTGCGATGACGAAGCGCCTTTAAAGGCTTTGATTTTCGATTCTTATTACGACAATTTTAAGGGCGTTATCTGCCTTGTTAGAATTAAAGAAGGCACGGTTACCGTTGGCACGAAGATTAAAACGTTTATGTCGCCAAAGCAGTTCGAAGTAACCGAAGTTGGAACTTTTAGCCCTAATCTTACGCCTAAAGCAAAACTCGTTGCGGGCGAGGTTGGCTATATTGCCGCAAGCATTAAAAGCGTGCAAGATACCGCTGTTGGCGATACCATAACAGATGTAAACAATCCAGCAAGCGAGCCGTTGCCTGGCTATAAAGAAGCCCTTCCCGTTGTGTTCTCGGGCGTTTACCCGTTAGACGGTTCTAAGTTTAACGACTTAAAAGAAGCTATTTTGAAGTTAAAACTAAACGACGCTTCCTTGACTTACGAAGCCGAAAGTTCAATGGCGCTTGGGTTTGGGTTTAGATGCGGTTTTCTAGGGCTTTTACACATGGAAATTATTCAGCAAAGAATAGAGCGTGAGTTCGACCTTGAAATTATAACCACCGCACCTAGCGTTTCGTATAAAGTTCATATGACTAACGGCGACGTTTTAGATGTTGAAAACCCTTCAAAACTTCCTGACGTTTCCGAAATTGACTATATGGAAGAGCCAATGATTATGGCTAGCATTTACTCTCCGCCTGAATACGTTGGTGCGATTATGGAACTTTCGCAAGATAAGCGTGGCGTATTTATTGATATGAGTTATATTGACGCAAAGAGGGTATGCTTAAAATATAAACTTCCGCTAAACGAAGTTGTGTTCGACTTTTTCGACGGGTTAAAATCAAGAACCCGTGGTTACGCTTCTTTCGATTATGAACTTATAGGCTATGAGAGAAGTGAACTTGTTAAACTCGATATGTATCTTAACGGCGATATTTGCGATGCGCTTGCATTAATCGTTCACAAAGAAAAGGCATATGCTCGCGGTAGGGCTATTGCTGAAAAACTAAAAGAAGTTATTCCAAGACAAATGTTTGAAATTCCTATTCAAGCGGCTATCGGCGGAAAGATTATCGCTCGTGAAACTGTTAAAGCGCTTAGGAAAGACGTTCTTGCTAAGTGCTACGGCGGTGATATAACGAGAAAGAAAAAACTTCTAGAAAAGCAAAAAGAAGGAAAGAAGAAAATGCGTCAACTTGGAACTGTTGAAATTCCAAGCGAAGCGTTTATGTCTATTTTAAAGATTGATAGCGACTAACATAAAAGTTAGGCTATAAGTCGATTAATTAAGTATTTTTAAAATAAATTAAGGGTAAATTAAGTTTAAGTATGGCTGGGATTTATATTCACGTTCCGTTTTGCAAACAAAAATGCGCTTACTGCGATTTTGCTTCCTTTCCAAACGAGGTTGGAAAATGCGAGGCTTATTTTGCTTGCCTTTATAAAGAAATGAAATCGAGAAGCCAAGCGCTAAAGGGCAAAACGTTTAAAAGCGTTTATTTTGGTGGCGGAACACCGTCTTTTATAGACGCGAAGTTTATTCTTGGCTGTATGAGGCTAGTAAGAGCGCATTTTAATCTTACGGATGATGCCGAAATCACCTTAGAGGTAAACCCCGGCACTATCGATAGGCAAAAACTTAGAATTTATAAAATGGCGGGAATTAACCGCTATAGCATTGGGCTTCAAACGGCTGACGATTTGGCGCTTGAAAAGTTAAACCGTATTCACACGCTTGATGATTTTTTAAAGGCTACCGATATTTTAAAGGAATATAATTTCTCGGTTGACGTTATGATTGGGCTTCCCGACCAAACCGAAGAAGATATTAAAAAGACGCTAGACGTTGCCATTAACTCTAAAGCAAATCATATTTCAGTTTATGCGCTAACGCCGGAAGACGGAACGCCGATGTATTCAAGATATTTAAACGGCGACCTGCCCGACGGCGACACGGTTGCCGAGTTTTACGAGTTTGCCGTAAGTTATTTAAAGAAAAACGGCTTTTCACGCTACGAAGTTTCCAATTTTTGCAAAGACGGCTTTTATTCACGCCACAACCTAAACTATTGGAAGCGCGGGGAATACATAGGCTTCGGCGTTTCAGCCTCGTCTTTTATTGACGGCAGAAGATTTACTAACACTTCTAAAATCGATGAATACGTGCATCTTCTTTTGAACGATAAGTTTGCCGAGATTGCAAGCGAAACGGTTGAGGGAAGGGAAGCAAAATGCGAATACGCAATGTTAAAGTTAAGAACGGCTGAGGGCGTTATTTTTAAGGAATATTCCTCGCTTTTTGGCTCGGATTTTAAAGAAGATTTTAAAGATGCTATTTTTTCGCAACGAAAATACCTAGATTTGACAGAGCAGTTCGTTAGAATTAAAGACGAACATTTATACGTTCAAAATTCTATCATCGTTTATTTTTTGGAATAAAATTTGGAGAGAAAAATGAGAGATTTCGCGCATTTGCACCTTCACACTGAATATAGCATACTAGACGGAGCAACCAAGGTTGATAAACTTTTTAAAAAGGCAAAGGAACTTGGTCAAACTGCGGTGGCGATTACCGACCACGGCAATATGTTTGCTACGCTATATTTTGCTGAAGAGGCAAAAAAAGCCGGTATTCAAGCCATTATCGGTTGCGAATTCTATATGACGGATGATTTGCACGAGAAAAACCCTCGCACTAAAACCGAGCACCTCGTGCTTATTGCTAAAAACAAAATTGGCTATAAAAACATTGTTTTATTAGACTCCATTGCATACGTTGACGGGTTTTACTCAAAACCACGCGCCGATTATAAAACGTTGCTTGAGCATACCGAAGGCGTAATTTGCTTATCGGGCTGTTTGGCTGGGCGTATTCCAAGGCTACTACTTGAAGGCAATTATGAAGGTGCGAAAAAGCACGCTTTAATGATGAAAGAAGCCTTTGGCGACGATTATTATATCGAACTTCAAGACCACGGCATGGCTGAACAAAAGAAGGTTATGCCACTTCTTATTAAGCTTGCTAGAGAACTTGATATTAAACTTGTTGCCACTAACGACGTGCATTATCTTTCTAAAGACGATGCGCTCATCCAAGAGGTTATGCTTTGCATAAACACTAAGCGCACTATGGACGATCCTACCCGTATGCGCTTTGAAACCGAAGAGTTTTACTTAAAGAGTGGCGACGAGATGTTCGAACTTTTCAAAGACGTTCCCGACGCTATCGATAACACTTTAGAGATTGTTGCAAAGTGCAACGAGCCGATTTTCAACCTTAACGCTAAGTGCGAGCCTATAAGAGATAGTTCTTTAACCCCGGGCTATACCGCGCCCGACGGCAAGACTAATTACGACTATTTAAGAGAAATTGCCGAAAGTGGTTTAAGAAAAAAATACGCTGATATAACTCCAACCATTAGAGAGCGTTTTGAATATGAGTTAGATACCATTGCTTCAATGGGCTTTTTGGAATATTATCTCATCGTTTGGGATTATATTAACTACGCAAAATCTAAAGGTATTCCCGTTGGTGCGGGGCGTGGTAGCGGTGTTGGTAGCATAATTGCATACTGCATGGGCATAACTGACGTTGAACCGCTTCAATACGACCTTCTTTTTGAAAGATTTCTTAATCGTGAAAGGGTATCTATGCCCGATTTCGACGTTGACTTTTGCACTGATAGACGGCAAGAAGTTATTGAATATGTTCGCGAAAAGTATGGTCACGATAATGTTGCGCAAATCGTAACGTTTGGAACTATGGCGTCTAAGGCGGCGATAAAGGACGTTGCAAGAGTTTATAAAGTGCCGTTCAATGACGTAAACAGAGTTACCAAACTTATTTCGTTTGGCACGACCATTGCTCAAAGTTTGGGGCTTGAAAACAATAAAGACGGCGTTAACGTAGGCGTTAGAGAACTTAAAGAAATTTACGATACTGACGATACGCTAAGGCATATTATAGATATCGCAATGAAACTTGAAGGCATGCCACGAAACATTTCTATGCACGCGGCGGGCGTTGTTATTTGCGGTAAGGTTATCAAGGAAAACGTTCCGCTCGCTAGAAGCGGTGAAGATATTGTTACCCAGTTCGATATGAAAGAAATCGAACAACTCGGCATGCTCAAAATGGACTTTTTAGCGCTCAAAACCCTAACCGACGTTAAAAAGGCGTGCGACTATATTTACGAACAACACGGCGTTAAGATTGACTTCGATAAAATAGGCTACGGCGAAAAGGTAGCGTTTGACCTTATCGGCAGTGGCGATACCGACGCGGTGTTCCAACTAGAATCGGGCGGTATGAAAAAGTTTATGCGTGATTTAAAGCCGTCTAACCTAGAAGATATTATAGCGGGAATTTCTCTTTATCGACCAGGGCCTATGGATTCTATTCCAAGTTATCTAAAGAACAAAAGAGACCCTAAAAACATTACCTATAAGCACGAAATGCTTGAATCTATTTTAAAGGTAACCTACGGCACGATAATTTACCAAGAGCAAGTTATGGCAATCGTGCAAAAACTTGCTGGCTATTCGCTCGGTCAAGCAGATATTATCCGCCGTGCAATGGGAAAAAAGAACGTTGACGAAATGAACCGCCAAAGAAAGCTATTCATTTTTGGCGAAAAGGACGATGACGGAAAAGTTGTTATCGAAGGCGCGCTATCTCGTGGCGTTCCAGAAGAGGTTGCCGCTGATATTTTCGACGAAATGGCGGGCTTTGCAAAATACGCGTTCAACAAATCGCACGCGGCGGCTTATGCTGTTTTGGCGTATCAAACGGCGTATCTTAAAGCGCTTTATCCGCAAGAATTTTTGGCGGCGGTTTTAAATAATAGAATTGATAATATTGAAGAAATTACTAAATACGTTGTTTATCTAAAAGAGCGTGGCATTGCCGTTTTACCGCCAGATATTAACAAAAGTAAGCAATTTTTCTCGGTTGAAAACGGCTCGGTGAGAATAGGTTTAGTTGCAGTTAAAGGCGTTGGGCACGCTGCAATTCAATCAATAATTTTAGAGCGTGAACAAAACGGCGAATTTACTTCGTTTGAAGATTTTATTTCTCGAGTTGACGCAAAAATGCTCAACAGGCGCCTTGTTGAAAATTTGATTTTAGCAGGCGCGTTCGATTGCTTTAATATTTATCGTTCAAAACTTATGTGCGTGTGCGGTGAACTTATCGATATGGCTTCGCAAATTGCTAAACAAAAAGAGAGTTCGCAGATAAGTTTATTCGGCACGGTTTTAGAAGAAACCCCTCTATATGTCGATTATCCTAACGTAAACGAGTATGAAAACAAGGTAAAACTTGCAAACGAAAAACAAGTTTTGGGTGTTTATATTTCTGGGCATCCGCTAGAAGGCTACGTTTCATCCTTTAAAAAATATGGGTTCAACCTATCGGCGCTTGAAGATTTTGTTGAAGATGAAAGCGGCAATAAAACTTACGAATATATAACTGACGGGCAAGCCGTTAAAATGGGCGGTATGATTTCGCTTATCACGAAAAAGGTCACAAAGTCTGGTCAAAGCATGGCGATTATCACCGTTGAGGATGTTTATAGTTCTATCGAGTGCGTGCTATTCCCTAAGGTTTACGAACGATTTAAAGATAAGATTGAAGACGATGCTATAATCGTCGTTTCGGGAAGGCTTCAACTTCGCGACGATGAAAAGCCGACTATCGTTGTTGATAAACTTGAAGTTTTCGACGAAAATGCTGATAGCGACTATGAAGAAGGCGCAAACGAGGTTGAAACTTTCAAAAAGGAAAAAGAAACGCTTTACGTTAAGATTGATAACGAAAACGAAGATTTGCAAGATGAGGTTATGGAAATTATCGTAAGCTATCCGGGTGATATCGAAGTTATTCTCGTTATCAATAACAAAAAATATCGTTTAACTGAAAAATGTAGAAATTGCAAAGCACTTTTGTATGAACTTTACGACGTGCTTGGCGAAAAAAACGTAAAAATAGTTAAAAAATAGTAGCAAAAAGCAAGGTTATTTGATATAATCAAATAGTTGATGCTCGAATTTTAGAGCGTTTAAGGAGAAATTTATGAAAAAAGTTGCCATTTTAACAAGCGGTGGAGATGCTCCTGGTATGAACCCATGCCTTCGTGCGTGTGTTCGTTATGCAATCTACTCTGGCTTTGAAGTTTACGGCGTTCATAGGGGCTATCAAGGGCTTCTTGACGATAACATTGAACTTTTAAATTCTCGTTCCGTTTCCGATATTATTCAACGCGGTGGAACGTTTTTAAAGAGCGCAAGATGTCCTGAATTTAAGGAACTTGACGTTATTAAAGTTGCCGCAGATAATCTTAAAAAGCACGATATAACCGACCTTATCGTTATCGGTGGGGACGGAACTTTCCGTGGTGCAAAAGATTTATGCGATAATTTCGGTATTAACGTTATAGGTATTCCTGGCACTATCGATAACGACCTTGCTTACACTGATTACACTTTGGGCTTTGCTACCGCAGTTAACACCGTTTTGTGGGCGATTAACAGCCTAAGAGATACTATCGGCTCGCACGATAGATGTTCTATCTTAGAGGTTATGGGTAGGCGTTGTGGCGATATTGCACTCTACGCTGGGCTTTGCGGTGGTGCTGAGCATATTCTCGTTCCCGAAGTTCCTTACGATATTGAAAAAATCGCTCTTGAGTTAAAGCAAAGCGCAAGTAAGGGCAAAAAATCAAACCTTATCGTGTTTGCGGAAGGCGCTGGCGATAGGGAACAAATAAAGAAGGTTTTAGAAGAAAAGGGTGGGCTTAAAGTTACCGTTACAACTTTAGGGCATATTCAACGCGGTGGTTCGCCAACTATGTTTGACCGTGTGCTTGCTTCTAAAATGGCTGAAAAGGCGGTTGACTTATTGATAAGTGGCGCAACTAACAGAGTTGTTGGCTCGGTTGATAATAAAATTATCGATATGGATATTTCAAAGGCGCTTGCTATGCCAAGAGTATTCGACGAAAAACTCTATAGGCTAGCAAATATTTTAGGCTTATAATTTCTAAAAATAGCCTTTAAAAGATTAAAAAAAATTTAACTAAAATTAGTTAAAAAAGACTAAAAACAAGAAAAAACATAGCAAATTATTGCGAAAGGAGATAAACAATGAAAAATTTAGTAGGCGCATGTATGTTTGCGCAATCGGGCGGTCCAACCTCAGTTATTAACTCTAGTGCTGCTGGTGTTTTCACCGAGGCTCTCGCTCAAAAGAACATCACTGCCGTTTACGGCGCACAACACGGTATCAAAGGTATTTTAACCGAACAATTCTACGATATTTCTAAGGAAGACCCTAAGGAAATCGAAATGTTAAAATACACCCCAAGTTCTGCTCTTGGTTCTGTTAGATACAAATTGAAAGACTACGCCGTTGACCCTACTGATTACAATAGAATTTTAGAAGTATTCAAAAAATATAACGTTCGTTACTTCTTCTATAACGGCGGTAACGACAGTATGGATACTTGCAACAAAATTTCAAAGTTTATGGCAAACTCTGGTTGGGATTGCAACGTAATCGGCGTTCCAAAGACTATCGATAACGACCTTTTCGGCACCGACCACTGCCCAGGCTTTGCTTCTGCCGCTAAATATATTGCAACCACCGCTATGGAAGTTGCGCTTGACGCTCGTGTTTACGATACCGGTCTTGTTTGCGTTATGGAAGTTATGGGAAGAAACGCTGGCTGGCTCACCGCTGCTGCAGCGCTTTCAAACATTAAAGGTCAAGGCGTTGACTTAATTTACCTTCCAGAAGTTGCTTTCGATATTGACAAATTCGTTGAAGACGTTAAGGCTGTTTGCGCTAAGAACAACAACAAGTGCGTTGTTGCCGTATCTGAAGGTATTAAGTTTGCTAACGGCGGTTACGTTGGCGAATTTAAAGCATCTTCTACCGACCTTTTCGGTCACGCTCAACTCGGTGGCGTTTGCGATATGCTCGCTTCAATCATCAAAGAAAAACTCGGCGTTAAGACTCGTGCAATCGAGCTTAACTTAATGCAAAGATGCGCTTCACACCTTGCTTCTAAGGTTGACGTTGAAGAAGCGTTCGAAGCAGGTCGTAGAGCCGTTAGAGCGGCTTGCGAAGGCACTACCGACTATATGGTTGCTTACGAAAGAAAGGCTGGCGATAAATACGAAATCGACTATAAACTCGTTCCATTGTCTTCCTGCGCTAACACTGAAAAAACAGTTCCGCTTGAATGGATAACAGATAACGGCACAAACGTATCTAAAGAGTTTATCGACTATGCTCTTCCACTTATCCAAGGCGATTTAAACAATCCTAAGGAAGACGGCTTGCCAAGATTTGCAAAACTTAAAAAAGTTTTAGTTAAATAATTTAATAGTTAAAAACCGTTGCTTTTTTGCAACGGTTTTTTTAAAATAAGAGTATGCAAAACCAAATAATCGTCAATGGAATAAAAGTTAGCGTTCAAAGAAAAAACGTTAAAAGAGTAACCCTTAAAGTTAGTAAAGACCAAGGGGCGGTTGTCGTTTGCCCAATTAATTTTAAGTTTGACGAATTAGTTGAGTTTGTTTATCAAAAAGAAGGCTGGCTAAGAAAACAATTAAGCGCAACAAGGGTTGAAAAAGATTTAAAATTTGTATCGGGCGAAACGCACTATCTATGGGGAAAGCCTTATCAAATAAAAGTGTGCTTAGCAAATAAAGATATTGCTTTTTTCGACGGCGAAACAATAGTTCTTGCAATGAAAAAGCCTTACGAAACAGAAAAACGCTCAAAGATTATGAACGAGTTTTATAAAAAACAAGTTCTTCTAAAGGCAACGCCTCGTTTTGAGTTTTGGATGCAAAAAACGGGGCTTAGGGGGCAATTCGTTGGCGTTAAAAATACAAAGAGGCAACTTGGTTGTTGCAACCCAAAAACAAAAGAAATTTCTTTAAGTTTAGAACTTGCAAAACGAAATTCGCTCTGTTTAGATTACGTTATTTGCCACGAGCTTTGCCACACGAAAATTCCAAACCACTCAAAAGAATTTCACGATTTAGAGCGAAAAATTTTTCCTTTCGTTCAAGAGGCGAAACTTCTTTTAAAGAAATAAGTGGTGCTATATGCTCATAAAATACATATTTTTAGTTTTTCATTAAAAAAACGGCGGTGTTAAACCGCCGTTAATTTTTGTTAATTTTGAGTATCAGTTGAGTTTTCTTTAGCGAAAATTATTTCATCATCGTCATCTTTAACGTTAAGTTTTTTAGCAACGAATTTTGCAACGAACCCGCTAACTAAAACAATCAAAGTTATTAGCCATCCGCCAATAATATTAGATAAAAGCGAGTAGGAAGAGTCTGCTCCGTAAATGCCACCGCTTTTTATTAGCGAATATAAATTCCAAGCAAGGAACGCCGTTAAAACGATAGGCGCAACGAATTTTACGATAACGTTGAAATACGCAACGGAGAGTTTTGCTTTTTTAGTGTTTTTGTTAACTTCTTCGCAAAGTTTTGGCGTTGAAACAGTCCAGCCGATAACGAGCGTTTCGATAATACCAATAATAATAAGGTTATAACTATTGCACCAATTATCTAAAATATCAACGAACGCAAGCCCCGCTCCCGTTGTGAAGAAAAGCGAAATAACGCCAAGAATTAAGCACAGCCACAAGATAGTTTTTTTCTTGTTGAACTTGAACTTATCAGCAACGGCGGTTGCAACGCCTTCAACGATTGAATACGCCGAGTTTACGGCTAGAGATGCTAAGCAGAAGTAGAAAACGAAAGCAAAAATCGAGTTAAAAATTCCGCTGTTTGAAAGGTTTACAATGGCTTGTGGATAAACGATAAAAGCCGTCGTTAAGCCTTGGTCGGTTATAGAGCCGAGCATTCCCGTTCCCGCCATAGTGGTGAACATAACGAAACTTGCTAGAACGCTAATGGCAAGGTCGCAAACCATAATGATGATAGAATCGGCAAAAATGTTTTGGTCTTCCTTCATAAACGAACCGTAAGCAAACATTATGCACATCATAATCGAGAGCGAATAGAACATTTGCCCAAACGCATCAACCCACAAGGTTGGGTCGGCAAGTTCTTTTAGATTTGGAATAAATAAAGCCTTAATGCCTTCAACTGCGTTTGGTAGCATAACGCCACGAATTGCTAAAATGAAAAGGCATAAAATAGGAAGAATAACGGTTATCTTGCTGGCTTTTCCTATACTTTTCGTGCCGTTTTTAATGCAAGAATAAATTAAAACCCACGCAATAACTAGGCATAAAACAACGCCCCAAGCAATGGTCGAAAAACCTTCGGTTGTCCCAGTCGTTTTAATAAGGTCTTTCCAAATGGAAGCGGCGGCAACCGAATCGCCGGTTATGGGAATAAACTTAAAGAACGAAACGCACATTAGAATTATCCACGCGAACATAACCACGTAGTAAGCGCAAATAAAGAAAGCGTTAGTCGTTGGAAGCCAACCAACGGGCTCTAGTTTTTTGTTAAGCGACCTAAACGCTAGCGTTGCGCCTCGTTTTGATTTTCTGCCAATGGCAAGTTCCATCATAAGAAGTGGCACGCCGATTGCTACGCCTAAAATAATGTAAACTAGTAAAAAAGTTGCTCCGCCGTGCTTTGCGCAAAGCCCCGGGAAGCGGAGCGCGTTTCCAAGCCCTACCGCCGAGCCAACTGCGGCGAAAATAAACGCACCGCGTGTTGCCCAATTATTTCTTGAAGTGTTAGTCATAAATTCCTTAAATATCTAAAGTTAAAAGTTTAAATTTTTAATTTTTTGTTACTCTTTTTCGCCTAAAACAATGTAATCTTCCTTTTCGATGGCTTCCTTAATTTTGTTTAGGTCTGCCCCGTTATGCGAAATAACGCAAGTTTTTTGTTCGAAACTCGCTTGGCACGAAACAACCCTTTCAATGCTAAGAACGGCTTGTTGAACGCTTTTTTCGCAGTGTGGGCACATCATACCGTCAACTTTAAGCGTTGTGGTTTGCAAGGCTTTCTCACAAGGCGAAGTTTGTTCGGTGTTAGAATTTTCAATAATATCATTATTGAAATTGTCTTCTTGCATATTTTGAACTAATAAAGCCGAACTGTCAACTAAAACTTGGCAACTTTCGCCATTTTTGCACTTTTCGAACCTAACTTTTTTAAAAAAGTTAAGTCTAAGCGCGTTCGTTACCACGAATAAGCTCGATAAACTCATTGCCCCAGCCGCTAGCATAGGGCTTAAGGTTAAGCCTAAAAAGGCGAGCGCGCCACCTGCTATCGGTATGCAAATTACGTTATAGATAAACGCCCAGAAAAGATTTTGCTTTATGGTTTTAATAACCTTTTTCGATAAAAGAACGGCGTTCAAAAGCGAGGTTAAATCGTTCATAAGAACGACTTGAGCCGAATCGGTTGCGATAAACGAGCCTGAAGATATGGCAACGCCAACGTCTGCCTCAGTTAAAGAAGGCGCGTCGTTAACGCCGTCGCCAACCATAGCGACAACGTGCTGTTCTTTAAGAGTTTTAACAATTTCTTGTTTTTGGTGAGGGAACACGCCCGCAAAAACGTTTTCTTTTTTGATATTGCACTCATCTGCAACGGCGTTTGCTGTAAAAGGCGTATCGCCCGTTAGCATAAACACTTCAATACCAAGATTTTGCAAAGCGTCAATAACGAAATTAGCCTCTTCTTTTATGGTATCGGTTACGGCGATTATGCCAACAACTTGATTGCCTTTAGCAAAGTAGATAGGCGTTTTTCCCTTTTTTGCGAGAGTTTTGCCAAGTTCTTCAACCTGCGCTGTTTCTATCTTATTATCTTTTAAAAGGGCGAGGTTGCCTGCAATTAGTTTTTCTCCGTGCTTGATAGCCGTAACGCCAAGCCCCGTTAAAACTTCATAGTTTTCAGTATCTTCTAAGTTTAAGCCGAACTTATCAATTATTGCTTTAGCAAGCGGGTGCTCGCTTTTGCTTTCTAAAAGCGTTGCAATTTTAATAAGTTCTGTTTCGGTAAAGCCGTTTTGCACAAGTATGTCGCTAACAGTTGGCTTTCCACTTGTGATAGTTCCTGTTTTATCTAATATAACGGCGGAAGATTTACCCAAAACCTCAAGCGAGGTCGCCGTTTTAAAAAGTGCGCCAACTTTTGCGCCAACACCGCTTCCAACCATAATGGCAACGGGAGTTGCCAAGCCTAGCGCACAAGGGCAACTAATAACTAAAACCGCAACGCACCTTTGGAGCGAAAAGGAAAAACTTTCGCCGATAATCATCCACACGGCAAAAACGATTAAAGAAATTGCAATAACTAAAGGCACGAACACCCCTGCAACCTTATCGGCAGTTTTAGCAATCGGCGCTTTCGATAGACTTACGTTCTTAACCATTTCAATAATTTTCGAAAGGGTAGTGTCGCTACCAACGCTGGTTGCCTTTGCTACGAAATATCCGTTCACGTTGGTGGTCGAAGCATAAACTTGGTCATTTGCCTTTTTTTCAACGGGCACGAACTCACCCGTCAAGGTCGATTGGTCAACGCTAGCAACGCCTTCTAAAATAACGCCGTCTAGCGGAATAAACTCGCCCGTTTTCACAACGAAAACGTCGCCAACCTTAACGCTCTCAACATCAACAACCGTTTCCGCACCGTCAACTAAAAGCGTAGCCGTTTTTGGAGACAATGCCATAAGCGATTGAATTGCGCTCGTCGTTCTGCCTTTTGAAAGGCTTTCAAGCATTTTTCCTAGCGTTATTAGCGTTACTATCATTGCCGAGCCTTCAAAATAAAGGTCGTGGGCAAAGTGAGTAAGTTGCATAAAGGCTTGATTGTAAGTGTAAAGACAAATTTTAATGGTTATTGCAAGGCTATAGATAAAACTTGCGCCCGAACCTAGGGCAACTAACGAATCCATATTAGGCGAGAGTTTTATTAAAGACTTAAACCCGCTAATAAAGAAATTTCGGTTTATGATTAAAATTATGGAACATAAAACAAGTTGAATTAAAGCGTTTGTGAGCGCGCCTAGATTTGAGTTGAAAAATTCGGGAAGAGGTAATCCAATCATCCGCCCCATCGAGAAATACATTAAGATAATAAGAAGAATAAGAGATGGAATAAGCCTTCGTATCATTTGCTTAGTTTCGGGCGTTAATGAAGTTATAGGCTGACTTTTTGCCTCATTTTCGTCAATTATTTGCGCGCTATAGCCCGCTTTTTTAACGGCTGATAGAATTTGCTCGATTAAGAAAGGCTCGTTAAATTCAACCTTCATTTCGGCTGTAATTAAGTTGACGAAAACTTCTTTCACGCCATTAACGTTTTTAACAGCCTTTTCAACTTTTTGCTGGCACACAGCACAACTCATTCCAAAAACCTTAAAATTTTTCGTCAAAATAATCACCACCTTTTAAATTTATTTCTAAAATTATACAATAATATGCCCATTTTGTAAAGAATTAAAATAAAAAATAATAATGCGTTGCAAAATTGAAGCGTTTAGTGTATAATGAAAAAGTAAAACTTAACAAATTAAATTTAGAAAAGGGATTTTTTATGCAAGAGAATATTTTAATCACTGACGCAAAGTTAATAAACGGGCTTTATGGTGAGAGCGATAAGTTTTTGAAAGAGGCAACGCTTGAAGATTTTTTGTTTGCCGTTCAAAACGCGCACACTTTTATGCCAAGAGACGAGGTTGAAAACGACCCAACCAAAAAGCAAATCATAGCATACTGCGTAATTAGAAAGGGCGATGAAATTTTTGTTACGAAAAGGCTAAAAAAGCAAAGCGAAAAACGCCTTCACGACCGCCACTCAATCGGCGTTGGCGGGCATATTAACACAACCGATTTAACGAGCGAAAACGTCGTTTTGGTTGGTATGGAGCGAGAACTTCACGAAGAAGTTTTCATTAGCGACGATTTTTCGGCTAAGTTTTTAGGCGTTATTAACGATAATTCAACTCAAGTTAACAGCGTGCATTGCGGTGCGTGCTTTATGATAACGTTAGAAAGTGGCGATTGCTCGGTAAAAGAAACTGAAAAAATGGAAGGCTTTTGGGTTCATAAAGATAACCTTAGAGAGTATTTTGATAAAATGGAAGGCTGGTCGCAAATAGTTATAAATTCGATTTTTTAAAAATTTAAAATTGATGTTTAAAACCTCTCAAAACGGTCGATAATCGGCTTATAGGGAGGTTTTTATTATGCAACTAAAAGATAGTCAAACTTATTTAAACTTAGCAAGAGCGTATTCTGGCGAGTGTCAAGCAATGGTGAGATACCGCTTTATCGAATACGGCGCGAGAATGAAGGGCTACAACGCCTTGGCTGAATTTATCGATAAAATCGTTTATAACGAATTTAACCACGCGCGCATGTTCTACACGGCAATTCAATCTGCTTCAAAAGAGCCGATTGATAACATTGATATCTGCGCTGGCACGCCTTTTAGAGAAAAGTGGGATTTAACTGAAAATCTTAACTTTGCCGCAATGGGCGAAAACACCGAAGTTGAACTTTATCGCGAGTTTTCAAAGGTTGCAAAGGAAGAAGGCTTTGAAGATATTGCTAATCTTTTTATGGAAATTTCTAAGATTGAAGCAAAGCACGAAAGGATGTTTGCTTGCTTGCACGAGCATATGCTAAACGGCACGCTTTATTCTCGCGATAAAAAGACCAAGTGGATATGCTCTGGCTGTGGCTACGAGCACGAAGCAAACGAAGCGTTTGAGATTTGCCCAGTGTGCAAACAAAAGCAAGGCGTGGTTGAAATTGATTGCAAGTGCTAAATAAGCCATAAATAGAGCGGGTTTGTGCAAAAAAAACGCTTGATAAAAAAATTTTAATTTGATACAATTATAAAAACGCTAAATGAAGTTTGCAGAACGGAAGGACTGCAAGCGGATGGCACTCCGGAGAATTTCGTTAAATCGAATACCGAAGGGGCAAGGGAAACTAAGGTTTTCTAATCTCTCAGGTAAAAGAATGGAGCACTTTTAATAATTATAAGGTTAAAAGGTCTAACGGAGAGTCTAAAGGTTTTAGCACTCTCCTTTTTTTGTGTTATGGAAAAGTTAACGAGCATAATTTCATCAATTAACGAAAAGGTTTTGTGGGGAATTCCTATGATTTTGGCAATCATAGGCGTTGGTCTGTTTTTTACCATTATCACTAAATTCTTGCAAGTTCGAAAGTTCAAAACTGCGCTAAAATCAACCATTTACCCATCAATTAAGGGCATTGGCAAGGGCAAAACAGATAAAGACAAAGTTTCGCCTTTCCAAGCGTTTGCAACTGCGATTTCAGGCTCGATTGGAACGGGGAATATCGTTGGCGTTGTCGGGGCGATTATCTTGGGCGGTCCGGGCGCAGTGTTTTGGATGTGGGTTTCGGCGTTTTTCGGGCTACTCACTAACTTCATTGAAACGGTTTTAAGTTTGTATTACCGCGAAAAAAATGAAAAAGGCGAGATTGTCGGCGGGCCGATGTATTACATAACTAATGGGCTTAACAAAAAATGGCTTGCGATAATTTTTGCGGTGTGCTGTTTGTTTGCATCCGTTGGGATGGGCATGGTGCAATCTAACTCAATTTCTGGCGTGTTGCAAACGGTGATTGCTCCAAATAGCGTAGAAAACGCTAAAATCGTTGCTATTGTGGTTGGCGTAACCGTATCGCTTTTAACAACGCTAATCATTATTGGCGGTATTAAAAGAATAGGCAAGGTTGCAAGCGTAGTCGTTCCGTTTATGGCAATGCTTTGCATAATAATGTCTTTAATAGTTATAGCAATTAACATTAACGCTTTGCCAAAAGCATTTTATCTTATCGTTAGCGAGGCGTTTAGTTTTAAGGCAGTTTCGGGCGGATTTTTAGGCTATACCATTTTGGTTGGCATGCGCTATGGCTTTGCAAGAGGAATTTTCTCAAACGAGGCAGGGCTTGGCTCTGCGCCGATAGCCCACGCAAGTTCGTCAACAAAAGAGCCTGTTAAACAAGGTATGTGGGGAATGTTCGCAGTTTTTGTTGATACGTTCATCGTTTGTTCAATGACGGCTTTTGCGCTTATAACCACTTCTTTAAATTCTGGGGCTTTTGACTGGACTAATATTTCTCAAAACGCTCTTTTAGATAAAAACGTTATTGCTCCTTTTGCCTTCACTCAAAACTTTGGCGGATTTGGCTCGATAGTCTTTTCAATAATTATGCCACTTTTTGCCTTCACAACCATTTTAGCGTGGGCGTTTTACGGCGAAAAGGCGATTGAATTTTTATGCGGAAGAAAGAGCGCAAAAGTGGGCACGCTAATTTTTAAATTAGTGTTCGTTGTTTTGTTGATAGTGGGTGCGCTAGTAAGTTCAAAACTCGTTTGGGAACTTGACGATTGTTTTAACGCCTTAATGGCTGTTCCAAACCTAATTGCTATTGTTATGCTATCTAAGGTGGCGATTAAAGTTACCAAGAACTATTTTGATAGAAGGCGCGGGGTTGACGTTGAGCCAATGCTTTCTTTCGATAAAGAAACTAACGATAAATTAATTAAAGAATTAAAAGAAGAAAACCAAGGCGCAAATCTTTTGGTGGAAAGAGATTAGTGCCCCTATAACTTCATAATTGGCGTTTTTTGAAAAACTAAAACGCACCGAAAAGCCGAACTGTTGTCCTCTAAGTTCGGCTTTTTGCGTGCTCAATTTAAGAAAATATTGACAAATATTTTAAAAAAGAATATACTTGTTTAATAGAGCAATTTGAGAAAACTTATTAGGTGATAATTAAAAATGAATAAATTTTATTTTAGAAGAAAAAATGCTTTTTATTATTTTTCCTTAATTTTTATAGTTTTTATGTTGGGTGTGATTATCTTTCTCGGCGTTTTGTTCTTAGAAAGCGCTATAAAAGATAAAGATTTCTTTTCTATCGCAGGCGTTATTTTTTCGGCTTTTGCTGTTTTTTATTTTATTTTAATGCTTTGCAATCTCGTGAAAACCTATAATAGAAGTTACTCTATTTCTAACGGAAAAATCGAGTTTGAAGGCGTTGCAGATTTTAAAAGCGTTGTGCATGGAAGCGCGTTCTTGAATTTTAAAAAAGAGCAAAAACAAGCAATTTCTATAAGTGAAATACCATATATTTTTATAACAAAATTTGTTTTTAGAACAGGCTCGGTGCTTCAAGAAATGGAGAAAATTGAAAACAAAAAACAAGTTATGGGCTATATGTTTTTGTTGAATAAATTTGTTTATGACGAAAAAAGGTGTCAAAATTCTTACGTTTTTGATGCTTTAAATAGTCAAGGCGACTATAATTCGCAATTTTACCAAGAGTTATTATCAATGAGTTATCAGGAAGAGGTGCTTAATCAATTATTGTTAAACGGCTTTAAGGGAGATGTTTTTTTATCTTCTCAAATATACGAGCCACGAAAGCAAGCCTTTGACCAAATGTTTTTAAAAAATAACCTTAGTCTTGATAAAATTCACGTAGTGGCGTAAGCGAAAAAACTAAACGCCAAAATTTTCTTAATTTTTTTAAAAAAGTGCCGTTAATCGACCTATTGGCGGGCTTTTTGTCTAAAACTTATGCAAATTTATTAAAAAGAAAGTTAAAATAAAACAATTTTAAAATAAAATGAGTTCGGCAAAGAGCCGAACTCATATTTTCTTTTAGTTAAAATTTTAATAGATGCCTTGAGCGATCATAGCGTCTGCAACCTTCTTAAAGCCTGCAAGGTTTGCGCCTTTAACAAGGTTATATTCAACGCCATATTCAGTTAAAGCGTCAGTGATTTGGTCGTGGATGTTTTTCATAATCCATTTAAGTTTAGCGTCAACTTCTTCTCTAGACCAAGCAAGTCTTTCGCTGTTTTGGGTCATTTCAAGACCAGAAACTGCAACGCCACCAGCGTTAGACGCTTTAGCAGGGCAAACGATAATGCCGTTTGCTTGTAAGAATTCGATTGCTTCGTTTGAAGTTGGCATGTTAGCCGCTTCGTTAACGTATTTAACGCCAAGGTCGATGAACTTCTTAGCATCTTCAAGGTCGATTTCGTTTTGAGTTGCGCAAGGCATATAAACGTCTGCCTTAACAACGCCCCAAGGTTTTGCGTTTGGAATAAATTCTGCGCCAACTTTCTTAGCGTAATCTGCCTTAGATTCTTTGTTCTTACGGCTAACTAGCATATAGTCAACGTCAGCCATAGTCATTCCGTTCTTGAAGTAAATCATACCGTCTTGACCGGAAAGTGAAACAACCTTACCACCAAGTTCCAAAATCTTCTTGCTTGCGCCCCAAGCAACGTTACCAAAACCAGAAAGCGCGAAAACTTTGCCTTCGATTGAATCGTTTTGGTGTTTTAAAACTTCGTTAAGGAAGTAGATAGAGCCAAAGCCGGTTGCTTCTGGGCGAATCAACGAACCGCCGAAAGATAAACCTTTTCCTGTTAAAACGCCGTTTTCGTAAGCGTTTTTAATTCTCTTATATTGACCGAACATAAAGCCAACTTCTCTAGCGCCAACGCCGATATCTCCAGCGGGAACGTCAAGGTTAGGTCCAATGTGGCGATAAAGTTCAGTCATAAACGCTTGACAGAAGTTCATAATCTCGTTATCGCTCTTTCCGCGTGGGTCAAAGTCAGCGCCACCTTTACCGCCACCCATAGGGAGAGAGGTAAGGCTGTTTTTGAAAGTTTGCTCGAACGCTAAGAACTTCATAATAGAAAGGTTTACAGATGGGTGAAATCTTAAACCGCCCTTGTATGGGCCGATTGCGCTGTTGAATTGAACTCTGTAGCCCTTGTTTACGTGAGTTGCGCCGTTATCGTCTTTCCAAGCAACTCTAAAGCAAATAATTCTTTCAGGCTCAACCATTCTTTCTAAGAGCGCGTTTTGTCTATAAAGTTGTTCGTTCTTTTCGATAGCAGGACGGAGTGAAGTTAAAACTTCGGTAACCGTTTGCATAAATTCAGGTTGGTTAGGATTTCTCTTTTCAGTATCTAAAATGACTTGTTCAATGTAATCCATTACGGAATACCTCCAAATAAAAAACTTAAAGTTATTTTAGCAAAAGCCAAAAAAAATGTCAATGTTAGGCAAGCGAAAAATTCATTATTATTTATAATAGATGCTATTTTTTATAGTTATAATTGCAAATTAACGGCAAATCAATAAAAAAAGATAGCAAAATTTCGTGGCGCATAAAACGAGAAGAAAAAAAATTAGCAATATTTATTAGTTTTTATTGAAAATTAGCCTGTGCTGTTATATAATAATGTTATATAATAGTTTTCAACAAAAGGAAGTTTCTATGGATACGCTTTTATTTGCGCTAAACGCTGTTTTGCCACTAGTTTTACTAATCGCGCTAGGCTACGTTTTAAAAAGAATTAAATTTTTAACGCCCGAATTTTTAAAAATCGGCAACAAACTCATTTTTAGAGTTGCGCTCCCCGTTATGCTGTTTATGAATATTTATAACGTTGAGAGCCTTGCAAACATTGAAATTGAACCTGCGCTTTTTGCAATGGGTGGAATTTTAGGGGCGTTTATTATCGGCTTTATTCTCGTTAAACTCTCCACTAAAGAAATTAGGCAAAAAGGCGTTGTTCACCAAGGCGTTTTCCGTTCTAACTACGCAATTTTAGGAATTCCACTCGCTACCATGCTTTGCGGAGAGCCTGCAAAAACAATGGCTTCTTTCATTTCGGCTTTCACTATTCCGCTATTTAATATTTTGGCGGTGGTTGCGCTCACTATGTATGACAACGAGGGGCTAGATAGAAAAGCAAGCATTAAAAAGACTTTAAAGGGAATTGCTAAAAACCCGCTCATTTGGGGCGTTATGCTAGGTGTTTTGGTTGTTGCAATAAGAGAACTTTTCGTTAAGTGGGGCATTGATTTTAGAATTAAAGATATTGAATTTTTATATAAATCTGCAACCAACCTAAGTTCTTTAACCACTCCGCTTGCGCTTATTATCTTGGGTGGTCAGTTCGAGTTTAAATCAATTAAAGGCTTTAAAACCCAACTTATCGTAACAACGGTAACTAGAACGGTGATAGTTCCAGCAGTGTGCTTAACGGTAGCGTGCCTATTAGGTTTTAGAGGCGCGGCAATAGCGTCTTTCGTGGCTGTTTTTGGCTCGCCGGTGGCAGTATCATCTAGCGTTATGGCAACCGAAATGAACGGCGATGGGGAACTTGCGGCTTCAATAGTCGTTGCAACAACGGTTGTGAGCGCAATAACTTTAGTTGTTTTAATTTCAGTTCTTCAAACGCTAGGTATGTTCTAAAAGTTGGGCTATAAGCCCGTTATCAAGCATTTTTTATCAAAATAAAGGAGGGTTTTTATGGCTGAGTATATTTTTGAAATTGAAAATTTATACAAAACCTATCAACCAAAAGCAAAAACAATGAACGTGCCGTTTGCGGTAAAAAACGTTAATCTAAAGATAGAAGACGAAGGCGCAATCATTGGCTTGTTAGGGCCTAACGGCTGTGGAAAAACAACGCTGTTGAAAATTTTAGTCGGTATGCTAACGCCAACTTTGGGCTCGGTTAAAATCTTAGGCAAAAGCGTAGGCGTTGAAACAAGGTCGGTAGTATCGTTCTTGTCGGATGCGTATTCATTATATGAAAACTATAAAGTTTTTGAACAAATTGCCTTTTACGAAGACTTTTTCTATGATTTTGATAAACAAAAAGCCGTTGAAATGTTAACGAGGCTTGGCATTGACTTAAACGCAAAAATCAAAACGTTATCTAAAGGAACAAAGGAAAAACTTTCGCTAATTTTAACGCTATCAAGGCGGGCTAAACTTTACGTTTTAGACGAGCCTATCGCTGGCGTTGACCCTGCTGCTCGTGATTATATTTTGCAAACGATAATCAGCATGAAAGATAAAAACGCAACGCTTATTATCAGCACGCACCTAATTAGCGAGATTGAAAATTATTTTGACCGCATTATCTTTATCAAAAACGGCGAAATAATTTTAGAAGGCAAAACCGAGCAAATTCGAGATAGTCATCAAAAGTCTATCGATCAGTTGTTTAGGGAGATGTTCAAATGGATGTAAATAAAGATTTTATTAATAATAAAAATGAAGAAGTTTCGCTCAATGAGTTTAACGTTCCGTGCGGTGATTACGATTACGAAGGAAAACTTCCGCCCGTAAGAAAAAGAGTGCTAAAGAAAATTATGCACTATGAATATAAAGCCATTTTTGTTTGGCTTCTTCCCGTTTTTATCGCTATGGCTTGCCTTAGTGTTCTTTGCATAACTTTTAGCCACTTGGGTATGACGATTGATGGAGAAAATTTTTCAATTATCTATTTTCTAACCATTTACTTTTTATCATTAGGCAACGTAATTTCGCTAATCGTTCCGTTTTGCGTTTCTGCAAACAGATATCGAAAAAACTTCTTCAGTAAAGAAGGCTATCTCACAATGAGTATTCCCGCTTCGAGTGACGAGCATCTTTTAGGTAAGCATATCCCAATGTATCTATCAATGCTCTTAAGCGTGGCATTTTGCATTGTGTTAGACGTTATCACCGCTTTATGCGTTAAGAATTCATTTTCTATTTTTGAAAGTCTTATCAGTATCTTTGGCGACGGCTCGGCATCTAGTTTTACGTTAGATACGTTATGGTTAATTCTAACTGGCGTAATCGCCGTAATTAATTTTTTCCTTGTTCTTGCTTTGATAACCGTAGGGCAAGGCGTTGTAAATGCGTTAACAAGAAATTATTCTAATCAAAAAATGTCTCTAATCGTGGTGGGCGTGTATTTTGCCGCGTCATACGCTCTTGGAATTATTATTATTTTGTTAATTTCTTGGCTTTCTAACTCAATTCTTTTTGATTTTTTATTATCGCCATTAGGTATTTTTATTCAAAGCGTAATTTCATCTGTCGTTCTTGTTCTTATTATCATTTGGCTTTATAAAAAGGAAAGGGAATACCTTTCAACAAAACTTAACCTGAATTAACTTAAAAAGCGCTTAATATCATTCATTTTAAGTTACGAAACAATAATATTTGATTATAGCAGGAAAAATATGGAAACAAAAACTTGCAAAAATTGCGGTGGAAACTTAACAAATAAAGGCGATTATTACGTTTGTGAACGTTGCGCAAATAAATGCGAAGCGACTAATTTAGCCGACGTTCAAACTAATGAAAACCTTTTTTCCGCCCAAGCCATTGAAAAGGCAATCGCAACTTCTTCCTTTGAAGAGTTTAAGGCTTTAATAACAAATTTAAGTAAAAATGAAGTTGATAAATACATAGATTATAATCTTCGTTTTGCGAAAAAAGCAAGGTCTTTTGAACTAAAAAAACAATGCGCAATAAACGTGTTGGGCGTTGATGAAAGCAATGCCGATGCATTAAAATTCTTGCTTTGGGCGGAAGTTCAACTAAGCACTAACGCAAACGATATTATCAAAGTTTTTGAAACCACTTTAAAATATTCTAACGATGTTAACGGCGAAGTCGTTCAGTTCTTAAAAGGGATGTCGATTCGTTTGGGCTCAAAAAAGAATTGCGAAGTCGTTTTAAAAGCACTTAGTTTTTATCAAGGCGAGATTGAACTTAAAGAGAGCAAACTTCTATTAGAACTTGCCGAAGAGATGATTGAAAACGAGCATTTTGATAGCGCGGAAAGGATTTTATCGCTTATTCTTCCGCACCACGATGATAAAGGCAGAGTATATTGGAATGTTTGCCTTGTCAAGTCAAGAAGAAAACAAGTCGACTTAAAATCAGCAAAAGTTTTACTCAAAGATATTCCTGAGTTCAAATTGCTTTTAACCTGCGTTAGCGATAATGAACTAAGAAGATATGCCTTCATTGCCGATAATCAAGAAAAAGCCTTCCGCTCAAGAATTGAAGACGAAGAAAAAAAGAAACGAAACAAAAAAACTTTAAAAATTGTTATGGTTGCAACGCCGATTTTGCTTGTTTTCGTTGTGGCTTCTATAATTGTTTTTAGTGCCATAATTCTTCCAAAACAAACTAGAAATAAATTTATCTCAAACGGGCAGTTTGGCGAAATTGTGAAGATGGATAACTTAACGGAATACGTTATTCCCGATGGCACAACGGAAATTAAACCGATTGCGTTTTCGAATTGCAAAGCGTTAAAAAGCGTAACAATCCCAGATAGCGTAACCAAAATTAGTCAAGAGGCGTTTGCGGGTTGCTCTTCGCTAGAGAGCATTACAATTCCAAATAGCGTAACTTCCATTGGCGATAGCGCGTTCTGGGGCTGTTCTTCATTAACAAGCGTAACCTTTGAAGACGGCAGTGCTTGCAAAACTATCGGTGAAAACGTCTTTGGGGATTGTTCTATGCTTGTAAAAATAGAAATTCCTTCTAGCGTCCATTCGCTTGGCGATAGCGTGTTTACCAACTGCAGTAGCTTAGAAACCATTACGATTGGCGACGGCGTAATTTCGATTGAAAGCAACGTTTTCAAGGGTTGCACTAGTCTAACAAGCGTAACAATAGGCGACGGACTAACTTCGCTCGGTGAAAACGTTTTTAAAGACTTCACTAGTCTAATAAGCGTTACGATAGGAAATTGTGCGGCTTCAATTGGCGAAAACGCATTTAGTGGCTGTAGCGGTTTAGAAAACTTAGTGATGGGAAACGGCATAACTTCGATTGGCGAAAGCGCATTTAGAGATTGCACTTCGCTTAAGAGCGTTGAAATCCCAGATAGCGTAACTTCGATTAGTCCTTATGCGTTTTTTAATTGTAGTAGTTTAACAAGCGTTATAATTCCTAATAGCGTAACTTCAATCGGCAATTATGCCTTTTACGATTGCGCTTCGATAAATAGCCTAACCATAGGAAATGGTGTTCAATCAATCGGCAATTATGCCTTTTACGATTGCACTTCGCTAAATAGCTTAACCATAGGAAATAGCGTTCAATCAATCGGTTCGTATGCCTTCTTTAATTGTAGTGGTTTAACTAGCCTTGCAATTCCTGATAGCGTAAAAACGATTAATGAGGGAGCTTTTAGAGGTTGCAGTGCGGTAAAAACTATAGTCGTTGGCAATGGCGTAACTTCGATAGGTAGAGATGTTTTTATGGGTTGCGCAAACCTTGAAAAAATAACTTTGCCGTTTGTCGGAAACAAGAAAGACGGAACGACAAATACGTATTTTGGTATTATTTTCGGCGCTGGTTCGGCTGGCTCTAACGCAAGTGCTGTTCCAGGGTCATTGAAAGAAGTTGTTATAACAAACTGCTCTTTTATCGATGCAAACGCTTTTATAAACTGCGCTTCAATAAAGAGCATTTCAATTCCAAACAGCGTAACTTCAATTGGCGCATCTGCATTCGCTGGTTGCAGTGAATTAGAAACTTTAACCTTGCCATTTATCGGCAAACAACAAAACGGAGTAACAGACACTCATTTAGGATTTATTTTTGGCGCAAGTTCATATAACTATAATTCAACTAAGGTTCCAAAGTCGTTGAAAAACGTTGTTGTAACAGGCACTACCATTGGTTCTTATGCTTTCTATGACTGCAACAATATTGAAAACGTATCGATAAATAACGTAACTTCAATCGGTGCTAGTGCGTTTTGGGGCTGTTCTAAAATAAAAAGTATTGAAATTCCAAACGGCGTTTATTCAATCTCAATCAACACTTTTGAAAATTGTTTTTCGCTTGAGAGCGTTTTAATACCAAACAGTGTTGTAACTATCAGCGCCAATGCTTTTAGTCGATGCACGGCTTTAAGAAGCATAACAATTCCTTCAAGCGTAACTTCAATCGGCGTTAATGCTTTCCAAGGTTGTAGCCTGCTAACTATTTATTGTCAAGCCCAAGTCAAACCAGAGTATTGGACTGAGGGTTGGAATAGTTCGAACTGTTCAGTCGTTTGGGGTGCTTAGAAATTTTTTTTCGCTAAATTATAAAGGACTAACGAAAATTTCGTTAGTCCTTTTTTGTTAATGTTTTTCTGTAATTGCGAAGTTTTTAAGATAATTTTTCGTTCAAAAAGTTGAGTTTATCGATATATAGCCCTACTTTTTCTTTAGTTAAATGCTTTGCCCAATGGGCTAAACCATCGTTTGTTTGAGTATTATAAAGTTCAAAGCGAGCAGTTCTGTTGCGCTCGGTATCGTTCCACTTATCGAAAAGTTTTTGGTCGAACCCATCGCAAAGAGAACAAGAAATAAACGTTGCTTTTCCATAATCACGCCAAGGTCTAGCAAGATAGAGTTCGCACTCAAAATCATTTTCCTTTTTAAAACGGCAATTAAAGAAAGTAAAGCCGAAAACTTGTTTTAGCGAGTGGGCTGGGGCAACGACGAAATAGGTTTTTCTGCCGTCGTCAACGTTTATAAAATCGCAATCGTAGAAAAATGCGCAACCGCAACCAAAAATATAGTCAACGCTACCGTAAATTTTGCACCCGTCAAAAAGCGAAAAGGCTTCGCCTTCAAAGTAGCGGTGTTTATAAGGCAAAAAGTCGATATAACGGGTTATTAAATCGTCGGGAAGAGGGCCTAGAAAAAGCGTGTCTTGAGTGGAAATAAGAGTCATATTTTTTGCGTAAAAATTATCGCCATAAACAGAAAGGGCTACTTCTTGACCTTTTTCAGCGGGGTTTTTAGCGTCATTTTCAATGGTGAAATTTTCAAATCGCACGTTATTTGATAGAACGTTCACAACGTAAGTTCTAAACGTGTTGAATTCTTGCCCGTCAGCATGAATTTTGTTTGCAAAGTCATCATAAACGATTTTAGACTCACCTTTTTCGTTGCCAATTATCGTTAAATTATCAATTTCTATTTCTAATTTTTCGCGATAAGTCTTATTTGCTAAAATTATCGTATCTCCGCTTTTTGCAGTTTGCAAAGCGTCTTTTAAAGTTTGAGAAGGTTGCAAAATTATTGTGTTCATTTTCTTAAAAACCTCACTAAATATAAAGAATTTTACTATTTTTAAATTTTGTTGTCAAGATTTTTTTAACAATAAATTTTTTAAAAATCTCAAAAATTTGTATGGACAAAACGGATAAGGTTGTAAAAATGTGGCAATAGTTTTAATATTTTCTTGACATCACTTCTAACATATTATATAATGGTATTGGTCGAAAATCGCAGAAAATTAGTTTTGCGATAAAGGGGATTTAAAATTATGAAAAAATTATTTGCTGTTTTTTTGTGCCTTCTTATGGTGTTTGCACTCGTTGGTTGCGATAAGTATTTAATCACTATCGGCGATTACCAATTCATTATCGGTGGCAATGGCGACGATTCGTCTGACGAAGGCGGTAACAACATCGTAGATATCGGCGGTGGCACAACTAGCAATGGTGGTAACGCTCCAATTAACAGTGGAACGGGCAACAATAACAATGGTGGAAACACTAACAATGGTGGAAACACTAACAACGGTGGCAACAATAACAATGGTGGTAACGCCGATAATGGTGGCAATACCAACAATGGCGGTAGCACTGATAATGGTGGCGGAAGCAATCCGTCCGGCTCGGTTAATAACGCTAACTATGTTTCCCACACAGTTTTATCTGAAGGGGCAAACATAATTTGGAAAGATACGCAAGTTTCTAGCGCCAAGGTTTATTATAAGAAATCGGGCTCATCTAGTTATACTCAAATTGATAACGAATTAATTTCAACCCCAACGTCTGGTCAAGGCAGAGCAGATATCGTAGGTATTTCTGCTGGCACTTACGATTTTAGAGTTGACGTTGGTTCAGCTAATGATGATATTGAGATAACCGGCGTTAAAGTTGGTGCTTACGATAGGTCTGGCTACGCTCACTTTAACTACACTTCGGGCGTTGGTGCATATAAAGACGACGGAACGCTAAAGTCTGACGCAATCGTAGTTTACGTAAACGAATCTAACAAAAACTCTGTTACGGGTAACGGCAAAACGGGCTTAGCAAATATTATCAAGAGTGCAACTTCAAAGCCTATCTGCATAAGAATTATCGGCAGAATTTCGGCTGACACGCTAAATAAGAGTGGTAAATACGAAGGCAAATATACTCAACTTAATGGTCTTACTAATAGCAACAAGTCTGACGATACGTATTATAATATGTTAGACGTATCTGGTTGCAAGAACATAACCGTTGAAGGTATTGGCTCTAGTGCAGAACTTTTCCAATGGGGCTTTACTTTCAAGAGATGTAACTCAATCGAAGTTAGAAACTTAACTTTCACCGATTATCCAGAAGATGCTTGCGCATTTGAAGGTCAAGATGGTTCTGAATCTAGCTACGGAAATTATTGGATTCACAACAACCAATTCAACATTGGTAAGAATAATTACGATATCACTAGCGAACAAGATAAGCACTATGGCGACGGCGCAACTGATATCAAGTATTGCCATAACGTAACTTTCTCTTATAACAAATACGTTAAGTGCCAAAAAACAGGTCTTATCGGCGGTAGCGATTCTAACAAGCAATATAACATCACTTCTCACCATAACTGGTATAGTGGTTGCAAGTCAAGAACTCCGCTTGGCAGAACTGCTAACATGCACTACTATAATAACTTCTTCGATTCAGCGACCGGAACTGTTATGAGTATTCGTTCAACCGGCTTTATGGTATCTGAAGCAAACTATTATTACAAGTGTTCAAAAGCGTTCGAACTTAAGGGCAACGGCAAGATTAAGTCTTTCAATGATAAATTTGATAGTTCTTCATCTTCTGGTGCAACCGTAGCGTCTTCAAGAGATCAAAAAGTTTCTAACTCTTGCACTTACGGCACTTCTTTCGATACCGACGCATCTAAGTTCTACTACGATAGTTCGGCTAAGAAAACAAAAGTTTCTTACCTTACTGACGCTGCAACTGCTAAAACCGATTGTCAAGCAGCATCTGGCGTTAACAAGGCTAACAAAGGCGTTTAATTAAATAAAAATTAAGTTTAACACTTATAACAAACACAAAGAGCAGACAAACGAGACTAAAATCTTGTATGCCTGCTCTTTTTTCTTAGTTATTAGTTTTAAGGCTCGCGAAGTAAACGCTTCAAGCGTCTTTTCGCTCGCCGTTATGAACTTGGTAAAACCAAGCGTTATAATATGATAGCCAATCTCAAACTTGGGCGTTGCCCAATCATAACAATGCGAAGCATTTTATATCTTATAACTTGCCAGCAAGGGCAATCATAGTTTAGCGTGAATATCACGCTACGGCTTGCCTTTTTTTCTTGTTTTATTATAAAATACTTAAAGAACTGCCAAAAGTTTGTTGTTAAAAAATTCATTTTATTTTTTTAATTTCTTTGACTTTTTTAATTATATGGAATATAATTAAGTTGTATGTGGCTATTTGGGGTTGCCACGTTCTTAATTAAAAAGGGGATAAAAAAATGAAAAAATTACTTGCTGTTTTTTTGTGTTTAGCTATTGCTTTTTCGCTTGTCGCTTGCGAAATAGTTAAGCTTCCTGATGATTATTCATCAAGCACAAAAAATTCTTTAAGTGCTAGTCAAGAAGATAATTCTTCAAGTAGTTTCTTTGGCTCGTCAATCGAAGACGAGAGCTCAAGTTCTAAAGAAGACGAGAGTTCAAGTTCTTCAAGTTCAAGTTCTTCTTCTAGTTCGTCAAAGCCAAGTTCTAGTTCAACGAGTTCAAGTTCAACTTCGTCATCAGTTTCGGGTGGCGGTTCGTCAGCGGTGGTTGGCGTTTTTGTGAACTTCTCTGATTTAGACGCTGAAAAAGGCGATATGCTCGAAGGCGATTTTGGCGGATTTTACGCAACTGAAGGGTGCAAGTGCTCAACCACTTCTAAACAAGCCAAAAATGGTTCGCACGAGGGTGAAACGTTCACTAAGTCTTGCCAACTCGTAAAAGGCGGAGCTTACGATTCTAAATCACTTCAATTTGTTGTTTATGAAGAATCAACTATAAACGTTTACGCTGTTTGCGGTTCTTCTGGCGTATCGCAAGCAAACTTAGTTTTAACTGACGAAAATGGGCACGCGTTGCAAACGGTAAAGCCTGTAACTGACCTTTACTCTTATTCGTTTGTAATAACTGAGGCGGGCAAATACGCAATCTATGCTGACGGCACTGCTTCGGTTAACGTTTACGGAATTGAAGTTATTGGTGAAATTTCTTCAGGCGATAATTCTAATTCCTCAAGTTCAACTAGTTCAACTAAGCCAAGTTCAAGTTCAACTAAACCAAGTTCAAGTTCGTCAAGTTCATCAAAGCCAAGTTCTAGTTCGTCTAAACCAAGTTCTAGTTCGTCAAGTTCATCAAAACCAAGTTCTAGTTCAACAAGTCAAGGTTCGTCTAGTTCATCATCTGGTGGCGGTAGCAGTTCTAGTGGAACGGTTAACAACGCTAACTACGTTTCTCACACCGTAGTTTCGGAAGGCGCTAGCATCGTTTGGAAAGATACGCAAGTTTCTAGCGCAAAGGTTTACTATAAAAAATCAGGCTCATCTAGTTATACGCAAATAGATAGTCAACTTATTTCGACTCCATCATCTGGTCAAGGCAGAGCAGATATCGTAGGTATTTCTGCTGGCACTTACGATTTTAGAGTTGACGTTGGTTCATCTAATGACGATATTGAGATAACCAGCGTTAAAGTTGGCGCATACGATAGGTCGGGTTACGCTCACTTTGGTTATACTTCAGGTGTTGGTGCGTATAAAGACGATGGAACGCTAAAGTCTGATGCGATTGTTGTTTATGTAAACGAATCTAACAAAAATTCGGTAACGGGCAACGGCAAAACGGGCTTAGCAAACATTATCAAGAGCGCAACTTCAAAACCTATCTGCATAAGAATTATTGGTAGAGTTTCGGCTGATACGCTAAACAGCAGTGGTAAATACGAAGGCAAATATACTCAACTTTCTGGTCTTACCAACAGTAATAAATCTAGCGATACCTATTACAATATGTTAGACGTATCTGGTTGCAAGAACATAACCGTTGAAGGTATTGGCTCTAGCGCAGAACTTTTCCAATGGGGCTTTACTTTCAAGAGATGTAACTCAATCGAAGTTAGAAACTTAACTTTCACCGACTACCCAGAAGATGCTTGCGCGTTTGAAGGTTCTGATGGTTCTGAATCTAGTTACGGAAATTATTGGGTTCACAACAACCAATTCAATATTGGTAAGAATAATTACGATATCACAAGCGAACAAGATAAGCACTATGGCGACGGCGCGACTGACATTAAGTATTGCCATAACGTAACTTTCTCTTATAATAAATACGTTAACTGCCAAAAAACCGGTCTTATCGGTGGTGGCGATTCTAACAAGCAATATAACATTACTTCTCACCACAACTGGTATAGCGGTTGCAAGTCAAGAACTCCGCTTGGAAGAACTGCTAACATGCACTACTATAACAACTACTTCGATTCAGCATCGGGAACTGTTATGAGTATTCGTTCAACAGGCTTTATGGTGTCTGAAGCAAACTATTATTATAAGTGTTCAAAGACGTTCGAACTTAAAGGCGATGGTAAGATTAAATCTTTCAACGATAAGTTTGACGGTTCTTCATCTTCTGGCGCAACGATAGTTACTTCAAGAGACCAAAAAGTTTCAAACTCTTGCACGTATGGAACTTCTTTCGATACCGATTCATCTAAGTTCTATTACGATAGTTCGGCTAAGAAAACAAAAGTTTCTTACCTTACTGACGCTTCAACTGCTAAAACCGATTGTCAATCGGCATCTGGTGTTTACAAGGCTAACAAAGGCGTTTAATTAAATAAAAATTAAGGCAAGCTAACGCTTGCCTTTTTTGTGTTAATATAAAAAAACCGCCGATAACGAGGTTATAGGCGGTCTTTTGTTAATTATTTTCTCTATTTTTTCTATAATTTTCAACGTATTCCTTAGAAAAATAACCTTGAGATATTAGTTTTTCAATAGCATCGTCAAAAAGGTGGTTTCTATCTGGATTATAAATTGCAGAAAGCGCTCTAGATTTTGCAAACGGAATTTCTTCCTTTATGCTTTTTATGAGTTTTTTCACGTATTCTCTTTGGGTGTGCTTATCCATTGGGCAAGGGTTAAAGAGGATTGGTTTATTTTTGCAAAAGGCAGAAATATCTTTTTCTTCTATGAAAATCATTGGGCGAATAACGGTGATTTTTGTTTTGTCTAAGAAGGTTACTGGCTCAAAAGTTGAAAGCCTTCCTTCATAGAACATCGAAAGAAAAAACGTTTCAACCAAATCGTCGGCGTTGTGCCCAAGAGCAAGTTTGTTGCAACCAAGTTTTGTTGCAACGGTGTTTAGTGCGCCACGGCGCATTTTTGAGCATAAACTGCAAGGATTTTTTTCTTTTCTATCCTCAAACAAAATTTTAGCAATATCAGTTTTTTCAATGTGGAAAGGAACGTTAAGTTCATCTAAATAGTTTTTGAGCGCAAGTTTTTCTTCTTCCTTATATTCTAGCCCCATATCAATAAGAACGGCAACCATTTCAAAATTCTTTGGGTAAAATCTCTTGAGCGCAGAAAAAAGCGTAACTAATGTTACGCTATCTTTTCCACCCGATAGCCCGATTGCAATTTTGTCGTTTTCTGTAATCATTTCGTAGGTTTCAATGGCTCTACGAAAAGGTGATAACAATTGTTGCGTCGTCATAGTTAAAAAACCTTTGCTAAATTATTAATTATATGATATAATCATTTAGGAAAAAAATCAAACGTTTGGAGTGAGTTATGGCTGATATTATTGTCAATTTTTTAAAGACGATAACCGATAATAATGTATTAATAGTAATTTTATCGTCAATGGTTCCGCTTATTGAACTAAAAGGCGCAATTCCCGTTGGCGTTGCGTTAGGTTTAGAGCCTATTGTTAGCGCACTCTTATCGTATCTTGGCTCAACGCTTATAATAATTCCAATTTTCTTCTTGCTTATTCCAATTTTTAATCTGTTGAAGAAAATCCCGGGGCTTGGCAGGCTTATTAAAAAACTTGAGGCAGTTTTGAGAGGAAAAGCTGAAGACGTTGCTAAAAAAACAGACGGCAACACCGAAGAAAAAACGAGAAAAATTCTAAGAATTGCACTTTTAATCTTCGTTTCAATTCCTCTGCCGCTCACCGGCGTTTGGACGGGCGCTGCCATTGCAGTATTTTTGGAAATGAGTTTTAAAGATTCAATAATTCCACTAGCACTTGGCAATTTTATTGCAGGCTCTGTAATTTTTATATTAACGCTTTTGTTTGAAAAGTGGGTAAATACGATTATAACCGTTATTTTCATAATTGCAATAATCATGCTAATCGTAACCATAATTAAGGTTCTTTTGTCAAAACCCAAAGAAGAAGAAAAGGAAGAAGTTACAAACGAAAAAGCCGAATAATCAACTTATAGCGAGGCTTTTTGTAAAATAAAAGATATATTTAAAACATTATGTTAATAATTAAAGAGATAGAAAAAAATAGCATCGGTGAAGAAATCGGGCTAAAAATAGGTGATAAAATTTTATCGTTCGATGGCAAAGATGCTATTGATATCTTTGATTATTTTCATTTTAACTTTAAGAAAGAAAGTTTTGTTTTAACGGTAGAACAAGAGGATGGAGTTTTCTCGTGCGAGATTGAAAAAGACCTTGACGAAACTTTAGGCTTAACGTTTGAAAGTGATAATTTAGAAATTAAAACTTGCCAAAACAACTGCATTTTTTGTTTCGTTGACCAAATGCCAAAAGGCTTGCGACCATCGCTTTACGTAAAGGACGATGATTATAGGCAAAGTTATCTTTGCGGAAATTTCGTAACTTTAACCAACGTTAAAGATAGCGAACTTGATAGAATTTGCGAATATAATTTATCGCCAATCTACGTTTCAGTTCAAGCAACTAGCGGAGAAGTTAGAAAAATGATGCTAAACAACCGCTTTGCTGATAAAATTTTGCCTCAGCTACAAAAATTATCAAATGCGGGCATCGAAATTCACACGCAAATTGTTTTGGTTAAAGGCGTTAACGATAACGAAATTTTGCAAAAATCTTTAGAAGATTTATCTAAAATTAAAGGCGTTTTATCGGTTGCAGTTGTTCCGTGTGGCGTAACTAAGTTTAGAGAAGGGCTTTTTAAAGTTAACGAGTTTTCAAAAGATGATGCGAAAAAAGTTTTAAAAACTATAAAAGATTTTAACGAAAAATTAGGAAAAACATTAGTTTTCGCTTCCGATGAGTTTTATTTAAAAGCCGAACTTGAAGTTGAAAATTATTCGCACTACGGCGATTTTTCGCAAATAGAAAACGGAGTTGGTATGATTGCCAAATTTAAACACGATTTTTTAAAAGCGTGCCGAAAATCGACCTATAGGCGCACTTTTTTAGCGGTAACGGGTGAACTTGCCTATAACTTTATTAAAAAATGCGCTCAAATTTGCCAAGAAAACGTAGAAGGGCTTAAGATAGAAGTTGAAAAAATTGAGAACGAGTTTTTTGGAAAAGAAGTAACTTGCGCTGGGCTTATCGTCGGGCAAGATATTTTAAAATTTGTTTTAAACTATAAAAAAGAGTTTGACGCGCTTTTAATCCCACAAAATATGTTAAGGGCGGGAGAAGACGTTTTTCTTGACGGCATGAGCGTTTTAGAGCTTTCAAAAAAGATAAACAAGCCAATTAGAATTGTTGGCGAGGGCGGAGAGGAATTTTTCCTAGCCGTTACAGGAGAAGAAAATGAGTAAACCAATCGTTGCGATTGTTGGTAGGCCAAACGTTGGCAAATCAACTTTCTTTAATAAAATAACAGGCACGAAAAAAGCAATCGTTGAGAACGTGCCCGGCGTTACGCGTGATAGAATTTATGGCGACGTGGAGTGGTGTGGTTATAGTTTTACGCTAATCGATACTGGCGGTATTGAACTTAAAAGCGATGATGAAATGTGGCTTCACATTAAAACGCAAGCAGAAATTGCTATCGACACGGCTGACGTTATCATTTTTATGTGTAGCGCGAAAGACGGCGTAACTTCCGCCGATAGCGACGTTGCCGAAAAGTTAAGGCGTTCTAAAAAGCCTATCGTTCTTGCTGTTAACAAACTTGATAACTATAAAAGAGAAGAACTTTTTGAGTTTTATTCTTTAGGGCTTGGCGACCCTATTGGCGTTTCGAGCGAGCAATCAAAAGGCTTTGGCGACGTTTTAGAAGAAGTTTGCAACAATTTTGAAAAGGCTGAAAGTGGCGAAGAAGAGGAAAATGTTATCAAAATTGCCGTTGTTGGAAAGCCAAACGCTGGAAAATCAAGCCTAGTAAACAAACTTTTAGGCTATGATAGAACTATTGTTTCGAACATTGCAGGCACCACTAGAGACGCTATCGATACGCCTTTTGAAATTGACGGGCAAAAATATTTGCTCATCGATACTGCCGGTATTAGAAAGAAAAAAGCCGTTGAAGAAAACATTGAATATTATTCTGTTATTCGTGCTTTTGGTGCTGTTAGGCGTGCGGATGTTACTATAGTCGTTGTAGATAGTAGCGAAGGTTTAACCGAGCAAGACGTGAAAATCTGTGGCTATGTGCACGAGCAAGGCAAGCCGTCAGTTATCGTTATGAACAAGTGGGATAAGGTCGAAAAGGACACTCACACTATCGAAAGTTTTAAGAAAAAACTCGATACTGATCTTGCGTTTATGGATTACTATAAGTCAATTTTTATTTCCGCAAAGACGGGGCTTAGAGTTGAAAAAACGCTGTCAATCGTAAAAGAATCGCTTGAAAATTCAAAACGAAGAATTACGACTGGCACTTTAAACGACGTTATTGGCGATGCCGTTAGGATGAACGAACCGCCAACCAAGCACGGAAGAAGATTAAAACTTTATTATAGCGTTCAAGACGGCGTTCAGCCTCCAACGTTCGTTATTTTCGTTAACAACGAAGAAATCGTGCATTTTTCTTACAAGCGTTATCTTGAAAACGTTATTAGAAAAACGTTTGATTTTTCGGGCACGCCGATAAGAATATTTTTCAGGGAAAGAAAAGAAGACTAGTTATAGGATTTAGGTGAAAGTTGTTATGAATTTTGGTCAATTGTGGCGGGGTTTACTGCTCGTTTTTGTGGGCTCGTATATGCTAGGTAACGTAAACTCGGCAATTTTCATTTCAAAATTATTAAAAAAAGATATAAGAACGCAAGGCAGTGGAAACCCGGGCACTATGAATATGAGTAGAGTTTTCGGCGTGAAAATTGGCGGGCTTGTGCTTTTGTTAGATATTTTCAAAGGAGTTATTCCAACGCTTATTGCAAAACTTTGCTTTAAGGGGATTTTCTTTGAAAACACGCAAATTCTCGTTAGCGATTTTGCGCAATATCTAGCAGGTTTTAGTGTTGTGTTAGGGCATATTTTCCCAGCCGTTTATTCGTTCAAAGGCGGAAAGGGAATTGCTTCAACCATTGGCGTTTTTGCTGTTTGCAATTGGTATATCGCACTAATTTTCGGCGTTGTTGCACTCTTATTTATTTTTATAACTCGAATTGGCTCAATGGGTTCTTTTTTAGCGACCACGCCACCAGCCATTTTTGCATGCCTTAGTATTCACAATAATCACTTTAACGTTGCAACTGATATTGAGTTCGGGTTTGTATATTTAATAATTATGAACGCTTTAATTTTAGGCATAGTTTTTCTAACTTGGTTTGCGCATAGGCAAAACATCGAAAGGCTTTTATCGGGCGATGAACACCCAACGAATTGGCTTCAAATGATTAAAGATTTAAAACTCAAAAAGAAAAAGGTGGAATTAGAACAACTAGAGGAAACGGCTGAAAAACCGCTCGAAGAAAAAGAGCAAGAAACTTTAGTTAAAGCAGAAGGAAAAACTGAATAAGTTGGGCTATAAGTCCGTTATTGCAAGTTTTTTAAACAAAAAAACACTTATGAACGATAGAAACACGCTCAAAAATTCTATAATAGACGAGAAAAAAGCAGGGCTAATTTATAGCCTTGCTATGCTTTCTTTGTTCGTTTTTTCTATCATATTATCAATAGTCATTTTAACCATTTCTAACGGGGAAGACGTTTCTAACCAAACTTGGTATTTGATTTTAAGTTTTTTAGCAACTAGCGTTGGCTTGGGTATTCCAACCGTATTTTTGTTTTTCTATTCTAAAATAAAGTTAAGGCAAATAACCGAGTTTAAGGTTAGTTTTAAATTTGTGTTTATAACCATAATTTTGTTTATCGGCATATTTTTTGGGCTTACGAAGATTAACGATTTTGTAGTTAAAATTTTCTCAAATTTCGGCTATAGTGAAACGCAAACAATTCTTCCGCCGTATTCGCTTTCCAACTATCTTTTGTTAACGCTTATAATTTGCGTTTTGCCAGCGATTATTGAAGAAGTTATTTTTAGAGGCGTTATGCTAAAAGGGCTTTATAAGTTTGGAGTATGGGGCGCGGTTTTAATAAGTGCGCTTGCTTTTTCGCTTTATCATATGAGTCCTGCTAAAACCGTTTATCAATTTATAATCGGCGTTATTTTTGCTATAGTTGCGATAAACAGCGGAAGCATTATTCCAACCATTGTTTTGCATTTTTTGAACAATTTTGCAATTATAACTTTATATTATTTTGCACCAAACTTTAAACTTTCGCCTTCTGCCGATATTGTTCTAACCATTGTTGGAATTTTGTTAGTTATGCTATCAATATTTTTATGTTTTAAGTGGAAAGGTAAGCAAGAAAAAATTGAAAAAAGTAGCGATAACGAGCATATAGGCGACTTTTTATTATATTCTTTTGCTGGGTTTGTGTGCTCAATTGTCGTTTGGATTTCAGCGTTTATAGGTTAAAAATGATTAAAGTTAACGTAATTGCCGTGGGCAAAGTAAAGGAAGAATATTTTTCGAAAGCCATTTTGGAATATCAAAAACGGCTATCAAAGTTTTGTTCGTTTAACCTTATTGAAGTGAAGGAAGAAAACGTTGGTGGCGAAAGTTTTAACGAGATAGAAAAAGCGTTGAGTTTAGAAGCAAATGAGATTTTGAAGCGTTGCCGTGGCGAAGTTTTTGCTTCTTGCATTGAAGGCGAATTAATATCTAGCCAAGACCTAGCGAAAATTGTTAAAAGCGCTGTTGATAACGGCGAGGAATTAACTTTTGTAATTGGCTCGTCGCACGGGCTTTCTGGTGAGGTTAAAAAGAGGGCAAAGAAGAAAATTTCTTTTTCTAAAATGACGTTCCCTCACACGATGTTTAGAGTTATGTTAGTAGAGCAAATTTACCGCGCCTTTTCAATAATTCACGGCGCGCCGTATCATAAGTGATATATATGGAAAAAGAAAAATTTATGAAAGTTGCCTTGAAAGAGGCGCAAAAAGCCTTTTGCGGGGGTGAAGTGCCTATTGGCGCGGTTATCGTAAAAGACAGAAAGATAATCGCAAGGGCTCATAACAAAAGAGAAAAAAATCAAGTGGCAACCCACCACGCCGAAATTTTGGCGATAGAAAAGGCTTGCAAAAAATTAAAAAGTTGGCGACTTGACGATTGCGAAATTTACGTAACGCTAGAGCCGTGCGCTATGTGCGCTGGCGCTATTTGCAATGCAAGGCTAAAAAAACTTTATTTTGGCGCAAAAGAAGAAAAGAGCGGGGCTGTGGTTTCTAAGTTTTCGCTACTTCTAGATAACGGCTTAAACTGGGCAACCGAGTTTGAAGGCGGAATTTTGGAAGATATATCTTCAAAACTTATGAAAGATTTCTTTAAGAATAGAAGAAGTTAACTTAAAAGCAAAAAATTAAATTATAAGAAGTGGCAAAAATAATTTATTAAAATAAATTAGGTAGCCCTTTTTCATTGACTATTCTAATTTTATTTATTATTATAGTTATGCAATAAAAAATACAAGTAGGTAGCTTGTAGTTAGAAAAACTTTGATTAGTTCATCGCTAAATTGCGCGCTGCAATCGTGCGTTTGCCAAACTTTGGCAAGGCTGATTATTGTTTTTTTAACAGCGACGAAGGAGAAAAAATGATAACCAATAATAACGGCATTAAGTTATTTTCCGGTAATTCAAACAAAGAACTAGCAGAATGCATTGCATCGCACTTGCAAGTAAAGTTAAGCGGTGCAGAAGTTGGAAGGTTTTCGGATGGTGAAACTAGCGTTCACTTAACCGAAAGTGTGCGTGGTAGAGACGTTTTCATTATTCAATCTACCTCAAGCCCTGTTAACGAAACGCTTATGGAACTTCTAGTTATGATAGATGCAGCAAAGCGTGCTTCAGCGGGTAGAATTACGGCGGTTATTCCATACTTTGGCTATGCTCGCCAAGATAGAAAGGCAAAGCCAAGAGATCCAATCACCGCAAAACTTGTTGCTGATATTATAACTTCAGCCGGCGCTGATAGAGTGTTGACCATTGACCTTCACGCTGCGCAAATTCAAGGTTTTTTCAATATTCCCGTTGATAACCTTGTTGGTAACCACATTTTAAGCAAACACTTCAAAAAGATGGTTGACGATAATTTTATCGTCGTTTCTCCTGATATTGGTAGCGTAGGAAGGGCAAGGTCTGTTGCAACTAAGCTCAACTGCCCAATGGCTATTATCGATAAACGCCGTCCTAAAGCAAACCAAGTTGAAATTATGAATATTATTGGCGACGTAAAGGGCAAAACTTGTCTTTTAGTTGACGATATGATTGATACCGCAGGCACTATTTGCTTAGGCGCTGAAGCATTGCACAAAGCGGGCGTTGAAAAAATTTACGCTTGTTGCACGCACGCCGTTTTAAGCGGACCTGCAATCGAGAGAATTCAAAATTCTTATATCGACAAGCTAGTTGTTCTCGATACTATTCACTTGCCAGAAGAAAAGTGTATTCCAAAGATTGAAATTTTATCGGTTGGAAAACTTTTAGCAAAGGCTATTGAAAACATTTCAAGAGACAATATGATGTCAGATATTTATAACGACTAAAATTTGAAGGCTATCCATAAGGATGGCCTTTTTAAAACAAAGGTGGGCAATGAAAATCGTTGTGGGGCTAGGCAACCCAGATAAAAAATACCAAAACAATTTTCATAATCTTGGGTTTATGGCCGTTGACCGTTTGGCAACGGATTTAGGTGTTGAGTTTTCTAAAAAACTAAAACTTAAAAGCCTAATCGCTCAAGGCGTTTTAAACGGCGAAAAGTTTGTTTTGGTAAAGCCTCAAACCTATATGAATTTAAGCGGTGAGGCAGTTCTTGCCGTTATGAATTTTTTTGGCGCAAGCTTGAAAGATTTAATCGTTGCTTATGATGATTTAGATATTGAAATTGGCTCAATGCGAATAAGAGCAAAAGGCTCGGCGGGAAGCCACAACGGGATGAAAAATATCGTTCAAAATCTATCGTCCACCGAGTTTAAGAGAATAAGAATAGGAATAAAGAAAGAAAACGAAAACATTCCTACTATAGACTACGTTTTAGCAAATATTCCTAAAGAAAAGGCTGAAGAATTTGACAGGGTTTTAACTTCAGCAAAAGACGCTTTAAAAGATTTTGTCTTTGGAAAAGACGTTGAATTTTTGATGGCAAAATATAACTAAAACACTTGTTAATCGACCTATAGCCCCATTTTTAACTAAAAAAGTTAGAAAATGCTTATCGATAATATACAAAACTTAAAATGTGAAAATGCCAAAATTTGGCAAAATAACACCCGCAGTGGAATTTCTACTGCGGTATTTGGCGTTTCAAAGCCCGCTAGATATTTTCTAGCGTCAAAAGTCTTAGGAAAGGTTTTATATGTTGCGCCAGACTATGTTTCAGCAAAAGAAGCTACTCAAGAAATTTTTGCCTTAACTCAAAAAAAAGTTGTTTATCTTCCCGCAAAAGACGACGTTTTGCTTTTTAAGAAATTTTTCAACAGAGAAAACTTGCATAAAAGAATTTCTGCGCTTTACGAAATTTTGTCGGGCGCAGATATCGTCGTTACGACTATGGAAGCGTTAATGCAACTTTTTCCTAAAAAGTTAGATTTTTTGAAAATTTATTCGTGCCGAGAATACCTTTTAGATGAGATTATTTCGACCTTAGTTAATATGGGTTACAAGCGTGAAGAATTTGCAAACGAAAAGGGTGAGTTTGCTGTTCGCGGTGATATTTTAGAAGTTTTTCCTATCAACGAAGATACTGCTTTTAGATGCGACTTTTTTGGCGACGAAGTTGAAAAAATTCGAACGATTGACCTTGAAAAACACTCGCCACTAGATGAAGTGCGCTCGTTTACCATTCTTCCAACGGTAGATTGGCAAATTGAAAAGGAAGAAGTTTCTTATCTTCGAGATTCAATTCAAAAAAGCGTAAAAAAATTTAAAACGCTCAACTGCTCGGTAAAGGCAAAGCAAATTGCTCAAACGCTAAACGATCTTTTAGATAGAGAGGCTTTTTCTAATCCGTCGTTATCGTTTTTGATGCCACTTTTAAGAAGTTCATCAGGCACGATTAAAGATTATTTTGATTTTGACCTTGTTTTATTTGAAGAGCCTAAACTTATTTTAGATAGTGCGCAAGGTATTATAAAAGAACATCAAGAAAGATATAAATCGCTACTTTCTTTTGGCGAAGTTTTTGATTTTTCGGTTGATAATTTAACGACGATAGATAAGGTTACTAATCTTTTAAACCAAAAGCCTTGCCACTCGTTCCAAAACTTGAATTCTATCGTTCCGTTCTTTTCTCCACTTCAAACGCTTCGTCTATCAATTATTTCTTCACCTAGATATTCGTCAAAACCTACTGACCTTGAAACCGACCTTGTTAATTGGAAAAAGTTAGGCTATAAGTCGATTATCGCGTGTGGAAGCGTTGAAAGGGCGCAAAAACTTAGCGAAAATTTACTAAGAGCGGGCATATTGAATATCGTTAGCGATAACACTTTTGACGATGCTAACGTTTATTTAACAAGTTATTATTTAACTAATGGTTTTGTCTTCCACGACGAAAAAGTTGCCGTTATTGGAACGTGTGATTTGTTCCTCTCTGGCGTGAAAGATAAAAAGATTAAGAAAAAGCGGAACGACACTTTCACCGCGCCTGAAGTTGGTGATTTTGCCGTTCACGAAGTTCACGGCGTGGGCATTGTTCGTGGAACGAAAAGAATTTCAACGACTGAAGGCACTAAAGACTACGTTGCCGTTGAATATTTCGGCGGGGATTATTTATACGTTCCCGTTGATCAAATGGATAAACTCACCAAATATCTAGGTGGCGATAAAGCGCCTCAACTTAATAAAATTGGTGGCGTTGAGTTTGATAGAATTAAGCAAAGGGTAAGGGCGTCTATTTCGCAGATGACCATTAACCTTAAAAAACTTTATAAAGAGAGAGCAGAGCAAAAAGGTTTTTGCTTTTCTCAAGATAACGAAATAACTGCTGAGTTTGAAGAGGCTTTCCCGTTTGATTTAACCGAAGACCAAGAGCAATCTATTATCGAAATAAAAAAGGATATGGAAAGCCCTAAAATTATGGATAGGCTTCTTCTTGGCGACGTTGGTTTTGGCAAAACGGAAGTTGCGATTAGAGCGTGCTTTAAAGCTGTTATGGATTTAAAACAAGTTGCAATCGTTGCGCCAACGACTATTTTGACCGAGCAACACTATCAAACGTTTTTCGAAAGGTTTAAGGGTTTTGGTGTTAGAATAGGGCTACTTAACCGCTTCCAAAAACCTTCGCAAATAAAAAGAACGCTCGAATTGCTGAAAAGTGGCGAGATAGATATCGTTATCGGCACGCATAGGCTGTTTGGAAAAGACGTAGTTTTCAAAGACTTAGGGCTTTTGGTTTTAGACGAAGAGCAGTGCTTTGGCGTTGAACATAAAGAAAAACTAAGAACGCTAAAAAATAACGTTGATACGATAACAATGTCCGCAACGCCGATACCGAGAACGCTTCATATGTCGCTATCGGGAATTAGAGATATTTCACTCATTTTAACTCCACCGCACACGAGAATCCCCGTGCAATCATACCTCATTGAGGAGAGCGAATCGCTTATTCGTGATGCGTGCATGAAGGAACTATCTCGTGGTGGGCAAGTGTTCATTTTGTATAACCACGTTGAGTCGATTTATCGCTTTAGCGAGCATATAGCCCAACTTTTACCCGAAGCAAAGATAGTAGTTGGGCACGGGCAAATGTCTAGAGAAGGGCTTGAAAATCACATAATGGCGTTCTTTAACGGCGAGTATAACGTGCTAATTGCAACCACTATTATCGAGAACGGAATTGACGTGCCTAACGCCAACACGCTTATAGTTATCGATGCTGATAAACTTGGGCTTTTCACCCTTTACCAACTAAAAGGAAGGGTTGGCAGAAGCGATAAAATGGCGCACGCATATTTTACTTATAAGCAAGAAAAGGTGCTGTCGGACACGGCTTACAAAAGACTATCGGCAATAATGGAAAACAGCGAACTTGGTAGCGGTTATAAGATTGCTATGAAGGACTTAGAAATAAGAGGCGCTGGCAACGTTTTGGGAAAAGAACAGCACGGGCATATGGATAAAATTGGTTACGAACTTTACGCAAAACTTCTGCGTGAACAATTAGGCGAAGTTACCAAAGAGTTCGAAACCGAACTTGACATCAAGTTTGACGCTTTTATTCCAAACGATTACGTTTCAGTTCAGTCTTCTAGGCTCGACCTTTATAAAGCCATTGCCGAGATTAAAAACGACGAAGATAAACAAAGGGTCGTTTCTTCTATTTTTGAAAATTACGGAAAAATTCCGCGCGAAGTTGAAAACCTTGTTTTGCTAGCAGAACTTAAATATTTATGCAAGAAAAACGAGGTTATAGCAGTAAAAATTAGGGAAGAAGGCGCAATTTTAACGCTTATTGATATCAATTCGTTTGCAAACGGTGGCATATCTTTAGCGCTTAACGAGTTTAAAAACGAAGCCGTTTTATCGTTTTCTGCTAATCCAACTATTACCATTTCTAAGAAGATTGGCGTAGAGGGCTTGGCAAGAAGAACCAAAGAGTTCCTTGAATTTTCTTTGAAAAGCCAAAAATAATATAAAAATCACCAAAAAAATGTTGCGTAAAGGTGAAAAATCTTGTATAATAGTTTGGAATAAACAATATATTGCGCGCGAGCGTGCGTTTTACGTGCGTGTGCGCATTTAGATATTGCGACTTATTTAGTTTTGACGAATTAGGGAGTTTTCTATGAAAAAGGTTTTTTCAAAAATTATCGTTGCTATCGTTTCGATAATTATGTGCTTAAGCATATTTGTCGGCTGTGATTGGATTCAAGTTGACCAAGATAAAGATATGGCTCAAATTATCGCTTCCGTTCAAATTTCGGACGAAGTTGATAAAGATGATATCTATAAAAGAGAATTGGTATCAGGCTTTTTATCTTACGGCTTTCAATACGTTTACTATTATGGATACACGACTTCTCAAGCATATGAAATTGTTTTAGAGGACCTCGTTAAAAATAGAATTATCGTTCAACAAGCAAGAGTTGAACTTGCTAAAACGTATAACTCCATAAGACTTAAAAACGATGCAGACCTTACCGATTTTGAAAAATATTTCAAGGCAAACGCAACCGCAGGCGATAGCGATATTAGTGCAAAAAGCAATGATATTGAAAGCCTTAAGAAATATTTAACCGAATACGAAATTGGTTATTGCTACTATCAAGCGAGAAAAACTGTAAACGACGCAATCGATACTTACGTTGAGGAAGAAGAGGAAGAGGAAGAAACTGAAGACGTTACTTACGACGAAAGAACTGCTCCAACTCAAGAAGAACAAGATACCGATACCGAAGAAGCGTTAAGAAAAGCAACTCCAACCGTTGACGATTATGATGTTGCAAACGTTGTTTTAAAACTTGAAGAAGATGCGTTAAAAAATCAATATCAAAATCTTTACGACCTTAACGTTGCGATTTATAATAACTACAAAATCGAAATCCCTAACGAGAAAAAGAAGGCCTATAGTTCGCTTATTCAATATTTAAGAGAATCTGGTCTTATCGATAGCGACGAAAGTTACGACTACACTACCGATACTGACAACGTTTTAAAATACACTTACTTTGAAGATATTTTAACAACTCAACTTGAGAACGTTCTCGTTAGCAAGTATGAAAGTTCATTAATTGCTTCAGTTCAATCTAAACTTGACGACGAAGCATTATGGAAACAATATCAACTTGACTATGCTAGCCAAGAAGCAAAGTATAGAAACGATTATTCTGCTTATGAAAGCGCGCTTGACGCCGCTTCAGATACGTCTTTAGTTTTATATAACCCATTTGGTGGCTATGGCTACGTAACAAACCTTCTTTTAGGTTTTTCAGACGTTCAATCTGCAAAGCTTAGCGAATATAAGGCAAAGAAAGACATAACTCAAGCGGAAATCGATGCTTATAGAGCAACGCTTCTTAGCCAAATTGTTGCAAACGACCAACGCTCTAGCTGGGCTTACCTTAACTACGGTTCTTACGATAAAGATAACAAAACTTTCATTTTTGAAGATAAATACACTGTTTTAGAAGATTCAAGTTTCAAATCTTTCCTTGGCGAAGTTACCGTTAAGGACGAAGAGGGTAAGGTTGAAGAAGACGAAAACGGTGTTGAGAAAACTAAGTGGGAAGTAACCAATGTTGTTGCTGACGATATTGCTCTTAGCGACTTTATTCAAACCTATCTTGCTCCACTTGGCTTTAGCGAAATTTATTTCGATAATAACGACGTTGAAAATACCGTTGGTGCAATTGCCGACTATAACGATGAGATTTTCGATAAACTTTTAGATTTAACTTTCGTATTCTCAACTGACCCTGGTTCATTGCAAAAAACTTACGGCTATCTTTACTCTCCGTTCACTTCGGCATCTCAATACGTAAAAGAGTTCGCTGAGGCAGGCAAGGCGCTCGTGGAAAAAGGTGTTGGTTCATACGCTATCGTTGGAACTGACTACGGCTACCACATCATGGTATGCTCTAAGATTGTTGAAAAATCTTACGACCCTCAAACCGATAAAGATGCTTTCATTGCTGATTTAACAGATAAAGAATCACTTGCTTATAAGTTTAAACAAGTAAAACTCGATTCTGTAACTGAAAACGAAGTTTCTAAGATTGCAAACCAATTCATCAATTCTTATATGGAAGATAAGGTTGAATACTTCGAAAAAACTTACGGCGATTTAATCACTGAAAAGTCTTCAGCTGAATAATTGAATTTTAACCAACAAAAAAGGGCAACTTCGGTTGCCCTTTTTAATTTTTGGCGCTTTAGCGTAAATGGCTTGATGCAAAAGTTTATTTTTTAAAGCTTTGTTGACAAACTTTTTAAAAAAAGTTATAATTATCGTAACGGAACGAAAAATAGTTTTGCAACGTTTATAGGCAATCTCAACTCTATTCGTTACCGCGGTTACTATTTTGATGCGGACTTAGGTCTTTACTACTTAAAATCACGTTACTACGATAGCGAAGTTGGCAGATTTATTAGCCCAGACGATGTATCAAGTGTAGATCCATTTAGAATAAATGGACTTAATTTGTATTGCTATGCGAATAATAGTCCGATAGGAATTGCTTATGGTAGTTCTGGTGTTGGTGGATCAACTAGTGGTGGAATGATTAGCTCATTAGCATTAGGTGGTGTATATGGTGGTGGAAGTTGTTTATCAGGTTCAGCTGGTTTGTCTGTAAAATTTCCCTCTCAAAACTGGGTTTCATTAAGCATGGCTTTGACTTCAAGTATGGCTGGTGCATTCAGTGTACTTAAGTGGACAATGAAAAATCCGGAATTTTACGAGTTTTGGTATTCTGCTTGGGGATTAACAGAACACCAAGTTTTAAGCAACTTGAAATCTCCAATTACCAAGATTGCTTCAATTATAAGTTATGGTTTAGTTGCATATGATACATATACAGATGTTATGGGGCATATAAATGCTGGAGATTCGTGGCAAACAACTGTAGCTAGTGGAATTGTTACAGCTGGAGTTGGTGCATTCAATGTATGGGCATCTGCTAAAGTTGGAGCCGCAATCGGAGGATATATAGGTGGAATTCCAGGATTCATAATTGGGACTGCAGCACGCGTTGTTGTTGGTGTTATAATTAATGGTATTTTTTATACTGAAATTAATGGCAAATCAATTGCAGGTCATATAGAAGATGGCATAGAATGGTTCCTAGAATGGATATCATAAAATTAGATGGAGAAACTATGAAAAAAATATATTCTGTTAAAGAAAGAATAATATATACTCTAGTAGCAATTATTTTAGGTTTATTGCAACTGATACTATTGATAAATTTTATTAATAATATAAAGATTGTTATTATAGCTTATATATGCTTGTTTATTGTTGTACTTGCACTAGTGAAACTATTTTATATTCCGTATCATATTGTTATTAATAATAATAGAATGAAAGTTTATGATTTTCCTTTTTTTGCTACAAATAAGTTTTATAAGAAAAAAAGAAGCTTAATTTTATGGAATAGTGAAATAAATATTGATGAAGTTAAAAGTGTAGAAGTAGTAAAACTTACTAAAGAACAAAAAAAGAAGTATATAGGATATATTCATTTGTTTGATAGATATATTAAAATAAGTTTAAACAATTCAAATAGCGACAAATATATTTATGTTTCTATTTATTCTAATTTGCAAATCAAAAAAATAATTCAATTTTTAACAGAGAAGAACAATTAAATACATCTACGAGCTCGGTTTTTGCTGAGCTCGTTTTTTAATTCATTGCTTTGCATTCAATCAAAAGAGGCTGTTGACAACGGCGAAATCATATTGTATAATTACGATAACGGATGCCTTGGCGTTTCGTATTCAAGTGGGAAAGGCGAGTTATATATTTACGACGAAGAAACGGGACTTTTGCAAACCCACAACGTTAACGTTGGAGATACGAGCCAAAACCAAAGAATTATCGAAAACTTTAGTTACGACGCATTTGGTCAAATAACGGCAAGTTCTACCGCTAACCTTGGCGCAACCTACCAAGAAACTTATCAAAAAGATTTTTTGAATAGGCACACTAGAACCGATAAACAAATCGAAAACTGCTATTTAAGAGAGAATTATTCTTACCATAACACTTATGACGGTGATAGCGAAAGAGACGGAACTACTTTTTACCCAAGTGCTTGTCAATTCTTAACTAAAACGAGTGCGACGGGCGAATACGTTCCTTTTGCAACGCAGTCTATCTTTTACGATAATAATAAAAATATTAACTGCTTAAACGTAGGTTATCAAAATTATAACTCAACAGATGCTTTCTTTACTGCGTTTGTTCATTATCACTATGACGATTTTAACCGCCTTGTTAGAGAAGATAACAAGGAACTAGGCTTTAGCAAAACTTACGAATATGATAACAATGGAAACATAACCAGTAAAAAGGTCTATGCCTATACTCCGGGCGACTTATCGATAACCACGTCACCGTTGCAGACTTTTAACTATTCTTACGACTTGTCAACAGATAGGCTTTTAAGTTATAACGGAAAAACTTGTTCTTACGATTTAAACGGTAACCCTACTAATTATCTTGGAAACACTGCCACTTACGATTGGCACGATAGGCTAGTAAGCTTTAAAAAGCAAGGCGAGGCTAACGCCACTACCTTTACTTACAATGCAGAAGGCTTAAGAAAAACCAAAACAACGGCAAGCGGTGTAACTAAAACTTTCACCTACCTTAACGGAACACTCTATCGTGAGCATTATGCTCAAAACGGAGTTTCCCGTGACCTAAGGTTTATCTATACCGCAAGTGGAATAACGGGCGTGATTATTAACGGCGTAAAGTATCTTTACCTAAAGAATGCTGTAGGCGACATTATTGGAATTTACAATGCAAGCGGAAACCTTATCTGCCGTTACGTTTACGACGCTTGGGGTAATCACAAAGTGCTAAATGCAAACGGCGTTGAAGAAGATTTAGAAGATTTTGTTGGCAATCTCAACCCTATTCGTTACCGCGGTTATTATTACGATGCTG